>JAJPHL010000032.1 GCA_021325275.1 Terriglobia bacterium | reverse complement strand
GCTACGGTGCCGCCGTCGACTGGCAGATCGACGCCCGTGATGAAGCTGCTTTCGTCGGACGCCAGGAACAGAACGGCCGAGGCAATCTCTTCGGGCCGTCCAATCCGTTGCATTGGCGTCATGGCTATGAACCGGTCCTTCATCGCGCCGACATTCGGGCCGAACTGGGCTTCGAGAAGGGCGTTTCGACCGGGCCTGGGCTGACGAGGTTGGCGCGGATGCCTTTGCTCGCTAATTCAGCGGTCCACGTACGGACAAACGAGCGCAGGGCCGCCTTCGTGGCGCTATACGTCGCATACATTGGAATACCCTTCTGCCAGGCGCCGGAACCGTTGACGATGATCGAGCCGCCGGCCCTCATCAGAGGAAGGGCCTTCTGCACGGTAAAGAAAACGCCCCGGGCATTTACGCCGAAGGTCTTGTCGTAGTGTTCGGTGGTAACGTCGGGAGTAGGCACCGGGTCCGCAATTCCGGCGTTCGCAAACAGGATATCCAGCTTGCCCTTCTCGGCTGCGACGGTTTGATAGAGCCGGTCAAGGTCATTGGGGTTCGCAACGTCCCCCCTTGCGGCGGTCACGTTTGAGCCGATCTCAGCGGCGGCTTTGTCGAGCTCGGTTTGCCGGCGGCCGGTGATAAAAACATAGGCGCCCTCCTTCACAAAGCGCTTGGCGGTGGCGAGGCCGATGCCGCTGCTTCCTCCTGTGATGACGGCGATCTTTCCTTCGAGTCTGTGCATTGCTGTGCTCCTTTCACTTGGTTGCGCTACACCTGGCGATCAGCGCAAGTTATTCGAGGATCGCCCGAGCTTCGAGAAACGCCTCAATCCCATACGTTCCGAATTCCCGGCCGACACCTGAGTGCTTGAATCCTCCGAACGGCGCCTGTTGATCGTCCAGCATTCCGTTGATCGCAATGCGCCCGGCAAGGATGCGCGACGCCACGCGGCGAGCGCGCTGGATATCGGCGCCGCTCACGAACGCATGAAGTCCGAAATCCGTGTCGTTGGCGATCCGGATGGCGTCTTCATCGTCATCGTAGGCGATGACGCACAAGACGGGACCGAAAATCTCTTCGCGGGCGATCGTCATGTCGTTCCTCACGTTCACAAATACCGTGGGCTTCACGAAGAAACCATCCTCAAGCCCTTGGGGATGTCCTTCGCCGCCGGCCAGAACTTCGGCTCCCTCTTCAATGCCTTTTCGAATGTACGATTGCACGCGTTCGTACTGCGTTCGCGACACCATCGGGCCGACAGCGGTCTTGGAATCGGCGGGATCTCCCGTGGGAAATGCGGCAATCGTGTCCTTGATCGCTTGCTTGACCTCGTCGAGCCGGCGCTTCGGCACAAGAAGACGAGTCCCCGCCGCGCATGCCTGACCGCTGTTCAGAAAAGCGATCATGAGCGCGTTGGGAATGGCCGTCTTCAGATCGGCATCGTCGAGCAGGATGTTGGGCGACTTGCCGCCCAGTTCGAGCGTGACGCGCTTCATCGTCGCCGCGCCGTCACGCATGATCGACTTCCCGACGGCAACCGATCCGGTAAACGAAATCTTGGCGACATCGGGATTGCGCACGAGTTCGGCCCCGACCACATTGCCGCGGCCGGTCACCACGTTGCAAAGTCCCTTCGGAAGTTTTGCCTCGTGGATACACTCAAGCCAAACTTGCGTTTGTAGCGAACTAAGTTCGCTCGGCTTGTGGACCGCCGTACAACCGGCGGCAAGGGCGGATGCGAGTTTGGCGCAAAGGAAAAACGAGTTGGCGTTCCACGGAGTAATCAGGCCGCAGACGCCGGCTGGTTCGAGCGTGACCGTCGTTTTGCCGAGATTCCTCGTCAGGGGCAGTTCCTGCAGCGCCTTCTCGGCCGAAAGAAACACCTTGGCGCCCGCCTCGATGATGATTCGAGAAAAGGTGGAAGTGCCGCCGTATTCTTCCACCATCGCGGCCGTCAGATCGTCGATGCGCGCCGCAACAGCCTCGTGGAGACGGCGCAGTATCTTGGCGCGTTCTTCTTTTGTCGAGCGCCCGTAGGTTGCGAGCGCTCGCTTAGCGGCGGCGATGGCGCGCCGCGTATCTTCTTCGTCACCGAGCGTCACGCGTCCAATGACCTTGCCGGTGCTTGGATTGACGATATCCATGACCTCGCGGCCATGCGATTCAACGAATGCTCCATCGACGTAGTGCTGTGTGATTGTTTTCATCGTGCTTCTCTCCTCACCGAGGATCGTATGGAGAGTAAGCGCACTTCGTCTATTACATGTTCTCAGTAGACGCAGCGAAATCGTACTACTCAGAACATGTAATATCCCTTCGCTTCATGCTTCGGTAGCATGGCCTGCATGACGAAGAACCTCCGCTGCCGAATCGTTGAAATAAGCAAAGCCCTGTTGCTGGCCGTCATCTGCGTTCAACTGACGAGTTGCAGCCGAACGTCGGCGCGGGCGAGCGAGGCATCGCCGCCGGAAGTCGAAGTGGTCGCGGTGGAGCAGAAGGACATTCCGGTCTATCGCGAATGGATCGGAACGCTCGACGGAATGGTCAACGCCGCGATCCGTGCACAAGTCACGGGCTACTTGCTCACCCAAGACTACGCGGAAGGTTCTTTCGTCAAGAAAGGCCAGCTCCTCTTCCAAATCGATCCGCGTCCGCTGCAGGCGGCGCTCGACCAAGCGAAAGGACAACTCGCCCAGGCCACCGGCCAGTTAGCGCAAGCGCAGGCGCAGTATCAGCAATCGGAAGCGCAGTTGGCCAGCGCCGAAGCGAATCAACGCAAGGCGCAGTTCGACGAAGACCGCTATACACCGCTCGCCAAGGAGAAAGCGGTCACCCAGCAGGATCTCGATAACGCCGTACAGAACAATCTCTCCGCGAAAGCGCAGGTGAAAATGACCACCGCGCAAGTGGAAGCGGCGAAGGCTCAGATCCAGGCGGCCAATGCGACGGTGGAAGCGGCGAAGGCCGCGGTGGAAGCGGCCAGCGTAAACCTCGGCTTCACCAAGTTGTACTCTCCTATCGATGGCATCGCGGGCAATGTGCAGATTCAGATCGGCAATCTGGTGAGCCCGGCTGCCAACGCCGTCACCACCGTCTCTACAGTTGACCCCATCAAGGTCACGTTCGCGATCAGCGAGCAGGAGTATCTCAGATTCAGGAAGGAACGCAAACCGGACGATCCGGCTCCGCCATTCGAACTGATTCTAGCTGACGGAGCGATCTATCCACACGAGGGGAAGTTCGCTTTCACCGGACGCCAAGTGAACCAGAGCACCGGCGCCATCGAGGTCACAGGGTTGTTTCCAAATCCAGGCGACATTCTCCGCCCTGGACAATACGGCAAGGTGCGCGTCGCCGTGGAAACGCTGCACGGCGCACTGGTTGTTCCTCAGCAGGCAGTTACCGAGATGCAGGGCAACTACCAGGTCGCCACGGTGGATGGAAGCGGAACCGTCAACGTTCAAACGATCAACGTGGGCGATCAGGTTGGCGCGTTCTGGATCGTCCGCGACGGCTTGAAAGCCGGCGAGCGCGTGATCGTCGAAGGAGTCCAAAAAGTTGCTCCCGGCATGCATGTGCGTCCCAAGCCGTCATCGCAAAAGTCACAACCAGGCGCGTGACGCGACCAATCGAGCACGGAGGAAACCACAGTGTCGAACTTTTTCATTCGGCGGCCCATCGTGGCCATAGTGATCGCAATCGTGACGGTGATCGTGGGAGCCGTGTCGGTCGCACGCCTGCCTGTCGCACAGTTCCCCGACATCGTTCCACCAGAGATCCAGGTTCTGGCCACATACGTAGGCGCTGACGCGCAAACGCTGGAGCAATCGGTCGCTACGCCGATCGAGCAGCAGATCAACGGCGTCGACAAGATGAATTACATGTATTCTCTGAACGCCACGGGGAATTCGCAGACTACCCTCGTCGTGAATTTCGACGTTGCCACCGATCCGAATAACGATCTCATCCTCACGCAGTCGCGCGAGACGCAGGCGGCTTCACAACTTCCCGCTGACGTAAACAACTACGGCGTCATCGTACAAAAGTCCGTGACCGCTCCGCTCATGCTCATCGGCTTGTACTCACCGAAGGGCAGCCGGAACGCGGAGTTTCTGGCGAATTACGCTTACATCAATCTGAACGATCCCATCGGGCGATTACCGGGCGTCGGTCATGCGCAAGTTTTCGGTGCGGCGCAGTATGCGATGCGGCTCTGGGTGAAACCCGACCGACTGGCGCAGATGGGGATCGCCGTGACCGACATCGTCAATGCGATCCAGTCGCAGAATACGGTCAATCCGGCCGGTCAGATCGGCGGCAATCCTGCGCCGAAGAATCAAAAATTCACGTATTCGGTCCTCGCGCAAGGCCGGCTGACCTCGCCCGAGCAATTTGGAAACATCGTGGTTCGCGCCGCGCCGAATGGCGGAGTCGTTCGGGTGAAGGATATCGCTCGGGTCGAACTCGGCGCTCAGGACTACAGCATGATCAGCCGTTTGAACGGCAAACCCTGCGCGGTGGTCGCCGTTTATCAGTTGCCGGGCTCGAACGCGGTCGATACCGCCGCTGCGGTCAGATCGTTGATGGCGCGGATGAAGCCGCGCCTACCGCAAGACGTGGAGTTCACCGTCGCTCTCGATCAAACGAGTGCGGTTACTGAGGGCATGAAGGAGATCGTCGAAACGCTTCTGATTGCCATCGCGCTGGTGATTGTTGTGGTCTATATTTTTCTCCAAGACTGGCGCTCAACGCTCATCCCTTTGCTGGCCGTGCCGGTGTCGCTCGTCGGTACGTTCATCCTCTTCCCGCTTTTCGGCTTCTCGATCAACACGCTGTCGATGTTCGGCCTGGTGCTGGCCATCGGCCTTGTGGTGGACGACGCGATCGTAGTTGTCGAGGGCGTCCAACGGCACATCGAAGAAGGGCTAAGTCCAAAGGACGCGGCACGCAAGGCCATGAACGAACTTTCCGGCCCCGTCATCGGCATCGCGCTGGTTCTGTCGTCGGTCTTCGTTCCCACGGCTTTTATTCCGGGCATCACGGGACGGCTTTATCAGCAATTCGCCGTGACGATCGCGATTTCCGTGCTTCTCTCCGCTTTCAACGCGCTTACCTTGAGTCCCGCGTTGGCCGCGCTGCTGCTTCGACCGAGGGCGGAGAGTCATGGATTGCTGCAACGCATCTTCGACGCCTTCAATCGCGTTTTCGAGCGCGCCACAAACGGCTACGTAAAGTGGTCCGGCGTGCTGGTTCGGAAGAGTGTGCTGGCTCTTGGGTTACTCGCGGCCACCGGCGCGGCCGGTTTTTTCTTCGCCGGCCGCGTGCCGTCGAGTTTCCTGCCGGACGAAGATCAGGGCTATCTCTACGTGAATATGCAGCTGCCAAATTCCGCGTCGCTGGAACGCACGTCCGAAGCGGCGGCGCAGGTTGAAAGAATCCTTGCCGAGACGCCGGGCGTCGAGTACACCACGAGCATCATTGGCTTCAGCCTGCTCAGCTTCGTCCGCACCAGCTACAACGGATTCTTCTTCGTCACTTTGAAACCATGGGATGAGCGGACATCCCGCGCCGAGCAGTTTCAGGAGATCAAAGCGCGGTTAAACCGAAAACTGACCACGCTTCCCGGCGGAATCGTGTTTAGTTTCTCGCCGCCCGCGATCCCTGGAGTCGGTACGGCCGGCGGATTTCAGTTTGTGCTCGAAGATCGCGCGGGACGCAACGTTCAGTTTCTGGCCGACAACCTAAACAAGTTTCTCGCGGCGACGCGAAAGCGTCCGGAAATCGGATTGGTCTCGACGACTTTTCTTCCGAACGTCCCGCAAAGGTTCGTCGACGTCGATCGCGACAAGGCGCTGAAACAGGGCGTGCCGGTGAGCGACGTTTATCGAACGATTCAAGCTTACATGGGCGGTCTGTTCATCAACTACTTCAACGATTTTGGCCGCCAGTGGCAAGTCTATGTGGAGGCAGAAGCCGATTACCGCTCTACGCCCGACAATCTCGGACAGTTCCACGTGCGCAATAGTGAAGGCGACATGGTGCCGCTGTCGGCGCTTGCGGACTTCAAACCGCGTGAGGGCCCCGAGTTCACGATGCGCTACAACGAATACCGTTCGGCGCAGATCAATGGCAGTGCGGCTCCTGGCTACAGCTCCGATCAGGCGACGGCCGCATTGGAAGAGGTTTTCAAGCAAACCATGCCGCACGAAATGGGCTTCGACTATATGGGTATGTCGTATCAGGAGCAGAAAGCCCGGGAAGGAACGCCGGCATCGATCATCTTTGTGTTCTCGCTGGCTTTCGTTTTTCTGATTCTCGCGGCGCTTTACGAGAGCTGGACCTTGCCGTTCAGCGTGCTGTTGAGCACACCGGTGGCGATCTTCGGAGCATTCGCCGTGCTCTGGCTGCGCCGAATCTTGCTGTCGGCTTTCCTGCCCCCTTACATGGTGCAGCTCGAGAGCGATGTGTATTCGCAGATCGGTTTGGTGATGTTGATCGGCCTCGCAGCCAAGAACGCGATTTTGATCGTGGAGTTCGCCAAGGAAGAATACGAGCGTGGCAAACCGCTGATGGAGGCCGCTCTCGAAGGAGCAAGACTTCGTCTGCGGCCGATTCTGATGACTTCTTTCGCCTTCATTTTAGGATGCCTGCCGCTGTGGACCGCGTCCGGCGCCGGCTCCGTCGCGCGTCAGGTGATGGGAACCACAGTGATCGGCGGAATGATGGCCGCCAGCGCCATCGGAATCTTCTTTGTGCCTGCGGTCTACTATCTGGTCGAAAAGTTTTCGAGCGCACGAGCCGCCGAGGGAGGCGCGCCTTCCCTGCTGCCGTCGCCTCAGGAAGGAGATTGAGATGAAATCGCAAGCTATCGCAATGATCGTCGCGGCGAGTCTTCTCGCCGGTTGCGCCGTCGGGCCAAATTACCATCGTCCCGACGTGCAGGCACCGGCAAACTTCCGTGCACCGGAACCGTTGCCACCCGCCCAAGCAGCGTCCTTCGCGGACCTGAAATGGTGGGACGTTTTTCGCGACACGCAGTTGCAGGACCTCATCAAGTCCGCGCTCGCGCACAATTACGATCTGCGAGACGCCGCGGTGCGTGTCGAGGCGGCGCAGGCGAGTCTCGGCATCGCGCGCTCCGATCAGTATCCGCAGGCCGGCGCGAGCGGTGACGTGAACGTCACGCGGCTTTCAAGAAACGGCTCGCTTCCGCTTCCTGCCGCTCTTGTTCCGTCACAGAACAGAAACTGGGGACAAGCCCAACTCAATCTACTGTCGTTTGAAGTGGACCTATGGGGCCGGCTGCGACGGGCCACCGAAGCCGCGCGCGCCAATCTTTTAGGCGCTGAAGAAAACCGCAAAGCTGTCATCACCACGCTCGTCAGCAATGTGGCGACCGAATACTTCACGCTCCGCGAATTGGACGGTCAACTCGAGATTGCCCGGCAGACGCTCGCCACTCGGCAGGAATCGCTGAATCTCACGACGTCACGCCGCAATCACGGGATCGCGACCGAACTAGAAGTGAAGCAGACTGAACAACTCGTTGCGACCGCTGGCGTAACGATCGCGAATTTGCAGCAGCAGATCGAGCAGGCCGAGAACCAGATTACGTTGCTGCTGGGCGAGAATCCCTCGGGCATCGCGCGCCAGGGAGCCTTCGACGAAAACATCTTGCCGCCGGAAGTTCCCGCGGGTTTGCCTTCCACATTGCTGGACCGTCGTCCCGATATCCATGCCGCCGAGCAGAACCTGATTGCAGCGAACGCCAACATCGGCGTGGCGAAGGCGGCGTACTTTCCGCAACTGAGCTTGAGCGGCCTGCTCGGTGGGCAAAGCACGCAACTGTCGAGCCTCTTCAATGGACCAAGCAGCACGTGGACTTTCATTCCGCAACTCAGCCAGCCGATCTTTACCGCGGGCCGGATCGGATCGAACGTGAGATTGTCGGAATCCCAACGCGAGATTGCGTTGGTGCAATACGAGAAAACAATTCAGACCGCGTTCACTGAAGTGTCCAACGCCTTGATCGCTCATCAAAGAGTGCAGGAAGCCAGAATCAAGCAGGAAACTCTTGTCGCCGCGCTGGAGGAGCGGAAGCGTTTAGCATACATGCGATATCAAGGTGGCGTGGACACGCAACTCAACGCACTCGACGCCGATCGCGATCTCCTGCAAGCCAAGCTGGACCTTCGCCAAATCAAGTTAAACGAGTTGCTCAGTGTCGTGCAACTCTACAAAGCGCTGGGCGGCGGCTGGCAAAGCTGATGCTTGAAGGACTCGCAGCGATCGGCCGGGTCCTCTCTCCAAAGCTCCGCCAACTCAGGCAGAACAGAGTTTTTCCGCCTACAATGAATGCAATCGTGGAATCCGAAGCTCTCACCCGCGACTTACAGGAAAGCAAGGCGCGCCTGGAAGAAGCCCAGCGCATCGCCCACCTCGGCTACTGGGTATGGGACCTGAAGACGGATCGCGTAATCTGGTCGGACGAAACCTACCGCATCTTTGGCCTGAGTCCGCAGGAAGGACCCATAGACTTAGCGAGAGTGCGCGAGCTGATCCACCCTGAAGATCGGGACGCGGTGTTTCGGACGGCGGAAGAAGCCGTTCTAAACGGAACGCGGCCGGACTCCGAACACCGGGTGGTGCGTCCCAGCGGCGAGGTGCGCATCGTCCACAGTCAAGGCGACGTGAAGAGAGACGCCTCCGGACAACCCTACCAAATGTTCGGAACCGTTCAGGACATCACCGAGCGGAAGAGTGCCGAGGAAACGCTGCGCCGAACCCAAGCTCATTTTCGCGAAGGCCAGCGCCTCGCTCACATGGGGAGTTGGACGTCTGACGGCTCAAGTTGCTCTTGGTCTGACGAACTGTTTGAGATTTACGGATTCGACCCGCGTAACGGAGTTCCGACCACGGAACAGTTTCTGGCCATCCACCACCCTCAAGATCGCGCGTCCGTGGCGGATGCGCTGAAGATGATGCATGAGCAAAACCGTGGCTGCGATGTGACAACGCGAATCGTTCGATCCGGCGGAGAGTTGCGCCACATCCGTTGCGTAGGCATTCCTGTCGTTGAACAAGGCGAGTTCAAGGGGTTCCGCGGTGTGGGCATGGACGTTACCGAGCATGAGCTATTGACTCGAGAGTTGCGGCGCGAGCAGGCCTACCTGAACGAGGCGCAGAGCCTTGCTCATATCGGCAGTTGGGCGACGAACTTCGCCACTGGGCAAATTCATCATAATTCGGACGAGACGATTCGTCTGCACGGTTTCGATCCCCGCCAATGGCCGATTCCACTCGAACGCTTTTACAGCACCATTCATCCGGAAGACGAACCGGCTGTGAGGGCAACTCTTGAAAATGCCGTTCGTACCAGAACGGATTACGATATCCACGAATATCGAATCTGCCGCCCAGATGGAACGATAAGGTTCCTGCGCTCGTTTGGGCATCATGACCCCTCTCAGGAAATCGGTGAATACGTCGGCATCACCATGGATATCACCGATCGAAAGCGCGCCGAGGAGGAGCGCGAAAAGTTGCGCCGGTTGGAGGCTGATCTCGCTCATATCAACCGCGTCAACATGATGGGCGAGTTGGCTGCCGCGTTGGCCCACGAACTGAAGCAACCGATTGCCGCCTCGATCACCAGCGCGAATGCATGTTTGCGGTGGCTGGCACACGATCCGCCGGACCTGGAAAGAGCGCGTGCCGCAGCGGCCAGGATGGAGCGAGACGGAAACCGCGCGGCGGATGTGATCAACAGCCTGCGATCCTTTTATAAGACAGGCTCGTCAGCTGAGCGTCAATCGATCGACGTCAACGAAATCGCGCAAGAGATGATTGCGCTGCTTAGGACCGAGGCCGCTCGGCACAACATCACGATTCGCGCCGAGCTCGCGGGCGATTTGCCTTCGATCCTGGCCGATCGAGTGCAGCTTCAACAGGTCCTGATGAACCTCATGCTCAATGCCATCGAGGCGATGCAAGAGGCCGGAGGAGAAATGATGATTCGTTCCGGCGCAACTTCGGAGGGTCAACTAATAATCTCCATCAGCGATACGGGCGTGGGACTGCCGGCAGAGAGCGCTGATCGAATCTTCGATCCGTTTCATACGACGAAACCACAGGGAACGGGAATGGGGCTCGCCGTTACGCGCTCGATTGTGGAGGCATACGGAGGGCGAGTGTGGGCCAGCGCCAATCACGGGCACGGCGCAACTTTCCATTTCACGCTTCCGCGCGAAGTGGAGGGTCACAGATGAAACCCACGAGCGTTCCCACGGTGTTCATCATCGATGACGATCGCGGCATGCGTCAGGCGGTCCAAGACCTCGTGGAGTCCGTGGGGTTGCGCGCCGAGGCATTTTCCACCGGCGACGAATTCCTCAAGAAGCAACTCACTTCCAATCCCAGTTGCCTAGTTCTCGATGTAAGACTACCGCAAATGAGCGGCCTTGATTTCCAACGCCAATTGGCCGAGGCCGGCGTGCAGATTCCCATCATCTTTATCACGGCACACGGAGACATTCCGATGTCCGTTCGAGCGTTGAAGTCAGGCGCTGTGGAATTTCTGACGAAACCGTTTCGGGATCAGGATTTGCTGGATGCGATTCAGCAGGCCCTCCAAAGGGACCGCGCCATACGCGACCAACAAGCCGAGGTCAACGCCTTGCAGGAGCGTTATCAGGCACTGACTCCACGAGAACGCGAAGTCATGACGCTCGTGGTTTCCGGAATGCTCAACAAGCACATCGCCGCTAAGATCGGGGCTAGCGAGGCAACCGTAAAAATCCACCGCGGCCATGTCATGGAGAAGATGCAAGCGGAATCGCTGGTTGAACTGGTCCGGATGGTCGACAAGCTCAGACCCACGCCTCAGGGCGCTTTTCCCTCACTACCACCAAAGTAGTAGTTTTCTCCACTAAGGCCCGATTGCGCTCGCGTTGGTAGAGGCGTTACCGTTCCCTCATGGCCATTGAGCGAACTTCCACACTTCTCGCGGTCCTCGACGACGACGAGTCCATGCAACACGCGCTCCGGGACCTGATCGAATCGACAGGGTTAGCGGCGCTTTGCTTCGGTTCCGCCGAACAATTCCTGAACTCCCAAGCCAGGTACGAGGCGTCATGCCTGATCGTTGACATTCGGATGCCGGGCATGTCGGGTCTTGAGCTCCAAGCGAAACTGAGCAGCGAGCGATCCCTGATGCCAACGATCTTTATGACCGGCCGAGGCGACGTTCCGATGGCCGTGCATGCGATGAAGGCAGGAGCCATTGATTTTCTTACCAAACCGATTGATGACGCGCAACTCATCAACTCCGTTCAAAAGGCGCTGCAGCAGGATCGCGCGAATCGTCGCGAGACGATCGAGCGGGAAGCGTTCGTCGCTCGATACAACACTTTGACGCCTCGCGAGCGAGAAGTGCTGGCGCTGTTGGTTCGAGGTCTGCTAAACAAGCAAGCTGCGTTTGAGTTGGGAATCGCCGAGTACACCGTGCAAGTGCATCGCGCACACATCATGCGCAAGATTGAGGCGGACTCCTTTGCCGCGCTCGTTCGGCTAACAACCAAGTTCCTGCCGGAGACCTCGGAGCTCTTAGTAACTCGAAATGCGCCACGTCATGAAAGCCTTCAACGTCGATGATGAGATGCTTGGCCATGAGGGGCTGGCTCGAATCATGAAAGCGCACTCTACCAAACCGTTGTCGCAGATGAAGCAGGCCATTCTCGCTTTCGCCGCATCGACATTACCCGCAACGTCAGGTAGTATTGCAGGTCGAATGGGCTCCCGTGTCAACGCGGAAAGATTGGACCGCTTCAGCGGCGACGAAGCACTCCGTTTCTTGACGGGCCGATTTCCCACGTTCGCCGGCAACTGGGGCCATCGCTACGAATACTCATATTTTCAGTTGCGCGAGTGCCTTCGCCTGAGCGGCTTCGAACCGGTAAACCTTTCGACGTAAGACGTATATATCGATGATCCATGCGGTGCGCGCGACTCGCTCTTGCTCTATTGGATCTTGAGTGGAATGGTTCTTGCAGGCAAGGTGAAGCAAGCCGCACGGTTTCATCAGCGCAGTGGGTCGGGTCTTTTCTTCCTGGCGCGCAAGACCGGAGAACCATCCGCGGAATTCTTGAAGATTTAGATTCTGGGCGAGAGAAATTTGGTGCGGAAGGGGGGAGTCGAACCCCCACGTTCTTTCGGAACGGTGGATTTTGAGTCCACTGCGTCTGCCATTCCGCCACTTCCGCTTGGTCTTTTCATTCTAGCATGGCGCCCGGCCCGCCAGCGGCCCGCGTCGCGATGCTATACTTAACGTTTCCCTATGAAGAAACGCATCCTCACAGGCGACCGCCCCACCGGAAAGCTGCACCTGGGACACTTTCTCGGCAGCCTCTCGAATCGCGTCCGCCTGCAAAACGAATACGATCTCTGCGTGTTGGTCGCCGACTACCACACGCTCACCACAAAGCCCGAAGAGTCGCGCGAAATCGAAGGGCGCATTCAGAGCATCGTGCTCGATTATCTTTCCGTTGGTATCGATCCCGAAGTCAGCCATATCTACATTCAGTCGCAAGTGCCGCAGACCGCCGTGCTGCAACTGATTTTTTCCATGTTCACGCAGGTGCCGCGGCTCGAGCGCATTCCTACGCTCAAGGAACAACTGCGCGTGCTGAAAATTCCCGACGCGTCGCTGGGACTACTCGGATATCCCGTGTTGCAATCGGCCGACATTTTGATCGTGCGCGCGAATCTCGTCCCGGTGGGAAAAGATCAGGAGTCGCATATCGAACTGACGCGCGAAATCGCCCGACGCTTCAATGGCCTCTACGATCGCGAAGTTTTTCCGGAAGCCGCCGCGCTGATCGGCGAAGTGCCCACGCTCGTGGGTACCGACGGCCAGGAGAAAATGAGCAAGTCGCTCGACAATTGCATCTACCTTTCTGATCCGCCCGAGGAAGTACAGCGGCGCGTGATGGGAATGTACACCGATCCCACGCGCTTGCGCGCCACCGACCCGGGTCACGTAGAGGGCAACCCCACGTTCGCGTATCACGACGCTTTCAACGACAACAAAGACGAAGTTGCGGATCTGAAGGAACGCTACGTCGCCGGACGCGTCGGCGACGTCGAGGTAAAAAAGAAACTCGCCGTGGCGATCAACCGTTTTCTCGATCCCATGCGCGAACGGCGCGCGAAATTCGAAGCGCGTCCCAGAATCGTGCAGGAGATTCTCGCCGCCGGACGCGAGTACGCGACCAAGCTCGGTCAGGAAACCATCGATCAGGCGCACGACGCCATGGGCATGTTGTATCCGAACCTAAAATGAAAACAAGGCCCGAGTTCCGAGGCCCGAGTCGCGCTTCATTTACCCATTCGCACAATTTCTTCGTATTCTTCCTCTAACAGCGGCGACACCGCGATCGGCCGCATCATGTGGAAGAGTTTCATGTCCTTCAATTTCTTGTTGGCCTTCAATTCCGCCAGCGGCACGGGACGCGCGAAACGCTTCACGGCCTTAAGATCCACCACCCAGTTTTTCTTGTCCTTCACTTCGGGATTCTGATACGCGTCGCTAGTCACTTCCAGTTCGCACACCGCCGCTTTTCCCGGCGCGGTGTGATAACCGATCACGCGATCGCCCTTGTGAATCTCGCCCAAGTATTTTTGCGCCATGCTGCCGAACACGCCGTCCCACATCGTGCTCTTAGCCTTGAATAATTCGTCGAAATGATAGGTCTCCGGATCGCTGAGAAAAAACCAGCAGGCCTCTTTTTTCATAGCTGAAACGTCCTCCGGCCCCCATGTTATGCTAAACCCCAAGGCAATGGAAACCACCGACACCGCCTTCATTCCGAAGAAGCGCATCGGCCGCTACGAGATCGTGGGCGAACTCGGGCGCGGCGCGATGGGCGTGGTGCACAAAGGATACGATCCCAACATCGGGCGCACGGTCGCGATCAAAACCGTGTTGACGTCGGCCGTCAACGACGACTTGGTGAAGCGCTTCCGCCGGGAGGCGCAGGCCGCCGGCGTGCTCTCGCATCCGAATATCGTCACGATTTACGATGCGGGCGAGGATCAAGGCGTTTTCTACATCGCGATGGAGTTTGTGGAAGGTGAGACGCTCGAAAAACTGATCGCCGCGGGACCGATGGAGCTCGACAAAGTCACCGCGATCATCGAGGACGTCGGCTCGGCGCTCGATCACGCGCACCTGAAGGAAATCATCCATCGCGACATCAAGCCCGCCAACATCATGATCACCAAGGGCCGCGCCAAGGTGATGGATTTCGGCGTGGCCAAGTTGATTTCTTCCACCGCGACCGCCACGGGCATGGTGATCGGCACGCCGTCTTACATGTCACCGGAAGGCGTCAAGGGTTTGCCGGTCGATGGGCGCGCCGACATTTTCTCACTCGGTATCGTGCTCTACGAAATGATCACGGCGACGCGCCCGTTTCCGGGCGACAGCATTCCTTCGGTGATTTACAAAATTATCGGCGAGAATCCTGCGACGCCGACGTCGGTGAATCCCAAGCTGCATAGCGGCGTGGACATCGTGTTGGCGAAGGCGCTCGCGAAAGATCCCAAGAATCGCTACTCGCATTGTTCGGAGTTGGTGCACGACCTGAAGAACTACCAGACGCTGACCGCGCCCGCGATGACTTCAGCAACGGCCGGGGCGACGGCGGGTACGCCCGAGATTGCGCGCACGCTCGCACCGCCGCTGGTCAGCGGTACGGTGGCGATGCCGCCGGCCACTATGGCTGCGTCGCCGGATACGGTCGCGATTCCGCGCGCGGCTGCTGCAAGCACTTCGCAAGCACCCGCCGGCGCGAAGAAATCAAATGCTGGTGCGTTCGCGGTGATCGGGTTGGTTGTGGCGATTGCAGCCGGTGCGGGATGGTGGTGGAAGCATTCGCAGGACGAAGCGACCCTTGCGAAACAACAGCAAGAAATTGCGGCGCGGCAGAAGGCCGATGCCGCGGCAGCCGCGGCGGCCGCAAACTCGCCGAAGCCGAGTCCCACGGGCGACGCAGCGCCACCGGATTCAAGGCCGTTAGAGCCAGCGGCACCGCCTGCCGCTGTCGCAGAATCTGCTGCCGCGCCCCCGGCGGCAAAGCCGAAGGCGAAGCCCGCCGAGGGCCCTGCGAAATCCGGGGAAAAACCCGCCGAGAAGGCGCCCGAAAAATCCGCCGCTCCGATCCCAACGGTCGACGGCCGTTTGCGCATCATCACGTTCCCGCCGAATGCCGAGGTGAGCGTGGACGACGGCCAAGCGTCGTATCACACACCGGTGAACATCATGCTGCCGGCGGGCAAACACAAGATCACGCTGAAGCATAAGCGCACTTCAGATTTTTCGCGGGAAATGATTGTGGTGGGTAACGAGATTGTGGAGCTGAGCGTGAACTTGTTCAATCCTGACAGGCCGATTCCGAAAGACGCGCCACAGCCTAAGCGGCGGCTATTCCCTTAATGCCGGAAGTGGCGAATCCCCGTAAAAACCATCGCCAACTTATGTTGATTCGCGGCCGCGATCACTAAATCGTCGCGCACGGATCCACCAGGTTGAATCACCGCCGTGATTCCCGCCTTCACCGCTTCCTCAATGCCGTCGGGAAACGGAAAGAACGCGTCGGACGCTACAACCGACCCGGCGAGCGGCAGCACCGCCTTGGCCGCGCCGATCTTCACCGAGTCCACGCGACTCATTTGTCCCGCGCCCACGCCCAACAATTGGCCCTCGCGCGCATACACAATCGCGTTCGACTTCACGTGCTTCACGGCCTTCCACGCAAACAGCAACGCGCGCAATTCCTCGGGCGTGGGCGCACGCTCGGTAACGACTTTCAAGTCTGCTTCGCTCAACGGACGGATATCTTTCGTTTGCAGCAGAAGGCCGCCGGAAATTTGCTTCCACATCAAGTCGCTGGCACTCGCCGCGCCGAGTTCCAGCAATCGCAGGTTTCTTTTCGACGCCAGTTTTTCACGCGCACCGCCGGAAAATCTCGGCGCGGCGATCGCTTCGGTGAACAACTTTGCTACTTCTTCGGCGGTGTCTTCCTCGAGCGGACGATTGAACGCCAATACTCCGCCATACGCCGACACGGGATCGCACTCTAGCGCGCGCCGGTAGGCATCCGCTTGCGTTGCGCCCGTCGCCAGTCCGCAAGGATTGGTGTGTTTGATGATGGCCGCGGCAGGTTCCGAAAACTCGTTCACCAATTCCCACGCCGCGTCGATGTCGACGAGATTGTTGTAGGAAAGTTCTTTCCCCTGAAGCTGTCGCGCTCCCGCAAGACCGCTCGGCGGCGCGCCGGCCATTCGGTACACCGCGGCCTGCTGATGCGGATTTTCGCCGTAGCGCAATCCCATGAGCTTTTCGAGATGCAGCGATAGACGCGGCGGAAAAATTTCCGACGCCGGCAGCGGCGCTTCGGGAGCACCTGAATCGGCGCGCGCCAAAGTCGCCGCGATCGCGGAGTCGTACGCTGCCGTCGCCGCAAATGCCCGCCGCGCTAAATGCCAGCGTGTGTCGTTCGAGAGACTCGCGTTGTTCGCGCGCATCTCCGCGAGAATCGCGGCGTAGTCGCCGGGCGAAACCACCACCGCGACGTCGCGATAATTCTTCGCCGCCGAGCGAATCATCGACGGTCCGCCGATATCGATGTTCTCGATGATTTCCGCCATGTGCACGCCGGAACGTCCCGCCGTTTCCTCGAAGCGGTAGAGATTCACGACGGCAAGGCCAATCGGTTTGATGCCATGCGCGGCGATCGCTGCCATGTGCGCGGGATCGTCGCGTCGCGCCAGCAATCCGCCGTGCACAGCCGGGTGCAGCGTCTTCACGCGGCCGTCGAGCATCTCCGGAAATCCGGTGACTTCCGCGATTTCGGTTACCTTCAATCCTTTTTCCGCGAGCAAACGCGCCGTGCCGCCCGTGGAAACCAGTTCCACGCCGAGTTCGGCGAGTCCGCGGGCGAATTCGACGACACCCGTTTTATCGGTGACGCTGAGTAAGGCTCTTTCGATGCGCAATCAGGCTCCCTTGGCTTTCAAGCTGACTTTGCCGTTTTCGACTCCCACTTCGTATTCCACGTTTTGGCAGCGCATGTCGCGCTTCAATTGTTCGGTTTTGTTTTTCACGAAGCGCCGGAAGCCGTCGATGTTGATGGTGTCGACGTTTTCGCCGAGCTGCTTCTTGGCGGCGACGAGCGCGTTGAAAAGACTGGCGACTTTTTCCTGATCGTGCTCGGGGTCGTTCCACTGCACTTTGTAGTTGGTCGGCGCGGGCGGCGGCGCTTCGGCTCTGGTATCCACGCGGCGGCCGTGACGGTTTTCAGTGCCTTCCTCGCGGCGCTTCATGCGCTGCCGCCATTGGTCGGAGAACATCGCGTGGCGTTGAACCATGGAGTTCAAACGAAAACGTTGGCCGTAGTTGAGATTGCGCGTACCGTCGAGCCGTTTGATGGTGGTCTCGATGCGCCATTGCGTGTCGTAAGGAGGTTTTTTCGCGCCGCCGCCGAAAAACATGTCCCACTCGATTTTCAGACGGCGCATGCCGTCTTCGAGCAGCACGAGTTCTTCTTCGATGGTCATTGGCGATGGTTATTCGTCGCTATCGACGGAGAAGCGCTGGCCCACTTCTTTCACCATGCGCGTCAATTCCTTGCGCATGCGCTTCAAATTCTGCTCGGCGGCGGCTTCCAGCGGCTTCATCGCTTCTTCCACGAAATTCGTTTGCTTGCCGCTCAGCTCCGTGACGATGTGGCGCATGAAACTTTGATGCACGCGCGTGGTAGCGTCTTCCATCTGTTGATTCAAGCGCACCAGCGATTGATCGAGCACTTGCTCCGCGCGTGTTTCCAGTTGCGTGGTAAGGCGCGAGCCGATCTCCTCGAAGCGCTTCAGCCGTCCCGTGAGTTCCAGCTCGAACGCGGCCATGCGGCTCGAGGACGCCTGTTCCATTTCCTCGGCGCGGCCGCGGACGCGCTCGGTAAAACGCGCCATCTCCATCATCAAGTTATCTTGAAGTCCGGCGATGGCCGCTTGCACTGCCTGCGCCGCTTCCTGGCGCATGCGGTCTTCCTCGCCGACCACCATCTGCATCAGGCGAACGCGGATGGCGTCCTGAAACTTTTGCGCCGATTCCTGCTGCTGGATCTCGATCGATTGGCGAACCGATTCGATGCCCTCGCTGGTTTTCTTCTCGATGGCCTGCTCAGTCTTGGTGGAAATGTCGAGCGCGCGGATTTCCAAGCGCGCCTGGAACGCGTTGAAGTGATTTTCGATTTGCTCCAGACTGTCTTTCAGCGCGACGGTCTTGGCTTGTGCTACTTGCGCTTCGAACTCTTTGCCCAGGCGATCAAGCGCGGGCTTTAGGTTCTCGCTGACGGCGTAGGAGAGAAGGTCCTCGACCATTTGGCCGAGGCGATTCCCCACCGCGGAGTCGTCGCCGTTGTCTTTCGCTGTCGCTTTGGCCTTGGTGTCTGCCACGCTTAAGTCCACCTAATAGGTTACGACGTTTTGAGGCAAAAAACACAAGCCTCGGATTGCCTCGATTGTCACTAGTGGAAGTCGGCGATCCATTCTCCGATCTCGACCCTACTGGTAGCCAAGCCCGGCGATGTCGCGGTGATGATGATCGACCCTTTGCGCTCCAAGTCGGGCCGCACGATCAATAAGGCCATTCCGCTGAACGCTTTTCGCGTGTTCGCGTGAAACGGCTCGACGGTTGCCGCATTGCCGTTGTCGACGCCCGCGATGGTGCCGCCAACGAGGTCAAATGTTAACTGGTTTTCGGCATCGGGCACGAGCGTGCCATTCTTGTCCTCGATGCGAACCGTAACGAATGCGAGATCTCCATTCGCACGAGGGAGGTTAGCATCAAGGTCGCGGTTGCCGCCCATGTTCCGCGAATCAAGCAAAAAGAAGGCGGGATCTGTCTTCAATGAAATCCTCGCCGCTGGACCCGCCGTGCAGACTTCGTCGATCGCCACTTGTTTGCCGTTATTCGTAGCGACAGCGCGCAGCGTACCAGGCGCGTATGGCACGTCCCAGATCCGCCGATACTTTGACGGGAACGTCTTTTCCGGCGACACGTTGAAGCCGACCGGCATCTGCCACGTCTCGGCGTAGCGCTTTTTCTTCCCGAGCGATTTTCCGTTCAGGAACAACTCCACTTCCTCGGCGTTCGAGTACGCCATTACCGGAATCTTCTCGCCTTCGTGTCCGGCCCAATTCCAATGCGGCAACAAATGGACCATCGGCTTGTCGGTCCACTGGCTTTGATAGAGGTAGTAGCGGTCTTTCGGAAAACCGGCGAGATCGATGAATCCCGAATACGAGCTGCGCGCCGGCCAATCGCCCGTGTGATCCGCGCCGGGATGAAAGTCGAAGTAGGGAGTCGGCTCGCCGATGTAGTCGAACCCGGTCCAGACAAACTCGCCGAGGATCTGCGGAAATTTATCCTGATAGTAGAACTCCACGTCCGGGCAATAACCGAACGACGCGGAAATGATGTCGTATCCCGACACCGCATGCGACGGATGCTTGTTGTACTTCTCCAGCGGCAGATGGTACACGCCGCGCGAACTCAAGCACGATCCCGTCTCCGATCCGACAATGATCCAATCGGGATGTTCCTTGAGGATTTGCTCGTAGTGCATCGGCTGATAGTTGAATCCCGGGATGTCCACGTTTTCCGCGAGACCATTTTTGATGGCATCGGACCAGGAATTGAATGCGGACGTCGTGGGCCTGCTCGGATCCTCCTCGTGGAAGAGCGCGTTCAAGCGCTTGGCTTGCACCGCACCGTCGGGGCGGCGCTGCTCCATCACTTCGTTGCCGATACTCCACATGATCACGCTGGGATGATTGCGGTCGCGATGGATGAAGTCGCGCGCGTCACGGTCGGACCATTCATCGAAGTACTTGTTATAGCCGTTCGGCACTTTCGGAACTTGCCACACGTCGAACGCTTCGTCCATGACGAGGAAGCCCAAGTGATCGGCGGCATAGAGAAGCTCCGGCGCCGGTGGATTGTGACTCGTGCGAATGGCGTTGACGCCCGCGCCCTGCAGGATTTCAAGCTGCCGGAAGATGCCGCGGGAATTCACCGCCGCGCCGAGCGCGCCCAAGTCGTGGTGATCGCAAACGCCGTGTAGCTTCATTGCACGGCCGTTCAGTAGAAATCCCTTTTGTTTATCGAAAGCAATCGTGCGCACACCGAGCGGCGTTTCGTAGCGGTCGATGACCGTTCCTTTATCGATCAACTCGGTCACAACCGTGTACACGTACGGCCTCGTGATATCCCAACGTTCGGGCTTGTCGAGGCGCAGGGTCTCCGTGACTGTTTGCGATGCACCAGGCAGAATACCGGGATCAATGCCCGCTGGACCTCGGGTGCCGGCCATGGCCTGGCGTCGGGCATCCAAAATTGATGTCTGCAGAACGACGTTCTTGGGCGCAGCGCCATCGTTGCGAATCTCCGTCTTCACCACCACCGACGCTTGATCGTCGGTGACATCTTTCGTCGTGACGTACGTTCCCCATCGCGCGACATGCACCGGCGCGGTGACGTCAAGCCAAACGTTGCGATAAATCCCCGCGCCCGGATACCAGCGCGACGAGCGATCCTCGGGCATGAGTCGAACGGCGATGACGTTTGCATCTTCTTTGGCTAGGCCGAAATGCAAGTACGGCGTCAGGTCGAAACCGAATCCGATATAGCCGTAAGGACGGCCGCCGAGATCCTGGCCGTTGATCCACACGTGCGCGTTGGACATCGCGCCGTCAAACTCGATCCAAAATCGCTTGCCATTCAGTGACGCGGGGACCGTGAACGATTTGCGATACCATCCGGTGCCGGAAATCGGCAGCGCGCCGATTTGCGGATTTCGCTTCGGATCAAACGGTCCCTCGATGGCCCAATCGTGCGGCAGCATTTGCGGCTTCCACTGCGAATCGTCAAAGGACGGCTCCCCGGCGCCTGGCGCGTCGCCCAGGAAAAACTTCCAGCCGTCGTTGAACCGCTCGCGTCGCTGCGCCATGGCCGGCACGGAAACGGGCGCAGGCGCCAGCGCGGCAAGCGTCAGCAACCACGTGAGAACGGGAATCATGAATCCATTATGGCTTAGGCCGACTGATGCGATACAGCACGTGACGCCGCAAGGGATGCCCTTCGGGAATGCGAGGGTGGTCGAAATCGTCAGCGGGATTGTGCGTGAGTCCCAGCTTTTCCATCACGCGGCGCGAACGCACGTTGGCGGGCACGGTGAACGAGACGATTTCCTCAAGGCCGCAGGCGGAAAACCCGTGCTCGAGAACGGCGCGCGCACCTTCTGTCGCGAGACCCTGGCCCCAGTAGTCCGCGGCGAGCCGCCAGCCGATTTCGACGCACGGCGTGAAGTGCGCTTCGAACGTGGGAACGGACAGTCCGATGTATCCGATGGTCTCGCCCGTGGTTTTGTGCTCGGCGACGTACAAACCGAAGCCGAGCCGGTCGAATTCGCGATCGACGCGCTCGGCCATGGCGTCGCTGGCTTCGCGCGTCATCGGGCCACCGAGGAATTCGGTGACGCGCGGATCGGCGTTTAACGCAGCGAACGGCGCGCGATCGTGAGGCCGCCAGCGGCGGAGGAGGAGGCGCGCCGTTTCCATTCGTTCAGTTTACTTCTCGGACTTCACCAAGTGCGCGACTACTTGCAGGGTCATCGTGGTGTTGTAGCTGGGATCGTCTTGCGTGGATAGCGTCACAACTTTATCTAGCGGAATCACGGTGTTGATCGATTCGCGGCAACTGCGAGTCGTGGGCGGCCGGCGTGCTGACGGTGCCCCGTCGGGGGTGGCGAGGGAGGTGATGTCGGAGATGGTTTCCAAGCGGATCGTGGAAGCGTCGAGGGAGTGTGCCAACGCGTCCACTTGCACGCCCACGTCCATGTAGTTGTATTGCGTCGGCCCGTCGCCACCGGCCGGCAAGCTGGTTGCGATGGGTACGCGCAAGCCCACGCGCAGGTTGCTGCGCTTGTTGTCTTCCACCATCAACGTGTAGGTGCGCGAACTGATTTTCTTGGCGCCTTCGGTTTCCAGCACCGTGTACTCGAGCTTGTAAACCTTGGGCATGTCTTGAGCTTGGGCAACGGCAAACGGTGCTGTAACGAACGTGGCCGCGACGAGCAGAACGATGGCGAGCTTCTTCATTGTTTTCCTTCTCCTTCGAGCGGTGTAATGACGAGCGGTTTGATTTCAAGATCGACAATTGGCGCCGCGTCCGCCGACGGTTGCGCGGCAGCGGACAAATCCATAGCAGCGAGTTCCTGCGGGGTTAGCGTATGGAACGGCGGCTTGTAGGGAAGCGGTTTCGGACGCGGCGCGCGAGACACGGGCGAAACCGCAGGCGCGTGATGCGCGATCGCGAAGACTACCGGCGCTTGCGGCAGCGGGGGCATCGCGAGTGTCGCGAGAAGCGTCGCCGCCGCGGGCACGGCGAGCCATCCGAACCAGGCGTATCTTGCAGGTCGTGCGGCCGGCATGCGCACCGCGAAATCTTCCGGCGGCGCGACGCGGCTGTACTGCTTCAATCCGGCGTCCAATAAACGGTCGGTAAAATCGTGGTTCATGATCGTGCTCCCTGCATGTTGGTTCCCAGCAAGCGATCCAACTTTTCGCGCAGTTTTTGACGCGCCTGAAACAGACGCGCGCGCACGGCCGCCTCAGTAATTCCCAAGGCGACCGCGATTTCGCGATGCTCCAACTCCTCGACTGTCGACAGCTCCAGCGGCTGGCGCAAATTCTCCGGCAGTGACGCGATCAACTGCGCGAGGAGCCGCTGCATCTCGCCGCCCGCCGCGATTTCCTCGGGCGAATGGCCCGCGCACCGTAGCGCCTCGATGCCGCGCGCCAAGTCTTCCGCGGGAACTTCCGCGGCGGCCGTGCGCGTCCGCCGTTTTTGGTCGAGTGCGGCGTTCCAGGCGATCCGCGCGACCCACGCTTTTACGTCGGCCACGTCGCCCAGCTTCGCGGCGGCACGAAAGACTCGCAGAAGCGCCTCCTGCGCGGCGTCTTCAGCGGCCGCGTGATTGCGCAGCACGCTGTAGGCGATGCGATACGCCATCTGCTGATGCTCGGCGACCACCTGAGCTGGATCAATTTGCACCTTAGTGGCAAAGAAGGGCGCGGGCAACGTGGTCTCCAGCTCCATATGAACAGTAAGACTGCCCGTCGAAGGCTAACGTTCAACAAAATCGAAGGCCCGAGTTCCAAGGCCCGAGTCTAGGCGGGGGAAGGCGTTTGTTCTTAATCCGTGCAATCTGTGTAATCTGTGGATGGTTGTTTTAATCTGTGGACATGCGCATTCGCCCCTTTGAACTGGAACGCTGGCAATCGGTGTGGGAGCACCACGTCGACCTGAATATCTCGGAAAGCGGCGTGCTCCCGATGGCCGCCGCGACACTCGCCGATTCGCCCTCGGAACTCGATCGCATTCTCGCGCAGCCGCTCGGATATCCGCAGACAAACGGCAGCGTCGAGTTGCGAGATAAGGTCGCCGCCACGTACTCCGGCGCGACGGCGGCGAACGTGCTCGTCACCTGTGGCGGCGCGGAAGCGAATTTCTTGTGCGTTTGGTCGCGTATCGAACCAGGCGACGAAGTTGTCGTGATGGAACCGAACTACGGCCAAGTCGCGGGACTGGCGGAAAGCTTTGGCGCGACAGTCAAGCCGTGGCGCCTGCGCGAAGAATTGCGCTGGCAGGGCGATCCCGCGGAGTTAGCGGAACTCGTCACAGCGAAAACCACAATGATCGCCGTGTGCAATCCCAACAATCCCACGGGAGCAGTGATGTCGCGGGAGGCGATGGACGCCGTCGTGGCGCACGCCTCGCGCGTGGGCGCGTGGATTCTCGCCGACGAAATTTACATGGGCGCTGAACGCGACGGCGAGCTGACCCCGTCGTTTTGGGGACGCTACGATCGCGTGCTGTGCACGAACAGCTTGTCGAAAGCGTATGGACTCCCGGGGCTGCGCACCGGCTGGGTGGTCGCACCGGAAAAGATCGCGGAAGAATTGTGGGGCTATCACGATTACACGACGATTGGCCCGAGCGTGATCAACGAGCGTCTCGCGTCACTGGCGATGGCCGCCGAAAAACGCACCGAGATACTCGAGCGGACACGACGGATTGTCCGCGGCAACTATCAACCGGTGGCGGAATGGATCCGGCGACACAACTTCCGTCACATTCCGCCGGCGGCCGGTGCGATCGCTTGGTTTGCGGTCCCCGAAAGTGACGCGCTGGCTCGCCGCGCTAGAGAAGAAAAAAGTGTGTTGCTCTGTCCTGGCGAACAATTCGGAATGCCGGGATATTTACGCTTGGGATTCGGCGGTCACACCGGAGAGTTGCTTCAAGCACTCAGCCGTGTGGAGGAGATTCTGTCCGAGGAGTAGACAGCGGAGGCTCAGTATTGAGCCAGCCTCAGGTCAGGAACTCGCTGGAAGTGGCGTAAGTTGCGAGTCACCAAGGGAAGACCGTGCTCAAGAGCGGTGGCGGCAATACTGTCAATGCCGGCGCAACTCCGAAATCAGCGCCGGCAAGTCCCGCGACTCCTCGAACAAACGTATCGCCGCGACACCGGAAGCACCCGCATCGCGGCACTCGCGGGCGTTCTCGCGCGTGATTCCTCCAAGCGCGATCACCGGAATTCCGGCGCCCGTACTGCGTTCGATCGCTCGCACACCGATCGGCGCGCCCTTGCCGGGCGTTGCGAAGATCGGCGCGAGGATCGCGAAGTCCGCGCCGTCGCCGGCGGCTCTTTCCACGTCTTCAGGCGAGTGACACGCCACGGAAATCAGGAATCCAGGCGGCGTGATCTTGCGATATTCCGACGCTGCCGGACGATTCGACGGCAGATGTACGCCGGCGGCGCCGCAGGCGATCGCCACATCCGCGCGATCGTTGACGAAAAGCCTTCCAGCGCGTACGGCATCTTCGGCAACGCGCAGCAGTTCGCGCGTCTCCAAATTCTTCGCGCGAAGCTGCACGAAATCGACGCCCGCCGAAAAAACTTCCGCGATACGCGGATGCTCGCCGGTGATGTAATACGTCAACACACTACTTGGGTTCTTCTTGCTGCACCTGATTTTGTGGCGTGGCGTTTTCTTCGTTCTTCATCTGTCTCAAGCGCTCGCGAAAGTGCCACGCCTCGCCGAGTCCCATGAAGATGTTCACCAATCCCAGGCCACTGACCGCGCCGCGCAGGAAAGGACTAAACCAAAACGCCGGAAACGGCGCCGAGCGGATGAAGAAGTTGTCTTCCCACGTGTTCGACCACGGCACTACGATCAGGAAGAATCCCACCTCAAACGACAGAAGGATGAAGATCAGCAGGAAGAGCCGCTTCCACATTGTGAGATGAGTAGCTTTCTAGTTGCCTTTTAGGGAACGTATGCGGTCGGCGACGTCTCGATAATCGATATTCAACGCGTACACGAGCATGAAACTTTCCATGGCTGCGGCTCTTTGTCCAGCCGCTTCCTGCGCCGATCCGATTTCATAGCGCAGCGCCATCTCTCCTTCGCGATCGAGGCCGGGCGCCTTCAACCCGTTTTGCAACCACGTGACAGCCAACTCCGGCAAATTCTTCTCCAAGAAGCAATGCGCCAACAGCGAGCACACCGGAATGAAATTCGGGTGCGACGGCGAATGCTCCGCGCCATGGAACGCTTTTTGGAATTCGCCAATGGCCTCGTCGTAGAGTCCCATTTCCTTGAAGGCCACGCCCATGTTGTAGTGGTTCTCCACGTCGGAGTCGACTTCGGCGTCCTGCTCCATTTCCTGCTTGAAGTCGGCGAACATGTCCGCGAGTCCGCCGCCGCTGGTAGTCTTCGACGCGGCAGGCGCGCCTTTCTTCTCGGGCGGCGGTGCCGGCGTCGCAGGCGTCATTGGTTTCTGGGGCGCTCCTGGCGCAGGCGCGGCAAAATCTCCAAGACTATCTTCGATCGCGCCGAGCAAATCCGCCATGCCCGCGGACACCGCGGGCGCGGCCGGCGGCGTCGCTGCAGCAGCAGGTTTTGTGGCGACAGGTGGCGGTGCAGGCGCGGCGGGCTCTCCCAAATCGAGGTCCAGTTCGAATTCATCGTGCGCCGCGGTAGTCGCGTGATGATCAAGGTCGAGTGAGAATTCTTCTTCTTGATGAGGAGCCTCGTGTGGCGCGACAGGCGCGACCGGCTCCGGCTCGGGGATCGCTAGTTCTGGAATCGCCTGTGGCTCGCTCGGCCACTCCATCGGTGCGACAGAAGTTTCGGGTTCCGCCGCCGGCTCCGCCGGCATCTGGATTTCGCCAAAGTCCGCGACCGCGCCTTCGGCCGGCGCCGCGGCTTGCGCCTGTTGCACCTGCGCTTCCAGATCGGCGAAGCGCGGGTCGTCGCCGGCCATCGCACGCATCGTTTCGATGGCCAAGCTCGCCTCGGCGATCATGCCGTTCTGTAAGTGACTCGTGATTTCCTCTGCCAATCGATCCGCTTCGCTGGGACCCGACGGGGCCGCCGGCTCTTCAACGCTGAGCATGCTTTCCCATTCGCCAGAGAGATCGACTTCGTGAGTGCCTGTCGCGGCGGAAGCTTCTTCCGTGCCGAATTCGGGCAGAGTGATGCTGGGCGTTTCCACCGGCGGTGGCGCGCCGGACCCATGCGACGCAGCGTCCGGCACCTCCATTTCGGCGATTCCCATCGGCGGCGCGTCGGGAATCTGGAATTCCATTACGCCCGACGCGTCAGGACTCGCTGCCATCGATGGAGCGGACACGTCGAATTCGGGAGGCGCCTCCATGCCGGATGTAATGCCACCTGCACCGGGCTCCTTGCCGTCGGCGATCGCTTGATAGCGGGTTTGCAGTTCGGCGTAGCGCGCGGCGCTGTCGTAGTCGCCGGTGAGTGTGAACGCTTCGTTCAGCGCTTCACACGCCGCGATCGCCGCGGGCCAGCGCTGCGCCTGTTCGCAAATTTCAACGAGCTTTTGATTCAGCGCGATGTTGCCGGGCGCTCGATCGAGCGCGTTCTTCAGCGTGAAGATCGCTTCGTCGGTTTGCAGGAAAACGGCCTGCTGATCCGCTTCCGATAGCGCGGAGTCAACGGCCGCTTGCGTTTCGGCGTCGAGCGGCGCGCCAGGCGCAGGGAGCGTGATGGCGCCTTCAGGTTCGATTGTTTGCGCCGCTTCGTAGGAAGCGGCTTCTTCGGCCGGCATTTCGCCGCCGGATTTCTGCACCATCTGCATCATCCGCTGACGATGCATGGGATTCGCCGGCTCGAGCTTGGCGAGTTCCGCATAAATGTCGCGCGCTTCGGTGTAACGGCCTTTGCGCGACAGAATGTCGGCTAGTTGTTCGCTCGCGTCGGTGAATTCGCCGGTTTCTCCCGTGGCCTTGAAAACTTTGCGCTGCAACTGGCGCGCGCGCTCGTTGTCGGAATCCTGCGCCAGAACGTTGCGCAGTCCCTCGGCGAGAGGCTGGGTCATGTGTTGCGCAATGGCCGCGTCGGCGGCGCTTTCATAGAGCGACAACACGTCGTCGAAATCGCCGCGCTCGATGAGCGTGGCCGCGACTTGCTCGACGCCCGCGAAATCCTCGAACTTCTGGAAGATTTGTGCCGCTACTTTGCCGGCGGCCGCCGGTTCGCCCGCGCTCATGTGCGCGTGAAACAGCAAATTCAGCGCGCTGCGATTCGTTTCGAGATCGGGCATGGCGCTGAGAAGGGCCACGGCCTCCGGTCCACGCCCAGCGTCGATGTGAATGCGCGCCTGCAACACGTCCACTTGATCGCCGGCGTAACCGAGCTCGCGGGCCCGCTTCAGCACTTTTTCCGCTTCGCCGGGATTGGCGCGATCCGCCAGACCTTCGGCCGCACTAAAAAACATCGCCGCGGCTTCGTCCTTGCGTCCGGCCTGCTCGTAGACCGTCGCGAGTTTCTGCTTGGCCGCGGCGTTCTCCGGATCCATCAGCAGCAGCTTCTCGAAAAGCTCCACGCACTTCGCCGTGTCGCCCGATTTCGAGTAGTGCTCGACGGCCTGATTCAAGTACGTTCGCGCATCGCTCAACTGTCCTTGGACGGTGTAGAGATCGGCGAGGCGGCACACCGCTTCGATGGCGGTGGCGTCGGAGCGCGTGATTTTTTTGTAGACGGCGATGCCGTTGCGCACGAATCCGTCTTCCACGTACGCTTCGCCGAGCTTGTAGAAGTAGGTGAGGGCCTCGGAATTCTTGTTGATGCGGAGCAAAAGGTCGCCGACGGTGTTCAAAACCACCAAGTCGCGAGGGTCCTGCTCCAGGATTTTTTGATACTCCTGGATCGCCGCGGGGATTTTCCCCTGCATTACATACTTCTCGGCGGCACCGAGCGATTTGGCTTTGTTGAAGCCCAGACCGAAGGCCATGCTTGCTCCGAAACTTTCTGACGATGGACGGAAAACCCGCCAATCGCACTATAACTCAAAACTTAACTAAAGAGTCAATCCAAGGGGAGTAACAACTGTGTCGACTCCGGTTCCTCGAACATGGCCACCGGAAAGATCGAAACGTCGGCCACGGGCGAGTAGCTCAAGCGGTGCAAGGGCGTTGCGCCATGAGCGGCGAGTCCGGCCTGATGATCGGGCGTGAAGTAGCCTTTGTTTCCGGCAAATCCATACTGGGGATAAACGGCATCCCATTCACGCATCACCGCGTCGCGCTCCACTTTGGCCAGGATGGACGCGGCGGCAATCGAAACGCTTTGCGCATCGCCGTGGATCAAAGCGCGCTGTTCCATTGGTACGTCAAGCGTGAGCGCGTCAACCAGCAGCAGATCCGGCTGGGGGTCGAGTGCCATCACCGCACGGCGCATCGCCTCGCGCGACGCTTGGTAAATGTTGATCCAGTCGATGCGTCCAGCATCGACGGCGGCGACATGCCACGCAATGGCGCGCTCGCGAATCAACGGCGCTAGCTCCTCGCGGGTCTGGGGATCAAGTTGCTTGCTGTCGTTGAGTCCCCGAATCGGCCGGTCGGGATCGAGAATCACCGCCGCCGCCATCACGGGACCAAACAACGCGCCGCGACCGGCCTCGTCGGCGCCGGCGATCAAGCGAAAGCCTTCTCTGCGGGCGCGATTTTCCAAGCGAGCCGTGCAGCGCATAGACACCTTAAGTGCTGAGTGCTGAGTCCTGAGTGCTGAGTGGGAAACCTCAGGACTCAGCACTCGGCACTCAGCACTGGCTTTACGACGCCTTCGCTTCGGTCTTCGTATCGTGCGAATCGGAGCGCTCGCGCAGACGCGCGGCCTTGCCCTTGAGATCGCGCAGGTAATACAGCTTCGACCGGCGCGTTTTGCCGTGGCGAACCACGTCGATGCGCTCGATGACTTTCGAGTGCACCGGGAAAATGCGCTCGACGCCCTGTCCGAAGCTGACCTTGCGGACCGTGAACGTTTCGCCGGCGCCCGTGTTCTTGCGGGCGATCACCGTGCCTTCGAAGGCTTGCACGCGCTTGTTGTCGCCCTCGCGGATGGAGACGCTCACACGCACCGTGTCGCCGGTGCGGAATTCGGGAACGTCGCTGCGGAACTGTTTCTTGGCAATTTTATCGATCAGGCTGCTCATTGGTTTCTCCGTTCTTCCACTAGTTCGGCCAGAAGCTCCCGGCCGGTTGCGCCCTCCGGCTGCCGCGACTCGCTCTCCAAAAAGCGCGCCAGCAACTCCGGACGGTGCTGCAATGTCTTTCCCAAGGCCATCTTGCGCCGCCAGCGACGCACTTGCTCGTGATGGCCCGACAACAAGACTTCCGGTACCGCAAGATCGCGAAACTGCGCGGGCCGCGTGTAATGCGGGTAATCCAGCACGCCCCCCGCACCATCAACGCCGTCGCTGAACGAATCTTGCGCCGCGCTTTCTTCGTTCCCCAGCGCGCCAGGCAGCAATCGCGTCACCGCGTCGATCACCAACATCGCGGCCGGCTCGCCGCCCGACAGCACAAAATCGCCGACGGACAATTCTTCGTCGGCCAAATTCACGGCGACCCGTTCGTCGACGCCTTCGTAGCGGCCGCAAATCAAAATCACGCGATCCAGCTCCGCGAGTCGGGACGCGGTGGACTGCGTGAACAGCGGACCTTGCGGCGAAAGCAGAATCACACGCGCTGCCGAGTCTTCCCGCAACTTTTCAACCGCCGCAAATACCGGCTCCGGCTTCAAAACCATTCCGGCGCCGCCGCCGAACGGCCGATCGTCCACGGTGCGGTGGCGATCGGGCGTAAAGTCGCGCAGATCGGTGAGCCGCACGTCGAGCAATTTCGCTTCACGCGCGCGCCGCACGATCCCGTGATCGAGCGGCCCCGAGAAATACTCCGGAAAGATCGTGATGACGTCGAAACGCATGGAACAAAAAGCAACCGCAGATGAACGCAGATGAACGCAGATGAAAACAAAGACAAGAACGATCCATTCGTTCTTATCTGCGTTTATCTGCGTTCATCTGCGGTTGCTTTTGCCCTCCTTCGTTAAGTTCACGCAATCCTTCCGGCAATTCTACTTCCACGATCTTGCGTTCCGTGTCGATCTGCTTGCAAATCTCTTCCGCAAACGGAATCAGCAACTCGCCGCGCTCGGTTCGCACGATTAACACCGGCGTTCCCACGCGATCGTCCACGCCCTCGATCGTACCAAGCGTCTCGCCGCGCTCGATCACCTGGCATCCCGCGAGATCGCTGACGTACACTGCCGATCCCTCGAGTGCTACGCGTTCTTCCGCCGGAATCTGCACTTCCCATCCGGCGATCGCTTCGGCGTCGGAAATGCTATCGACGCCCGAGAACTTCAAAATCATCCCGCCCTTATGCGGCCAGGCGTCCTGCAACTCGACTTCTTTGCGTTCGGCACGCCCGGATACAACATGGACCAGCGAGACGCGCGATCCCGGAGAAAATCGCTCCGGAAAATCGGTCAACAACTCCGTCGCCACTTCGCCGCGACGCCCTTGCGGACGCCGGATCCGCGCGACCGTGACGAAAGAATCTTCCGCCACGCTACTCCACGATGTCGAGCGTGATGCGCTTATGCTGCTTCGTTCCCGCGGCATTCAAGATCGCGCGGAACGATCGCGCCGTGCGCCCTTGCTTGCCAATCACGCGACCCAAGTCGTCGGGCGCCACGCGCAACTCGAGAGCCACGCCGTGCTCGTTCTCCTTGACCGTGACCGACACTTGGTCCGGCATGTCGACGAGCGATTTCGCGATGTGCTCCGTCAGTTCCTTCATAAGTTACGCTGCAGCCGGAGCCGGAGCCGGCGCCGACGTGGCGCTGAACTTGATCAAGCCGCGTACCGTGTCGGAAGGTTGCGCGCCTTTCGACACCCAATAGTCGATGCGTTCGCGCTTCAATTCCACGGTGGAAGGCTTGGTCATGGGATTGTAATATCCCACGGTCTCCACGGGACGCCCATCGCGGGCGCGTTCCTTTTCCATCACTACCACGCGGTAGCGCGGTTTCTTGCGCGCTCCAATTCTCGTCAAACGAATAACCAGCACGTGTTTCTCCTTTGTTTCTTTTGATTCTGGCCGCTACTGAGGCTGCCCCTGGAACATCTCCTCCAACTTCATCTTGGCGAGCTTGCGGCCCATGAATCCGCTGGAAAAAGTCTTCATCATTCTCTTCGCTTGCACGTACTGCTTCAGCAAGCGATTCACTTCCTGCACAGAAGTCCCGCTGCCCACGGCGATCCGCTTGCGCCGGCTGCCGTTGATGATCTGGTGATTATTGCGTTCCTTTACCGTCATCGAGCTGATAATCGCTTCGGTCTTGGTGAGCTCGCGCTCGTCCACTTTGGCCTTGCTCAAGCCCTGCAGCGGACCCACTTGCGGCAGCATGCCGAGCACCTGATCCATGGGACCCATCTTGCGAACTTGCTTCAACTGTTCGCGGAAATCTTCGAGCGAAAAGTCGGCGGCGAACATGCGCTTCTCGAGTTCGCGCGCTTTCTTCGCATCCATCGCCTGCTCGGCCTTTTCGACCAGCGACAAAACGTCGCCCATGCCGAGAATGCGGCCGGCCACGCGGTCGGGATGGAACATTTCGAAGGCGTCGAACTTTTCACCGAGTCCGATGAACTTCAGCGGCTGCCCAGTGACTTGGCGAATGGAAATCGCCGCGCCGCCGCGGGCATCGCCGTCCATTTTCGTGAGGATGATGCCGGTGAGTCCCAGCTTGGCGTGGAATTCGGCGGCGGAATTGACGGCGTCTTGACCGATCATGGCGTCGGCGACGAACAAGATTTCCGTCGGCTCGAGTTGCTCGCGCAGCTTCTTCATTTCTTCCATGAGCTGCTGATCGATATGCAGGCGGCCGGCGGTATCGACGATTACGGTGTCGCGTCCGCTCATGATGGCTTCGCGCCGGGCCAGCCTGGCGAGTTCGTACGGCGAGTTTTCGCCGGGCGGTCCTTCGAAAATCGGCATGCCGGCATTCTGCGCCATGATCTTCAGTTGCTCGCGCGCCGCGGGACGATAGACGTCGACGGAAACCAGTTGCGGCCGGTGACCATTGCGCGACAACCAATAAGCGAGCTTGGCGGACGTGGTGGTTTTGCCTGATCCTTGGAGCCCCGCCATCAGGATTACCGAAGGCGGTTGCGACTTGAAGCGCAGCTTCACGGCTTGACCGCCGAGCAGCGCGATCATCTCGTCGTGAACGGTTTTCACCACTTGCTGCGACGGCGAAAGCGAGGTCATGACTTCGGAGCCGAGCGCCTTAGCCCGCACGCGTTCGATGAAATCCTGAGCGACTTTTACGTTGACGTCGGCTTCGAGCAGGGCGGTGCGAATCTCTCCCATGGCGAGGTTGATGTGCTCTTCAGTGAGCTTGCCTTCGCCCCGGAGGTTCTTGTAAACCCTTTGGAATTTTTCAGTTAGGTTCTCGAACATGACGCCCGCCTGTCGACGCTAGCCCAGAAGACACACATCCGCCGTCCAAGCCAAGATTATGATTCTACTATAGGTAGGGCTGTTATGGCAAGGAACGCTATGTCATTCAAGTACACGTCAGGCGAGGAAATCCTGGCCGGCGATCAGATCACATATGGCGAAGCGCCCGGCGTGGTCGAGTTCGTGGTGGACGCAGCGACGGGCGATCCCGTACGGGACTGGTTCTTCACAGAGTTCGGCGGCGGAGTGATGATTACTGCATACGGAGGCGTATTTCTCAATACGACGGACGATGAAGAAGACCTGATCCTAGTTGCCAGAGCTGAGGGCCTTTGAAAAAACACGCCGGTTCAAGTGTGCGAAAAGCCCTTCCGCTACGAGGGGTCGCCGGAACCAGCTAACCCACCGAATCGCGGAAGCGCGGCGGGGATGGGAAGGCAAAGACGGCGGGGTTCGTCTAGAAGCAGCTCGAACCCATGCTTCTCGTAGAAACGACGCGCGGCACTATCCTTGGCATCGACGATGATTGCGAAAACGCCGAGCTCGGCACGCGAGACTCGTAGAACGGCGTCGGCCAACAGGATCTCGCCGAGTCCTTTGCCTTGAAAGGAGCGCGCAACCGCCAGCCGACCCAATAGAGCAGCCGGTACCGCAGGATAACGCGGAAGCTTTTTCGCGATCTCTGGCGATAGTGCGGTTAGCGCAACGCTCCCGGCGGCTAACGTGTAGTAGCCGGCAACCTCGCCGGCGTCTGCGTCGGTTGCAACGAAACACGTTGCGACTTGCCGTCGAATGTCCTGAGATGCTTGCTCGCGAATGTAGCGATCCAGCGGTTCCGATCCGCTGGAGAATCGGGATCGGTCGAGCGCTGAAGAAAAAGGCTCGATTCGAAACGCCACGGCTACTTGACCACAAGAGCGCGGTGACGCTTCAGAGCGCGCAACAGAGCGGCGTTTGGCGGCGGCGGGGACAGAATCAACTCCGCGAACCGCTGCTGCGCCCGGCTGGATAACTGGATGATCTCGACTTCGGCGACCGTCTTTCGGGCGGCCTCTTGCGCGGCGGCCACAACGAAGTCGCTCACCGATCGTCCTTGAATTTCCGCCGCGCGGCGCACGACCGCTAGCGCGCGTGGCGCGATTCGGGCCTCGATCCGAGCAGTTCTTTTGAGGGCACGCGAGGGCATGTCTTGAATGTACGTTGAACTGCCGTACAAGTCAAATGAATCTATTTCTTGGCGATCAATTCCTTTAGGTTCATATTGCGAATCAGGCGATGAAGATAGTTCACCTGGACCCCAAGCGCCTTGGCGGCTTCGGTGTAGTTTCCACCCGTCACTTCGAGCGCCTTGAGGATCAACTGCTTCTTCGTTTCGAGCACCGCCGCGTGATACTTCGGTAATGGACTCGCTGACGTGCCGGTCGACGAGCCCGACTCCAACACGGCGTCCGGCAGATCCTCAGGCAAAATCCATTCGCCCGACCGCATCACGACCGCGCGTTCCATCGCGTTCTCCAACTCGCGCACGTTGCCGGGCCAATCGTAGTTGGCCAGGCACGCGCTCGCCTCGGGCGAGATTCCCGGCGCCGGCCGCGGCGATTTTCCGGCGTGCTTGGCCACGAAATGCGCCGCCAAAAGCGAAATGTCCTGACGACGCGCGCGCAACGGCGGCATGTCCACCGACACTACGTTCAAGCGATAGTACAAATCCTGACGGAAGGTTTTTTCCTGAATCGCCTGTTTCAAATCGCGATTCGTCGCCGCGATCAGCCGCAGATCTACTTTGATCGATCGTGTTCCACCGACGCGCTCGAACTCGCGTTCCTGCAACACGCGCAAGAGTTTCGCTTGCAACACCAGCGACAATTCACCAACCTCGTCGAGGAAGAACGTTCCGCCGTTCGCGGCTTCCAGCTTGCCCTTGCGCTGCGCGACGGCCCCGGTGAACGCGCCTTTTTCGTGACCGAACATCTCCGCTTCCAGAAGCGATTCCGTTAGCGCCGCACAATTGATCGCCACAAAAGGCTGTTCGGCCCGCCCGCTGTGCGCGTGAATCGCGCGCGCCACCATCTCCTTGCCCGTACCGCTCTCGCCGCCGATCAAAACCGTGGAATCGCTGGGCGCGACCTTCGCGATAAAGCGATGAATCTCTTGCATGGCGGAGCTCTCGCCGATCAAATCGCACCCCGCCGCGACCTCACTCTGCAAGCGATCGTTTTCCTCTTGCAGCCACTGCAAACGGCGGGCGTTCTCAAGCGCCACGCCGGCAATCGGGCCGACCGCCGCCAGCAATTGCAGATGGCGCTCCTCGAACGGCGTCTGCGGATTCGCGGTATCGAGATAGATCACGCCGACAATGCGGTCGAGCACGATCAGCGGGACGACCAGCAGCGACGCGATGCCTTCCGCCGCGTTGTTTCCGAGAAACGCCGCGCGTTCGCGAAGCGCGCGATCGATCGCCGGGCGGCTGACGTGCACCGGACGCGCCTCGATCTGCACGTCGGTATCGAGATCGCTGGCCAGCTTGTCCCATCCAAAGATCGAAGTGAACTCGTCGGGATTCTTGCCGACCATCAAGACCGCACCGCGATCGGCCGGCGTGACCTCCGCGATCGACTCGAGGAGTTTCCGCTCCAACTCTTCGAGTTCGCGTACCGATCCCAGGCCGGTATTGATCTTCAGCACCAACTCCAAATCCGCAGGCGACGACGGCATAATCTGCAAACGTCCCGCGGCATTCGGCATCACGATGCTCGACGCGGCGTTCCAATCGCCGTCCTTGATTTCCACTTCCGAAAGCGACGATTCCAACTGCGCGTGCTGCGCGAAAAGAAACGTAGAAGCCCCGACGCGTACGCGATCACCGTGTTCGAGTACGCGCTCGGTGATCTGGCTTCCGTTGACGAACGTCCCGTTGTGACTTTCGAGATCCGCGATGACAAACCCACCGTCCTTGGCGCGGATCGCACAGTGGCGGCGCGAGGCCGTCAAGTCGGCGACGCTGATTTGGTTGCCCGCGTCGCGGCCGATGGAAAACTCCACCGCCGGATCGATGGGAACGACTGATCCTTGATTCTTTCCCGCCAAACAAATCAAGCGTGGACTCTGTGGACTCATGGGGAGAGCGGCAACTATCCATTCGGATAGTGGTCTATCCGAAAGGATAGCACTGCCCGGCACCGCGCCGGCTACTACGCAAAGAAAAGCCCGTGAAATCAACGCCCGAGCGTTTGGCTGCGCGATTGCAATTTAGAAAACCGTCCGGGGATCACGAGATCAAAAAAGGAGAAACGAAAATGAACAGCAAACGGAACTCGATGTTGGCGGTGATGGCGTTGGCGTTGATGGTGGCGGCGGTCGCACCGAGCGTGGCGAGCGCACAAAGAGTCGGCGGACACTTCACGCTGCCCTGCACCACTTACTGGGGCAGTGCGGTTCTTCCCGCGGGCAGCTACAGCTTCACGATGAAGCGCAATTTCGGCGGCGCGGCGGTGCTGTGGATTCGTGGTCAGAAGAACGCGACGATCGCCCTGATCGCGGACCGCGATACGTATCTGAAGGAAAACGTGCTCGAAGTAAGTCGCGGCGCTGGATCGGAAGTGGTGACGGGCATGAAGCTGGCCGACGGCGGAATCAAAGCCAAGTTCCACCCGACGCCGGTAGCCAAGGAACTGCTCGCCAGCGCTTCGCAGTCGAAACCGGAAACGTTCAAGATCGTCCTGGTCGCTGACGAGTAATGAAATCGACAACGACGCAGGAAATCGGGCCGGCCCCATCGTCCCCCCTCAACGATGGAGCTGGCCCGATTCGTTTTCGGATGGGGGTTCGGAGACAATCACGTCGCAGAGCAGGTCATGCAGTCCTTGCTTCTTCCCCAGGATTGGCAGGATTAAGAGGAAGCCGATCGGAATCTGGGTGACGACGAACTTGATTACGAAGCGAACGAAAGATCGAAAGAAGGAGACCGCCTTGCCGTCAACCCGGGCGACGGTTAGATGCAATAGGCGCTTGCCGAGGGTCGCTCGCCATTCGCTCGATTCCATCGACGCGTAGTAAAGCGCTGACGGTAAACCGTAGCCGCCCCAAACAATTGCGATCATTGCCAGAATCTTCTGTAAGGCGCTAGCAGCCATCCAGGTCGCAGTCGCGTCGACATTGTGCGTGTCCGTTCCTGGCGGCAACATGAGTACGACGATGATCGGACGTATGAAAATGAAGTCGACAGGCAGCATCAGAACAAAGCAGATGACCCAGTCCACAAACCACCCGCAAAAGCGTCGGAGAAACGATGCAGGCATGATGGCTCATCATTATGCGGCAAATTGGTACACTCGTCCTACTCCGTTGTCCGCCGCTTGTCACTGTGCTAAAGTTTCCTTGCAGCGCTCCCCTCGTTATTCAGGAAAATCACTATGAAACGCGTCCTTGTGAACGGCGCCGGCGGATTCATCGGCGGACATCTTGTAAAGCGATTAAAAGCGGAAGGCTGCTGGGTGCGCGGCGTCGACATCAAACGCCATGAGTACGTCACGCCTCCGGCCGACGAGTTCATCGTCGGCGATTTGCGCGATCCGCGCTTCGTCGAGAGCGTCGTCGACGGCGTGGAGGATGTCTATCAACTCGCGGCCGACATGGGCGGCGCGGGATACATCTTCACCGGCGAACACGATGCGGTGGTGATGCACAATTCCGCCACGATTAATCTGAATACGCTGGAATCGGCCGTGAAAGCGGGAGTCAAGCGCATCTTCTATTCGTCCTCGGCGTGCATTTATCCCGAGTACAACCAGATGGACCCCGACAATCCGAAATGCTCGGAGGAATCGGCGTATCCCGCCGCGCCCGACAGCGAATACGGTTGGGAAAAACTCTTCAGCGAGCGTTTGTATCTCTCCTACATGCGCAATTACGGGATTCAAGTGCGCGTGGCGCGCTTCCATAACATTTTCGGCATCGAAGGCACTTGGACCGGCGGACGCGAAAAAGCTCCCGCGGCCCTCTGCCGCAAAGTCGCGGAAGCGCCCGAAGGAGGCACGATCGAAATTTGGGGCGACGGCAAACAAACGCGCTCGTTCCTCTACATTGACGAATGCCTGGAAGCCGTGCGGCGACTCGTGGAATCCGATTTCACGGGACCGGTCAACATCGGCTCCGAGGAAATGGTCTCGATCAATCAACTGGCGCGCATGATCATGGAAATCGCCGACAAGCGCGTCACGATTCGCAATATTCCGGGACCCACCGGCGTGCGCGGCCGCAATTCCGATAACAAACTCATCCAGCAGCGCCTCGGCTGGGCGCCTTCCAAGCCGCTGCGCGACGGTTTGGAAAAAACGTATCGTTGGATTTCCGCGCAAGTGGAAGCGCACAAGCACGAGCCCGCAGCCGCGGCACACTAATCGCAAATGAATACGCTCGACGTCACGAAGGGTGTCACGCTCGTCGACGTGCGTTACCTGGGAAGTCCCGGGTATATTGCCCCATGCATTCTGCAAGACGCGTCTGGTATCGCGGTGGTCGATCCGGGACCCACGTCGTCGCTCGCGGGACTCGAAGCGGGACTCGCCGAGCGCGGCCTCTCCACCGCCGATATTCACACGCTGCTGCTCACGCACATTCATTTGGATCACGCGGGCGCCACCGGAACGCTGGTGAAGCGCCATCCGAAGATGCGCGTCTTCGTGCACGAGCGTGGCGCGCGCCACATGATCGATCCCGCAAAGCTGCTCGCCTCGGCGCAACGTTTGTACGGCGAGCACATGAACTATCTGTGGGGCGAATTCCTCGCCGTGCCCGCGGAAAACGTGACGGCCATGGCCGGCGGCGAAACCATCACGGTGGGTGGACGCAAGCTCGAAGTGATCTACACGCCTGGTCACGCGGTGCATCACGTAACGTACTTCGATCAAGTCGATGGAATCGCGTTCACCGGCGACACCACCGGCCTGCGGCCTCTCAACGTACCTTGCCCGATGCCGGTGACGCCTCCGCCTGATATCGACTTGGAAGCGTGGCGGACCAGTCTCGCGGCGATCCGCGCGCGGCGTCCTGAAAAAATCTATCTCACGCATTTTGGTCCGAACGCCGACGTCGAGTGGCACATCGCGGAGTTGAGCGAACGGTTGGAAAAATGGGCCGAGCAAGTGGGATCTGATGTCAAGTCCAACCGCCCGGAAGGCGAAGCATCCGCCGACTTCGCAAAAACGCAGCAGGCGATTTTGACCGAACGCATTCCCGCGAGCGCGTTTGGTCCGATGATCCGCACGGAAATGTTGGTGTCGAGTTGGTTGGGTTTGGCGCGATACTGGAAAAAAGGCCAGTAGCATGGAGCATCAACAACGCGCGCATCGCCTTCAAGTGAGCCTGCACGTCTTCGTGCGCGGCGAAGATACGTCCGGAATTCCCTTTGACATGGAAGTGGAATCGCAGAACGTCAGCCGCGGTGGCCTGGCGTATCACTCACCCCAGGAAGTGGCGATGGGCGCGGATCTCGAGATTGTCGTGGAGCGTCCACCCATTGCCGCACGCGAGTTTCCTCCGCTGTTTACCACCGGCAAGGTGGTCCGCGTGCGAGCGGTCGACAGCGGCGGTTTCGACATCGGCGTGGAATTCACCGGACCGAAACTGATGATCTTCGCTGCGGAAACCGATGCTACAGTAACCACGTGAATCGCGAGGAAATGCTTCGCCGCGCCGTCGAGCGCGAATCTCCCTGGGACATCGTGATTATCGGCGGAGGCGCCACGGGCGTGGGCATGGCCCTCGACGCCGCGTCGCGCGGCTACGAAGTGCTGCTCCTGGAACGCCACGATTTCGGCAAGGGGACTTCCTCGCGATCCACCAAGCTGATCCACGGCGGCGTCCGTTATCTCGAACAAGGCAACATTTCTCTCGTGATGGAAGCGCTGCGTGAGCGCGGTCTGCTCCGGCAAAACGCGCCGCACCTGGTTCACGATCTCGCGTTCGTCGTGCCGAATTACGATTGGTGGGAAGCGCCGTTCTACGGACTTGGGCTGAAACTCTACGATCTTCTCGCCGGGAAATATGGATTCGGCCCATCGCAGCTTCTCTCCCTTGAAGAAACCGTCGCGCGCCTGCCGACGATCAAACGCGAAGGATTGCGCGGCGGCGTGGTCTACTTCGACGGCCAGTTCGACGACACGCGTCTGCTCACGCATCTGGCGCTCACAGCCGCGGCGCAAGGCGCGACGCTGTTGAATTACGCGCCTGTGACGGGATTCACGCGCGACGACGACGGATTTGTGAACGGCGTGATGGTGCGCGACGAGGAATCGAGAACGGAATGGCGCTCCGCGGCGAGAGTCGTCGTGAATTGCAGCGGAGCGTTTTCCGACGGCGTGCGACGACTGCTCGATCCCGCCGCCGCGCCGCTGATGCGCCCGAGTCAAGGCGTGCATCTGGTCTTCGATCGATCGTTTCTCGAGGGCGACAGTGCGATCATGGTTCCGCACACCCGCGACGGCCGCGTGATGTTCGCGATCCCGTGGAATGGTCACACGCTGGTGGGAACGACGGACACGCCGGTGCCGGAAGCCGAGGCCGAGCCGCGCGCGCAAGAGGAGGAGATCGAATTCATCTTGGAGACATCGGCGCAATATCTACACCGCGCACCCACCCGCTTGGACGCGCTCGCGGTGTTCACGGGAATTCGCCCACTTGTCGCGACGGGAGCGGGCTCGACGGCGGCGCTGTCGCGCGATCACACTATTCACATCGATCAATCGGGATTGTTGACCGTTGTCGGCGGCAAGTGGACGACCTATCGCCGCATGGCGGAAGACGGAGTCAATCAAGCGGCGATGTTGGGACGTCTCGACGAGCGTCCGTGCGTCACAGCCGATCTGCCAATTCATCGCTGGGACGACTTGTCGTGGAGCGAGCAGCTTGATCCGGCGCTGCCTTACACCGAGGCCGAAATCGTGCGCGCCGTGCGCGAAGAAATGGCGCGCACCGTGGAAGATTGCCTGGCGCGCCGGACGCGCGCGCTTTTCCTGAACGCCAGAGCGGCGGTGCGGATGGCCCCGAGAGTCGCCGCGATTCTGGCGCGCGAACTGAACCGCTCCGAAACTTGGCAGCGCGGTCAGATCGCGCAGTTCACGGAACTGGCGCGCGGCTACCAACTCTCATGACCGTGGTGGACTCCATCGCTTGGCTGACCGTAGGAATCTGGATTTACTTGATCCTCGGCCGAGGATTTTTCTGGCTGTTTCGCGAACCGCAACCCGTTGCGACAGATAGTCTGCGCGAAAAATCCGTGGCGGTGATTATTCCGGCGCGCGACGAAGCCGCTGTGATCGGTCGCGCGATCGCTTCGCTCGCAACGCAAGATTTCCCCGGCCCACTACGGATTTTTCTCGTTGACGATCATTCGACCGATGGAACCGGCGAGATCGCTGCACGCGACGGCGTCACAATTTTGCCGGCGCCAGCCTTGCCGTCAAGATGGTCCGGCAAAGTTTGGGCGATGCAACAAGGCGTCCTGGCCGCCGAGGCAGCGGGACCGTTCGACTACTACCTGTTCACCGACGCCGATATTGTCCACGCGCCGTCGAGCGTGTCGCAACTGGTCGCGCGCGCGGAGTCCGGCGGATACGACATTGTTTCTCTCATGGTGGAGCTCGCGCAAAATTCCTGGGCCGAGCGCGCTCTGATCCCTGCGTTTGTCTTTTTTTTCTTCTTACTCTATCCGCCGGCGTGGGGAGCGGGCGCGGCAGGCGGATGTCTGCTAATTCGCCCGGGAGCCCTTCGCCGCGCGGGAGGTTTGGAGCGTATCAAGGGCGAGTTGATCGACGATTGCTCCCTGGCGCGCGAAGTAAGAAAATCGGGCGGACGAATCTTTTTGGCACCCACGCGATCTAACAAAAGCATCCGCGAATATGCGACCTTCGGGGAAATCGGCGCGATGATCTCGCGTACCGCGTTCACGCAGCTTCGCTACTCGTGGCTGATCCTCGCGGGATCGCTCGCCGGCTTGGCGCTTGTGTATCTGGCGCCTCCCATCTTGGCGGCGACCGGCCACCTTGGTGGCTGGATCGCGTGGGCGCTGATGGCGATCGCCTACTCGAGCGCGCTGCGATTCTACGGGCGGTCGCTTCTGTGGGCGCCGTTGTTGCCGATGGTCGCGCTATTCTACATGGGCGCCACAATCGATTCCGCGATCCGCCATGCGCGCGGCCGCGGAGGTCAGTGGAAAGGGCGGACGGAGACGAGCCGCAGCGTATAATTTGGAGTGCGGCGGCTTGACGCCGCTTTCGACGCGCGAGGCTTGACTCGCACGATCGTTTGAAACTTCGTGAAACTGGGCCGGCGCCAAGCCGCCGCACTCCATATATGGCACGAGCATCTTCCGCTGGGTTCGAAGACACGACACAAGACCTCTTGCGGTCACGCGCAATCGAGCAGGAAGTTCTGGATGCCCTCGACGGACTTCCGAAAGGCGACGTTTGGCTCGCCGACCTGCCATCATGAAAGCCAAAATAATCTCCTGCAACGTCGGGCGTCCCGTGAATCTCGACAATCACGGGAAGCCTGTTCGCACCGGCATCTTCAAGGAACCGGTCGACGGCCCGATCCACCTGGAACAACTTGGTGTGCGCGGCGACACGATCGCCAACCTGATGGTGCACGGGGGACCGACGAAGGCGGTCTACATTTACCCGGCGGAACACTATCCGTGGTGGGCCGAAAAACTCGGCCGCGATTCTCTGCCGTGGGGCACGCTCGGAGAAAACATCACCATCGAAAACATCGGCGGCACGGCAGGCGATCCGGTGAACGAAAAAACCGTGCACATCGGCGATCGCTTTCGTTGCGGCTCCGCGCTGCTCGAAGTCACCAAGCCGCGACTGCCCTGCTTCAAGCTCGGACTGAAATTGGGAACGAATCAGGCCCTTCGCTGGATGATCGAGCGCCGTTGCTGGGGATTTTACGTCGCGGTGATCGAACCGGGCGAAGTGCGCGCGGGTGACACGATCGAACTCGTTGCAACGGTGCCGGGACGCCCAACTGTTTTCGACGAGGGAATCCGAAAGAGCGACGAGTAAGAATTTAATAGAAAGTCAGGCTAACGAGCGTCGCCACGACCTTTTGATGTTTCCCGCCGCTCACCTGTACATGTACCGGCTTGGGCCGGCTGTAGTCGGAGCGCGGCGTGCGTCCGGGTGACACGCGAACGTCGGGCGCCATGATGATGGGAATCACCGTAACGGGCAAATCCTTCGCCAGCCACGGCGCGTTTTCTCGCGGAGGAATCCACACTTCCATGGTCAGGTGATTCTCCGCGCATTCCATTCTCACGAGTTCTTCCAAGCCCACGCGGCGCGCTTGCGTCACGCGACAGCGCGCGGCGGTCGCAGAAAGCATCGATGGAACTTGCGGACCGGCGGGTATCGGCAGCGGTACGGGCACCACCGGTTGGGCGTTTTGTGCCGCCGCGGTGCACACCGACAGCGTCATCAACACGAATGCCCCCACGAATCGAACCATCGGAAGACGCTAACACAGTTGCGGGAATCCCTGCAAATTGCCCAGTACCCGCCAATGCCGGCAAACTCACTACTTGACACGCGACGCCGTTTTCCTTTCTACTCATTTTCGATGAAAAAGCAAACTTGGCTTGTGCTGCTGGGTACACTCCTGGTGCCGGCGATCGCTTGCGCGTCCACTAACTTCGACCTTCAGAAGATCGGCGACGGCGTTTACGCCGTCATCGTCAAACCGGGCAATATTGTGGGATCGAACGGCGCGGTGATTATCAACAAAGACGACGTGTTGATCATCGACACTCATTATCGCCCGTCGATGGCCGCCGAATTGATGGCCGAAGTGAAGAAACTGACACCGAAACCGATCCGCTACGTAGTCAACACGCATTGGCACAACGATCACACGCAGGGGAACGAAGCGTACGTGAACGCGTTTCCCAACGTCGAGTATCTTTCGCATGTCAACACGCGCCGCGACATCATCGCCAAGGCGATCCCCAGCATCAAGGACTCGCTGGCCACGCTGCCCGCCGACATTCAACGGCGCGAACAAGCCGCCGCCGCGCTCACCGACGCCGCCGCGAAGACGCGCGCCATGGCCGAAATCGCCGATCGCAAGTTGTACCTTTCAGAACTGCAGAAAATGCAGATCACGCTGCCGACACTGACCTTTGATCACAGCATGATCCTGCATCGCGGCGACCGCGAGATACAATTGCTCTATTTTGGACGCGGCCACACCGCGGGAGACGTCGTGACGTATTTGCCGAAGGAAAAAATCCTCATCGCCGGCGACTTGATCACCAACGGCATCCCGAATTATCGCGATTCCTTCCCGGCCGAGTGGACCGCCACGCTGAAAGGCGTATCGCATCTCGATTTCGAGACGCTGGTGTCTGGCCACGGCCCGGTGCAAACCGGAAAATCGCAAATGTTGCGGCTGATTACGTTCATGGACGACATGGTGGGCCAAGTTCGCAAGATGGCTAACGAAGGAAAGTCGTTCGACGAAGTGAAGGCGTCGCTCGATCTTTCGAAACACAAGGACGGCCTGGCGGGATTCCAGCCGCCGCTTGGAAATGAAGTCGCCGTGAAGCGGACTTACGACGAAGCGAAGGGCTTGATTCCTTAGCGGCCGGGTAGGCCGCGGACACTAAACGATGCAGGCGCTGCACTTCGAAAATAAGCGCGCGAAACTCAAGCGCGTTCCCCTCCCCGCGGTCGCGGAGGGATACGCGCTCGTGCGCGTGATCGCCAGCGGGATCTGCTCGACGGATTTGCAATTGCTGCGCGGCTACTACGATTTCAAAGGCATTCCCGGACACGAATTCGTCGGCCGCGTGGAGGGTCCCACGGGAAGCGCGTGGTTGGGCAAGCGCGTGGTCGGCGAAATCAACTTGGCGTGCCGCAATTGCGAATGGTGCCGCAAGGGTTGGGGACGCCATTGTCCGAATCGCAAAGTTCTGGGAATCGTGAACCATCCCGGCGCGCACGCGGAGTGGCTCTCTTTGCCGGAAGTAAACCTGCACGAAGTGCCGCCGGAAGTCAGCGACGAGGAAGCGCTTTTCACTGAACCCTTAGCCGCCGCGTGCGAGATTCTCGACCAAATACCGGTAGGCGCGGGCACACGCGCGGCGGTTCTTGGTCCCGGCAAACTCGGCCGGCTCGCGGCGCAAGTCTTGCGCACGGCGGGTGCGGACGTGCAGTTAATAGGCAGGCCAAAGGGCAAGAAAGATCCCGTAAAGTCCGCGTCGTTCGATCTCGTAGTCGAAGCGACCGGATCCCCCGAAGGTATGCCGCGCGCCGTGCGCATCGTGCGTCCGCGCGGCACAATCGTATGGAAATCCACGCACCATGGACCCGCGAAGTTCGATGCCGCGCCGCTTGTGGTAAACGAAATCACAGTGGTTGGATCGCGCTGCGGCCGATTTGCTCCGGCGCTCGAGCTGCTGCGCCGGCGTCGCGTGGAAGTGGCGTCGCTGATGGCAGAGGAGTTCCCGTTATCGAAGGGTCCCAAGGCGATGGCTGAAGCCGCTAAGGCCGGCATGCTGAAGGTGGTGCTACGCCCCTAGCCGCCGCGTTATAGAATGGAAACTGTTCCTTCCCGCCATGCCCGATTCCGCCAAGTTCATCGAGAAGGCTGAAAAGCTGGTCCAACGCGGCCGGCTCGATGAAGCCGTGCAGGAGTACCTGCTAGCGCTGGCCGAAGATCCCAACAACGAGAGCGTGGTGGAGATTGTCGCGGAGCTTTATCTTCGCCAAGGACTCGCCGCTAAAGGGCAAGAGTGTTACGTCTACCTGTTCGAGCGGCTGCGCGAACGCGGCGACGCGCCGAAAGCGACGCTGGTGTTTCGCAAGCTTCTGAAGATCGGCCCGCAAGAGCCGGCGAAGATGATGGAGTTTGCCGCGCTGCTCGAAAAATCGAAGCCCGAGGAAGCCGCGTCGGTTTATCAAGCGGCCTGCGAGGGATTTCGCCGCGCCAAAGATTTGAACGGCGCGCACGAAGCCACCAAGCGGCTGGCGGCGCTCGATTTCAACGACGGCGACCTGCAATGTCTGTTGGGAGAAACCGCCGCCGAGGCGGGACGCGCCGACGAATCGGCCGAAGCGTTCCTGCGCGCCGCCGATATTCAGCGCCGCCAAACGGGATCGCGCGGCGGCGCGGAGAGCGTGCTGCCGCTGGTAGATCGCGCGTATCAAGTGAGCGGAGGCGAGCGCGCCATCGCGATCAAACTCGCCGGACTGTTGTTGGAAACGGGCAAGCCGCAGCGCGCGGTCGACGTGCTGCGTCCGCACGCTGGAGGATCGCCCGACGCCGCGAGGCTCTTGGGCGAAGGATACCTGGCGATGGGCGATGCGGGTGCCGCGGAAGCGGTGCTCGCGCCGATGGCGGAACAAAGTCCAGAGGCGGCGCGATTGCTCGTACGTGTGGCGCAGAAACATTTGGAAGCAGGCCAGGCGGATCTCGCGGTCACGGCGCTCGAGCGCGCGAAAGTCGGGTTGTATCGCGCGGGGAAACTGCGCGATCTCGCGCCGCTTCTCGAAAGGATTCCCGAGACGCTGGCGAACAGGCCGCCGTACATCGAGTTTCTCGTGGCGTTTTACGGCGAGCTGGGCGAAGACCAAAAGACGGCCAAGGCGCTCGCCCGCTTGTTCGATCTGTATTTTGCGGAACGCGCCTACGCGCCGGCCGCCGACGCGCTCGATCGGCTGACTCGCGTCGATCCGTACGATCCCGAGTCGCACCGGCGTCTGCAATCGCTGAGCGGCAAAATCGACGCGGCGCGTTATCAGGCTTTGTCGGCCGTGATTGGTGAAGGCGGGTCCGCGCCATCGCGCGCGGCGGCGTCGGAATCCTCGGGCCCGGCTTCAGGCGCCGGCAGCGACGACGCCGCGGACAACGAATTTACTCTCGCCACACACGATTGGCGGGATTCGGTTCGCGACGACGATGGCCCCGGCGCGGCGAAAGCAAAAGGTGCGGCCGTCGATCCGGAACGCGAAGCCAACGTGCTGGAAGACCTGATTCTGCAGGCGGAAATCTTCATTCAATACGGATTGAAGAGCAAAGCGGTGGAACGTCTGGAGCGCGTCAACAAACTTTTCCCCGGCGAAGAAGAACGCAACGAAAAGTTGCGGTCGCTCTACGAAACCGCCGGCATTCAAGTGGTGAAAACCGCGCCAGGTGCGAAGGCGCCGCCCGCCGCTGAAACGCCCGACGGCGACGACTCGCAAGTGGATTTCGGACGCGCCAGCGAAATCACGCGCAACATTTTCCGCCAAGGCAACGTGAAAAGCGTGCTCTTCGCCGCGGTCAACGACATTGGACGCACGTGGCACGCGAGCAAGTGCGTCGCGGCGATGTGTGTGCCGGGCAAAACACCTTCCGTGCTGCTGGAATATTGCGCCACGGGACAAAAGCAATCCGACGCCTTCAACTTGGTCAAGTTGATTCAAGGGCTGCAGAAGATTTCCGCCGACGGATCGCCGCAGGCCATCGACGACGCGGAGTCGTCGCCGAAAATGCAGCCCTACCAAACGGTAGTGAAGGCGCTGGGCGTGCAAGCGCTGCTGGCCTTGCCGCTGATCGAAGGCGATCAGCACATCGGCGTGATCGTCCTTGAACAATGCGATCGCCGGCGCAAGTGGCGGTCGAGCGAAGTGATGGTGCTGAAAGCCGTCGCGGATCAAATGGTGATGGCGGCGTCGCACGTGAAGCTGCGCAGCTTGATGAAGTCGCTCGCCGTCACCGACGAACGCACCGGCATGTTGATGCGCGGCGCGTACATCGATTGCTTGCTGGCGGAAGTCACGCGGTGGCAGCAGCAGGGCGGAGAGATTTGCGTGGCGCTGGCGCAATTCGGCCGCGGCTCGTCGCTGGTGCGGGAAGCGGGCGAGGAAGCGGTACGCAAATTCGTCGACGAGGCCGGCTTGTCCATCAGCTCGCATCTGCGGCAAAACGATATGGCGATTCGCTACGATGCGACAACCCTCGCGCTCGTGATGCCGGGCACCAAAGGATCGGACGGGTTGCAGGTGATGGAAAAAATGCGCCGCATCATCGGCAGCGTGAAACTGAAGGATCGCGTGCCGCCGTTCACCTGGGGCGTCGTCGAGCCGGTGCACGATCCCGCGACGGACGCCGTAGACAGCGTGACGGAATTGATCAACCGCGCGGAGATGGCGTTGGAAGCCGCGCAACAAGCCGGCGGCAATCAAGGGAAATTGCTCGCGGCGATCGTTTAACACATCGGCTAAGAAACTCGAAAGGAAAAATGGCGATTCAGAAAGTAGGAGTGTTGGGATTGGGCCTGCTGGGATCGGGCATCGCGCAAGTTTCGGCGCAAGCTGGATTTCCCACGGTGGTGGTGGAAGTGGACGAAAAACTCGTGGAGCGCGGACTCGGTATGATCCGCAAGAATCTCGGGCGGATGCAAGAAAAGGGCACGATCACGGCGGCGCAGCGTGAAACGGCCGAGGGACTGATCAAATCGTCGACCGAACTGGCGGCGCTCGCGGAGTGCGACATTGTGATCGAAGCGATTGTCGAGAACCTCGCGAAGAAACGCGAGGTCTACGAGCGGCTCGACCGGGAAGTGCAGCCGAACGCGATTTTTGCCAGCAATACGTCGTCGCTTTCCATCACCGAGATGATGACCGCGACGAAACGGGCGTCGAAATTCATCGGCATGCACTTTTTCAATCCTGTGCCGGTGATGAAACTGGTGGAAGTGGTCCGAACGGTGGCGACCGATCCGCAAGTCTTCGAAGAGGCGTTCGGGTTCGCCGGAAAACTCGGCAAGACCGCCGTGCGTACGAGCGATCGCGGCGGATTCATCGTGAACCGCTTGCTCGTTCCCTACATGCTCGATGCGATCCGCGCGTTCGAGCAAGGCGTGGGCAGCATCACCGACATCGACAACGGCTTGAAGCTCGGCTGCGGACACCCGATGGGTCCTTTCACGCTGCTCGATTTCGTGGGTCTCGACACCACGCACTACATCGCCGGGATCATGTTCGATGAATTTCACGAGCAGCGTTTCGCGTCACCCGCGTTGCTGAAGCGCTTAGTGAACGCCGGTTGGTACGGCCGCAAGACGGGCCGCGGATTTTACGATTATTCCGATGCGGCCGCGCCGCGTCCATTGGACGATCTCCTCCGATGAGCGGAACCCATCACGGCAGTCAGGCGCGAAAGGCCCGCATCTGCGCGCTGCAAATGATGTATCAGTGGGAAATCGCGCGCGACGCGCCGGATCGCGTGAAGGAATTGTATTGGCGCGAAGTGCGCGCCCACGAGCCGCGCGAGTACGCCGACAAATTGTTCGACGCCGCCACGTCGGAGACCGCCGAGTTTGACGCGACGATCCTGCGCGCGGCGCGCCGCTGGAAGATCGAACGCATGACCACGGTCGATCGCAACGTGCTGCGCTTGGCGGTGGCGGAATTCAAGCATTCGCCCGACGTGCCGCGTCCCGTGGTGATCAACGAAGCTATCGAGATCGCCAAAATGTTTTCCGGCGACGATTCCCACGAGTTCATCAACGGCGTGCTCGACGCCATCGCGAAGGAGAAGCCGGGTGAAGCCGCCGAAGGAGATAAACCCGAAGGAGAACGGAATCATGAAACGCAATCTGATTAGCGCCGCCATGGCGCTGACCTTATTCGCCGGCGGAGTTCTCGTCGGTCAGCAGTCGAAAACCCACGTCGTGGGACAGCCGCACACGGTCATTCATTTTGTCTCGCTGAAGTTCCGCTCCGGCGTGAGCGACGCGGAGAGAGAGAAAGCGATCGCCGGAATCAAGACGATGGCGACGCAGATTCCCGGCATCAAGAACATTTGGCTGAAAACGATTCGCGTGCAGCCGCAGGACTTCAACGCGGTCTTCGCGATCGAGTTTGTGAATCAGGACGCCGCCGACGATTACCGCGACCATCCCGCGCACGCGGCGTGGGAAAAGCAATACATCAGCATTCGCGACAACAGCCTGAGCGGCCAAGCGACAAATTAGGGAGAGGCGTGGAGCGCGGCCGCCGATGCCGCCATGTGCGCGCGCCCGCTCCCCATTTACTAGCGGGCGTCGCGCCAGCCGATCAGTCGAATGCCCGAGTCTTTGATCACTTGACGAGTGGCCGGATCCATGAAGATGCGGAAATCGCCGTCGCGATCGTTGGCGGAACCGGTCATCGCCTGCAACTCGGGCGACATCGACGCGGGATGCACGATCATCATCGTTTGACCGGCTGGTAGTTCCCGCAGCGTTTTCCAATACGCGGCTTTGCGATCCTCAAAGGTCTTGGTACCGGCGGCGGCGCTTTCCAAAAGCAAGTCGAGGCGCGGTAAACCTTCGCGTCCGAAGCGGGCGTCGTTTTCGTCGACGTATTTCACGAGATCGGGCACCGACGCCAGACGTTTCTTCGCGGCGTCCGATGGCTTGACGCGCAGAATCGGCACGCCGAACTCCTTGCCGAGTTTCTCGAATACTTGAAAATAATCGAGACGCGTGTAGAGCGTGCCCATGTGCGTGTCGAAATGCGTGAACTTGATCCCGAGTTTCTGTGCCAGGGCGATCTGCGCGCGCAATTCCGTCTCGATTTCCTGCGGCGTCGCTTTCATCGCCACCATCAATTCGCTTTTCGGCAGATAGCCTTCGGCGTCGACGAGCCCCGGCACTCTCTCGCGACCGGCCACGGGCCCCCAGCGCACCGTTTTCCATTCGCTGGTGAGCGTCAGGTGCAATCCCAAATCTTTTTCCGGATGCTTGCGGGCGTAATCGGCGATTTCCGCCACCCACGGGCACGGCATCATGATCGACGCGCTCGAAACGGCGCCGGAATCGAGCATCTGGATCGCCGCCACGTTCGTCGCGTGCGCATTGCCGAGATCGTCGGCATGAAGGATCAAGCGTTTTTCTTGCGCCGCGGCTAACGTGACGATCAAGAGAGAGAACAAGGGAATGAATTGACGCGCGTTCATAAGGTCGGATGATATCATCCACTCGGAACGGAATGAAGCTGCGGCAAATTTCGATCGCGATTGCCTGGGTGTGCGGCATCCTGGCTGTGCCGCTCGATGCAGGTGCATGCGGCGAGAGCCGCAAGAGTCACGATTGCTGCAAAAAAATGTCCGCCCTGAAACCTTGGCTCTAAGATCGTGAGCCTTATTCCTGAGCGAATGACGACCGTTCACTGTGTCGAAGTGCAACGACAACCTATCGTCCCTGAGGTAAGATTCATTTGAGTTATACCATCGGAAAGGAGCAGGCCCAATATGAATCGGAAATCTCCGCGCAGACTAGAAGCGAAGTTGGACACCAACAATAGGATCGACTCTTGGACGTGCTCCGCATGCGCTTGGACCAAAGTTCCCGAGAATCGACACATCGGCCCGACCCCGAACACCGTTCGCGCATTCGAGGAACACAAGTGCGAAGACCATCCGGTCGTTCCTTCCCCGGCGATCTGGCCCGGAGCGTTGTCGATCGGATCGCCGGGCGGTGCGCCGTACGTCGCCGGCTAAGTTCGCCGTTCTCCCATATCTGCTTCCATTCGACTTCCACGCCGTGGCGCCGCACTTTTTAAATTCGTAAATTCGCATTTTCGAATATACTGATTAAATGACTGAGCAACTGCGCCGCTTCAAGGCCGAGATCTTTCAGGGCTTGGCCCACCCCGTGCGGATCGCGATCGTCGAAGCGCTTTGCGAGGGCGAGCGCCCGGCGGGATGGCTCACCGAGCACTTGGGACTCGAACAGGCGAATGGGTCGCAGCACCTCGCCGTGCTTCGTAGCAAACAGATCATCGTCAGCCGGAAGCAGGGCAATCAGGTGTTTTATTCCTTGCGAGATCCGGTGCTCATCAAGGTTCTGGAAATACTGCGACGGTACTTCTACGCGCAACTGGCTGAGACCGAGTCGTTGATGCGGCAGGTGAAGGCCGGCGCCGGAGGCGCACGGAGATGACGTGGCGGCCCAAGCTCAAGGACTGCCTGCGCGACTACCGGCGTGAAGACTTCACGGCCGACCTCATCGCGGGAGTCACCGTGGGACTTGTCGCGCTGCCGCTCGCCATGGCGTTCGGCATCGCGTCTGGAGTCACGCCCCAAGCCGGTATTTACACCGCGATCGTCGGCGGCTTCATCGTCGCAGCCCTCGGCGGATCGAAAATCCAAGTCAGCGGGCCGACTGGGGCGTTCGTTGTGATCGTAGCTGGAATCATCGCGAAACTCGGCTTACCCGGCCTGCTGATGGTGACGATGATGGCAGGCGTCATCCTGTTGCTCTTGGGAATCACCGGCCTCGGTACAGCCGTTCGTTTCATTCCGCGACCCATCGTTGTGGGATTCACGAACGGCATCGCGCTATTGATTGCTTCTACGCAGATCAAGGACTTCTTGGGACTGCGCATGCGAGAAAACCCCAGTGAATTCTTTGCGCGGCTCCGGGCGCTGGCCCGCTGCATCGACACAACCGATCCGTTTGCGATCTCGTTGGGCGTTCTTTCGCTTGGCCTCATCCTGGTTGTCCCGCGTTTCTGGCCGCGCGTGCCGGGATCCGTTGTCGCGCTCTTTGTTGGAACCAGCGCGGTGGCTCTGTTTCACCTTCCGGTGGAAACGATTGGCACGAAGTTCGGCGGCATTCCCAGCGGATTGCCGGCTTTCGCGATTCCTCGATTTCGCGCGGATCTCTTGCTCCCCCTATTGCCCTCCGCGTTGACGGTCGCGATCTTGGCTGCGGTCGAGAGCCTCCTTTCCGCCGTGGTGGCCGACTCAATGAACGGCGACCGGCATGACTCGAACGTCGAGTTGATCGCGCAGGGGATTGCCAACATCGCTTCTCCTCTCGTCGGCGGAATTCCGGTGACGGGAGCGATTGCCAGAACAGCCACGAACTTTCGCTCTGGAGCACGCACGCCGATCGCCGGAATCGTCCACGCCCTCACTCTTCTCTCCATCGTCTTGCTGCTTTCGCCGCTCGCCAAGTTCATTCCCTTGGCCACGCTCGCCGCAGTCTTATTCGTGGTGGCGTACAACATGGGCGAGTGGCGCGAGATTCCAGCGATTCTCAAGCTCGACTGGGCGCCCAGGATCGTATGGTTCATCACTTTTTCGCTCACGGTGATGGCCGATCTCACGGTGGCGGTCGAGGTCGGCATGGCGCTGGCCGCGCTTCTCTACATTCAGCGAGTATCGGAGACGACCACCGTGTCGGTCGTGACACCCGAGTACGTTAAGGCCGGTGAACCGCACGTTCTTCAAGGTAAGAGCATCCCGGAATACGTGACAATCCTGCGGATCCACGGACCCTTCTTAGTCGGAACGACGGATCAGCTTGCGACCGTCACGACGGATCTTTCGCATTTCGGTTCCGTCGTCGTCGTGCGGTTGCGGAACATGACGGCACTCGACGCCACCGGCCTGAAAGCGTTCGAAGGACTGTCGGACCGATTGAAAAAATCGGGACGAACCTTGCTGCTCTGCGGTGCGCGCGATCAACCTGCGAATCTGCTTCACCGGGCCGAGTTCGTCGAACATATTGGGGTGGGGAATATCTTGCCTCACGTTCAAGCCGCGCTAAGCCGGGCGTCGGAAGTTGCCGAGGGTAAGACGTTGTCGATCTCGAATTGAGTCGAACTTGAATTGAGTCGAACCAGAGAGTTGACTCCGCGCCGCAATCGTGACTCTTGGGTGTATAACTCTGAAGTGGCCCGCGGAAAAGCTCCGTCGCTGGTTGCGCGGCTCGCCGCGCGGCGGCGCATTGCCTTCGGTTGGTACGGCGGAAAATTCTCGCATCTCGAGTGGTTGATGCCGCTCTTGCCGGAGTGTCATCACTATTGCGAGCCGTTTGCGGGATCAGCCGCGGTGTTGCTGAATCGCGCGCCGTCGCCTGTTGAAACCTACAACGATCTCGACGGCGAGGCCGCCAATTTCTTCCGCGTCCTGCGCGATCACGAACGCCGCTTGGTTCGCGCGATCGCCCTGACTCCGTTTTCGCGCGAGGAATTTGCCGCCGCTTGCGTGCTCGATCCCGCCCAGCCGCCGCTCGAACGCGCGCGACGCTTCTTCGTGCGCGCGCGGCAAGTCCGCACCGGACTCGCGCAATCGGCGACGCTAGGCCGATGGGCGAATTGCAAGCAAACCAGCCGCGCGGCCATGTCGGGCGTGGTGAGCCGCTGGCTGGGCGGCGTCGCGGGACTGCCTGAGATCGCCGAACGCCTGCTGCGCGTGCAAATCGAAAATCGCCCGGCGATCGAGGTGATTCGTCTGTACGATTCGCCGCGCACGTTGTTCTATTGCGATCCGCCGTACGTGCACTCCACGCGCGGCGACGCACGTGCGTACTCGACGGAAATGACCGATCGCGACCACATCGAACTCGCCGGCGTGCTGAACTCGGTGGCGGGAAAAGTCGCGATCTCGAATTACGATTGCCCGCTCATGAACCGATTGTACCCCGCGCCGCGCTGGCACAAGATCGCGGGACCTTCGCGAACGATCCATTCCACGAAGAGCCGGCGCGTCGAGGTGCTGTGGACAAATTACCACACCGCTTGAGCCTTCTCGGTTTGGTCCTAGTGGTAGTCCTTACTGAACCTATGGGTTTTCGGAATCCCGGAGCCCGGGATTCTCCGTAAAGTTGGATTAAGGCAGGGTAGTACTTCTAATTTTTCAGCAAGATAGCCATGGCATACCGATTGCTTTAGATAAAGGCAAGCTAGGGTGGTCGCGAGATAGTCCTCCCGACTGGTGGATGTTACCAAGCCCGGAAAAATGGGCACTGGTGGGTGGGTTTGGAGAAGGCAGGCCGCATCGAAAGATGCGGCCTGTTTTCTTTTTGGTGCAACAAAACAACACGCCGCCGTGATCGTCTAAACGGTCATGGTTTCCGCAATCCTTCTGCTCATCGCGATGTTGGCGCCCGCACCACCCGCGGACGATTCCTCTAAACTCGCTTGGCCGCAATTCCGTGGACCCAATTCCTCTGGGATCGGCGCCGGGAAACCGACGGTCGAGTTTGGTCCCGAGAAAAACGTGCTGTGGAAAGTGGAAATCGGCGCGGGATTGTCGTCGCCGGTGGTCGCCAAGGGACGAATCTTTGTCACCGAGTACAACCGCGACGCGAAGCAGCTCTCCACTGTCGCGATCGATCAACGAAACGGCAAGATTCTTTGGCGGCGTAGCGTAACGCCCGAATCGATCGAGAAGGTCCACGATATCAGCAGTCCCGCGGCGCCGACACCGGTGACGGACGGCGAGCGCGTCTACGTTTATTTCGGATCGTATGGACTGATCGCTTACGATCTCGACGGCAAGCAGCAGTGGGAACGCCGTTTTCCGGTGGCGGAAAACATTTACGGCGCGGTCGCCTCGCCGATTATCGCTAACAACCTGCTGCTGTTGAATCATCAAGGCAAGGAAGCGTATCTTCTCGCCGTAAATCCCCGCGACGGCAAAACCGTTTGGAAGACCGACCGCTCGGCGTTTCAATACGGATGGTCGACGCCGGTCTACTGGAAGCACGACGGCTTGGACGAAGTCGCGGTGCTTGGGGGCGACTTTCAGCCGGATCAGCGACTGATGGTCTACAATCTCGCCGACGGCGCGGAGCGCTGGTGGATCGCCGGACTTCCGCCGTGCGGTAAGAGCACGCCGGTGATCGGCGGCGGAATGATCTACTTTAACGCGCCCGACATTATCCTGGAGCGCCAAGCCGAACAACAGAATCCCGATCGCGCGGCGAATCTGTACGCGAACAATCAATCGCGGCTTGTGGCAGTGCGTCCCGGCGGTAAAGCGGCGGTGAACGACACGAACGTGGCGTGGTCGGAACACAAAGGAGCGCTCGGCGTGTCGTCGCCGCTGTACTACAACGGACGTCTCTACACGTTTCAAAACGGCGGCATTGTTTTCGCGCGCAACGCGCAGACCGGCGAGCTGGTGTACTCGGGACGGGTCGGCCCGGGCGGATATTTCTACTCGTCGCCTATCGCCGCAGACAACAAGATCTACATCGCGTCGGAAGGCGGCGTGATCGCCGTGCTCGACGGCAGCCCGGAATTGAAAGTACTCGCGCAAAACCGCCTCGACGGCGGCATCATGGCGACACCGGCGATCGTCGACGGAAAGATTTACGTGCGCACCGATAGCGCGCTCTACGCTTTCGGCGCGAAATAGCCTAACGTTTGGCTTGATGCGCCCGTACCAGCGACTTCTTCGCGGACTCTGCTAGAATCCGGTATCCTTCTTTCGGAGGTCCCGCGTGTCTACGATCTTCAAGTCGGCTCTTTTGTTGGCGCTTTTGTTCGTGGGCTGGCGGTTGGCGGAACCGCGTGTCCGCGCGTACCAATTTGCGGACATCATCCGGCAGGAAGTGGAGAGCAAGCAAGTCCGTCCCTCGCCCACTCAGCTGCGCAAGCGGATCTTCGAGTTGGGTGAGGATTTCGGCTTGAAGCTCACGGAAAACGACGACGATGTTGTGGTGACTCCCCTTGAAAGCGGCGGTTTTGAAGTGAAGGTCCACTACGATGTGCCGGTGAATCTCGGCGCGTACGTCTATCAGGAACACTTCGATTTCGTGTCGACGACGCGGAGCACGGCACTTCCTGAATAGCCGCGCACTTCAACTCCGGTTCAGAGTGCGGCGAGAGAAACGTTTGAGTTTGCGGGCCCTGGCGAATGCCGCGCTACTCGATTCGGATACTCCCGCTCGCGGTGCGAATCCGCAGATGATTGTCGCTTGATCCCGTCCCTGCAGCCGTGCCGTGCAGTTCCCCGCGCGCCATCGAGCCTGAGACCATCACTTTATGCGTTGTGCTCACCGATCCCGAGCCGGCGTGCGCGTCTAATTCGAAACCGGCGCTCGAGGGAAGCAGCACGCGCACCGATCCCGACGCCGTTTCGAGATCCCAGCGTGCACCTTTGGGCGATCCTTCCACGTCCAGGCCGCCGCTCGAGGAATGCACGTCCAAATCGCCGACCGCCTGCTCCACTTTCACGCGCCCCGATGCGGCGTGCGCGCGCACGCGACCTGTGGCATGTGTCACGGTGATATTTCCGCTGCCGGTGGAGGCGTCCACTTCGCCCGTGACATCCGACGCCGTGATCGAGCCACTGCCCGTCGACGAATGCACGGAGCCACCGGCGCGCGAAATCGTGATTCCGCCGCTGCCGGTCTGCGCGTGAACCTCCGCGCCGATGCGCTCCGCGGTGATCGTGCCCGACCCCGTGCCGAGGTCGGCGGGTCCATGAACGTCGAACGCTTCCACGCCGCCCGATCCCGAGGTCGCGTTCAGGCGCGTCTCTTGCGGCGTGGTGATCTCGTAGGAAATCGTAATGTGCTCGAACCGGCGGCCGTGCTCGTCGCCGATAATGATGCGATTGCCTTCTTGGCGCACGGGAGGATTGCGCTCGATTTCCTTGATCTGATCGGTGGAGCTGGTGCTCCAAAACGATCCCCATTCGTTGGCTTTAATGCGCGCCGAGATGTGGACTTCACTGCCCGATCCGCGGCTAACCTTGATAGTCCCGGACCCTGTGGAAACACGCAATTCGACGGGCCCATTCACTTTGAGCGTTCGGTCGAACGATCCTTCCTCTGCCAATCCGCGAGCGAATACGGGCGCGGCCGCCACGGCCAGCGCCAACGCGAAGAAAGCTACGCTGTTTCGAGTCATGAGAATCCCCCGCAACAATAGACGAATCACCTGGAAAAAGGTTCAAGTTTTTTGTGGTACATTCGTGCCCAGGCTTATGAAAATCTCTTGGGCTTTTGGAATAGTTCTCTGTATAGCGAGCCTAAACGCGCAGGCTCCCGACGGCGAGGCGATCTACAAGAAACAGTGCGCCACGTGTCACGACAACGCCGCGCAACGCGCGCCCGATCGTGCGGCGCTCGCTCAACGCACCGCCGATCAGGCGGTGGCTTCGCTGACCGTCGGCACGATGGCCATGCAAGGCGCGAGTTTGAGCGACGCCGAGAAGCGCGCCGTGGCGGAATACGTCACCGGCAAAAAGTTGGGCGCGGCGCCCGCCACTGCGCCGGTGGCTCCTGTGCTCGAGGGAATGTGCGCGAATCCCAAAGCCGCGATGCCCGATCCTGCCGGCCTGCCCGCGTGGAATGGCTGGGGATCGAACCAAGAGCAAACCCATTTCGCCGACGCTAAGACCGCCGGCCTGACGGCCGCGCAAGTACCGAAACTCAAACTCAAGTGGGCATTCGGATATCCGAACGGAACGTCGGCGTTCTCGCAACCCGCGATTGTCGCGGGACGGGTTTTCGTGGGCACCGACAAGGGCCGCCTGTATTCGCTGGACGCCGCGACGGGCTGCACATATTGGATGTTCCCCGCGTCGGCGGCCGTGCGCAGTACACCGGTGGTTGTGCCGGTGAAGCATCCCACGGCGAAATACGCCGTCTTCTTCGGCGATCTCACCGCGAATGTCTACGGGTTGAACGCCCAGACCGGCGAATTGCTGTGGAAAGTGAAAGTGGAAAAGCATCCGTACGCGCGAATCACGGGCGCGCCGGTTGCGGCCGGCGATCGTTTGTACGTGCCGGTGTCGTCGGTGGAAGAAGTGCCCGGCGCCAGAGCGCAGTATCCGTGCTGCACGTTCCGCGGGAGTGTCGTGGCGATGGAGCTGGCCAGTGGAAAAGTGCTGTGGCAAAGCTTCACGATCCCCGATGAACCGAAGCCGACCAAGAAAAACGCCGGGGGCGTACAACTTTCCGCTCCGGCCGGCGCGTCGGTGTGGTCCGCGCCCACGGTGGACATGAAAGCTCACGCGATTTATGTCGGCACGGGCAATGCCTACACGGAACCCGCCGCGCCCACCAGCGATTCGGTGATCGCGTTCGACATGGAGACGGGCAAGATGCTGTGGTCGCAGCAAGCGCTGCCGAAAGACGCGTTCCTGATCGGGTGCCGCGGGGGCAACGAGAATTGTCCCGCGGAAGTGGGACCGGATTTCGATTTCGGAACGTCGCCGGCGTTGCGCACGCTGCCCGGCGGGAAACGCATTCTCGTGGTGGGACAAAAGTCCGGCGTGCTTTGGGGACTCGATCCCGACAACAAAGGAAAAATCCTGTGGCAGTATCGCGCCGGAAAGGGCGGCGCGCTTGGTGGAATCGAGTGGGGTATCGCGGCGGATGAAACGCAAGCCTACGCGCCGATTTCCGACCGCCATCTGCCCGCCGACGCCGGCGGATTGCACGCCGTGAACATTGTCACCGGTGAACGCGCGTGGTACACGCCTCCTGCCAAGCTGAATTGCACGCCGGCCGGCGGCATGGGTAGCGGCAACGGCTGCAACATGGCGCAATCGGCGGCGATTTCGGTGATTCCCGGCGCGGTCTTCTCGGGATCGGTGGATGGTCACATGCGCGCGTATTCCACCAAGGACGGCAGCGTAATTTGGGATTACGACGCGACTCACGATTTCGAAACCGTGAACAAAGTGCCGGGGTCGGGCGGAAGTTTCGACGCCGGCGGTCCGTCGATTGTGGGCGGAATGGTGTTCGCGAGCTCGGGATACGGCCAGTGGGGCGGCCGCGCGGGAAATGTACTCCTAGCCTTCGCACCGGAGTAAGCCGGTAGCCGAGCATTGTGCGGCAGACCAACGCTGAGCACTAATCCACTCGCAGCGCCTCCGAAGGAGAAATCAAACTCGCCCGAAACGCGGGCACGATCGACGCCACGAGCGCCGAGATCGCGAGCGCGGCAACCGCGATGGCGATCACCATCGGATTGTAGGGACTCAAACCGTAGAGCTGGCTTCCCAGCAAACGGCCGGCGGCCAACGTCAGCGGCAGCCCAGCGAGAAGACCCATCAACGTCAGGCCGACCGCGCCTCGCATCACGAGCCCAAGGACATCGGTTCGATTTGCGCCCAGCGCCATTCGCACTCCGATTTCACCCACACGCCGGCCGGCGTTGTACGCGGTCACGCCATAGAGTCCAATGGACGCGAGAACTAACGACACCGCGCCGAACAGCGATATCAGGCGAGCGATCAGCCGTTGTTGAGTGAACTGATCGGCCACTTTTTCTTGGACGGAACCGATAGAGATCACCGGCAAATCGGGATCGACGGACGCAATCGCGTCTCGGATTTCCGCCGCCGTCACGCTGGCTCCCGGCCGCGTCGCGATGACCACGTCGCGTAGGAAAAGCGATCCCAAATTGACTTGTGAGTAGTCGCTTTGCGCCTCGGGCAGGAAGAAAATCGGATCGTTCGCTTGCCCGATCGCGTGAGTGCGATATCGCGCGTCCTCGGCCACGCCGACAATCTCGAATTCGCGGCTGGCTTCAGGCCTTCGTCCGAAATGCTGGCCGACGGGATTTTCGTTTCCAAAAAACTTGCGCACAAAAGCTTCGTTCACCACGGCCACACTCGACGAAGTTGCCGTATCGTGCTCGCTGATGCCGCGCCCTTCCACGATGCGCGTGCCGACGGTCTCAAAATACGCGGGCGTCACACGGTCCCACGGCGCGGTATTGTCCTCGGCGCGCGGCGGCGCCGGCCTGCCGTCAACCCAAACGCCCGCGCCCCATCCTCCGCCGGGCGGCGAATACAAGCAGAGCGCCGCCGACGATACGCCAGGCACGCGCGACACGGCATCGTGAATGCGTTTGTAGAGTTGCGAAAGCTGCGCCGGCCGATAGCCTGCGAGTCGAGGATTGATGCCAGCCACAACACGGCCCGCGGGCTCGAATCCGAGACGTTGATCCTCGAGGCTGCGCAGCGTGGCCATCAGGAGTCCCGCGGCGGACAGCAGCACCAGCGAAATCGCCGTTTGCAGAACCACCAACGTGCGCCGCGAGAGCGATCCCGCGCCCGCCACTGAGCGCCCAGCGCCGCGAAGCGCCTCAATCGGATTGACTCGCGCGGCCATCCACGCCGGCGCGATCCCGAAGGCGACGCCGGTGGCGAGCGAAACCAAGAACGCAAACAACAATACTGGCGGCGAAGGCCACGAACTGATCGGAACGCTTCCCATGCCCGGCGACGAATGAAACGCCAAGCGGACGATCACGCGCGTACACGCGAAAGCCACGCCCAAGCCCGCGGCTCCTCCCGCCATCGAAAGCAACACGCTTTCAATCAGCGGCTGGCGCATCACGCGAGTCGTGCGCGCTCCCAGCGCCAAGCTCACTGAGATTTGTCGACGCTGCTCCATGCCGCGAACGAGCATCAGGTTCGCGACGTTCGCGCAAACGATCAACAGTACAAACGCGGCGGCGGCCATCAATATTCGCAGCCAGTAACCGTATTCATCGCGCATGCTCGTGATTCCCGCGCCGCCGGGAGTCACGTACAGCGTCTGGTTCGGCAGTTTTCTCAAATCGGATGCGCTCATCTCGCCTCGGTGAGACTCCAGCCATTGCCGCAACGCGAATCGCAGTTCCGGCTCAATCGCGGACGGGCTTGTCCCCGGCCTGATGCGTCCAATCAAATTCAGCCAATGCAGATCGGCCTTCTGCAAATCGTTGTCGCTCTCCACCAACGGCTCGCTGTTCAGCGGTAAGTAGAAATCGGACGGCGTGGAGCGCAGCGAGTCGCCAAAGAATCGCGGCGGACTGATTCCTACGATCGTGAACGCCTTATCGTTGATGTTGAACGTGCTTCCGACGACCGAAGGATCCGCTCCGTACTTTTCTCGCCACAAGCGATAGCTCATGACGGCGATGGGCGCGGCGCCCGGTTGATCGTCGTCCGCGGTGAACGTTCGTCCGGCAAACGCGTTCAATCCGAAAGTCGCGAAATAGTTGCCGGAGACGAATTCGCCGGGATAACTTTGCGCGGATTCCGCTGCGCCGGTTCGCCGAACGCCGAACAGGAACTGCGGGGCAGGCATTGCGGCCAATTCCGAAAAGCTCTTGCTGTTATCGCGAAGGTATTTGTAGAGATCGTAGGAGACCAGCGAGAATCCATCGTCTTGACTGTATCCGCCCTTGTAACAGCAGTACGAACCTCGGCCGACGCGGTACAGTTCACCGGGACTCGCTACCGGCAATGATTCGAGCAACACGGCATGAACGAGCGTGAAAATCGAACTTGTCGCACCAATGCCGATCGCCAGCGTCAAAACCGCCGTGATTGTAAACGCGGGAGCCATCCGCAAGCGCCGACACGCGTATCGGCAATCGTTGAGCAAGTGCTCCAGGCGCGTCCAGCCCCATTCTTCGCGAACATCTTCTTTGACGGCCATCACGTTGCCGAACGACCGCCGGGCGTGCGTTTCGCCGGACTCTTCGGCCTCGGCGTCGAAGTGCGATTGGATTTCGCGGTTGAGGTCGTCTTCGCGTTCCTTGCGGTTCATGGTGTTCCTCCACGAGGGTTGATATTCTACCCATCATAGTAGACTTTCTACCATCGAACCGGTTAGCACGAAGTCATGCGGGAACCCACTGACCGCGGGTTGGGTCTCGCTGCCAAGGCTCGCGCATCCAAGATTAGTGGGCGGCGGTAAGTCGCCGCGCTCCACAAGGAGCAACGTGCCGTATACTGAAGCCGATGCGAAAGGCTTTGGCATTCGCGATCTGTTGTGCCGCCGTGCTCGTGTTTTCGGACGCGGCTGCGCCGGCACGGGATAACGCCTGGGATCGCATCGACATCTATTGCGTGGTCCGCGACGCGCAGGGACGCGCGGTGACGAATCTCGCGAAGGATCGCTTTCAGGTTTTCGAGGCTGGCACGCCACGCCCGATTCGCCAAATGGCGCGCGCCGACGCGCCGCCGATCGTTGTCCATATCACGAGCAGCGAAAATCTTTATTCCGACGCGTACGAAATACTCTGGCGGACGTTTGATCGCCGGCCGGTGCGAAAAATCCTGGTGGTTTCCGCGCTAGCCGGCGCGCCGCCAGCCGCGCTAACGACGGTTCGCCGCTGGGAACTGGACTTTTTCGCCGAGTCGCGCGGTTCAATGATCTACGTCGTCGGCGATCCGGGCAGACTGGCGCACACGGAGCTTGTCGCATTGGCCGAAGAAACAGGGGGGCGCGTCGTGGCGTCCGAGCGTGACGTTCAAGACGATCTCGCGGCGCAATATCACATCGTCGCCGATCCGTCGCCGCACGGAGGATCGAGAATCGCCGCCGGCGTTTTCCACACTCTCGAAGTGCGCGTGGCTGGAGCGAACGTCCAAGCGCCGCGCAGCTTCTATCTCACGCCGATCTGGCATTAGCGCAACGTGGGTGTTGTTTTCCATCCCGAGCGTTTCTTTCGGCCCGGCGATCGCGTCGCCGCCGCCGTTTCCGGCGGCGCGGACTCTGTCGCGCTGCTTGAATTGCTGCTGGAAGCGCGCGACCGCCTGGGCATCGTCGTATCCGTCGCGCATTTCAACCATCGCCTGCGCGGCGCGGAGTCCGATGCCGACGCCGAGTTCGTCGCAACGCTCGCGGCGTCACGAAACATCCAGTTTTTCGGCGCCGCCGCAGAGTCCGCGCATGAATCGAACGTCGAAGCGCGTGCCCGCCACGACCGCTACGCGTTTTTCTCCCAGCTTGTGCGACAAAACGCAATCGGAAAAATCGCCACCGCGCATACCGCGGACGATCAAGCCGAAACGGTCCTGGCGCGACTCCTTCGCGGCGGCGGCCCTGCGGGCCTCGCGGGCATTTTGCCGGAAATCGAAGAAGGTGCGATCGTGCGTCCCCTGCTGACAACACGCCGCGAAGCCCTGCGGTCCTGGGCCGCGTCCCGCGGACTCGCGTGGCGCGAAGATCCCACAAACAGCGACCCGCGCTTCCTACGCAATCGCCTGCGCCATGCGCTGATCCCCGAACTGGAGCGCGACTATAACCCGAACATTGTCAATATCCTGGGTCACACGGCCGAAGTAGCTCGCGCCGACGAAGCGTTTTGGCAAGAACATATCGAGGCGCTCTCCTTGCGCGTAATTGTCGAGGCGCCGGAGGGCCGGAAACTTCTGCTCGAAAACTTCGTCCAATTAAGTGAGGCCGAACAACGGCGAGTGGTTCGTGCCGCCGTCGCCTTGGTGAAAGGCGGTCGGTTCCGCCTGGAGTTCGATCATGTAGAGCGCATTCGCGGGCTTGCTCACCCAAAAGCCGCCCATTCCGGGAAGGGAATCATTGAGGTCCCAGGCCTCCGCGTGGAACGTATGCCTGGCTACCTCCTCTTTCGGGTCATGCCTTTTTCGGGTCAGGCCTTTTCGGGTCAGGCTTCTTCGGGTCACGCCTGAGTATATGGTTCCTGTGAGAATAAGTTGAAGATCGCCGAAAGGCGACTGCTATAATTGTAAGTTGCCGAATTATCGGCGAGGGAAAAAGTGTGTCGAGCCAGCAAGTAGCCTTCCAAGACGTGGTTCTTAGCACCGAGCAGATCCAGAATCGGGTGCGCGAATTGGCGTCGCAAATCTCGCAACAACTGGCCGGCGAATTGAACGGACGTCCGTTGCACGTGGCCGCGTTGCTCGACAACGGTTTCATGTTCATGAGCGATTTGGTCCGCCACTTGACGATTCCGGTGGTCTGCCAGTTTCTGAAGCTCGAATCGAAGGACCTGGTCGAGAATGGGCATGAACGCCGTCACATCGTGCATACGCCGATCGTGTCGATTGAAGGCAGCGATTTCCTGGTAGTGGACGCGGTGCTGCACACCGGCTTGACCATGGATTATCTCGTGCAGCAAATGCAACGCAAAGGTGCGCGATCGGTGCGCACAGCGGTGCTGATCGATAAGCCGGAAGAACGGCGCGTGGACGTGAAGCCGGATTACTGGGCGTTCCGCGTAAGCGGACGATTCCTGGTGGGCTATGGACTAGGTGACGGCAATTTGTACCGCAATCTGCCGTACGTGGCCAACATGCCCGCGCGGTAAGAGCCGGAGTGCGACGGGATCGCGCCGGCGAAGTGACGAGATTGGAGCGATAGCGTGAACTCAACAGTCAAAACAATCGTCTTCTGGGTGGTGATGGTTGCCGCCGTCGTGCTTCTCTATTTGGTAGTGAAGCAAGGCGCGCCGCAGCAGGAGCAGGAAATCACCTTCTCCGACTTCATGAACAAGGTGGATCAGAAGAAAATCACCGAAGTAACGATCGCCGGAGCGAACGAAGTGCGCGGCAAGATGCAAGGCGACGCGCAGCACACCGCGTTCAAAACCACCGCTCCCGCCAACTATCCCGACATGATCAAGGAACTGCTCGCCAAGGGCGTTCCCGTCACGATCAAAGAGCAATCCTCGAGCTGGGGCTTGGGTCTGCTGATCAACACCGCGCCCATCTTGATGCTCTTGTTCCTGTGGATCTTCATGCTGCGCCAAATGCAGACGGGCGGCAACAAGGCGCTGAGTTTCGGCAAGAGCCGCGCGCGTTTGCTGTCGTCGCAACAGAAGAAAGTCACGTTCAAGGACGTGGCCGGCGTGGAAGAAGCCAAGGAAGAACTGCAAGAGATCATCGAATTCCTGCGCGAGCCGCAAAAATTCCAAAAGCTCGGCGGACGCATTCCGAAAGGCGTGCTGCTCGTGGGACCTCCCGGAACCGGCAAGACGCTGCTCGCCCGGGCGATCGCCGGCGAAGCGAACGTGCCATTCTTCTCGATCTCGGGGTCGGATTTCGTGGAAATGTTCGTAGGCGTCGGCGCGAGCCGCGTGCGCGATCTGTTCGAGCAAGGCAAGAAAAACGCACCCTGCATCATCTTCATCGATGAGATCGACGCCGTGGGACGTCATCGCGGCGCGGGCTTGGGCGGCGGACACGATGAGCGCGAACAAACGCTGAACCAATTGCTGGTGGAAATGGACGGTTTCGAGTCGAACGAAGGCGTGATCCTGATCGCCGCGACGAACCGCCCCGACGTGCTCGATCCCGCGCTGTTGCGGCCCGGACGTTTCGATCGCCGCGTGGTGGTTTCGCGCCCCGACGTGAAGGGTCGCGACATGATCCTGCGCGTGCATACGCGTAAGATTCCGCTCTCCGACGATGTGGATTTGAACGTCGTGGCGCGCGGCACGCCGGGATTCTCCGGGGCCGATCTGGCGAATCTTGTGAACGAAGCGGCCCTCAACGCCGCCCGCTACAATCGCAAGAGCGTAGCGATGCACGATCTCGAACTCGCCAAGGATAAAGTGACCATGGGCGTGGAGCGGAAGTCGTTAATCATTTCGGACGACGAGAAGAAGATCACGGCGTATCACGAAGCGGGTCACGCGCTGGTCGCCGCGATGGTTCCCGGCGCCGATCCACTGCATAAGGTCACGATTATTCCGCGCGGCATGGCGCTGGGCGTCACGCTGCAATTGCCCGCCGACGACAAGCACAACTACAGCAAGGAATTTCTGGAAGGCCGCGTGGCCATTTGCATGGGCGGCCGCGTCGCCGAAGAGTTGGTGATGGGCAGTATCACCACCGGCGCCGGTAACGACATCGAGCAAGCCACCGACATGGCGCGCCGCATGGTCTGCGAGTGGGGCATGAGCGAGCTGGGTCCGCTGGCTTTCGGCAAAACGGAGGAGCAAATCTTCCTGGGCCGCGAAATCGCACAGCATCGCGATTTCTCCGAGGACACGGCGATCCGCATCGATCGCGAAGTGCGCCGCATCGTGCAGAGCGGCTACGATCGCGCCAAGAAAATCCTGCAAGACGGACGCCAGCACCTGGTGCGCATCGCGGAAGAATTGCTGGAGCGCGAAGTGCTCGACGCCAACGAAGTGCGCTTGATCATCGAAGGCAAGCCGCTTCCTGAAAAACTGCTGCCGCCGAGCGGTGACGGCGGTCCCGGCCCGCAACCGCAAGTTGTGAAGCCGGATGTTCCGCGCCGCATGCCAGGACTTTCCGAGAGCGGGCCGGCTCCGGCGTAGGACGATCGAATGAAACTTCGCGCTTCCTTAGGATTGCTCGCGGTCTTGTGCGTTGGCGCGGTCGTGAATGCCGACCGCTCTGTCTACGTGCTGCAATTTCCTCCCGATCAAGATGTGAGCCTGGTGCTCTATCGCACCGGCGTGCTCGATCACATCGAAGCCACCGCCGACGTGAAGCACAAGTTCAAGAAGACGCGCAACCGGACCACCAGTGTGGAAATTTCCGTGCACAACTTGCCGGCGCCCTCCGATGTGAAGCCGGAATTCAAAGTGTGGGTTGCGTGGGCCGTCGACGCGAAAGGCGGATTCACGCGCCTGGGTCTGATCGCCGGCAAAGAAATGAAAGCCGAGACGGAACTGCAATCGTTCGGCATCGTGATCTCCGCGGAACCCGATCCGCCGGGCGATCAACCCAAGGGAGTCTTCGTGCTGGAGTCGGAATTTCCAGTGAAGAAGAACAGCTTCTTTGGAATGACCAAGGTCGTTTACACGCGCAATCAGTAGGACGCCCGCCGCCGTTGCGCGACGAATCCACCGAGTGCGCCCCCTGCCAGTTTCAACACGTGCGCGATGATGTACGCAAGCGGCTCGGGCTGCGCGCGGGTCAATGCGATGTAGATCAGCGCGGCGACTACTCCCACCAGCGTTCCATGCAGCACGAAGCGTGATTCGATGCGCCGGCAAATCCACCACGCGGCGAGGAAACACGTGATCAGCGATCCCGGCGGCGCGGTGTAATGCAGGAACGTTTCGCCCAGGCGCATGCCCGCAGGCACAATCGCGATTATTAGCGCGACTTCGGCGATGAGCCCGCCGAGCACAATCCATCCCCAACGGATTTTTGGGTTATTCATACGGGAGTCTCAGTCAGGGCCTTCCGTTGACTTATTTAAGTCACTGCAGCACAATCAACGTATGAAGTCGAATGCCATCCGCACTTCGATCGACTTGCCCCGCGACCTTCACCGCAGGGTTCGCGAAGCCGCTGCGTCCAAGGGCTGTTCCGCGCGCAAGCTCATCCTTGCAGGGATTAAACGCGCCGTGGAAGAGGCGAAAGCGTCGCGCCCGAAACGCCGGCTTCGTCTCGATCCGCCGCTCATTCGTCCTGCGGGTCGGCGCATCCATCTTACCAACGAAGAGATCTATGAGCGCATTGAGCTTCCCTGATATCAATCTCTGGCTGGCGATTGCGGCGCCCGAGCACATTCATGCTGCCGCCGCACGAGCGTGGTGGGATCGGGAAACCGGATCCATTGCATTTTGCCGCCTGACACACCTTGGGTTCCTTCGCTTGATGACCACGGCTGCCGCGATGGACGAAAAGCCGCTGACGATGAATGAAGCGTGGCGCGTGTATGATCGCCTGTATTACGACGGCCGAGTGCTATTTGTCGCGGAGCCTCCAGACGTCGACAAACGATTCCGCGAAAAGACCACCGCGCGAACCGCCTCGCCCAAAGTGTGGGCGGATGCTTGGTTGCTGGCTGTTGCCGAAGCCGCGGACGGCGTCTTGGTAACTTTCGACAAGGCGCTTGCTTCGCGCGGCGCGCTGTGTCTGCGCACGTAGTCGCACGTTTCATTCCGCGCTATGATTCTTCGATGCCGTTGCTTTTTTTTCTTTTGGCCTTGGTGTGGCAGGACCCTCCCAAACAAGTCGTCGTGATTTCGCATCGCGGTGAGCATCTTCGTCATCCCGAGAATACACTGCCGGCGTTTCGCGCGGCCATCGAAGCGGGTGCGGACTACTTCGAGTTGGACGTTCGCACCACGTCTGACGGAAAATTCGTCCTCATGCACGATGCCACGGTCGACCGTATGACCAATGGTCACGGCGCGGTCGCTAAAATGACGTTTGACGAAATCCGCAAGCTCGACGCCGGCGCCAAGTGGGCGGATTTCACCGGCACACAAGTGCCCACCTTTGACGAAGCGTTCGACGTGGCCAAAGGCAAGATCAAGATTTACCTCGACTGCAAGAACATCGCCGCCAAGGATCTGGTCGACGCCGTCGAGCGTCACGGTATGGTGGATCAAGTGGTGGTCTACGGCGGGCTCGGCTTGCATCGCGAAGTGAAAAAGCTAAATCGGAAAATCCGCATCATGCCGGAAGCGGTCAATGCGGCGACGGCGGCGAACATCGTGGAGGAACTCGCGCCCAAGGTAATGGCCTTCGACGCCAACGACTTTCGCGATGACGTGATCGCGGTGGCGCGCAACGCGGACGCGGAAATTTACGTGGATCGCCTGGGGATGTTCGACAATCCGCAAGCGTGGGAAGATGCCGTACGCCGCGGCGCATCGGGAATCCAGACGGACCATCCGGCGGAGTTGGTGAAGTTTCTACGCGAACACGGCTGGCACAAATAGCAAAGCCTCAGCCCACTTTAGGTCGCCCTTTCAGGGCTCGTTTGTCTTCTTTGCCCTATCCTAGGGCGTCGCTTCGCTCTGCCCTAGGCTGACATGGCACGCCCCAATTTGGGGCTTGGGTTGATATTGAATCCGGAGGGCCGACGGCCCGACCTACGTTAGCCTAGGGCAAGCGAAGCGCCACCCGAGGTAGAGTTGGATAAGAATGCAAGCCCTGAAAGGGCGGCCTAAGAGTGAGTCGATGACGCCGGTTTTTCGCCATGCGCGATCTGATCGGCGATTGCTTCGATCGCCAGCTTCTCTGTGTTGCTGATCGCTTCCTCGCGTGTTGCGCCGTAGGCCATGACGCCGGGCAGTTCAAAGGCTTCGGCGATCCAGCGACCGTCGGTCTCGCGGTCGAGTTCAATCGACACGATCATTTCAGCCGGTATACTACTTCACCCTACTTTACTGCGATCGCCGCTTCCAGCGCGCGATCGCGGCCCGCGAGAATATCGTCGAAAGTGCGATGCACTTCCACATCGGGCTTCAGCACGTTCACGTCGCCAAGCGCTCTTTCGCCGAGATACTTCGTGGTGTATTGCACGATCAATCGTGAAAACGGCAGCGTGAGCGTCTTCATATCTCCGTAGGACGATGCATTGCTGCCGGTCGCTTCGCCCACCAGTTTCGCGTGAAGGAAGCTTTGAAATTCGGTGGCGTTCAGCATCGCCGTGCCCATCGTTCCCCCACCGATGAGCATCACGATGGAACCGAGTTTCTCCTGCGCCACACGCTGCTCGAGCCCCGCCCGCAACGGCACGATCACACGCGCGTCGCCGCCGATATTGAATCGCAAATCCACCACGATGCGCGGTTTTTCGTAGCGATCAATCTCCGCCAGCACGTCGGAGGCGAAATGATGAAACGGAAACGCCGGATCGCTCGTGGAGCGATTGTACTGAATGAACATGGTGTTGGAATCGGCGAGGTACTGAAACCAATAATTGTCTTTTTGCCGCGTCCGCGAGAGCGGCATCTTCACATGCAGGGCATCTAACACGCTCACCAGCGCCACGCGCGGGTCGCCTGGGCGCACGGCCAATTGAAACGGCTCTTCACCGGTCTTGCGCAGAGTGAACACGACTCGACCGTCCGCGCCGATCAGTCCCAAATGTTTCAGCACCGCCGCGGGACGCAACATCGGCGGCGCGTTTTCCTTCAATCCAGCATCGTTGTCGTGCGAGATATATGGCGCCAGGGCTGCCAATACCTCATCGGGCGTTTTGTCGCCGATTTTCAGCACATGCGCCCCGAGCGCCTTGGAGTATTCCGCCGCCGCGCCCACCAACGCCAAGCCGTCGGGATACCAGCCGAATTGCAGTGGGATCTTCGCGTAGAAACCAAGCGCTCCCGGCTGCTGCACGGCGTTGTGGCCGACGTTCGCCGACGCGATGATCTTCATGATGCGCAGGACAATCTCGCCGTCCTCGAGCTTCGGCAAATCGCCCTCCAGCGCTTCGAGATCGGCGTTGAAGTTGGGATAAAGCTGTTCGAAATTCTTCTGACCGTGCGGAAGGACGCCGTGCATGTCGCGCTTGATATTGAGGCCCAAACCGGCGGCTTTGCCGGAGAGTTCGTGACGCATGAACTCGAGGTCGCCTTTCCAGTTTTCGGCGTGATCGGCGGCGACTTCGCCGCCTTGCGCGGAAGTGGGTGCGGAAAAAACGGCGAGCGCCAAGAGTCCAGCGAGCGAGCAGGCCGCGAATTTCATTTCAACAGTCTACTGCGAAAAGCATCCGACCGCTTCAACTGGACACTGTGGTAGTGTTTGGAACCGTGCGCCGGACTCTGAGATCGTGGTTGGTCCAGCTTCGTGGAGGACAGCGATGATCGTGTGTCCTGCCTGCTCGCAGACGATGCCCGACGACGCGCTCCAGTGCCCATGGTGCAGTGCGGCCATCGATGCTTCCGCCAATCCCACGGCTTCCATCGCGCATCCGCCCGCGCCATCGGGGCGAACCGCGCCACCCGGCGATTTATATGATCGTCGATCTGGCGGTCGTGTTCTTTCTGTTTCTGGTCTGCACGCTGACCAAGCGGCGTTGGATCGCCGAGATTGCGGTGATTCTGTTTTTCGCTCCGGTCAAGTTCTTCGATGACGGCTTGGTTTTTGCGTTCATCTGGGCGGCTTGCCTGGCGCTGTTGTGTCGTGCGGGCCTGCTGGCGCTGGTGGCCTTCGAAGCCGCGCGATGGATCGAGTGGCTCCCGCTCACGTATCATCCATCGCATTGGTATTTCCCGCAGGCGATGGTCGGCGTAGTGTTTTGCGTGGTGCTGGCGCTGTATGGCTTCTACGTCAGCTTGGGAGACAAGCTCGCATTGGGAGGTCGCGGCGTCCTTTCGTTTTCGGACGAGTGACGCGCTCCACTAAATACGTGACCTAGTTTCCGCCCGTTCCCGCGACCGCCGGACGAGTCGTGTGCGGCAAATATCCGGTGCGCGTGCGGACGCGATATTTCTTGGCGTTCTCGCCGGTCAGTTCCACGGTCAAGCGGCGCCATCCCATGTTGGCGTTTGCGGTGGGATAGTAACTCAACGAATAAAGATGGCCCAAGTCCTCGCGGATCGATGTGAAGGCGTCGCTTTGCGCGCGCCAGTTGCGCGCGAAATACGATTTGCCGCCGGTGCGATCGGTGATGCGGCGGAAAACCGTCGCCGAGATTTCGTCCTTCGTGGCGTCAGCGGTGGAAATCATGTAGATGGGCACGCCGGCGCTTTCCGCCATCTCGCGCACCGTTTCCGGCGACACCATACTGCCGTTGTCGGGACCATTCGAGAACACCACGACGACCTTGCGTCCGCTCACTTGCTGCGCGTCTTGCAGGGTGAGCAGCAAGCTGTTGTACAGCGCCGTATCGTCGCCCGCGACGGTCTTGCGCAATCCGCTGAGCGCTTCCAGGTGATCGTGCGTCAGCGTGCGCGCGCGCATCAGGTTGCGGCTGAATCCATAGATGGCCACTTGATCGTTGGGATCGAGGCTGCGGATGAAGTCGGCGATGGAATCCTGGGCCAGCGCGAAATTCTTGTACATGAAATTGCTCGTGTCCATCAGGATGAACACGCTGGAACCCGCGCCCGGCGCCGTGAGTGCCGCGGCCTCGGTGGGAGCTTGCGCGCCGGCGGGAAGTTCGCCTGCTTCCAACAGGTTTTGCCATTGGCCGCCGCCTTCGGAAAACAGCGCGAGTTTCTGCGGTACGCCGTCTTCATAGATGCGGAAGTCGGTGGGCTTGAGATCCTTGATGTAATGGCCACCGTGATCGGTGACCGCCACCGAGAGCAGCACCAGGTCGACGCGGACTTTGTACACCACGTCGTCGCCGCCCGGTTGTTCCACCACTGCCGGCCGCGGCGGCAGCGGCGGATTCTGACTCTGCTGTGCCAGCAGCACCGCCCCCGCCGACACCACGCCGGCGATACCAAAAACCAAACCCCATTTAGCTACGCCCCTCGATCTTGCACCCATCTTGATCCCCTCTCCCAATCCCATTGTACGCTTCCGCTCTACTCGGCGGATTTTGTCGTGCTCGGCGATGTGGTGCGGCGATACTCCGCGGTGGTCTCGCGCAACGCGCGCAAAATCGCTCGCCAGTCCTCGTGATGATTGGCGAAAATGTGTTCCAACATTCTCTGCGTCAATTCCGGCGCCAGCCAACTGAGCGACGCCGGCGGCAGATTCAACTCATCGGCCAGGCGCGCCCATTCCAAATTGTTCGACTCCCACGATTCCGCCATCAGGCGGCTGGAATATCCTTGCATCGCGGGAAGCAAACTCAAACCCAACAGCTCCGGCCGCCAGGAGCGCGACAATTTCGGGCGCGGCACGCCGAACAACCGCGAAATCGCGGCGTCGGAAACTTCCTGCGACGCCGCTAAATTAATTTGCGAAAGTTCCGCATACGCCGGCGACTCGACGGCGGCGCGCGTTCCCATCCAGCGGCGCGCCAATCCGTAGAGATCGGCGGGCGTCATCATGGCCAGCGCGTCGCTCACGCGTCCGGCGGCGATCGCCGTCATCATTTGCTCGCGGCGATGCGGCTCGATGTGGCCGCGCAGAATCGTCATCACTTGATCGCGCGTTTCCGGCGACGTCGCGGCTTCCGCGATCAAATCTTCGCCGAGGCGTTGATGATCCGCGACCCAACGTTCTTGGCGGCGCGTGGCCGTCCACCAGCGGGGAATCGTCGCGGAGATCACCATTTGCGGCGCAAGATCGCTCCAGATGAGCGCTTGCGTGTTGGAAGGAATCAGAAAATCCTGCTCGGCTTCGGCGAGTCCATAGGGAAGACCGGAGAGCGCGCCGACCAAGCGTCCGCCGCCGGAAAGCGGCCAGCCGGTTCCGGAAACTTTGCCCGGTCCCCAAATTTCGTTGCCGGTGCCTTGTCCATTGCGGCCCATGAAATCGTGCGAGCGCACGAAGAGCGGATTGTGGAACAGGATTTGCGCACCGGGCGGCGCGTAATACGCGTAGTTCAATCCCACCAGGGTGTCTCGCAGGAACGGCGTGAGCAGTTCGCGATGCTTCTTTTCGACGAGCGCGCCGATATCGACGTCGCGCTCCTGATCGAGATGCTTTTCGGTCCAGAATCCCGGAAACGCCGCGTTGCGTTCGGCCGCCGAAACGTAAACCATCGGCACTTTGAACTCGCGCAATTGACCGGCCAGCCGCAGCACGGCGTCGGGAGCCGCCGGATGCGCGGGATCCTTCAGCATGTCGCATAGGCCGATCAGCGTGTCGAGACGAACGAGTCTCTGCGAATCGAGTGCGGCGCGCAGTTGCGCGGAAATGTAGTCGTGGGCGCGCTTGCTGTCGGCGTCATTGTCCGCAGGCGTGGGACCGGCGAGCAATTTCAGCAGCGTGTCTTGGATTCCGCCGGCGCCGCTCGATCGCGCGGTGGTCACGGCGTGGACGTTTGAGGCACCCGAGGCGGCCAGCAGCGTGTCGACCGCGGCGCGTCCCGCGTCGAAGATCGCCGCGGGCGGCTTGTCGAGCGGTCCGGTGAACGGCCCGATCATCGCATCGAAGCTCGATCCCAAATCCTTCTCGGGAATCTCGCCTTGACGCGCCAAAACTTCCCACAATCCCACGGCGCCTTGGAAAATGCCCAGCGCGTCGGCCCTCTGCACGGGTTGTTTCATCGCGACGATGTTGTCGCACGCTTTCAGAAACTTGGTGATGCCGGCGTCGGAAATCTGCGGCCAGTCCGAGAAGGTCGAATAATGATGGCTGAAGCGCGGATACTCATGCGCCAGCGACTGCACGGTCGCGGCGTCGAGCGGATGGTCGCGGCGACGATCCATCTCGTTGAGCGCCACGAAAACGTTGAGGAGTCCGTTCTCTTCATACTGGCGGACTTTCGCGTATTGCGCGGCGATCACGTCGTCGGCGTCGTCCACTTTCGGCGCGCTGCCCTTCGGCGCTTTCTTCGGCAGCGCCTGCGTGAAGAGCGTCTTCCATGTGCTGGTGCCTCCGGGAATCAGCGGCCGTCCATCGGATCCGAAACGCATGCGCTGCGGCAGCAGCAACAACTCCGCGTTGGGACGAAACACGGGGCGCGCCGCACCGTTGTTGTATCCGTTCGAACTTCCGCGCAGCGACGCGTAGAAGCGTTCCAGGCGTCCATTCGAGTAATAGTAGTTTTGCTGTGCGGCGTCGAGTTGTTGCAAGGAGTCGGCGTAGGCGGCGAGCCAGCCCGAATCTTTATCGATCAGCGCGAACAAAAATTCGGCGGGCTTGGCCGGATCGGCTCCCACGAGCTTGGCCCATTGATCGGCATGCTCCGCGCCGCCCGGCATCACCGCGCGGCCGTTTTCAATTATTAACGACTCGCCGTAGAAATCGAGCACTGGACCAACTTCCAGCAGTTTGGGAATGCCCGGCCAATGGCGCAACGCGTCGGCGGTGCGCGAATCCATCTTGCTCATCGCGTAGTAGAGGCGCGAGACTTCGCGGCCCTCGAGCAGTTGATCGAGGGCATCGGAATTCGCCTCAAACCACGCGCCGGTGCCGAACAAAACCGGTACGTCGGTGCCGTGGACGTCGTAGGTGAACGGCTTCGACGTGCGGAAAGAATTTTCCAGCTCGGCGAGAGGAAATCCCGAGTCGATGGTGAGAAACGCCGATTGCGAATCTTCGGTTTCAAGCACAGCTTGCGCGCCGCACGCGCCTTTGCGCAGGCGGTAGCCGAGGATTTCCAGCAGCGGTCCCGCCGATTCGCACGTCTCCACTTTCAAAACGCCCGAGGGACCGGCCATTTTTTCGAGCGCGCGCGCCATCGCGGTGTAGTGCTGCACCAGCGTGAGGTATTCGGTCGGCGTACTCTTGCTCAATTTCTGGGAATAGTGAAATCCCAGCGAGAACAAGTTGCGCGAAAGCGCCGCGACCAACTCGCTCTGCGGCGTTTGCGAGGAAAGCGCGGAGAGCCGGCGGAAGGCGTTCAGTGGGCCCGGAATGTGCAGCGTGGGCGACCCCTCGACGGCGGGAACGAACGTTTCGTATCCTGCTGATTTCAGCAAACCCGCGGATTTCGCCGGCGCGGCGTCGCCCGCTTCGAGCTCGATCAGTGTGAGGCGCCGCTCCGCAGCGGCATCCGGCTGGCCCTTCTGCTTTTGCAAGTCGATCAGGTGACGATAGGCGTCGCGGCGCCCGGGATCTCCCGAGGCGTCTAGCAGGCGCGCCTCGGCGCGGGCCGCTGCGATGTCCTGTGGAAATTGTTTGACGGCCTGGAACAACACGGCCTTGGCCTTCGAGTAATCGCCGGCGGATTGCGCCGCGCGCGCCTGATCGAGCAGGCCGCTCGATTCCTGCGCTGCCGCGACACTCCCCAGTGAAGCGGCCAGAAGAAAAGACACCAACGATGCCCCGAACCGCATGTTGCACCCCCCGGCCGGAGACGAGATCTCTCGGTGCGTCCCCGGTGGCCGGATTATACCTCGCCCAACGGTCCCCGGGTATCGGAGTTTTTTCCGAAGCATCGGTAGGTAGTTCTGCTGACGAGTCTTGGGGCGACAGGCTGTTGTATCCTGGGTGTTCCACCAGAGGGGGTCAGTTCATGCGCATGCTATCTTGCTTCGTTCTGTTTCTTGCCGCGATGCTTTGCTTGGGTCAGGGCGCCCCGGCGCCTGCCGTGGCCGGCGATGCTTCCGGAGAATGGTCGGGCACCTGGAGCGCCTATAATCCCGCGCACGCCGAAAAGCCGCCGCAGGAACAGTGCAAAGATCTCCGCGCCAAGGTCACGAACAATGCGGGCGTGTGGGAAGCGATCTTCGAGGGCAACTGCGGCCGGCCGTACAAGTACACCATCAAGATGGAAGGACGGCAATCCGGCAAGGTCGTGCTTTTCAAAGGCAGCGCCGACTTAGGTGCGCGCGACGGCGGCGTGTTCGACTGGGTGGGTCGCGCCACCGACAAGGAATTTATTGGGTTCTATACGAGCGCGTATTCCACGGGCGTCTTTAGTTTGACGAAGACGGCCCCGGCGGCGCCCGCGCAGTAGCCTCAAAAAGGCGTTGACCACTTGAGGCCGGGAAATCTGGCGAAGTCGCGATCGGATGTGACCCACTCGCATCCCGATTCGATGGCCAGCGCGGCCCACCACGCGTCTTGAACCAAATTGCCGGTTGCTCGCTTGGTTCGGCAGAGATTGTTGAAAATCCGCCAGTGCTCGGGTCCCGGCTCGACGATGCGACAGTTGGGTTGGTTCATGAGTCGCGCGGCAAACTCCAATGTTTCTTCTACGCCGCTTGGCTCGCGAAAAATTCGTCGATTCGTGACAATTCGAGTGAAACCGCAAAGGACTTGGAGTGAAATGGCATAGGCAGAATCACCCTCGATTGTTGTCGACAGCCACGCAAAATATTTTCGATGGTCCTGCGTATCGGCTCGGAAGGAACCGACCAGGATGTTGACATCCGGTAGAATCAACGCCAGTCCTCCATGATGTCGAGCAATTCGGAGGTCTTCTCCAGATTGATTCCCGGAAGTACCCCTCCTTTGGCCTTCGACACTGGAAGCTGAAACGGCTGGCGCTTCGTTTGGGCGGGCTTGTTTTCCACGACAAGCCGCACCCCCCGGTCAATCAACGCGGTCAAGGTTTCGCCGCGCGCGGCAGCTTCTCGCTTGGCCCGTCGAAGCAACTGCTCGTCTAACCGGACTGTCGTACGTAAAGCTCGTGCCATATGTCTAGACATATCCTATTTGACGCCGATATGTCAAGGACGACGTGTTACGCTATACGGCATCTCGAAAGGACAGCTATGAACTACTTGCGATTGACGTTAGGGACCATCGGCTCGTGATCGGGTTGATTTACCGCGGAAAGTAAGAACTACTTCGGCAGGCTCAGCTTCCAGATTTCCTTCGACAGGAAAATCTTGAACAAATCTTCGTCCAATAGATTCCGCTTTACTTCCGACGCGATGATGTCCAACGATTTTTCCGGCGGCAGCGCCTTTTTGTACGGGCGGTCCGACGCCGAAAGCGCGTCGTAGATATCGGAAATCGACATCATCCGCGACTGCACCGGGATTTCCGGCGCCGACAGCTTGAACGGATAGCCGGTGCCGTCGAGTTTTTCGTGATGCGCGCGCGCGATCATCGGGATCTGCCGCAACTCTTTGGTCCAGGGAATCTGCGCCAGGAAATTGAAGGTGTGGACCACGTGGCTTTCGATCTCGCGGCGCTCGTTGTCGTCGAGACTGCCCTTGGGAATCGAGAGCAAACGCATTTCATCGCCGGTGATGAGCGGCTTTTCATTGCCCTTCCAGTCGAGATATTTTCTGGCGGCCATGTCGGTGAGGCGCTGGAAATTGCCTTCGGGCAGCACCGTGGGACGGTTGCACTCCAGCGCGAACACTAGAAAATCGTCGACTTCTTTGATGCGCCCCGCTAAATCAGCGTCGAATTCCGGCAGCTTAGCGAGGTATTCCTCGCGGCCTTTCTCCAAGACGTACGCCAAACGCTGGCGACTGCTCTCTTCCGCCACGGCTTTCCTCACGTAGTCGAAGCGCTGCTCCACCACTTCGAGCTGCTGCGGATAGAGCTTGTTGGCCTTCACCAGCACATGCTCGCGCACGCCCACCTTGCCGAAATCGTGCAGCACGCTCGCATAGTTGATCTCGCGCAATTGCTCGGACGAAAATCTGGTGCCGGCGTACGGCCCGTCGTCGACGCGATCCACCGCCTCGGCCAGCGCGACGGTCAGTTTTTTCACGCGGAACGAATGACCGGACGTGGTGGGATCGCGCGCTTCAATCGCCATCACCGACGCTTGCACGAAGCCTTCGAACAGATTCTGGATGCTTTCGATGAGCCGGTTGTTTTCCAGCGCCACCGCGGCTTGGCTGGCCAGCGATTGCACAAGGTGTCGCGCGCGCTCCGGATACGGACGCAAAATCTCTTCGGCGTTTTCCGGCGTCACGCGCGCCGTCCAATCCGTTTTGTGATTCAGCAGTTGCAGGACGCCGACAATCTCGCCCTTGTGATTCTTCATCGGGACCGTCAGCATCGACTTGGTGCGGTAACGGTTGCGCGTGTCCAAATCCTTCGAGAAGCCGTAGGGCACGCCCGCCGGCAACTGATAAGCGTCGTCGATTTGCAGCGTCTCGCCGGTCAGCGCGACGTAGGACGAAATGCGGCTTTTGTCGATGGGAATGGTGAACGACGAAAACGGCAGATGCACGCTGTCGTTTTGCGTGAGCGTAAAACGCAGGACCTTCGACCCGTCTTTTTCGTCTTCGTCGACCAAGTACAGCGATCCCGCGTCGCTGCGCGTAATCTCGCGGCTCTTTTGAAGAATTAGTTCAAACAGCTTGTTGGTGTCGCGTTCGGCGGAGAGCGCCGCGCCGATATTGTTCAGTTCGTCGATCTCGACGAAGGCCTTGGCGAGATGTCGTTCCAGCCGGGCGCGTCCCGCACACAACGCCAAGTTTTCTTGCGCGGCGCGCGCCAGGCTATCGGCCACGCGCGGATGCAATGGCTTCGAGAGAAAACCGAAAATGGGGAAACCGCTCGCTTCCGCAGGTAATTCGCTTCCGGACAAAACGTAAATCACACGCGCGCGGTCTTGCTCCACGGCGGCGCGGATCGAGGAATGAAAAATTTGCGGATGATCGCCGATCAGGACCGCGGGCGGTCCGCTCGAGAACTCGGCCGCAGAGACCAAGCGCGTAATACCGGGAAACGCCTTGTCGATTTCGGCGGCGGTGGCGGCGCTTGCCAGCACAAAGATCTGCTCGCCGGCGGCGGTCGCAACCATGGTCGTTGACATGAGGGTAGTTACGCCTCTTTTCCCAAATGTACTATATCGCAAAGCCGCAGGGGTGAACAGATTGCCTGGGTTTGCGGCACTAATTGGTAATGGTAGGCCGGTCCTAGTGCCCCCGCCTATCGAATTGGTCCCGCATCAGCGGCGCTTCAGATTAGTGCCCCGCGAACGACTGCTGTGGCGCCAGTCCGGCTAGCGGTCGTACCACCCACTTCAAATACTGTTGGGAGATGCGCGCTGCGATCGCATCGCCCGAGTGGACCACCACGCGATAGCGGAACGTCAGGCTCGATCCAGGCTGGATGGCCATGCCGCCGGCCGCGCCGGGCGAAAATTCGCGCGCGCCAAATGGATTTGCAGCGATTAATCCGTACGCCCGGGCGTGCCACGCAGCAGGATGTGCGTGATTGGCGGGATGGTCGAACATCGCCACGCCCCAACGCTGTCCTTCCACTTCGCCCGAGAGGTCGACCCAGTTGGCGTGCTTGCCCCAAATCTCTTTTTCGCCGCGCCCGCCCTCGGAGTTGGTCATGTGACCGGGGCAGTTCGGGCATTTTTCCGTCCGCTCACTCAGCGCGTTGGAAAGTCGCACCGCGAATGTGCCGTTCTTCGTATCGCCGAAAACGATTTTCTCGGCGCCCGCTGGACGCAGTGTCGACTCGATGTCGATGAGGTTTTCGCTGACCACTTGCGTAAATGTCATCGTCCGCACTTCTTCCACCAGCGGCCTGCCCGTCGCATCGCGCCACTCGAATTCGGCGGTGAGCGATCCGGCCTCCGCACCTCCGACCAAGCGTCCGAGAGTTCGCAGCACAATCCGGCCTTTGCCGTCGCCTTCGGTCCAAAAGTCGACGCCATTCACGTCGCCGTGGCCGATCCACAAACCTCGTTGGTGCGGATCGCTTTTGTCTTCACCGGGCACAATCTCCAGCGGAAACCCGCGTGTCAACGCGGTGCCATTCACGCTGCGTATGGGATAAAGAAACGGTTTCGCGTAGTCCGATCCGAAATGGAGCGACGTGAACGGCGTGCCGTTGATCGTGACATCCACTTGCTCGCCGTTGCGAACCAATCGAACTTGCGCCGTCGCCGCCAACGCCGCGAGAAACAGGAACAGTACCGACAACGACAGTGCGCGCCGAAGCATGACTCGAATCATACTACTCCGGTTGCTGGTTGCTGGTGCTGGTTGCTGGTAGACGATCCCGTCGCCTGAAGCGTTAACGAAGTCGACAACATGACCTAGGCCGAACGTTCCGATGGGCCTCTTCACACGAGTCTGACGTCCCCCGGTAAATATGTGCGATACAATCGAATGAGCCGCGCTAAGGAGACGTACCTATGACAAGAAATTTCTTGGGTGTAGTTCTTGGTGTGTTCATTTTCGTGGGTTTGGGTGCTGTTCCGGCGCAGGCCCAATTGGTTGTCAACCCATCCCAGCTCACTTTCGCGGTTCCGCCGGGACAGAATCCTTCACCGCAATTAGTTTTCGTACAAAGCTCCGGCGTCGCCGTGAACGTCATTATTTCCGGCAGCAGCCAGAACAACTGGCTGACCTACGGAAACGTCAGCAGCAACACCACGCCGCTGAACTTCACCGTGGGTGCGAACTCTTCGAACTTGGCGCAGGGAATCTACACCGGCACCCTCACGATTACCCCGACCACCGGCGGAAACTCGTTCACGCCGGTCACGGTGAACTTGCAGCTCGTGGTCAGCAACGGGCCGGTGTTGGTGGCGAATCCTTCGTCGCTCACATTCAACCAGACGCAAACGGGCGTGATTCCTCCCTCGCAGACGGTCACGGTGAGTAATCCGGGCCCGTCGACGGCCAACTTCACCGTGACCACCGCCGACACGTGGCTGAGCGTGAGCCCCACGTCGGGGGGAGCAACGAACGGCACACCCGCCACGTTGACGGTCAACGTGAATCCGGGACAATTGACGCAAGGAACCTACAACAGCACGATTACGTTGACTTCATCGAACGCGGCGAACAGCCCGTTGACGATTCCCGTGCAACTCACCGTACCCTCGGGCCCGGTTCTCGGCGTCAGCCCGTCAAGTTTTCTTTTTAATGCGGTGGCGGGAGGCATCAATCCGCAAAGTCAGCTCATCACTGTGGGAGATTTGGGAATCGGGGCGCTCGGGTTCACCGTCTCGTCTTCCACTTCGAGCGGTGGACCATGGTTGAGCGTGTCACCGTCCACCGGTCAGGCGCCGCCTTCGCAACAGATCTCGGTGAACGTCAACGTCGCCGGCTTGGCCCCTGGCACTTACACGGGACAAGTCGTCGTCGCCTCTAATATCACTGCTGCCAACAGTCCCGCGACGATTTCGGTGACGCTGGCCTTAGCCGCTGAGCCGATGATCGCGATCAGTCCTGCGACGCTGAGTTTCACCGGCACCGTCGGCGCGGCGAATCCATCGCCGCAAGGTTTCACGCTGACGAATACGGGCGGAAGCGTGCTGAACTATTCGCTCACGCCGACCACGACGTCGGGTGGTCCCTGGCTCAGCGTTATGAATGCCGGATCGCTGCAACTGAGCGGGTCCACCTCGGAGAACTTGCCAGTCAGCGTGAGTCTGGCAGGCTTGGCGGCGGGAACGTACACGGGGAAAGTCACCGTGTCTTCGAACTTCGCCACCAACTCGCCGCAAAGCGTGAACGTGAATCTTACGGTGAATCCGGGAACGGCCGTTGGGTTGTCGGCCACGCCATCGCAGTTGACGTTTGACGCGGTACCCGGGGGCTCGCCGCCGAATATCCAGACCATCGCGGTGGCCACATCCACCAACGGACAAACGTTCACCGCCACCGCCACAACCAACAACGGTGGCAGTTGGCTGAGTGTGTCGCCCACCAGCGGAACTACGCCCGGTAACGTCAGCGTGATCGTGAACAACGGATCGCTGGGCGTCGGCACGTACACCGGAACGGTGTCGGTCGCCTCGGGCACTAGCAATCCCGTCACGGTAAGCGTGACATTGAACGTGATTTCCGGCCGCGTGATTTTGGTTTCGCCACCGAGTCTCACGTTCAACGCATCGCCGGGAACGAATCCCGCTCCGCAAACGCTGGCGTTCTCCGTGTTCGGCGCGGGCAGCATCAGCTACAGCTACTCGACCACGGTGGCCACATCGACCGGCGGCAACTGGCTCTCGGTGAATCCCGCGAGCGGTTCGGGCGCTGCCAACATTGTCGCCTCGGTGAACACGACGGGTCTGACGGTCGGCACCTACCAAGGCTTGATCACGATTTCGTCATCGGGAACCACGAACACACCGGTGAGCGTGGGCGTGACCTTGAACCTGACGGGCCAGCCGTCGCTGGTGCTCGGCTCCTCGACGGTGCAGATGACCACGGCGATTAATTCCACGCTGAGTCAACAAATCGCGTTGACAACCACCGGCTCGAGCTCGGTGAATTTCAGCTTGAGTACGTCCACAGCCAGCGGAGGCAGTTGGCTCACAGCGTCGGCCGGATCCACGTCCACAACGCCGGCGAACATCACCGTAACCGCGAATCCTTCCGGCTTGGTGCCGGGATCGTACCGCGGCACTGTGGTCGTGACGTCGTCGGGCGCGCAAAACAGTCCGTTGACACTGAATGTGGAGCTGGCCGTATCGGCGCCGCAGTTCAGTTCCGCGGGCGTCGTGGGAGGCGCGAGTTTCACGAGCGCCACCGTGAGTCCGGGAGGCATCGTGTCGCTGTTCGGCACGGGACTTTCCAGCGCCACGGCCGCGGCTCAGACCTTGCCGCTGCCCACGACGCTCAACAGCACGCAAGTGCTGGTGAACGGTTCCACGGCCGCGGCGCTGTTCTTCGTCTCCGCGACGCAGATCAACTTCCAACTGCCGTGGGAAGTGCTCGGACAATCGCAAGTGCAGATCGTCGTCACGTCCGGCGGCATCGCCAGTCTGGCGGAAACGGTTACGCTCGCTCCGCTGGGCCCCGGCATCTTCTCGATCAACTCGCAGGGCACCGGACAAGGCGCGATCCAAATCGCCAACGCGAGTCCGCCGACCTTCGCGGCTCCCGCGGGAAGCATTCCTGGCGCCGCGGCGCAACCGGTCACTCGCGGATCGTACATCACGATCTACTGCACGGGTCTGGGCGCGGTGACACCGCAACCGGCCGACGGCGCGGCCGCCGTGAGTTCCACGGTGAACACCACCGTCTCGGTTAGCTTGGGTGGATCGGTGCTGCCCAACGCGCAATTCGACTTTGCGGGATTGGCGCCGGGCTTCGTGGGTCTGTATCAGATCAACAAGCAGATCCCGACGACGGCGCAGACCGGTCCAGCCGTGAACCTGTTCATCACGGCGGGCGGTGTGCAGTCGAATACGGTAACGATCGCCGTACAGTAGGCAAGAAGAACGCAACCGCAGATGGACGCAGATCAACGCAGATAGAACGGGAATCTGTCGGCGTTCATCTGCGTTTATCTGCGGTTGCGTTTTTGTTTGATCGTCACTCCGCCGACCAATAGATCGCGTTGAACAACATCGGCAACGTGGCGTGCGTCTGCGCGCGATGTTGCGGGCGGATGCCGAAGAGCACTACTTTTCCCGGATTCATTTCCACTGCCACCACCGCCGCGCGGCCGTACATGTAGTCCTCGCCGCGCAGCCAGCCCGAGGCGTTCACCGCGGTGTTCGGAAAGCGCGCCGCGACCGTTGTGCGTTGCGAGGCGAAGCCTTCGGTCAGTTGGAAAAACGGTGTGTTGATGTAGTAGCCCCACGTTTCGGCCGGCATGCCGCGTCCCAGGGGATGCGTCGTGTCGATTTGCAGATTCACAATCGTTCCCGGCGCGAAATGCTGTTCGCGATTTGTCGTCCGCTTGACGTCTCTTACCGGCAGCGGCATTTTTTCGATCAAATAGTTGCACGCATTGCCCATCGCGATCAGCGTGCCACCCGCTTTCACGAATTCGTCGAGCGCTTTCCATCCCGAGGCGCCCAAACCGCCGCGATACTCCGGAACGATCGAGGAAAAATCGAGACCCGTTTCAATGTCGCGCGGCTGTTGATCCGGCAAAATGATCGCGTCAAAGTGATCGCGTAAATGTCCGGCCTTCACGTCGTCGTTGTGCACGGTGGTGTACGGAAATTCGTAATGCTCCAGCACCCAGCGCGTCCAGCCTTCGTCCATGTTGGCGGTCCACGATTGATACATCGCCAGTCGCGGAGCTTTCATGCCTTTTTCGATGCGGCGCGCGTGCAGGTTTTTGCCGTCGTTGTGGATGTAGTCGAATTTGCTGAGGTTGAATCCGGTCCCGACCTTCGGCCAGATCGTAGAGTCAGATGCAAATTCGACCGTCTCTCTGCCGATATTGACTTTCGCGCCCGCCTTCAACAAGCGATTAATGAGACGTGCATCTTCCGGCCCACGGTAACGGATGCTGGTTACAAGGTCAACGAGCTCGCCTTCGACACTGGGTTGGGGTTTCGCAGCAATCCGCTCCAGTGCAAGATCCTTCGGCAGCGCGGTCTTCGCAAACACGGTCTTCACGCCGAACTGCATCCCCAACGACCACGCCGACACGTCGTACGGCGCTTCAGCCGGCGCGTTCGGCGCACGTCGAACTTCCGGATACGTTTGTTTCTCCAAAATATCTTTCGCGTAGCGCGCGAAAACCTGATTGAACGGGATCACAAACGTTCCCGCTTCGTACGTCTCGCCGTCTTGCTTGAATTCCTTGGTCGCGCGATGCACTTCGATGCCCGCGATCAGCAATTTGTCCACAACCTCACTCACTTCGTTTACATCGTGCTGACCGGACAGAGGAATGATCGCGGCAAACGCTTTCGGCCCGGCAGCCAGCGTTCCTTGCGTGCCGTCGGCGATGGTCGCGCGATTCACTTCGTAAATCTCGCGCAGCAGCGTCTCGCGGCGATCGGCGGCGGCGGAGAGCAGCGCGAAGGTCGCGGTCAACTCATAGTCCACGATGTCGCGCAATTTCCACGTGCCGCCGAGCCACGGCCGCGGATACTCGGTGCGCGACCGCACATCAGTCGGCGCGGGGATTGGCTCTCCGGGATTTTCCATCGAGCGCCGGCGCTCGCCTTCGAAGTCACCTCCGGCAGCCGCGGGCGCGGCCGGGCGCGTAGGATCGGCGCGTCGCTGTTCTTGCGGCGTGGCGATGCGCGCGCTCGCCACTTCGGTGAGTAATCCCACTTCGTTGTGCCACCATCCGGCCCACGCCATCGCGCCTTCCCAAAAATTCGTGTACGTGGAGTTGTAGATGATCCCGGTTTTCCCTTCCGCTTCGAGCGCCGCCGATTGCTGCTGTCCGTAAATGCCGTTCAAGCGATAAATCAGTGGATGCACGTTGGGATTGATCGGATCGGTCGCCGGCATCGTGAAAATGCGCGCGCCGTTCGATCCCATTTGATGCTCGTCGAGCCAGATGGACGGAAACCAATCGTGCCAGAGCAACTCCGCGGTCATGCGGCTTTCGCGCTGCGAAAACAAATACATGTCGCGATTGTTGTCGTGACCCACGTACGGGTGATAGACCCACGGAATCGGACTCGCTTCGTACGGTGTGCCAACGTTCTTGTTGTACCAGTCGGTGACGATGATTTCGCCGTCGGGATTCAAGCACGGCACCAACACGAAGATCACGTTGTCGAGAATCTTGTGGATTTCCGGCGAGTCTTCCGTCGCCAAGCGATACAAGGCTTCCGAAACCATCTGCGTCGCGCCGATTTCGGTGGCGTGAATGGCGTTGGTGATGACCACCACCGCTTTGCCCGACTTGAAGATTTCGTCAAGCTCCGCCGTCGTCGGTGCGCCGCCTTGAAAATAGAGTTTCCGTTCGAGCTGCTTGAAATGGTCGAGATTCTTGATCGTGTCGGGCGACGCGATTTCCGCCACGATGAACGGATTATTGTTCGTCGTCGGGCCGAGCGTGCGTACGCGGACGCGATCGGAATGCGCGGCGACCGTTTGGAAGTATTCGATAATCTTGTCCCATCGCGCGAGCTTCTTGTCGGTGCCCATGCGGAATCCGTAAAAACTCTCGGGCGTGGGAACCTGCGCGGCGGCGAACGCGGCAAACAGCAGGGAAAGAAGAATGGCGGCGAACGACTTTTTCATGAGGCCATTATAGTGGGACCGGCATCCTTGGCTGTCCAGTTCTTCGGGGAAGCGTCTTTTTCATCAAGCTCTAGCGGAAACCGATTGCTTCGACACAAACGCCGCAATCCGCACTCTGGCTTCGCTCGACAAATCGAGAAACTCGACGCCCAGCCCGCCGTCGCGCGCGTTGCGCACGATCGCCGAGCAACTGATGGGTTCCGATTCGGCGACCAGCGGAAACCGCAGGCTTACAATGCTGCCCGCGGCGAAGCTGGCCGCATTCTCAATGAACGCACCGATCGCGCTGATGTTGCGGATGCGCCCGCCGGTGCGGGAAAAAATGCCGTCTTGGCCGACCAGCACTTCTTCGGTGTACGCGATGCGCGGCTGGCGCCGCAATTCTTCGGTGAAAGACATCGTTCAGGTTGATTGTAACGCGAAACTTGCAGGGCGGGAGCGGAAGCCGTTGTCCCGGGCAGGCGCCACCTGCCCGGGCCGACTGGCAGATCCTCGTATGTTACTAAGATAGACGTGCCGCTCGTCGATTGCGTTTAGGGGACCTAGGACGGTGCCGATTGCTGGTTGAGATCGAATTGATCTCAGCCAGCAACCAGAGCCGGCTCCAGCGACTAGCTTTTCGCCGCCGGAGGTAGATCGGGCATTGTTTTCGGCGGTGCCGCCTTCGAAACTAGGCCCATCAGCGTGGCGGCCAAGCCGTCGATCGCGCCGCCGTGACCGTTCGAGCCGGTGACGAGAATGTTCGGCATGAACGGCACTTGACTCTTCGACAGCACGCCTACCACGTTCAGCAGCGACGTCGCCGATGCGCCGAGCGCCTTCACTTGCTCCTCGTACGCGCGCGCGTTGGCGAGTCCGATGGCTTCGGCGGCTTTGGCGTTGGCCAAGCCCACCGCTTCCACTTCGGCCGCTTTCGCGCTGCCGGTCGCCGCTATATAGCGCGCTTCTCCCTCGGCTTCGGCTTTGCGAGCGGATGCGTCGTTGCCCTTCACCGCCACGCCCACTTCCGAGCGCGCGAGCTGAGCCTGCGCTTCCGCCGTGCCTTTCGCTTTTTCCATCGCGATGCGCTCTTCCTGCGCCGACTTCTGCATCTGAAACGTGCGAATCTGCTGATTCGCGATTTCGCGCTGCGTCAGCACTTGGACCAGGTCCGCGGGTAGATCCACGTCCTGGATGTAGACGCCGCGCGTCTCCACTTCATACTGCTCCAGCTGCGACTTGATGTGCGCGAACGCTTCCTCTTGCACCTTCTGGCGCGTCTCGATGAAATCGACGGCCGCCATCGAACTGAGTTTGTCGCGGAACAAATTGCCCACGGCGGCTTGCAGTACTTCGTTCACCAGGTTCTTCATCGTGCCGACCATGCTGATCACCTTCGGCGCTTTCGTGTCCGGCACGTGGATCAACACCTGCAAGTCGATTTGGAAGACAAAGCCTTCCTTGCTCTTCGCGATGATCGGTTGCAGCGCGGCGTCGAGACCGTGCGCGCCGGTGACGTTTTCCGCCCAGTCGAGCTTCAAGATTGCCGTGGGCACGATCTCCGCCTGATAGATGCGCGGATTGATCGCGTATTTTCCGGTGCGCAACGGCTCGCGCCACAAGCCGCGATGTCCTGGGCGCACCAGCGATCCGAACTTGAAGTCGACGCCCGAGGTGTCTTGCGTCGAAAGACCAACGTAGGCCTTGATGGCGGCCGTTTCGCCCTGGCGTACCACCAGCATCGGCACGATCTCCACGCGCACCAGGAACGGATTCAAGTTGTACGCGCCGTAGCGCAGCACATCGTGCTGCAAACCCATCTCACCGCCGGCGTCGATGAACGCCTGGAAGTTCTGATAGTTGTTGTGCGACTGGTTCTTGTCACCGAGCAGCACGTCGATGATGGCGTTGTCCTCGGAGCCGCCGGCTTCCAGCGCCTGCATGTCGTCGAATCCGCCGAGACGGCTGGCGATGTGTCCCGATGCGAGCGGACGTCCTTCGAGCGTCGTGACGACGCCGACGACGTCCATTTTTTCTTCGCCTTGTTCGCTCACGCGCGGCTCGATGCGCACCACGTTCAACTGGTCGGGCGACAAGTTGAACGATCCACAACTGAGCCGGCCATCTTTACTGCGACTCTTGAACTCTGCCGACATCGGCAGACCATAGATCATCGATTTCGTAATCACGACGAATCCGACGGGATGAATCGGCAGCAAACTACCGGGTGAAAGCACGGGGCGCTGCACGCCTTTTTCTCCGCCGTTCTGAATGAATCCGGCAACGTCGGTGAAATTTCCGAACGCCGGTTTATAGTGCGCCGATTTCGCGCCAGGCGGCAGCGCCTTGCCGACCTGCGCCATCAGCACGCCGATTTCATTCGCGGGAATCTGCACCCACGGAAAGTTCTCGACGCGATAAACCAGCCACAGCTTGAAGCGATATCCCGGCGTCAGCAGCGCGGCCTGATAACCGGCCTCGCCCTTCAGCGCGATAGGATCGTCGCCGGGCAGTTTTTTACCGAAGCGTCGAATCACCAGTCCCACTTCGGTGGGACCAATCTTGCGAATCGACGGAAAAGTCAGAATCGACGCCGTGATCGTGACAAACCAAAACCAGAACCACGGATCGGTGGCCAAACGCAGGATGAACTGCAGCATAACGCCTCCTTGGAGGGCTAGCTTTGAAGGGGAGCCCTAAACCCACTCGCTCGCAAACGATTGCTTTACATATCGTTCTACGAACGAGCTCTCAATCCATTGCATGAGATCGGTCGAGGGTGCCGGGAGATTCGAGAAATAGAGGCAATCGCACCAATGGGTTACGGGGAGGGCACCTTGCCATCGGGCCGCCCGCGAGGAGGCTTGACCGCGGTGATCGCAGAACGCAGCAGGTTGTTGACTGCTTCAGAGGTTTTGAACACAACCGACACATCTGGGTCCAAGACCACGGCGATCGTTTCCCGCGACATTCGATTCGCGAAGCGGTTGGGCTTGGCTTTGGAGTAATCGAAGCGATATTCGGGCCGCAATTCGTCGCGGCCGTTGGCGGATTTTCTAGAGGGCGCTTTCTTCATAGTCACGCCGCTCCGTTCGAGTGGCTTCGCGGGCGCTGATGATCCGGATCGCAGTGGCCCGCTCAGTGAAGCTTACCACAAGCAGCCGTCCTCTCTTGGAATGCCCTACGATCATCTCCCGCAACTCCGTCTCGGAGTGATCCTCGTCGTCGAAAATTCGAGCGAGGGCATCGGAGAAAACGGAGATCGCCTCGTTGAAACGAACGCCGTGCTTGGCAAGATTCTCGGCGGCCTTCGAGGCGTCCCATTCGAAGTGATTGCCCATCGACAGTCATGCTACCATCCGACCTCTCTTCGGCGAAACGTCTTAGAGCACTTGACAACTTCCATATTTCTGCCATTATCGAAATATGACTCCGAGAACGATTCCGAAAGCTGCCAAAGACGTCGCCAAGTACGCCGACATGATGTCGGCCATGGGCGCGGAGCCGCGTTTGCGCATCATGCAATTGCTGTTGTCGGCGCATCCCAAGGGAATGGTGGTCGGCGACGTGCAACAGGAGTTGAACATTCCCAATTCCACGCTGTCGCATCATCTCGAGAAACTGAAGGCCGAAGACTTGGTGGAAGTGCGCCGCGACGGCACGTTTCTTTGGTATCGGGCGAACGCGGATTCGCTCGAAGAATTGCTGGGATTTCTTTACGCCGAGTGCTGCCGGCGGAATCCCGCGGTGCAGCCCGAAGCGATCATTCGAATTTGCAAATAACGGAGGGTGTCATGGACGTAAAAGAAGCGGTGAAGGAGAAATACGGACAAGCGGCATTGCGCGTCGCATCGGGCGGCAGTTCTTGCTGTGGAGCGCAGCCGGCCAAAGATGCCTGCTGCGACCCGATCACGTCGAACCTCTATCAAGCGGGAGAAACCAGCGGACTTCCTGATGAAGCTGTGAAAGCGTCGCTCGGTTGCGGCAATCCTACGGCGCTCGCGCAACTGCATCCCGGCGAAACCGTGCTTGATCTCGGCTCGGGCGGCGGCATCGACGTCTTGCTCTCGGCGCGCCGCGTCGGTCCCACGGGAAAAGTGTATGGACTCGATATGACCGACGAAATGCTCGCGTTGGCGCGCGAGAATCAACGCCGCTCGGGACTGGAGAACGTCGAGTTTCTGAAGGGCGAGATCGAAAACATTCCGTTGCCCGACAATTCCGTCGACGTGGTGATTTCCAATTGCGTGATCAACCTGTCGGCGGACAAAGCCCGCGTGCTGCGCGAAGCGTATCGCGTGCTGAGACCGGGCGGACGCTTCGCCGTGTCCGACGTGGTGGTGCGGGGCGCGGATGTTCCCGCCGAAGTGCGCCGCAGCATGGAATTGTGGGTCGGTTGCATTGCGGGCGCGCTCACCGACGCCGAATACACCGCCAAGCTCTCTAACGCGGGGTTCGCGGAAATCGAAATCGAGCCGACGCGCGTGTACAACGTCGAGGACGCGCGGCAGTTTCTCGCCGACTCCGGAATCGATGTGGATACGGTGGCGCCTCAAGTGGAAGGAAAGTTCATCAGCGCGTTCGTGCGCGCGCGCAAGGCGGCCTGATGAACAAGCATTTCAACGTACTTTTTCTCTGCACCGGAAACTCCGCGCGATCGATCATGGCGGAAGCGATCCTCAACGGCAAGCGCGATCCGCGGTTCACGGCGTTCAGCGCCGGTAGCCATCCGGCGGGACGCGTTCATCCGGCGGCGCTTGCGCAAATCGCCGGCGTTGGTCTATCAACCGGCGGATTTCGCAGCAAGAGCTGGGACGAATTCGCAGGGCCCGGCGCACCGCCCATGGACTTTGTGTTTACCGTGTGCGATCACGCCGCGGCGGAAGTTTGTCTCATCTGGCCGGGACATCCGAGAACGGCGCATTGGGGCATCGCCGATCCCGTGTTTCGCACGCGCGAGGAAACCGCGCGGGCGTTTCGCGAAGCTTATAATCTGCTCGAGCGCCGGATCGATGCGTTTCTCGCGCTGCCGTTCGATTCCCTCGACGACGCGGCACTGCTCGCGGAGCTCAAGCGCATCGGAGACGCGTAATCACTTCCGTTTGGGCTTGGTCTTCCGCGCTGCTGGTGCGGGATGGCGCTTGCTCGGATGAATCTTTGTCGCGAGCGTTTTCGATCGCGCCGCGCCTTCGGGCACCGCGCGCAAAAGCAGGTCGCGGATCACCGGATTCCCCAAATCGGCGCTCGACTTGATTTGTACGTGGCGCATTTGCTTGCCGTCACCCAACAACACGCCCTCGGGATCGTCGAGTTCCGCGCCGCGAACAAAGCCAAGGTTCACGTGCTTTTCATACACGGCGACGTACACCACTTTGTCCTTCATGCGCTCGGAAAATCCGAAGCTCATCGCCAGCACATACACGTCGAGGACGCTTTCGTGCGACGGCGCGATTGTTTTCAACACCACTTCGCGCGCGTCGAGCGCCAGTTCGCGGATTGCGGGATCAAAACGTGCGAGGTAACGGATGAGTTCCTTATGCGGCGCGCTCATGTTTCCGATTGTATGGCAAACTAAGGCATGGCGCGCGGCTGGGAATCGAAGTCGGTGGAATCGCAAATGGAAGACGCGCGAGAGCAGCGCGGAAAGGCTGCCGCGCCGCCGCCGGATCCCGTGGAACAGGAGCGCCGGCGCCAGCGCGAGAGTCTCGAACTGGCGCGCAAGCGCGTCCTGCACGATCTGGAATCGAATCACACGTTCCGCATGGAGCAGATGCTCCGCGCGTCGCTGAAGGCTCTCGACGAAAAAATCAAGGAGCTCTTGGACGCTCCGCCGAAGGGTGGCTCCGGTTAGGGCCGCGCCTCGAACACCAGATTGAACGGAGTCTCCGCGGCACGACGGAAGCGCTTGAATCCTGCGTCGGTCACAACTTTGCGGATGCGCGCTTCGCCGGCTTGCGCACCAAGCGCCGCGCCCACTTCCTGCGACAGCGACGCCGGCGTGCACAACATGGTCGACGCCGAATAATAAATGCGCCCCACGGGGTTGTGATTCTCCTCGGTCTTGTCGTTGGCGAACGGCTCCACGATCATCCACGTTCCGTCGGGCTTGAGCGTCGAGAGTACGTGGCGCGCCGCGCCGGTGGGATCGCCCATGTCGTGCAGGCAATCGAAGAACGCCACAAAGTCGTAGCGCGCGGGGCCGGGGAAGTTTTTCGCGGCGGCCGTTTCGAACGTGATCTGTTCCGCAAGGCCCTCGGCCTTCGCGGTCTCGCGTGCGTGGGCGATCGAGCCGTCGTGGTAGTCGAAGCCGAAGAATTTCGATTTCGGAAATGCCTTGGCCATCAGGATCGTCGAGGCGCCGTGTCCGCAACCGACGTCGGCGACCGATCCGCCCGCTTCGAGTTTCTTCGCGACGCCTTCCAGCGCGGGAATCCACGACGAGAGCAGATAGTTTTGGTAATTAGGCCGGAAAAAACGCTCCGTGCCGGCGAACAAACAAGTGTCGTGCTCGTGCCAGCCGACACCCTTGCCGGTGCGAAACGCCTCGGTGATCATGTCGGCGTCCTTGAAACACGCCGAGATGATGTGAAACGCGCCGGGCAAATCCTGCACGGTGAGCGCGAAGGCTTGCTCGGGCGGCAGTTCGTATTTCTGCGTCGCCGGATCGTAGGTCACGAATCCGCTGGCGGCGTTGGCGTTCAGCCATTCGCGCACATAGCGTTCGTGTGTGTTTGTTTTGGCGGCGAGCTCGGCGGAAGAGAGCGCTCCCGCGCCGGCCATCGCTTTGTAGAGTCCCAGCTTGTCGCCGACGACGACAAGCGCGCCGTGCATCGCCGCTCCCATGTCGCCCACGGCCTTGCCCATAAAGGCCATGAATTTCGATTCGTCAAATTGCAAAGCAGTTCCTGTGGTGCTCATAGAGCCTCCGGACGTAAATCAGATTGTTGGGGGGATGACGAAGGGATTATAACCACAAAGGCACCAAGAACACAAAGAAACCCGGGGGAGGCACTTCCTGACCACCGCCAAGCAAATTCTGGTCGAACATAGCCTGGTGGAAAAGTGGGAATCGTTCATGCGAAGCTATAAGCAGGACTTGCCGCAATGACGGATCAAGAAAAACGTTGGGCTTCGGCTAAAGCTTACGTCGACCAACGCGCGGCGATGCGCGATGCCCGCCGTCGCGAGATCGCGCGGCTGCCGATCGGTGAAAAATTTCGCATTCTTGAGGAGTTGCACGAGGCCGAAGCGCAGATCGCCGAGATCCGCGCGGCCATGAAGAAGAAAACCCCTACTTCCTCGTGATCGCCCGGGCGACCGGCTGGCGGAAGCGCACCAGCGCCTTGCTGTCGTGAGGAACGTTCGGCACCGCGAGTTCGCCGCGTACGAAATTCACGAACGCCTGCATCTGGCGCTGCATTTCGCCCATGCGTTCGCGCATGTTCAGAATAATTTCCACGCCCGCGAGATTCACGCCGAGATCGCGCGTCAAGTTCAGGATTAATTCCAGGCGCTCCAAATCGCTTTCCGTGTAGAGGCGCGTGTTGCCGTCGGTGCGCGACGGTTTCAGCAATCCTTCGCGCTCGTACAAGCGCAGAGTTTGCGGATGCACTTGATAGCGCTCCGCCACTACCGAAATTACGTACGCGCCTTGGCTCTTCTTCGCTCGCGGCATGGGGGAATCTCCGAAATTACTCGGCCGTCAGTTTGGCGCGCGGATCCTCCGGATTCAACCGCGCCAACTCGCGCAAAATCTCCTTGCTTCGCTCGTCCTCGACTTTAGGAACCTGCACCGAAACTTCCACAAATTGATCGCCGCGCTGCGCGGCCCGCGCCGATTCCACGCCGCGCTCGCGCAAGCGGAACTTTTGGCCGCTCTGCGTGCCCGGCGGCACTTTCATCGTCGCGCGACCCACGCCGTTCGGCCGCGTCAAGTCGATGGTCGGCACTTCGATCTTCGCGCCGAGCGCGGCTTCGGTGACCGTCACCGGAACTTTGATGTGCACGTCGTCGCCGACGCGCTCGAAAAACTCGTGCGGTTCCACCTTCACCACGATGTAGAGATCGCCCGGCGCGCCGCCGCCGATTCCGCTGTTGCCTTTGCCCGCGACCCGCAAACGCGCGCCGTCCGGCGTGCCCGGAGGAATGCGCATTTCCACCGTGTCCTGCGTGAAGCGCCGTCCCTCTCCGTTGCACGCCGGACAAATGTTGCGCGCCTTGCCCGTGCCGCCGCACATGCGGCAAGTGAGTTGGAAGCGCATCGTGCCGGCCATCTGCGTGACTTGTCCGGTGCCTTTGCACTCGGGACACGGTCCGCCGACGGGCGCACCGGGATTGGTTCCCATGCCCTTGCAACGCGCGCATTGCGAATAGTGCTCCACGTTCAAGCGCACGACCGATCCGCGCAGCGCTTCCCAAAATCCAATGTGCGTGCGGTACTCGAGATCTTCGCCGCGAGCCGGCCCCTGGGTGTCCGCCGGTGTGGCGCCCGCTTCGCCGCCGCCCATGAACTGCGAAAAAATGTCCTTGAGACTATCGGTGAATCCGCCGGTTGACGACGTGCGTCCCGCAAACGGATTGCGCGCGCCGCTCCCGGGACCCGCGCCGGTAAAATTGCTGAAATCGAAATCGCGGAATTCCGGACCGGGATATCCGCCGCCTCCCGGAAATCCTCCCGCCCCGGGCGGCGGCACTTGATCGGAGTAAAAGCCGTACTGATCGTACATGGCGCGCTTCTTCGGCTCGCTCAGGATGTCATAGGCTTCTTGCACGCGTTTGAAACGCTCTTCGGAGGTCTTATCGTTGGGATTTACGTCAGGATGATATTTGCGCGCGAGACGGCGATAGGCCTTCTTGATCTCAGCGGCCGAGGCTTTCTTGCCGACGCCGAGCGCCTCGTAGTAGTCAAGTTTTGGTGGTGCAGCCATAATAAATCTGCCACCGAGACACGGAGAACACCGGGAACGCCATGCATTTTCCCGGCGTCCTCGGTGTCTCGGTGGCTACGCTTTACTTCTTCTGGTCATCGACAAACTCGGCATCGATTACGCCGTCATCCTTCTTGTCTTCCTTCTTCTCACTATCGGGCGCGGCATTCTCGGTACCTCCCGACTGCTGCGCGGACGCCTTGTACATCGCTTCCGCCAGTTTGTGCGTCGCCTGATTCAACTGCTCCATGGCACGGTTGATCGCTTCAGAATCGTACGTCTCGGGCGTGCCTTCGATCGTCTTCTTCAGATCGGCGATGCCCGTCTCGATCGCTTGCGCATCGGCGTCGGCGACCTTATCGCGATTTTCCTTCAGCAGTTTCTCGGTGGAATAGATCAACGTGTCGGCGCGATTGCGGGCTTCGATGCCTTCGCGTTTCTTGGTGTCTTCCGCCGAGTGCGCTTCGGCTTCTTTGGCCATTTTCTGCACTTCTTCCTTCGACAATCCGCTCGAAGAAGTGATGGAGATGGCCTGCTCCTTGCCCGTGGCCTTGTCTTTGGCCTTCACGTTCAGGATGCCGTTGGCGTCGATGTCGAAGGTCACTTCGATTTGCGGGACGCCGCGCGGCGCGGGCGGAAGGCCGATCAATTGGAACGCTCCGAGCAACCGGTTGTCGCCGGCCATGGCGCGCTCGCCCTGATACACCTTGATCTCCACCGACGGCTGATTGTCCGACGCCGTCGAGTAGGTCTCCGCCTTGCGCGTTGGGATTGTAGTGTTGCGCTCGATCATCTTGGTCATCACGCCGCCGAGCGTTTCGATACCCAGCGTCAAAGGTGTTACGTCGAGCAGCAGCACGTCTTTCACTTCGCCCGCCAGCACACCGCCTTGCACCGCCGCGCCCACCGCGACCACTTCGTCGGGATTCACGCCCTTGTGCGGCTCGCGTCCGAAAAGCTGTTTCACCAACTCCTGGATCCGCGGCATGCGCGTCTGTCCGCCGACCAAAACCACTTCGTCGATCTGCTTGGCGTCGAGCTTCGCGTCCGATAGCGCCTGCTTGCAAGGACCGACGCTGCGTTGCAGGATGTCTTCCACCATCTGCTCGAGTTTGGCGCGCGTCAGTTTCATCAACAAATGCTTGGGACCAGACGCATCCGCCGTGATGAACGGCAGGTTGATCTCCGATTCCACCGTCGACGACAATTCGATCTTGGCTTTTTCCGCCGCGTCCTTCAAACGCTGCAGGGCCATCTTGTCTTTCGACAAATCGATACCTTCAGCCTTGCGGAATTCCTCGATCAGCCAATCGGTGATGCGCTGATCGATGTTGTCGCCGCCCAGGTGCGTGTCGCCGTTGGTGGATTTCACTTCCACCACGCCTTCACCCACTTCGAGGATGGAAATATCAAAAGTGCCGCCGCCGAAATCGTAGACGGCGATGGTTTCGTCCTTCTTTTTGTCGAGACCGTAGGCCAGCGCCGCCGCTGTCGGCTCGTTGATGATGCGCTTGACGTCGAGACCGGCGATGCGGCCCGCGTCTTTGGTGGCTTGGCGTTGCGAATCGTTGAAATACGCGGGCACCGTGATCACCGCTTCGGTGATCTTCGTGCCGAGATGCGCTTCAGCCGCTTCCTTCAGCTTGCTCAAGATCATCGCCGAGATTTCGGGCGGAGTCAGATCTTTGTCGCCGGCCTTGATCACCACGCCGCTCGACGCTTTCGTGACCTTATACGGAACCATCTTCTGTTCTTCGTTCACTTCCTCGTATCGGCGCCCCATAAAGCGCTTGATCGAGTAAACTGTGTTCTCAGGATTGGTGATGGATTGGCGCTTGGCAACCTGGCCGACGAGCCGCTCGCCGGACTTGGTGAAGGCCACAACCGAAGGCGTGGTTCGCGCGCCTTCCTGGTTCGCAATCACGGTGGGATCGCCGCCTTCCATGACCGCGACCACTGAGTTGGTGGTACCTAAATCGATGCCGATAATCTTGCCCATTGAATGTCCTCCAGCGCCGCCGGCGCTCTCGTCCCGCGGGCGGGACGGGGCCATGCGACATACATGATAATAAGATATGAGTGTATCATTGTCAAGTATTTTTAAGTCATTGTTGACGTTAGCTTTATTGTCCTGTTTTGGGGCAATGGCCGGATGCGCCACGCCTGCCTCGACAACGGAGAAAACGCCCCGCCAGTTGATCGTCGCCAGCGCCTCTGACATGACCAATGCGCTGCCCGAGCTAGCCAAGGACTTCGAGACGCGCTCAGGCATCAAGGTCGTGCCGAGCTATGGACCCTCCGGCGCGCTTGCGCAGCAAATCGCCAACGGCGCGCCGTTCGACGTGTTTCTTTCCGCCGACCGTAGGTTCGTTTTGCAACTTTCCGAGAACGGCCACATCGCCAAGGACTTGCGCGCGATCTACGCGGTGGGACATTTGGTGTTGTACGCGCCGAAATTGCATTTGGATTCTATCGGCGCCCTGCGTGGGAAAGATGTCCAGCGATTCTCCATCGCTAATCCTGAACTTGCGCCTTATGGACGCGCCGCCAAGCAGGCGCTCGAGCGGTCCGGCGTTTGGAACAGCGCGCGGAGCAAAGTAGTGATCGCCGAAAACATCCGCCAAGCCCTACAAATGGTCGAGACCGGCAACGTGGACGCGACACTTACGTCGCGATCGCTCCTTTTGAACGAAAGCGGTGCGACGCTTCTCGACGTTCCAGAAAATCTGTACGACCAGATCCAACAGGAAGCGGGCGTTGTCTCTCGCGCGCAGGCAAATCCCGACGCCCGAGCATTCTTGAATTATCTTTCGAGCGCTGATGGAAAGAGAATCTTGCAGAAGTACGGTTTTGGAATCCCAGCCACAAAAGAGTGACCCCGATAGTTTGAATTAGCATTAGCTCGTGTCACGATATAGAGCGCAACTTTCTCCCTGCGGCGTGTTAGCCTTAACTAACACGTGAATCCCTTTGCTCGGCGGTGTCCAAAGTGTAGATGTCCCGTCTGGAAAAAGCTCCCACCCGGCGGGGGTGTGAGCCGGTTCGCCCATTTGCTGGGATTTCGCTACAGCGTGTGCAATCACTGCTTCGCGCTGCGATTGAGATGGTTGAACCTGACCGTCTCCGTCAGAAGCTAGGAAAAGGAAGAGGCCCGAGACCGATTTTACTCGGAAACTCGGGCCTTGTTTTTCTAGAACTCGATGTTGAATCGGAACTCCACCACTCGAGGGCCGGATGGTCCGCCGGTCATCTGTCCGAACGTCGTGCTGGTGATGGTCGTGTTTCCCAGCGCAAACGTCGGGTGGTTCGTCGCATTCAGCATTTCACCCTGAAGCACCAGCTTGTAGCGTTCGTGAATCGGAATGCTCTTGTTGATCGACAAGTCGATGTTGTACCAGCTTGGGCCCCAAAGGATCGGGCGATAACCCCAGACTCCACCCACATTGCCGGGCGTTCCTGGATAACCGTTGGGCGCAAGCACGGTTTGGTTGGCGGCTCCCGGCTGCAACTGGAACTGGCACGACGGGCATGGCGACGGTGTTCCCGGAAGGTAAACGTACTTGCTGGGATCGAACGCGTATACCCAGGGATTTCCGTTCCGATACACGCCTACGCTGCTCTGCAACTGCGAGGCCGTCGCGCCGTTCATGAAGGCAACACCGGAGTCGCCGCCGGCGGTATTGCTGGGGTAGTTGTTGACCGTCGCAACACCGCCTCCCAAGTAAGAAGGCGTACCGGTCTGGATCCCGATAATCGTTCCGATGCTCCATCCGCCGATCACATGGTCGGCCACGCCGCCCTGATTGAGGAAATGGCGTCCCTTGCCGAACGGCAGATCGTAGGTTCCACTGGCGTGCACCACATGACGGATGTCGAAGAGGCTGGGTCCGTAGTTGAGGCGGAAATTGCGGTCGCTGTAGTAGATATTGTTGCCCATTCCCTGAATGCCATCTTGTGAGGCGATTCCCAGCGAATGGGCCAGCGTGTAATTCACATTGAATTGGAATCCCGCTGTTGGCCGCTGGCGGAATTCCAGTTGCAGAGCGTGGTAGTTGGTGTGACCGCTGGCGTCGAGATAATAGGCGTTGCGCCCGGTGGCGTACGGATTCACTTGGAAGAAATTGATCGGGTAGCCGGCGCCCGGAGCGTTGGAGACTCCGCGCGAAGTGCACGGCGTTGAGAACGCCGCGGTGCCCACCATGTTGCAGAAGAACGTTGCGTTGCCGGCGATTGAGTTGGCCATGGCGCCGGCCGCGCCTTGCTGCAAATTGGTCACGAAGGTGGAACTGGCGAATCCCGCCGCCGCGGTCTGTCCGGTGAACGCGGCCGAGAGAATCGGCAGCGCGAATTGTCCCGTCAGTCCGTTGTTGGCGAAGCTATTGCCCTTGCCGTTGGCGATGTTAATCGCCAGATTCGCTTGGGCATGGCGGAATTCGTTTAGGAAACCATTCTCAAAGATATTGACTTCGTTGACATCTTCGGCCAGCCACTGGTGAAGCGACAAATTCCCGATGTAACGCGCTTCAAACACGCTTCCGGAGCCAATCTGCCGTTGAACGCCGAAGTTCCACTGTTCCACATACGGCTGTTTGATGTCGGTATTGAAACCGTAGTAAGTAGACCCGAAGCGGCCCGACCCGGGAACGTCGGCGGCGTACACCGCCGGCGTGAGCAGGTAGGGTGGAAGCGGGTTTCCGACACTCAGCGATCCCGGTGCGAAATTTCCGGTCGCGGGCGTGGAGTTGGCCGTGAGGCTGCCCGATTGGAAGAAGAACGCGCCGGAGTTCGACGCGAACGCCCAAAAATTCTGCGCGCCTTCCTGATAGTGCCGCAGGGAGACGCCGGTGCGGATCACGGTCTTGTTCTTCGGGAAAAGCTTGCCGAGCACGCTGTCGCCCGTGTCCGGTGTCCAAGCCAGCGCGACCGCGGGCGAGAAGTTTGTCTTCGGGCTGTAGACATGCTGGCGCGCCACAAAGTGCGGTTCGCCGACGCCGCCCAGTGTTCCCGGCTGGAAGATCGCGCCGGCGGGCGTGGGACCGAAAATATCCGCGACGTTGCGCAGGGTGCTGTAACCGCCGTTCACGTCGTAATCGTCGCCCACCCAATCCATGCGCAGGCCATAGTTGAGGGTCAGGTTGGGACGGAGGCGCCAGCGGTCTTGCGCGAACAATCCAAACGATCCTTGCACTTCGTCGAGATTGTAGGCGCCGAAGGGTGCGTATTGCTTGGTGGCGGGATCGAGCGGACGACCGACTTGAATGTTGCCGCTGGAAATCCTGCCGGTGAGAATGGCATACAACGCTTCCGCGCCGGCCTGAGCGCCGCCGGGAAGAGCGTTCGGTCCGGACGTAAACACATTGGCCACGGGATCGCCGTTGGCGATGCCGAGAGTCAAGTTCGGCTCGCCGCCCGGCCCGTTCCAGTAATGGTCTTGCTCGCGATACCAGTTTCCACCGAAGACAACGGAGTGCGTACCGTGCTGCCAGTTCAAACTGTCGTTCGCGCTGAGCATCGGATAGAACGAAGAAATCGGTGTGCGCGGCCACGAACCGCCATAGAGACTCTGTCCATACGCGACTCCGTTCACCGTGGGCCAATTCTCGCGATGAATGTTCGGCAGGTCCGCGCCAATGCCCAGGGTTTCCTGATCGAATAAATCGTACTGATACATGAATCCGGCATGGAACTGGTTAATCAGGTTCGGCTTGAGGGTGAAGTCGTAGCCGAAACTGATGATGCGGTTGTTGTGGAAATTGGAGACGTACTCCAATCCCAGCGGATCGATCCCGCCCGGCCATTGCGGCGGATTTTGCAGATTGTTGAACGTCTTGGTTTGCGCGTACGAAAGGTACAGCCGCTGCCGCTCGGTCATGTTGTAGTCGCCGCGGATCGTTGGGTAGTAAATCGTATCTTTCCTGGGCGCTTGAAAGGTTAGGTTTTGAATGTTGGGATCCGAGGTCGGCACCAACACAGCCTGTCCAACGACGCCGTTCATCTTCGAAAACTGGGAAGAAATATCGGGGTTCACCGTCGAGGCGAATCCCGCCGCTCCTGCCAACTGCAGTACGTTTACGGTCTTGGTCACGCCACCCGTCGTATATGTGAAGTTGCCCGCCTGCGCCGTCGGCAAAATGTACGGCGTAGTCACCACGTTCACCAGCGGAGAAAACGACTGCGACCAGGTACCGAAGATAAAAAGCTTGTCCTTCTTAATCGGTCCGCCGATGCTTCCGCCGAAATCGTTCAACTTGATGATGTTGCGCTTCAAGCCGCGAGCGTTGTTGCTCCAGGAGTTGGCGTTCAAGCTGGTATTCCGGAAGTCCTCGAACAGGCGTCCATGAAACTGGTTGGTGCCGTGGCGTTGCACGACGCTGATGCGCATCGCCGCCGTTCCGTTGCCGCTCAGGTCGACTTGCGCCGTCGAGATCGTCATCTCGCCGACGTCCTCGATGCGCGGCGACACGACCGTGGTTCCATAGTTAAAACCGCCGCTGCGGAACCGATTGCTGATTCCGGGCGTGCCGTCAAAGTCGGCGCTGACCACCGCGCCGCCCGGCAGGTTATCCCATGTCCCGTTGGAACTGCCGACACCCGTGCCGGCCCATCCGGGCACCAGGAAGGTCAGACTCATCACGCTGCGTCCGACCACCGGCAGATTCGTCACCTGCTTCGTATCGAGAGTGTCGGAAAGCGAGTTTGACTCGGTCTCTATCAGCGGGGTCGCGGCTTCGCTCACCGTCACTTTTTCCGACGTGGCGGCGATGACAAGTTGCGCGTTGATGGTCGTGAGTCGTCCGGTCTGCACGACGACGGATTGGAACACCCGTGTGGCAAAGCTCTGCTTGCTGACCGTCAGCTCGTAATCGCCGAACTGCAAGCCGGAGAACGTGAAGACGCCGCCTTCTTGCGTTTCGGCGCGGTGAACCTCGTTGGTCGCCACGTTGCGCAACACCAGGGCCGCGCCCGGCACCATCGCGCCGCCTTGGTCGGTAACGCTTACAGAAACTGACCCTGTGCTCTGCGCTCCGGCCAGCGAAGCGAGAAGAAGAATCACCCCAAACGTAACGTTGACGTTTCGCATCGACCCCCCTTGGCAGCCGCGTCTTCACCCGTAGGCACGGCTTGAGCCGAATGTAAACGTTTCCGAAAGCCGTGTCAACCCAATTGTTGTATCGGCCTGGAACAATTTACAAACGGCTATGGCTTCGACAAACAGAGCCGCCAAGCGAGGACCAATCCTAGGGCCATGAGGAGCAAATCGGATCCGGAAAACAATGTATGCAAGCGCCAAAACTCCGTCAACTGCGCAGCGGCCGAGGGCGGCACGGGATTTCGCGGCACGAAATCGAGCGCGCGTCCCAGGTCGGTGATGCGCGGAGTCAACAGCACCAATTGCAGGTTGGCGATTACCAGCATCACCGCCGCGATGCAGGCGTCGACGCGCCGCGAGGCCAGCAGCAACAAGAGCATCACCCCAACGCCCAGGATAATCTGCGCGAAACCCCACACCACAAAGTACAGGCGATTCAGTTCCGAGGATAGGTGACGCAGCAGCATCCGCATGGAATCGTGCGGCAGCGAGACCAGCGGCGCGGCGGCCTGTGGCGTCGGCTGCGTGAGCATGCGATCGACAGTGGCGAAATTCTGTGTCGCCACCACGGCCATCAGAATGGATCCGGTGAGCCAGGCGCCCACCAAGAGAATCGCGACGGATTTCATAGGAGGCGCCGGGAAACTAAAAGAAAAGATATTTCCGCCACGCTTCTTCGCCGCGTCCCATCAAGCGCATGAGCTGCCGCGAGGTGTGCAGGCTGAACGGACGCGGCGGACGCGTCAAATGCATGTGCGCTTCGTGCGGCAAGCAATTGCCCTTGCGATTGTTGCAATGATGGCAGCACGTCACCAGATTCTCCCACGAGGAATCGCCCCCGCGCGAGCGCGGAATGATGTGGTCGAGCGTCAGCTCGCCGGCCGGCATCACCTTCGAGCAATACTGGCACGTGTTGCGATCGCGCATCAAAATGTTCTTTCGCGACAGCGCCCGCGTCTGATACGGAATGCGCCGGTACTCGAGCAGCCGGATCACCGAGGGAACCGGCAGTTGCTGGTGCGCGGAATGCAGTTGCGCGCGAGAGTGCTCTTCGGTCTGCGCGACACCCTTCAGCACGAGCACAATCGCGCGCCGCGCCGCCGTGACATGGATCGGCTCATAGGTGGCGTTTAAGACCAGCACCGGCCATTGAAGTGGATGGTCCATGGCGCTAGGGAAGACGCACCTCCACACGGGCGCGGCGTGAGTTGGCAATGAAAGAATGGAGAACCAGACGGGCAGACGCGGGAAGGGCGTAACCACAGCAGGGAACCGAGCAGGCTCGGCTGCCCTGCAGGAGACTTCGGAAGTCCAGTATCCTCATGGCTTCGTGATCCCTCACGTCTGTTCCAGAAAAAACAGGAACTACTCGCGATTATATACAGGAGTCGCGCGCGTTGCAAGCCAACCTGCTCCGCTTGATTTTATTCCGCATTCGTTGCACACTGGAAGTGTGCAACGAAAAACAGATCTTGTCTATATCGACCTCTGATGATACAGTATCCCTAGGGGGCGAAAATATGGCAAAGAAGCTACGTTTTAAGTTCAGCGCTGAGAAATTCGCCAATGCAGTAGCGTATCTGTCTGAACAGTGCCCACATAGCACCAAGCTGACAATCTGCAAACAACTGTATTTTGCAGACAAGCAGCACTTGGTGCGCTATGGCCGCCCAATAACCGGAGACCACTATTGGAGGCTGGAGCACGGCCAGATTCCGACCCGAGGGCTAAACATGCTCCGGTCGAAGGCCGCTCCTCACGAGAACGCACTTCTTCAGAGGTTCGTCTCTGTGAACGGTAATTCGGTGCAACTGAAGCAACAAGCCAATCGGAAGGTTTTCTCAAAGTCCGACCTGGAGGTCTTGAATTGGGTTATTGAGAAGTACGGTCGAGTGTCCGCCACTCGCCTCAGGCAAATGGCTCACGATGAGCCGTCCTGCACGGATGAGATGGGGCCAATCGACTATGCATTGTTCTTCGAGGGAGTGAAAGGCGCCGAGGCGGTGAAGGAGTTGGCAGAATCCGAGCAAGAGTCCCGCGATCTCCTCCGACCATATGCCGCAAGATGAGATTGATCTCCGCCAATGCTCGGTCCTTCACATCGAGGAATTCTCTACGCGGAGTCACCCGAAGAAGAATAAATACGTCTTGATCCTAGGGCGATCGGGCGGTTCGGAAGTACTAGCGTTCCTTATTTCATCTCAATTGAAGTATTTGAAGATGGATACACACAAAGGCGAAGTCGTCCGTATTCCGCAGCACGCCGTTGGCTGCTTGCCAGCCGAGAGTATCATTCAATGCTTCACCCTTGAACGCCTCCTCGTCAGTGTATTGCGCGAATCGTTTGAGATGGGAGCCATTCAGAATAAGGGTCTCTTGCCAGTGAAATACCTTCACAAGGCTAGAGAAGTAGTCCGTCAGTCCAGGCTGCTCACTCAGGCTGAAATCGAACATGCCCTAGCAGTCCTGCCGCCAGAGCCAAAGTAGACCGAACTGCTAGGCGTATTGGTCTCAACTATGTGGAACGCTGGTTTGGCTAAATCCCGGGAGACGGGTTGACGGTGCTCTCGCACCTCGTATCTGGACACTGCTTTAGGTTTCTTGGGAATACTCCCGTCTTTGCCATCGCCAGATAATGCCATCGCGCCACTTTGAAACTGCATCACTATCGTACCGTCGACGTCATGCTCGACCGATGGCCGGTGACCGTTTCCCAGTAGTCGATCCACCGCTCGCGGATACCGTTGGCGCGCTCGATCAATTCCTTGCTTGGCTTCGTTCCGTGCTCCACGATCATCACCATTCCGGTGTTGAATTTCTTCTGCGCGTGATCGACGTCGGGTTGCCGCGGACCCTCCACGGCGATCACGTCTTCAATCGTCACTTTGGTGCGATCCGCCTTGAAGATCGGATGACCATTGCGGTCTTGACCCGCGGGTACCAGATTTCTCAGAATGAAAAAGTCGGGCACCTCCGATGGCGCGATCAAGCCCATCAAGTAAAGATCCAGAAACGAGTATCCGGTCGCGGGTACGTAATAGTCGTCGTCGAGTTGCGTGAATGTGCCGTCGAAGTTGTCTTGCCACACGCCGCCGCCCATCGCCGACGCTTCGGTGGGACGCTGATAGGGGAACGCCGCGGGCGCCTGCAAGCCGCGCGCCCAGTGCGTCGGACCAAGCGGAATGATTTCGCCATTCACTCTCGCGGACACAAACGCCGACCAGCGATGTCCCATCTCGTGGCCGATTTGCGACATCGCGTAATCGTACGCAGGAATCTTTCCGTCGGGCGTCCGCTCGCCGAGTTGATGCGCATACGTCGCGATGTTATGCGTGTTGGTGTCGGTGACCCCATCGGGCGGCCGCTCTTGCATCTGATTCGATCCCACGTAAACCGGTTGAATGAATGACCACTGGAATCGCCCCTTCGTGCAGTAATTTTCTAGGCCTCGTTGATTCGCGTGGATCCCGGTGACCGCGCCGCCATCAGGACCGCCGCCGAGCGGACCGTTGCTCGGCGTGCCGGCTTCCTGATTGTCCACGCGAAAATCGGAGTAATACGCCAGCAGATCGAATTTGTCTCCCAGCGCTTGAATCACCGTGCATGCGAGGTCGCGAGAACTCGGCAGCTTCAAGTAGTGGAATGTTTCAAAAGGCGCGGCGAAAGGACCATCTTGCGGTTTCACTGAAGAGAAATGCAACTCCGCCGTGGCCGACTTAACCTTTTCGTCGCCGATGGACGGATAGACGCCGACGATGGCGTCCTTCGCTGCGACGGTTTGATACGACATCTCGATACTGCCGTCCTTCCGCAAAACCGTTTGGAAACGATTCTCGGTTGGCGTCCAGGTGAAATCCTGAATGTTGCCGACGGGCTCGGTCACATTCCAGGTGAGCACGATGCGATCGTCCAGCTCTTTCAAGTAGCGCGTTCCAGACATGCGTAGTTTGAAAAAGACGCAGATTGCCGGCGTGCCATTCAGAAGAGCGCGTCCAGCTTCTTGAAGCTGCGCGAAACGTTCGATCGTTACGCCGCCGCCCCGGCCAAACAAAGCTCCGCGGCCCCGTCCGCTACCAGACATCTCACCGAAAGCGATGGAGCCTGTCACTCCCACGGAGAACGTGTCCCATTGTTTGCCGGAAAACGGAAATGCAAACTTGGAAAGATGGACTTGAGGTGAGCTCATTTCCGCGCCGAACTCCGGATCCCACGCGAGCGCCGAGTTTTCGACGCGGTATCCCGCCCCATCGGGAGTGAAGCGCAGTGTGCGGCCGGTCAAGTCGAACATGTTGGCCTTGCCGAGAACGTCTTTGTCGAGCGTCACGACAATCAGGTCGCCGTTGGTTGTAACCTTCCCGATCGAGTGGCCCGGCCCCTGGCGGCCCTGCGCGCCGGCCGCGAGTCCCAGGAGCAAAGCGAAGAAACAAGTGATGGGCTTCATCGTGTGCTAAGGTAGCACACGATTATGAAGTACGCGATTTCTCTGGTGTTCATGGCGACTGCAGCCGCGCAATTCATTCCCAACAAGCCGGTGACGATTCACGCGGCCGTGGAGAGCGTGCCGGTGCGAGCGGGCGCGATCGAAGGTCCGGGCGCGGGACTCGGCGCGACTCCGCCGGCGCCGCCTCCGGCAGGTCGCGGCGGATTCACCGGGCGGACGGGGGCACGCGGAGGAACGGGCGGACGATCCGGAGCTACAACTGCACCGATTCCGGCGGCCCCTCCGGCGCCCGAAATCGGCTCGGCCGGCGCGGCCGTGGAGCAAACATCGCAAGGAACACGGCCCGCCATCGAACTGGTGGCGAGTTTCGACGGCCTGGGCGAAGGATTTTCCGGCCGCTCTTTTCCTGGCTCGGAAAAATCCGAAGCTCGGCCGGGTCGCGGCGGCATTGACATTAGTCTCGCCGTCGGCCCCGATCATATTTTTGAAATTCTCAACGGCAACATGGCCGTGTTCACGAAGAAAGGCAAGAAGTACGATTCCACCGGCCGATTGCTCTATGGACCCGTTCCCAACAACACGGTCTTCACCGGAATGGGCGAGCGCTGCAACGCGACCAACAACAGCGATACGGTTGTCCGCTACGATCAACTCGCGGACCGCTGGCTGTTTGTGCTTCCGGTATTCGCGCGCCGCGAAGGTCCCGGGGCTCCGTATGCGATGTGCTACGCGGTGAGTGCGACGCCCGATCCGCTCGGAAAATACTATCGCTACGAATTCGAGCGTCAGCTTTTTCCCGACTATCCGCGTCCCGCGGTGTGGCCGGACGGCTACTACAATCCCACCAGCACCAGCGACAACATGCTGCCGGAGATCGTCACGCAGAAACACGCTTGCGTCGCGGATCGCGCGCGAATGCTCAAAGGTCAGCCGGCCACCGAACAATGCATCGTGATCGACGGCGCGGTTTTCTTGCTGAACGCGGACGTGGACGGCCGACGCCCGCCGCCGAAGGGCGCGCCCAACATCATGATGTCCACCGGCGGCACGCAACTGCTGAAGAACTTCGAGGACGACGGGATCTATTTCTATCGAATGCACGTCGATTGGAAGGACGCGTCGAAGACCACCGTCTCGCCACCCGAGAAAATCGCCGTGGCGCCGTATCACTACTTATGCGACGGACAGTTGAGCAACTGCGTGCCGCAACCCGGCACGGCGCGACGTCTTGATTCGCAGGGCGACAAGCTGATCGAGCGATTGGTCTACCGGAATTTCGGCGATCACGAAGCGATTCTCGCTGAGCATTCCGTCGCCACGGCCGCGCACGCGGGCGGTATCCGTTGGTATGAATTTCACCTCAATCACGGCCGCGATCCCGCGTTGTTCCAGCAGGGAACCTACGCGCCCGACGCCCCGAATCGACCAGCGTATCGCTGGCTGGGCAGCATGGCCATGGATCGTCGCGGCAATATTGCCCTGGGATATTCCTTCGGAAGCGATGCGGACTCTCCGGGTCAGCGCGTGGCGGCGCGGCTCGCCGGCGATCCGAAGGGGCAACTCACTTTCCACGAGTCGGTGCTGGCGGAAGGTCAGGCGTCACAGACGGGGAGTTTGCGCTGGGAGGATTACACCAACATCGCCGTTGATCCTTCCGACGACTGCACATTCTGGTTTACGGGAAATTACCTGAAGACCGGCGCAACGACATCCACGACGCGGATCGGTTCGTTCGCTGTGCCGGGCTGCAAGAAATAACCCGACTAGCTCGCGCGATCCGGCGCCAACGGCAACAACAAACGAAACAACGTGCCCGACGCTTGTCCCGGCGCGCCCGACGTGCTCTGCGCGGTGATGCGCCCCTGATGCGCGGCGACAATTTCGTACACAATCGCGAGGCCCAAGCCCGATCCTTTGGAAAATCCCGACTGATATGGTTCGAAGATTTTTTCCAGTTGCCCCGGCGTGATTCCCACGCCCGTGTCGCGAAATTCGATTAGCGCGTTGGCCCCGGCACGCGCCGCGCGCAGCGACAACGTACCGCCCTCGGGCATCGCTTTTAGCGCGTTGTCGCAAAGATTCCAGAAAACTTGCTTGATCGCGTCGATGTCGGCCGCTACCACGAGCGGCGTCTTGGGAAACTCGGCGGTGATGCGCCAGTGTTCCGTCGAGGGACGATGGCGGATCAGCGTGATCGTGTCTTCCAGCAGCGCCACAATGTCGGTGGAAGAAAACTCGTATTTGCGCTCGCGCGAAAAGCTCAGGAACTCGGCGAGCGTGCGGTCGAGGCGCTCGGACTCCTTGCGAACAATGTCGACCAAGCGTTGTTGGTCTTCAGAGAGATCGCTGGTAATAGAGAAAACCTTCGCCGATCCCGCGATGGCGCTCAGCGGATTGCGGATTTCGTGCGCAATCGCGCCTGCCATGCGCCCCAGCGCGGCCATGCGGTCTTGCAAGCGCATGTCGCGCTCCATGCGCTTCAATTCGGTCAAATCCTGGATCACATAGACGCTGCCGGCCGGCCCGCCTTCGGTCGAGGCCAGCGGCGACACCGTAATTCCCAGCGTGCGTTCCACGCCGGCCGGCGTGCGCAATCGCACCTCGCCGCCGGGCGGCGACGCGCTCACCGCGGCCACTTCCGGCAGCGCTTCTTCGATGCGTCGCGAGCTCAAACTCGAAAGTGGCTGGCCGAGAATCGTTTCGCCGGCATGATTCAGCAGTTGCACGCGCCCGGCCATATCGATGGTCAACACGCCGGCGGCGATGGAGTCGAGTACGTTTTGGTTGAACGCCTGCAAGTTGTCGAGCGCGCCGGAGGTTTGCGTGAGCTGGCTCGCGGTGCGGCGCAAGCTGTCCGCGAGTGTGCTCGATAGGTACGCGACGGTCATGAAGCCGAACAAATTCGTAAAAATCGACGTTTGCACGCGCTGGATGCGCTGCTGCAATTCGATGGGATCGTCGAACTTCATCGCCCATGTCGCCGGAATCTTTCCATACAGTCCGAGATCGAGCACCGATCCGAGAATAATGAAGCTAAGACTCGCCACCAGATAAGGCCCAGGACGCGGCAACGACACGCCCGACGCCACGACGATCAACGGAAAGAGAAAAATGAAATAGCTTTCCGGGCCGCCCGTCAGATAGACCACGCCCGTGAGAATGCAGGCGTCGCACAACACCTGCAAGTACGATTGCGTCACGTAGTCCGGCCACACGCGCAGAAGAATCGCGAAGAGCAGCGTGAGCACGTACCACAGCACGATCGTGAAGATGAATGTTTTGGGATTGAATGCGTCGGAAACGGTTTGTGGCGGCGGGAATTGCCACACCACGAGCTGGACAACCAGCATGAAACTAATGACGGCCAAACGCACGCGGATGAGCCAATAGAGTCCCTGGCGCTGTTCGAGCAGGCCCACGGGCGGGCGCGCGGGTTTGGGAAAAAGCTGCGGTAAAAGAGCGGCGGCGTTCATCCCTGTTCTCTCGACGGTAGACCGAGCGACCTCATCTTGCGGTAGAGATGGCTGCGTTCGAGTCCCAGTGCTTCGGCGGCGCGGCTTACGTTACCTCCGCACTCTTCCAGTTTCTTGATGATGAAATCGCGCTCGTACGCGGCACGCGCTTCTTGCAGCGAACTGAAGCCGCCCGCTCCGCGCGACGCCGTCCGCGAAATCAGCGCGGGAATATTCTTTCGCTCGATCCGCTGCTGCGGATTCATGATCACGATGCGTTCCACCAGATTTCGCAACTCGCGCACGTTGCCCGGCCAGGAGTATTGACGCAGCGCTTCCAACGCCTCGGGTGCGAATTGCTTGGGCCGGCGTCCGTACGACTCGCTGAATTCGCGCGTGAAATGCTCGGCCAACAGCGGAATGTCCTCCAGGCGCTCGCGCAGCGGCGGGACGTAGAAGGGTACGACATTCAAGCGATAAAACAAGTCCTCGCGGAAATTGCCGCGCGTGATTTCTTCGTCGAGGTTCTTGTTCGTCGAGGCGATAATTCGCGCGTCGATGGTGACGCTGGTATGCGACCCCACGGGTTCGAAGCGCTGCTCGTCGAGCGCGCGGAGCACTTTCGCTTGCGTCTTCAAACTCATGTCGCCGACTTCGTCGAGGAAGAGTGTGCCGGAGTCGGCCTTTTGGAATTTTCCGGCTTTGTCTTCCTGCGCGCCGGGCAACGAGCCCTTCATGTGCCCGAACAATTCGCTTTCGATGTAATCCTCGGGGATCGCCGCGCAGTTCACTTCCACAAACGGCTGCGCCGCGCGCGGACTTTGCATGTGGATGGCGCGCGCCACCAGTTCCTTGCCCGTGCCGCTCTCTCCGTAAATCAAAACCCGCCCATTGGTCGGCGCCATCAACTCCATTTGCTGCCTCAGCGCCTTCATCGGAATGCTCTCTCCGATGATTACGCAGCGCGAGGCGATCTGTTCGCGCAGTCGCAGGTTTTCGTCCGCGAGCGACTGATGCGCCAGCGCGTTTTTCACCACCAGCAGGGTCTTCTCGATCGAAAGAGGTTTCTCAAGAAAATCGAACGCGCCGAGTTTGGTGGCTTTCACAGCGGTCTCAATCGTGCCGTGACCGGAAATCATCACCACCTGCGGAGCGAGCGGCCGTTTGCGAATTCGCTCGAGCACGTCGAGTCCATCGAGGTCTTTGAGCCAAACGTCGAGCAGAACGAGTTGCGGAGGATCACTCTCCAACTGTTCGAGACACGCGTCCCCACCGGCGACGGCTTTCACCTGGTAGCCCTCGTCTTCGAGGACACCCGTCAAGGATTGCCGAATGCCTTTTTCGTCGTCGACGATTAATATCCGCTTTTTCATTGGGCTGGTCGCGCGGGGTTGCTGGTTGCCGGTTGCTGGTTCGAGGTCGACCGTCGGCGGATCGCGTCCGTGAGACCGAGCAAAGGGCGGCCGGTTTCGGAGACCAGCTTCATCAGTTTCTCGAAGTCCTCATGCTTGATTAAACCCAGTCCTTTCGCGATCTCGAGTTGCGTCTCTACTTCCGCGAGCGACCCTCGCGCGTGACCGAGAAAGTGCGCGAATTCACCCCGAGTCGATCTACCTTGTCCCTCTGCAATGTTACTCGGGACCGAAACAGCTGCACGCCGAAGTTGGCTTGAAAGTCCGAAGACTTCTTCTCGCGGAAACCCATGCGTCACCTTATACACTTCGAGCACCAACGCCATCGCGCGCTGCCAAGCGACGAGGTCTCGGAATCCTTTAGCCATTAGTCGGGCCAAACCGGCAACCAGCACCAGCAACCAGCAACCCTATGCAGGAAGTTCCAGTATAAAGCGCGCCCCCACCGGATCATTTTCTTCTACGCGGATGCTGCCGCGATGATCCGCGACGATGCGGCTGCAGATCGCCAAGCCCAAACCTGTCCCGCGTTTCTTGGTCGAAAAATTCGGAAGGAAAAGTTTTTCCTTCGTCTCCGCGTCGACGCCGGGACCCGTGTCGGCGACGGCCAACTCCACCGTCTCGCCGCGCATGTCTGTTGAGATGCGAAGTTCCTTGAACAAACACGGTTCCATCGCCTCCGCGGCGTTGTCCACTAGGTTCACCACCACGCGTTTCAGTTGTCCGGCGTCGACATTCACCAGCGGCAAGCCCGGCGCGAGATCAAGACGCACTTCGATGTCGTCGAGGCGGCCGTCGAAAACCGCCACCGCGCTTTCCACGATCGAATTCAGCGACTCCGGTTTCAGCTCGGCCTTCGGGAAGCGCGCCATCTGCGAAAATTCGTCCACCAACGTCTTCAACGCTTCGGTTTCTTGGTTGATCAGGTTCGAACAATCGGCGATCACTTGCATGCCCTCGGTGCGATCCGCATCGGGCATCGTGGCGCTCATCGTTTCCAACCGGCGACGGATGCGCTCGGCGGACAGCGCGATCGGCGTGAGCGGATTCTTGATTTCATGCGCCACACGCCGCGTCACTTCCTGCCACGCCGCGGCTTGTTGCGCGTGGATCAAGTCGGAAAGGTCTTCCACGACGACGATGTACGCAATGTCCGACGACACCGGCACTCCGGCAGGACCGCTCTGCAGCGCTGACACCGTCATCGCCACGCTCATCTTGCCGCGCGGCGTGGACAAATCGAGTTGTGAAGTGGCGAAACCCTGCCGGAGCGAACGGCGCAGTAAGTGATCGACGTCGCGCAGTTCCTCGGCCGGCAGCAAGTCGCGCAACGTGGGCGCGGCGGCGCGCTGCGGACCGAACATTCGTTCCACCGCAGGATTCACGCGGATCACGCGGCGGTCGCGCGAAAGTGAAATCACCGGCGTGGGAATGCTTTCGAGAATCGCTTCGGTCTCGCGACGGCGACGCTCCAATTCCATGCGCGATTCCTCGAGCTGGCCCACCATGTCGTTGAACGAACGCACCAACACGCCGAGTTCGTCGGTTGCGCGCACTTTGATGCGATATCCCAGGTTCCCAACGCTGACCTCATGCGTCGCTTCGGCGAGTGCTTCGATCGGCACTGTGACTTGCTTCGACAAAAACAGAGCCACCCACGTCGCGGCGACGAGAAGCAGCACGGTTACGAGCGCCATTTCCAGCAAGAAAAATGTGCGGACGCTTTTTTGCTCGTAGAAAAGCTGCCTGTAATTCTCCTGATCGCGCGACATCTCGGCCAAGCTTTTTGTGAGTCGATCGGGCAAGCGGTCGGCGGCGATGATCCATCCCACCGGACCGCCATTTGGTGAAACAATCGGGATAATCGCCACGGCGTAATCGCTGCCGCCCGCAGACGCCTGCAAGTGCAGCGGGCGCCGTGTCCGGCGCTCGTCGGCGGGCAATTCGCGCGCCAGGCCGGGGCCGATGTCGACGCCTGAGGTACTGAAGAATCCCAGGTTGCCGCTCGGTGTTTCGACGGTGAGGTAATCGACACCTTCGCCTTGCGCTTCCACGGCCATCAATCGACGTACTCCATCGACGTCACCGGCGCGAATCGCGTCGCCCATCGGCCCGCGCGACACGGCCAAGGCGTCCGCTTCCGCCTCGCGCTCGGCAAACGAGCCCACTTCCGCGACAATCGAGCGCGCCTGCGTTTCCATGCTGGCGAACGGTTGATTGAACACGCGGATCACGAATCGATTCATCAACAAGTAGGAAAAATAGAAAAGGAGCGACACCGGAAGCAATGAAAGCGCCAGCGCGCCGATCACAAGTTTTGTCTTGAACTTCGATCCCAGCAGATTCGCGCGGCGTTCGACGAATAGCTTGATGAGATTGCGCGAGAGAATGAACCCGAAAATCAGAAACGCCAGGCCCACCAGCGTCGATAGAAAGAACAGTAGGATGGTCTGCTCGGAACTCGCGGGACTGATCCCAACCTTAAAGGAGACTTGCCACACGATCAGCACGGCCAGGACTAGAAATAGTCCCAGCGCGAGATATCGCCGGCCGCCCTTGAACTCCAGCTTTGGTTCAGGCACCTCGAACTAGTGTAGCGCACGCGCCCAGCACGGTTCCAAAAACCAGATTCGCGATGAGAAACGCCTGTGGGATGAGTTGCACACGCGCCGCCATCACGCCATCCGCCATCGGCAGCAGCGCGTACGTCATGATCGCCCAAAGGATTGCGCCATAGAGCAATCCGGCCGGAGCCCGATAAGGCTTTTTGAAGTGCGCAACAAGCAGCAGGAAGAGCCGGGCGAGCAAAGTGGAAATAATGGCGTGAATCGCCAACCCGATCGCGATGCACGAGGGCGTGCTCAATCCCCCGTGGGCTTGGCCGACAGAAATCAGCCCAGGAGCGGCGCCGAGCAGCGCAAAGATCCAACGGATCGGCCATTCCCATGGCATGCCGGCACGCGTCGCGCCGACGATCAGACAAGCCAGCATCGCCGCGCCTGACGCCGCGCCCATTACGACCGCGCGTGCGTTCGTGTTCATTGCCGGCGCGGGACGCAATGTCCCAGGCACCATCCGGAGAGCCATGCGTCTTGCCCGATGATCGGCTCGAAGATCGCCAGCTCGCGGACGCCCGCCAGTTGTTTGCGCAGCGTCTCGTTGGCACCGTAGTTGAACTTCAGAAATTCGCGATCGAATTCAACGCCCTGGAGTTTGCGCAACGCTTCGAATTGCTCTTGCGCCGGCTTGGGAGTGTCCGCGAGCGCCACGCGGGACCTCGCGGCGAGATCCCGCAATCGACGATCCAGTTCGCCCGCGTCATACGCCGTCAGCTTGCCGAGATTGCGGATCTCGGGCGAAACCGCGCGCGACTCGGCGAGACGTCCCCCATCGATCGCGACTAGCGCCGTGAGATGCAGCTTGAGCAGGATGACGGCCAGCGGAATCATACTCGGATTTCGTTATATCGGAATCCGAGTTAGTTGTCAAGGCGTGAAGCGGTACCCCACGCCGCGCACCGTGAGCAAATGCTTGGGATTGGCGGGATCGTCCTCGAGATAGCGGCGCAATCGCACGATGAAATTGTCGATGGGGCGCGTGTCGGTGTCTTCGCGCACGCCCCAAACATCCTCGAGCATCGCCTTGCGCGACACCGCTTGATCCTGATGTTGGATCAGGTAGCGCAAAAGGTTCGCTTCCATCACGGTCAGCGGAAACGTCTGCGATTCCGCGCGGATTTCCAGCGTGCCGAAGTCGATCACACGCCCGGCGACTTCGAAAACCTGCGGCGCTGCCGGCTTGTCGCCGTCGCCGGCGGTGGTTTTCGCCGCAGCCGAGGCGAGAAGCCACTCGCGACGGCGCAGTAATCCACCGATGCGCGCCAGAAGAATCGCTAGCTCGAACGGTTTGGGCAGATAATCGTCGGCGCCTGATTCAAAACCCTTCAACACGTCTTCGGGACGGCCGCGCGCCGTGAGCATCAATGTGGGCAGGTATTGTCCTTCACGGCGCAGTTCGGCCATCACTTCAAAGCCGTCCTTGCCGGGAAGCATCACGTCGAGCACCAGTAAGTCGATCGCCGATCCCGACGCCTCCAATAGTTCGAGCGCCGATTCGCCGTCTTCGCAGACATCCACCTGATAGCCTTCCGCTTCCAGATTGAAGCGCAGGCCCTCGGCCAAGTGGCGTTCATCTTCGACGATGAGAATGCGGGACAAAACCTTACGGAGCTAGATCATTACCTCGGGAACTTCCATCTCGCCGCGACTGAAGGCGATCTCAAACGCGCGGACCACCTGAGGGTCGAAGCTCGATCCCGCGCCTTTCACGATGATGTCGCGCGCCTCGAACGGCGTGGAAGCCTTGCGGTACGGACGGTCGCTGGTAATCGCATCGTATGCATCCGCGACAGATATGATGCGCGCCTCGAAGGGAATATTTTCGCCGGACGCCGGCGTATATCCGGTACCGTCGAACTTGTCGTGATGCGCCAGGATGATCGGCAGCACGCGCTTGAGCGATCCGCCCACCGGCGCCAGGAAATCCACGCCGCGCGACACGTGCGTCTTCATTTCCTCGAACTCCCGGTCGCTGAGCTTGGCGGCCTTATAGAGGATGTCGCGGCTGATATCGAGCTTGCCGATATCGTGCAACAAGGCGGCGGTGCGCACGTCCTCGATGCGGTCGCGATTCAGTCCGCAGCACGCCGCGATCTTCGCGGAGTAAACGGAAACGCGATAGGAATGGTTTTGCGTGTACTTATCCTTGGAAATGAACTGCTGGAGAATCAGCAGAATTCCCTGATACGTATCGCGTAATTCGGCAATATGTTTTTCTTTGCTCTCGTAGAGGGTGCCCATCGCATAGGCGGTGAGCGTCAAAAATCCCGCCCAAACGCCCATATCGAACCAGCGATCGAACGGCGCGGTCACCTGCGGCTCGAAGAGCGTGGGATTGGTGTAGGCCACGACGGCCACCACCATGCCCGAGAAAATCGCGGTCATCACGGCGTGGCGGCGTCCGAAGAAGTAGGCGGAAAACAGCGTGGGTAGCGTGTAGAAACTCAGCGTCAAACGCTGCGAGCTGACCACGTGGTTTACGACAAAGGCGATCGCAAAAACCGTCAGGATCAGCCACAGTTCCTTATTTACCTGCATGAATTGCTGCAGCAGGTCGCCGCGGCGGCGCTGAACTTGATCGCGTGGGACCGGGAGATCCTCCATCACGCGCACGGTGAGATTGGGCATAGGTCGACGTCCTCCCAGGCAGGGCTATTATACCGAATCCGCCCGATTTGAAACAGGATTTGGGGGCGGTTGCCCGGACACCCCAGGCGTGCCCTAAAGTAGTGCAGACTAGGTGGCGCGCGGCCGCCGTGCTACATTGGTTCTTCATGGATTTTTCGACTTACCGGGAGCGGCTTGCCGTTGTCCTGCTACAACTCGGCGGCCCGGATACTCCCGAAGCGATCGAGCCGTTCCTCTACAACCTCTTTCGCGATCCCGATATCATCGATTTCCCCTTCGCCCGACTGGCCCGCGAGCCGCTGGCGCGGCTGGTGGCTGCGAATCGCGCCAAGAAGGTCGCGGATCACTACGGCCAACTGTTCCGCAAATTCCAAGGATCGCCGCTGAACAACAACACGCGCCGCCAGGCCGAAGCGCTGGAACGCGAGCTGCGCGCGACGCTCAACGACCAAGCGCGCGTCTTTGTGGCGATGCGCTACTGGCATCCGCTCACCGAGGACGTAGTGGCGGCGGTCGGCGCGCAACATTTTGACCGAATCTTGCTGCTGCCGCTGTATCCTCAGTACTCGAAGACCACCACCGGGTCCAGTTTGAACGAATGGCGTCGCCACTTTCGCCAAAACGGTGTGCCGCTCCAGACGATTTCCGAATTTCACAATTACGCGCCGTATATTCAAGCTCAAGTGGAGCGGATCGCCGAGGCGCTGACGCAATTTCCGGCCGGCGAGACGTCAGGTGAAACAGTGGAATTGATCTTCAGCGCGCACGGGACACCCGCGAATCTATCGGAAAAGGGCGATCCGTATCCGGCACAAGTGGCCGAGACGACGCGCCTCACGCTCGAACGAGGCCGCGAGCTTCACGGCTGGCCGCATCCGCACCGTATTTGCTATCAAAGCAAAGTCGGACCAGGCCGCTGGTTGCAGCCGTCGCTGACCACGACGATCCGCGAGCGGGCCGCGGCGGGCGCCAAGAATCTGCTGGTGGTGCCGATTGCGTTTGTATCGGATCACATCGAGACGCTCGAAGAAATCGCGCACGACGCGCGCGACCTGGCGTTGTCGCTGGGTATCAAGCGATTCGCGATGGCCGAAGGGCTCAACGATTCTCCGGCGTTCATCCGTGCGATGGCGCAGTTGGTACAGGAAAAAATCAGCCGCAGATAAACGTCGATAAACGCAGATGAACGCCGATGAGCCCTCGCCTTATCTGCGTTTATCTGCGTTCATCTGCGGTTTGTTTTTCTAGCTGCCTTAAGTCGCGAACCAACTTTCGCAACTCGTCGGAATCATCGCTTGAATAAAATCCCCGAATCTTTCCCTGCCCATCGACCAGTACAAACCTCGTGCTGTGGACCATGCTGCCGTCGACCTCGCCCAGCTTGAAGGAATATCGGAAAACTTGATTCAATGCGTCGCGCGAGCCGGTGAGAAAATGCCAACGCCGCGAGTCCGCGCCGAATTGCTTGGCGTAGGCCGCCAGTTTTTCCGGCGTGTCGTGCTCGGGATCGACAGTGAACGAGACAAACTGCACCGGTAGTTCGCGAACTTGTGAATCGATGCCGTGCATCTGCGACGACATGCGCGGACACGGGCCGGGGCATGTCGTGTAAATGAAATCCGCCACGTAAGGATGACCGGCCAACGCCTTGCTATCGAAGGATTGTCCGGTTTCGGCGGTCAGCGTGAACGGCGACGTTTGGCCGAGCACCGGCAAAGGCTCCGGCTTCGGACACGCGGTGAGCAGCATCAACGCCGGGAGCAGGAGTAGGCGTTTCATTGGCCCGCGTTTCATTGGCCCGCGTTTCATTGGCCCGCCTCGGCGCGACTCAACTGGCCGCACGCAGCGTAAATCTCGCGGCCTCGCGGCTTGCGGATAAACGCGGGAACATTTGCGTCGCGCAGAATGCGCTGGAACTCGAGGACGGTCGCTTCCTCGGGAGTCGCAAAACCGAGCGTCGGTCCCGGATTCCACGCGATCAAATTGACCTTCGCCGGCATCGCACGCAATAACTTGCCGACGCGGCGCGCATCGGCCGCCGTGTCGTTCACGCCGCCCAGCAGCACGTATTCGAACGTCAGACGCTCGCGCGCACCCAGCGGAAATCGCTGGCACGCGTCAAGCAGCACGGCGATCGGCCACTTGCGATTGATCGGCATCAGGCGGGAGCGCTGCTCGTCGTTCGACGCATTCAGCGACACCGCAAGTTTCGGGCGCACAGCTTCGCCCGCCAGGCGCTCGATGCCCGGGACAATCCCGGCGGTCGATAGCGTCATGCGGCGCGTCGACAACGCCAGTCCCGCGGGATCGGCGAGCAATCGCACGGCGGCCATCACGTTGTCGAAATTCAAAAGCGGTTCGCCTTGGCCCATGAAGACCAGATTCAACGGTCGCGCCGCGGGATCGAGACTGTTTTCCTCGGCGACCAACAACACCTGGCCGACGATTTCGCCGGCCGTGAGATTACGCTCAAGTCCCAACTGCGCGGTGAGACAAAACTGGCAATCCACCGCGCACCCGGCTTGCGTCGAAATGCAAATCGTATCGCGCGGCCCCGCCGCTGTCACCGAGCCGTCCTCGGGCATTAGCACGCATTCGACCGTCTTCGCGTCTTCCAGGCGCAGCAAATAGCGAATCGTGCCGTCGGCGGCTTGAAACTTGCTCGCGATCCGCGGACGCTCCGCGGAAAACTCCGCCGCGAGCCGTTCGCGCAGCGGACGCGGCAGCGTGGGCACGCGCGACAAGTCGCGGGAACGCCGCCGGTAGATCGCGGTGTACAGTTGGTCGCCGCGATATCCGGGCTGGCCCCATCCGGCCAGCAACGCGCGCAGGTCGGCGGCCGATTTTCCGAGCAGAGAAACCATCTCCTTTATGTTAGTGCTAAACTTTCACTTGTGAAACGAATCGCTGCTTTTGTATCTTGTATTTCTTTGGCGTTGGCTCTCGCCGGAGCCGCCGCGCTTCCCGGATCGGGCATCCCGTTGACGCTGAAACCGCTCGACGAGGCGGGATACAACGCGCTTGTGAAACAACACGCCGGCAAAGTGGTCCTGATGGACATTTGGGCCGCGTGGTGCGAGCCGTGCCGCGCCGAAACGCAGGATCTTCTGAAAATCTCCAAGCAGTTTGGACCCCAAGGCCTCGACTACGTCACTGTCACGCTGGACTCACCGGGCGAGCTTTCCTACGCCGAAAAATATTTGCACCGCAACGGCGTTCCGTTCCCGGCGTACTATCGCAAGACGAAAAACGAAGACGCGTGGGTTCACAACGTGCATCCGCAGTGGACGGGCACGTTGCCCGCGCTGTTCCTCTACGATCGCCATGGCAATTTGGCGCGCGCGTTCATCGGAACCGCCACGCCGGAAGCGCTCTCGTCGGCAATCCGCGAATTGCTGAAGTAGTGGAATGCGATTCGTCTACATCCTCGCGGGATTAATTCTTTTCTGCAACGCCGTCTTTGTAGGATTGCGCTTGTACGAAACGCAATCGCGACTCACGCTCGTAGCCGTGGCGCCGGCGTTGTTGGCGGCGCTCGCGCTCGGCGCACTGTTGATCCTGAAAAACGCGCGGTCCACGCCGGACCACGAAGAGGTTCCCAACCACGAAGACCCCGAGCCGCCCGATTCGGAATCCTGAGCGCTGCCTTCGCGCCACGGCACTGGGGAATTTGCGATACAGTATTAGTTTCACTCTCTAGGAGAACATCCGACAATGCCATCGTTCAACAACCGGCCCGTCCCGGCGGACGGCCAGAAAATCGAATACAAGAATGGCCAGTTCATCATCCCCGACAATCCGATCATCCCTTTCATCGAGGGCGACGGCACGGGCCGCGACATCTGGAAGGCGTCGGTACGCATGTTCGACGCCGCCGTGGAAAAAGCTTACGGTGGAAAGCGCCATATCGTCTGGTACGAAGTTTTCGCCGGCGAAAAAGCGTTCACCGAATTCAAGGAATGGCTGCCGCAAGGCACGCTCGACGCGATCGTCGAGTATCGCATCGCGATCAAAGGACCGCTCACTACGCCGGTCGGCGGCGGAATCCGCAGCCTGAACGTGTCGCTGCGCCAGTTGCTCGATTTGTACGCGTGCTGGCGCCCGGTGCGCTATTTCACCGGCGTCCCGTCGCCGGTGGTGCGTCCCGAACTGATGAACGTGGTGATTTTCCGCGAAAACACCGAAGACGTTTACGCCGGCATCGAGTGGAAAGAAGGAACGCCGGAGGCCGCCAAGGTCATCGCGTTTCTGGCGGAAATGGGCAAGAAAGTTCGCAGCGATTCCGGTATCGGTATCAAGCCGATGTCGGTCACCGGATCGAAGCGCCTGGTGCGCGTGGCGATCAAGTACGCCATCGCGGAAAAATTGCCCAGCGTCACGCTCGTACACAAAGGCAACATCATGAAGTTCACCGAAGGCGCGTTTCGCGACTGGGGATACGATCTGGCGCGCGAGGAATTCGGCGACGTCACGATCACCGAGACCGACGTGTACGAAAAACACGGCGGCAAAGCGCCGGCCGGCAAGATCGTGATCAAGGACCGCATCGCCGACTCGATGTTCCAGCAGATCCTTACGCGCGCCGACGAGTACAGCGTGGTCGCGTGCCCGAACTTGAACGGCGACTACTTGTCCGACGCGTGCGCCGCGCAGGTCGGCGGACTCGGCATGGCGCCGGGTGCGAATATCGGCGACGGCTACGGTGTTTTCGAAGCGACGCACGGCACCGCGCCGAAGTATGCCGACAAGGATGTGATCAATCCGTCGTCGGTGGTGTTGAGCGGGTGCATGATGTTCCGCTACATGGGATGGAAACCGGTGGCGGACATGATCGAACACGCCATCGAGAAAACCATCGAGCAGAAAAAGGTCACTTACGATTTGGAACGCATGATGCCCGGCGCTTCCAAGCTCAAAACATCGGAATTCGCGACGGCTGTAATCGCGAATATGTAGCCCACTCGGCGGGTCAGGTTTGCATTCACCGAACCCAGGCCGGTTGCGAGATCGTATCCCGCGCCGGCCTGATAACCGCACTCATTCCATATCCTACCGTCCTGGCGCGGCGTTATTCCCTGTTGTAAAGCTTTGTTGCACGGGCAAATGCGGTCATGAAACCTAAACCGCTTCAACCGGGGTCTAACTAGGTGGAAGCGAGGAGGAGATTTTATGACTCGCAAGGGCTTAACGTTTTTAAGTGCTGCGTTCTTGTTGCTTTCCACTGCCGCTTTTGCCTGCGTCGTTCCCACCAACAATGCCGTGCAAGAGAAACTGGCACAGGATCTGGCCAAATATCCCGGCATCAACGTGAAGGTCGACGATTGCGTTGCCACGCTCTCCGGCTCCGTCGACAAATATCAGGACAAACTGAACGCCGCGAAGAAGGCGCACAGCTTCGGCGCGCTCACGAACGTTGTCAACAACATCGCCGTAGCGGGTCCCACGGTGGCCGACGACGTCTTGCAGAAGAAATTAGCGACAGACCTCGCCTATGACCGGACGTTTTTCGGCAACGTCTTCGATTGGTTCACAGTGGACGTAACCAACGGCGCCGTGACGCTCGGCGGATACGCGCACAATCCCATCGCCCATGAATCCGCGCTGGCGATCGTGCAGGACATGAAGGGCGTGAAGGACGTGACGGATCAAGTGGAAGTGCTGCCTACGTCGATGATCGACGACGGCATTCGCATCCAGGCCGCGCGCCTGATCTACGGGGGAACGTCGTTCGCCGGCTCGATGGATCCGGCACATCCCATCCGCATCATCGTGGAAAACGGCAACGTGAAACTCGAGGGCGTGGTGATCTCGCCGCTCGACAAGCAAATGGCGTACATGAAAGTGATGGGAATGCCGGGCGTCTTCTCGGTGGAAAATGACTTGTTGGTGAAGAAGGGCTAGCTTCTACAAACCGCTCCAATCCTCGCAGACCACGATGGAGTTCCCGGGATTGAGTGGATCGTATTTCACACGCGCCGGAAGACCTTCGCAAACTTTGGCGAGGTCTTCCGGCGCCGCCAGTTTGCTCACGTCTTGCGCGGCGTGATAGCTAACCTGCGCCACGGAATACTCGTACACCAATATTTTGCGGTCCTCGCGATCCATCATCTCCACGAGAAAACCATCGCTGATGCGTCCACGCGCGTTGATTCCCAGGCGACGCAGGCGTTCGCGCTCCTCGGGCGTTTTGCGCGTGCGAATATAGACCGTGACGCCGGCGGCGATGAGGGCCGCCGCGCCGCCCAAAATCACCGCGAGTTGCGCGTTCTGGTTCAGCCGATTTCCTCTTTCACAATCGTGTTGCGCAGCGTGCCCACGCCGGCCACCGTTACTTCCACCGTATCGCCGGCCTGCATCGGTCCCACGCCCGCGGGCGTTCCCGTGGCGATCAAATCGCCGGCTTCGAGCGTGCAGAAGCGCGAAACCCAGCGCAACACCGCGTCAAAACTGAAAATCAGTTGCGCCACGCTGCCCTTTTGACGCACTTCGCCGTTCAATCTGGTTTCTACCGTCAGCGATGCCGCGTCGAGACCGGTGACGATCACCGGACCGACGGGACAAAACGTGTCGAAACCCTTGGCACGTGCCCACTGGCCGTCTTTATCCTGAAGATCGCGGCCGGTGACATCGTTGACGCAGGTGAATCCGAAAATGTATTCGCGCGACGATTCATTTGCGCCCAAGTGTCGCAGGCGTTTGCCGATCACGATTCCGATTTCGCCCTCGTAATCGAGTCGCGACACGTCAGGTGGATACGCCACCGCGCCGCCCTGCGCGACGAGCGACGACGGCGGTTTGTAGAAAATCAGCGGCTTGGTGGGAATGTCGTGCGCCAGTTCTTTCGCGTGATCGGCGTAGTTGCGCCCGACGCACACGATCTTCGACGGCCAGCACGCCGGCAAGAGATGCACTTGGTCAAGCGCGTAGGTTACGCCGGTGGCGTGATGGCCATTGTACGGCGCGCCCGACAATCCCATGATGCGATCGCCTTCGAGCACGCCCCAACTCACGCCGTGCGTCTCGGGTCCTGCCGTGGCTCGCGTGTGCGGCTCAGTCGAGAAACGAAGATATTTCAAGGACAGAAGTCTCCTTTTAAGGCCGGCCCTGGACGGCAGTGCGGCTCATGGCCGGCCCTCGATGGTGGTGCGGCTCACGGCCGCACCTCGATGGTGGTGCGGCTCACGGCCGCACCTCGATAGTGGTGCGGCTCACGGCCGCACCTCCTCAGACGGCTTGCTTTCGTTATTGTGCGTATCGACGGCCTTGACCGTGTAACGCGGCGACGGGCCCGGCGCGGTGTCGCGAAACACCGTGTTCGTCAGCAGCTTGTCGTTCAGTTTAACGCCGGCACGATACACGTTGTATCCCGCCAGATCCGGCTCGTCGTTGGGAGTCCACGAAATTTCCGCGGAACCTTCGATCGCCACGGCGCGCACCGCTTGCGGCGCCGCCGGCGGAAAGGTGTCGAGCGGCTTCACGCGCTTCAACTCGGAATCGGCGCTTTCGGAAGTGAACTTGCCGTGATGCGCCAGCGCGCGGATCATGTACGTGTACTGATGATCGAATTCGAAATCGCGATCGTCATACGACGATCCACTGACATCGCCGAGCGGCGCGCCGTCGCGATAGACGCGAAACGACTCGCCGGCCGCGCCATTCCATCGCAACTCGACGGCATGTTCGGTGACTTTTGTCTCGAACGTCGGCGGCGGACCGACTTTCAGCATCGCCACCGGCACGACATTCGAGAAATCCGCCGACTGCCCGCGATGGTTCGTCATCTTCACCGCGTAAACAACAATGTGATTCATCCACGCGGGATCGATGGGATCGTCGAATTCCGTTTGTCCCGCCGGAACGTCGGCGATGGGTTTGGCCTTTTGATACGTCACCGATTCGTGAAATTCTTTCGAATCGCGGATCGGCGCCTTCGCGTCGAGATCGCCGATCACGAAACGATAGATCTCGGTGGGACCCAAACGATCGGGCCGCGGCTTGACGTTTTCCGTAGTGAGGAGTGCCGGGGGCCACGACAATTTCACTTTGTCGCCGCGCTGCGCCGCCGTGAAAGCGGTGGGCGGTTGCGGAATGTCCAGCAAGGGCGGCAACGGGTCGCCGACCGCGCCGCATCCGGTCAACATCAGACAGAGCACCACCAGCACCAGCAACATGGCGTAGGTGTAGTTTATCGCAGGTGCGTGAAATTCAGCGATTGTCGCCGCTTCCTTTGATTTGTCCGCGCTCCTGGCGCGACTTCAGTTTGGCGAGATTGTAGGCAGCCACGTCGTCCATCTCGATTCCCAGCGCGGTGCAACATTCGGCCAGATACCAGAGGACATCGCCAAGCTCCGCCTTGAATTGATCGGCTGACGGCGGCGGATTGTCGCCGCGCAAAATACGCTTGGCGAGTCCCGCGACTTCGCCCGCTTCGTTTACGAGTCCGAGCGTGGGATAGATCGCCGGCGCGTTACCGGCGTTGTAGGCCGCCGTCGTGTGCGCGGCGGTTTGGTAGTCTTTGAAAGTCAAAGTGGATTTTTCTCCAGTAGGACAGGCGTCCTCGCCGGTCCTTCCTACGGCAACAACTCTCCAGGCGCAAAGACGAGATCGCGATCGAGAACCATTTCCAGGTGCGTTCCCGCGGGCAGTTTCACATCCTGCTGCCGCGACAGTAGCACGCCGGCCAGCGCGCCGATTCCGCCGCCGATCGCGGCGCCGGGAATGCCCGACGCAATCGCGCCAACGCCCGCGCCCATTCCCGCGCCCATCAGCACGTCGCGCCCGTCGGCTGCCTTGCGGTCGCCGTCGACCGCGCCTTCGCTGCGCGGCGGACGCGCCTTGAAATCGCGCTGAATGCCGTTGGGAAGAATCAGCGAGTCGAAACGAATGTACAACTCGCCTTTGCCGGCGATATGGCCCGCGGGCTTGGCGTGCGTGACCGTTCCTTCTACGTGGCTGCCGTTGGGAATGATCACGCGGCCGTCGATCGCCACCGGCGCGTCGGTGCGCAGGTAAACGTGGTCGCCGTCTTTGGCGTGCTTGGTGGAGAGTTCGTTGGTGAGTCGCAACAAAACGTGCGTGCCCATCGGCACGGTGACGGCTGGAGGTTGTCCGGGCTCAGGGCGTCGGGCTAAAACCGGTTGCGAATTTGGCGGTGGCGTTGCCGGTGCTGGCGGCGCCGGCGCTGTTGTTGTGACTGCCTGCACGCCCTCGCGACGATAGACCAGCACGCCTTCCGGCGATGTTCCGGCCCGCGAAATCTCGCGGTGAATCGTCAACGTGTTGCGATCGCGCGACAACGTCCAGCGATCCGCCACGGTGAAGTCCTGCGTGCCGCTCACAATCGTATTTACGAGCAGCGCCGCGCCTTCCCACTTGGTCATCGTGCTTCGTGATTCTCCACCAACTTTCTTGCGCGTCTCGCTGCCATCGAGCGCATACGACCATTGCGCCGTTCCCGTCGAGACAAGTAATCCGGCGTCGCCTTGCGACACGTTGAGGGAAACGTCCACGGGACCGAGATCGCGCGTGTTGCTGGCCGGCGCGTCCAGAATCCAGTGGCCGGAAAAATCGCGGTCCTGATCCGCGCCGAAAAGCAACGTTGCGGCGGTGATGAACCCTATGAAGAAAATGCGGCAGTGCATATGTGTTACCCCTTCATCTTACGCTCAATGAAGTCGACGAAACGCGGGAAGGGATCGAATCCTACGATGTTAGGCGCGTCGGTGACGAAGTTCGACAGGGCGTTAATGTCGTAGAAATATGGTTGCCCGTCGCGATCGTTGATCAAGTACTCCATGCCGCCGATGTCGAGCGACGCTTCACGGGCGATCGCCAGCGCGGAGTCGACGATTTCCCGCGGGGGCACGAAGTTCTCAATCTGCATTGTCCGGCGCGCCGGTTCCGTCGCCGGGCAGAACGCGAAATCGGGCGCGGCGGCCGGTTCGGCGGTGGCATCCGGCGTTGTTTCTTCCTGGCAAATATCGGCGGGACACAAATTGAATCCGCCCTGCGCCGGCGGCACAATCTTGATGGCGTAGAGAAATTTACCATCCATCACTTCCACGCGCACAATCGACCCTCCGCGCGCCGGGAGAAATTCCTGCACCAGCGCGACGGAATCGACGCCGAGATCGAGCGTCCCAGATCGCGCGGCGGCCGCCAACGTGGCGCGCTCCTCGAAACGCTGGATTTTCGCGCCGCTCCCGCCGATGTTCGGCTTCACGATCACGGGATAAGTGAGTCCACGAGCCGCGGCCACCGCTTCCGCAGGGTGATTGATAACGCGGGCGCGTGGATACGCGATGCCGAGGCGTTCGAGAATATCCATTTGCAGCGCCTTCGATGTTTCCACTTCGTAGGCGCGCGATCCGTTCAGTACCGGCACGCCGATCTGCTGCATGTGCCGGAGAAATTCGCGCACAAAAAAGATGGCGTTGGCGTGACCGCGCAGATACGCCGACGGGCTCATGCGGTTCACCAGCAGTTTGTAGCGCGACGTGCGGATGCGCGGATCGAAACCGAATTCCGCGGCCGGCAAACGATCGAACGTGATGTCGCGGCGTTCCAGTTCGGCAAACAGGGGCCGGAACCATTCTTCGTGCTCGTAGAGGATCGCTAAATTTGCTTCGCCCATTTTTCCTTTCTATTTCGGGGCTTACTTCGGAGACATGCGCAACGACCCGTCGAGGCGAATCACTTCGCCGTTCAAATAACCGTTCGAGACGATATGCTCCACCAGCGCCGCATATTCCGCGGGCAGGCCCAAGCGCTTCGGAAAAACCACGCTCTCGCCCAGCGACGCGCGCGCGGCCTCGGGCAGTTTCGCCAACAGCGGCGTATCCATGATACCCGGCGCGATGGTCACCACGCGAATGCCGACGCTCGAGAGATCGCGCGCGGCGGGCAACGTCATTCCCACGACGCCGCCCTTCGATGAGGCGTACGCGATCTGTCCGATTTGTCCGTCGTACGCGGCGATGGACGCGGTGTTGACGATCACGCCGCGCTCGCCGCTTTCGAGTGGCGGATTTTTGGCGATCGCGGCGGCGGCTAACCGCAGCATGTTGAACGTGCCGATGAGATTCACCGTGATGACTCTCTTGAACGCCTCAAGGTCATGGGGCGTTCCATCGCGACCCACGGTGCGCGACACCGCGCCGCCGATGCCCGCGCAATTCACGGCGATGCGCAACGTTCCGGCGCCGGCGGCTTGCGCGACGGCCGCGGCTCCCTGCTCGGCGTCCGAGACATCGGCCGCCACGAACTGCGCTTGAATTTCCCGCGCCAACGCGTTGCCGCGCTCGGCATCGCGATCGACGATGGTGACGCGCGCACCACGCGCGGCGAGCATCCGCGCGGTCGCCTCGCCGAGTCCTGACGCTCCGCCGGTCACGAGTGCCGTGGTTCCTGAGATTGTCATGAAGATTGCCCTCGCAAGAAAGTGGACATCCTAACAATGATAGGCGATTACGTCTGGATGGCGAGCACTACTCGCCAACTTGTCGAAGCACCGCATCCCGGAGCACCGGATCGAGCCAAAAGTCCGCATGCTCGGTCAATTGGTTCAGGATCGGCGCAAGTCGCTCGATCAGACCGGCGCGTTTGGCTTCCGCAAGAATACCTAGAAGGCCGGTTACGTGCAGACCCATCGTCACCGCAGCCTTCCGGCCTTTTCGTTCATCCATAAGCAACAGGTCTGCGCCGATTTCCACGGCGACGAGAATCGCCTCTGCCTCGCCCGCGTCTAAATGACTCAAGGACGCGAGGCGCCGTGAATCATTGACCGCCTGAACTGACAACCACGGCCAGCGTTCAGGGAACAAAGGAAACTGGAGATGGGGGCGGCTGATTTCCTGGTAGACGCTGACAGGAACCACTGCTCGGCCATACAGCTTAGGAAGGATGTCGAGCAATTCGATGCGCGCCAGGGCTACTACGGGAGACGAATCTGACACAACGATCAATAGCGCCCCAAGCTCTTCAGAGTGGCGATATCCTGTTCGAAGTCAGCGACGCCATAATGAAGCGGGATATGTCGCTCAGCTAAGAAGTGGAGGAACTCCTGCTGGCTCGTGCCGGCAAAATGGCTCGCCTGTCCTAGCGTAAGGCGCTCTTGTTGAAACAGAACGATAGCTAGTTCCTTCTTGGCTTCGGCCGGTGTAAGACCAACCGACCCCATTTCGTCGTCCGAAATTATCAATGCCACGGCGGAGCTCCCTCCAATAAAACTGTAACACGACCGCTACTTCGACTCGTGATACTCCTGCTCGGTGTTCGTCGCCCAAATGTTGGATTTGTCCACGCGACCTTCGATAATATTGTCCACCGCGGTCATCGCGGTTAGCATCGAGTGATCCTGATTGTTGTACTTGTGCATGCCGTTGCGGCCGAGCAGGTAGAGGTTCGCGAAGCCGTCGACGAAATGCCGGATCGTGTCGAAGCGGTCGTACGTTCCGAAGTACGCCGGATACGTTTTCGGCATGTGGATCACCGTGCCGTCGAGCACGTCGCCGCGATCGATGATCCCGATGCGCGCCAACTCGTCCGCGGCGAACGATTTCATTTCCTCCGCGGGCTTGTTCCACAAATCGTCGCCTTCATAGCAAAAATATTCGACGCCCACCCAAACCTTGTCCGGATCGCTCACTAGATACGGACTCCAATTGTTGAAAATCTGCAAGCGTCCCGCGAGAACGTCCGGCTCTTGCACGTAAATCCAATTGTCGCGAATCAAACGCGACGACGCCTCGTGTACTTTCAACTTTTTCAGGAGCAGTCCCACGGTGATGAAGTCGCGGTACATCAATCCATCGCTGACCTCGCGCACATCGGCGGGCACCGCCGCGCCCTCCAGCGATCGAATCAACTCCTGCACCGGCATGGTCGAGAAAAAATAGTCGCCCTCGAATGTGCCAGACGCCGTCCGAACCGCGCGGATCCGCCCGTGCTGCGCGACAAGCGCGCGCACATCCTGCTCCATCAACACCTCGCCGCCCATTTCCCGTACGCGCCGCGCAACTTCTTCCCACATCTGACCCGGGCCGAGTTTCGGATACAGAAACTTTTCGATCAGCGAGGTCTCGGTGCCTTTTTGCGACAAGTCCCCGCTGCCACCGCCGAAAATCTTTGTGGTGAACTTCTTAAAGATGTGTGCGACCGTCTTCAGGATCGACAAGCCCTTGATGCGTTGCGCGCCCCACTCCGCGCTGATCTCGCTGCAGGCCACGCCCCACACTTTTTCCGTGTACGACTTGAAGAACGTGAGATACAACTCGCGTCCGAAACGATTGACGAAAAACTGCTCCAGGTTCTTCTCGTTGCGAATCGGAAAGAGCATCGCGCGCAGATAGCTGAACCCGATGCGGATCGTCCGCATCAGGCCCAAGTTCAGAAGCGTGTCTTTGCTGAGCGTGATGGGATACTCGAAAAACTTGCGGAGAAAATAAATGCGCGACTTGCGGCCGCGCACAAGCATCACTTCGTTCGTAGCGTCGGGATCGGGTCCCATCGCCGTTGTTTCGATTTTCCGCGTGCGTCCTTGATACGTGATCTGCTCGCCGCTGCCTCGCGCGCGTTGCAATGGGAGAATTTCCAGCCACCATTCCATCACACGATCGGATTTCGAGAAGAAGCGGTGGCCGCCGATATCCATGCGATTGCCTTTGTAGACCACCGTTTGGGAAATTCCGCCGAGTATGGAAGACTTCTCGAGAACGACAGGGTGAATGTCGGTGCGCTTCAGCAATTCATAGGCGGTAGTGAGCCCGGCGGGGCCTCCGCCGATGATGATGGCGCGTTTTTTCATTCCATCAATCGTAGAGCAGATACGGCTGGCGCCGCTTGCGAAATGCCGATAAAGCTTCGAGAGTAGATTGGTACACCGATTCACCGCTATCGCCGCGCGCGAGCCGTGCGGCCGCGTCGTCGCTACCCAAGAGAAGAATGCCGGATTTCACGTCGTATTTTTCAGGATGAAACTTCAGCACCGCGGCGAGCATTTCCAATCCCAAGCGACCCGTGTCGAGCTTGTCGCGATTCAATAGCTCGACCTCCAGGCCGTCGCATTCTTGGTCCTTATAGGGCGCTTCGGTGGGACGGAATCGCCGAGGCAAGAAACGCACGCCGGGGATTTGTTTCTCATTCAAGAATGCTGCGACCTCGCGGCCATTGAGCCACGGCGCGCCGACAATTTGAAACGGTGTGTCCGTGCCGCGTCCGATAGCGAGTTTTTCCAGCAGACAAACGCCGGTGTAGAGCGTCTCGGCAGTGAGGCTGCGCAAATTCGGCGAGGGATTCAGCCACTCCAGTCCGGTTTCGTCGAACCACATGGAGCGACGCCAGCCCTGCATCTTGATCACGTGCAGCGACGCGCCGATTTTGTTTTCGGCGTTGTACATTTGCGCCAGTTCGCCCATGGTGAGTCCGTAACGCGTGGGGATTCGCATGATTCCCAGGCCGGAAAAATGCGACGGGTCGAGCATCGGCCCTTGCACGTCGACGCCATTCACGGGATTCGGACGGTCGAGCACGAAATACTCGATGTGCGCGGTGGCCGCAGCCTCCATCATGTGCTGCATCGTGACCGTGTAAGTGTAGAACCGCGCGCCGGCATCTTGAATGTCGAAGACGAGTGCGTCGATGCCCTTCAACATTTCCGGCGACGCGCGCTGCATGCCCGGCTGATACAAGCTGTAAATCGGAACTCCGGTGGATTCCTGTTTGCTCGAGCGAACTGTCTCGCCGGCGGCGGCCGCGCCGTTGAGCCCATGCTCCGGAGTAAAGATGGCGACCAGGGTCAAGCCGGCGGATTTCGCTTCTGGCGACTCAAGCACGTCGATGATGTGGCGGCGATCGCGCGTGATCGCGCTGAAGTTGGTGATCACGCCGACGTGCTTACCGGCAAGAGGCGCGAAGTGCTGTTCGACGAGAACGTCCAACCCGGTTTTTACGTTCGCCTCAGCAAAGGCAATCGGGACAAACGCGGCAAATAGGCACAGCGAACGCAAGATTCGCATTTAGCGCTTTCTCTTCAACACGCGCCGCGCCGCCGCGACCACTTCCTTCGCGGTCAGTCCATATTTCTCAAGCAACTCTTCCGGCGTGGCCGACTCCGCGTAGGTATCGTGAATTCCCACGTACTCGATGGGCACCGGTGACGTTGCGGCAGCCGCGCGCGCCACCTGCGATCCCAGGCCACCGTCGAGCAGGTGCTCCTCCGCGGTGACGATCGCGCCGGTGCGGCACGCCGCCGCGACCGCCGCGGTGTCGAGCGGCTTCAGCGTGTGCATGTCCACCACCATCGCGGAAATTCCCTCGGCGGCGAGCGTTTCCGCCGCGCGCAAACACTCCGCGGTCATGATGCCACAACCGATCAGCGCGACATCGCTGCCTTCGATCAGCACGCGCGCTTTGCCGATTTGAAAATTATCGTCCTTCGCGTCGTAAATCACCGGGACTTTGGGACGGCCGACGCGCATATAGATGGGACCTTTGTGTTCGGCCGCGCGAAACACCAGCGCACGCGTCGATACTTCATCCGCCGGCGACATCACGCTGAATCCCGCGAGACCGCACGCCAGCGCATAATCTTCCACGCTCATTTGCGACGGTCCATCCTCGCCGATGGAAATTCCGCCGTGCGATCCCACAAATTTCGCATTCACTTTCGGCAAGGCCACGGCCACGCGCATCTGGTCGAATCCCTTGCACATCAGGAAAACGGAGAAACTGCTGGCGAAGGGAATTTTTCCGGCCTCGGCCAAGCCGCCGGCGATTCCCACCATGTCGGCTTCCGCGATTCCGCACGTAAAAAATCGATTCGGAAACTCCTTGGCAAACACGTTGGTCTTGGTCGACTTTGCGAGGTCGGCGTCGAGCACCACGACGTTGGGATTCGTGCGTCCCAGCTCGGCCAGCGCTTTGCCGTAGGCGTCGCGCGTGGCGGCGCCCATCTTCAATTCAAATTTCGGAGGAGCAATTGTGCCCATGCGAGGTTTCACGCCAGAACGGCGGCCTCCTTATCCAATTCTTCCAATGCTTTTTTCACTTGATCGGGGTTGGGAGCCGCGCCGTGGAACTCCACGTTGTTCTCCATGAAGGAAACGCCCTTGCCCTTGATCGTATTCGCGATGATCACGGTGGGTTTGCCGCTGGTCATCTTGGCTTGCTCGAAGGCGTCAAGCACTTTCTGCATGTTGTTGCCGTCAATCGTAAGCGTGCGCCATCCGAAGGATTCCCATTTCGCGGCGAGCGGCTCGAGGTCGAGAATTTTCGCCACCCAATCGTCGAGCTGAATCTTGTTGTAGTCGACGATCGCGCAAAGATTGTCGAGTTTGTGATAGCCGGCGAACATCGCCGCCTCCCACACTTGGCCTTCCTGGCATTCGCCGTCGCCGAGCATGACGTAAACGCGATAATCCTTTTGATCGAGACGCCCGGCGAGCGCCATGCCCATGCCGATCGACAAGCCGTTGCCGAGCGATCCAGTGGACGCCTCAAGAATCGGAAGGAAGCGCCGGTCGGGATGGCCTTGCAGCGGGCTGCCGAGTTTGCGCAGCGTCATCAGCAGCGCGGGATCGATGTAGCCGGCTTCGGCATACGCGCAATACAGCACCGGACACGCGTGACCCTTGCTGAGGATGAAACGATCGCGATCGGGCCACGCCGGCTTCTTCGGATCGTGACGCATCACTTTGAAGAAGAGCGCGGCGACCAACTCTGTGGCGGAAAGGGATCCGCCGGGATGGCCGGAACCGGCCGCGCCGATCATCTTGACGATGTTGTGGCGCATGCGATTCGCGATGCGCTTTAACTCGGGCAGATTTCCGTTCATGCCAGCAGTTTATCACTGTCGTGGAGAGGCGGTTTGACCACAAAGACACAAAGGACACAAAGAAAACCAACGCGACACGATCCGCTCTGGTTTTCTTTGTGTCCTTTGTGCCTTTGTGGTTAATTCTTCCTACTTCGCCACCGGACCGTAGTAGATGCTGTTGAACAGCAGCTTATACGTGCCGTGCGGCTGCGAACGGAACGTGATCTCGGGGCCGAACAAGTACAAATGTCCCTCGCCGACCTTCGCCGTCGCGCCGATCACGCCGCCCTTTAAGTAGTGCTCGCCCCACGCCCATCCGCTGCGCAGCGGCGTTTCGCTATCGAACCACATCAGCGGCCGCACCGCGCCGTTGATCGACGCCTCGGGCTTCAACTCAAACACCGGACTGTTGTCGAAGAACACGTCGACGTTTTTCGCAAAGCCGTAAGCGATTGGATTCGTGTTGTCGATCGACGCGCGCAGCACCGATCCCGGCACGTAGTACTTCGTACGCGGCAGCGGCGCGGAGGTTGGATGCTCCACGAGGAAATTCTGCACCGGAAGCTCGAGCATTTCCGCCACGTCTGTCGATGGGCCGATCGAAACGATCGTGCCGCCGCCGCGAATGAAATTGCGGATCTGCGGCAGCGTGGTTTCCGTGGTGATGCGTCCCATCATCGGGCGATACTCGGCAGGCACGCGGTCTTCGGAAATTTGTCCGCCGAAGAATTCCTGATCGGGTCCCGGCGCGGGCGCACCCGCCGCCGGAGCGCCGCCGCGTCCACCACCGCCACCGCCGCCGAAGCCGCCGCGACCACCGCCGCCCGCGCGAATCGTTCCGCTCGGGAAGACCAGCACGTCGAACTTGCCGTTCAGATTGCCGGCGTCGAGTTCCTTCGAGAAAACCACTTTGTACGGGAACTCAAACTGATCGAAGATGAAGCGCGTCCAGCCGCTCGGCATCGATCCGCCGTACGTATCAACCAAGCCGATGCGCACCGGCTTCAGTTTCACGACGTCGCCCGACGGTTGCGATGCAACGCCCGTAAAGTTCAATCCGAAATCGGACGCCAGTTTGTCGAGAATCGGTTTCGTCGACGGCCTCGCCGCGACGTACATTGTGCTCGAGCCGATCCACATGACGTTCTCGCCGGCCTTCAATAGGCGGTTAACCGCGATGAACGAATCGTTCGTGGCGTGACTGAACGTGTATCCTGCGGGACTCGCCGCGCCGCCCACCATTCCGGCGGGAAGCTTCGCGTAGCCGCTGATTTTTTCGAACGGACCATCGAAGTTTTCGAGCACGCGATCAAACTGCACGCCCATTTGATACGCCAGAGTGTAGCCGGCCGCGTCATAGGGCGGCGTGGGCGCGCCGCCGGGATAGGGAATGTCGTCCGGGTGCCACTGCGGCTCGAACATGTCGAGAACGTGCGGGCGAAACGCTTGCGCGCACTTCACCACCCACGATCCGGCGGGATACGTCTTGCCGTTCACTGTGAACGAGGCGGTGGCGCGATGAATCGTGATGCCGTTCTTCACGAGCGTGTTGATGAACTTGGTCGCCGTGAGGAAATCGGCCTGATCGCTGGGGATGATGTAGCCGCGCGGATCGCGATGCTTGGGATCGTGCACCACGGTGTCGTAATACTTCGGCGGAACATTGCCGATGGTCAACGCCGCGGAACCGCCGATCACTCCCGGCGCGGCTTGTCCGCGCCCGCCGCCACCGGCGACTTCAGGCGGTCCCGCTTGCGCCGGCGCCGTTGCCGCGCCGCCGCGACCACCACCGCCGCCACCGCGTCCACCACGCCCTCCGCCACCGACGGCGCCTTCACCGGACGCCGCCATATCCTTCTGAATCTCCGCGACCGCTTCGAGCATGCGCTTCGGCGTCAGCGTCCAGTGATCTTCATTGCCGTGCTGAATGGAATTGCGGCCCATCACATAAATGTTGTAGAGGAACTCTTCGCGCATCCGCGACGCGAGATCGAGCACCGCGCGGTTCGCCGTGACCGAATAGTCGATCGACTGACGGAAGTGCCAGGGCTGCGGCGAAATCGGGAACGGCAAGTCTTCGTTCGGCAACACGCGCTCCGGACGGAAGGGAATTTCCATCGGCGTGGGATTGCCGATGATTTCGGTGAGCAACCCGATCATGTTGTGGAAGTACGTTGTGGTGCGCAATCCGCCGTTGAACCACGTGGAGTACGTGGTGCCCTTGCGCATCACCGCGCCCGGTTTGTTCTCCACGATGAAGCGATGATGCATCGCCGCGCCGACCAGATCGAGTCCCGTTTGCGTGAGTGGATCGAGATTGTAGTTGTGCGGCGGCCGGAAGGGCGGCGCAAACAACACCGTGCCGACCGGTCCAGTCTGGTGATGGTTGTACATGATCTGCGGACACCACTCGAGGTACAGCACCTTGTTCATGTTGGTCGATTCGCTCATCGCCGACATGTAGAAGTCGCGGTTATCGTCGTGACCTGTGTACTTCGAGTAGAGACGCGGGAGTCCCGCCATCGAGCGTTTGGTGGGATCCTTCTCGCGCATGTACCAATTGCTGACCAGCTCGTGGCCGTCGGGATTCGCGTCGACGAACAGAATGATCACGTCGTTCAGGATGCGCATCGTTTCGGGATCGGTGCGGCTGACCATCTGATAGACCATTTCCATGAGCTGCTGCCCGCCGACCACTTCTGTCGCGTGCAAGCTGCCGTCGATCCACACCACCGCCTTGCCTTCCAGCGCGAGCGCGTGCGCCTGATCCTCGGTGAGTCCTTCGGCGTGCGCGAGTTTGTAGGAGATTTCGCGATAGTGCTCGAGGTTTTTCTGATTCTCTGGCGACGTGACGACCGCCATCCAGTGCGGGCGGCCTTCTTCCGTCTTGCCGATCTCCACCAGCTTCATGCGCGGCGATTCCTTGGCGAGCTTTTGCCAATACTCGCCGAGCTGCGTGTAGGTGGCGAGGGAATAGTCGTCGCCGAGGCTGAAGCCGAATTGTTCTTTCGGCGTGGTGATTTTCGGCGCGGCATCGACGACGGCGGCTTTGGCCGCGGGCTTTTTCTGCGGCGCAGGCGGCGCGGCGAAAGCCGTCAACAGGCACACCAATAGCGACACCGATAGCAGGGTCTTGCGGATCATGATGAAGGGTCCTCCCAAACCGGAAACATCATATCGCCGCTGGAGGGTGATTCTGTAAAGAATGGTTGAGGAGCCACGCGTTGGGTTGGAGTAGACTGTGGCGATGAATCCGCCTGAAGGGGAACGACGCCGCGTTCTCCAGAATTTGATTATGTTAGCCGTTGCCGACGACTACGAAGACCTCGAGATGATCCTGTCGACGGTGTGTAAATGGTGCATGGAGGACGGTCATACGTTCGCGGTGGAGCAGTCGGATATTCTGTCCGGTCTGACCGTCCTGATGGATGAGGGTTTGGTAGGTGCCTACTGTCTGCGCGCAACCTCTTCCGCAGTACCCGATTATGAGTTGACAAGGTCCTCAGGTGTGATCGAGGTGCCCAACGGCGATTCCGAGCGCGGCTGGTGCTACTTTACGTTGACATCAGCCGGACAGCGCAAACTGGCAGAACTCGATATCATGCGCAATTAGATTATTTTGCCGTTGGACCAATCAACTTCGACCGATCCGCGCCGGCCCGCGGCTTGAACTTTTGCGTGCGTCCGCCAAAAGTTTCCGCGGCGTAGAGATTGCCTTCGGAGTCCACGGAAAACTGGTGCACGCCCCAGAACGCGCCGGGAAAACTGCCGTACGTTCCCCACGAGTACAGCAGCTTCCCGTTCAAGTCGTATTCCAAGAACTTGTTCGTCACGCCGTCGGCGACCCATAAATGCTGGTCTGCCGTGATCATGATGTGGTATGGCTGGCGAATGTTCGGCCACTGATCGAGAAACTTGCCGTTTTCGTCGAACACCTGAATGCGGCTGTTCGAGCGATCCGCCACATAAAGGCGCCGGTTGCGATCGATGTCAATGGAATGCGGCAAATTGAATTGTCCGGGACCGTTGCCCTTTGTCCCCCAGGTCATTAGGTACTTGGCGTTCTTATCGAACTTCACCACGCGCGTGTTCACGTAGCCGTCGGTGATGAAGAACGTACCGTCCGGCAGCCACGCGATATCGGTGGGACGAGCAAAATGCTTGTCGTCCGCGCCGGGTACGCCCGGTTCGCCCAGCGTCCGCACGAGTTGTTTGCCGTCGTTCGTGAATTCCAGCACTTGATGGCGTTGATCGTCGATCACCCACACGTGTTTCTCAGGATCATACGGGCTGATCTTGATCTTGTGCGGACCGCGTCCGCCGGCGAACAGGTGATCCCACTGCGTCCACGATTCGATCATGCGTCCCGCGCCGTCGACGATCACGATGCAGTTGCGCAATTCCGCCGTGGGCGCGTTGGCGCGCTGTTCGAGCGATCCCCACGCGCCGTTGAAAGTGTCCGGCAGCTTTTCCGGTAGTTTCAGTTCGCCGCGATTCGCCAGAAAAACCCGATTCGGTGATTCCGCGAAGACGCCGGCTTGCGATCCCTGCACGTATCCGGCACGGGCAAACGGTTGCGGCCATCCCGCGACCACTTCATAGGGTCCCGTTTCTTCCTCGCCACCTTTTGTGGGCGATTGTTGGGGAGACGCGGCAACTGCCGCCATGAATACCGCGATGCAGGTTGTGGTAGCCTTTCGCACATGGGTATCTTAACCGTTTTCTTCCTACTGTTCGCAGCGACCGACACCGTGCTCGACAATCCCTACGTCCATGTGACCAAAAACGCCGCGCCGTGTGCGAAAGCCGGAACTCCCGGTTGCGGCGATCGCGTGATTGTCGCCCTTGGAGCCGTAGCGTTCCACGGCAAGCAAATGAAACGCGGCGACCTGGAAGTGTTTGAAGCGGGAAAATCCTACGACGCGCCCACCGGGCACGATTATCTCGAAGTGACGTTGAAGCCCGATCACCCGCCCGTGAAATCGCCGCCGGTCATGATCGCGCCGGAGAAGAACACCGTTGTTTACGACGGCCCACACTTATTCATTTTCGAAGAAAAACTCGATCCCGGAGAAACGCGCGCGCGGCACAGTCACCGGCAGCGCGTGGTGGTAGTGCTCAACGACACGCGATTGCAGCAATGGCCTGACGGCGCGCCCGAGGTTTTCAAGCAGCAAGTTCCCGACGACGTGCACTTCAACGAGCCGGTGGTTCACATCGCCAAAACCGTGGGCGAGAAACCGCTGCGCAACATCGTGATTGAACTGAAACCGTAGAAAAACGGTTCCGCGGCCCGAGTTCCGAGGCCCGAGTCAAAAACGCGAGGCCCGGCTAACTTTGCTCGAACACTTTCGTTGGGATGCTAAATGAAAGAGGGCTGCCTCGGGAGCAGCCCACGGTGGGAAAAATTCTTACGCGGCGTTCTTGCGGCGTTATGCAACAGCAGCGGGTTCCGCGGCATGCGTCTTGGCGGCCTTCTTGCGGCGCGAGCCGCGTGCGGCCTTCGGCGGATCGCCGTCAACCAACTCCACTTGGATCATGCTGGTGACGAACTTCTTTTTGCCGTGCGTTTCAAAATCGATCGTGGTACGTTCCGTGTCAGACTCCGTGACTACTCCGTAACCGTATTGGGCATGTTTCAGGTACTGAGACTCTTTGAATGCCTTCACAAAACCCTCCTGGTGGTTGGTTACCGAACTCTACGTGCTTCTTGCAGCAGAAAACAGGAACGGATGGAATTTAGGTCGACCTCTCCGGCTCTCGCCGGAGAGGTCAACGCTGCGTTTTGGCTAGAGGGGTGACACTTGCTCGGCCTGCAGACCCTTCGGTCCGCGGGTCACGACGAACTCCACCGCTTGGCCCTCATCGAGCGTGCGGTAGCCTTCCGCCTGGATCGCCGAGAAATGTACGAAAACGTCTTCGCCGGACTGCCGCTGAATGAAGCCGTAGCCCTTGGCGGCGTTAAACCACTTGACTGTTCCTTGTTCCTTCACTGAAAAACTCCTCTACTGTTTCGAAGCTATTTGGTGCTCACCCATCGCCCCCTGCCAAAATGCAAAAAGGCCGCAAGAGAACCCCTCGCAGCCCTTAGACATCGAATCAAAAGGTACAGGAGCAACAAACGCAAATCTATCGTAACACAAAACACGCCGTTTCGCTAGGGGGGCCCTGGTACTACTTTGACATTAGACTTAAACGTGGCGACCGGCCCACGGGATGATCGCTTCCGGTACCTGGCCGGACCCTCGCAGGACCCGCGCCCGGAGCTCCTCGCGGCTGATAATTCCTTTTTCTTCAAGCATTTGTGCGAGTGTCCAGAGAGTGGTTGCGGGGTCCATGCCGGCGGTCCATTCGGTGGTGTTGAAGTGCATTCCCCAAACGTTTTCAGGAGTTTCCAACTCCACGCCGATTTCGTAACTACCGTTCGAAAGGCCATTGCACCACACCACGCGACACGTCGCCGATCGCCCCAGATGAGTGATTCCCAAGTTGATACGTCCGCCCGGCGGATGGTAGCAGTTGGTTCCGATGCGCGCTCCATGGCGGTCGATGTCCTTTGTCTGAGTGCGTTCTAACCGGCGGACTCCTTGTTGATCGAGATAAGAGATCTCCACGGGAATTTCCAACGGCACGCGGTTTGTTCGGCGATCGTCGATGGTCATGGCGTGTGGAAATGCACGCCACGCGCCACAACAATGTTAGGGGATTCAAACGTAGGACCGGCGTCGTCGGTCCGGTTCAGCGCGATACTCTCGCGGTTCCACGTTTCATCACGCGCTCCACTTCGCTCAGCGTGGCCATCGTGGTGTCGCCGGGCGTGGTCATGGCGAGCGCGCCGTGCGCCGCTCCGCAGTCGACGGCCCATTGCGGATCTTTTCCCGCGAGAAAACCGTAGATCAGGCCAGACGCGAAGGAGTCGCCGCCGCCGACGCGGTCGAGAATCTCGAGATTCTCGCGAACAGATGCTTGGTACAGTTTGCCGCCCGTATAGCAGACGGCGCCCCAATCGTTGACGCTGGCGGTTTTCGCGTTGCGTAAAGTGGTCGCGACCACTTGGAAATTCGGAAACGCCGCCACGGCCTTTCCGATCATTTTTTGGAAGTTCGCGGGATCGAGTTTCGAAAGGTTCTCATCGAGTCCTTCGACGTGAAAACCAAGGGACGCCGAAAAATCTTCCTCGTTGCCCAACATCACATCGACCAGCGCCGCGAGTTCGCGATTCACCTGCTGCGCGCGCTCCTGACCGCCGATGGCTTTCCACAGCGAGTCGCGATAGTTGAGATCGTAGCTGACGATCGTACCGTGACGACGCGCCGCCGCCATCGCTTCGCGCGCTACGTCGGTGGTTGATTCCGAAAGAGCCGCGAAAATGCCGCCACAGTGAAACCATCGCGCGCCTTGGCGCCCGAAAATCTTGTCCCAGTCGAAATCGCCCGGCTTCACCTGCGAAATCGCGGTGTGTCCGCGATCCGAGCAGCCGAGCGCCGCGCGCACGCCGAATCCACGTTCGGTAAAATTGATTCCGTTACGCGCGTTGCGCCCGACACCGTCGTACGCGACCCATCGCACGTGCGATTGGTCGACGCCGCCTTGATACATCAGGTCTTCGATGAGCCGTCCCACGGGATTATCCGCGAGCGCCGTGACGATCGCGGTATCCAGGCCGAAGCAGCGCTTCAATCCGCGCGCGACATTGTACTCGCCGCCGCCTTCCCAGCATTGGAACTGACGCGTGGTCGAGATGCGTCCTTCGCCGGGATCGAGGCGAAGCATCACTTCGCCCAGCGATACGAGGTCCCAGCGGCTATCGGCCTTCGGTTTGATTTTCACGCGGAGTATTGTATCAGTCGTTCGCGAGGACCGATGGCAGATCGCGGCGGCCATGCACTACTCGAGACACAAAGACGTCTCCGCCGCTGATCCGATAGAATACGAGGTAATTAGCCAAGGGAAAGCTTCTCAGGCCAGGCCTAAATTCGGGCCTGGGTCGGCCGATCCTGGGGTTCTTGCTCAGCTTTTCGAAGGTCTTGTCGATGCGGGCCAAGAAATCGTCGGCAACCTCGATGCTCCCACTTTTTTCAACGAGATATTGCCATATCTCCGTCAGATCGCGCTCAGCGCGTGAGGAAAGAGAGTGGGACACGACCAGGTTTAGGCGAGCGTGCCGTGCTTGGCCTCGTACTCTGCGCGAGCGTTCCGCTTGATCCGATCGAATAGGGCGTTTCTGGCCTCCGGCGTGGAGATGTCGATCCAAGGACCGGCATCGCCTACGTCAAGCTCCGCGATCAACTCGGCGCGGCGGCGCTCATACTCTTCCCACCGTTGTACCGCAGCCGTCATGGCCGCCTCGGCGCTTTCGAAACGCCCGCTCGCCACGCCCTCGCGTACAAACGCTTCTTGATCCGGCGTCAGCTTGATCTGGATTTCCATGGGCCCAGTCTAGCGCACCGCCGCATTATGAAAGCCATAAAATCTTTCTCTTGCTCCGCGCGACCTTCTTGGTCCAGCATGTGGCCTAATGCAATTCTCGTCCTACGATCCCTCCAGCTTCTACGACGAAATGTTCGAAGCCCCGGGGACTCCGCGCGCGCACGCGCAATTGCTCGTCGAAACCATCGAGAGTCTCTCCGAAGGACAACTTCTCCGCTACAAACACGCCGCCGATCAACTTCTTTTGCAGATGGGCATCACGTTCAACGTCTACGGCGACGATGCCGGGACCGAACGCATTTTTCCGTTCGATCTGGTGCCGCGCATTGTAACCGCGGCCGAATGGCAGCGCCTGGAGCGCGGACTCCAGCAGCGCATTCACGCGCTCAACGCGTTTCTCGACGACATTTATCACGATCAGAAAATCCTCAAAGACGGCGTGATTCCGGCTGAAGTGATTCTCTCGGCCGCGTCGTATCGCCCGCAATGCAAGGGACTGAATCCACCGCGAGGCGTCTGGTGCCACATCACCGGCACCGACTTGGTGCGCGATGGCGACGGCGAGTTCTACGTGCTCGAAGACAACTTGCGCGTGCCGTCGGGCGTGTCGTACGTGCTGGAGAATCGCGAAGTGCTGAAGCGCATTTTCCCGCAAGTCTTCGAAGGACTCCACGTGCGTCCGGTAAACGACTATCCGTCGCGTCTGCTCGAAATGCTGCACACGCTGGAAATCTCTGGCAGCACCATCAGCAACGCCCCGCGCGTCGTCCTGTTGACACCGGGAATCTACAACTCGGCGTACTTCGAGCACAGTTTTCTGGCCCAACAAATGGGCGTGCAACTGGTGGAAGGTCGTGATCTCGCCGCGACGCCCTCGGGCGTTTTCATGCGCACGACGAAGGGACTCGAACGGGTCGACGTGATTTATCGCCGCATCGACGACGATTTTCTCGATCCCCGCGCGTTTCGCGCCGATTCCCTACTCGGCGTTCCAGGATTGATGGAAGCGTGCTGCAATGGACGCGTGGCGCTGGCGAATGCGCCGGGCAACGGCGTCGCCGACGACAAAGTGATTTACGCCTACGTGCCGGAAATCATCCGCTACTACGAAGGCGCCGATCCGATCTTGCCGAATGTCCCAACGTTCTTGTGCTGGCGCGAAAAAGATCGCCAACACGTCTTGCAGAATCTCGATAAGCTCGTCGTGAAAGCGGCGAATGAAGCGGGCGGATACGGAATGCTCGTCGGCCCGCATTCCACCGTTGCGCAGCGCGCCGAATTTGCAGCGAGAATCTCGGCGAATCCGCGCAACTACATCGCGCAGCCGACGCTCTCGCTCTCGCGCGTGCCGACGCTCGTAGACGACGATCACTTCGAAGGACGCCACGTCGACCTGCGGCCCTACGTTTTGTACGGCAAAGACATCTGGGTTCTTCCCGGTGGACTCACCAGAGTCGCCCTGCGCAAAGGATCGCTCGTCGTGAACTCGTCGCAAGGCGGCGGGAGCAAGGATACCTGGGTGCTTTCTGGGAGTGGCGCCGCATGACGCCGCCACTTCTCAGCCGCGTGGCCGACTCCGTTTATTGGATGGCGCGATACATCGAGCGCGCCGAAAACGTCGCGCGTTTCATCGGCGTGAATCTCAACTTGATGCTCGATCTTCCCTCGGGTGAAGGAAATCAATGGCAGCCGATCATCGCGACCACGGGCGATGCCGCCGCGTTCACCAAACGGTGCGGCGAAGCGACACGCGAATCGGTGATCGAGTTTCTGGCGCGGGACAACGCGAATCCCAACTCGATTGCCTCGTGCGTACGAGCCGCCCGCGAAAACGCGCGAAGCGTCCGCGAGACGATTTCATCGGAAATGTGGGAGCAGGTGAACTCGCTTTACTTGATGGTGCAAGCTTCGAACCCGCAAAGCTCGAGCGTAGGCGATCCGTCGTTCTTTCACGACATCCGCATGGCGTGTCATTTGTTTCAAGGACTCACCGATTCCACGATGTCGCACAACGAAGCGTGGCATTTCATCCGCGTGGGGCAGGCGCTGGAACGCGCCGACAAAACGTCGCGCTTGCTCGACGTGAAGTATTTCATCCTGCTGCCGTCGCTCAGCGACATAGGCACGCCGTACGACGACGTGCAATGGTCGGCGGTGCTGAAGAGCGTCAGTGGATTTGAAATGTATCGCAAGCGCCATGGACGAATCGCGCCGCGCCGGATCGTCGAGTTCCTGCTGCTCGACAACGATTTCCCGCGCGCCGTGCGCTACTGCCTGGGCCGCGCCGACCGCTACATCCACGACATCACGGGCACGCCGCCGGGAACTTTTTCGTGTTCCACCGAGCAGCGCCTGGGACTATTGCGGTCGGAACTCGATTTCGCGCCGGTCGACATTGTGTTTAAGACCGGTCTGCACGAATTTCTCGACGCGCTGCAAGGCAAGATGAACAAGATCGACGAATGCATCTCGAACGATTTCTTCGCGCAGCGCGAAACGCCATAGATGTTACTCTGAGACTGATGTGCACCTTCCGGCATGCGGCACAAGGCGAATCATGGTGACCAATGAGATCCCGCAAGCCAGAGAACTTGCGGTCTTGTAACGGCCCCGCGCATGATTGTCTTGGGATTCTCTGGTATTCACAACGGCGGCTACTACCGCGACCACTATGGCCTTCGCTTTGTGGGTCACGACGCCGGCGTGGCCGTGGTGCGCGACGGTACGGCGCTATTTGCCGCCGAAGAAGAGCGTTTCAGTAGGGAGAAGCATACTTCAAGCTTTCCGAACGGAGCATTCGACGCGGCGCTTCAGGCCACCGGTATTCAGGTCGGCGATATCGACGTGGTTGCCTATCCGTGGATGGTAACGGGTAGAAAATTCCTGCACATGAATTTGAATCACGCGCTTCGTGTTCCTCTGTTGCACGGGCCCGCCCTTGCGATCAGCGGTATGCGTGTCATCCGCGACCTGATGTCTCCAGGATTGGTCGCCAAACGATTTGCGGCGGAAATGGGCCGGGACCTGCCGCGGAGCCGCGGTGTTTCGCATCACATGGGGCATTCCACGTGCGCCTACTTTACGTCGCCCTTCGATAGCGCCGCCGTCCTCACCGTCGACGGTCAGGGGGAAGACGAAAGCGGATCGCTCGGCGAATGGAACGGCACAAAGTATCGGCATATCCGGTCGATCTACTCGCCTGACTCCATCGGAATTCTCTATGGTATGGTCACGGACTTCATTGGCATGCGTGCGGCGTGGGATGAGTACAAGGTGATGGGAATGGCGTCCTATGGCGACGCCTTGCGATTCCAGCGCGAGTTCGAGTCGCTCGTGAAGCTCGCGCCGGATGGCCGCTATGAAACAGATCGCACGGCCATGGTCTTCCAGCCTGGATATTGCGAGGCGATGTTGAGCCGAGTCTTTGGTATGAAACAGCGCGTGCCGGAAGAGCCGCTCGGGCAAATCCATTTCGATCTAGCCGCTGGGTTGCAAGGAATGACCGAGCGAGTGGTTTTCCACCTCTTGAGCTATCTTCGTCAGCAGTCGAAATTGAACAACCTATGTTTGGGCGGCGGCGTCTTTCAAAACTCGGTGTTGAACGGAAAAATCCTGCGTTCGGGATTGTTCGAGCGCGTGTTCGTGCCCCCGGTACCGGGAGATCACGGCGGCGCGCTGGGCGCGGCGTTGTATGTGTACAACGAAGAATCGCATGCAGAGCGCAAAACGACGAGCTTTTCGGCATTTTCAGGACCCGAGTACACCGATGTGGAAATCGAGCTCGCGTTGAAGCAGCGACCGGCACTCCCGCATAGCCGACCACCGGACGTTGCGGCGGAAGCCGCACGCCGGTTGGCGTCGGGGCAAGTTCTCGGTTGGTTTCAGGGTCGCATGGAATATGGCCCTAGAGCGCTGGGTCATCGCAGCATTTTGGCGAGTCCGTTATTCGGCGACATGCGAGATCGTGTGAATGACCGGATCAAACATCGGGAACGCTTTCGACCATTCGCTGGAGCCGTGCCGCTCGAGTTTGCTCGCGAATACTTCGAGCTGGATGGTCCGTCGCCGTACATGCAGTTTGTGGTTCCAGTCAGGCCGGGGGCGATCGAACGTATACCAGCGGTGGTTCACTTTGGGACCTGTCGCGCGCAGACTGTGGACTTCGCCGAGGATCCGCTTTTCCATTCACTGCTCGTGAAGTTCGGAAAACTGACGGGTTGTCCGGTCTTGCTAAATACATCGTTCAACGATGCGGACGAACCCATTGTCTGCAGGCCCGAGAACGCTCTTCGAACGTTCCTACATACCGACCTGGACTCGTTGGTGATTGGCTCTTTCGTGGTCGAGCGCCCGAGAAAGACTTAGCGGTCAGTTCTCTTCCCACCGGAAGCGCCACACCGCGAACGCTCCAAAGACCACGGCGCACCCGAGCAACAAACCAATCTGCGGCGCGACCGTAGAAAAGCCCAGGCCGCGCCACGTCACGGCGTCGAGACCGTCCATCGCCCAACGCGTCGGCATCACCACGGTGATGTTTTGCAGCCAGCGCGGAAAAATAAACGTGGGCACCCACGCGCCGCCTAACATCACCATCAACAGCGTCGCGACAATCGCCACGGCGCGCGTGGCCTCCGCGGTTTTGCCGAGCGTGCTGATCACCAGTCCCAACGCCGCGGTCATCAGCGAGAACGACGCGCAAATTCCCAAGAAACCCGCCAGACTGCCTTGAATGTGTACGCCGAAAACGACGCGCGCAAACGCGAACAGGATCATCAGCGTAGCCATCGACGTGATTCCGCCGCTGACGATCCGGCTGCCGAGCAGCATCATTCGCGAGATCGGCGCGGCGCGCAGGCGTTTCCACACGCCCAGTTGACGGCGTAGCAGCAATCCCACGCCGACTTCCACGCCAACCATCAGCAAAAACTGAATGCCCATGCCGCCGAAGGAGTGCGCGTAGCCGTTGTAGCTGATGGTGGGATCCGAGGTCACACTTTCCGCGCGCACGCCGAACGGCAGAGGTATTTCCTCGCGGCCGCCGCTGAGCTGCTTGCCCGCCGCTCCCATCACCGCACCCGTGACGATTCCCTGCAGCATTCGCATCTCCAGTTCCTGCGATGGATCTTGGAGCATGGCGATTTCCGGCCTCGATCCACCCGCCAGGAACGCAGCGGCCGTGCCGAAGGCAAAGTCTTTGGGTATCACGAACGCCGCCGTCGCTTTGCCTTTGCGCACCGCTTCGCGACACTGCTCCGGCGTGGCGGGCTTCACGTCGAGCGAGGCATCGGCCTTGAGACGGCGGACGACTTCCTGCGTCAAGTTGCTTCCGTCGAGATCGGCGATCAACACGGGGATCTTGCTGCGCTCGGTATTGCCGGCGCCGCCGCCGAAAATGTATCCGAAGAACGACGCGATGGCGATGGGCGCGATCACGCTCATGATCACAGCGCGCGGGTCGGCGAAAAACAGACGCAGTTCCATGCGCACGAGGGCGAAGAATGGAGTCATTAGTCGCGCAAGCTCCTTCCGGTGAGTGTGAGAAATACCGTTTCGAGACTCGTGCGTTCGCTCGCAAAATGTTGCACGTGTTGACCGCGTTCGGCGAGCCATTGGAGAATGGCCGCAGAATCGCGCGCCAAATCGCGCACGCCGATCCGCAACGAATGACCGCGACGTTCCACCGACTCTACGCCGGGTACCTGTCGCAGCGCGTCGATCGAAAGTCCGTCAATCAAAAGTTCGTCGATCGACAGTTCGCCGTCCTCCAGTTCCACCGTCAACAGATTCTGCGCGCAGAATCGGCGATGCAATCCTTGCAACGTGTCGTCGGCGATGATTTTGCCGTGATCGATGATCACCAAGCGATCGCAGAGGCGTTCGGCTTCTTCCATGTAGTGGGTGGTGTACAGAAGCGTCTTGCCGCGCTTCTTCAGAGATTCGAGATTGTCGAAAATGGCATTGCGGCTCTGGGGATCGACGCCGACAGTCGGCTCGTCGAGCAGCAACAGTTGCGGATCGTGCAGAAGAGCCGCGGCGAGATTCAGGCGCCGCTTCATGCCGCCGCTGAATTCCTTCACACGATCTTTGGCACGCTCGCTGAGACCAACCAGATCGAGCGCTTCATCCATCGCGTGTCTCAACGGCGCGCCGCTCATTTTGTAGAGCGCGCCAAAAAGCCGCAGATTCTCGCGCGCCGAGAGCTGGTCGTAAAGACCGAGATCCTGCGGCACGAGCCCAATGCTCTGTTTGGCGGGATCGGTGTCGCTGGAGATCGCGCGACCCGCGATGCGCACCTCTCCGGCATCGGGACGGATCAATCCGGCGATGATGGAAACGGTTGTGGTCTTCCCCGCGCCGTTCGGACCGAGAAGTCCGACCGTTTCGCCCTGACCTGCGCGAAACGAAACTCCGTCCACCGCAACTAGATTGTGGTAGCTCTTCCGAAGCCCCGAGATTTCTAGCATGCTCGCCATCACCCCCATTGTACGAAGGGTGACGCAAGATAGTTTCGAGGTTCTTCCGACCCCTAGCTGTGGCGGCTTTGCAGTTGTCAGAACCATTCGCGGTAGCGAATGGGCTCGCTGGCGTATGGATTCGCGGGCCCATCCGCTACCGCGGATGGTTCTGACAAAGGTTTGCAAAATTTGGAAGCTAGTTTCCTACCAAGCAATCGTCGGCGGCAGGAATTCAGCGAACAGATCGTCGTAGTAAGGTTTCAACTCGGTCAGATTCGGTTTCGAGTGACCCTTTGAGTAGAGATCGTACTGATTGAACTTCAGCACCCATTCCTTCATCGCGCGATCTTTGTCGGTGCACAGATGCTCGTACGCGCCGTGGCGATGCCACGGGTAGAACGAATGAAATTGCAGCATGTATAACGCTTCGTCGCGCAGGTACGGATTCATCACCTTGGCGATGTAGCCGTCGTGACCAAATGACATGTGCACATTCTCGAGTCCGCAGTTCGGCTCGTAGATTCCGTATTTCGTTTGCAGCTCGGGACGATTACGGTCCGGATTGTTGGCGAAGTACTCGGGGAAAACAATGTCTTCGGACCACGCACAGCCCACCGGAAACGTATCACCCACCACTCCCCACTGCGGCTCGCCGTACAGGCAGAGGCATTTTCCCAAGTCGTGCAGGAATCCGGTAAGAACCATCCATCGCGGATGGCCGTCGCGGCGGATCGCCTCGGACGTTTGCAGAAGATGCTCGATCTGCGTCAGGTCGGTATCGGGATCGCTGTCGTCGACGAGCTGATTCAGGAACTCAGCCGCTTCCCACACGGTCTTCTGGCCCTTTTGCAGAGTGAAGTATTCGGCTTCCTTGGCCAGCACGTAGTCGAGCGTTTGATTCTCGTGATTCAGCCGGTAGAACTCGGCCACGCCCGGGGTCGCGGTTTTGTCGTAGACGCGGAATTCCTCCTTGGACTTTCCCTCCTTATAGCGTCCTTCCAGAAACTCGTCCCATTCCTCCATCTCCGGAGAGAGAGGTTGCTCTTGCTCGGGTAGCGTCGATGCCGTGGTGGTGTTCATCTGTCGAACCTCGCAGTCGTATTAAATCGATTTATCTAGAATACCAGAAATGCCGCGACCATGGCGCGACGGCGCTAGTTCGGATAAGATCATCGAATCGCTATGACCTTCTGCCTGGGAATCGCCGTTGAAGATGGACTGGTGGGAATCGCCGACACGCGGCTGCTTTCGGGCCACGAGTGCTTGGTCGCGAAAAAAGTCGCGGCGTATCGCGGTCCGGGATTTTCTTTTTTCATCATGACTTCGGGCCTGCGCTCGCTGCGCGACAAAGTGTTGCTCCATTTTGAAGAAGCATTCGCCAAAGGCACGGCGCAGGGCGGATTGAACGATGCGCGCGACCGCCTCTCGAAAGTGGTGAATCTCTACGCGCAGCAAGTGCGCCGCGTGCAAAAGGAAGACGCCGCGGCGATGGAAGGCTCCGAGCTCTCGTTCAATCTGTTCACGCTGATCGGCGGACAGATGCCGTCGGACAACACCCACAAACTCTTTCTCGTTTATCCCGAGGGAAACTGGGTGGAAGTGGGACCCGACACGCCGTATCAAATCATTGGCGCGAGCGGTTACGGCAAACCGATCCTCGAGCGCTCGCTGCAACGATCCGACAGCATGGAGTTCGCGTTCAAAGTCGGAATCCTCGCGTTCGACGCCACGCGATTGTGCGCGGTGGACGTGGACTATCCGATGGACGTGGTGCTGATCCAAAAAGATTCCTTCAACGTTGTCGAGCATCGCTATGAGCGCGACGATCTGCGGCAGATTTCCAACTGGTGGCAGGAACGGATGCGCCACAGCATGCAAGATTTGCCGAAAGAATGGATCGACAGCGCGTTTTCCAAACTCGCGCCGAACGGCAAAGAAGATAAAGTTCGCCCGATTCAGCGGGGCCGATGACAATCGCGGTCCAACACTCGACCACCTATCGCTACAGCGAGCCGGTCTCGCTCGATCCACACGTTTTTCGCTTGCGACCGCGCGCCGACGGCGCGCAGCGCCTGATCGAGTACGCTCTGGAAATCAGTCCCGCGCCGGCGGGACGCGCCGAGTGTCTCGACGCCGAGGGAAACGCGGTGGTGCAAGCGTGGTTCAACGCGCCAGTATCGCACTTGAGCGTGTCGAGCCAATTTTCCGTGGAAACTCTTCGGGAAAATCCTTTCGATTTTCTACTGCCGCCGCCTTCGCAATTGCAGTTGACGCCCGATCCCGCGGCACCGGCGGAAGTCGGGGAATTCGCGCGGCAAACCTCGCGTCACGCCGGAGATCAAACCATGACGTTTCTCGAATTGCTGGCGCGCCGGCTTTTTCTCGACTACCGTCACGTGGCGCGCGAAGAAGGCGCGCCGCTCGCGCCGGAGGTGGTGCTAACGATTTCCGAAGCGTCGTGCCGCGACCTCGCGGTATTGTTTTGCGCGGCGTGCCGCGCGATGAACTTGACGGCGCGATTCGTCAGCGGATACGAAATCGAATCGGCGCGTGTGGATCATCCCTACATGCATGCGTGGGCGGAAGTGTTCGTGCCGGGCGGCGGTTGGCGCGGTTACGATCCCTCGCGCGGTGTGGCCGTAGGCGCGGATCACGTGGCGGTGGCGGCAGCAAGCGATCCAGCGATGGCGTCGCCGGTCAGTGGGGCGTATCGTGGCCCGGCAATGGCGTCAATGGATGTCGCGATCCAGATGCGGGTGAGTTGACGTGCTATACTCGCCGCATGGACGTCGAAAAGACGATGGAGTTCATCCTCGGCCAACAGGCGCTCGTAGCGTCGAACCTGGCGAGTGTGACGGAGCGACTGGACCGGCTGACGGCGCGAGTCGATCAAACCGAGGAGCAAATCCAGGTCATCGCGCGTGCGACCCACCGGTTGATCGAGACCCGTGAGTCGGATCGCCTCGCCTTCGAAGCCAACCAGAAAGAGTTTCGAGCGCAGATGGCTGCGTCGAATCTCCGGCACGAGGAAACGACGGAGAAACTTGACGCGATGATCCGCATCGTCGAGGACTTGCTTCGCAAGCGTAACAGCTCGTCGAACTAGCAACCGCGCTACTTTTTCTCAGTTTTCCGCAATCCAATTCCTAAATCGCGAAGCTGCGTTTCCGACACCGGCGTTGGTGCGTCCGTCATCAAGTCGACGGCACGCGCGGTCTTTGGAAATGGAATCACGTCGCGCAAGCTCGTCTCCTGCGCCAAAAGCATCACGATGCGATCGAAGCCCAGGGCGATTCCGCCGTGCGGCGGCGTGCCGTACTGCAGCGCGTCGAGGAAAAATCCGAAACGCTGGCGAGCTTCTTCGTCGGTCATTCCGAGCGAGCGAAAGATGCGCGCTTGCACGTCCTGGCGATGGATACGGATCGATCCGCTGCCAAGTTCGGTGCCGTTCAGCACCATGTCATAGGCCAGCGCGCGCACCGCGCCGGGATCGCTCTCGAGCTTGTCCATGTCCTGCTCGTGCGGCGACGTGAAGGGATGATGCATCGCGTCCCAACGTTTTTCCTCTTCGTTCCATTCGTACATCGGAAAATCGGTGACCCAGAGGAATCGAAAATCCTCGGGATTCAGCAGGCCGTGCTTGGCGGAGTATTTTTGTCCCGCGTGCAAACGCACCGCGCCCGCCGCGACGTGCGTGGAGTAATCGTGACGCTTCACGGCAGCGCCGGCCGGCGCACCGCACAATGCGATCAAGTCGCCCGATTCCGCGCCGGTTGCCTCGACAATGTTCTTCACGGCGTCGGGATAACTCTTGGCAAGCGATCCTTCAGGACCTTCCGCACCAATCCGAATATCGACCAGAGCGCGCGCGTTCCGCTCCGTCGCGAAAGCTTGCAACTCCTCGCGTTCTTTTCTAGATAGGTCCCCACATTTCGGTACGCGAAACGCCAGCAGCGCGTGCTCTGCGGAAAACTTCAGCTTGTCGAGATCGCCGGCGGCAAAGCAATCGTTGACCGTAGCCATCGCCGGCAAGCGGAGATCGGGCTTATCGATTCCGTAGCGGCGCATCACGTCGTCGTAGGAAAAATGCGGGAACGGCCGGTGCGGCTCGGCATAGCCTGCTTCGTGGACGAGTTTCGTGACGAGTCCTTCCATGACGCCGTAAATCGTTTCGCGTTGCGGAAAACTCATCTCCACGTCGATTTGCGTGAATTCCGCCTGGCGATCGGCGCGAAAATCCTCGTCGCGGAAGCAACGCACGATTTGAAAGTATTTGTCGAAGCCGGAGATCATCAGGATTTGCTTGAAAATCTGCGGCGACTGCGGCAAGGCGTAGAACGATCCTTGATTCACGCGGCTCGGCACCAGGTAGTCGCGCGCGCCTTCGGGTGTGGATCGCGTCATGAACGGCGTTTCAATTTCGTAGAAACCTTGCGCGTTCATGTATTGACGCACCGCCAACGCGAGTTTGTGGCGGAGCGCGATGTTCCGCTGCATGCGCGGGCGTCGCAAGTCGAGATAGCGGAAGCGCAGACGCGTCTCCTCGGCCGTGAGGGCCGTTTCGTCGTCGATCGTGAACGGCGGCGTTTTCGCATCGTTGAGAACGAACAATTCCTCGGCGGCCACTTCGATTTCGCCGGTGGGCAGCTTGGGATTCACGTTTTCCGGCGTGCGTTCGAGAACGGTTCCGCGCACCGCCACGACGAATTCGCGCGACAGCTCGGCGGCGCGCGCGTGCACTGCAGCGTTGCGGTCGCGATTGAACACCACTTGCGTCAATCCGCCGCGATCGCGGAGTTCGAGAAAGATCAAGCTGCCGTGATCACGCGAACGATCGAGCCAGCCCATTAGCAGCACGGATTGCCCGGCGTTTTGTTTGCGCAACTCGCCGCAATCGTGCGTGCGGCGAAGGTTTCCGACGAAGTCGAGGGTCATGAGGGTTCTCGTTAAACTAACAATTGTATCAGCCAGAGGGTTCTTTCACCGCAGAGACGCAGAGACGCAGAGAAAACCTGGGAATGCGATCGGCCAGGCTTTCTCCGCGCCTCTGCGTCTCTGCGTTAAGAAAACCGTTTTGTCAATTCGTCGACGCTTAGAGTTTCCTGTGCGCCAGTCGACATGTCCTTCAGTGTGTAGCGCGCGCTTACTCGTTCGGTCTCGCCGATGATCAGTGCAAAACGAGCGGAGAGCTTCGAAGCCTGCTCCATGAGCTTGCCCATTTTGCGCGCCTCCGGCGGAACTTCAACCACAACACCGCGCGCGCGCAGATCGGCGGCCATCGAAATCGCACACTTCTGACTCTCCGGATCCAGCCAGACCATATAGATGTCCGGCCGCGCCGCCGGCGCTTCACCCAACAAATTGATCAGCCGATCTTCGCCGATGGAAAAACCAATTCCAGGCGCGCGCGGACCACCGATGGTCTCCGCGAGTCCATCGTATCGGCCGCCGCCCAGCACGGAATTCTGCGCACCAAGTGACCCGTGCACGAATTCGAACGTGGTCCTCGTGTAGTAATCAAGTCCCCGAACCATGCGCGGTGTTGGAGTGAACGGAATGTGGCGCATCGTCAGATATTCCTGCACCCGCGCGTAGTGATCGCGGCACGGTTCACACAAAAACTCCGTAATCTTCGGCAATCCCTCGATGATTTCCTGATCCGCGGGCACTTTGCAATCGAGCACGCGCAACGGATTCGTCTCCGCGCGGCGTTGGCAGTCCGAACACATGCGATCCTTCACGCCGGTCAACGCGGATTTCAGCGCTTCGAGAAATTGCGGCCGGCACGCGCCGTCGCCGAGCGAGTTCAAGAGAATTTCCGGCATCGGATCGAGTTTTACGCGCCCGAGAAAATCCCACAGCATCTCGATAATCTCGGCGTCGACGGCGGGACTGTCCGATCCGATCGCCTCCGCGCCAATCTGAAAAAACTGGCGATAGCGCCCTTTCTGCGGACGTTCGCGGCGAAACATCGGACCGATGTAGTACAGCTTCGTGAGTCCCGGATTGCGGCTCAGCGAGTGTTCAATGTAGGCGCGCACCACCGACGCCGTTGCTTCCGGGCGCAGCGTCAACGAGTCGCCGTGATCGTCGAAAGTGTACATTTCCTTCGAGACAATATCGGTTTCCGCGCCCACGCCGCGCGCGAACAATTGCGTTTCTTCCACCAGCGGCGTGCGAATTTCACCGTAACCGTAGACGCGAAACACCTCGCGCGCCTGCGCTTCCACGCGATTCCACAACGTCGTTTCGAACGGAAGGAGATCGCGCATGCCTTTTACGGCGCGAATGGTGTTTGTGCCCATCGGAGTCCTCAATTATCTCACACGGTGTGGACGGCAGCCTCCATGCGATAAACTGATCCAATGAATATGTCTCGACCGCTCGCTGCCGTGGATCCCGCGATTGCCAATTTGATTCGTGAAGAAACCGACCGCCAGCATTTTCAGCTTGAACTGATTCCCAGCGAGAATTTCGTTTCACAAGCCGTTCTCGAAGCCATGGGATCGGTGTTCACCAACAAATACGCGGAAGGATATCCGGGCAAGCGTTACTACGGGGGATGCGAATTCACAGATCAGGTGGAAACGCTGGCGCTGGAACGCGCCAAAAAACTTTTTGGTTGCGAGCACGCCAACGTGCAGCCGCACGCCGGCAGCCAGGCAAATATGGCGGCTTACGCGGCGGTGCTGGAACACGGCGACACGATTTTCGGCATGAATCTTTCGCACGGCGGACACTTGACGCACGGTAGTCCCGTGAATTTCAGCGGCAAGTTCTACAAGATCGTCCCGTACGGCGTCACGCGCGAAACCGAGACCATCGATTACGACGAGCTTGAACAAAACGCCATCGCCCAGCGACCGAAAATGATCATCGCGGGCGCCAGCGCGTACGCCCGCGTGATCGATTTCGCGCGACTCCGCAAGACCGCGGACGCCTCCGGCGCGCTGCTCTTGACCGACATGGCGCACATCGCTGGACTCGTGGCAGCGGGCGTGCACCCCAGCCCCGTGCCGCACTGCGACATCGTGACATCGACCACGCACAAGTCGCTGCGCGGCCCGCGCTCGGGCTTGATTTTGTCGCGCGAGAGATTCGCCGCGGCCATCGATAAAATGGTATTTCCCGGAATGCAAGGCGGTCCCATGGTGCACATCATCGCGGCGAAGGCGGTGTGCTTTCAGGAAGCGCTGGAGCCGGATTTCAAGACGTATCAACAACAGGTGGTCGCGAACGCGCGCGCACTGGCGGCAGCGCTCATGGCCGAAGGACTGCACGTGGTCTCGGGCGGCACTGACACGCATTTACTGCTGATCGACGTGTTCCGCGAGGGAATCAAGGGTAAAGAAGCGCAGACGGCGCTCGAACATTCGGGCATGACCACGAATCGCAACACGATTCCCTTCGATCAAAACACGCCGTTCAATCCATCGGGCATTCGCATGGGCACGCCGGCGGTCACCACGCGCGGCATGAAAGAGCCGGAGATGAAAAGGATCGGCGGCTGGATCGCGAAGGTGGTGCGCAACGCCAACGATTCCGCGCTGCTTCAGAAGATCAACGGCGAAGTGCGCGAACTTTGCGCGGCGTTTCCGCTGTACCGTTGGAGAGTTTGATAGGTGTCGCACTACTTGTTCGAGCGGGTATAAACTATCGTGATGTGCCGAAGCATTAAACGACTCCGCGTGCCCGAGCACGCGTCCACGGAAGAAGAAATTCGCGCCGCCGCGCTGCAATTCGTCCGCAAGGTGAGCGGATTTCAGAAGCCTTCGAAGGCCAACGAAGCGGCGTTCCTAAAAGCGATCGAGGAAATTGCCGGCGCGACCGGCCGGTTGCTGGAAGATTTGCCCGCCGCGCGCGTGGTGAATCGCGCACCCGCCTCGGAGCCCGAAGCCGCGGCGGATCATCATCACTTGAGCGCGTAAAGCTTGCGAGCATTTTCACGCATCACCATGCGCGCCAGTTCCACGGCGCGTTCGCGCGTAATCTCGCGGTCGTGCATCATCAGCGTGAGCGCGCGGCCGAGCGCCTCACGTCCCGTAGCGCCGGCGATGTAGGCTGCTTCCTCCCAACCCAATTCCGGCGAGAACGGATACGCGTCGGTGGCGAACATCACCTTTTCCGGAACGTAGGCCAGCCACGCGCGCAAAACTTCCGCGACATCGTGCGGCGTGTTGAACGCGGTCTGCTCGGAAAAATCCACGTAGAAGTTGGGCTTGGTCAACAGCGGCGTGATCTCGCGAGTGTACGGCCATCCGCCGTGAATCGCGACAAATGTGGTTTTGCGCAGCGCGGGATCGTTGAGCAACGGCTCCAGCAACAAGGGATTCGCCCACGACACATTGAAATATCCCCCGCCGCCATGCGCCACGTGAATGTGCACGGCCATGCCGAGCCGTCCGCACTCGGTGGCGATGAAACGGAAGATGTAATCTTGCAGGGCTTTGTAATTCGCGCCTGTGGCATAGGCTTTTTCCGCGTCCTCGCGCGACGGATTGTCGATGGCCAGCGTTCGCAGATACGCCATCTCAAATTTTTCGGCCAGCGCGCCGCCTTTCTTGTGACGTTCCAGCGTGGGGCGCACGACTTTGTCGAGATAGTCGCCGAGCTTGGCCGGTTTTCCCGTGACGCCGCTTTCCTGGTAATAGCGCGTCAGCAGTTTTTCCTCGAGCGGAAAGAACGCCGCTTGATCGGAGTTGTGAATCATTCCGCGATTATCGAGCGGATACATGAGCGCGTCGGCAAACGGCACCCAGCGGAAGCGCGGCGCGGGCAAGCCCGGGCCTACGGCCACGCGATTCGCCAGCATTGTCTCGATGCCCACGCGGTCGAGAATCCAAACGGCGTAATCGGCGCCGTGCGCGCGCATCGCGGCAGCCTTGGCGTCTTTGCCAGATCCAAAAAGTTTTTCCGTCGCTTCGGTGACCTCCGGCGAGTGCGCGCGCTGGCGGATCGGGTCCGATTGCGCCTCGAGATTATCGACGGGCAGCGCATCGTACTCGATGTCGGCGGGTTCGCCGGCCGCGGTGGGCCGCACCGGATGCGCGTGATTGTCGACGGCTTTGATGGCGGCGATTTCGCGGGCCAGTTCGGGATCGACGAGGGGCGCGTCGGCCGGCGGCGCACACGAGACGAGACTCAACGCGAGTGCGGCGAACAGGGCCAGGGCGAATGAAGCGGCGGATTTCATGGTTCCCAAGGATATCGCAAAGGACGAGCATGGTACGATGCTCGTATATGGGTCGCACCATTACAGTGCCGGACGAATTGTATGAGCGTTTGCGTCGGGAAGCTCTTCGTTCCAAGGTAAGCGTGGAGAGTCTAATCCGCAAGAGGCTGGACAGCAGGCCAAAGTCCTCCCGCAGCCGCGTTCCGGAGGTCGACCCGATTCTGGCGATCGCTGGAACCTGCCACAGCAGAGGGAAATTGGCCAGCAAGGATATCGATAAACATCTCTACGGCACCTAGAAAATGCGTCAAGCCACTCCTTGGCCCTCGCGCCCTACCCCCTTTTTTGTCGATTCGTGGGGTTGGCTTGTGCTTGCCGAATCGCGCGATCCGAATTGCAACGCGGCTGTAGCTCAACGGCGGCGGGATCAAATGGCGGGCTTGCCTTGGATAACGACAGACTATGTGCTAGATGAGGTCGTCACGCGCCTGTTCTCGAAGTTTCCGTTCGAGCAGGCAAAGAACTTCTGCGACGGGATCTTCGACAGTCGCAATGCAGGCGCGCTACAAATCATAGAAATCACGCCAGAACGTTTTCAAGCGGCCTGGCAACTGCGCCTGCGGTTTCGCGACAAGCCGCGGATTTCCTTTACCGATTTCACCAGCTTCGTCACTATGCAGGAACTCGGACTTAAGCGCGTCCTCACCGCCGACGCGCATTTCTCACAAGTAGGAATGGGATTTGAACGCGTTCCTTAAGGCTACCGCGCTTTTTCCCTTGCTGATGGTGCTCACCTCCTGCCACAAGGCGACGCCGCCTGAGCTCGACGCGTTCCGCCGGCTTCCCGGCGACAGGTCCGCTGCATGGCAAGTGGATGTGGCGAGTCTGCGGCGGGGATTGCTGCCGTTGCCCGCGGAATTGTCCGGCGTCGAGCGAGTCTCCGGCGTGATCGCCGGGAATCATCACGCCTACGCGATCTTCGAACCGGGCGCCGCGCCCGCGAAACTCGCGCCACCGCCTGGTTCCGCAGGAAACGCTCCCGACATCTCCACCGTGCCCGCGGGCGCGCAATTCTGGATGGTCGCGGAGCCGCGCGCGTTCGCGACAAATTCCGGAACCATCACGTTGACATTCGGTAAGACCACGATCGATCTGCCTGGGGAATTGGTTTCGCGCGCCACGCAACTCACGGCGTCGGGTCACGCGGGCGCCGCGGGAATGGATCTGACCATCGACACCGAATACTCGGACGCCGCTGATCCCGCGCGACTGGCGCCATCGGTGGCAGGCGTGCTGAAACTCGCGCGCGGCATCGACACACAAGTGGCGGCACAAGGGAATCACATCGTGATCCACGGAAAAGTCGGCGCGGCGGAAGCGGGAAAGCTTCTGTGGAACTGGATGGCGAAGGAATGAGGGTTCGGGACGGTGGCGGCGAGGATTATTCATTGCGCAACGCGTCGAGCGGCTGCAAGCGGCTGGCTTGGCGGGACGGAAAGTAGCACGCCGCGTATGCGCTGATCACTAACAACGCGACGACGCTCGCCGTCGCCACGGGATCCGACGGTGAGACGCCGTATAGCAAGCCGCGCATCAAGCGCGTCAGCCCTTGGCCGGCGACAATGCCCGCGCCGAGGCCAATGGCGGTCCATTTCATCCCCTGATAAGTGATCATGCCCCTGACTTGCGCCGGTGTCGCGCCGAGCGCCAGGCGAAGGCCAACTTCCACGCGACGCTCCTGCACCAGCAGGGACATCACGCCGTACGTTCCCACCGCGCCCAATACCAGCGCCAGCAAACCTAGGATTCCCGCCGTCAGCGCGGCGACGCGATTCGGAAAAAGTGTGAGGCCGATTCGATCGTCGAGAGTGTTTAGGTTGTACGCCGCCAAGTCCGGATCCATTTCGGCGACGAGCGTGCGCACCGGTCCCGCCTGGAGTGTCGGCTTGGAGGCCGTTTTGATCAACAGCGTCGCGCTGGGCAAATACTCCTGAGCGACGGGTCGATAGAGAAACGCTTTGGCGCTATCTTCCGGTCCAAAGTATTTGCTATCGCGCACCAGTCCCACAACTTCCACCCAGCTTCCGTTGGCAGGGCGCAATCGTTTGCCGATCGGGTTTTCCAAGGGCCAAAGCTGGCGAGCCAGCGTTTCATTGACGATTCCCACGGCCGGCGCCTGTCCGTCGTCGCGCACCGTGAAGTCGCGGCCATCGACGAAGGGAATGCTCAATGTGTGAAAGTAGGACGGTGAAATGCGATTCGTGTAGACTCCGGCAGAATGGCCGTCCACGCGATCGCCGTGTTCCGTGAACATTTCGACCGAAGCCAGCGCCACATTGCCGGTCAGCGGAACGCTGTCCGCGAGACTCGCTCCGGAAACGCCCGCGAGATTCGTCACGCGGTCCAGCAACCGGCTGTAGAAGGCCGTCCCTTTTTCGCGACCGTAGGAGTCCGCCGGCAGAACGAGCGTACACATCAAGACGTGATCGCTCGCGAAGCCGTGATCCATCACCGCCGGAGCGGCCAGGGTTCGTGCGAACACGCTTGAGACCATCAGCATGCTCGCGCACAACGCCACTTGAGTCGCAACCAGGCCGAAACGCAGCGCGGAACGGTCCGGCGACAAGGCGCCGGCTTTGAGCGACGACACCACGTCTGTTCTCAAACCATAGAGCGCGGGCGCGAGCCCGAAGGCCAGCGTGGTTGCCAACGAAATGGCGGCCGTGAACGCCAGGACATGCCAGTCGACGTCGAAGACCAAGCCAATCGGCATGGGAACCGGCAGAGACACCTGCATTAGCCATCGCGCCGTGCCGAACGCGACTGCTGTGGCGCCTACGCCGCCGAGGAGCGCCAGCGGCAAACTTTCCGCAAGCAACTGCCCCGCGAGTTGCCCGCGCGACGCGCCCAATGCCAAGCGCACGGCGATCTCGCGGCGTCGCGCCACCGCTCGCGCCAGCAGCAGGATCGCCACGTTGTCGCAGGCGATCAAAAGCGCCACCGCTACAACGGTCAGCAGTAACGCGGCGATCAGCCAGGTATTGCGAATCATCATCGGCGCTAGCATCTTGGCCGGGAAAACATAAATGGAAACGCGATTCTTGTCGCCGTGTTCGTCGGTCAACTGGCCGGCGATTCTCGACAAGTCCGCTTGAGCTTGGCCGCGCGACACTCCCGGGAGCAGGCGGCCGATCAACTGGCCCGACCCGGAAGGGCGTCCATCGCGGCCGGTCCAAGGTAAATACAGTTGGGGGATCAACGGGGCGCCGGTCGCTCCGTGAAATTCGGATGGCAGCACACCAATAATGGTCCGTGGAACGCGATCCACTACGATGGATTTTCCCAGGATCCGCGGATTGCTCGCGAAATGCGTACGCCAGCACGCATCGCTCAGGAGCACTACAGGCGGGGCGCCGGGTTGATCGTCTTCCTCCGTGATCGGACGGCCGATGGCCGCCTGGACGCCGAGCGTGCGGAAGTAATTCCCGCTGACCGGCATTGCGTGGATCGCGATGGGCGGTCCGTCGACCGCTACAGGATGCAATCCGCCCCAATGAAACAGGGCGAGACTCTCCAGTGTTCGGTTGCGATCGCGATACTGGCGATAGTCGTCGTAAGGCAGGAGCGAAACTGGGTTGAGGCCGTCACTGTATCCGCGAATCAGCCGGTCGGGCTCATGCGTCCCCGGAATGTCGCTTAGGAGGAGGGAAGCCGCGAATCCAAAAACGGTAACGTTTGCACCGACACCAATGGCCAACGCGGAAATCGCGATCAGCGCGAAGCCCGGAGATTTCCCAAGCAATCGCATACCATGCCTTGCGCCTTTGAGAAGTAGACCCACGCCAGCCCTCCAGAGGTTAGACGCTCACTCGCGGCCGATATTAGCGGCGTTTATCCGGAAATCGCCGACGGGCCATCGGCTGCGTCCGCAAAATTCTCTGCTAACACCGGGCGTCGCCCGCCGTATCTTGAGTGCATGACGATTCCAACCTTAGCGCTGGCGATCTTGTGGGCTCTGCAGGGCGCGAAACAATTCGACGTCGCGGTGATCCGGCTCAGTTCGCAGCCGGCGAGCGCGGGCACGCGCGTGGGCTTCGACGACGACCTGATGCGCATTTCCAACGAACCGGTGCGGCTGCTCCTGCGCATCGCGTTTCAAGCGCAAGATGCGCAGATTTCCGGTGGGCCCGATTGGGTCAACACGGATCGCTACGACATTCAGGCCAAAATCGAAGGCAAGGTCGCCGAGGGCGAACGGAGCGCGCTGGTCCGCGAATTGCTCCTTGAGCGTTTTCAACTGAAATTCCATCGCGAGACACGCGAGCTGAACGTCCTGGCGCTGGTCCCGGCGAAAGGCGGCGCGAAAGTGAAGGCGTCGCCGCCCGATGGCGACGTGCACATGAACACGAGCGGCGGAAAACCGGTGACACGCGCCACGGCCGCGGCACAAAGCATGCAATCGCTCGCCGGATACGTAGGGAATCGCCTGGGAAAAATCGTGATCGACAAGACGGGCCTGGATGGCCGCTACGATTTCACGCTCGAGTGGTCGCCCGACACCGACAGCGCCGCTACGGCTGACTCCGCCGCACCGTCGCTGGTCACGGCGCTGCGCGAGCAACTTGGATTTCGTTTGGAAACGCAGAAAGCGCCGGTGGAAGTGCTGGTGATCGATCACATCGAGCGGCCTACGGCGAACTAGCGGATGCGCCACTGTTGGAGCATGCTATGCTGACGCGGTGACGGCAAGAATCGCAACGCTGGTGTTGGTCGTGGCGGCAGCGCACGCGCAATTTACATCAACCGTATCGCTCACCGCGTCCGCGACGCCGCGCATCATGCGCGCCGAAGGACTTACCGAAGCGGCCGGCACACTCACGCTGCAATCAACCTCGGCCACTGCCACGCTCTCCACCGGATCACAAAGCGCGTCGGCCGTGCTGCAAGTTTTTTTGAACAGCAACGTCGCGAATGCGGCGGGATCTTCGTCGTCGGCGCTGGTGAATCGCAACGGAGCGGTGCCCAGCACGGACGTTCAAGTGATTCTCTCCAATTTCACTTTTCCGTCGGGAAACACATCGGTCTCGTGGACCGAGGCGGGCAATGCGTTGTCGATTACGTTGCAGATGGCGGCGAATTCCTCGCTGACGTTTGGGACGCTTGCAGTAAAAGGCGTGCGCGTGAATGCGAATCAACTGGGCCCGGGCGGGCAAATCTATTTCGCCGTGCAGTCGGCCTCGACGAACGTGGCGATTTCCGGGGCGACCGTCTTGCCGGCGGGCACGGTGTCGCCGGCGCTCGTGGGTGGTGGTTCGGCCAGCGGCAGCGAAGCACACGCGGAGCGGCGCGAACTTCCGGTCGCCGCTACGGGAACAGGACAAATCAATCTCGTTGCGGCGGAAGGGTTTTCCGGCGCGTTCACCACGATGGCACAAGAAACCGCGCTCTCGGGATCGGAAGTCACCAACGGCACGCGCCTCGACGTCGTGCTTGGGAATGTGACCGCGGGCACGAGCGCAAACGTCTATCAGTTGCTGCAAACACCGAATCTCACGTTGACGCTCGTGCAAAACGGTTCGCCACTCGCAGGCGCGGCGGCCGGTGTCACGTCGCCCGTGACTTTTTCCGCTGGGAGTGCGACGATCACGTACGAAGTGACATCGGCTGCGCCCAACGGATCAACGCCGTCGGCCATCGCGATTCCCCTTCTGCTGACCTCGACCGGTGCGTCGGCGGTGGCACCTACCGTGACGCTGAACTTGTCGCCCGTGGCTTTTTCTTTTAGGTTCGGCGCAACGAACTCCATCCCAGAATTCGCGCCGACCGGCGTGCCACGCATCGTAACGGCTCTGCTGTTGAGTCAAAACGATTTCGTCTTCACCGCAGTGCAAGGAAGCACCACGGCGTTGCAGCAGAATCTTTCCGTGCTCGGCCTCGGCCTAGGATCGTTCAACTGGACCGCGAAGGCGAACATTCCGAGCGGCGGCAGTTGGTTGAGCGTGAGCGCCGCGTCTGGATCGACCGGCCTCGATCCTTCGACGGCGACGCCTGTCGGCGTGATCGTGAATCCCACGGGACTCGCGGCGGGCGATTACTACGGCGTGGTGTCGGTCTCGTCCTCGAGCGCATCGAACTCTCCACAACTCGCGACCGTGCGACTGCGCGTGCAGGGACCGACTTCGGTGCCGCAAACCGACATCACTCCGGGCGGGCTCGTGTTCACAGCAGCGGGGAGCCAAAGCCTGACTCTGCGCAATGCCGGCGGGGGATCACTCACGTATCAACTTACGACTTTCAATGCGGGCGCACCGTGGCTTTCTGCGACGCCCACGAGCGGCGCGGTGACAAGCGCTGGCGCAAACGTAACAGTTACCGCGAATCCCGCGGGACTCGCGCCGGGATCGTACCCGGGAACGATCATCGTCAGCTTCGGCCTAGGCGACGGCACGGTGACGCAGCGAACGGTGAACGTGTTGCTTCTGGTCGCGGCATCGTCGGCCATCTCCGCGCAATCGACACGCGCACGCGCGCCGGCGACGACGTGCTCGCCGACCGCGCTGAACGCCATCAGTACGGGCGTAGCGAATTCATTTTTCAGCCCTGTCGGCTGGCCGGTAAGTTTACTCGTTTACGTTAGCGACAATTGCGGTAATCCAATTCTTTCCGCGGTGGCGATCGCCACAACTCCCGGTGCCCCGACCACACTCGTTAGTTTGAACAACGGATACTACAGCGCTTCGTGGACGCCATCGGCAGCGCAGGCCGCCGCGATCACGATCAACGTCACCGATCCGCCGCTGACGCCTGTGACCGTGCCGCTGAACGGGACGATCGGGAGCATCGCGCCGAATAGTCCTGCGGTGAGCGCGCCTGTAAATGGCGCGAGTTTCGCACCGGCGGCGCCGGTCGCGGCGGGAAGTATCGTCAGCGTCTTCGGTGTGAATCTCGCGGCAGACGGAACGGGCGCATCGCTGCCGCTGCCGACTTCGCTCGGCGGCGCGACCGTACAATTAGGCGCCGTTAACGCGCCGTTTTTCTACGCCGGGCCGGGACAATTGAACGTCGAGATGCCGCAGGAACTCGCGGGGCAGCGTTCGGCGTCGATGGTAGTGATCGAAAATGGAAAAGTCAGTTCGCCGCAAGCAGTTTTACTGACGCCCGTGCAGCCGGGGCTTTTTTTCTACACATTGAACGGTGTGACTCGCGGCGCAATTCTCGACGCGCAGAACAATACGGTGAGCCCATCGAATCCCGCGGCGGCGGGCGGCGTGATTCAGGTATTCGCCACCGGATTTGGCGCGACGTCGCCCGCGGTGGGCACGGGACAAATCGCGCCGTCGAGCCCTCCCGCGACCATCAGTGGGAGTTTGCTGCAAGCGTTGATTGGAAACATTCCCGCGAGGATTCAATTTTCGGGACTCGCGCCGAATTTCGTGGGCTTGTATCAATTCAACCTCGCGGTGCCCTCGGGGCTTCCGTCCGGCGACGTGCCTTTGCAGATTAGTGCGAACGGCGTGGCCTCCAACGTCGTCATGCTCGCAGTGCGATAAAATAGCGGCATGAAAAAGGGGCAATCGAAGGTTCAACTCTATGTCGGCACTCGCAAGGGTGCGTTCATTTTCTCGTCCGATCCCAAGCGCAAAGCGTGGAAGGTGACGGGACCCTTGCACACGGGCTGGGAAGTGAATCATCTCGATCGCGACCCGCGCGACGGCCGATTGTGGGCGGCGATCAACACCAGTTGGTGGGGCAACGACGTGCAAGTCTCCGCGGACGGCGGAAAAACGTGGGAGAAGTCGTCTGCCGGAATCGCGTTCGACAAAGAGCGCGGACTGAACTTGAATCGCATCTGGCGGATTCAGCCGGACCGCGCGTCGCGGCCGCAAACGTTGTGGTGCGGCGTGGATCCCGGTGCGCTGTTCCGCTCCGACGACGGAGGAAAAAACTGGAGCGAAGTGCGTTCGCTCACCGATCATCCGTCGCGCAGTAAGTGGAATCCCGGCGGAGGAGGGATGATGGTGCATCACATTATTCCCGACCCTTTCGACGCGAAGCGCGTGAGCGTAGGCATTTCCGTGGCGGGATTTTTCCGCTCCGACGACGACGGCGCCACTTGGAAGCCGTACAACAAGGGCGTGATCGCGGATTTTCAACCGGACAAATTCCCCGAAGTCGGGCAATGCGTGCACTCCATGCACCCGGGCGGACGCGCGGGCTGGATTTTCCAGCAGAATCATTGCGGCGTGTATCGAACCACCGACAACGGAGAGAATTGGACCGATTGCTGCAAAGGACTGCCGTCGCGTTTCGGATTCGCGATCGCCGTGGATCCCAACGAGAAGGAAACGATCTACGTGTTTCCCGAGATCAGCCCGGCGGAACGCTACATGTGCGGCGGGCGTCTGGGCGTGTATCGCTCGCGCAACGGCGGGAAGAAATGGGAATTGCTCAAGCGCGGATTGCCGCAATCGGGCGTCTACACGCAAGTGCTCCGTCACGGATCGGCCACCGACGGTTGCGAGCGCGCGGGTGTCTACTTCGGCACGACGGCGGGCGAGTTGTACGCCAGTGTGAACGGCGGCGACACGTGGTCGCGTTTGGCGTCGAATTTACCGTCAATTATTTCAGTAGAAGCGCGCGATTTTCACGAATAATATATTCTTCTACGGGGCGAGAGAGCGAATGGATCCGAAACGGCGCGCGTTGAAGGAACTACTGGAGAAGTTCGGCGGAAGCAGTCTGTCCATCACCAAGGAAACCGCCGACGAGCTGGCCGCGAAGGGCACGCCCGCCGAGGGCCTTCCCATCACCACGATTGAGGATGAGAACAACGTGGTGCTGGGCTGCGCGTTCTGGCATCAGCACGCCTTCGTCGACGATCGACGCGCCTTGTGCGAACGCTGTGGCGCGGACATTTGTTATCGGCCGCACGCCGCAAAAGCCAAGCACAAGGTCTGCATGAATTGCCTGCCGGACGTGGTGCGGGAGCTTGAAGCGGAGGAAAAGGCCAACGAAGCCGCCGCCTCCAAAAACGCCGACCGTCCACTGACCGAAAAGTAATCCACAGATTGCACAGATTACACAGATTGGAAGCGGACGGTCAGCGTGTGTTCCCGGTGTTCTTGACTCGGGCCTCCGAACTTGGTTTTTCGGGAACTTGGTTTTTCGGTTGACACGCACGGAGAAGTGCGAGACCCTGTCTGGCGATTGACTTTGTTGGGGATTTTCTGCGCTGAGTGGTGCGAAAAAACGCGATTTTTTTTATACTACCACGAACGCGTGTGTTTGTCAAGTGGGGCTCAACTGCTTCAAAACAAAGGGGTTTTTGAATGGATGCCATCAATGTTCGCGATCTGAAGAAAACTTACGCCGGTGGAGTCGAAGCTTTGAAGGGCTTAACCTTTTCCGTGCGTCAAGGCGAGATCTTCGGCTTGCTCGGGCCCAACGGCGCGGGCAAATCCACTACCGTGCGAATCATCGTGACGCTTTCCAGCGCCACGGAAGGACGCGTGGAAGTCGACGGCGTCGACGTAGCCGCCGATCCGGTGGAAGTGCGCCGGCGAATCGGTTACGTCTCGCAAAACACCACGGTGGATTTCTTGGCGACGGGCCGCGAGAATCTGCACCTGCAAGGTCAGCTTTACGGACACTCCGGTGCGGCGCTCGACAACCGCGTCGACGAATTGCTGAAGCTTTTCGATCTCGAAAGCGCCGCGAAGCGTGTCACCCAAACCTATTCGGGCGGCATGAAGCGGCGCCTCGACGTGGCGATGGGCCTGGTGCATCGTCCGAAAATCCTGGTGCTCGATGAGCCGACGACGGGATTGGATCCAGAGAGCCGCGCGGTGATGTGGCGCGAACTCGAACGTCTGGCGAAAGACGGCGGCATGACGATTCTCGTGACAACGCATTATTTGGAGGAAGCCGATCGCTTGTGCGACCGTCTGGCGATTGTCGACGGTGGAAAGATTGTCGCCCAAGGGACCCCGAACGAACTGAAGGCCACGCTGCGCGGCGACATCGTGCAAGTGGAAATCGCCGTGGGACACGACGCCGAAGCGGCCGCGCAATTGTTGCGCTCGACGCCCGGCTTGTCCAACGTGATTCGCGAGGGACAAACGTGCTCGGCGCAAGCCGAGGAAGGCGCGCACGTGATTCCCAAGCTAATCGCGGCGCTGGAGGCGGCCGGGTTGCCCGTGTCGCACGTGGCGATGAGCCGGCCGTCGCTCGACGAGGTGTATCTGAGCGTCACCGGAAAATCGTTTACCAAGGCAGATGCGGCGGGAGCAGCCGGACCGCGTGGTCCGGTGCCGGCCGCCATGAGAACCGCAAAGCCGGGAGCCAAGTAAAGGAGCAAAAATGAAATTCATCCTCGATGTTTTCCATTTGTTGATGCGGCAATGGCGCATCACGCTGCGCATGCCGATTTTCCTGGTGGTTTCGATTGTGCAGCCGATTACCTGGATGCTCCTGTTCAGCCAGTTGTTCGGAAAAATCACCATGCTCGGCGCGTTCGGATCGAGCTACGTGCAATTCCTGGCGCCGGGCATCGCCATCATGTCGGCGCTGTTCGGATCGGGCTACGCCGGCATGGGATTGCTGAACGATATCGACCGCGGCGTGGTGGATCGCTTCCTGGCCACGCCGGTGACGCGCAGCGCGTTGATCATTGCACGCGTCACGCACGCCTGCATGACGGTGGGCGTTCAATCGTGTGTGATCCTTGGCGTGGCGATGATCTTGGGCGCGCGTCCCAAGGCGCATATCATCAGCTTTGCGGCGGTGATCATCGCGGCGGCGCTCTTGGGCGGCGGCATGGCCGGACTCTCCAACGCCATGGCGATTCTCACGCGGCGTCAGGAGACGATGTTCGCGGTCCTAAACTTCACCATGCTGCCGATGATTTATCTTTCGAGCATGATCATGGCGAAGCAACTGATGCCGCCGTGGATTCAAACCGTGTGCAAGTACAATCCTGTCGACTGGGCGGTGACGATCGCGCGCGGCGGTTTCGAAGGCAACGATTGGTTTGTATGGCGTCTCGCGGCGCTGGCCGGATATACCACGTTCTTCGGTGTGATGGCTACGGTGGCGTTCCGGCGGTACAGGCAGACTATGTAGCTTGGCGTGTTTGGCACACGGAGAACACAGAAAAACCGTCAACACGGAGGACACGGAAAAAGCGAAGTGCGATACAATAAAAGCTTGTCGTTGCCCAAGTGGCGGAACTGGCAGACGCGCTAGGTTCAGGTCCTAGTTCTCGCAAGGGAGTGGAGGTTCGAGTCCTCTCTTGGGCACCAAGTTTTATCGACGGCCATCAGACAACTGATGGCCGTTGGTGTTTGGTTGGTCTCTTCCGTGTCTTTCCGTGCGAATGGTTTTTTCCGTGTCCTCCGTGTTCCAAGACCGCATATAATCGCGAACATTGGAGGAATTGTGGAACATCACCTCTCTCGCCGCCACTTCCTAAAGACCGGCCTCGCCGCCGGCACCATCGCCGCCACCGGACTCCCGCTTGTCGCAGCGGGCGCGAAAGCTACCGATTGGGTGACGCTCGGCAAATCCAATGTGAAAGTGACGCGCCTCGCCTTCGGCACCGGCACATTTAGTGGAAAGGTGCAGCGCGACTTGGGTCAGGATCAGTTCACGCGCCTCGTGCGATACGCCTACGACAACGGCATCCGTTTCTTCGAGACGGCGGAATCCTACGGCGACATGCACCGGATGTTGGGCGTGGCGCTCAAGGGCATTCCGCGCGACAGTTATCGGCTGATGTCGAAGGTGACCACGACGCACGAAGGCGTCGATCCGCAGGAAAAGTTCGACGAATTGCGCAAACTCGCCAACACCGATTACTTCGACATCATGCTGCTGCACTATCAGCACGTGGCGACCTGGCCCACCGACACCGGGCGCTGGCAGGACGCCGTGCTCGAAGCCAAACATAAGCAACAGATCGTCGGGCACGGCGCGAGCGTCCATGGACTGCCGGCGTTGCGGCGCTTCCCGGGCAACAAGTGGCTGGAAATCGCGATGATCCGCATGAATCACAACGGCACAAAGATGGATGCCGAGGACTTCGACACGAAAGGTCTGGGCAACGTGCCGGAAGTTGTGAGTCACGTGAAGCAGGTAAAGTCGGAAGGCATGGGCGTGATCAGCATGAAGCTAATCGGCGAAGGCGCGTTCACTAAACGCGAAGACCGTCAAGCAGCCATGCGTCAGGCGTTCCGCAATGCCGGCGTGGACTCGGTCACCGTGGGTTTCAAAAACACGGCTGAAGTCGACGAGGCGATCGAGAATTTGAATCTCGCGTTGGCGTAGACGTCAGATCTCGTTTTTCCCGGCGACCAACGCTTTCGTGATTCCCTTCCAGCGCAGTTCGCCGTCCACGCCCGCGGGCAGCACGATTTGTGCGGATGGTTTCGCCGCGCCGGCATCGAGGCGCACGGAGATTTCGCCTTTCGGATGCGGGATCGTACCCGAAGCGCGCGTGAGTTTTCCGAGATGCGGGGCGATCAGCACGCGAGAGAATCCCGGCGCCAGCGAGTCGACGCCCAGCACGGTGCGGAACAATTCAATGTTGGGACTCGCGCCCCAGGCGTGACAATCGGAGCGCGACGTGGTGCGAAATTCTTCCGGCCACGTCGTCACGCCCAACGCCAATTGTTCCTTCCACGGCGCGAGCATGTCGAGGTAACGGTCGCCGAGTCCCGCTTGCGTCATCGCTTGGTGCAAGTAGTATTTGAAATACACTGAGCACTGCGCTAGTCCCGAACCTGACGCCAAAGCTTTTTCCATCACCGCGTGCGAGTCCGTCGCCGTCCGCGAAAGCACGGCCAAGGCGTTCGAGTGCTGCGAAAAAACGTCGTGCGTCGGCGTGTCGGCGAAGAGTCCACGCTTTTCATCCCAATACAGACGCTTGATCGTCGCGCGCAGCGTGTCGGCGGCCGCGGCATTTTCCGCGGCGCGCGATTTTCTTCCAAACGCTGTTTCCAGATGGGACGCCCAATCGAGGGCCATCAGTAATTGCAAATCTTGCGGCGCGGAATTGCCGTTCTCCCCGCGCGGTGGAACGCCGCCGGACCATTTTTCAACCCAGTCGACGTAATTCCACCACGGCATCGGCCCCAGCGATCCATCGACGCGCTGATGCGACGCAAAAAACTCGAGCACCGCGCGTACTCCGGGGACCATCGCCGCGACAAACGCCAACTGGTCGGGCGTGTGTGCGGCGTACATCCAATAGTCGTGGACCATACCGATCCACCAGAGCGAAAACCCGGGGATGTATTGCTGAAGCGCCGAAGGCGCGCGGGAAAGCGTAGCGCCTTCCGACGTGCGCGAGGCGTCCAAATGCTCGATGGCCGAGCGCATCAGTCGCGAGTCGCCGGAATTGTAGAGCGAGACGAGGCATTGCACGCGCGTGTCGCCGGCGTATTGGAGTTGCTCGTAGTATGGGCAATCCATGTAGGTTTCGTGCGCGCAGAGGCGCGCGGTGCGCCAGCCGACTTCCAAAACCTTTTGTAGCTCGGCATCTCCCTCGTTGGCTTCGAAGCGGGCTTTTCTTTCGAACGGATAACCTGTGTAGACCGAGCTCAAATCTTCGATCGTCAGCGGATCGTTTTGCGTATCGATCGCCACGTCGACGTAGCGGAACGTCCGCCAGTAGAGCGGACGGAACAGTCGATTGCGTTCGCCGTCGGGATTGAAAACATCCGTGGCGCCGAAGAAGAGTTTGCCGTCCACGTCGTTGCGATTTCCTTTGTCATGCGACGGCTTCTCCGGCGTTTCGCCGGGTAGATAAAGCGATTCGGCGTAGCGCATTGTGACGCGCGCGCCCGCGCCGCCGCTCACCAGGAGTTCCGGAAACGCGGTGGTGAGATGCCCTTGATCGAGCAGGAAGTGCGCCGTGGTTTTCGCGGGCACTTGGAAACTCGCGGACTTCTCGGGATAGGCCGCGGGAATTCGCGCGCCCGATTGTTGACGCACAGTCGCAAAGCGCTGCGGCGTTTCTTCCATCTGCGGAATCGTGCGCTCGACCAGCATCCAACGATTCGGGCCGTCGCGGACATCGCGCGGCGATCCGGCGCCGCGATCGACAGCCACGGCGCCGCGCCACATGTTGTCGTTGAATCCCAGCCGTTCCCATCCCCACGGATATGCCGAGCCTTCCACGAGCTCACCGGGAGGAATCGCGGAGTACGCGGAGAGCGCATTACCCAAACGCAGCGGTTGATACGCGCGATTAGCGATGCCGTACCAATCGGGTCCGGTGTTGACGAGCTTCGATTCGTCGGAATCGCCGCACATGAGAAATCCGGTTTGCGAAGTGAACTGCGCGACCGCGGTGTAAGGACCGTCGTTCCACACCACCGCCGCCAAAACGTTGGGCCCTTCGCGCAGGAGGGGCGCGAGATCGACGGTTTCATAGCGCCAATGATTTAAGTCGCCGCGCGCGGGGCCGGCCGACGCCAACTTACCGTTCACGAAAAGGCGATAGCGATTGTCGGCGCTCACGTGCACGAGAAACGGCTTCGGCACGGTGTCGAGTCCGAAGGTGCGGCGGAAATGATAGACGCCGTATTCGTGCGGTGACGTTCCGGGAACCACGACCCATCGCGCGGGCCACGTGCTCGAGAGGAGTCGCGGCGCGGTTTGCGCGGACCCGCGTGCGGCAAAAGCGGCTCCCGCGAGTTGAAGGAAGAGGCGCCGATTCATAGTGAATTCCCAAGCCCGCGGGCGGCTACCGCCCGCGACCGAACAAGACTACTTTCGCCGTCTCGAACATGATCAAGAAGTCGAGAATCAGCGAACAGTTCTTGATGTAGAACAAATCGTATTGCAACTTTTGCAGCGCGTCTTCCACCGACGAGCCATATGGGTAGCGGATTTGCGCCCATCCCGTGATGCCCGGACGCACCACGTGACGCTCGGCGTAGTAGTTCAATTGCTCGCTCAACATTTGCACGAAGTGCGGCCGTTCCGCGCGCGGTCCCACGATGCTGACTTCTCCGCGCAGCACATTCCACAGTTGCGGAATCTCGTCGAGACGCGTCTTGCGCAGCCAACGGCCGACGCGTGTGATTCGCGGATCGTCCTCGGACGCCCATTGCGGCCCGCCCACCGCTTCGGCGTCGGTGCGCATCGTGCGGAATTTGTACATCATGAAAGTTTTTCCGCGATAACCGACGCGCTCTTGCTTGAAAAGCACGGGGCCCTTGGAATCGAACTTCACGATCAGCGCGACCACAGCGGAAATCGGCAGCGCGGGAACCGAGGCAATCAACGCCAGGAAGAAATCGAGAACCTGTTTGTGGCGGACTTTGCGCGCCAGTTCCTGAAAACCCTCGCCGAACACCAGCCAACTGGGCGGCAAGGCGGTGGTGCGAATTTTTCCGGTGACTTTTTCGTAGAACGAGTGCGCGTCGTCGATTTCAACGCCGCGCAATTTCAGCGCCAGCAATTCACGGATCGGCAGCGTCCCTCGGCGGTCGGAGAGCGCCACCACGACGCGATCAACGCCTACTTGATCGGCGAGCTGCTCGAGCTTGTCCATCGATCCCAAGATGGCCACGCCTTCCGGCGGTTCCGCGGGCGCCTCGGACGTGGCCGAGATCAGCCCGGTGATCTTCAGTCCGAGATCGGTGCGCGCTTTCAGCGCCTTCACCATGTCCATCGCCAGAGGACCAGTGCCGAGAATGATTACGCGCTTGGGCACTTCGTACAAGCGATACGCCATGGTGATCAACATGCGCCATCCCAACAGGATCAGCACGCCGATCACGACGCCGGCCGCCACCACGTTGCTCGAATGGATCACCATCTTCGGGAAAATCAGGAAGACGGGCACCAGCACCAGGCAGGCCACGCCGAAACTTTGCAGGATGCGAATCAGCAATTCCTGCCGCGAGTTCACCACGTCGAGATCGTAGAGATCGTTGTAGTACATGCTCACCTGAAAAACCAAGGTGATCAATGCGATGCGGATGGCGAGAAACGGCACGTCGACGCCTTCCGGCCAATGGATGACGTAACGCGCGTAGAGATTGCCGAGGATCGTCAAGGCCGCGGCAATCCAAAAGACCTCGGTGACCAGCAGCAGCAAGGTCTTTAGCGATACGTAGCGGCTTAGGATTTTCAGCATGTCCGCGATGGACCCGAATCCAACATCGATATCAACATCTCAGACGCTCTAGCGGGGGATGGACTGGCCGATGCTCCCGACGCCGGGAATCAAGCCGCCACTCGCTCCGCCGAGTTCGCCGCCGCCGGCCCCTTGCAATCCGAACGAATAGTGGATGCCGACCGACGCGATGTGGCGTTGGAAAAGACTCGGATAAGCCGTGCCCGGTGCAATGTTGGTGAGGTGCTGGAAAAAGTATCCGTAGTTCGCACTGAGGCTCATCGCGCGAGTGATGGGATACGAGTAAGAACCGATCACGCTGGCACTCGCGCCGGTGGCATACGTTCCCGGCTGTGCTCCCAGACCTTGGCTGGAATTTCCGAGCAAGAAATTCGTCACCAAACCGTACCGCCACTTGTGACCCTTCGGCTGCGGCGCGGCCCATGTGAGATTGATGTGATTCTGCTGCGTTCCGCCGGAAAAACCGGTGGGATCGAGCTGCCGCGAATACCCGGTCACAATCGTGGATCCAGTGAATGGCGTGAATGCGACGGTGGCGGTAGCGACGTATGTGAAGGTCGCGAGGCCTTGCGGCTCTACCAAGCGGCCCGGGCCGGCGCCGGCTTGAAAACTGAAGCGCCGCCACGGAGTCCAACTGTAGAGCAGTTGCACCGATTGCTCCGAAGTACGATTCACGTAGAAGGTGGGACCGAACACCTGCGTTTCGCGCGCTTGCACGCTCCACTGCGCGCGCGGCGAAACTTTGTGCGAATACGTGAGTCCGGCGATGCCGCCGCTCGATTGCGGGTAATTGAGCAGGTTGCCTGTGTCTTGGCCGAAATTCAGCGTGTGATTCAACTGTGCGGCGACGGAAAAACTGAGACTGTCGCGTGGGCCCATCTCGCGCGTCAGCGCCATGGACGCGCTGCCGGTGTAAAAGCGCGTGGCCATGAATAGATCTTGCGGCTTGGGCGGCTGCAACGGCTCGGGTTCGTTCAACAGTCCCACCAAATCGATATTGCTGATCGGCACTTGAAACGCCGTGAGCGGCACGAGCGTGGGCGGATTATAGATTTCGCCATAGGTCGTCACCGCCGCGGAACGAACGCCCATGCTGAAGCGCCACTTTCCAAACCGGAAAGGACGGTCCATCACCAGCGACACGTTTTGCCAATTGATCTGGCGAATGGCCGTGGCGCTTTGATAGTCGACGCTGGGAGCGTATTGCAGTCCGATGAAGCCGCGGCCCCAGCGCCAACGCGCGCCCATCTGCGTGCCAATGTGATAGCCGAACGTTTGCGTGGGCTGTTGCACGCCGTTGATCGTCGCGAGTTGCGCCGGTCCCGTATTGCCATTCAATCCAATTGGTTGATTCGACCACGACGCGAACGCGTCCCAACCGAGCACGGAAAAGGGACCCCAGCGCATTCTGCTGATGGGCGCGAGGTAATCGGCGATCGTCGGATTCACCGCCGGAGCGCCGCCACCCTCGCCGCCGCCTTGGCCCAGCGCGGGTATCGGCGCGGGTCCCGTTTCCGCCCAGCCTGGACTCGGATTGGCAGGCGCGGCGGGCGCGCCGGATCCGGATTGTCCGGAAGAAGCTTGACCCGATCCGCTTTGTCCGGCACTGCTCGATCCACTTGATCCGGACGACGATTGCGCCGCCGACAATGCTGCGCATAACGCGATGCTCAGGAGTAAGCGATTTGTGAATGACGGCATGCGGTTACCTGCTTATCGAACCATGATGATGTCGCCGGGCATGAGCAGAATATTGCCCTGCGGGTTTTTTCCCTTCAAATAGTCGCGATAGTTGAAGATGAACTGTTTCGTCACACCATTGATCATTCGCTGAATGATCACTTTCTTGTCGTTGGCGTAGTCGGCCAGACCACCGGCGTCGGAGAGCGCTTGCGAAATCGACATCGGCCCGTTCAAAACCATCGCGCCGGGACGGCGCACTTGTCCGATGAAATAAACTTTGCGGCTCTGCAAGCCGCTGAGCGTCACAGTCACGTCGGGCGCCGTGAGGTACTTGCTGAGTTTTTCGGTGAGCAGGTTTTGGATCTGCGTGGGAGTCATGCCGCAGACTTCCACGTCTTTGATCAACTGCAGGGTGATGCGGCAATCGCCGCGGACCGTGACGGGTTGGCTGACTTCGGGCTCTTTCCACACGTTGATCATCAAGCCGTCGCCGGGACCTACGATGAACTCCGGCTGATCGTTGAGATCCTTGGGCATGTCGGTGGTAAAACCGGGATCCTTGGAAGCAGGATCTTTGGGATCTCTGGCCTTGGCGTCCTTGGGGTCAGCGGCGGGAGGGGTTTGCTTCTCGTCCGCTTTCTTTTCTTCCGGCGGCTTTTTTTCCTCGGGCTTTTTTTCGTCGGCCTTCTTCTCCTCTTGCTTGGGAGGATTCGGAGGAGCAGCCTCTTGCGCCGTGGCGCGCGGCGACGCGAGTGCGAACCCGCACGCCAGTGCGAGCACGCTCAGGCCGTATTGCTTCTTCATCGACATTTACTCCGCCCTCTCCGACAACACGGCTGTCTCCCGCTGGTCGAGACCGCATTCCTTGAGTTTGTAGAGCAACGCGCGGTAGCTGATGCGCAACATCCGGGCGCTCTTTTTGCGGTTCCAGCGATTATGCCTCAGAACCTTCAGGATAAGCTCTTTCTCCACCTTGAGGACCGCCAACTTCACGTATTTTTTGAGCGGCACGGTACCATCGGGATCAACAATGCGCGCCATTTCTTCCTTGAGACGCGCCTCCAACGTGCGGATCAACTCGCCTTCGTTCTGGAGAATCACAAGCTGCTTGAGCGTGTTCTCCAGTTCGCGGATATTGCCCGGCCAATGATACGAGCCGAACAACTCGACGAGCGCCGCCGATGGTTTCGCCACGGGACGCCCGAAAAGCTTCGTGTAGTGAGCCAGAAAATGATCCACCAACTCCGGCAAGTCCGCGCGACGTTGCCGCAGCGCCGGCAGATTCACGTGGATCACGTTGATGCGGTAGAACAAGTCCTGCCGGAATTGTCCGCCTTGCACCGCCGACGGGATATCGCGATTCGTGGCGCAGATCACGCGCGTGTCGAGCATCACTTCTTCGCTCGCGCCGATCATCGACAGATTGCCGTCTTGCAACACGTGCAGCAATTTCGCTTGCAACGCGAGATCGAGGTCGGCGATTTCGTCGAGGAAGATCGTGCCGGTGGTGGCTTGCTCGAATTTTCCGATGCGCCGCTGCACCGCGCCGGTGAATGCGCCGCGTTCGAAACCGAACAGTTCCGATTCCATCAGCGCGCCGGGAATCGCCGCGCAGTTCACCTTGACGAACGGATTGGGTCCGCGCCGGGACGATCGATGAATCTCAATCGCCAGCGACTCCTTGCCGGTGCCGGACTCTCCGGTGATCAGCACCGGAACGTCGGTGTTCGAAACCAACGCGATCTTCTTCTTCAGGTCCAGCATCACCGGAGTGCTGCCGAACAGAAACTCGCTTGGCCCGGACCCGGCTTCCATTTGAAATACAGGTTCAGTGATGGTGCTCATAAGATAGTTCCCAACCCAGTCAAATTAGCGACACCCTTACCATTGCCCTCAAACCACGTTCAGGCGTGAAAAAAACTTGCACGTTTTGAACCATTCCTTGCACACATGGGCTGCTGCTTTGTTCTAAGCGAGTTAGCTAAGTGGTTACGTCCCGCCCGACTTGCCGCGAGGAAATTAATGTGCGAAAAAATCCCAATTCTTTCCACTACCGTCATTCCACCCGCCGTTGTGGCTGACCCACTCTATTACCATGGGCCTTTCTAAGCAAGAGAAAAATCGTTTGAGCCCCGCGAGATTTTAACATCTAACGCACTCATTCTAATGTAGAATCACAAAGGTTGCGGGTATGGGTGCATCCAGTTCCAAGAGGCTGCTAGTACACTTGATCCAGTGAGCAAGTACTTGGTTCCCATTGCTCTGTCGTGCAAGATTGTTTCACTATTGTCTGCGCTCTAGGGACAAGCAGTAACGATACGATGAATACAAGTGGCAGGACAAATGTTTTAGCCCCCGAGAAGGTGGCGTCGAGCCCGACCGCAAGTAAGTCGGCCGGCCACCGGGTTCGCGCGATTCTCCTTCTGAATCTAGAAGGCCAGGTCGTCAGCGCCAATGGTGTCGCGATCAAGGCGCTCGGCGTAGCCGAGTCCACGTTCCTCGGCCAGCCGATCACCAACCTGTTCTCGAAACCGAGCGCCACGCGCCTGAAGCAATACTTCGATCGCGCCCTGAAGGGTTCGGCGGTGAAGTGCCCGGCGCTGGTGAAGTCGCGAGACGATCAGACGGAAATGTCGGTCACGCTGCGGATTCGCTTGCACGTGACGGGGCCGAACTGCTCGCTCGAAGCCGCGTGGGACATCATCGACCCATCGGCGCTCGGCCCCTCGACCGACTCCGGCATCATTGCCCCAGGCGCCGCGCCGGGACCCACGGAGTTGTCGGCGAGAAAGGCCGCGTTTGAAACGCTCTTCCAGGCGTATCTCGAGCTGGGCGAGATCAACAAACAGAAGACCGGCATGCTGGCCGCCGCGACCCACGAATTGAAAACGCCCCTAGCGGTGATCAACGGGTCTTGTGAACTATTGCTGGGCGGGAGTCTGGGAGCGCTGAATGCTCAACAAAAGGAAATCGTGCAGCTTTCGGTACAAAACTGCCGGCGCCTTTTGAATGTCGTGAATTCCTTCCTCGACTTCGCGGCCGTCGAGCGCGGCAAGCTGTCGCTGGTGTTCGCGGAGCACGATGCCGGCGACATCGTGGCGGAAGCGGCGAAGTATTGGAAGAAACTCGGGCAAGCGCGCGGCATTCAGTTCGAGTACGCGGCGGCGCGCGAGCTTCCGCGTGTGCGGTGCGATCGCGGTAAACTCCAGAACGTCCTCAACAATCTCTGCGAGAATGCTTTGAAGTATACTCCCAAGGGAGGCCAGGTGACGCTGGTGGCCGATCTGCATTTTTGGGAGCGGCGCGTGGCGGCGGTCAGCGTTTCTCAGGAACGCCGGCAGGAGGAAGAGGACGCCGATGCAAACGGCGTGCGCTTTTCGGTCACCGACAACGGTCCGGGCATTCCATCGGAGTATCATCAAGAGATTTTCGAGGATTACTTCCAAGTGCCCGGCAGCGCACCCGGCGGCATGGGCTTGGGACTCGCGATTGCTCGTAAAATTGTAACGGCACATAAAGGGAAAATCTGGGTGGAAAGCCGCGTCGGTCACGGGACCGCGTTTCATCTCGTGATCCCTCGATAGAGTGTCGGAACCATTCGCGGTAGCGAATGGGTGCAAGCCGCTTTACCCGTCTGCTACCGCGGGCGGTTCTGAGTGGTCGGTGTTTTGAGACTTTATGCCTGAAGAAACACGCAGCACGTTAATCGTGGACGACGAAGATGACATTCGCACCGTCCTGCGCGCCACGCTCACCGCGATGGGTTATCAAACCACCGCCGTGGGCACCGGCGAAGCGGCTATCGATTTCATTTTGCGTCAGCAGCCGCCGTCGGTCGTGCTGCTCGATTTGAACTTGCCCGGCATGGGCGGCCTGGAGACGCTGCGCCGCCTGCTGGAAGCGAATCCTCGCCAGAAAGTCGTGATGATTTCCTGCACGTCGGACGCCGACAAGATCGTCGCCGCCGTGAAGATGGGCGCCACGGATTATCTGATCAAGCCGTTTTCCAACGCGCAGCTCGAGGAAGCGCTCGACAAATGCTTGTCCGAAGAGCTGTCGGTGGTCGCGCCGGAATCGCGGTCGACGCTGGGTCCGCTGCCGTTCCTCGTGTGCAGTGAAGCGATGCAGAAAATCCGCGAGAACTGCACGCGGGTGGCGCCCGCCGACGTGCCGGTGCTGATCGTCGGGGAAAGTGGATCGGGCAAGGAAGTCATCGCGCGGTATTTGCATCACGCGTCGAATCGCGCGGGACAAAAATTCGTCAAGGTGAATTGCGCGGCGCTGCCTTCGGACCTGCTGGAAAGCGAATTGTTCGGCTACGAGCGCGGCGCGTTCACCGGCGCGAATGGATCGAAGCCCGGCAAGTTCGAGTTGGCGCACAAAGGCACGCTGTTCCTCGACGAAATCGCCGAGATGCAGGTTTTCCTTCAGGCGAAATTGCTGCACGTCCTGCAAGACGGCCGCTATTTCCGTCTCGGCGCCACCTCGCCCACGCACGTCGACGTGCGGGTGGTCGCCGCGACCAACGTGAACGTGAGTCAGGCGATTGCCGACGGCCGCTTCCGGCAAGACTTGTACTATCGCTTGAACGTGTTTTCCATCGCCTTGCCGCCGTTGCGCGATCGCCGCGAGGAGATTCCCACGTTTGTCGACTATTTCCTGAACAAGTATTCGCCCGCCGGCCAGTCGCTGAAAATTTCTCCCGCGATGCTGGCGCGAATGCTCGAGTACAGTTGGCCCGGCAATTTGCGAGAGCTGGAAAACTTTATTCGCCGCCTGGTGATCCTGGGCGACGAATCGATGATGCTGGGCGAGTTGGGTGAAAGCGAGAACAAACCGGCGGCACTGGCGGCCGCGGCGTCTCCGGTCCACACGGCAGCCGCGGGGCTGCGCGACCAAAAACGCGAGGCCGAGCGCAAAGCGATCCAAGCGGCGCTCGAGCAAACGCAGTGGCGCCGCAAGGAAGCCGCCAAAATGCTGAACATTTCCTACAAGGCGCTGCTCTACAAGATGCGCGACTTGCAAATGGATACGGCATAGATGCAAAACTGAGAAAGAACCCCCATGAGTGTGTCTGAAGTCGTCGCCGGCGGTATTCGTTTTCGCGATAGTGTTCTGGACAGTATCCGCGAGCATACCCTCGTCTGGATTCAGGCCGCGCTGCTGCTGCTTCCTCTCGCCGTGATGTACGCGGACACGTTCACGCGGCTGGCCGGCGATTGGTGGAACGATCCCAACAACTCTCACGGCATCCTGATTCCGCCGCTGGCGCTCTATTTCGCGTGGCGCAAGCGCCACCGCTTTGCGGCCGAGCCGGCCCAACCGGCGATCGGTTGGGGATTGTTCGTGGTCATCGGATCTCTATTCGTATATTTTGTCGGGCGCCTGGGAGCCGAGTTTTTCCTGACGCGCACCTCGGTGATCGGGCTGATGGCCGGCGTGGTTTTGTACTTCATGGGATGGAAACGGCTGCGCGTGATGGCGTTTCCCTTGGGATTCTTGCTGCTGGCGATTCCCATCCCCGCGCTGATCTTCAACACCGTCTCGATTCCGCTGCAAGCGATCGCATCGGACCTGAGCGCCGGCACGCTGAACTTCTGCGACGTTCCCGTGTTGCAAGAAGGCAACGTGTTGCAGCTCGCCAGTACGTCGCTGGGCGTGGCGGAAGCGTGCAGCGGCTTGCGCTCGCTGGTCTCGCTGATCGCGCTGTCGGTGATTCTCGGATACATGCGCTGGCGCGGACTCGGCCAACGCATTCTGCTGATCGTGCTGGCGATTCCCACCGCATTGGCCCTCAACGTCCTGCGAATCGCCGTGACCGGAATCATTGCGGAACGTTGGAGCGTCAAATACGCGATGGGTTTCTTCCATGAACTCGACGGCTGGGCGATTTTCATCGTGGCCTTCGCGATTCTTTATGGATTGAGTGCGCTGGTGCAGAAACTATGGCCGTCGCCCGCGCCCGACGACGATGCCGAAGAGGCGGCCGCGCTGGCGCGCACGCAAAACACCGCACCGACGCCGACAGGAGTGGCCTGATGAAACGAAGCAATCCTCGCTACGCCGGAATGTTGATCCTGCTGACCGCCGCCGCGGTCTTGAGCGTGTGGGTGCGTCAAGGACGCGCCGTGCCGTTGCGCCGCAGTTTCGACCAATTCCCCTTACAGGTGGGCGACTGGAAAGGCCGCGACGAAGGCAAGTTCCCCGAGGAAGTCCTCAAGGTTCTGCAAGCCAGCGATTATTTGAATCGCGACTATCAGCACAAAGACGGCGCGTGGGTGAATCTCTACATCGGCTATTACGAGCAGCAACGCGCCGGCGAAAGCATGCACTCGCCGAAGAATTGCCTGCCGGGCGCGGGATGGGAAGTTCTGGAGAGCGTGCAGAAGCCGCTGGAAATTCCTTCCGTGCACCGCACCATCGACGTGAATCACTACGTGGTGCAGAACGAAACGTCGAAAAGTTACGTGCTCTATTGGTACGACACGCACGGCCGCGCGTTCGCCAGCGAATACCAAGGCAAAGCGATTCTCGTTTGGGAAGCGCTGAAGACCGGCCGCACCGACGGCGCGCTGATCCGCGTTCTGGTGCCCTACGGCGGATCGTCGCAGCAAGCCGAGGAAGTCGCCACGACGTTCGCGCGTCAAGTTTATCCGTTGTTGAAAGACTATCTCCCCGAATAATGAAAAACGCCTAGAAAGGCTATCATCATGTCGACGAGCAAGACATTCGTGGAAAAAGTGCGCGACGGAAGCGCCCGCGTAGGAATCTTGGGACTCGGATATGTCGGCTTGCCGCTGGTGCTGGAGTTCGGCAAGCATTTCCAAACGGCGGGCTTCGACACGGATCCGAAAAAAGTGCAGGCCTTGAATCGCGGCGAGAGCTACATCAAGCACATCCCGCAGGCGGAAATTGCCGCGCTCGTGAAATCCGGAAAGTTTCGTGCTTACGACGATTTCTCCGAACTCCAGAAAGTCGACGCCGCGATTATCTGCGTGCCCACACCGCTCAACGAATTTCGCGAACCCGATTTGACGTACGTGGAAGCCACGGCGCGCGCGATCGCCAAGAATTTGCAGCGCGGCCAACTGGTCGTGCTCGAAAGCACTACGTATCCCGGCACCACCGACGAAATGGTGCAGCCGATTCTCGAGGCGAACGGCTTGAAGTGCGACGCCAGCGGGTCGCCCTGCGACTACATGCTGGCGTTTTCGCCCGAGCGCGTCGATCCGGGCAACAAGAATTACGGCATCCGCAACGTCCCGAAAGTTGTCGGCGGAATTAATCCTGCGAGCAAGGAAGCGGCATGCGCTTTGTACGCGACGATCGTGGACAAAGTGGTTCCCGTCTCGACAACGCGCGCCGCCGAAATGACCAAGCTGCTCGAAAACATTTATCGCTGCGTGAATATCGCGATGGTCAACGAGCTGAAGGTATTGTCCGAGCGCATGGACATCGACATTTGGGAAGTGATCGAAGCGGCGTCGAGCAAGCCGTACGGATTTACGCCGTTCCAGCCGGGTCCGGGACTCGGCGGTCACTGCATTCCGATCGACCCCTATTATTTGTCGTGGAAGGCGCGCGAATACGAGTTTCAAACGCGCTTCATCGAGCTGGCCGGCGAAGTGAACAGCAACATGCCGTATCACGTGGTGCACAACGTGACGCAGGCGCTCAACAAACGCAAGAAATCGGTGAACGGCTCAAAGGTGCTGGTGTTGGGCGTGGCGTACAAAAAGGACATCGACGATCTGCGCGAATCGCCGTCACTGCGGATCATGGAATTGCTGCTGGAACTGGGCGCCGACGTCGCCTACAACGATCCTTTCTTCGAGCATCTGCACAAAATGCGCAAGCACGACTTCTCGCACCTGCACTCCGAGTCCATCGACGCGGCGAATCTCGCGAAATTCGATTGCGCGATTATCGCGACGGATCATTCGGCATACGACTACGAGTCGATTGTGCGGAACACGCCCGTCGTGGTGGACACCCGTAACGCGACACGCAAGGTGGTCGCGGCACATCCGGATTTGAAGTCGAAGATCGTGCTGAGCTAGTTTACGGCGTCAAGCGGATGCGGATTGTCAGGAAGCTGGCGAAGCCAGCGGCATATTGTCACTCGTGTCCAAGATAGGTTTTTGAGGGAAGTGGATTGTCCTCCTGATCGGCTGTTGGAGAATCGAGTTGTTCAGGCAAGTTTCCCCACCAGCGATCTGCAGGCTTATCCATGGTACAAGCGGCCAGTCTGTTCCAGCAACTACTGCAAGATTTTCCCCGCACCGAATTCGCCCGACTCGTCAACAATATCCCAACGTCCGGATGGGCCGTGATTCGCACATAATCAGCCTGGGCTGCACTTCGACGTATTCAATAGCCGCGGCCTCTGGGTTGGAGCGATGCCGGGATAATCGGTGTGCCAGCACGCAGGACTTACGCTCGTGGCGCACAATTTGCACTTTGGAGCCGCGCCGTCGCGTCCCGAATCCCCGCCATTTCAATTTTTCGGTTGGCCCTTCACCTGCTGTCAATAAGACGAGGTTCCAACTGTGGCTGACATCGTTTCTCAAGGAAGGACGCCGACTCCGGGCGCTCTGCTCCGCCGTGCCACGCTAGTCGCACTTTCGTTCATTTTTCTGGCGACTGCGCTTCACGCGGCGGATCGTGCCGAAATTCTTGCCCGCTACGGTCGATTGCCTCTCTCCTTTGAGGCCCTGCAAGACGGCCGGAGCTTTCTGGCGCGCGGCCCGAGTTCGGTCGTTCGCGTGGGCGCGGATCGCGCGGTGTTCGGACAGGTTACGATGCGGCTCTTAGGAGCGAGTTCGAAGGCCGCGGTAGCCGGACTCGATCCCCTGCCAGGCACCAGCAACTACATCATTGGAAGCGACTCTCGCAAATGGCGTACCGCCATCGTGAACTACGGTCAGGTACGATTCGGGGACGTGTACCCCGGCGTCGACGTTGTTTACCATGGCCGCCGCGGCAAGCTGGAATACGATTTTCATCTCGCGCCGCAAGCCGATCCGCGCTCGCTCCTGATGCGCTTCGACGGCGCGGATCATGTGACCATCACCAACAACGGGGATCTGATCGCGGGGTCGCTGCGCGTCGACAAGCCGATCGCCTACCAGGATGGCCGCCCGATTGAGGTCCACTTCACGCGGCGCGGACGCTCGATTGGTTTTCAGTTGGGCCGCTACGACCGTATGCGTCCGTTGGTCATCGATCCGACGCTGGTCTTCTCGACTTACTTGGGCGGAAGCCTTCCTGACAACGCGCTGGCCGTCGCGGTGGATGCCGCGGGTAACATCTATGTCGCCGGCGTGGCGGAATCCCCTGACTTTCCGCTGGTGAACCCGCTTCAAGCGACCTGCGTGAAGAGTTCGTATGGCGCTTGCTTTACCGGTTTCATCACCAAGTTCAACGCGGCGGGTACGGCGCTGATCTATTCGACTTACTTAAGCGGAAGTTATTCGACCTTCATCTATGGTTTGGCGGTGGATTCCGCGGGCAACGTCTATGTCGTCGGAACCACAGGGTCCAACTTTCCGTTGGTCAATCCAATCCAGTCGAAGCCTGCTTCTGGTTTTGTGGCGAAGCTCAACGCGGCCGGCACGGCTCTGGTGTACTCCACTTATCTTGGAGGATCGGGATACCAGACGATTTACGGGATCGCGGTCGACTCCGCAGGCAATGCCTACGTCGCAGGAGGAACCAGTTCACCGGACTTTCCGGTGGTCAATGCCTACCAGAGCACGCTGGCCGGTCAGGGAAATGCCTTCGTCAGCAAACTGAACCCGGCCGGGTCGGCTTTGGTTTACTCCACGTTTCTGGGTGGAAGCGGAAGCGACAGAGCGAATGGGATCGCCGTCGACTCGGCCGGGAGTGTTTACGTGACCGGCAATACAACGTCCAAGAATTTTCCTTTGATGAATGCTTTTCAATCGCGCGTGGCGCCAACGTTCGTCAGTAAGTTCAACCCCAGCGGCGCATTGGCTTACTCCACTTACTTGGGCGGCACTGTTAATGAGCAGAGCAACTGTATCGCCGTGGACGGCGCTGGCAATGCATACATCGGAGGAGGTACCGCTTCCCCGGACTTTCCCATCGCCGGCGTCCTACAAACGAAACTGGGCGGGAGCTTCGATGGATTTGTAACCAAACTGAATGCCGCCGGATCGGCGCTGGTCTACTCCACCTTTCTTGGCGGCAGCGGGCAGGACGAAGTGCAGGCCATAGCCGTAGACGCGGCGGGGAATGTGGCGGTGACCGGCGATACGGAATCGAACGATTTTCCGGTGGCCAATGCGCTCCAGTCCTCGTACACCCAGCCGCCAAATGGAATAGGGACCACGTTCGTTGCCAAGATCGCCGCGGACGGCAGTCATTTCATTTATTCCACCTATCTCGGAAGCACCCTCGGCGGCGACGGGGGAACCGGCGTGGCGATCGATGCCACTGGCGCGGTCTTCGTAGTGGGCGACGCCTATGTGGATTTTCCGATCATTAACGCGCTTTTTTCAACGCCCTCGCCCTTTGGACACACGTTCGTGGCCAAGATCACCGATGGCAATCCTGCGACCTGCCAGTTTTCCAACTCCATCGCCAGCTATGCGTCTCCCGGCGCGGGAAGTAGTGTGACGGTGAAGGTCACCGCGAATTCCAATATTTGCGCTTGGCAAGCATCGAGCGGCGCGTCATGGGCGACCATCACACAGGGCGCCAACTCGTCGGGAATCGCCACGGTATTTTTTACCGTCGCGCCGAATACCACGTTGGCCGCGCGTTCCACAACGCTGACGGTTGCAGGACAGTCCGTTGCGGTATCACAGAGCATTGCTTCACACGTCGCGACGGCCGCGACGGACGCAGGGGCACCCGGCGGCGTCGGGCGCGTGCCGCTGACCTTGGTGTCGGACGTTGCTTATCCGCTCACTACGTTCTCCGTTACTTTGGTCGCCGCGCCGGTCGGCGCAGCGCCGGCATTCACAAGCGCGCTGGGCTTCCAGGCCGATCCATCTCTCCCACCGCCAAGGATCGATACCAGCGGTGGCTTCGGCACCATGAAACTCACGTGGACTCTGATGCATCCTGCGCCAACAGGTACGTTCAAGCTGGGCGAACTGCTCGTGCCGATTCCCGCGACGGCCACGCTTGGACAAAGTTATACGGCCCAGTCAACGGGCGGCAGCTCCGTCTACACGATTCCCGACACGCCCGCCCAGGCTGGCGGCACCTACACCGACACATTCATCGCCGGCGCAGCGGCGACAGTCGCGGTGAGCAATCCCGTGCCGCTGGCGGTGTGGATATCCCCGAACAGCGCCGCGCCGGGTAGCGCCGCAACCAGTGCTGTCGTATATGGCGAAGGATTCACCTCGGCGTCGACAGTGCTGTGGAACGGATCGCCGCGCACTCCGACGTTGCTGAGCGAAAGCCAACTGCAATTCACGACAACCAGCGCGGACCTTGCCGCGGCCGGCACGGCGCAAGTTTCGGTTAGCACCGCCAGCCCGGGAGGAGGACTGTCGAACGCCTTACCTTTTGCGATCACTTCAACAAAGCCGCCGGTGATTACGAATGGCGGCGTCGTGAGCGGTGCGCGATACACCACGTCGCTGGCCGGCGGTATGCTCGGCTCGGTGTTCGGCGCGACGCTCGCGTCCGGAACTTTTGTGGCGTCCGTCACACCGTTGCCAACGTCTTTGGGCGGAACGATGGTGTTGGTCGATGGAACCCCCGCCCCGTTGATCTATGTGTCGCCCACCCAGGTCAATTTCCAAGTGCCTTGGCGGCTGTTGAATCAAACGCAATCGCAGATCGCGGTAGTGAACAACGGCATCACCAGCAACGCTCAGACGATTTCGCTCGCAGCGGAAGCGCCGGCGATCTTTTCTGTCAATCAACAGGGCACGGGACAGGGCGCGATTCTGATCAATGGGACTTCGATCTTCGCGGCCCCGTTGAACAGCATCCCCGGCGCGCAGAGCCAGCCCGTCGCCGTCAATCAGAGCATCGCGATCTATTGCACGGGCTTAGGCTCGGTTGATCGCGATTACGCGGACGGCGTACCCGCCGTGATTCCGCCTCAGCCCGGCATACCTCCCGCCATCAACCCGCCGCCAGACTTGGCGAACTCCGCGATGCCGACGGTGACTGTAGGTGGCGTCCCTGTGTCCATCGTCTACTTTTCGGGACTGGCACCCGGTTATGTGGGCTTGTATCAAATCACCGCCCTGCTGGGCAGCGGTACGCCGCTCGGCAACGCGATTCCGGTGTTTGTAACTTTGAATGGCGTGAGCTCAAATGTTGTAACGATTGCGGTGCAAGCCCAGCCCTAATGAGCGAGAAGTCAGGAGCCAGACAGATTTGGACAGCCTTGCTGGCGATGCTGCTGCTCAAATGGCTCCATCACCTCTCCGCAATCAACTGGTCGCTGTCCAATCTCGCCGCGCTGCTGCGCCTCAACCTATTTACTTATCGAGATCTGCCGGAGTGGTTACGGAATCCCTTCCGAACTCCTCCTCTGATTCCCGTCGCCGAGCAGTGGCCCCTTTTTCCCGCTCCGTTTCGGACAGCCGAGTCTCGCGCATGAGGCTAACCTCATCCCGCACCGTGGCTTTCAGACCGTCTAACACACGTGTTTTTCAATGCAGCGACTTTCAGGACGAAGCTATCTTGGACAGCAGTGGCATATTGTAGCCCACAGAGTAAGTGCGTTTCCGGTGTAGATAAAGAAGCTCGCGAAGCGAGCGACATAACGATTCCAACCATCGCATTACGCTAAGTCACTTTTCCAGCGGCTTGCCGTCTTCCAGCACGACCACAGGCGTTGGCTTGTCTTCGCTGTTCAAGGCCTGCACCGTGCCGAGAGGCGTGTTGCCCGCGATCACCAGCAACATGTGCGAGGAATCCAGCGGATTCTCCGCCGCCATGACCAGCGAATGGCGGTCCGACGCAAACATCGCGTTGTTGTGCTGGATCAATCCGCCGTCATACTGCAATCCGATTTTGCGGGCCCATGAGGCCAGCGACGAATTGGTCGCCGGACGCCCGACGAAAATCACGTCGCGGTGCCGCAACTCTTCGTCCGAAGCTTCGAAATCCTTGCGGATTTCCACGTTCACTTGGTTGCGATCGCGATAGCGAAGCTGCAACTGTTCCGCCGCATAGCGATTCATTCCCGCTTCCGCCGCCGTGCCGTAAACGATCACCGCGGAAGATAACCGGCGGTTGATATCGCCGGGAAGATACGCGGGACCCGCGGGCGGCTCGGTGAAATCGAATCTTACGCCGGCTTTGTCGAGGAACGATTGCGCGGTCACCGTTTTCGTCGTGTTGGCCGCGAAATAATCTTCCATCAGTTTGAAAAACGCGTCGTCGCCCATCTTTCGGCGCAATTGATCGAGGAACAACGCGCCTTTGGTGCGTTCCCGCTGGAATCGAACCATCGGATTATCGGGGCTCAACTTCCAACCGCGATAGCGAACGCGCTGCTCTTCCAACGCCGCGTCGTAATCCTCCGCTTGCAAGACGCGATAGTACGCAGCAGATCCGGCCACAAACCAGGTGTCGGCGTCCGACGCCGGCAGAACCCAGCCTTTCCAGACGCGATCGCCGTACGACTTGTGCGCTGCGACGGCGGTGGTGTTCTTGTCGTTCCGCGCCGATTCGCCTTCGCCTACCGCTTTCAGGTTCGTCAACGGCTGCGCCGTGAAGAGACGATACCCGCCGGGGAAAAGTCCATGACTCGGTCCCGGATTATTTGTCGGCGGTAGCCACACGCTTTCATTGGGACGGCCGATTTCCGCCCACACCATCATGTTGTTGGCCATTTCAGCGGTGGCGATCTTCGAGTCCATGGTGCTGGCAGAGATGAGCGGCGCATGATCGAAAGCGAGAAACGCGAACTGTTCGTCGATTTGCCCTTTGTATTTGCGATACAAATCCATCCACGCCATGTCGCGGATACCCGGAACGTAGGGCGCCCAACCGGGCTCGCCCTGAGGTTCGGGCATCACCTCGACATTCACTGCAAGATCCTTGGCATTGTTATCGCCCCAGTAAAAACCGGGCGTATCGCCGAACCATTCGTTTTTCGAGCTGCGCCACAGGCGCGTGTGATTCGTGCCCAATTCGTACATGGCGATTTCGTTGGTCTTGGCGTCGCCGATAATCCACTCGTTGGTGTAGAGTCCGTTGTTGCGCGTGCCAAGCTCGCGCACCACTTCGTCGATATTGCCGCCGTATTGAATCGCGCGCCGGGCCCGAAACGCCACCGGCGTGCCTTGCGCGCTGAACGGCGTTTGATCGATGGTGGTTTCGGTGAGCACGACGCCGGCGTCGTTTTGATACCAGTCTGTGCCGCTTTCGATTCCGCCGGGATAGCTTTGCATCATCATACGATGGCCGGTGTCCGGCTTGATGTCGAGCATCACGTTGGTCTGTTCCGCCCAAGCCTGCGGCCACCAAGTCACGTGGCCGATGATCATTTTGCCATCGCGCGTGGCGGGCCCGGTGGCCGCGAAGGCGCTGCAATGATCGTTCGGACGATCTTTTTTCGGCGCGTACGGCGGCGCGTCGAATTTCAGCTGGTCGATTCCCGTCGGCGTCACCGACATCGCCCACTTGAGTTCGCCCATTTCCACCGCGGTATTGGCGACGACGATATCGACCAGGTCCAGTTTCCGGTCGAGCCATTTCGCGCCGTTGGCATTTGCTCCATCGGCGATGCCGCGCATTTCTTCCAGGATCTCGCGATCGAATCCGCGCAGGAAGAGCGCATTCGCCGCGGTCCGGTAGTGGTTCCACGTTTCCTCATCCGACTTCCCGCCCAACACAAACGCGCATCGCGCCAGGTATTCCGGAATCTCGCGCGCCATCAGATAGCCGTGTTGATAACCGCGCTCGTAGGGCTTTCCTTCGATGTGCAGGTAAATCCATCCCGCCGCGGGATAGCGATACGCGGGACCGATGGTTTGCACCGCGTCGCGCGTAGGCCATTCGTCTTGCGCTGAAGTTTCGTCGAGCGTGACGCCTTCGAACCACGCTTTTCCGCCGAGCGCGCCATCGCGGCCGGCGATCAGTACGATGGAGTCCTCTGTGCGGCTGGCGACGAACCGCAGAGTGAGGCGCGTCCAATCGTGCGTGCCGCCGAGTGACGCGGAATGCACGTCGAAGGGCATCGATGCCATGGTCAGCGCGGCGCCGACCGCGATGGGCGAGCGGTCCGTATCGCGCACCGTGAGGTTTTCCGTGCGGACCCATGCGCTGATCTCGTAGCGCTGGCCTAACTTCAGCCGCAACGGCATCGATCGCGCCGAAGCGTCTTGTGCACCATTACCCGCTTCAACGCGCAGCGACTTGTGATTCGCGTGCATGACGGCCGCGTCGGGCGTGGCGCTTCCGTGAATCGCGGTCCAGTCGGTGTCCAGCCGAAAGCTCGCAGCGTGCGCGGCGAGCGTCACGAAAAGCAAGCAGGTAAGACGGCGCATCATGCACCTCCAGGTGGTTGGGGTCAGGATAGCAACGGTTCGGTCCTTATTCAAAGGGAATCTGCCAAGGGCGCGCTCCGGCGGTAGGCCTAGGCGTGGTACCTGGGCCACCAGGACTAACGAGCTAGTCTCCTAAGGGTGACCCCTAACATTGCCAGTACTATCGGATGGCCAGCAAAGTGCTTACGTGATAAGCGAACGGGCTCGAGCTGTACATAACATCTGTTCGTTAAGTTATTGTGAACTGGACAATTGATCGACCTGATGGCTCCTGACAGCAGGATTGGAGATATTAAGGATGTTGCAAGAGTTTGCACCAAAACTCCAAGCGTCGAAACCGATCGGAGACACCGTGACCGGAGCTGAACGAAGGATCCATCGCAGGTTCGATCTCGCGCTTCCCATGCTCGTGCGGGTCCGTACCCAAACCGCCCAGGTCGTGGAAGCGTCCACCAAAGATATCTCTGCCCGCGGGCTGTACTTCAGCCTCCAAGGCGACTTCGAGTTGGGCACACAACTGGAATGCCAGGTGACGCTGCCCCCCGAACTCTGCCAAGGAAATGCGATCCAGGTGAAATGCACCGGCCGGATCGTGCGGGTGGAGCGCGGCGAAGACGAATCCATCGGCGTCGCCGCGACCATCGAGGATTACGAGTTCGTCAAAGCGTTTTAAGGAACACCGCCCGACGCGCTCGTCGCCGCCACCTCCCACGGCACACGCTTGTGAACCCGCTGTTGATCCGTGTCATCTGTACGGTATACTGGGCTAGTCGTTGCCCGTGCCCGATCCAGGTTTAAGTTTCATGGACTCTGCTGCACGCATCGCCGAACTCGAAAAGAAAGTCCGCGAGTTAGCCGTCTTCCACGAAGTCGGCAAGGCGCTTACCTCCACCCTCGACCATAACCGGGTGCTCGAGACGATCATGCAGCAGATCTCCGCCTTCTTCCATCCGGACACGTGGTCGCTGCTGATGGTGGAGAACGAAGGCTCGGAGTTGCGCTTCGAAATTGCGGTGGGCGAGGCCGCTGAAAAGCTCACCAACATTCGTTTGCGCATGGGCGAAGGCATCGCCGGTTGGGTCGCTGCGCACAATCAACCGGTGTACGTGCCTGACACGACTACCGATCCCCGATTTTCCTCGCGCGTGGACGACTTGACACGCATGGTCACGCGTTCCATCGCTTGCATCCCGGTGCGCGGACGCGACGGCGTGCTCGGCGTCATCGAGCTGATCAATTGTCCGAACCCGTTGCAATTCGAAGGCGAGGATTTGTTCCTGTTGCAAGCGCTCGCCGACTACGTGGCCATCGCCATCGAGAACGCGCGCCACGTCCAAAAGATCCACGAGCTGACCATCACCGACGATTGCACGCGCTTGTTCAACTCGCGCCACTTGAACAACATGTTGGAAGCGGAAATCCATCGCTCCACGCGCTACAACTACGAATTTTCGTTGATCTTCATCGATCTCGATCGCTTCAAGGCGGTCAACGACGTTCACGGACATTTGGTGGGAAGCAAGCTGCTCGCGCAAATCGGTCAAGTGCTGCAAAGCCATCTGCGATTGATCGACATGGCGTTCCGCTACGGCGGCGATGAATTTGTGCTGCTGCTTCCGCAAACCAGCAAGCGCGCGGCGATCCAAGTGGCGCGCCGCTTGCATCGTTTGTTAGCGGAGCGGACGTATCTGGAAGAAGAAGGCTTGAACCTGCGCGTGACCGCCAGCTTTGGCCTGGCGTCGTTCCCAACCGACGCCACGAATCGCGCGGACCTGATTCACATGGCGGACAACGCGATGTATGACGTGAAAAAGTCTACGCGGAACAACATCTCCGTGGCGAACCAAGGCGTTCTCGTTTAGATCAAGAACTATTTCCCGCATTCTCCTAGGCCTTGGCGTATATTATTCCGTGATGCCGCCCGGCGTTCACCGCGGATTTTCGTTTTTGATCACCCTGCTTTTGTTTGCAGCATTCTTCTTATCCCCGGAAATACTTGTCTGGAAACTAGGAAGCCTGGAGGCCGCGGAGGTCGACACTTGCAAAACGTCCGCCGCAAAGGATCTCGTTTCGCATCATCGACTGGAGAAGGCGCAAGAGCTCGAGGCGGCCGGAAACATAGAGCATGCGGAAAGTGAGTATGCCGCTGCGCTTGCGAGCAGCCAGGACTGCATTCGCACAAACGCCGCAACAGGCTTGGAGCGACTCGCGCGATTCCGTCGAAGGGCCTGGGGCGCAGGTCGCGTGCTCGCCGAAGTCGCGGACGTTGCTTTGCACGTTCGATCGGCATTCGTCGCTTCGTTGGTATTGATCGCTTTCGGCTGGCTGATCCTACGGTTAACGCCTCGGCGCTCAACACGCATTACCGGCTTCCCCGTCTATGGAGCCGAGGGTGAGGCCGCGAGCAAGTTATTCCGGAATGCCTTGGCATCGTTCGCCAATGAAATCAAGCGCGTTTACGGATCAGAGTATGCAAAATCCTTGGGGATCACGCTTGTTTTTGACGACCTCAAAGGACAATCGCTCGAAGAGCGCAGCGCCTATGATGAAGCGCTAGAGGAAATCAAAGATCCTGAAGGAAAGACCGCCGTGCGTTACGCCTTAGGCTACGCCATACGGATGCTGCGACAAAGCTTAGAGCGGCCATTGATCGTCGTAGAAGGTGATGTTCGACTCTCACCTGGGTCCGCGCAAGCCGTAGCGCGAATCAAGAACGCTCGCACGAAATCGGAAATCCGCGTGGAAGCAAACACCGCGGAAATTACGCAATTGCCGGAATCGCAATTTGTGGTCAGCCGGATGCTCGGTCCGGGGGTGACGCATACGTGGTTGTCCCGAAAAGCCGAGGAGCAACGATTGCTGTCGCAGCAACTCCAGCTGCTGGCGCTCGTCCTAGCCTGTAAGATTCGCATGGCCCAACTCCAAGGTTTCAGTCAAGGGTACAAGCCGACTTCCTGGCGGACCGTCTGTATCTTCACAGCCGCCGCGTTGACCCTGGAATGAGCGAAACGAAGCCAACATCGCCGAACGACGCTGTAGAGGCGCTCAACCTCGTAGTACGCGAGATCGATCCGCTTTACCGTCCCGCGGAGTTCCTTCTCGGATATACGTACTTCAGTCAGGGTGATGCGGATCATGCGTCGCGGGTATTCATGGCTCTGGTCGAACGCTTCGAAGGCGAACGCAAACGAATTGTTTCTGACCTAGGAGAAAAGTGGACATCTAAGTCCAGGCGGATCTGGCTGGCCGAGCGACTGCCTTTCCTTCAGGAATGGCTGCAACTCTATTACGACTCGCTCTCGTTTCTCTCCGGCGGTTCATTTTATTTTGCAAGCATGTGTTGGGATGACCTCAAGGAAGCGCTTGACGAGCGGGCGGAGAACGAGCTCATTCAGCGAACGCGCGACGACATCATTGGATTTCGCGTTGAGACGCTCAGCAAGCTTCTAAAATCCGAACTTCCGCGAATTGCTGCCGGCAGAATGGCTTCGACGAAGATAAATGCTGAAGCGGCGCGGACGAAGCTAGACACCGCTTTAAACCGATCCAAGCTCGCGGGATTCGATTCCCAGCTCTGGAGTATCGATTTCGAGTGCCGTACTCGACTACGAAACGCCAGATTTGCGCAGCTTGGAATGGCAAACGTAGCGATAAGCGAATCTGATATTGGTCAGTATGCAGAACAACTGGATTTGTTCCCGATCTCGAACTGGCTAGGTCCTGACGTGAAAAAGCTTCAAAAGCTGCTACAGGAAAAGAACTGGGCACTGGCACAACAGTCGATTCGCAGAATCCGGCAGTTGACCCGAAAGCCAAGTCCTTCAGAGTTCGCGGCGCTCTTGGACAATCCGGAAATGGATACCTGGAGAGCGGGATTTGCAGGTTTCGTCATTCCTGCCTTTGCGCGGCTTCGCCAGCAGCGAATAGAGTTGCGCCAGCCACTCTATGTGGAAAGTGTTTACTGGTTAGCGCATTCGTTGCTGGCGACACAACAAGCCGAATCGCTACAAAAAGCCCATGTTCGCCTGAAGGGACTTCTCGAAAGGCGGTTGAACCACCGCGCTGGCGGCCGTCAAACCGACGACTGGCTGCTGGCTTTGTCCTTAGACTTCGAGGTATTGCAGCGGTGGGCCAAGGCGGCCCCAAAGTCGGATGCAGAATTCGAGCTGAGCTTACACCACAGATGGTTCGACGGTTTGGAACGGCAAACGATCGACGGCGGCCGCTCTCGCGAGGTTCGAGCGGCCGCTAACATCGCTTGCGGGATGATCGAGCGTCGAAAACGCACGCGTCTCGATGAGAACGAAAAAGAGCGTTGGACGCAGGCGCTCTATCGTGAACTGGATTTTTATTGCGCCTCGTTGCAATTTCGTCCGTCGGCAAATGTGCACTGCTACATCGCGGAGTGTCTGATGGACGATGAACGGGCCGAGGAGGCGAAGTTGCACGTGCGGCAAGCGCTGAGTATCGCTCCCAAGCACCAACTGGCGTCTCGGCTCTGGGCCGAATTGAATCCAGAGATCCCTCCGGAAAAAACTCCCGGGTAATCTACTGGATCGCAATCGTCACGGAGTTACTCGTGTTCCCGCCCATTCCCATCGTCATCTTCTGCGCACCTGACGACACGGTCGCGGGAATCGTCGCGTTCACTTGATACAACCCGACAAATCCAGCCGCCAGACCCGAGAATTGCACCGACGCCGCCTGTCCGCCGATGGTCACCGTAGGATTCGGCGTGACGCTCAGCGGTGACGCCGGCGCCGGCAAACCGGAGTTGACCGCGGGAGTCACCGCGCCGAGTCCGGTGCAGTAGATCGCGATGATCTCGCCGCCGTGCGCGGGATTGGCCGACGTCACGAGCGTGTAGTCGGTGGTATGCAGCACCACGCCAACGCCATTGTTGTAGTTAAAAATCCCCGGCGCGCCCGCCGACACCGGAAAACTGATCGACGATCCTAAACCTTCCAGCGTGATCTTCGCCGACGCCGTTCCGGTGGCCGTGAACGGCAATTGCAAATTCAATTGGCCGGATGAACTGAAGAACATCGGCGCGTACGACGTGGTTCCACCCGAGGCGATCGAAACCGCGCTGTGCCCTAAGTCGCCGGGCAGCGGCAACACCGACGCGCCGATGGGCGGTCCACCGAGTGACGATCCAAAAATCGAAATGATGGAACCGGGCGCTACGTTCGGTCCAAAACCCGCGCCGTCCACGACTCCCGCGGCCGTCGCCGACGGTAATCCGAACATCACCCAGTACGGAATGTGGATCGAAAGGCCCGATTGCTGTCCGGTGAGCGTGACAAATCCTTCGAACACGCCCTGCTGGGCCGTCGTCGACGTCGCGACAATGCTCACAACCTGCGCTTGACCTGCGGAGAGCGAAACCGTGGCGGGCGAAACGCTCACTTGCAAGCCGTTGCCGCCGAGCAGCGATGTAGCCGACGCCGTGAACGTGTCAGAGAGGCTGCCGATGTTTTTCAGCGTCACCGATTTCGTTTGATTCGTGGTTCCCGCGGTTACTAAGCCGAAACTCACCGAAACCGGATTGGCGGTGAGCGGCGAATTCATCGCCGCTTGCAAATTTAGGCGCCCGCCGCCTTCGTTGATCACGCTGATCAGCGCGCCGTCCTGCGTGCCTTTCAGCAGCGTGGCGGAATTCACGAGCGCGCTTTTCAAATCCGTCGGCGTGAGCGCGGAGTTATGCGCCAGCAGCACGGCGGCCGATCCCGTGGACATGGGCGCGGCAAAGCTTGTGCCTTCGGCGTAAGTGAAACCGCTGGCGTCGTAAATCTCCGCGGACGAATAAATATCTTGCGCCGCCGCGTAGACGTCGGCGGGCGCCACGAGGTCGGGCTTGATGTTGTAATCCGCCGTGGGACCACGGCTCGAGTAGTTCGCCACCAAGTCGGGCGTTTGCGAAACAAACGCTGCGATCGCCACCATCGTGCCCTGCGTACCGGAATGCGAGCGAATGAATGCCAGCAGATTCGCGCCATCCGATTGCGAGATGATTCCCGATGGAATCGGGCCATTGTCGGTCTGAGGAATGATCAGGGCTTCGGTGGTGTTGTCGTACAACAGCACGGCGGCGGCGCCCGCCGCGGCAGCGTTGTTCACTTTTACGATGAAATTGCACGTGCCGCGCGAGATCACCGCGATCGCGCCCGTGAGACTTCCCGGCTTCAACAAATTTGCGTTGCACCCGAGCGACGAAGAATCCAACGACGTGATATCGATGAGCGGGAGAGGTCCAATGTTGGCTGTGAAGACCGGCGCCGTCGAGGGAACAAAACCCATGCCCACGAGGTTCGCCGGCACCGGCGCCGGCGCGGTCACAGAAAACCCTTCGCTCAAGGAATGCGAGTTGCTGCTTGCGCCGGCGGTAAGAACGGCGGGCGACTCGCCTGGCGAGCTGATACTGAAATCGCCCGGCGTGATTCCGGTGCATTCGGATGATCCCACGGCGATGGGTCCGCAGTTTCCCGCCGACACGACGATCAGCACGCCGGCATTCGCGGCGGTGTTCAACGCGAAATTGTAGGCATCGGACGCGGCCTTTGGCGACGGCACGGCCCCGCCCGAGAAATTCACGATATTCATGCCGTCGCCGACGGCCGTGTCGATCGCCACGAGCGTGGAAGTTCCGGAGGCCGTTCCCGCCGCGCTAAAAACTTTGTAGTTGCCGAGATAGGCGCCCGGCGCGATGCCGGAAATCGTGGTATTGAACGGCGACGTGGCAGCCACGCCGGCCGCGACGGATGCCACGAATGTTCCGTGGCCGAGCCCGTCGGAGGCGATGAGATCGCTCCCGTTGTTCGAGCCCGGGCAGCTCACCGACGAGACACAAACAAAATTCTTGGCGACGATCACTTTGTTGTTCGTGAACGTGCCGCCGGTCGATTGATTCGTCAGCGGAAATCCGGCGGGCGCCGTGAATCCGGTGTCGGTGAACATGGGATGCCTGTAGTCGATGCCGGAATCGACGATTCCGATCATAATGCCCTTGCCGGCGTTCGTCGATCCACCGAGCGCCTGCCAAACGGCGGGCGCGGAAATCAGTTTCGCCGCGGCGTCCATGTGGACGCGGAACGTGGGCGCGTATTCGGCGGACGTCACAAGCGGTTGCGTGCGCAGCCATGCGAGATCGTCGTCGGTGGCTTGAATCATCACCGCGTTCAAGATGGTTTCAATTTGCCAATCGACGGGAATGCCGCGACCTTGGATGGAAGCCACGAGGGGCGCCTTTTCGGTGCGCAGCGCCGCGCGATACGAGGCGGCTTCGGAAGTAAACAGGCGTCGCCGTACGGAGATTTCGCGCGGCGTGCGCACGAAATGCTCCACCACAGGCGGCGAGTTGAGCGTCACGATGGCGGGCTGCCGCTGTGCGGATGCCGGAATTGCTGTAAGAGTGAAAAGGCCCAGGAAGGCTACAGAGAACCGCATGTTTGTCATCATATCCTGCCAAGATCGATTGTTAGATAAGACGCGCGGAGAGGCCCGCAGGTTTACACGCGGATTCCCAATCGCTCTTGCTTGTCGGGCCGGTAAAGCTTACTGCACCGCGATCGTCACCGGATTCGCGTTGATCCCGCCGATGCTCAATTGCAAAGTGACCGCGTTTCCCGACGTCGCGGCGGACGGCACTTGCACGTTGACTTGATACAGCCCGACGAAACCCGGTGCGAGTCCTGAAAAACTCACGGTCGCCGCGGCGCCTCCGATGGTCACCGCAGGGGCGGTGGTCGTCACCGCCAGATTCGGGCCCGGGGGCGCGGGCGTTCCCGTCGCGGGACGATTCGTTACGTCGCCGAGACCGGTGCAGTAGATCGTGACGAAATCTCCTTTCGCCACGGGGTTCGCCGCCGCACCCGGCACGCTTCCACTCGGTGCGGCGAATGCGCCGGTGGAAGAAATCTGCACCGCGCCTTGACCCGCGGCGTTGATCGTGAACACGCCGGGTGCGAAAGGCTCCAGCGTAATCGTCGCCGGCGAACTGGTTCCCGCCGAAGTTGTGAACGTGGCCCAGGTGCGCTCGGGACCCGCCAACTCCCACGGCACTTGCATGTTGATTTGTCCCGACGACGTGAAGAACAGAGGCGCGGGAGTCGTGCCGTTGAACAACACACTCGCGCCGCCCAGCGACGTCGGCAGCGGCAGCCCAGAATTGTTCGTGGTGGCGCTCGCGAGATTCGTGCCAAAAACCGCGGCGATGCTTCCCGGAACCACGGCCATGCCCGTTTGGAATCCCGCGGCGTTCACCGTGCCCGTCGACGACGGAACCGACGGCGGCGCGGCGTTGGCAGTGACGGCAAAGGGCAGCGAGGCCGACGTTCCGCCTCCGGGCATGACATTCGACACGGTTACCGGGAACGTTCCCGCGTTTGCGACATCAAGGGCCGGCAACGCCACGTTGATTTGCGTCGAGCTGATCATCGACGTGGTGCGGGGCGATCCGTTCCATCGCGCCGTCACGCCGGGAGCAAAATTGTTGCCGTAAATCGTCAGCGTCATGGGTCCACTGCCGGGCGGGACGGTTGACGGCGACAACTGCGTGAGCGTGGGCGACGGAAATTGGCCCACGATCGGCGTGATCGCCCCCAGCGAAAGTCGCGCCGGACCACCCGAGATCGAGAATGGCGATCCGGAAATCGGTGTCAGAGCGCCCGTTGTGGAATTGATCGTGTACGCCGAGACGTTGGAACTGGGGCCCTGCGCGGCGACGTACAAGTACTTGCCCAACGCATCGGCACTCACCGAAAACGCACCCAAAGAAGCGGCGAACGGCGATCCGGAGATCGGCGTGAGCGCGCCGGTGGTCGAGTCGATCGAATAGGCGGAGACATTCCCGCTCTGATAGTTCGCCACGTACGCGAAATTTCCCCGCGGAAGAATCGCGATGACGTCGGGTTGCGATCCCGCGGCGAAAGGCGATCCTGGAATCTGCGTCAGGGCGCTATTCGCGCCGATCGCGAATGCGGAAATGTTACTGCCGTTGTTGTTTGCCACGTAGAGGAAACTACCATTGGGATGAATGGCCACCCAATTCGGCGACGCGCCGCCGGTGAACGGCGATCCCGAGAGTTGCGTCAGCGCGCCGGTAGCGTTGTCGATGATGTACGCCCCGACATTGCCGCCGTCGTAGTTGGCCGAATACAAAACGCGTCCGGCCACTGCGACCGACGCCGGCCCCTGGGCTGGAAAAGGCGATCCAGCGATGGTGGTGAGCGCACCACTCACCGGATCAATCGCGAACGCGCCGATCCCGGTGTAGTAGTTTGCGCTATACAAAAATCGTCCGGAGGGATCGACGGCCAGGGCGAACGGGCCACTGGCGGCGCCGGTTGAAAAAGGCGATCCCGAAACGGCCGTGAGCGCGCCAGTCGTAGAGTTGATCGTAAACGCGTAAATGCTATCCCCGGCGAAACTCGCTGCATATACGAAGCGATTGAGCACGGTGATCGCCGCGACCGTGCTCGGGCCGGTTGTGTAGGTTCCCACGAGCGTCAATCCGCCTGCTACTCCCGACGCGCCGTGCAGCGATTCCGCGCCGACGTTATTGTTCGAAAGTCCATACACGCCCAATGCGCCGTTTGTTTCCAGCGGCACGAAAGCAAAATTGTGGACTTGCGCCGTCTCCGCGAAGATCGCGGTCACGCGGTTCGGGCGATATCCGGAGAGCGACATGTAAGTCTTGCCATCGATCCCCGTGACGTTCTGGATTCCGGAGACGCGATCCGTGCGCAATCCCCGGGTGGTGCCATTCTGATATTTCGCGTCGTTCGTCATGATGGCGGCGCCATCGGGCCCGGTCATAAAGTCGGATACCGTTGTGACGTGCGAGCCGGTTGTCTTCCCAGTCTTTGGATCTATGAAATCAATCTGTATTTCGACGTCCGCTCCGTTCGCCATTTGTTGCTGGAGAAAATCGAGAGTTGGCGGTGCATCGTCGCCGGTTCGAGTGGCCGTGCTGTTGCCCGACGTTACCGACGCACCCAGGCCCGTAGTGGCCGAGGCCGCCATGTAGTCCACGTTCAAATTGATGGGATGCGCGGAATTCTGCGCGAAAGCCATTTTGCCGGCCACAAGATTGGTTGCGGAGACTCCCTTCGTGGAAACGAAATTCATCTCATTCTCGAGCTCGCTGAGCGCTTGCGTAGGAGTCAACAGACCCAGCGCCGCCATGCCTTCGCCTTGCATCCAAAACATGCTGTTTACGACGCCGGCCGGTCCGCACTCATTCTTGTTTTGCGTGATGTTGCCCATGCCGTCGCGAGTGACTTCGGTGACGGTGATGTTGCCGTTGTCCGGCGAAGCTCCAGCGGGAGAACGCTGCTGTTCGGGCGACCGCGACGCGAGCGGCAACTCAATCGGCGCGCTCAATGTGCCCGGCGCCGCACCGACGGCGATCATGCCTTCGGCATTGTCGTTGGTTTGTCCGACGATCGCCGACAGCGCACCGGTGAATGCCGGCGCGGTCGTGACCTTGGCATCGGTCACGGTGATCTTGTAATTCACTATTGTGCCGGTGATGCACGTTCCGCGCGCGACGCCGAGCAACGTCAAGTTGACATTGGCGCTGACCGCGATCTTTTCGCCGTGGATCTGCAGATTCTGCACGATCCACGCGGGGCTGGTCGAAGATCCGGCCAGTTGCGCGGTCACTTGGACGTATTGATAGAGCCGCGGCGCGGTGCGTACGGCGAATCCCGCTTCTCCGTACTCCGAACACGGAACATTGCCGGTACTGACGGCGGAAAAACTGATTTGGTCGAGGCTAAATCCATCGACCACGGCTTGCGCTTGCGTCAGGGCGGCAAACAGGAGTAGGAAAAGGCTCAGGCGTCGCATGAAAAGACCTTAGCATTTTCTGACCACCGAGACACCGAGCACACCGAGAAAAAAGAGGACACCGATGTTCTCGGTGTCCTCCGTGTCTCGGTGGCTCGTTTCTTTTGCTTAGTTATCCTGCTTGGTCACCGGGATCGGCGTCGGTGGGTGCTTCAACTGACCTTCGGCCGCATCTTCCAAAATGATGTTGTTGTGCGTCAAGGTCTGTCCGATCACGCGATCCATTTCCACGCGCGCTTTCATGTAGGCGTCTTTCGCCGCCACTTCCGCGCTCAAGGCGTTCACCAAGTCGCGCGTTACTTGGATCACCAAGTAACTGGTTGACGCGCCCAGGGCAAACTTCTTTTGTTCCGCGTCGAGCGACTGCTCTTCGAACACGCGCTGTTTGGTGGCCGCGTCGATCTGCGCGCGACCCTGTGTCAAGCCGATTTGCGCGGCGGCCACTTCCACGCGCACTTGATTCTCGATTTGCCGCAAGCGCAACGACGCCTGACGGCGCTCCACGAGCGCTTGCGCCAGGTCGGCTTGCGCGGAGCGATTGCGCAACACCATGGTGAACTGTGCGCCGATGGTGTAGTCGGGATTCTGTCCGCCGATGGCGTTGCCGAACGCCCCGCTGAAGCCGCTCACGTCAACCGGGGTCAGCGCCGTGTTGCAAGGCTGCGAATTGTTCGGGCACACGTGACCCACGCCCCCGACGCCGCGGCTGGTGAACGTGCCGAACGCGTCCAACTGCGGCAGCAGCGAATTCCGCGTGGTCTTCAAGCTGAGATCGCGATTGTTGATGTTGATGCGCGATTCCTGAAGTTCCGTGCGCGACGTGATCGCGGTGCTCACCAAATCCTGAATCGGCGTCACCGGTTCGATCGGCGGAATTTCGATTTTATCGGTGGGCACCACCTCCGCCGTCAAAACCGCGGGATCGGAGAGGTTCTTCAGGATCAGGTTCTTCATCGCCACGCCCAACTGCTGATAATTGGTTTGCGCGATGATCAAGTTCTGCTGGTCCGACGCCTTTTGCGCTTCGGCCTGCACCACCGAGATCGGCGCGAGCGTGCCGACTTCCACTTGGCGCTTGTCGTCGTTCACGAGTTTTGTGGAAACCGCAAGCGAGCGCTCCTGCACCTTGATGTTTTCAACCGCGCTCACCAGATCCCAGTAGAGATCCTGCACGATGTTTACGGTGGTGATCACCTGCAGCTTGAAGACGAGATCGGTGACCTCACGATTGTTCTTCGCCACCTTGAGATAACGCACGTTCGGGCCGCGGCCGAAGCCGTCGAGCAAGTGCTGCGTCACGGTCGTCGAGAAAAACGAGCTGACCTGCGGGTTCAACGTGTTGAACGGGCTGGTGACGCGATTGTTGTTGGCGCTGACGGTCAACTGCGTGCCCGACGCCCAGGCCTGCGAGTACGTCATGTTCACCAGTCCCGTGTTCGGTTTCGCGGAAATCACGCTCACCGACGTCGGCGTGTTGCCGCCGAACGCCGCCAAGTTCTGCGTGCTCAGCGAGGTGGAGTGCTCCGCGCTGATCGAGCCGAACAACACGGGGTCGTAGGAGCTGGTACCGTTGTTGAATCCGGGAGGGCCTCCGAACAGCGGCGCGGCGCTCACCGTCGGCGCGACCGATCCGCCGCTGCCGTACCCGATGGCCGAACCTTCGCTGACTCCGGCGCCTCCGAAGCGCGTGGAGCTGCCGGCTTTCGCGCGCAGAATGTCGGCATCGGCCATGGGCGCGTTCAAGCGCTGAATCGCCACGTCGAGATTATTCTCAACCGCCAGCGTGATGGCGTCGGCCAACGACAAATACAGCTTTCCATCGCGCATCATCTTGTCGAGCGACGGTCCATTGGCGAAATTGGCCGGAGAAATCTCAAACGGCGCGTACGGCATGATCACGTTGGGCCACATCCTGGCGCCATGCGTAAAGTCGGGCAATCCACTGGCGTGGATCGGCGCCGGCGCCGCTTGCTGCGTGTTGGGCTCGCCCGACGCCGGCTGCTGTTGCTGCGCGGCTTGTTGGGCTGAAACGAAAACAGGCTGCAGGGTAATCGCCGCAACCAGCATGAGTCCCGTGACGGACTTGATCTTGGTAGAAACTGTGCTGCTCATCCACTCCTCCGCTTCCTTGCTATGCTTTTTGCCTCTATGTGCGTTGCACGTTGTTGTCCAACAGGCCGACGGCTTGCCCCACCTCTATGACGGCTGTAGGCTATACGAGATGGCCGGGACGGAAGTTTCGCCCTGGCACCAGCGATCCCCTATTTTACTGTAAGTTGGAACGAAACTTGCCTCACAATTGGAGGAGACGACGGTTCGTAAGGCCTTATTGCGCAATATGCTGCGTAAAAAGTTGTTAAGGTCCTCCGCCGTCCCAAACTAAGGACCGAAATGACCGATTCCGAACACCTCAATTCCGACCAAGTGCTGGCCCTGTTCCGCGAAAGCAGCGCCCTGCTCGAAGGCCACTTCGTGCTGTCGAGCGGCCTCCACAGCTCGCGCTATCTGCAATGCGCGCGAGTCCTTGAGGACCCCGCGCGCGCGGAACGTTTGGGTCGCGAGTTGCGATTGCGCTTGGGCATGTTGAAACCTACGGTCGTGGTGAGCCCGGCGCTGGGCGGGGTGATTATCGGCCATGAAGTCGCGCGGGCGTTCGGAGTGCGGCACGTTTTTACCGAGCGCGACGCCTCGGGACACGCCGTGCTGCGCCGCGGATTCGCGCTCAACGCTACGGATCGCGCGATCGTGATTGAGGACGTGGTCACCACCGGACTCTCCACGCGCGAAGTGATGGATGTGGTGCGCGCCTCGGGCGCGGACGTGATCGCCGTGGGATCGATCATTGATCGCTCGGGTGGTCAGGCTGGGTTTCCCGTGCCGTTCACACCACTGGCGCGACTCGACGTACCGGCGAAGCCACCGGAGTCGTGCGAATTGTGCCGCGCGGGCGTGCCGGTGGTGAAACCGGGCAGCCGCAAATAAATCTTCAACGCCATGCGCACGATCAAACTGACGCTCGGGTACTACGGCACGGGATTCCGCGGCTGGCAAGTGCAGCCGGGCCTGCCATCGATTCAAGCGGAGATGATGCGCGCGCTGGAGCAAGTTACCGGCGAACCGGTCACCATCGAACCGAGCGGCCGCACCGACGCCGGCGTTCACGCCCTGGCGCAAACCGCGAGTTTCACCACGAACTCGGCGATTCCCTGCGAAAACCTCGTGAAAGCGATTAATCGCTGGTTGCCGCACTCGATCCGCGTGTATTCGGCGGAAGATCGCGAGCCGGGATTTCATGCGCGCTTCAACGCTGCCGGAAAAATTTATCGCTACCGCATTTTTCGCCAGCCCGTCTGTCCGCCGGAGCGTTGGCGGTACGTGCATCACTTCCCTTATCCGCTCGACGCGGCCGAAATGCGAGCGGCCGCGGCCGCGTTTGAAGGCACGCACGACTTTACGTCGTTCACTTCGCCGGAAGAATTGCCGTCAGGGCCGCGCGATCGCCTGATTCATTCTTCTCGACTCACCGAAGATGACGGCGAGCTTGTCTATCAAGTGCACGGCTCGGGATTCCTGCATCACATGGTGCGCAACGTGGTTGGCACGCTGATGGAAGTGGGCAAAGGAAACCTGCGCGCCTCCGACATCGCGGGGATCATCGCGGCGCGCGATCGCATGCGCGCCGGTCCCACGGTGCCGGCGAAGGGTTTGTGGTTAGTGGAAGTTCTTTACTGAAGAAATCAAAAATCAAAAGGCAAAAATCAAAAATGAAGGACGGGGGTTCTATTTTTGATTTTTGCCCTTTGATTTTTGATTTTTGATTTCCGCGCGCTTCCGCCTCCGTAAAACTCCCCACTCCAAATCAGTACCAACCTCCCAGGGCCGGGACGGGCCGCATGCTGCAACTGCGGCGCGTGCGGGGTCGTCTCAATGTATAGGAGAACCAACGATGCTGATGACATCGGTCGTCGAGTGGTTCGGCGAGCTGGGGCAGTTTACTTGGAAGATGCTGCGCACGTTGCTTCTTCCACCCTTTGAGTTCCGCGAATTCTTGCGTCAACTCGACGCCATCGGCCCGAAGTCGGTGCCGCTGGTGATGCTCGCGGGCGGCGCCACCGGCGTCGTGATGTCGATGCAAACGCGCGACAGCCTCGTGCATCTCGGCGCGAAAGGCATGTTGCCCGCCATCATTTTTTATTCGATGGTGAAGGAAACGGGCCCGATCATCACCGCGCTTGTCGTCAGCGGACGCGTGGGCGCGGGCATCGGCGCGGAGCTCGGATCGATGCGTGTCACCGAGCAAATCGACGCCATCGAAGCGTCGGCCGTGAATCCCTACAAGTATCTCGCGGCGACGCGCGTGGCGGCATGCATCTTGATGTTGCCACTGCTCACGTTGGTCGCCGACGCCAGCGGTTTCCTCATGGGATGGGTCGCGGATTTCATCGCTGAGCCGATTTCCTTGCGTTTGTTCCTCGATCACGCCACGCGAAACGCGTCGCTGGGCGACTTCCTTCCGCCGACGTTCAAGACCGCGGTGTTCGGCTTGATCATCGGCTTGATCGCGTCGTTCCAAGGAATGCGCGCGCACGGCGGCACCGAGGGTGTGGGCCGCGCGGCGACGCAATCGGTAGTGCTGTGCTCGCTGTTCGTGATTCTCGCCGACGTCATATTGGTGCGTCTGATCGTGTTGTTTTTCCCGTCGTGAGGGGCGCTATGAAAGAAAAAAACGGAAACGGCAAAAACGGCGACGCCATCGAAGTCACGGGACTGAAAAAATCCTTCGGACCGCAGACCGTCTTCAAGGGCATCGACCTGCACGTCGATACCGGGGAGTCGGTGGCGGTGCTTGGTCCCAGCGGTACGGGCAAGAGCGTGCTGCTGAAATTGCTCATCGGTTTGCAGCAACCGGATGCCGGATCCATTCGCATCGGCGGAAAAGAAATCGTCGGACTGGGAACCGACGCGATGAATGAAGTGCGGAAAGGCATCGGATTCCTGTTTCAACAAGCCGCGCTCTACGACTCGCTGACGGTCGACGAAAACGTCGCCTTTCCGCTGCGCCGTCATCTGCACTTGGCTGAAGACGAAGTGCGGGAACGTGTGCACAAGTTGCTGGAAAGCGTCGGCATGGCCGATCACGGACACAAATTGCCGAGCGAAATTTCCGGCGGCATGCAGAAGCGCGTGGGATTGGCGCGCGCACTGGCGCTCGATCCCAGCATCTTGCTCTTCGACGAGCCAACCTCGGGCCTCGACCCGATCACGGCGCGCGAAATCGACGACTTGATCGTGGAAACGCAGAAGCAGCGTCACGTCAGCTCGCTCGTGGTGACGCACGACGTCGCCGGCGCGCACGTTTTCGCCGACTGGGGCGTGCTGCTGCACGAAGGCGAAGTGGCCGCCGAAGGAACGATGAAGGATTTGGACCGCAGCTCCGATCCATACGTTGCGGAGTTTTTGAAACGCGGTTAGGAGGCAATGCCATGTCGCAAACGTTTCGCATCGGACTCTTTGTCATCGCCGGTCTGACGATTCTCACGCTCGGGGTGTTCATGATCGGCTCGAACGATTTTCTGTTCGACCACACCTATCGCTTGCGCGCGCAATTCGCGAACGTTTCAGGACTCGCCGAAGGCGCCGACGTGCGCGTCGGCGGATTGCGCCGCGGCACGGTGCACTCGATCGAATTGCCCAACCGTCCCGACGGAAAAGTCACGGTATTCATGAATCTGTCCATGAAAACGCGCAATATTATCAAGACCGATTCCAAAGCCGCCATCAAATCGGAAGGCTTGCTCGGCGACAAGTTCGTGGAAGTGACGTTCGGATCACCGGACGCGCCCGAGCCGAAACCGGGCGACTTGATTGGCAGCGAGCAAACCCGCGACATGGCCGACTTGATGGCCGGCGCCGGCGATTTACTGCAAACCGCCAACAGCACCATGCAGAACATCGACTCCATCACCACGAAAATGAATTCCGGCACCGGTACGCTCGGCGCGCTGATCAACGACAAAAAAATGTATCAGGACGCCCGCGCCGCCACGGTAGAGGCGCAACAGGGTGCGGCGGCGTTTCACGACAACATGGAAGCGCTGCAACACAATTTTTTCCTGCGCGGATTCTTCAAGAATCGGGGATACCACGACGAGAGCGACGTGGCGGCCAACGAAATCCAGAAACTCCCAACGGAGCAGCCGGCGAAAGAATTCGATCTCGACGGCGAACAGATATTCGCGGGCAAGGACAATGCCAAGCTGAAAAACGAAGGCCGCCTGAGCGACGCGGGCAAATATCTCGCCGCGAATCCGTTTTCACTCACGGTGATCGCCGATTCTACCTCAATGCTCGGCGACAGCAAGAAAAACCTGTCGCTCTCGGCGGCCCGCGCCTACGTGGTGCGCGATTATTTGATCGGGAAATTCAAGATGGACGACACGAAAGTGAAAACCATCGGACTGGGCGAGGATAAGGACTCGGCGGATAGCACGAAAGGCCAAGTCCGTATCCTCGTGTACACCAATGCCGTGGCGCCCGCGAGCGCGCCGGCCGTGCGCCACCCGGGAATGAAGTGATTGGTTGCTGGTGCTGGTTGCCGGTGCTGGCCGGCAACCAGAGCCAAAGCGCTACTTCACTCCGATACTTACGCTGGCGACGTGATTCTCCCAGCTCAGCGTCATTTTCACTTTACCGCCGGCCTGCGTTAGATCGTACTTCAAGCGCTCGATAGGCGCAGCCGGTTTGCTCATCGTCATTTTCACGCGGCCCAAGTCTTTGCTCGCGTCGTACGCCAATCCCCATTCGCCGGTGGCCTTGCTGACGATCAGGTCCCACTGGTTGGGATCCTTCACGTCCGCGAAGAGCGTGTAATCGCCGGCGGGAACTTTCAGTCCCGCGATGTCGAGATCGGCGTCGGTATGCAAGGCGGTCGCGGCGTTTGCGCCCGCGCGCCACACCGGATAATTCGGGTCGTTGGAGATGAGTCCGCCGTCGCCGAAAATCTTGCGTCCGCGAACCGACGGCGCGGAGTACTTGATGGTGATGTTCTTCCCGTTGACGGCGACGGTCGCCTGGTCAGCGGGGCTCTGGGCTACGGCAAATGTGGCGGCGAGTGCGATCGCCAGCGCGGTGGTCTTCAATAAATGCTTCACGTTGTAGTTCCTCCCAGGTCAGTATAAGATGCCGCCATTATGAACTCTTGCAAAATGAATTGGAATCTCGTGACCATCGCGCTTCTGGCGAGCGCGCTCGCCGTCGCGCAAGGGCGCGGTGGACAGAATGCGGCTTCCCGGGATACCGCGGCCGCGACACCCGCTGTTAACGCCACCACGGTAAACCAAGCGTGGGTCCGCGAGAACTACACCAAGTTCGAATACCGCATCCCGATGCGCGACGGCGTAAAGCTTTTCGCGTCGGTCTACATCCCCAAGGACGTTTTCACCGACGGACGCGCGTATCCCATCATGATGCAGCGCACGCCCTACAACGTGCAGCCGTATGGCGCCGACAAATTCCGGGCGAATCTTGGACCGTCGGAATTTTTCGCGCGCGACAAATTCATTTTTGCTTATGAAGACGTACGCGGCCGATTCATGAGTGAAGGCGATTACACGATCATCCGCCCACACAAACCAAACAAAGGACCGAAAGACACCGACGAGTCCACCGATTGCTACGACACGGTCGAGTGGCTCATCCACAACGTTCCCGGCGCTGTCGCAAAAGTGGGAATGTGGGGCGTGTCGCAGCCGGGATTTTACGCCACCGCCGGCATGATCGACGCGCATCCGGCGCTCGTCGCCGTGTCGCCGCAAGCGCCGGTGACGGACTATTACTTGAACGACGATTCGTACCACAACGGAGCGTTCATGCTGGCGCATCGTTTCCGTTTCTATCAAGGATTTCGCCAGCGCGAAGGCGATCCCGCGCCGCCGACAACCAATCCGCCGTTCGATTTGGGCACGCTCGACGGCTATGACTTTTACTTGAACTTGGGATCCCTGCACGACGCCGACGACAAATACTACAAGCATCAGCAAATTTTCTGGACCCAGAATATCGATCACCCTACGTACGACGAATTCTGGCAGGCGCGATCGATTTGGAAATATCTCAAGGGCATCAAACCGGCGGTGATGGTCGTCGGCGGGTGGTACGACCAGGAAGATCCGCAAGGTCCGCTGCGTCAATTCAACGTGATGAAGGAAGACACCACCGGCGGCAAGCTGATGCTGGTGATGGGTCCATGGAATCACGGCGGATTCGCGCGCGGCAACGGCGATCGGTTGGGGAATGTGTCGTTTGGATCGAACACCGGCGCGTATTTTCGCGAGCGCATCGAGTTTCCGTTTTTTTCGTATTATCTGAAAGGCCGCGGCGACGGAAACTTCCCCAAGGCGTATCTCTTCCAAACGGGATTGAATCAGTGGGAGAAGCTCGATCAGTGGCCGCCGAAGAATTCCTCAGCCAAGACGATGTATCTTTCGCCGCGCGGCAAACTTGCCGCGTCCGCCGCCGGCGCGCAGACGTTCGACGAGTACGTGGCCGATCCCAACAAGCCGGTGCCCGCGTTCAACGCGATCACCGTCGCCGTGCCGAACGACTACATGGTCAGCGATCAGCGCTTCGCGTCCGAGCGCACCGACGTGCTGGTGTACAAAAGCGAGCCGCTCGCGCACGACATCACCATCACCGGACCGATTTCCATCGACCTGAAAGTTTCCACCACCGGCACCGACTCCGATTTCGACGTGAAACTGATCGACGTCTATCCCGGCGATTATCCCGATCTCCTCAATCCGCCGCCCGCGCCGGCCGCCGGCGGTCCGCCGCCCGTGGGACCCGCGTATAACGTGATGGGCGGCTATCAGCAATTGATCCGCGGCGAACCGTTCCGCGGAAAATATCGCAAGGGATTTGAGAAACCTGTGGCGTTCGAGCCGGGCAAACCGGATCGCATCCAATTCAAGCTGCCCGACGTGAATCACACGTTCCGCGCCGGACATCGCATCATGATTCAGGTGCAAAGCAGTTGGTTTCCGCTGACGGATCGCAATCCGCAGAAATTCATGACGATTGCCGGCGCGAAAGCGGAGGATTTTCAGAAGGCCACGCAGCACGTGTATCTCGGCGGCGCGGACGGATCGAAGATCGAGTTTCTGGCGATCGAATAGGGGAGTCGGAACGGGTGTAGCATGGAGAAAGAGACGAAAGGAGGACTTTGCTATGATCTCCCTCCGGCTGAAACGGTTCCTGGATCAGCAGCGCGTTCCCTACGAAACCCACATCCATCGCACCGCTTACACCGCACAGCAGGTGGCGGCCGCGGAGCATGTGCCCGGACGCATGATGGCGAAGACCATCATCGTGGAATCCGACGGACAATTCCTGATGGTCGTGCTGCCGGCGCCGCGTCACGTGAACATGCGGGCGGTGCGCGAGTCGCTCAACTTGCCGTGCGCGCGACTGGCCACCGAAGCCGAGTTCAATAGTTTGTTCCCCGACTCGGAAACGGGCGCGATGCCGCCCTTCGGCAATCTCTACGGCATGCCCGTGTACGTCGATCCCGAATTGGCGTGGGATCCCGGCGGCGTCAATGAAATTGTCTTCAATGCGGGCACGCATCGCGAAACGATTCGCATGAGCTTCAGCGATTTTCGCTGGCTCGTGGAGCCGATGATGCTGCCGCTCGCGGCACGGGCCATGGCCGCTTAAGAACGGTTTCTGGTAGCTGGTGCTGGTTGCTGGCCGAACGCAACAGGCTCTCGGTTCGTCCAACAACGATCCTTTGTCTGATCGGCGTTTATCGGCGGTTGCATTTACTCTTTTCTTGTTGACGAAACAACCGGCAGCACGCTGCGGAACAGAAACTCCACTTCTTTGTACAGCGACGCCTCGCGCAAGCGCTCATCGTCGCCGTGCGCGCCGCCGCCGGCCGACGCGTCTTTTTCGTCGACGATGGGACCGAATCCGTACGCCTGCACGCCTTTGGCGCGAAGTTGCGCGTTGTCGGTTGCGCCGGTCAGCATCGAGGGCAGCGTGATCGCGCCTGGGAACATGGCGCGTTGCACCGCTTCAAACGAATGGAACATTTCGTTGGTGTGGCTCGACGGCGGGCCGGGCTGACGTCCGGCGTTGGCTGTTTGAACAATCTCTACCGCCGGATCGTCGATCAGATTCTTCAGCCACGAGTAGAATTTCGGCATGTCCTCGTCGGGCAGCGCGCGGACGTCGAGCGTTGCTTCCGCCTCCGACGGAATGACGTTCGAGCGGAAACCTCCCTTGAGAATCGTAGGCACCACCGACGTGCGCAGGATCGAGTAGTGCGTCAATTCGTTGCGTGCGAAATACGCTTCGGCCGCCGCGGCGCGCGCGGGATCGGCGATGTCGCGATAGCGCTGCGCGTCCTCGGGCGCGCTGATCGAGGCAAGGCGCTCGAAATACGCGCGGGTCGTATCGGTGAGCCGCATCGGCGGCTGATTCGCCGCGATTTTCGCGACCGCCGCGGCGAGATGCGCCAGCGCGTTGTCGAGCCGCGGACGCGATCCGTGGCCGGCTTCTCCATGCGCAATAAGTTTTGTTCCGCGCGGCACTTTTTCGGTCGTGGCGATTTCCACCGTGCGCACTTGACCGTCGCGCGCCGACATCGTGCCGCCTTCGGTGAGCGCGTACTCGCACGCAATTTCATCCCAGTGTTGGGCGACGAGATAGCCGATTCCCACCCGCGAATCGCCTTCCTCGCCGGCCTCGGCGATCAAGATCACGTCGCGATCGAGCGGGACGTTCCGGCGCTTCAGCAGCAGGAACGTCATCAGCGCGGATGTCACTTTGTCTTTGTCGTCGATGGATCCGCGGCCGTAGACAAATCCATCTTTTCTAACCGGTCCAAAGGGTTCGACGGTCCATTTTTCGCGCTGCACGCCGACCACGTCGAGGTGTCCCATGATCACGATGGGCTTTTTCGAGCCGTTGCCCTTGAGTCGCGCGACCAAGTTGCCGCGTCCCGGCTCCATTTCGTAAATCTGCGCGGGAATGCCCTCCTTCGCGAGGACGCCCTTGATGTACTCGGCGGCTTTGGTCTCGTTGCCGGGAGGCGCGCTGGTATCGATGTGAATCAGGTTGGCGTAATGCTCGAAGATTTCAGGTTCCAGGGCCTTCCAGTCGAGGGGCGCTTGTGCCGACACCATAGCGGTGGCGGCGAGGATGACAAAGCTGAAGCGAAACATGGAAGGAAGGTACCACAAGACGCCGCGCGGTCACACACCAAGTTGACGGCCGTCACAGATCACCGGGCCGCCGGGGGCCGAAGATACAAATATGACGAGCACCGGAATGGTCACCATCGATGGCAACGAGGCTGCTGCCTATGTCGCCCACCTATTGAACGAAGTCATTGCGATTTATCCGATTACGCCCAGTTCGGCGATGGGCGAATGGGCTGACCAGTGGTCGTCGGAGCATCGCCGGAACATTTGGGGCGTCACGCCGTCGGTAATCGAGATGCAAAGCGAAGGCGGCGCGGCAGGCGCGCTGCACGGTGCGCTGCAAACGGGCGCGCTGGCCACGACCTTTACTTCGTCGCAGGGATTGCTGCTGATGATCCCGAACATGTACAAGATCGCCGGCGAGCTGACGTCGATGGTTATGCATGTGGCGGCGCGCGCCATCGCGACTCAAGCGCTCTCCATTTTCGGCGATCACTCGGACGTGATGGCGGCACGCGCCACGGGCTTCGGCATGCTCGCCGCCAACTCCGTACAGGAAGTGATGGACTTTGCGGCCATCTCGCAAGCGGCGGCGCTTGAAAGCCGCGTGCCCTTCGTGCATTTCTTCGACGGCTTCCGCACGTCGCACGAAGTTTCCAAGATCGCCAAGCTCGCCGTGGAGCAACTCCGCGAACTGATTTCCGACGATTTGGTTCGGGCGCACCGCCGCCGCGCGCTGACCCCGGATCGCCCGGTGATGCGGGGCGCGGCGCAAAATCCCGACGTGTTCTTTCAGTCGCGGGAGTCGGTGAACGCGTACTACCGCGCGTGTCCCACGATCATGCAGAACGTGATGGACCGTTTCGCGCGCATCGCGGGGCGCCACTATCAACTGTTCGATTATTTCGGCGCGCCGGACGCCGAGCGCGTGATCGTGATGATGGGATCGGGCGCGGAAGTCGCCGAGGAAACCATCAAGCATTTGCACAACGAGAAAATCGGCCTGGTGAAGGTCCGTTTGTATCGTCCGTTTTCCACCCAGCATTTGATGCAAGCGTTGCCGCGCTCGGCGCGGAGCATTGCGGTGCTCGACCGCACCAAGGAACCGGGCAGCGCCGGCGAGCCCCTTTATCTGGATGTAGTCGCCGCGTTGCATGAAAACACCGCGCAATACGTGCGCGTGATCGGTGGCCGCTACGGCCTCGGCTCGAAGGAGTTTACGCCGGCGATGGTCAAACGCGTCTTCGACGAACTGAAGGAAGCCACACCGCACAATCACTTCACCGTGGGAATCAACGACGACGTAACGCACACCAGCCTGGGCTACGACCCCGGATTCTCCACCGAAGACCCCGGCACGGTGCGCGCGCTGTTCTATGGTCTGGGCGCGGACGGTACGGTGGGCGCTAACAAGAACTCCATCAAAATCATCGGCGAGGACACGCCGAATTACGCGCAAGGGTACTTCGTCTACGATTCGAAGAAGTCCGGATCCACCACGATTTCGCATTTGCGCTTCGGGCCGCGCCCGATTCAATCGAGCTATCTGATCACACGCGCCAACTTCATCGCCTGCCATCAATTCAATTTCCTGGAACGCATGGACGTGCTGAAATCCGCCGAGCCGGGCGCGACATTTTTGCTGAATTCGCCCTTTGACTCGAGCGAAGTATGGAGCCACCTGCCGGAAAACGTGCGCTCGGTGATCGCGTCGCGCCGGTTGCGTCTCTTCGTGATCGACGCCGTGAAAGTGGCGCGCGAAAGCGGCATGGGCGGGCGCATCAACACGATCATGCAAACGTGCTTCTTCGCCATCAGCGGCGTGCTGCCGCGCGAGGAAGCCATTGCCGCGATCAAAAAGTCGATTGCCAAGACGTACGGCAAACGCGGCGAAGCGGTGTTGAAGAAAAACTACGCCGCCGTCGATGCGGCGTTGGCGCATCTCGAACAAGTCCAGCCGGAACAAATGACGGCGCACGCGGTCCTGCCACCGGTCCTGCCACCGGTCCTGGCATCGGCCGCGAGCGGCGCTCCGGAGTTTTTCAAAAACGTTCAGGCGCGCATGATCGTGGGTGACGGCGACGATCTGCCGGTGAGCGCGCTTCCCATCGATGGCACGTGGCCTACCGGATCGTCGCAGTGGGAAAAGCGCAACATCAGCCTGGAAATTCCCGCGTGGGACGAAGAGTTGTGCATCCAGTGTGGCAAGTGCGTAATGGTTTGTCCGCACGCCGTGATTCGCGGCAAAGCTTATTCGCCCGCGATGCTGGCGGACGCTCCGTCGACATTCAAGTCGGCGCCGGCGCGCTGGAAGGACGGCTACTTCGAAGCGCGACACTCTACGCTTTACACGCTGCAAGTGGCGCCGGAAGATTGCACCGGATGCTCGCTGTGCGTGGAGATTTGTCCGGCCCACTCGAAGACCGAGCCGTCGAAGAAAGCGCTCGCGATGGTGGCGCAGCCGCCGTTGCGCGATGCGGAAAAGGAAAACTGGAATTTCTTCCTCAATCTTCCCGAGACGAATCGCGAGTCGCTGAACTTGAATCTGGTGAAAGACGTGCAATTACTCGAGCCGCTGTTCGAGTTTTCGGGCGCGTGCGCGGGATGCGGCGAGACTCCGTACTTGAAACTGCTTACGCAACTCTTTGGCGATCGCGCACTGATTGCGAACGCGACCGGGTGTTCGTCGATTTACGGCGGGAATCTGCCAACCACGCCCTACACGTGCAATCACGAAGGGCGCGGGCCGGCGTGGTCGAACTCGCTGTTTGAAGACAACGCCGAGTTTGGACTGGGCATGCGTTTGGCCGTCGATCAGCAGCATCGATATGCCGCCGATCTGTTGGAACGCCTCGCGCCGGAAATCGGAGACGAGTTGGCGGCGAGCATTCTCCACGCGGATCAGCGCACGCCGGCGGGAATCGGCGAGCAACGCGAGCGCGTCGCGAAATTGAAGGAGTTATTGCAGGCGCAGAATTGCACGGAGAGCCGGGACCTTTTGAGCGTGGCCGATGCGCTGGTGGAACGCAGCGTGTGGATTGTGGGCGGTGACGGTTGGGCCTACGACATCGGCTACGGCGGCCTGGATCATGTGTTGTCGTCAGGCAAGAAAGTTAACATCCTCGTTCTCGACACCGAGGTGTATTCCAATACAGGCGGCCAAATGTCGAAGGCCACACCGCGCTCAGCGGTAGCGAAGTTTGCGGCATCCGGCAAGCGGGCTCCGAAGAAGGATCTCGCCATGCTTGCCATGTCGCAAGGCAACGTCTACGTCGCGCGCGTCGCGTTGGGAGGAGGCGATACTCAAACCATCAAAGCGTTTCTGGAAGCCGAGGCTTATCCTGGTCCTTCGCTGATCATCGCGTATGCGAACTGCATCGCGCACGGGTACGACATGATTCACGGGCTCGAGCAGCAGAAGAATGCGGTGCTCTCCGGATACTGGCCTCTGCTTCGCTACAATCCGGTGCTGGCGGACGCGGGGAAAAATCCACTGCAGTTGGACTCGCGTCCGCCGTCGTTATCGTTGCACGACTACATGGCGAAAGAAGGACGTTTCTCGATGCTCGCGAACAGCGATCCTGAAGGCGCCGCGCAACTCGCCCAGGAAGCGCAACGCGATGTCGACGTGCGCTGGCGGCGGTATCAGGATCTCGCGAAGGTTTAGGTTATTCCGTCTCGAAGATTTCGGAGAACGGGACTTCGATCGGGGGGTTTTCGGTGCGGAGAACGCCGTCGGTGACCGTGCGACTGCCTTCGGCCGTGTAGATGTCGGCTGATTGTGCGCGGGGGTCGACCACCCAAATGTATTTGACACCCAAATACCGATAGTCGGCGATCTTATCGCGCATATCGGAGGCGCGATCGTCAGGCGAAAGCACTTCGACCACAAGAAATGGCACTTCGGTAACAGGCCCTGGCTTTGCCGGTCCATGCTTCTCGACCAGCATGACGTCCGGTATGCGGTACCGCGATGTTCGGATCCGCAGTCGGCACTCAACCACCGTGCGGTACGCTTTGATGTGACCCCGAAGCCAAAAGGCTATAGCTGTTTGTACGTCTGAGTGTTGATATTCACCCACGTTTCTCTCCACCACCGCGCCGTCGACAAATTCGCGATCTCCGTCCTGATAACTCGTCGACAGGTATTCTTCCACCGAAATGAGCGCCGTGGTTGCCATGCGATTACTCTAGCACGGTTGAATTACGCCGGAACGGGAGCCACTTCCTCGACGTTCTCCACCGTCTCCTCAATTTGTTCCTTGTACTTGCAATCCTTGTTCGGACACACGCGGAACGCGCCCGCCTTGCTGCGTTTTTCCTCGATGTAGGGACTACCGCACTCGGGACATTTCTCCGGGATCGGCCGATTCCACGTCGTGAAATCGCAATTCGGATAATTCACGCAGCCGTAGAAGATCTTGCCCTTCCCCGTCCGCCGTTCCGCCAGCTCGCCCGTGCATCCGGGATTCGGGCACGCCACACCGACCGTTTTGTGCTTCACGTACTTGCATTTCGGATACGAGCTGCACGCCGTGAATTCGCCGAAGCGGCCGTCCTTGACGACTAACTTGCTGCCGCACTTTGGACACTCTTCTTCCAGCATCACGTCCGGCTTGCGCTGCGCTTGACCCAGTTGCTGCGTGGTCTTGCAATCGGGATATCCGGTGCACGCAAGGAATTGTCCGAAGCGTCCGCGCTTCAACTGCATCGGACGCCCGCAGTTCACGCACGCGCCGCGATCCTCGGCGTTGGCTTCGACGACTTCACCTTTTTTGAGTTCCGGCAGATCGGTCACGTCGGTTTCGAGTTCGCGCGTGTTCGTACACTCCGGATATCCGGTGCAGGCGATGAAACTGCCGTGACGCCCCCACTTGATGACCATCGGTTTGCCGCAACGCTCGCAAATCTGGTCGGTGGGTTTTTCCATGCGCTTGATGTCCTGCATGTTGCGCGTGGCTTTCTTCAAATCCTTTTGGAATTTTTCGTAAAACTCCTCCAGCGCGACGGTCCACGTGAGTTTGCCGTCCTCGATTTCGTCGAGTTCTTCTTCCATGCGCGCCGTGTAGGCGAAGTCGAAGATGTCCGCGAAATTGTCGACGAGGAGATTGCATACCACCTGTCCGAGCTCGGTCGGATAAAAACGGTTGGAGCGCTTCTCCACGTACTCGCGATCCTGAATCACGCTCAGGATGCTCGCGTACGTGGACGGGCGGCCGATGCCTTTTTCTTCCAGGTCTTTCACCAGCGTGGCTTCGTTGTAGCGCGGCGGCGGTTCGGTGAAATGCTGTTCCGGTTTCAACGCCGCGAGTTTCAGGCGCTCGCCCTCGGTCACTGCCGGCAGCGAATGCTTGCGTTCTTCGTCTTCTTCGTCCGCTTGATCCTTCGCTTCCTCGTAGACCTTCAGGAATCCATCGAACTTCAGCACCGATCCGGTGGCGCGGAACAAATTGTCGCCGGCATTGATGTCGATCGAGGTCTGGTCGAAGATTGCCGGAAGCATCTGCGATGCGACAAAACGCTGCCAGATGAGCCGGTAGAGTTTCAGTTCGTCCTCGGACAAATATTTCGCCACGGAATCGGGCGTGCGCAGCACCGACGTCGGCCGGATCGCTTCGTGCGCGTCCTGCGCGTCTTTTTTCGTTTTGTAAACGTTGGCCTTCTCGGGCAAATAGGTTGTGCCAAGTTCCGTGCCGATGAAGTCGCGCACTTCGGTAAGCGCGGAATCGGCGACGCGCGTGGAATCCGAGCGCATGTAGGTGATCAAGCCCGTCGCGCCTTCTTCGCCGAGCTCCACGCCTTCATACAATCGTTGCGCGATCACCATGGTGCGCTTCACGCTGAAGTGCAGTTTGCGCGAGGAATCCTGTTGCAGCTTGGAGGTGATGAACGGCGGATAAGCATTGCGGCGTTTTTCGCGCGTGGTGACGCTCGACACCACGAACGGCAGCGTGTTCAGCTCTTTTTCAAGCGCCCGCGCCTGCTCTTCATTGGTGATGTCGATGGCTTCGCCGGCTTTCTTGATGAGCCGGGCGGTGAACGGCGGCGGCGATCCCGCTTCGAGATCGGCGTCGACAGTCCAATACTCGCGCGCTTGAAACGCGCGAATCTCCGCTTCGCGCTCCACGATCAGGCGCAGCGCGACCGTCTGCACGCGTCCCGCGGAAATTCCGCGGCGCACTTTGTCCCACAACAGCGGGCTGACTTGGTATCCGACAAGTCGATCGAGAATCCGGCGGGTTTGCTGCGCGTCGACCAAGTGCTCGTTGATGTCGCCGGGATTCGCAACGGCCGCCTGAACGGCGGACTTGGTGATTTCCTGAAACAGAATGCGGCGGATCGGCTTGCCGATTTTCTTGTCGCCCAGTTCTTCGGCCAAATGCGAGCAGATGGCTTCGCCTTCGCGGTCGGGGTCGGCCGCCAGGAAGATTTGTTTGGCAACTTTCGCGGCGGCTTTCAGTTCGGCGATAATTTTTTTCTTCGTCGCGATTACTTCATACGTGGGGCGGAAACCTTTTTCCACATTCACGCCCAGCGTTTTCTTCGGCAAATCCTTCACGTGCCCGATCGACGCCTTCACGACAAACTGCGGGCCCAGGTACTTCAGGATGGTCTTGGCCTTGGTGGGCGATTCGACCACCACCAACGTTTTTCCACGCCCGGCCTTCGGCTCAGGCACTTCAATTTCTATTTCTTCCACCGCGGCTTTTGTCTTCGCGGCTTTCGCTTTCGTTGCTGTCTTCTTTGCCATGATTTTCCGATCAACCCTCAACAGCCGGCGAAGCCGGCGACATATTGGTAGCCCAAAGTGCAAGCTGCGGGCTACAGATATTCCGCCTGCTACGCGGGCTGCGTTCCAGCTAAACTCTCACTAACGCTTTCACAAAATTTTTTCCCGGCAACTGCCGGGCCAGGCCTTTGATTTCCAATTCCAGCAATCCGGCCAGCACTTCGGACGGCGAGTGCTCGGGCATTTTTTCCAGAATCGAGTCAATCTGCATCGCTTCTTCCACTTTCAACAGCGTGCACAGCGACCGCTCCACGCCGGTCAGCCCTTCGGTGAACTCAGATGCGCCAGCCACACCGTTGGTTGCATCGCCCTCCGCCATCCGCACCATAAGTGCTTGACGAATTGGGCCCGGAAGTTCGTCCATCACATCGCGCCATTCCATCACCAGCTTGGACCCTTGCTTGATCAGCGTGTTCGGTCCCCAACTGAATTGATTCGTGATGTTTCCCGGCACGCAAAACACTTCGCGATCCTGTTCCAAGGCCAAGCGTGCCGTGATCAGCGATCCGGAATACTGCGCCGCTTCCACCACCAGCACGCCCAACGACAATCCGCTGATCACGCGATTGCGGATCGGAAAATTCTGCGGCGCCGCAAAGGCTCCGATCGGAAACTCGGAGATCGCCAAGCCCAATTGCTCGACGCGCGCCTTCAACCGCTTGTTCTCGCTGGGATAGCATTGATCGATTCCGCATCCCAGTACCGCGATCGTGCGTCCGCCGCCGGAATCGAGCGCGCCTTTGTGCGCCGCCGTGTCCACGCCGCGCGCCAGCCCGCTGTTGATCACCAGACCGCGCGCCGCCAGATCCGCGGCGAGTCTTTCGGCCACCGCGAGTCCATACGGCGTGGGCTTGCGCGCACCAACCACTGCAATTCCCGGCGCCGTCAGCAACTCCAGATTGCCCCGGCAGTACAGGACAACGGGCGGATCGAAAATCTGGCGGAGCAACTCGGGGTAGCGATCGTCGCTGTAGGTGACGATCTCGCAGCCCTCTTTCCGGGCCTTCTCCAACTCCCGCTGTGCTTCTTCGTAAGCCGGCGACGCGGTCATCTGACGCGCGACAAGTGGCGGCACTCCATGCGGTTCGAGCGCTCCGGGACTCGCCTGGAACACGGCCCGAGGATCGCCAAACGCCCTGGCCAATCGCGCGGCCAACCGAGTGCCCAGACCCGGCGACAGCTTCAACGCCAGCCAATCAAGCGCCAAATTCGCCCCAGCTTGTTGGTCTGGGTCCGGCGATTGGGCGGTGCTGGAAACCATCGGGTCCTTTGAATGTATAGGGCAAAATGGCGGGATGTCAAGCGCGGAACGAGAATACCTTTTGTTTTCAATTACTTAAATAGAACGATCAAAAGGAACGGGACGCCTACTGCACGGCGATCGTCACCGAGTTCGACGTTTTGCCTCCGGTGTTCAATACTAAAGGTATGGAATTGCCGACTGTAGCGCCGGCCGGAACCTTGACGTTGATTTGATTCAGGCCGACACAACACCCCGCCAAGCCGGCATAGTCGGGAGTCACCGTGATGGTGCCGAAAGTGACCGTTACGCTGGTAGTTGACGTAGACACCCCGGCGGGCAAGGCACCGGTCGCGACCGCCGGCGACACCGCACCAAGCCCGGTGCCATAGACAATTACCACTTCGCCCCGCTTCGCAGGACTCGCCGCCGACACTGCGGATCCGTCGGCGTGGGTGATCGCTCCCGCGCCTTTGCCGTCCGCGGTCACAGTGAAAATGCCAGGGGAGACCGTGCCGATCGGCAGCGTGACCGGCGCAGTGGCTTGTCCGGCAATCGTGACGGCGACCGTCGCCGACGTGCCCGTGGTTTCGAACGGAATCTGCACGCCGGTTTGTCCCGGCGAGGCGTAGAAAAGCGGCGCAGCCACGCCGTTGATCAAGACTTGCGAGTTGGCCATCGTGGTGTTCAGTTTTCCGTTGCCGTCAAACGAGGGAAAACACTTCGGTGGAAGACATGAAGTGCCGTCGGTGAGACTCGTTCCGAAGATAGCGGCGATCGATCCGGGCGCCAGCGGCGTAGTTCCTGCCGTGTAGCTGGCGTTGTTCACGATGCCCCCGCTCGGGATCGGTGAAACCGGCAGCGCCGTGATCGTGAATGTTCGCGATAGGAATTGTCGCGAGTTCAAGTCGCACGCCACGTGCGTGAAGAAAATCGTTCCCGTCAGCTTGGTATGTCCTGCCGCGGCTCCCGGCGACATCATGGAGGGATAGAAGCCATCGAAGTCGTTGCCGGTAGTTGACCCCGGGCAAGGCGACGTTAGCGGGTAGACGGAGTTCGCGATCAACTGCGGCGCGGTCCAGTTCTGTTGATCGAGACTGGTGGCGGTGGAGTAATACCATCCGCCGACGCGCGCATCGGAGGGCCCGCTGTTGCACCTGAAAATCAAAATGTAGAGACCGACGTCGTCGTTGTAATTGATTTCGCTGCTGGTCTGCTGTCCCGAACACGCTCCCGCCGGGAAGACGTCGCTATCCAGGCCGCCGATTCCGGGTTGGCTGAAGGAGCCGTTGTACCACTTCTGAAACGTCAGCGGATTCGTGCCGAGTTTGGCGCGCGCCACGCGAATCGCTTGGCCGCTGGTGGAGAAATAATCATAAGTGACGTAGAGATAGTAATCGCCGGTGGCGGTCCTGTCGATGAATCCGCTGGGGATCGCATTGCCCAAATACCCGTGGGCGCTAGTCGGCTGCGGATCGGGACTCTGAACCACCGGGAATCGCGTCGATCCGCCCAGAGGGCCCGGTTGCACATCCGGCCATGTTTTGCCGTTGTCGGAAGATCGCATGAATCCCACCGTGGCGTAAAACGGCTGTTGAAAGACGCCGCCTGGACAATGGTTTTCCGCTTCATACAACATGATCAGGTTTCCGGCAGGCAGCGTGGGATCCTGAAGCACGGATCCGGGAGCCGCATAGTTCTCGTCGAATCCGGTATTACCGGTGGTGTCGCATTTACTGAAGGTTCTCCCGGCGCTCATGAGCGGCGAAGGCGCTGGATATCCGAGTGAACTGGCAAACGTGAACGTTTTAAGATCGGTCGTCTCGAGCGCGAACGCTCCCCAAACTCCGGTGGCCGTTGTGGAAGTGACGCCGGCGGCGAAAACCAAGTAGGGTCCGCCGGTCGTGGCTGGCGGCATGATTGTGGTGTGCTCATCCGCCAAGCCCCCAAGCATATTGGCGCCGCTCGGCGCGTTGGGATACGTCAAGGTTTGATCGGGTCCCACGGAAAACGAAACGATCTGGAGATGCGGGGAGACTTGCGCAGAAGCGCAAAGGCAGAAAACCGTAGCGGACAGGGTCGGGAAAACCGCTGAAGACTTCATGTCGAACCCCCCGCGGGTCAGTATAACCGAGGGCTAGTGGGCTCGAATCGACTCTTTGATCATACCAAGTCGAACCGCAACGTTGGCCGGTTGAATGAAGACCATTTCGTAACCGAAGTCCCGGTAAGTCTCCTCGTGGATTCGCTCGAAACGCAGGGTCTCCTCGAAGGTGATGCGGCGCGCTTCGGTGGGCGTGACGAATCCGAGATGACGGATAAAGAAGACGCGGCGCTGGAAGATCGCGTCCTTATTGACGCGCTCCAGTTCGGCCGTCAGGGCAGGCGAGAACGGGTATCCCAGGTAGGTCGCGAGCGCGGCCGTGCAAATGGCGGAACGGTCGTGAAACTGGAGGTCGCCGGTGGCGCGAAGTTGGCGTTCCCGTTGCATGGCGACAATGTCACTAATGAAGGATGAATGAGTCCATGGTTCCTGGACTCCACGCGCATGCGCCGCGGCGATCACGTCGGTGGCGGCCTCTTCGACCACGCTGAAGCCGTCAAGCGCCAACTGGCGAATGATCGCGGTCTTCCCCGCGCCGGGCGCGCCGGTGATGATGAAGCGTTTCAATGCGTCAATCTCGTTAAGCCGCTGGACGAGAGCCAACCGCCGGCAGCCCACTATTCCAGTTGATTGTGCTGAGTGTTGGAGCGACTGGTCGTAATCTTCGCAGCAGCAGCGCGGGCTGCCTTCTCGTCGGCAGGATCGGCCAGCAAGAGAATGGTGGTCTTGTTGTCCTTTTGCTCGATGATCACTTTGAAGCCACCCTGTTTAATGCCTTTCGCTGTCAAGATCGACCGAACGGTGGTCTCCGTCGGAGCTTTGCCCGACTTTTCGATCTCCGAGAGAACGGCCGCGGCCTGAGCAGCCGTCACCGTAGACGGATACGCCAGTGCGATGTTGCCAGTGTTGCTCTTGCTTGAGTTGTAATTGATCGCGGCAGAGAGCGCGGCGCCCAGGAGCGCGACCATGGTTACAAACATGGTTACGAACATGAAATAGCGACCCATGAGAAATCTCCTTGTTACAGGAATTGGGACGCTGGTAATGTAGCACGAAGCGATGCACACGCGGCTCTCTTCTCGCTTCCGGTTTCATCCTTTCATACTGTTGCTCCTCGCAGCGGTCCTGCTGCCGCTGGCTGCGGCTGCCGAGCAGCCGTATGTGATCCTCGTATCCATCGACGGATTCCGTTTCGACTACACCGACCGCTACAAGCCGAAAAACATTATGGCGGTTCGCGACTCGGGCGCCGCCGCCGAGTCGATGATTCCGTCGTTTCCCACGATCACATTTCCGAACCACATTTCGATCATCACGGGAATGTACCCGGCGCATCACGGGATTGTCGGCAATCATTTTTTCGATCCTGTGAAAAACGCCGAGTACGATTACCACCGCGACGCCACTGACGGATCGTGGTACATGCATGGGACGCCGCTGTGGGTGCTGGCCGAACAGCAACACACCATCGCCGCGTGCATGTTTTGGCCGACTTCTGACGCCGAAATCCAGGGCGTGCGCCCTACCTATTGGATAAAGTACGACGGCTCGATCACCGACGAGCACCGCGTGAAGCAAGTCATCGACTGGTTGAAGCTGCCGGCGGAAAAGCGTCCGCATTTCATCACGCTGTACTTCAGCGACGTGGATTCAGCCGGGCACAAGTACGGTCCCGGCGCGATGGAAACGGCGGAGGCCGTCGGCCTCGTCGACCGCATGATCGGCAAACTGCGCGAGGATCTCGCCAAGCTGAACTTGCCCGTGAATCTGATTCTCGTTTCCGATCACGGCATGCAAGACACCGCGGACGGCGCGGTGAATCTCGAGCGCGAAGTTGATTCCTCGCAAGTGCGCGTCGTGTTGAACGGACCCGTCGCGTTCTTTTATCCGAAAGACGGCGCCGCCGCCGAGAAAACATTCGAGCGTTTGAGGAAAGACAAACACCTCGATCTGTACGCGCGAGACGAAACACCGGCCGCATGGCATTTCCGCGGCAACCGGCGGATCGGTGATTTTATGGCGCTGGTGAAAGGCCGCGCCGTGTTCACGATGAGCGCCCTGAACGCGCAAGGAGGCCCGTATCAACCGCCGCGCGGCGAACACGGCTACGATCCGCGCGTGTACAAGTCGATGCACGCGATTTTTTATGCAGTGGGACCGAACGTCAAGCCCGCGGCGAAAATTCCGTCGTTTGAAAACGTGAACGTCTACCCGTTCATCGCGAAAATTCTGGGATTGAAAACGCCGGACGATCTCGACGGATCGTTTTCGGTGCTCGCCCCGGTGTACGTGCCGAACTAAAACGCGTTTCGCACACGCTTCCAATTCGCCAGACAACGCTCGGCGGTTTCAAGTTCCGAGAAGCGGCTGCCTTCCTGCTCGATCAAGTAATATTCCACGCCGCCCACCGACTCCGCCGCCTGGACCACTTGTCCCCAACGCACGTCGCCTTCGCCGACCAGCACTTTGAAACCGGTGTCGCCGCGATCGCTGCCGATGGACAAGCCGGCGCTCGCTTGGCGTTCGCCCTTTTCGTTGATGCCGTCGCTGCCGGTGGGTGTCACGTTGCTTCCCTTGCCGATCTTGAAATCCTTGCAATGCAGGCTGCGCACGCGTCCGGGATTCGATCGAATGAACGTGACGGGATTGCCGCCGCCTTCGACGCAATGTCCTACGTCCAGTTGCAGCACCACGTCTTTCGGAGTATTCGCGGCGATGATGTCGATGGGCCGTTGTCCGCCCATGTTCCGGAACTCCACACCGTGATTGTGATATCCCACGCCGAGACTTTCCGGCGCGAACGCCTGGGAGGCTTCCGTCAATCGCGCGGCGACGCCCTTCCATCCATCGATGCTGGTGGGCTCGCCGGCCGAAGCCCAGATCACGTATTTCGCGCCGAGAATGTGGTTCAACTCGGCGGCTTTCTTGATGCCGTCGCCGCGCATCGCCGCCGTGTCGTTATGCGTGGAGAGGCAGCGAATACCCAAATCGTCGAGGAGGCCGCGAACTTCCTTGGCATACGCGGGAGTCCACTCGAAGTAAGGCGAGTAAAACTCCACGTCTTCGTAGCCCATCTTGGCGACGGCGCGAACCGTGCCCATCAAGTCTTTCTTGAGCTCTCCGCGTACCGAGTACAACTCGAGTCCCACGGGGATCTTCCCCGCCGCTTTCAGCGGAAAGGAAAGCGATGCGGCGCCGGAGAGCGCGAGAAACGTGCGACGGTCGAGATTACGCATTCACTCGGTATAGCATTTCCTGCGCACGGGTGCAAGGTGAACACGGGAACCCGGCATTCTTAACACAGAGATCACAGAGGACACCGAGGACACTGAGAAGAACGTCGAATAGTTCTTGCCTTTCTCTGTGCTCTCTGTGTCCTCTGTGCGCTCTGTGTCAGGATCTCCGTGGTGTATCTTGCTCACCTGGGCGCGCGCACGCGGCCGACCCCAGCGCGATCAGCGCGGGGAAACAAACCAGCATGTAACGCGGCTCGATGGTTCCGTGTGTGGTCATGAACGCCGTGCGGACAACGATGAACATCCACAGGCACGTGACCGCGTAATTCCCTCGTAGCTTCCACGCGCCGTAAATTCCGAGCGAAAGATAGACCAAGTTCAGTGTGAAGAATCCCACGGTGACGGAGAAATCGATGGGATCGTCTTCATACATCCAGGCGATCGGAAACACGTTGCCTTGGTACGGCAACAGTTGGATGCGCGGCGTCATCCAATAATTGATCGCGCGCAGCACGGGAATCTCCACGTATTGGCGGAACGGATGGCGTGCGGCGCGCTCGCGCGCGAGCTTCGCGAATTCCCAGTCGAGATTCGGCGGCGCGCGTTTCAATTCGTTGTAGCGCTCGATCAACTCGAGAGTTTTTTTCTTCTCCGCTTCGGAGTCGTACGCCGACGGCGGTAAATCGTTGGGATTGATTTCATCGTCCTCGAATTTGAACGCGAAGTCGTACGTCTCCTTCGACGTAACGAGCCACGTGCGCGTCCACGCGTCCCATCCGGGCGACGTCGGTTCCCACGGCATGGTGGCGTTGGGGTTCGTAATGATTTCAAACGATCCCGTGGCGATCCAGGTGCGAATTCCCCATGGCACCAGGACCAGCAGCATTCCCGCGCCCATCAAAAGGGCCGTGCGGACAAGGGAAAAAAATGCACGGCCGAGAATTTCACGCCGGCACGCCCACGCCAGCGCGAGGCCGGCCGCGGCCAACACCAGCGGACTTTCGGGACGCACCATGGTGGCAAGTCCCGCGGCGATTCCGCTGAGAAACCAGCGGAGTTTTTCGCGGATCAACACGTCTGTGTCGAGGGTCGCGCAAAGGATCAAGAGACACACGGTCGTGAGTGCTGTCGCCAGCGTTTCGGTGAGTGGCGTGGCCGTGTAGTTCGCGGTGAAGGGACATAGCACGGCGAGCCACAGCGCAATCGCACCCGCGCGGGGATTCAGTTTCTCCGCCAACCATGCAATCGCCAGACATGCCAGCACGTCGATGCCTGCTTGCACCACCATTACGCGGAGTTCACCGGGTCCCAGAAGCCATTCGACCGCCGCGAGGAACGCCGGGTATCCCGGCATCCGCATGTTGACGGGAATGAACGAGCCGCCGAAGTACGTGCCATACGCGCCGTTGTCGAGCAGATTGCGGGCCAGGTCTTCGTATACTTCGGTGTCACCGGCGGAGTAAGGAAATTTCGCGATGAAGAAAAGACGCAGCGCCATCCCGGCGATGGTCGCAAGAATCAAGTGGACTTTCTTCATCGTGTCTTATGGTAGCGCACGAACCACGGACGGAGAAGATCAGCCACAGATGAACGCAGATCAACACCGATAAGACATCCACAGATTGCACAGATTCACACAGATTCAAGGCAGTCTGAGAACCGAATCCATGCGGACGCGCGCGCCGCAGATTTCCTATCCGCGTTCATCTGTGGCTGATTCACCCTTCTGTGGGCGGGTCGCCGCCCGTGTCCGGCAACGGCGGGAAATAGTGACGGCGGATGTAGCGCAGGGTCTGCATCGCCACGATCAAAAGCACGATCGAGTCGAGCATCACCCACGCGACGTTATCCATCACCCAGTATTTCACGCGGCGATTCAAGCGAATCTCGCCGAAGCGCGTCGTGGCGCCGGCGGGCGTTACGCGCACGCGCAAGCTCGAATCAATTTGTGTAGCCGCGCCGGAGAGCCTGGCGATCAGTGTGGGATCGAGCAGGCGCGCGGCGGAGTCCGGCGATCCCGACACGGAGAGAACTACGCGTTGCGCGTTCCAAGGGGAAATCGCTTCGGCGAGTTTCAGTTCCGGCGCTTCGTTCAGCACAATCAAGTGCGATTGGTGCCGCATCGCGGCATCGAGCTCCGATTCAAAACGTACTTCTTCAGGAGCGGCTCCGCTCAAGCGGCCCAAGAGAAACGCCGCGTTCAAGAAGAGCGTGGCGGTGCGCGCCATGTTTGATGATGGCGCCACCCAAATCGTACGGCCGTAGGTGAATGGCACGCCGCCGCCGCGCAGCAGCGACAAGTCCGGGAGATCGGCGTACAAGTCGCGCGGCAAATGGAAACTGGAGGAGTCGAGCAGGGTGGCCCAGAGCGCCGCGCCGCCATCGGGGCCGCCACCCGTTCCACCCGATGCGCTGCAGGCGCCCGCGTTTTTCGGATACAAATGGAATCGCATCTCCAGAAAATTCTCCGCGCCCATCGCTTCCGCCGGCAACAGCACGTCGATGGACTCCGCCGGCGACCCCGCAGCGCGTTCCAACGGCCGGCCCGCCAGCGTTTTCCCGTTCAAGCGGACTTCCAGCGCCGAACTGGCCACGTCCACCTGCGGACCATACGCGTATTCGAAATGCACGTTCTGCTCGCCGCGCACAAAATGCTCGCCCGCACCGGGACGCAGCGGAATCACGATCGCTTCGGGCTCCGCGCCGCGCACCGTGATGCCGGGACCCGACGCGTCTTGCACCAGCATCGGCGCCAGATCCGCCAGTGTGAACGATTCGTTTTCCGGAAGCAGACCGCGCAAGCGGCCGTTCTGAGGTCCTGAGGGAATGGCGACGTTCACCGCTTTCTGACGCGCGGCAGCGTCGCTGCCTTCGATGAGCAAAAGGTAGGGACGATTTTCTCTCGCAACGAGTCGCAGGCGGCCTTCGCCGTCAAGCGGAGCCGATACGCTCGCGGCGGCGGCGCCGATCAGCACTTGACTCGCGTCAGCAGCCGGATCGAAAACGTCAACGGCCCGTAGATCGACGGCCCGGCCCTGCATCCGTTCGCCGAGCGCGCCGGCCAAGTGCGCGGCCAGCGCGTAGTCGGCGGAGGTCGCGTGCGGGGGCAGCACGAAACGCACGTGCGCAACGCGATAGTCGAGGGGATCGGCCAGCGGCAGCGGGAAATCCTCGGGTCTTGGTTCGTGCTTGTATCCGCCCAACTCAAATGTGAGTCGCGACGCTCCGTCGACGGCCACCCACAACGCGGGATCGGTGGGACTTTCGCAATGTCCCTGCCCGTATCCGGGCGTGTCGTGCATCTCGGCGCGCAGTTCGAGGCGGTTGTAGTCGTCGAGCGCATCGATGGGAATGGCGCCTTCGACCAATACCTCCGAGCCTCGCGCGCCGTCGAGACGCACCGCGTGAACCGGCGTGCCATTCACGGCCACCGCAAAGTTCGATCCCGCGAGGAGTCCGCTGGCCGGGCGCAAACGCAGCGAGAGGCGCGCCGATTTCACGAGCGCGTCATGCGGCAGCGTGAAGGAAAGCCACTGGACCGCGTTGGGTCCGCGAAGAACCAGCGCGCCGCTTTTTCCAAGCGCCGGCTGCAGCTCGCGGTCGAGGCGAATTTCCAGAGTGCCGGCCGACGCCAGGCCCGCCAGCAACAAAACCAGCAACAAGACCAGCACCAAAAATGGGAGCGCTCTCCTCACGCCGTCGCTCCCTTGGCTTGATCGCCCGGCTTATCCGGCTGAAATTCGTTCAACTGCTCGCGTGTGGGAAACGCATGCGCCGTCTTCGCCCAGGCGATTTCCTCGCGGCGCAGCTTGGCGCGGAAAAACTGCGCCAAGGCCGACACCGTCGACGCGAAGTTGATCACATTTCCCACCGGTGTCCGCCACAACACGCCCGCCGCGTGCCTGGGACCGTACATGCGATTCACGGCGTAGACGCGATACAGCAATCGCTCGAAAATGAAAAACGAATTGATGGGCACCAGCCACCAAACCCATCCCGCCGCTGGAAACACCGACGCAATATTCCACTCGCCCGCGCCCACGCGCGCGCCCGCCCACATCGCCAGACAATAGAGGAAGATCAAATTGCTCAGCAGCGTGATGGGATTGCCAAGCAATCCCTTGCGATCGCGCCACAGCCAGTAAAGCTGCTTCGGAGATTGCGACCAACCCAATTGATCCCACGTTTGCAGCGCCACGCCCATCACCCAGCGCGATTTCTGGCGAACCGCCGCCGCGAAAGTGTGCGGAAAGTACTCGCGCGTGGCGATGTACTCCACGTCGTAGCGGTTGCCCGACGCGAACCAGCGTTTCCAGAAGGACGAATGATGACCGTTTCCGTTGCCGTTCTTCCCATTTCGCTTGGGCGGCACCGCCTTTCGGACGAGAAATTGCTTCTTCCCGTGGCGATGGAATTTCAACCCGATCTCGTAGTCCTCTGTAAGCGTCGAGACGTTGTAGATCTGGTTCCGGTACGATTGCGCGATTTCCTCCAGTGCGTCACGGCGAAACGCGGTGCCCACGCCCGCCGACGGCACGAATCCGCCCATCGACTGGCGGGTGTAAATATCCTTCAATTGAAATTCCGCAAATTCGTCGCAATATGTTCCGTGCGTGACAAATCGCGCCGGCATTTCGAGCGGCAGCACGGGAATTTGCACCATGTCGTAACAGCGGGTCAAGTCGTTGATCAGGCGGAAGGCTTTGGGGTGGATCAGGTCCTCGGCGTCGTGCTGGACCACGATGTCAAAGCGCTCACCTGACATCTGCTCGTGGATGCGCATGCGCTGGAAGATCCAGTTCAGGCAGTCGGCTTTGTTGGTGGGTCCCGGCGCGGGGCACAGCGAGACGTGGACGCGCTCATGACGCTGCTCAAGGGCCATCGCTTTGGCCAACGTCGACGCGTCATTGGGATAAACCCCCAGCAGCACATCGTAGTTTTTGTAATCGATGATCTCCAAATTATGCTCAACCATGCGTTCGATCACTTCGGATTCCAGCCAACACGGAATGAACAACGCCAGACGCTGTTCGGGGAGGTGGTCGAGCCGCTCCATCGAGATCTCCCACGACTCCCGCGAGAACGCCGCCCGCCAAGCGAACCAGAGGTCCACAATGAGTTCGTCGCAGCCACTGAGGAAAAGCCACGCGGACACCGGCGGGATCAGAAAACGGACTGCCGCATCGAATATCATGAAATAAATCCCGACGGATTAGCTACGTTCTATTTTCGAAACTACCGAAAAGGGCATAATGGCAGGCAGGATAATACCTATTCCGGTACGGTGTCAATCGAAGACGCAAGGTACGTTCCGATTCGGGAAAGCAAGTACAGCCGCCGATGAACGCCGATGAACGCGGATTGCACGGAGACTCCGGTGTCGGCCATCGGCGTTTATCGGTGTTCATCGGCGGTTGCATTCCTCCACCTTGGCTGGTCGACCCCTTCCAAAACCATTGACTCCCCCCCGCCCGGGCCCTAGAATGGGGTAATCAAGGAACACGGCGGCCGGCCGGAGGGTCTCGTGGCTTGGCGCGAGTGCCCCAACAGGTGACGTTATGAAGAATGCCCTTTCTATGTACAAGGTCCGTGGCGCGGCGGTTTGGCGCACCGGCACTTTCCTGTTCTTCACGATGGGTTTGAGTTTCAGTTTGGTGGCGGCCCTGCAATCGCCGCAACAGCCAACCACGCCCGACGACAAGAAAAAGCAAGACGCCGCGTCGCAACCTCCCAAGGACCAGCCGCGCGGCCTCACGCCCAAGGAAAAAGAGAAGCAACGCAAGGCTCTCCAGAAGGAATTGGACAAGCCCTACGAGAAGTGGCTGAAGGAAGACGTCGTCTACATCATCTCCGATGAAGAAAAAGCCGCCTGGAAGCGCCTGAATACGGCCGAGGAAAAGGACGCCTTCATCGAACAGTTCTGGCTCCGCCGCGATCCCACGCCGGACACGCCCGAAAACGAATACAAGGAAGAACACTACCGCCGCATCGCCTACTCTAACGAGCACTTTGCATCGGGCATTCCGGGATGGAAGACCGATCGCGGACGCACCTACATCATGTTTGGTCCACCCGACGAGATTGACGCGCATCCGTCCGGCGGCAGCTACTCGCGACCGCAGGAAGAAGGCGGCGGGACCACTTCCACATATCCTTTCGAGCAGTGGCGCTATCGCTACATCGAGGGCGTGGGCCAGGAAGTGATCCTCGAGTTCGTCGACACCACCATGTCGGGTGAATACCACCTGACCATGGACCCGTCGGAGAAAGACGCCCTGCTCTACGTGCCCAACGCCGGTCTCACCGATCTCGAAGCGATGGGCCTAGCCAGCAAAACGGACCGCTTCACCCGCACCGACGGCACGCACCTGGGCACCACGCTCGGCGCGACGCCCGAGAGCATGAACGAGTTCAACCGTCTGGAGCGCTGGGCGCTGGTGCAAAAAGCTCCGCCGGTGAAATTCAAGGATCTGGAAGCAGTGGTGGATACCAAGATCACTTACAACTTGCTGCCGTTCCAGATTCGCACCGATTTCATCAAGATCACCAACGATACGGTGCTCGCCGCGCTCACCGTGCAGATCTCTAATAAGGACATGACCTTCACCAACAAGGAAGGTCTGCAACACGCCGCCGTGAACGTGTTCGGACGCGTCACCACCATGACGCGCCGCGTCGCACAGACGTTCGAGGAAGTCGTGACCGTCGATACGCCGCAGGAACTGCTGCCGCTGACGCTGGAACGCAAGAACGTCTACTGGCAAGCGATGCCTTTGCGTCCGGGACGCTATCGCTTGAACTTGGTGCTGAAGGATGTCCAGAGCGGGAACGTCGGCACGGTGGAAAAGGCGATCGTGGTGCCGGGCTTCGACGACGAAACACTGGCTACGTCGACGCTGATCCTGAGCGATCGCATCGAAAAAGTGGCGACCAAGGATGTCGGCAAGGGTCAATTCGTGATCGGATCGACCAAGGTCCGCCCCAGCGTGAACGAGGTGTTCAAGAAGAGCGACAACCTCGGCTTTTACCTCCAGGTCTACAACCTGGAAGCGGACGAAAAGACGCATCGTCCCGATGCCACGATCACGTATGAGTTGTCCAAGGCCGGCGATCCTCCGGGGTCGAAGCCGGTGTGGGACTCCACCGAGACGACCGAGCAGGTTCCGGGCGCGAATCCCCAGCAAATGACGCTGGAGCACGTCCTGCCGCTGGCAAGCCTGACGCCTGGGCGGTACACGTTGCAGGTAAAGGTGACGGACAAGTTGGGCGGTAAATCCATCAGCCCGTCGGCCTCGTTTACGGTACAGTAATAAGAAGTAGGTCCGATGACAAAGCGCGTAATCGCCGCGTGGTGTTTGCTGGCGGCTCCGGCTGCGCTTTTATGGTGTGCCCCGCCTCAACAGCGTGCGGCACAAGCGCCTGCCACGACCGCTAAGCCGACCCTCGGCTCGATTTCCGGAAAAGTCACCGACGCCAGGGGAATCCCGCAAATGGGCGCGCTCGTCGTTGTATTGGCCGCCGACGGGCGCGTACTCCACAAGCTGTACACCAACGAAGTCGGCGCATTCATGCAGGATCGCCTTGTGCCGGGCGTCTATAGCCTGCGCGTGTCGCTCGCCAGCTTCCTGCCCGCGGTGCGCGACAGCATTGGCGTGAAGGCCGGATCGCAGAATTTCCTGAGCATCAATCTTTCCTCGCTCACCGACACGCTCACCGGACTCATCTCGAAGACTCCGCACCCGGATTCCGATAACGATTGGAAGTGGGTAGTGCGTTCCTCCGGCGGATTGCGTCCGGTGTTGCGAATCTTGCCGGGACAAAGCGGATCGACACCCACGCTCGCGCGCATTCCGGTGGTGGACGATGGGCCGGACGCGTACCGCGGTCGCCTGGAAATGGCCGCCGGCGGCAGCGGATCGCAAGGCTTTGGCGCGGACGCCGATTTCTCCACGCGTTTCAGCCTGGCGCAAACGCTTTTCGCCGACACTACGTTGCTGCTCGGCGGAAACATCGGCACCGGCGCCGACTCTCTCGCGCCGGCCAGCGCCTTCCGCGGCATCCTGCGCAATGAAGCGCCCGATGGATCGAGCAATCAGCTTTCGGTGACGATTCGCCAAATCGTGCTGCCGGCGGGATTCGTAGCCATTCCCAGCCGCGGCGGCGACACGTTCATGGCCAGCTCCGCGGATTTCGAACGGACCACCGTGTTGACCGAGCACGTCAATTTGGTCTACGGTTCGTCGTACGATTCACTCTTGTTCCTCGGCCACGTCTCGAGCATCAATCCGCACGGCAAGATCGTCGCGAAGCTCACGCCGAGATCGCTCTTCCAGATTTCCTATAGTCAAGGGCCGGAACGGGAGCGGCGGGCGGCAGATTTCAATGCCTTGAACGCGCTGGCATTTGATGCGCCGGGGGCTGGCGGCGATCCGCTGCGCGCCGTTTCCGATCAGCTCACCGTGTTCCCGCAAGTTTCGCTGCGCTCTGGATCGCCGGCCATCGAGCGCGATCGTCGCGTGGAAGCGACCTATCGCCTGCAGCTCGACAAGAAAACCACCATCGAGGCGACGCTCTACCGCGATCAGATCAGCGACTTTTCGATCGGCGTGGCGGGACAACCGTCGCAATTCCGCGCCGGCGTTAGCGACGGCCAATTGCTTCCCGACGTCTTCAGCAACACCGCGACGCTGAACGGCGGCTATCAGAATTTGGGCGGCGGGCGCGTGGCGGTCCGCCGGCAGATCGGCGACTACGTGGAAGCAACAGCGTCGTACAGCATGGCGGCGCTGCCGGTACCGGGCGTTCGCACCAATCTCTCCGACGATCTGAGCAATCTGGCGGCGAACCTGCACAACGAACGGCGGCAATCGCTGGCCGCGAAGCTCGGCGTACAGGCGCCGGTGACGGGCACCAAGATTATCGCGTCGTACAAGTGGATGGACGGCCTGGCGATCTTGCCGCGCGATCCGTACTCGGATTCCATTGGTCAAACCGACGCCAACTTCAACATCGTGATCCATCAACCGCTGCCGCAGCTGACTCCGTTCATGGGTCATGTGGAAGCAGTGGCCGAAGTCCGCAACCTGCTTTCGCAGGGCTACATTCCTCTCACGACCGCCGACGGACGGCGGATCTTCCTGCTTCAGAACGTCAAGAGTTTCCGTGGTGGGTTCGCGGTGAACTTCTAACCGCGATTAGCCACCGAGACACGGAAAACACCGAGAACACAACGCTTGGCTCGTTGTCTTCTCGGTGTTCTCCGTGTCTCGGTGGCTAATTCTTCCGTTTCATTTCGGCGTACAATCCCTACATGCTCTGGGTTTACATTGCCGCGACAATCGTGTTCGGCACGGTCGCATGTGCCGCCGCGCTGCGCTATTGGCCGGGACGCCGCGGCAAGCGCCTGGAGCAACTGCTCGAAGCGCTCTTCGCCATGCGCGTGGGCCAGGACGTGGGCCAAGTGCTGTGCGAGACGCTCGATCAACTTCGCGGCATTCTCGGTGCGCGGTCGGTGATGCTGTTTTTCTTCGAGGCGCAAGAGGAGCAACTCTATCGCTGGGTCGCGGGACCCGATGGTCCGCCGCAATCGGTGACCGAAATGTCGCCGAAGGAAAATCCTCGCTGGATCGACTTCAACGAGCCGTCGCGCCTGGATCGCTACACCCAAGAACACCCCTTGGCGCAGCGCGTCGACGCCAAGAAAGTGGTGCTGAGCGTGAGCTGTTCGGCGCGCGGTAATTGCGCGCGTCTGCTGGTGATCGATCCTTCGGCCGATTCCGGCAACGTGCTGTTCGCCACGCTGCGCCGCGTCACCGACATGTTGTTTAGTCTCGCCGAAAAAGTTTTTCTCCTGCGCCGCGTGCATCTCCGCGCCATCGACGAGGAGCGCGACCGCATCGCGCAGGATTTTCACGATGGTCCGCTGCAAACGTTCTTCAGCTTCGACATGCACTTGCAATTCATCCGCCAGATTCTCGAGACGCATCCGGAGCAGGCGGCGCAGGAGTTGGAATTGCTGCAAGAGCTGGCGCGCGATCAGGGGCGCGAACTGCGCGAGTTGATCATGGAGATGCGCCCGGTGGACATGGAAGGCGCGTCGCTGCTCAGCGTGCTGCGTCATGCGGTGGAAGGCGGACAAAAGGGCGGCGGCATTTTGGTCCGCATGTTGGCCGACGAAGTGGTGTTGCAAGTGCCGCGGCGAATTTGCCGCGCGACGTATCAAGTGCTGCGCGAAGCGCTGAACAACGCGCGTAAGCACGCCCGCGCGAAGCATGTGGTGGTGGCGCTCGAGGAAGGTCCCGACTTTTTTGTGTTGACCATCGACGACGACGGCCTGGGCTTCAAGTTTTCCGGCGCCTACAATCTCGATCAAATGGAGGAACAGCGCATCGGCCCGGTGAGCATCAAGCAGCGCGCGCGCCAAATGGACGCCGAGTTGATCGTGGAGTCGACGCCGGGCAAAGGATCGCGCCTGCGGTTGAAAGTTCCAGTGCCGGCCGCGCCGCCCGCGCGACTAGAAAAAGACTGAGAATCACCACAAAGACACAAAGGAAGCCAGGAGAACGCACTTTCTGTCTTCTTTGTGTCCTTTGTGTCTTTGTGGTTAAAACTACCTCTGCATCAAACCGCGACCCGTCGGTTGGATCGGCGTGGGCATGCGGATTTCTTCTCCCGGCGATTCGGCCCAGGCCGGATGCAGCGGCTTAATCTCGACGAGAGAGAACGTCTCATCAATCGTGGTGCGCTGCGTGTTGGCGACTGCTTCGGGCGACAGCAAGAACACCACCGGTATTTCGTCGCAGCAGGAGAACTTGGGACAGCGCACGCAATCTTTCCACGCTTTTAACGGCAGCGATCCGCGATCCACTACTTCGAATCCGCATTTTGTAAAAAATCCCTCGGCGTAGGTGAACGCGAAGACCAGGTCGAGCTTGAACTCGCGGCCTTCTTCGAGAAGCGCTTCGATGATTTTTCTTCCGATTCCTGTGGTTTTGCGGCGCTCCGCGACCGCCAGCGAACGGACCTCCGCGGTTTGCGTGGTGTAGAAGTGCAGCGCGCCGCAACCGGCCAGATGCTCTTCGCCGTCGATGATTTCCATGGCCACCGTGAAGTCGCGCAAGCTTTCGCACAACTCGAATTCGGTGCGAGGCAGCATGATGCCGCGCGCCGCATAGTCGTTGATCAGTCCCAGAAGCGCGGGCACATCGGTGAGTCGAGCTTTGCGGATTTTCAACATACCGCGACCGGCTCCAATGCGGGCATCATGGTCGTTCCGTAGGGTCCCGTGCCTTCCAGCAGCGCGTGCAAGATCCGCGGGCGATGGCCCGGCGCGATCTCGACGCCCGGAATGCCGCGCGACACCGCCTGCTTCGCGGCGCGCAGCTTGGCGATCATGCCACCGGTGGCGACGCCCGACGCGACCAGCGCGTCCGCTTCGTCCGGCGTGATGCGGCGCAAGTTTTCGCCGTTCGCGCCGCGCACGCCGTCGATGTCGCTTAGGAAAATCATGCGATCGGCCAGCCACGCCGCCGCGCACGCCACGGCGACTTCGTCGGCGTTCACGTTCAGGATTTGTCCGCCGGGACCAACCGCCAGGCATGCCATCACCGGCACGAATCCCGCGTTGTTCAGCGCGTCGAAGAGCGTCGGATTCACACGCGCGACTTTCCCAACCAATCCCAAATCCCCTCCTGCAAAATCCGCTGACACGCACGAGCCATCGATGCCCGAAATGCCCGCCGCCTTCACGCCGGCAGCGGCGAACGCCGCAAGGAATTCATGATTTACGGTCCCGCACATCACTTTCACCGCGGCGTCGAGGACATCGGGTGTCGTGACGCGCCGCCCTTCCACGAATTTCGATTCGATACCCGCCGCCTTCATGTACGCCGTCACCTGCGCGCCGCCGCCATGCACTAAAAGGACCTGATGGCCGTCGCGCATCAGCGATCCGGCTTGCAGCGCGAGCAAGGCGCGCGCGTCTTCTTGTTGCAGGAGTGTTCCACCGATCTTGATCACCAGTCTCATTGCAATCCTTGGGCCTCGGGAAAACCTAGCATCAAATTCATGTTCTGCACCGCTTGCCCCGCCGCGCCTTTCACGAGATTATCGATCGCCGACACGATCACGGCGCGCCGGCCGTCGCTGGACAGCTTGATAAAGATGTCGCAATTGTTGGTGTGCCGCACGTCGTGCAGATCGGGCGCTTCGTCGCGCAGGCGGACGAATCCGCCGGAGGGATAGGCCGCCAGATAATTCGCCAGCAACAATTCGAGCGGCTCGGCGCGCGTGAGTCGCACGTAAATCGTGGAGAGAATGCCGCGCTCTACGGGCAACAGATGCGGCGTGAAGCAAAAATTTTCCGCCGCCAGCCCGAGCGTGTGCGTCATTTCCGGCGCGTGTCGATGGTCCCAGATTCCGTAGGCGCTGAAATTCTCCTGCACCGCGCAAAAATGCGTTTTCGCCGTGGGTTTGTGACCCGCGCCGCTGACGCCCGAAGCGGAATCGCAAATAATTCCGGCGCCTTCGTCCACCAGTCCCGCGCGAATCAACGGCGCGAGCGCCAAGATTACCGAAGTCGGATAGCAGCCGGGATTCGCTACCAGAAACGCGCCGGGAATCGCCGCGCGGTCCAGTTCCGGCATGCCGTAGACGGCCCACGCCAACTGATCCGGCGCGGTGTGCGGCATTTTGTACGCCGCCTCGAAGACTGCGCGATCTTTGATACGGAACGCGCCGGACAGGTCGACGACTTTAGCGCCGGCTTGGATCGCCGCCGGCGCCACGTCCATGGAAACTTCGTGCGGCGTCGCGAGAAAGACCACGTCGAAGTGATGTTCTTTCACCATGGCGGCGGTGGCTTCGGCGTCGTGCTCGCGCGGGATCACCATGGGATCGACGCCCCCGTGGCTTTCCAGCAGGCCGAGCAGCTCGCGTCCGCTGTAGCCGGAGACACCCACGATGCCGGCTTTCCTCCGCTGTGAATAATTATTCATTGCTTTGTATATTTATACTACCACAGAATGAGCCACCGAGACACAGAGAATACCGAGCAAACCAGGGCTCGAGTTGGTCCTCGGTGTTCTCGGTGTCTCGGTGGCTGGATTTTTGTGCTACATTGCTAACCGAAAGGAAACACTCACCTATGAAGCCGCTTCGCGCCCTTCTGGCGGCCGCAGTCACGCTGGCCGCTTGCAGTCTCTTCTCCCAACAGAAATACGAGAAACCTCCGAAAGAAATCGACGATGTAATGACCGCGCCGATGACGCCGAACGTCTCGATCAGCCCCACCGGCGACTACATGATGCTCGAGCAAGGCGTGCGTTATCCGTCCATCGCCGAACTCTCTGAACCCATGCTCAGGCTTGCCGGTCTGCGCATCAATCCGCGCACCAATGGACCGCATCGCGAGGCGCGCATCGTCGCGCTGACGCTGAAGAAAGTCGCGGGGGGCGCGGAAACCAAGATCGCCGTGGGACCCGAGGCGCATATCTCCGGCCTGAGCTGGAGTCCCGATGGCAAGCATTTCGCGTTCAATAACGCGGCGCACTCGGGCATTGAGTTGTACGTGGGAACCACGGCTACGGGCGCCGTGGCTAAAGTTCCAGGCGTGATGATGAACACGGCGTGCTCCACGGGCGCCGGTGGTGGCGGTGGTCGCGGCGGATTTGGCGGCGGCAATAATGGACCGATCGCCTGGATCAATAACGGAAAGCAACTGCTGGTTCGCACCGTGGTGGCGACGCGCGGCAAGGCTCCCTTGCGTGAAGTCACGCCGCCGGGACCGAACGTGCAAGAGTCGCTGGGCAGCAAGGGACAAACGCCCACCTTCGAAGATTTGCTGCAAACGCAGCAGGACGAAGTGTTGTACGAATACTATTGCACCGCGCAATTGGCGACCGTCGATTGGACCACAAGCAAAGTTACGCCCATCGGCAAGCCGGCGAATTTCGCTACCGCCACGGCGTCGCCCGACGGCAAGCATTTCCTGGTGGCGCGGGTTCATCGCCCGTACACCTACATTCGTCCGCAGACCGCGTTTCCCAAGGACGTGGAAGTTTGGGACGCTACGGGCAAAGTGGAATACACGGTCGCGAAAATTCCTCTCGCCGACGACGTGGTGCTCGAAGGCGTGCAGGCCGGACCGCGCCAGTGGCAATGGCATCCGCTCGAACCCGCTACGGTGGTTTGGGTCGAGGCGCTGGACGGCGGCGACACGCACAAGGCCGCCGCGGAACGCGACAAAGTGATGAAGTTCGCTGCGCCATTCAAAAGCGAGCCGGCGGAATTGGTGCGCACACAGTGGCGGTACGCCGGCATTTCGTGGACGCAAAGCGGAAACTACACGATCTTGCAGGACAATGAACCGGGGCGCAGTCACGTCCGCACGTTTCTTTTGGCGGCAAACGCCAAACCGGAATTGCTGTGGGATATCGACCGCCGCGACCAGTATCACAATCCCGGCACGCCCATCATGCACCGCGGAGAAAGCGGCCGCGGCGTGATCATGGAGAAGGATGGAGTGATTTTCATGGACGGCATGGGTTCTTCGCCCGACGGCGACCATCCGTTCCTCGATCGCTTCGATCTGAAGACGAAAAAATCGACGCGCCTTTTCCAATCCGCGCCCGACGCGTACGAAACGGTCGTTTCAATCGTCGACGAGAAGGGCGATCGTTTCATCACCAAGCGCGAAACGCCAACCGACTATCCGAATTACTTCATGCGCGAGGCCGGCAACGGAGAATCCGGCGGCGACCGCAAGGCGCTGACGAATTTCCAGGATCCCACGCCGCAAATTCGCGGGATCAAGAAGCAGCTTGTGAAGTACAAGCGCGCCGACGGCGTGGATTTGTCGTTCACGCTCTACCTGCCGCCCGATTACAAAGAAGGCACGAAGCTGCCGGCATTCATGTGGGCGTATCCGGCGGAGTTCGAGGATCGTTCGACTGCGGGCCAGGTCCGCGGATCGACGCAGCGTTACAACGTGTACACCAACGGCAGCCGCGTGATGCTGCTGGCACTGCGCGGATACGCGGTGCTCGACAACGCGTCGATGCCGGTGGTGGGTCCGGCGCGCGGCGCGAACGATACGTACGTGGAGCAAATCGTCGCGGCGGCGAAGGCGGCCATCGACAAAGCCGCGGAGATGGGCGTGGTGGATCCGAATCGCGTGGGCGTGGGCGGTCACAGCTACGGCGCCTTCATGACCGCGAACTTGCTCGCGAACTGCAACTTGTTCAAGGCGGGCGTCGCGGAATCGGGCGCGTACAATCGCACGCTGACGCCGTTCGGATTCCAAAACGAACGCCGCACGTTCTGGGAAGCGAAGGACACTTACTTAAAGATGTCGCCGTTTGTGACGGCCGACAAACTCAAGACACCAATCCTCTTGATCCACGGCGAAGCGGACGATAATTCCGGAACATTCCCCATCAACTCCGAGCGGTTATATCAAGCGATCCGCGGCAACGGCGGCACAGTGCGCTTGGTCTTCCTGCCCGCGGAAGCGCATGGCTACGCAGCCAAGGAAACCCTTGAGCATGTGGAGTGGGAGACGGTGAAGTGGTTGGACAAGTACTTGCGTTAGTCGCCGCTGAAAACAAAACGAAAGGCAAAAGGCAAGAGGCAAAAGTCAAAGGGCAAAAGTGAAGAAATGATGCGTTAGTACCTTCCTTTTGCCTTTTGCCTTACTCCTTTTGCCTTTTGCCTTCCGTCACTCCGCTACCTAAAACTCCAGTCTCAGTCCAAACTCGATCCAGCGAGCGCTGTTAGTACGATTCGCCGGCGTCACCGTGGACGTGATCACGCCGAAGCTCGTAGGACTCGTGTAGCTCAGGCCCGGCGTCGAGTAGTTGTGGTAGTTCAGGATGTTGAACATGTCCGCCGTGAAGCGCAGCGTGGTACGCTCCGTCAGCTTGGTGTCCTTGCCGAAGCTCGCGTCGAAGTTGTACAAGCCGAAGCCGCGCATCGGATTCGCTTTGCCGGTGCGCGTATCGGAGCCCAACTGGACGTAGCGGAAGCTATTGTACACAGTGCAAGGATTCGAGAAAATGTTTAGCCCCGAACCAGTCAGCGTCGTCGCCGTGCTGCCTATGCCGGTGCCCGCGGCGCCGCCGGTGGCTGCCGTGCCCGTTGCCGTGCAAGCGGTCTGGTACACGTTTTGATTCGCGCTCGGCTCCGAAGACGACGTCGGGATCATCTGCTCGTTCGTGCTGATGGTCGACGTGCCGCCGCCGAAGACCTGGCCGCTTTCCGTCACCGTCAGTGGCAGGCCGCTTTGCAGCGTCACGATTCCCGACGTATACCATCCGCCGAAAATCTTGTCGACGATCGCGCTGCCGCCGTTCAGGAAACGCTGACCCTTGCCGAACGGCAACTGATAAATGTAGTAGCCGTTGAAAACGCGGTGACGGTCGTAGCCGCCGTCCGGACCGTAGTCGACGCCGGGATTGAAGCTGTTGGCGTAGAATCCGGCGTTGTTTTGGTTGGAGATGTTATCGTCGAGATAATGCGCGTAGGTGAAGTTGGCGGCCATCGTCAAATTCTTCGAACGTTTCTCCACCGTGAGGATGGCGCCCGAATAGTTCGATTGGCCGATATAGGTGCGCATGAACTCGATCCCCGCCTGATCGTTGCTGAACGGCGTCAGTCCCAGCGAGCGGCGAAGAGCCGTAAGGCTGTTTGCGCCGGTTTCCATCAGGTTGCCTAACTGGCCCTGGATGAAGTTGGCTTGGTTATTCGCCAGAATATAGGCGGTAGCGCTGGGATAGCCTTTGGCCTTGGCCAAGCCGGCGAACTGGTTTTCGAAAAAGGGTTGCGCCGGAATATTGGCGAGCGAGGCGGTGTTAGTGATTTGAATCGCTCCGGTCCGCAGTCCGTTGGCGAGCACGTCATATGCCTGTGCGAAGCTCTGGTTCGACGTGGGATCCACCATCATGTACGGCAGTTGATTGAGCATCACGGCTTGCGGCAGGTCGCGCGAGTAGCGCCCGATGAAGGCCGCTTCCAAGCGAATTCTGCCGGGCAATTCGTGTTGCATGCTCAAGTCGACGTTGTAGCTGCGACCGATATGATCGTTGGGGTCCAATTGGAACGACAGCGTTTCGCCGTAACCCGGCCCCGGGATCACCGGCGACGTGACGGCCGTGGGCGTGGGCGTCGGCAACGTCCCGTCAACTCCCACGCGGAAGCTTGCCAATCCCGGATTCGCTGCGACTCCGCCCGTGGCGTTACAACCCGTTCCGCCAACGCCCGTCGCGGTGCACGTGGGCGCCTGCACCTGGATCGTTTGATCGTATCCCACGCCGAGCATCGGGATTTCCACGCCCTGCACGGTGTTCGAACGGTCGTAGACAATTGAGAATCCGCCGCGCAGCACGGTCTTTTGATCGCCCACAAGTTTGCCGATGATCGGTGTGGAAGAGTTGGGACTCCACGCGAAAGCAGCGCGTGGCGCCCAATCGTGATAGTCGACGTTGAGGATCGGCTTCTTGTACGCGGCTTCCGTGGCGAAGCCGATCTGGGGATTGTAGACCTGTCCGGCCAGCGCGGCGCTCATGCGTTGCTGCATGAAGCTGGGCGCGCTGATTTCATTGCCCGTCGTCGCGTCGATCATGATGGTCTGCAAATTGTGCGCTTCCGTCGGCGACGTCTGCCAGCCGTAGGAAAGTCCCAGGGTCAGCGTGAGTCCGCGCGACACACGCCACGAATCGAGGAAGTAGAAATACGGCGCCCACTCATTCGTGTGATCGGTGATGAACGTACCGAGCGGCAGCGGTTGCAAATTGGCGTCGCGCACGGCAAGAACGTTCACGTTGTCGACAATTCCCAGCGTCGACGCGTAGAAGCGCGCCCAGTTGGTGGCATTGGCGGCGGTGATGCAACCGGTGGTGACGGTCGCGCTGCAAGTCAGGGGCGCGTTGGCAGCCGGAATCGTGACGTTGCCCTGGTTTCCGTCGACCGTCGCTACCAGCGACGCGATGGAACCGACCACTTTATCCGCGCGCTCGTGCGTGAAGGGCAGTTTATCGATCTGCGCACCGAATTGGATGGTGTGCTTGCCCCAAACCTTCGTCATGTTGTCTTGAATCTGGAGATCGCCCGACCAACCGCCTTGGAAGCGCGCGCGCTGCGTATCCATGTCGATAGGGGAATCGATGAAGCTGCTAACGCCCGAGCCGATCAGCAAGCCGATGGGACCGGCCGGCGTGTTAGTGCCGGGAATGTTCAACAGTCCCGCTGCGGCGGTGGGCGAGGTGGCGTTGGTGATCACGTTGTCCTTCACATAGCCGACGCGCGCCGTGTTCAACCATGAATTCGTAATTTGCCAATCGGCGGAGAGCGCCATCACCGCGCCGTGATCCGGCGTGTTGACGAAAGATTGCGGCTTGCCGTTCACGATGCCCACGTCGCCCGATCCCGTGGTGACTTGCCGAAACACCGTGTAGTCAGCGTGAACACGCAGTTTGTCAGTGAAGATTTGATCGAGACGCATCACGCCGTAATCGGATTGCACGGGAACGCCGAGGTTGAAGAAGTATCCGCTGGTGTTGATTCCGTCGCCGGCGTTGTTCGAGTTCGGCAGCGGCATTTGCGCCCACTGCGCCGCCACCGCCGGGCTGATGCCCAAGCCGCGCGGATCGCACAACGATGCGCCCGATGATCCGCACACAGAGGCGGTTTTTAGATTGAATTGCTCGAGGACGCCCTTGGCGTCGACGAACTGAAGAATACCGGCTTTCAAAGTGGCCGTCGGCACCGTGCGCGTGACTTGCGCCACGTTGGCGAAGCGGCGTCCTTCATAGTTCGCGAAGAAAAACGTTTTGTCCTTGCGGATGGGACCGCCCACACGTCCGCCGAAGCGGTTGTCGCGAATGGGCGCGACCTTCACGCCGATGCGATTGTTGTCCCAACTGTTCGAGTTCAGGTCGGAATTCTGCAAATACTCATAGATCGCGACGTCAAAACGATTGGCGCCGCGGCGGCCGATCAATGTGGCCTGCGCGCCCGATGCACGCACCAGATCCGCGTTGGGCGTCAGCGTAGTGACGTTGAATTCCATCACGCTGTCGGCGGGCGTGGGCACGGCGGTGCCGGTCGCTATGAGATTCTGCGTAATATCCATGCCGTCCAGCGTGACCGTGTTCTGATCGTCGATCGCGCCGGCTGACCGGATCACCAAGCCACTGCCGCCGGCGACCGCGCCGGGCTGAATGTTGATCAACTCCGTGGCGTTGCGCTGCAACGTCGGCAGCCGGAGGATCGCGTTGGTGCTCACGGTGTTGCCGATCTGCGCGTCGGCCGTTTGCAGTTGCACGGTGCCGGTCGCCGATACTTCCACCGTCTGCGACTGCGTGCCGACCTGCATCGCGACGTTCTGCGAAGCGGTTTTCTCGACGCTCACGGTGATGTTGTCGATGTTTTCCGTGCGGAAGCCGTCTTTCTTCACACTCAATTTGTAGGTTCCGGGAGACAAGTTCGGAAACACGTATTGGCCTGCGCCGTTGGTATTGGCCGTGAGCACCGCGCTGGTGTTGGCGCTCGTCAATGTGACTTGCGCCGAAGGAATCACCGCGCCGCTCGCGTCGCTAACGACTCCGGAGACCGCTCCGGTGGTCGCTGTTTGCGCGGCGCACAAGCCCGCGATCAACAGGATGGCAATGCCGAATGCAAACCGGCTGAGAGAAATCGTGCCTAGCGGATACCGCATAGAAAGCTCCTTTATTCAGTTGTCCGAATCTTACGTTTTCCCTTGACGCCTAGCCCGTAACCCGCACTGTAGGGAACTTTAAAGTTCAAGTCAAGGGGTATGTTACGAACTGTTCCATGGGGATGGTGCAGCGGGGATGGTGCAGTGGCTTACGTAGCCTGGAACACGGAAGGACACGGAGAGACTTAAACGCAAAGGCCACAGAGCGCACAGAGAACACAGAGAAAAACCAAGACTTCTGAATTGGTTTGTTCTGTCTGTGTGCTCTGCGTTCTCTGTGGCCTCTGTGTTTAGATCCTTGCGGGTCCGCCCTTTCTTTGAAGCTGTTTCGAATTCGCTAGAAGCGATAGTACAAGGCGAACTGAATCAACCTTGCTCCATTGAACTGGCTGATCCCGCTCTTTCCGAACGTAGTCGATTGGACCGACTGATCGCCGCTGACATAGAAAGCCGGATGGTTGAAGATGTTTTGCGCTTCCATCCGCAATTCCACCGACTGATGCTCGCCGATCTTGGTGATCTTGGCGACGTGGAAGTCGATATTCCAATCCCAAGGACCATTGAAGAAGCTCCGTTGCAGGGCGCCCACCTGGCCGGGACCCGGCTCGATGAACGCCTGACCGGAGAAGGGCGCTTGTCCGTCCGGCGCGACGCCGCGGCCATCGGAACCGATGGCGGAAGCGGCAATCACATACGGACCGGCGGGCGTCATGCGGAACTGCACCACGTTATTCAACGCGTCGCCCTGAAGCAGCGGGGTGGCCTCATTGTTGCCGGAACGCGCCGCGCGGTTCAACGTGCCGCGGCCACCCGAGGTGACCGAGAATGGCGTGCCCGACTCCAAGTACATCAGGCTGGCGATGTTCCAGCCGCTCAAGACCCTGTCCAGGCCGGTCATGTGAAAACGATGGCCCTCGCCCATCGGCAATTGATAGATGAAATTGCCCTTCAGGACGTGGGTGATATCGAAGTCTGCCGGACGAGCGCGCTCGATCCCGGTGTTGTGGTTGTCCAGGAACGGTTCAAATCCAGTTTGCGTGTTGCCCTGCGTGTCGCTCAGCGCCTTGCCCCACTGATAATTGAACTGTCCTTGCAATCCGTTGCGGAATTGCCGCCGCACGTCGATTTGCAACGCATCGAAGATCGAGTTGCTGAAGTTGGTCGTGACGTTCATGCCCAATCCCAGCGGGCTGGGGAAGAAGCTGGTGGCGCCGTTGGCTTTCTGGATTTGCAGGAAGCTCAGCAACTCGCCGGCCTGGCCCGTGGAAATGTCGCTGCGAACCGTCGCGGTGAGGCCGGTTCCAGTGAGGTTGCCGCCGTTCGGCAGCGTCGCGAAGTACGGCAGCGGCACGCTGCCCGCGATGCTGGGGTTGTAGGTCGGATCGAAGGTGCCGGTCTTGGCTTGCGCCAAGAAGCCGTTGTTTCTGGCGTTGTTGAAGTCGGTCAGATACGCCGAGCTGAGTTGCACCTGATTGTAGTCGAATCCGCGGAGTTGCTTGGTGGCGTGGTTGCCAACGTAGCGCACCGTTACGATTGTGCCGTTCAACGGTCCCTTGGCGAAAGCATGCTCGACGCTGGCGTTCCATTGCTGGACGTAGGGCGTCGTCAAATCAGGCGACAAGGTAGCAAACGCCGCCTGGGTATTCAGCGCATAGATATTTGCGAACGTCGTGGGCACGGCGAAAGCAGGACTTGTCAGCGCAGGCAGGCCGGCGGCGACTCTTCCATTCAGGTTCGAGTTGGTGACCGTCGTCGTGAGGCCCGCGTTGGTGGTCAGAACGTTTTCCACTGCGCGAACGATGTCGTCGTTCACGAACGCCAGCGAATAGCCGGCGCGGAAGGCCGTGCGCCCGTCGCCGAACACGTCCCACGCCACGCCGAGATTGGGAGCAAAGGAATGCTTATCGGGCGTGTAGAAAGATTGTCCCGATCCGCCCGCAAAGTTCAGCGTGGCGTTCGAGAGTATCGTCGCGATCACGTTGTTGTTCTGCAGCGTCGGCAGCAAGCCCAATCCATCGCGCTCGTTCACCGGCAGGTAGTAATCCCAACGCACACCGGCCGTGAAGGTCAGGCGCGGACGGAACTTCCAGGTGTCCATCACGTAGACGGCGTGATTGTCTTGAATATAGTTGCGGATGTTACCCGCGTTTGGGACGTATCCGGAAGTCCGCGACGTCACGTTGAACGTTTGAGTATCGGCGGAAAGATATCCGGCCAACTCAGCCAGCAGCGTGTTCGCCGAGGACAAATCGGTGGCGCTGACGCCAGGAAGTTGCGTGCCCGACAAACCGGGATGATTCGTGATGCCCAATGTGTAGGTGGGGACGATCGAACCGTAGTTGAACTCGTTGATGCGGGTGAGTTGTCCCTGATAACCGAACTGGATGGTGTGCTTACCGTGCGCCCAGCTTCCGTTGTCGGCGAAGTTGTACGTGTTTGTGAAGCGTCCTTGCGGCAGGAAGTTGTCGTAAGGATTGCTGAAGTTGAAGCCGGTGAAGAAAGCCGAGGGAATCTTCGAATCGGGCGTGTTGGAGCCGTTCACCGGAAACACCGCCGGCGCCAGGTTGAACCCGAAGCGAACTTCATTCGTCAACGTCGGCTTGGGGTTCCAGCGCCAACTGGTCGACAGCAGCTTCACGTAGTCGGCGTTCGATACGATCGGCACTGCGTCGAAGGTCGTGTCGACGTCGGGGCGATCCAACGTGTCGCGGTTGTACAGATACGACACGGAGAAACTGTTCTTCTGCGACAGCACGTAATCGAACTTCAACGTCAGGTTGTCGCGATCGCGGTTGTTGCGTTGTAGAATCTGATCGCCGGCCGTGTTGCGGGTGAGCGCGGCCGTGGAGTCTCCGATGTTGGTGTTGTTGAACGTATTGGGAAGCTGCGCGATGATCTTGGCGATGGTCGGATCGGCCGAGACACCCATGGCGGTGAGAAGGTTCACCTTGTTCACCGTGCCCGCCGGGCCAACCGACGATGCCGTTGTGGTGCTGTAGGTGAAAATGCCATTGCGCGCGTCGGGAGTCAGAACCGTGCGATTGGCGGACGATTGAGTCCGCCGGCGATACACCTCGAAATTGCTATAGAAGAACAGCTTGTCCTTGATGATGAATCCGCCCAGCGTACCGCCGACCTGATTCAGATTCAAAAAGGCCACCGGCACCTTGGACTGATTGTTGAACCACGTGTTGGACGCCAGATCGCTGTTGCGGTTGGACCAGTAGACGCTACCGTGATAGTGGTTCGTTCCGGAGGGAGTGACGAAAGAAATCTGCGAAGAGCCGCCGCCGTTCAGCGCCGAGCTATTCGAGTTTCCGATCGTCATCTCCGACACTTGGTCAAGAAGCAGAAGGTTGGGCAGGAAGTCGGCGTCGTTCGTGCGGATGTAATTGTCCTGCACGTTGATACCGTCCACCGTTACGTTCACAAACTGCGGCCGCTGTCCGTCCACGGTTGTGACGCCGCGGCCGGAATTCACACCCACCTGCGAGCGGACGAAGCCCAACGGGCTGCGGTCCATGATCGGCAGGTTCTTCACCTGTTCCGTCGTGATCGTGGTGGTTACTTCGGCGTTGGATGTCTGTACATTCTGCGTCTCGCTGCTAACTTCCACCGTTGTGGAAACTTTGGCGACATCCATCTTGATCGCCGGTACGTCCGCGGAACGATTGGGATCGACTTGAACTTCCTTAAGCACTTGCGTGGTGAACCCTTCTTTCTCCACTGCCAAGTCGTATTTACCCGCGGGCACGCTAAGGAGCGTGAACGCGCCTTCGTTTGTAGTCGTTGTCGTGAACAGCGGCTTGGAGCTGCCGGGCTCACGCAAACTGATCGTCACGCCAGGCAGAGCCGCGCCCGAAGTGTCGGTGACCGATCCGTTGACACGGCCCGCAATCTGGGCCTGAAGAATCCCGCTCGAGCCTAGTGCTGCGAGCAGTAAAGCTAGGGACACGAGCCGGGACGAGCCCGCTCGAAATAAACTTCTCATATGGGAACCCCTCCGAGTCTTCTTGCTGGAAGACGTTGTCTTTGAGATCTCCGTCCAGCGTTATGTTGGAGTAAAGTGGGGCGCTAGCCGTTCGCCGTCGTGGCGTTCGAACCGGTCGAAGCCACAGCGGCCCACTATCCACCAAACCCTGCTTGTTGCTCAGTGTATTGTGGGCCTTTTGTATGTGTCAAGATTCATTTAAGGTTTGTTACAAAGTGTTCCATGGGATGGTGCAGTGGCTTACGTAGCCTGGAATACGGAACGACACGGAGAGACTTAAACACAAAGGCCACAGAGCGCACAGAGAACACAGAGAAAAAACCAAGACTTCTGAATTGGTTTTTTCTCTCTGTGTGCTCTGCGTTCTCTGTGGCCTCTGTGCTAAATCTCTCCGTCCGCTAGAACTTGATGCTCAACGTGGTTTGAATCACGCGAGCCTGGTTGCCCGTGATTCCGCCGGCCTGTGTGGTGATCACGCCAAACGTCGTGCTATTGATGTTTCCTTGGGGATTGGCGAAATTCACATGGTTAAACAGGTTGAAGAACGAGGTGCGGAACTCGAGCACCAGGCGTTCGTGGATCCGCGTGTCCTTCGTTACCGAGAAGTCCACGTTGGCGAACTTGGGACCCTGGAAGAAGAAAGGCGACAGCGTTCCCACTTGTCCGGCGCCGGGATTCGTAAAGACCTCGCCGCTGAACGGTGTGAAGGGCAGAGAGTCCGCCGCCACGCCCTCATTGTTTACAGGATTGAGGACCGACGAGCTGATGTCGTAAATCTTGCTGCCCACCGCATGGACGCCGAGCAAGCTCTTGATCTGGCCCGCCGAGATGGAAGAATCCGCCGTTTCGTTGGCGGAACGTCCGCTGCGGTTGATGGTGCCGCGAGCCGACAAGATACTGAAGGGCGAACCCGATTGCACCGTGATGATCGGAGCGATGTTCCAACCACTGACGATGTGATCGATCACGGTGTTGCTGGGAGCAAACTTCTGTCCGTGACCGAAGGGCAACGCGTACCGCATGTAGCCCTTCCATTGGAGCGGCAGATTGTACGGCGACAACGTGCGCGCTAGTCTCGGATTCGCATTGTCGAGCAGCGGATCGAGGTTGGTCTGGCTGGCCAGCGGCTCGGAGTTGGTGATGCCCTTGCTCCAAACGAAGCTGGAATCGAAGAACAGGCTGGACCCGACGGGCCGCTTGACCTCGATCTGTAACGCGCTGTAGTTGGAATCGGCGTCGTTGGTGTACCAGTCGGCGACGAAGATGTTCGGATTGGGCAGGAACTGCGCGTTGTCCAATCCGCTCTGCACGTAAACGCTCGCCAAGTTGGCGGAAGTTCCTTGCAGAATGTTCGACTGCACCGTGGAGTTGGTCAACAAACCGCCGCCGGCGAGCGTGGCAAAATACGGAAGCGGCACGCTGCCCGCGATCGCTGGGTTGTACACCGGGTTAAAGCCCTTGCCGGCGGCCTGCGAGAGGAAGCCGTTGCTGCGAGCGTTGTTGAAATCGGTGGCGTAAGCGGTGGGAAGGAGCGTCTGGTTAATATCCAACACGCGGCCCAGCTTGGTGCCGTGATTTCCAACGTAGCTGACACTCACAAACGTGCGTCCCGGCAGTTCCCGCTGGATCGTGAAGTTCCATTGTTGGATATACGGCGTCGCGAGGTTCGGGTTGATCAACTCCGTCGCCGTGCTGGGACCAAAAGCCGCCAGTTCTTGCGCGAAGGTCTGGGGCTCCTGGAAGGGCGGCGCCACGAGGGTTGGCTTATTCGCGAGCGTCACGGTCAGGTTCGCCTGACTCACCGAGGAGCTTAAGCCAGGATTGTTGCCGGCCGCGTTGTTGCCGGCGAGAATCGCGTTGTCGTTCACGAAGTTGATGCTGTAGCCGGCTCGAAGGGAGGTCTTGCCGTTGCCCCACGGATCCCACGCGATACCGATATTGGGTCCGAAGTTGTTCAGGTCGCGATTGTAGGTCGGCTGCTTGGCATTGCCGCCGATAAAGTTGACGCTGGCATTGGTGTACAGCGTCCCGAGAGGATCGGAGGGGTTGGTGATCTGCGGTCCCAAAGCCAAACCGTTCTCCTCGTCGAAGCGTCCTTCATACTCCCAGCGGACGCCGTAGTTGATCGTCAAATTGCGGCGAATCTTCCACTGATCGCCGACATAGGCGGCAAAGTTATCCAACGGGTAGTTGCGTCCGCTGGTGGCGCCGGCCACATAACCGCTGGTCGGGCTGGTGACGTTGAAGGTCTGCGAGACGCTGCTGACAACTCCCGCCAGTTCGGCCAGCAACGCGTTGGCATTGCTCAAGTCCGTGTTGTTTACGCCGCCGGGGAATTGGCTCGTGACCAAGCCCTTGGTATTGGCCGCGGAGAAACCCAGAGCGTAGGTGGGCACGATGGCGCCGCTGTTGTAGTTGAAGACGTGGAAGATGTTGCTCTGCACGCCGAACTTGATGGTGTGCGCGCCGTGGTTCCAAATCGCATTGTCCAGGAATGCGTAGCTGTGTTCGTTGCGTCCCTGGGGCTCGAAGGTGTCGATCGGGTTTTGGAAGTTCAGTCCGCTGACAAAGAACTGACCCGCGCCAACCGAGGCGTTGTTGGTATCCATGAACGCCACCAAGCCGCGGCTGAATCCAAAGCGGAATTCGTTGGTCAGCGAAGCAGTCGGTGTGTAACGCCAGCCGATCGACGCAAAGTTGGTTCCCACGTTTTGAGTTCCCGCGGGCGTCACGCTAAACGTGGTGTCCACATCGGGACGCAACAGCACGTTGTTATTGTAGCTGTAGCTTCCGTTGATCTGGTTCTTCTGGTTCAAGTTGTAGTCGATGCGTCCACCGACGTTGTTATTGTTGTTGTTGGTGCTGCGGTTCAGAAGAAAACCGGTGGTGTTGTTGGTGTCGCCCACCGACGTGGTGTTTCCCGCCGCAGGAAGCTTGTTGATGATAGCGGCTGTCGACGGATCGGCCGAATAACCCGACGCGCTCAACACATTGATCGTCGCCAGGGCGCCGGCGGTGGTGTGATACGTGAAGATGCCGCTGCGGGCGCTGGAGGTCAGAATCGTATCGGTGTTGGTGGTCTGCGAAATCTGGCGGTACTCTTCGTCGAAGAAATAAAAGAACAGTTTGTCGCGGATGATGTGTCCACCGACGTTGCCGCCAAACTGATTGAGCAGCAGGCGCGGCTTCTTCACACCGGTCTGATCGTTGAAGAACGGGTTGGCCGCCAAGTTGTTGACGCGGTTTTCCCAGAATCCCTCGCCGTGAAATGTGTTCGAACCCGACGGAGTGCGCATGGTCACCTGCGCGGCGCCCGCGCCCATGGAAACGTCGGCGTTATCGGTGGTCACGGCGATCTCGCCGATCTGACCGAGGAAAGGCAGGTTCAAAGCTACGTCCAAGTCGTTGGTGCGGACGAAATCTTGAATGTTGACGCCGTCCAGCGTCATGTTCGAGTAGGTGGGGCGCAAGCCGTTGACCGTCGTATTGTTCGAGCTGATCGAGCTGACACCGGGCTGCATCGCCACCAGCGTCAGGGGATTGCGATCCTCTAACGGCAAGCCGTTGACGTCCTGCGTATAGACCGTGGTGGAGAGATCCACGCTGCTGGTGTTGACCAAACTGGCGGCCGCCGCATCTACGGTGACGCTTTCGGTTAGCGCTCCCACTTCGAGGTGAATCGGCGAGAGCGAGGTCTCTTTGGCCGTATCCACTTTGATATCTTTCACGGTTTCCACGCGGAAGCCGGACTTTGTGGCCGTCAACGTGTACAAACCGAACTCCAGGTTGCCGACGAAGAATCCGCCCTTATCGTTTGTGGTGGCCGGAAACTTTCCACCGGTCGCCTGATTGGTCACGACAATTTGAACGCCTGGCGCGACCGCGCCGCTCGCGTCGACGACGGTTCCGGCCAAGCTGCCGGAGATCTGCGCTGCCGCCAAGCCCGCCAAAAACACCACGGCCATAAGCGTCAGAGCGATCCTCTTGAGGATTTTGAAATGCTGATTCATTTATTGTTCTCCTATGCGTTGCTACGTGCGCACGGCTTTGTTTGCTTCGGACGGGAAATTGGGTCTTTCGATTGAATGTAACCGAGCCGACGACCCACCAAACCCTTACCTGGGCCTCAGTGTACGGTGGGCCCTTCCAGGGTGTCAAGTCATATTTAGGGTATCGTTAAAGCGCGAAGGTTCAAAGTGTTCCATCACATGGATCAGTTGCCGCCGAGTTCTAGCCGCCAAAATACAAAAGACACGAAGAACACTGCGAGGCTGGCGGCAGCCTCGCAGCGTTCTTCGTGTCCTTTGGGCCTTTTGTGGTTCGACGCCCTTCGTCAGAACTTAATGCTAAGCGACGTCTGAATCACACGCGCGGCTTGGTTCAAGTTCACCGGCGTGACCGTGCTGCCGATCTGTCCGAACGTGGTGCTGTTGATGTTCTGGTTGGCCACGCTGGGGACGCCGAAGTTCACCGTGTTGAACAGATTGAAAAACGACGTGCGGAAGACCAGCATCAAGCGCTCATGAATGCGCGTTTCCTTGGTGACGGCGAAGTCCATGTCCCAGAACTTCGATCCCTTGAACGCGTCGGGCGACAACGTTCCCACCTGTCCCGGACCGGGGTTGGTGAAAACCTCTCCGCTGTACGGCGTAAAGTTTAGAGCGTCGTTCGCTACGCCTTCACCGTTGGCGGGATTAATCGCCGAGGGGTTGATGGCGTAGACGTTGGCGCCCTTGAAGTAGACGCCCGTCAACGAGTTGACTTGCGCCGCGGTGACCGATGAGTTCGCCGTCTCGTTGCCGGAACGCCCGGCGCGATTCAACGTGCCGCGCGTGGACAAAATGCTGTAGGCCGCGCCCGACTGCACGGTCCACACCGGAGCGATGTTCCAGTCGCTGAGAAAGTGGTTCACCACCTTGTTGCTTGAGTTGAAACGGTGACCCGATCCCATCGGCAGCGCATAGCGCATGTAGCCCTTCCACGCCAACGGCAGGTTGTATGGCGAAAGTGTCGTGGCCAAGCCGGGATTCGCGTTGTCCAACAGAGGATCGAGGTTGGTCTGGCTGTTCAGCGGGCTGGAGTTGGTGATCGCCTTGCTCCACACGAAGCTCGAGTCGAAGAACAAGCTCGATCCGAAGGAGCGCTTCACTTCAATTTGCAGCGCGTCGTAGTGGGAGTCGGCGTCGTTGGTGTAGTAGTCGGCGATGAAGATATTGGGATTCGGCAGGATCAACGAGTTCACTGCCGGGCCCAATCCATCTTGCACGTAGATGCTGGCCAAGTTGCCGGCCTGACCTTGCTGAATGTTCGTGCGCACCGTGGCGTTGGTGAGCAATCCGCCGCCGGGCAGCGTGGGAATCACGGTGAGGGGTTGACTGCCGGTGATACCCGCGTTGTACGCCGGGTTGAACGATCCGGTTGCGGCCAACGCCAGGAAGCCGTTGGTGCGAGCGCGGTTGAAATCGGCCAGGAAGCCGTTCGGTCCAATGATCGTCTGGTTCAAGTCGAGCACCCGGCCGAGCTTGGCACCGTGATTCCCCACGAAGCCGACGCTGACAAAGTAGTGTCCCGGCAGTTCGCGTTGGATCGTGAAATTGAACTGCTGAACGTACGGTGTCGCGAGGTTGGGATTGATCAACTCGGTTGCCGTCGCGGGACCGAACGTGGCCAATTCCTGCGAGAACGTCTGCGGCTCGGTGAACGCGGGAACGGGAATCCCGTTCTTGCCCGCGATCGTCGCGGTGAGGTTGGTGATGCCAACCGAGGAACTGAGGCCTGGATTGTTGTTGGCGGCGTTGTTGCCGGCCAGGATCGCATTGTCGTTCACAAAGTTGATGCTGTATCCGGCGCGGACCGAGGTCTTGCCGTTGCCCCACGGGTCCCACGCGATACCGATGTTGGGTGCGAAGTTATTCAGGTCGCGGTTGTAGGCGGGTTGCGCCGCGTTGCCGCCGATGAAGTTGACGCTGGCGTTGGAAAGCAGCGTGGCTTGCGGGTCGTTGTTCTGAATCTGCGGTCCCAGGAGCAACCCGTTGCTCTCGTCGTAGCGTCCTTCATACTCCCAGCGCACACCGTAGTTCACCGTCAGGTTGTGGCGCATTCTCCACTGATCGCCCACGTAGACGGAGAAGTTGTCGTACGGCAAGTTGCGGCCGTTGGTGGCGCCGTTCACGTAACCGCTCGTAGGGCTGGTAACGTTGAAGGTCTGCGCCGCGCTCGAAGTGATGCCGCCGAGCACCGCCAGCAATGCGTTGGCGTTGGAGAGATCCGTGGTGTTCACACCGCCGGGGAACTGGCTGGCTTGCAGGCCCTTGGTGTTCGCCGTCGAGATGCCCAGCGTGTAGGTAGGCACGATGCCGGCGCTGTTGAAGTTGAAGGCGTGGAACAGATTGCTCTGCACGCCGAACTTGATGGTGTGCGCGCCGTGATTCCAAATCGCGTTGTCCAAGAACGCGTAGCTATTCTCCCGGCGTCCCTGTGGTTCGAACGTGTCGATCGGATTCTGAAAGTCGAGACCGTTGATAAAGAACTGGCCCGCGCCGACGGTGTTGTTGTTGGTGTCTTGGAACGCCACCAAGCCTCGGCTGAAGCCGAAGCGGAATTCGTTGGTCAGCGTCGCGGTGGGTGTATAGCGCCAGCCGATCGAGGCGAAATTCGTGCCCACGTTTTGGGTGGCCGCCGGCGTGACGCTGAACGTGGTGTCGATATCGGGACGCAGCAGCACGTTATTGTTGTAGCTATACGTGCCGTTGATCACGTTCTTGGTGTTCATGTTGTAGTCGATACGTCCGCCGACGTTGTTGTTGTTATTGTTTTCGCTCCGATTCAACAGGAATCCCGTGGTGTTGTTGCCGTCGCCAACGACGTTGGTATTGCCCGCCGCCGGCAGTTTACCGATGATGCCGGCCGTCGTGGGATCGGCCGCATAACCGGAAGCCGTCAGGACGTTGATACTCGCGAGTTGGCCCGCGCTGGTGTGATAAGTGAAGATTCCGTTGCGCGCGGCCGGCGTGAGAATCTGATCGGTGTTGGTGGTCTGCTGGATCAGGCGATACTCTTCGTCGAAGAAGTAGAAAAACAGCTTGTCGCGGATGATATGTCCGCCGACGTTGCCGCCGAATTGATTCAGCAGCAAGCGCGGCTTCTTCACGCCGTCGGCGTCGTTGAACCACTGGTTCGCGGCGAGATTGTTGATGCGGTTTTCCCAAAATCCTTCGCCGTGCCAGGTGTTCGATCCCGAGGGCGTACGCATCGTGACTTGACCGACGCCCGCACCCATGGAAACGTCGGAGTTCGAGGTGGTGACTTCGATTTCGCCCACCTGACCCATGAACGGCAGGTTCAAGGCCACGTTCAAATCGTTGGTGCGGACGATATCTTGAATGTTCACGCCGTCGAGCGTCATGTTGTTGAAGCTCGGGCGGAGGCCGCCGACCGTGGAAGCTCCGCCGTTATACGCGGAACTGACGCCGGGCTGCAACGCAACCACGCTCAATGGATTGCGATCTTGCAGCGGCAATCCATTGATGTCTTGGGCGTAGATCGTGTTCGAAATGTCGGCGCTCGACGTGTTTACCACGCCGGCGTTGGACGCATCGACCGTGACTTGCTCGCTAAGCGCGCCCACTTCCAAGTGGATGGGGGCCAACGATGTTTCCTTCGCGGTGTCGACCTTGACGTCCTTCACGGTCGCGATGCGGAAACCCTGCTTCATCGCCGTAATCGTATACAGCGCGCTTTCCAGATTGCCGACGTAGAATCCGCCTTGACCGTTGGTGACCGCCGGATACTTCGCGCCGGTTGCCTGGTTGATGACCACGATCTGGACGTCGGGCGCGACCGCGTCGCTCGAGTCCATGACCGTTCCAGCCAAACTGCCGGAAATCTGCGCCGCGGCCAAGCCGGTTAGCAAGGCCACAGCCACGAGTGTCAGACCAATCCTCTTAAAAACACTGCACTGTTGAGTCATTTGGTTTTTTCTCCTATGCGTCTCGCCTACGTTCGCCGGCGTTCCGATCGGTATAGGCAGGGAAATAGAAAGCCTCTACGTTCGATTGGTAATCTCGCCGACGAGCCACTAAACTCTGGCGTCTACTGCTGGTGACTTGAACGTGTCAGGTTTTATTTCAGATACCGTCAGGCAAGAAACACTGAGAGTGTTCCGTCAAAGGGATCAGTTTCGGGGCTTACAATCTCTGCTAGTAATTCGTCGAAGGAACTCCCTTTGCGGCCTCGGTGGTTAGATCCTGTAGAATCGCTTCATGTCGGGTGACGCGTGGCACGCGGGTATTGAATTGTTCCGCGCGGGCCGCTATTTTGAAACCCACGAAGAGTGGGAGATCGCATGGCGCGATGCGCCCAAGCACGAACGCGACTTCTATCAAGGAATGGTCCATGTGACCGTGGCACTGTATCAAGCAGGCCGTGGGAATCACGTGGCCGCGCGCAGCCAATTGCGCAAGGCGCGACGCCGCTTGGGTCCTTATGGCGATCGGCATCATGGTGTAGAGTTGAAAGGGCTGCTCGCGGAAACCGAACGCGCCGTCGAACAGAAACTAACGGGGAAAAGCTGGGAGACGATATGTTTTCAATCAAGAATGTAGCGGGGTTCGTGGTCGCGATCGCGCTGGGGTGCGCGTTCGCTTCGACGCAGGATCCCGGCGGACCAGGCGGCCGCATGTTCCCGTCGACCGAAGGCGATTTCGTCATCAAGGACTACAAGTTCAAGAGCGGCGAAACGCTCGACGAGTTGCGATTGCATTACCGCACCGTCGGGAAAGCCAGCAATCCCGCCGTCTTGATCATGCACGGCACCGGCGGCTCCGGCACGCAATTCCTGCGCGACGGTTTTGCCGGCCAGTTATTCAATCCCGGCCAATTGCTCGACTCCACGAAGTATTTCATCGTGCTGCCCGACGACGTCGGTCACGGGAAATCGTCGAAACCCTCTGACGGACTTCATGCGAAGTTTCCTCACTACGATTACGACGACATGATCGACTGCGAGTACCGCTTGCTCACCGAGCATCTTGGCGTAAAACACTTGCGACTGGTGATGGGGACGTCGATGGGCGGCATGCATTCGTGGCTATGGGGCGAGGCGTATCCCGATTTCATGGACGCGCTGATGCCGCTGGCCTCGCTGCCCGTGCAGATCGCGGGACGCAATCGCGTGACGCGCAAAATGGCCATGGACGCGATCCGCAACGATCCGGCATGGATGAACGGCGAGTATAAGACGCAGCCGCCGGTCCAGGGCCTAACCACAGCGATCGACGTGCTGCTGTGGATGGGAAGCGCGCCGCTCTACTGGCAATCGCAATATCCCACGCGCGACGCCGCCGACAAGTATCTCGATGAGCAAATGAAGTCGCGAATGAGGACCACCGACGCGAACGATCTGCTGTACCAATTCGACAGCTCGCGCAACTACAATCCGCAACCGAAGCTAGGATCGATCAAAGCGCCGTTGCTCGCGGTGAACTCCGCCGACGATCAAGTGAATCCCCCGGAGCTGGGGATTTTGGAACGCGAAATCAAGAACGTTCCGCACGGACGCGCGATCGTTCTGCCGATCACCGCGGACACCCGCGGTCACGGCACGCACACGATCGCGAAAATCTGGCAGAAATATCTCGCGGAGTTGCTCGAGCAATCGAAACACTAGTAGGTCGTCTGTGAGTTGTCTATAGCGCTTTCGGTCCGGGATGGATCGCGTTTGTTTTGTCGCGCTTTGTATCATCTTTTGTATCAGGGCACGGCTGAAGCCGTGCCCTGATACGAACCAAGCAAGCGCCGGAACTTTCGATTCTTCACCTAAGGACCAAGGATGCTTTAAACAACTCGCAGGCAACCCACTAGCTGAGAGAAAGACATCCTGGCCTGTCCATTTCTGCGCACCAAAAAAAGGCACTAGCCGTACTAGGTCGATCAGGCCGTTCACTCGCGTGTTATTATCCGATACGCTACTAGCGACCTTTAAGATTGTGTGTTAACGTTTCGACTTCCTTCAAACTTCCTGGGCCATCGAAAGGTTTCAAATCGTGCATCCGCTTGCCTCGAAGACCAACCGCGCTACGAACTGGGCTGCCTCGCCCGAGAGAAAACAACCTGCCGGCACTTCTGAAACACAGCGCGATCCGCTCGTGGTGCTGTGGGACTTGATCAAACATGACCTCGAGCCGGTGATCGGAAAGCAAAACGTCGTCACGTGGCTCAATCCAATCGGATTGGTGGATGTGGATGGTTCGGTAAAGATGCAAACGCCCAACGCTACGTGCCGCGAATGGGTGATGGAACATTACTTCGACGCCATCAATCGCGTGGCCGTGCAAAGACTTGGAAAGCAGCTCGAGATGATTGCGGATTCCGAAGACGGGACACGCGACTCGAGACCCGCCGCGCCGGCGCCCCCCGCCGCGACCGTCACGCCTCGCTTCGACCCGACGCGCCGCGATTCCCCGCTCGATCCGCGCTATCGCTTCGACAAATTCGTGGAGGGCACGTCCAACCAACTGGCGCTCGCCGCGGCCAAGCGCGTGGCTTCCGATCCCGGCAGTTCGTACAATCCGTTGTTCCTGTATGGAAGCGTAGGACTCGGCAAGACCCATTTGATGCAGGCCGTCGGTCACGAACTGCGCGCGCGCATGCCGCACTGGCGCGTGATCTACGTGTCGGCCGAGCGCTTCATGAACGAAATGATCCAGTCGCTGAAAGAAGATTCCATGGCTTCGTTCCGCGAATGGATCCGCAACGTCGACGTGTTGCTGGTCGACGACGTGCAAATGTTGGCGCGCGGCGAACGCACGCAGGAAGAATTTTTCCACACTTTCAACACGGTCTACGAATTCCGCAAGCAGATCGTGCTCACGAGCGATTGTCCGCCGAAGACGATCGCCATCGAAGAACGCCTGCGCTCGCGCTTCGAGTGGGGATTGATCGCCGACATTCAACCGCCCGACAAGGAAACGCGTCAGGCGATCCTGATGAAGAAAGCGGAAGTCGATCGCTGCCACTTGCCGGAGGGCGTCGCGAAGTACATCGCGGAACACGTGAAGTCGAACGTGCGCGCGCTGGAAGGCTGCTTGGTGCGCTTGATGGCGCATTGCTCGATCACGAATCAGCCGATCACCGAGGAACTCGCCGCTCGCGTGCTGAAGAATCAGTTCGCCGGCGAGCAAGAGGAAGTAACGCTCGATGCGATCCAAAAAGTGGTCGCCGACCACTTCGGCATCCGCATCCAGGAACTGAAGGCTAAGAATAATTCGAAGCGCGTCGTGCATCCGCGTCAAATCGCCATGTGGATGGCGCGCGAGTTGACCGAATCGTCGTTGCCGGAGATTGCGCGAGCATTCGGCGGCAAGCACCATACGACGGTCTTGCACTCGGTAGAAAAAATCGCGCGCAAAAAACGCACCGACATCACTTTCAACAAGGAACTGAGCTTGCTGATGTCGTCGTTTCAGTAGGTTCGATTGTTTTCCACAGACCAGGGGCTCACAGCGTTGTGCGGGAGGGTGAGCCCTGGGGGTTCCACGTGCCCATCGGGAAAAACCCTAAAACTTTTGCACATGCTGCATGCCAGTGCAAATTATTCCATGGAAAGCCGGTTAGCCCGTTATCCACAGTTTCCACCGCTCTACTAAGACTGTATACTTCTCTATTGAACTACTCTATTACGCAATAACAGTACGCGGCATTCTTGGCGCTGCACAAGTGAGGGAAGCATGGAGTTCACGGTCAACAAAACGGATCTGGTTCGCGAGCTTTCTCTGTCGCAAGGCGTGGTGGAAAAGAAGACCACGATTCCCAGCCTCTCGAACGTGCTGATTGAAGCGCACGGCGATCGCATCGAGTTGACGGCCACCGATCTGGAGTTGGGCATCCGCAGTTCCTGTGCCGCGAAGGTGAAGTCGCAGGGATCGGTGTGCGTACCGGCAAAAAAACTGCTCGACTATGTGCGACTGCTCGACGACGGCGACGTTGCCGTGAAAGCGCTGGAGAATCACTGGATCCAAATTACCTACAAGCGTTCGCGCACCAAGCTGGTGGGCATGTCGCGCGAGAGTTTTCCGGTATTGCCGCAGTTCCCCGCGAAGGGCGCCGCCGACATTCCAGCGGGCGTCTTCGGCGGGATGATCGCGCGCACCATTTTCGCGATTTCGAGCGAGGAATCGCGCTACACGCTGAATGGCGCGCTACTGGTGGTAAAGCCGGGCGCGCTGGGAATGGTCGCGACGGACGGGCATCGCTTGTCGCAATTTGAAAAGAGCGACGTGGGCGGCACGGCGGAAGTTCGCGCGCTGATTCCGCGCAAGGCCATGGGTGAAATCCAGAAACTGGTGGCGGAAGCCGATCCGGAAAGCGCGATCCATTTCGCGAAGAACGAGAGCCACTTGTTTTTCCGCATCGGCGATCGCTTGCTGGTAAGCCAGCAACTCTCCGGACAATTCCCGAACTACGAAGCGGTGATCCCCAAGGACAACACGCGTCACGTGACGGTGGAGCGCAACGAAATCACGGCGGCGGTGCAGCGCGTCTCGCAATTCGCCGACGATCGCACTCGGGCGATCAGGATGAACTTGAAGCCCGGTCAGGTGACGCTGTCGGCGTCGAGCTCGGAGTTGGGCGAATCCGAAGAAACGATCGAGGCGCCGTACCAAGGCGAAGAAATCAACGTGGGCTTCAACGCGCAATACCTGCTCGATTTTTTGCGCGCGCCGGGCAGCGGTCAAGTGACGTTTGAGCTGAAGGACGAGCAATCGGCGGGCCTGGTGCGTCCTACTGAGGAAACGAACGAGAAGTACCGGTATATCGTCATGCCGATGCGGATTTGAATAGGGTCGTGGAAGAGTTCAAATCCAACACCTAGCCCCACAATAGCAGAAAATGTACCCAACGGTTTTCTCACCGCAGAGACGCCGAGACGCAGAGAAAAACAGGTTAGTGCGACTATCAGGTTTTCTCTGCGCCTCTGCGTCTCTGCGGTAAAAAAGACCGCCGGAAGACCAAAACATTGTCAATAAGAAATGTTTGACACCCACCCCCCAAACCACCCCTCCGCGCATCTGTTGAAAACACACAACTTGCAGTCCCGTTTTGACCGTTAAGTGCCTTATATTTCAGCGGCTTAGGCTTGCTCCGGACCCCCTTCCGTGATATGCTATTTCTTCACCCTTCGGAGGACCCTTCGTGGCAGGCAAAGACAACGAAAAAGAGAACACCCGTCCGGCCAATTCCGCGCCCAAAGGCTCGGATTACGATGCCAGTAGCATCAAAGTTTTAGGCGGCCTGGAAGCAGTTCGCCTGCGCCCGGCCATGTACATCGGATCGACCGGCGCGATGGGCTTGCATCATCTCGTCTACGAAGTCGTCGACAACTCCGTCGACGAAGCGCTCGCCGGACACGCCGACGCCGTTGACGTCACGATCCACGAAGATAATTCCATTACCGTGATCGACAACGGACGCGGCATCCCCGTCGGCATTCACAAGGAAGAAGGCGTGTCGGCGGCCGAAGTGGTGATGACCAAGCTGCACGCCGGCGGAAAATTCGATTCCAACAGCTACAAAGTTTCGGGCGGCTTGCACGGCGTTGGCGTGAGTTGCGTGAACGCGCTGTCGGAAGTGCTCGATCTGGAAATCTGGCGCGACGGATTCACCTGGGAACAAACCTACGAGCGCGGCGTTCCGAAAGCGCCGCTGGCCAAGCGCGGCAAGACGGATCGCCACGGCACACGCGTGACGTTTCAGCCGGATGCGAAAATCTTCACCGTGCTCGAGTTCAACTACGACACGCTGGCGCAGCGCCTGCGCGAACTGGCCTTCCTGAATCGCGGCCTCACCATCACGCTCACCGACGAGCGCGACGAGAAAAAGGAAAAGAAGCAGGAGTTCCATTACGAAGGCGGCATCAGCGAGTTCATCAAGCATTTGAATCGCGGCAAATCGGTGGTCAACGACAAGCCGATCTACATGGAAGCCGAACGCGATGCCAACGGCGTGAAGATCAACATCGAAGTGGCCGTGCAATACAACGACGCCTACAACGAAACGGTGTTTTCCTTCGCCAATAACATCAACACCGTCGACGGCGGAACGCATCTCACGGGATTCCGCGGCGCGCTGACCAAAGCGATCAATCAATTCGGCTCGGCGCAAGGGCTGTTCAAGGACATGAAGGAGAATCTCACCGGCGACGACGTGCGCGAAGGACTGGTGGCCGTTGTCAGCGTGAAACTCCCGCAGCCGCAATTCGAAGGACAAACCAAGGGCAAGCTGAACAGCGACATTTCCTCCACCGTCAATTCGTTCGTCTACGAGCGGCTGATGGCCGCGTTCGAGCAATCGCCGAACGTCGCGAAGAAAATCATCACCAAGGCCGTGGAAGCCGCCCGAGCACGCGAAGCCGCGCGCAAGGCGCGGGAGCTGGTCCGGCGCAAAGGCGCGCTCGACTCCGCGTCGCTTCCCGGAAAGCTCGCCGACTGCCAGGAGCGCGATCCCGAACGCTGCGAGTTGTACCTGGTGGAGGGCGAATCCGCGGGCGGCACCGCCAAGCAGGGACGCGATCGCCGGTTTCAGGCGATCCTGCCGCTGAAAGGAAAAATCCTCAACGTGGAGAAAGCGCGCGCCGACAAAATGCTGGCGCACGAAGAAATCCGCGCGATGATCGTGGCGCTCGGCACCGGCATCAACGAGGACTTCGACGCCGCGAAGCTTCGCTACGGCCGCATCATCATCATGACCGACGCCGACGTCGACGGCAGCCACATTCGCACGCTGCTGCTGACGTTTTTCTTTCGCCAGATGAAGCCGTTGATCGAAGCGGGACGCGTCTACATCGCGCAGCCGCCGCTTTATCAGTTGAAGAAGGGCAAGACCGCGCGCTACATCAAAGACGATCGCGAATTCACCAAAGAATTGATGAAGCGCGTTACCGACGACCTCGCCGTGAGCTACGCCGGCGGCAAGACGCCGCTCACCGGCAAGGATTTGGGCACGTTCCTCACCAACCTGCAAGAGTATTTGCAGTACTTCGAAAAACTCGTGCTGCGTTTGCGCGAGCGTGAAGTGGTGGAACTGTTGCCGGACTCCGGTCTCGAACGCAAAACCGACTTTGAAGGCGACGTGCGTTTGCGCGCGCTCGAAAAACGACTCACCAAGCTCAAACGCAAGTGCGAAATCCGCCGCGACGAAGAGCATCAGCTCTACGAATTGCTCTTCTGGGACAGCTCGGGCGCCGAGAAGCGCGTCAACTGGCGCTTGGCCGGCCGGCCGGAATATCGCCGCATGATGGCGCTCGCGAAAAACATCGCCGACTACAATCATCCGCCGTTTGCGGCGCAGCAAAACAGTCACACGGCGACGCTGAGCAGCTCCGCGGAGTTGCTGCAACACACGGTCGAGGAAAGCAAGAAGGGCTTCGATCTGAAACGATTCAAGGGTCTCGGCGAAATGAATCACGAACAGCTATGGGAAACCACGATGAATCCCGAGAATCGCACGCTGCTGCAAGTGAAACTCGAGGACGCCGCGGAGTCCGAAGTGATCTTCACCACGCTCATGGGCGAGGACGTCGAGCTACGCCGGAAATTCATTGAAGAAAACGCGTTGGAAGTGAAGAACCTAGATATTTAAGTGCTGAGTCCTGAGTGCTGAGTCCTGAGTAAAGAAACGCCTACTCACGCTCAGCACTCAGCACTCAGGACTCAGGACTGAGTCTATGGCTGACGAAAAACAACCGAACCTTCCCATCCCGCCCGGCGACGGCGCCCCGCCCGCCGACTCCATTGTACCGATCAATGTAGAAGACGAGATGCGCCGCAGCTACGTGGATTACGCGATGAGCGTAATCATCGGGCGCGCCATCCCCGACGTGCGCGACGGCTTGAAGCCGGTGCATCGCCGCATTCTGTTCGCGATGGACGAACTCGGCCTGCGCCCGAATCGTCCGCACCGCAAATGCGCCAAGATCGTCGGCGACACGCAAGGCAACTTTCACCCGCACGGCGATCTGGCGATCTATGACGCGCTGGTGCGCATGGGCCAGGATTTCACCATGCGCTATCCCCTGGTGGATAAGCAGGGGAATTTCGGATCCGTCGACGGCGATCCGCCCGCGGCCCCGCGATACACCGAAGGCCGCTTGGCGCGCATTTCCGAAATGCTGCTCGAGGATCTCGACAAAGAAACCGTCGACTTCCGCGCCAACTACGACGACACGCGCATGGAGCCGGAGTACCTGCCGGCGCGCGTGCCGAATTTGCTGATCAACGGCGGATCGGGCATCGCCGTGGGCATGGCCACCAACATTCCGCCGCATAACTTGTCGGAAATCGTCGCCGCGACGATCGCGCTGATCGAAAACCCCGACACGCCGCTCGAAAAAATCATCGAGATGGTTCCGGGCCCCGATTTCCCCACCGGCGCCTACATCTACGGACGCGCCGGCATTCACGAAGCGTATCGCACCGGCCGCGGCAAGTTCATCATGCGCGCGAAAGTGGCGATCGAAGATCTCGGCAAAGAGAAGCAGCAGATCGTCGTCAGCCAAATTCCGTACCAAGTGATCAAGAAACGCCTGGAGCAGCAGATCGCCGACTTGGTGAACGATAAGCGGATCGAAGGCATTTCCGACCTGCGCGACGAGAGCGATCGCGACGGCATGCGCTACTGCATCGAGTTGAAGCGCGGCGAGCAGCCCGAGGTGGTGCTGAACAATCTCTACAAGCACACCCAACTGCAAACCAGCTTCGACATGATCCTGTTGGCGATCGTCAACGGCCAGCCGCGCGTGATGGGATTGATCGAGGCGCTGAAGCTATTCATCGATCACCGCGAAGAAGTGGTCCGCAAGCGCACCGAGTTCGAGTTGCGCAAGGCTCGCGATCGCGAGCACATTTTGGAAGGCTTCCAGAAGGCGCTCGACAATCTCGACGCCATCATCAAGTTGATCCGCGCCTCGAAGGGTCCGGCGGAGGCGCGCGTGGAGTTGGTTCGCCGCTTCGCGTTCAGCGACAAGCAAGCCGTGGCGATTCTCGAAATGCAATTGCAGCGGCTCACCGGACTGGAGCGCGACAAGATTCTCCAGGAACTGAAGGAAATCAAGGAGCGCATCGAAGGGTATCTCGAGATTTTGGGCAGCGATCGCAAGTTGAAGGGCGTGGTGGTGAAGGAACTGAAGGAAGTCGCCAAGGAGTTTGGCGACGAGCGCCGCACGCAGTTTAAAGACGAGCGCGCCGATCTCACCATCGAAGATCTGGTAGCCGATGAAGACATGGCGGTGACGGTTACGCAGCAGGGTTATCTGAAGCGCACGCCGATCACCACCTATCGCGCGCAAACGCGCGGCGGCAAGGGCCGCATTGGCATGGCCACGCGCGATCAGGACTTCGTGAAGAACTTGTTCATCGCGTCGGCCCACAGCTACATTTTGGTCTTCACGACCAACGGCCGCTGCTACTGGCTGAAGGTTTACGATTTGCCGGACGTCGGCGCGGCGGGCCGCGGCAAGAACATTCAGAATCTCGTCCACTTGCAGCCCGGCGAGAAAGTCACGGCGTTCTTGAACGTCGGGAAGACGTTTGGAGAAGACAAATTCGTGGTGCTGACGACCAAGCTAGGTGTGATTAAGAAGTCGGCGCTGACGGAATTCTCGAATCCGCGCTCGGTGGGAATCATCGCCATCGGCATCGAGAAGGGCGACGAGCTGATCGGCGCGGCCGTCACCGACGGCAAGCAGCACATCTTCCTCGGCACGCACGAAGGCATGTCGATTCTCTTCCCCGAGAGCGACGTGCGCGCGATGGGACGCCAGGCGTACGGCGTCAACGCGATGGATCTGGAATCCGGCGACTACTTGATCGGCATGGAGACGGTGAATCTCGTCGAGGGCAAGGAAGAAGCGGCGGGATTGATCCTGACGGTCGCGGAGAAGGGCTACGGGAAACGGACGCCGGTCAGCGAATACCGCCGGCAGTCGCGCGCGGGCAAGGGCGTAATCAACATGAAGGCAACCGACAAGACGGGCAAGGTGGTGGCGGTGCTGAACGTGAAGGAGTCCACCGAGATCGTGGTGATCACGCAACAGGGCAAGATTATCCGCGTGGAATCGAACACGGTGCGCGAAACGGGCCGCTCGGCGCAAGGCGTGCGGTTGTTATCGCCCGACGAAGGCGACCGCATTGCCGCGGCGACAATCATCCCGGAGGATGAAGAAGCTCCACCGCCGTTGATGCAGTAGGGCGTCCCATGATTGCCTAGCGCGCGCTAAGGGTGTCGAAATAGGATAAGAGGTCGCTTACCGCCTTCTCTCCTCCAAGAGCCTTCCGACGGGCCGATTCATAAAGTGTGTTCATCAGTTCGCGAAGTCCCGTCGAATTGCTTGCAACTCCTTCGAGCTCCCGACCCGTGGCTGACTCTACCATCACGCCGTTCCCATTGAAAATCTGGACGGATATGTCGTCGGGCAAGGTCATGTAGCGGTGGTTGCGGATCTTAACGACATACTCTGGAAAAGCCGCTTGGAACGCGTCCTCCTCGACAGTTTCTTCCCAGTCGACCTTGCCTTTGTCGGTCAGTTCTTTCAAGCGAAGAACCAACTGTAGTAGCCGCGTGTCAGCCATTGTGTTCCTGTCCTTCTTTCCTAATGTGTATCATAACCTCGGTCACCTTGTCGATTTCTGCCGTGGTTAGTCGGTTCAAACGGGTCGGGTCCGGCTCCTTTGTGGAGGCCTTCTCCAGGGCGTCTTCCATCGTCCTGAACTGTCCGATAGCGCCGACGAGAACCGCTTGCTGCGCGTCATTGAGCCACGGGTTGTACTCGCGGATCGACATTAACAACTTTCGCAATACCGAGTAGCGATCCGCAGCCGGTCCCCAAGCCCTCACGCGTTGCAGGCGTTTGATCTCGTCCATGATGGAGATCGCCTCGGCGCATTGCGCCGCAGAGTCTATCCGATCCATGCGTTGACGCATTTTTCGGACGGCATCTTGCGCTTGTTCCGCGGCCGTTCGTGATTTTCTGACCTGAATTAACGTATACCAAAACCCAATTATGCTCACGAATAGCCCAAGGACGCTGGCGATGTCGCCCCAATGTCGCCTCAGGAAGTCGTTGAAATCTGGCACCGGGTCATATTATTCGAACTGCGTGTGTGGAGAACAAAGATAATGCGATAAGTTAAACCAAACGCCGCTCATAGAGTTCACGGATCAACTTGTCCGCGTCGATGTCAGCCCATCCGCCAGCCGCCGCCATTGAGGCAGCGATATCCTCTTCGGTTGGTTCAGGCGCATCCGCGAGGTGGAGATAGACCTCGACGCCATCCGTGGGATCGAGCGGTTCCACGAAATCTTTGCCGGTGCCATTGCGACTCATGGCTTAAGGATAGCATCTTCACTGCACCGCAATCCTCAGCGAGGCGGAAAACACGCCGCCGACCGAAACCTGCACAGCAGTGTTGGTTCCGCTCGGCACATTCGGCGGAATCACAATGTTGATTTGAAATACTCCGGACGACAGCGCCGGCGCCGCGCCGACAAATTGCACTTGCGCATTCATGAAGTCGACCTGCGCTGTCACCGGAAGCGTGGCGAACTCGAGCGGCGAGAGCGGCGTGATGCCGCCGGTCACGCCTGGCGGATTCGTGGGTCCGGCTCCTGTGCCCCAAATCGAAATGATGCTCCCGGCCTTGGCGGGATTCGTGGCGGAATTGATCGAGCCGTCGGAGTTCAGTGCCGCGGCCTCGAGGTTGCCCGAGAAGTCACGCAGGAAGAGCGCCGGCGCCGTCGGGACCGTCTTGAACGCGGCCGCGTTCGACAGCGCGCCATTGTAATTTACCTGCACGTGCGTCGCGCTATTCGGCGACAATTCCCACGGCGCTTGCACGTTGATCTGTTGCGATTGCACGTAGAGCAGCGGCGCGGGCACGCCGTCGAACAAAACTTGCACGCCGGACAATTGCGTCGGTACCGTCGCACTGGAAGAACTGTTCACACCCGCTTGCGGACCAAAGCCCAGCCCACGCAGCGTGATCAGCTCGCCGGGAGCGATCGCGCCTTCCGCAAAACTTGCGCCGTTCTGCGCCACGAGCGCCATGCACGGCGCGTTGACGCCTGTGGTGTTCGCGATCGCCATGTGCGTGAGAAACGGCACTGCCATGCTCAGCAATGTTCCGTTCACCGGTTGCGCGGTTCCCGGAAAATCTGAGGATGTCGTTGATCCTCCGACGAAAACCGAACCGTCGCCGCCCACGGCGAACGCCGACGGCGTGTCGATGCCCGATCCGCCGAGATACGACGCCGCGGCGACCGCGCCTGTCGGCGAAAGTTGTGCGACCAACACGTCGAATCGTCCGCCGGCCGCGCAGCTCTGGGATGCGCCGGGCGTTGTCGGAAATCCGTAGTTGAGCGCGGCGGTCACATATGCATTGCCCGCCGCATCCGCGACCACGCTGCCCGCGCCGTCGAAGATCGTCGAGTAGATTAGCGACGTCCCTTGCGCGTTGAAGCGCGTCACGAAGTTCCGTTCGGTGTCGAGCGGATAGTTCGGCCACCACGGGACCACGCTGGTCAGCGACTCAAACGCGCCCGGCGTGGTGGGGAAATTCGTCGAGGCCGTTGTTCCTTCCACCACAGCGTTGCCTTGCGCATCGATGCCGAGGCCATAGATGTAGTCGTAGGTATTTCCACCGAGATAGGTCGAGTAAATCAGGGACGATGCCTGCGCATTCAGTTTCGCGACGAACGCGGACGCCGTTTTGTTCGGCGCAACGGTGAGATACGCGCCCGGCGTGGTAGGGAAAGTTGTAGAACGCGTGAAGCCGGCGACGTAGATGTTGCCGGCTGAGTCGAGCGCCAAGCCGTTCAGCACGTCGCTACCGCTGCTTCCCAAGTACGTCGAGAAAATGAGCGCCGTTCCCGTGGCGTTCAATTTGGCGATCACGCCATGCGCCTGTGTCGGCACGGTGCTGGTGGTTTGAAACGCGCCCGGTGTCGTGGGAAACGCGCCTTGCGCCGGTGTCGTGGATCCACCGAAGACGGCGTTGCCCGCTGCGTCGACGGCCAACGAAATGCCGCCCTCGGCGCAGTCGGGCATCAGCGTGGAGTAAATCAATTGCGTTCCCGTGGAATTCAGTTTCGCCACGAATGCGTCAAACTGAAGTGACGATTGATTCGTGAACGCCGCACCGGGCGTCACCGGAAAATTGTTCAGCCCTTGATTTTGGAACGTCTGGCCCGCGACGTAGACCGAACCTTGCGAATCGACGGCGATCGCTTGACCGACGTCGCGCCCCAATCCGCCCAGGTACGTGGCGAACACGATGTTTCCCGTGGAATCGAGCTTCATCACGAATGCGTCGGAGCAGGGGTAGGTCACGGGCGGCGAGTGCGGATCGAAAGTGTACGGGCAGTTCCCGCCCGCTAGCCTGGGTTGCACGGCGCCCGGCGTCACCGGAAAATTCGTCGTGTTCGTGGAGCCGGTGACGTACAGGTTTCCGGCCGCGTCGGTGGTCATGGCATTGATGGTCGTGCCGTTCGGAACGCCGAGATAAGCGGCCACGGCGGGCGGCAAGAAATGTGTGTAGATCACCGATGCTGACGCTGGCGTGAGCGTAAACAACACGGCGAAGCCCACAAGCAGGGTTCGCGAAAGATCTTTCATTGCCGATGAAGAGGCACGCCAAATGCCAAATCGCGGCGGCGGGATAACAATCAGTTACGGCGACCGTGCAAATGCAGCGGTGTCGTTATGACACGTCCCACTACGAACCGGACAGTCCTAGGATCACCTTTTCCGCCGCGGCTTTCGCGCTGCGAATGCAATCGGGAATACCAATGCCGTCGAGAAAATTTCCGGCCACGGCAATGCGTGGATGCGCAACGATGCGGCGCCGCAGCTCCGCGATCCGTTCCCGATGACCGACCAGAGGTTGCGCCATCGCCTCGGGCCACTGCGCTACACGCGCTTTCTCAGGTGCGCGCGTCACGCCCATCAAATCGCGCATTTCTTGGAGCACCGCATCCAGGGCCGCGCCGCTCTCATGGCGTCCGCGCAAAAACCCGCGGACGTAAGTGAATCCCGTTGGCGCGCGGTTCGGATACTTGGCTGAGAGCCACGAGCACGCCAGAATCTTGCGATTCTCCACGCGCGGCACGACGAATCCGAAGCCGCCGTCGGACACCGGCAAATCGCTTTCGCGATAGAACAGCGAGACCGTCACGGTCGACGCGCAAGGAATCGCGCCAAGAATCTCCGCGACATCGGGCGCCGCCGCGTGCAAGAGCTTGGGATTGCGCCGGCGGCATCGCGCAGATCGCGGCATCGAAGGGCTCGCCTTGCACCCGAACGCCGTCGCTGGTCGATGCGATTTCTTCTACGCTCTCGCCCAAACGCAGGCGCGTGCGCGCCAGTTTCCCGGCGATCGCGTCGGTGAGTTCCTGCATGCCGCTCTGAAAACTCACAAAGGGCGCCCACTTCGGTTTCCCGCGCGTGTTCGATTGCGCGGCGCGGATGACGCCACGGATCGCGTTGCCGTATTGTTTTTCGTACTCGAGGAATTGCGGCAGCACCGCGTTCATGCTGAGGGCGTCGGCGTCGCCGCCGTAAATTCCGGAAATCAGCGGCTCGGCGAGGTAGCGTGCCACTTCCTCTCCGAAGCGCGATCGCGCGAAATCGCCGACGGAAAGGTCGCCGCGAGTTTCAGGATGTCGCCGGAACGCCTCGCGCGCCACGCGCAGCTTCGTTCCCCAACTAAAGAGTTTTGTGCGCGCCAGCGGCGCCCATCCCGTGGGCACGAAGAACTGGAATCCCGCGGGAAAGTTTTCCAAGCGGCCGTTTTTCACCACGTAAACGCTGCGCGTATTCGAATTCACCAGGCGATCGGTGATGCCCAGTTCTTCGACCAGATCGAGCGCCGCTTGTTTGTACGAGAGAAAGGAGTCGGGACCTTCTTCGTAGCGGAAGCCGTCTTCCAGCGGCGACGAAATCACTCCACCTACGCGAGACGCCCGCTCGAACAATGTGATTTCGCAATCGGGTGGTGAGAGTTTTTCGAGATAATATGCGGCGGCGAGCCCCGAAACACCGCCGCCGACTACGGCGAGATTTTTCACGCACTCACCGCGTCGCGCGCCGAGTATTCGTGGACCATTTCGACCACGGCGCGCACGTTTTCCACGGGCGTCTGCTGCAAAACGCCGTGACCAAGATTGAAAATGTAGCCCGGCGCGCCGTGGACCGAAGAAACCAGCTCCTCCACCCGTTTGCGCAATTCATTCAGCGGAAAAAGCAGCGCCACGGGATCGAGATTGCCTTGCACGGCGAGATTCGGGAATATTTTCCACGACTCGGCGAGGTTCACGCGCCAATCGAGCGAAATCACGTTCGCGCCGGTGCGCGCGATCGCCAGAAGGAAGGTCGAAACACCGGTGGCAAAGTGAATGATGGGCGCGCGGCCGGCCAGCGCGGCGATCAACGCCTGCGTGTGCGGCAGCACATACGTTTCGTAATCGCTGGGCGAGAGGCATCCCGCCCAGCTATCGAAAATCTGCACCGCTTGCGCGCCGGCGGCGATTTGATTCCGCAAGAATTGCGACTGCACCGCGACAATTTTCGCCATCAACGCGTTCCACATTTCCGGTTCGCACGACATCATGCGTTTGGTCACGGCGTAGTCGCGCGACGGTCCGCCTTCGATCATGTAACTGGCCAGCGTAAACGGCGCACCGGCGAACCCGAGCAACGCGATTTCAGGCCTCAACGCTTTGCGCAACTGTCGAAGAGCCTGGCAAACGTAGTCCAGATCAGCGGCGCACTCCGGTCCGCGAAGCTGCTCGATCGCGGCGAGGTCGCGCAGAGGATTGTGCAGCAGCGGGCCTTCGCCTTTCACAAATTCCACCTTCATGCCCATTGCCTCGGGACTCAGCAGGAGATCGGCGAAGAGAATCGCCGCGTCCACGCCAAGGCGCTCGACCGGTTGCAGCGTGATTTCCGCAGCGAGATCGGGATTCTTGCACAACTCCAGCAGCGAATGTTTGGCGCGCAGCGCGCGATACTCGGGCATGTAGCGGCCCGCTTGTCGCATGAACCACACAGGAGTGCGCGGGACCGACTGACGCCGGCAGGCGTCGAGAAAAAGGTTGGACACATTGCTATTGTAGCGCGGTACCCGTCTGCGGCCGGAGACGGTTCTGACAGCGCAGCGATATACTTGAGACGTGACGAAAATCCTCGGCATCGAATCGTCTTGCGACGAAACGGCGGCGGCGATCATCGAAGACGGATCGCGCATCCTCTCGACGGTGGTCGCGTCGCAGATGGCCACGCATCGACCCTACGGCGGCGTGGTTCCGGAGCTGGCGTCGCGCGAGCACTTGCGCGCGATCGTTCCGGTGGCGCGTGAGGCGTTCGCGCGGGCATCGCTCACCTATCGCGACGTGGACGCCGTCGCCGTGACGCACGGCCCGGGACTCGCCGGCGCGCTGCTGGTGGGCATCACGTACGCCAAAGCATTAGCCTTATCGCTCGATCGGCCGTTGATCGGCGTGAATCACTTGGAAGGTCACATCCACGCGGTGCTGCTCGAGCAACGATTGCGCGAACAACCCGAACCGGAGTTTCCGTCGTTGGCGTTGCTGGTGAGCGGCGGCCACACGGTTCTCGTCCGCGCGGAGAATCCCACGACGTATCCCGCAAAAATGCAAGTGGTAGGACGCACGCGCGACGACGCGGCCGGCGAGGCCTTCGACAAAGTCGCGAAACTTCTGGGACTCGGATATCCGGGCGGCCCGGTGATCGACAAACTCGCCGCGCGCGGAAATCCTCGCGCCGTTGAGTTTACCGCGCCGCGCATCAAAGGCAATCCGCTCGATTTCAGTTTCAGCGGCATCAAGACGGCGGTGCTGCGTCACGTGCAGGCGCAGCCTTCGTTGAAAGTTGCATCTATAGACGATGTTCCGCAACCGACGCTTGATCTCATCGCCAGCTTTCAAGCGGCCGTCGTAGAAGATTTATGGACGCGCACGCGCGCCGCCGCGCGACAGTTTGACGTTCGGTCCGTGATGGTTACAGGCGGCGTCGCGTGCAACAGCGCATTGCGCGCGCGCTTCGGAGCAAGCCTGGATGGATTGCCGGTGTATTTCCCGCGACCGTCGCTCACTACCGACAACGCCGCGATGATCGCGGCGGCGGCGTTTCCGCGCTTCTACGCCCGAGAGTTCGCGAGCATGGATTTACAGGCAGTCCCGCAGTTGGCGTTGGGTTAGGCGCTACACGCCAAGCGTTCGCAACAACTTCGCTGCGCTTCTTTCCATGATCCACGATCGCACCATTGGCACGGGCCACACCGATCGCAAGGTGCCGAGGAACGCGCCCTTCCATGTCATGCGGTAGTTCTCGCCCGCCGAGTCGAGATACAGATAACCTTGTTTCGCCTGCCAGGGCGCGTATCGATCAATGCGCCTTGTCAGTTCCTCTATTTCTTTGCCCGGCGGCGGCAAGACCGGCCTTGTGTATCCGGCGTGCTTCGCCGCCAGCGCCTTGTGACATTGATAGAGGCGCTCCGCACTTTGGATTTGCGGAAATCGGTAGGTCGGATAGCGCGGAGCGCCCAACATCGGCCGCACTGAGTTGTTGTTGGTGTCTATTTGCAGGTCTTCGGAGTAGTACGAGATAAACTCGACGTAACCTTTCGCAACCCCTGTGGCCAGAGCGACAGTAATGTCGGCCCATTCACCGGTGTCCTGGTTCAGAAAAAGCACAAAGTAGCTGGAAACGTTCGGGACCATTTCCATCTTCAAGTAGTGGAGTGGCGCAAAGCCAAGCGTGACGAGAAAGGCCTGCCGCGGTTGCACATAGCTCTGGACGAACGGCGGAAGGTGCTCGAACGAAAGTTGATTGGCAAGCACGCGCGCACGAAAGCGAAATGTAGCGCGCAGCGTCAACGGTCCGATGACCAGCATCAGACCATAGAAGTAAGCCGCGTAGCGGAAGAGCACCAGAACGAGCGGCGGCACGTGAAACACTCTAGTGTCCGCCGCGTATTCCCTGCACGCGACCCAATTCCTCTTCGGCGCGCGAAACTCCCACCGACGAGAGCCAGCGCTTCGGACACCTCTCCATCGCCTTCTCGTACTGCTTCTTGGCTTCCTTCAACTCGCTCTCGATTTTGTCGAGATTCCGAGGCGCCCCTTCCGACGCGGGCCGCATCAGCTCGTTGAACCCGTCGGTTAACAGCATGTCTCCGTAGAGTTCGTGCACCGGCTTCACGGGGACGGGCGGTCCGTACTCGAACGAAAGCCCGTCTTCGATCTTCGCCGCCGCGGCAAGCAATTCCAGCGCCGCGTCGCGTTTGCCTTCGGCGCGCATGATCACCGCCTGCAATTCCTGGATCATCACTTGTGCCGTCTGCTTGTCGTTCGCCGTCGATGGCCGCGCCATGCCGCCGTGCAGCGCGCCGCCTTCGCCCGACGTGGCGGCTTGCGCCTCAGCGAGCGTCTTGCGCGCCGCGTCGAGCTTGCCCTGATGCGCTTCAATCATGCCGCGCGTCGTGAGCAACTCGATGTTCGAGAGCATGCCGCCCCCCGGCTCCGGTTGTGCGACCATTTCCCATGAATCGGTGGCCGACGCGTACACCGCGCGCATTTGATTCACGTACGAAGCGGGCTGCGTCAAGCCGCGCGCCGATTGCGCGGCGTCGTCGAGGACGCGTTTTGCATCCGCCACGTGCGGTTGCAGAGCCGAGGTCATGTTGGGCAGCGAATTTCCGATTTTCGTTACGTCGCCCTGCTGCAAGTAACCGTACTCCAGCCACAGCAGCGCGTGAAAACTGCGCTCGCTGTTGCTCAATCCCTTCGCTTTCACGCGATCGTCGGCGGTTTTCGCCGACGCGATGTTCGCGGCGACCACATCGTCCCACATGCCGAGCGCCACGAAGATGTGCGACGGCATGTGTTGCGCGTGCGACGCCGCGCCGGCCACCTTTCCGTAGACGCGCGCCGCGCGCAAGCCGAGCGGCGCGTGCACGGGATCGTCGTAGGCGTGGATCAAATAATGAATCGCGCCGGGATGCTCGGGATTCTTGGCGAAAACTTCCTCGGCAATCGCCGCCGCGCGCATGTACACGGGCGTTTGCCGCTCGTATTGGCACGTTCCCATCAGCGCCAGGGCGTAGAGACTCGCGACTTCGAGATCGTTGGGATATTTGTCATGCATCTTGCCGAGCGCCGCGGCGTAGGCGAGATCGCGCGTCAGTTTGTCGCCATCGCCGTAGAGCGCCTCGACCGATCGCAGAAAATCCTTTTCGCGCTCGGTGGGCGCGAAGGCCAGTCGCGCTTCTTTCGTAGGACCAAGGCGCGCCAGCGTCGCGCGCGCGGACACCAAGTCCTGTTGCACCCACAACGGATGCGTGTAGGTAAGGGCTTCTCCCCAATACGCCATCGCGAAGTGAGGTTCAAGTTTACTCGCAGCCTGAAACTCGTCGCGCGCATCGGCGTACTCGAAGCTGTGCAGCAAGAGCATGCCGTGAATGAAATGCTTTTGCGCTTCGGGTCCACCGGAGGTCGGAAAGTCGATGCGGCCAAGATTCGGTGATTGCGCCGCGCAAACGGCGGCGGCAAGGAGAAGAAGAACGCGCGTTTTCACAGGAAGCCCCCTACCGGTAGAATACTCCTTCAGCGACGATTTCGGCGGGTCCCATGAGCAGGATGTCGCCTTCGGTGGTTTTCTTCACGACGAGCGCGCCGCCCTCCGTCTCGATCGTCAACGGATAATCCGCGATTCCGGCATGAACCGCCGCCACGGCCGACGCAGCCGCGCCGGTGCCGCTCGATAACGTCCAGCCGGCGCCGCGCTCCCAAATGCGAATCGCGATGGTGTGTCGATCCACGCCGCGCACGAACTCGACGTTAGTGCGGTCGGGATAATGCGGATGATACTCGAGCGTCGCGCCGCGGGCTTGCCAATCGAAATCGAAGGACTCGACGATGTTCACGCATTGCGGATTGCCGATCGCGACGTCAAAGCTGCCTTCGGGACCATCCTTCACTGTCACCGGACCCAAGTTCATTTCGAAATGGCAGACGTTGCGGGCGCGCCCAATCAAAGTGAGTTCGCGGGGGCCGGCGCCCGTTTCGATGCGGATGATCGCGCCCGCCTCCACGCTTTCTTTCATCACGATGTATGCCGCGACGCATCGCGTGCCGTTTCCCGAGAGCGTCGCCGGGCTGCCGTCGGAGTTGTAGAGGTGCACTTCGCGGCCACGCAGGAAGTACAGGCCGTCGGCGCCGACGCCATTATGACGATCGCACATCGCGCGGGCCAACCCATTCGGACTACCGAAATCGCTGGCGACGCCTTCCACGATCAGGAAGTCGTTGCCGCAACCGTGCGCTTTCGTGAAGGGAATTCTCATTTGATTCGGCGCCACAATCGCAACCGCGCCTCGCCGGGCGAGGACAAATCGAGGGCAATGTGAAATGATCGCGCAAATTGCGGCAATCGCGCAATGGCTTCGTGGACCCCGTCGCCTTCTTGCTCGATCACGCAATCGACCAGCGACTCGGGATGCACCTGCGCCATCTTCCAAAGCTGGCGATTGCCTTCATGCACCACGCGGGCGAATGGAATGTCCGATTCGATCAGCGCGCCCGTCCAATCGCCGCCGCCCATCCAGATTTCCTGACAACCGCGCTGCAATTCCTTGGCGAGAAGGGCCACGGCGTAACGGCGATCCATGGAGTTTTCCTGCGCCTCACGAAAAACTACCACGGCGTCGGCGCGCGCGCGACTGATTCCGATCGCCCAGCCCGCGGCGACGAACAATACCAGCACCGCCGCGGAACGTTTTTGCCAAATTCCCAGCGTGTAGAACGCCGCGGGCGCCAGCGCGGCGACGGCTGGCAACGTCGCGAGCGCGTAACGCGTGTTGTAAAAGCTGAAGGGATACCATTGCGGCACGAAAACCGGCACGGATCCGTACGCCACCGACGCGGTGTAGAAAATCAGCGGCAGCCACAGCAGAAAGATTGGCGAGAACGCTCGCTTGCGCCACGCGAGCACCGCGGTTCCCGCGACCGCCAGCCACGACGGAACGTTTCCCACCACCAATCGCACCGATTTCCAGTAGTAAAGCAGCGCGATCCACAAATTGTGATCGCCGGGATGCTTGGGGCCGGCGCCGTGCGAGTTTCGCGCCTCGATCGCCGCCGGCGCGTACGGTCCGTTGTACCATTCGAGCGCGTTGTCGTAGAGCAACTGATTGTGGAGCAGCCAGAGCAACGGGCCGATGCCCGCGACGCAGGCAAACTGCGCGGCGCGGCGCCATCCGTGCCGCCGATAAAAGTACGCCGCAAAAAACGGCAGGTAAAACCATCCGTCGTAACGGATCAGCGTACCGGCGAGCAAAAAAAGTCCCGCCGGAATGGCGCGACCTTGGCCCGCGAAATACACCGCGCCGAGAAACGCGCCGATCATCTGCGGCTCGGTCATCGGCGTCGCTTGCAAGTAGAGCAAATTCAGATTTACGAGATAGAGCGCTAGGGCCGCGGCGGCCAACGCGCTGGACTCGAGATCGCGCCGAACAATCAGGAACAGGAACACGCCGCCGGCGACGAATCCACACATGCCGGGGATCGCGCCGGCCAGTCCCGATTGCCATAGCGGATCGCTCCACACCAGCAACGCCGTGAGTAAATGCGGCAACGGCAGCCACACGGTGCCGAGTTGCTCCCATCCCGGCGTCTTGTTGTCGACGATTTTGCGGCCGATGTTGAGGTGCGAAACGGCGTCGCCGAAATAAAGTGCCGTTCCGGATTGTTGGACCAGGAGGCACGCCGTAACGGATACGAAGACACAAGCAGCCAATGCAATCCAGACGGTTTTTTCACCGCGGAGACGCAGAGACGCAGAGAAAAAACGGAAAAGACTCTGCTTTTCTCTGCGTCTCTGCGTCTCTCCGGTAACTTCGCTCACAACGGACGCGACACCGAAGTTTCCGGCCTCTATGGAGGACGCGCGGTTGTCGCGTCCTGTTCGCTCTGCGTTAAAAGAACCGCTAGCCAGAACTCGCTCCTAATCGAAATGCATCAATTCTTTGAACAGGCGATAGCGCGCGTCGATTTCCTCGCGCGACAGCGATTGCAGACGCTCGGTGCCGAACTGCTCGACGCAAAAGCTGCCCATCACCGATCCGTAGATCATGGCGCGGCGCATTTCTTTCTCGCCGGCCTGCTCGCAACCGGCGAGCGATCCCATGAATCCGCCGGCGAAGGAGTCGCCGGCGCCGGTGGGATCGACCACTTCATCCAGCGGATACGCGGGCGCGCAAAAAACTTTTCCGTCGCGATATAACGATGCACCGTGCTCGCCCCGCTTGATCACGAGCATTTGCGGACCCATTTTGTGGATCGCGCGCGCCGCCCGCAGCAAGTTGTGATCGCCGGTGAGCTGGCGCGCTTCTTCGTCGTTGATCAAGAGAATGTTTACGCCTTCCAGCGTTTTCTTGAGTGCGGGCAAGCTGCCGGAGATCCAGAAATTCATCGTGTCGCAGGCCACGAGTCCCGCGGTGGGCATCTGTGATTGCACATGACTCTGCAGCTCGGGATGAATGTTGCCGAGCATCAGGTAGCGATAGTCCTTGTAGATGTCCGGGATTTGCGGCTGAAACGTGGCGAAGACGTTCAGTTGCGTGTCGAGCGTGGTGCGGCTCGTGAAATCGGCGGAGTATTCGCCGGACCAGAAGAAACTTTTTCCCGGCGCCCGCTCGATACCGACGGTGGAGACGCCGCGTTCGCGGAAGACGCGCATCTCGGAGTCGGTGAAATCGTCGCCGACCACGGCGACCACGCCCACTTGCGTGAAGTAGCTGGCGGCCAGCGCAAAATATGTGGCCGCGCCGGCCAGCAACTTATCGCGCTGGCCGTATGCGGTCTTGATCGCGTCAAAAGCAACGGAACCTACGACGAGAACGGACATTGGTACAGGATAGCACGCGGTCCTGGAATGACTCTTAACCACAAAGACACAAAGGACACAAAGAAGAGAAAGGCAAGAGAACTTCTAACAGGATTGACAGGATTCACAGGATCACGGTCACGGCGGCAGGTTGGGACCACCCATCCTCGATATCCTGTGCATTTTTGTTTAAGGTCTTTTGGCTTTTCGTGTCTTTTTGATTAGAACCGCCTAAAGTGCCTCATCACCCAGCCGATTAACAGTGAGGAAGGAGCGTCGCCTCCGATTCGGGACGGACACAACAGCCGATGCGCAAACGAGTGACACACTGGCGAGTCAAGGGAGTTTGGATTACCGCGACGCTTGCCGTCTGCGCGGTCATCACGGCTGTGGTTGTCCACGTTGCAGTGTCGCGCCGCCATGCCGTGCTGGATCGCGTTTATCGCGTCGGCGTGGAGAACAATCCGCCGTACATGAGCGTCGATGCGAACGGCAACGTCTCGGGCTTGACCGTCGACGTTCTCAACGAAGCCGCGCGGCGACGCGGGATTCAATTGCAATGGATTCCGCAAAACGTTCCCAATGGATTGGACGCCACCGTCGGCAGCGGAGCCGTGGATTTGTGGCCGAACGCGGCGCGCACGCCCGCGCGTCTCGCCAAGTTTTACGTTACCAGCGAATGGCTCAATGGACCCATCGGCATGGTGTCGCTCACCGGATCGCAAATCCAGCACCCGAGCGACGTGCGCGGGCGCAAGCTCGCCCATCTCAGCAATCCGATCATGACGCTGATGGCCCGCCAATATTTTCCCGGTTCGCACTCCGTGCCGAAATCGACCCGCGAGGATGTAGTGCGCGCGGTTTGCTTGGGCGATGCCACCGCGGGACTGGTGAATGCGCGATTCGCGGAGTCCGTCCTGGAGAAACGCCCCGAAGGATGCGAGAAGGCCGCGCTGCGCGTCACCGTGGTGGCGGGTGCCGGCTTCGGCTACGGCATCATGGCCAACAACGCGTCGATCCCCGCCGCCGACTTGCTGCGTCGCGAGATTTCGCAGATGGCCGCCGACGGGTCTCTACGGCGTGCCGTCGAGAAATGGTCTTCGGCGTCGGCCGAAGACGTGCGATCGCTGTTCGAGCTCGAGCGCATTGAAGATCAAGGCCGCATTTTCCGCTACGCGCTGGGTAGCGCGCTGGTAGTGTTCATCGTTTTGCTGTGGCAGATGTGGCGGGTTCGCGCCGCGGAACGCAAGGCCCACGATGCCAGCGTCGCCAAGAGTATGTTCCTGGCGAACATGAGCCATGAAATCCGCACGCCGCTGAACGGCGTGATCGGCATGACCGAGTTGGCGCTCGAGACTGATCTCACGCCGGAGCAGCGCGAACATTTGAGCATCGCGCGGTCTTCAGCCGAGTCGTTGTTGACGGTGATCAACGACATTCTCGATTTTTCGAAGATCGAAGCCGGCAAACTCGACATTTCGCCGGTTCCATTTCACTTGCGCGACATGGTCGGCGGAACGGTGAAGACGCTGGGTCATCGCGCGGCGGAAAAAGGCCTCGAGCTGACCTGCGAGATCGCGCACGAACTGCCCGACTCGATGGTCGGCGACCCCGACCGCTTGCGGCAAATCCTGACCAACCTGGTCGGCAACGCGATCAAGTTCACGCACGAAGGCGAAGTCCGCGTGGAAGTGAAACCGACGTCGACGTGGCGCGGCAATCCGATCGTTGTGCAATTCAGCGTAGCGGATACCGGCATCGGCATTCCCCCGGAAAAACAGCAGAGCATTTTCGAAGCGTTCAATCAAGCGGACAACACCACCACGCGCACCTACGGCGGCACGGGCTTGGGCTTGTCGATCTCCAACAGCTTGGTGCGCATGATGGGCGGAACGATGCGCGTGGAGAGCGCGCCGCACCACGGCTCCATATTTCACTTTACGGCTAGCCTCGGCGTGGCGCCGGCGAGCGAAAACAATGCCCCTTCCGAACTGCCCGATCTTCGCGGACTCCCGGTGCTCATCGTGGACGATAACGCGACAAACCGGCGTATCCTCCACGACAATCTGGCGCGTTGGGGCATGATGCCGGAATGCGTGGACGGCGCGGCGCGCGCCATCGAGACGTTGTCGGCCGCGCGAGAAGCGGGCAAGAATTACGCGCTGCTGGTGATCGATTCGCAGATGCCGGAGATGGACGGTTTTCAGCTCGCGGAGTGGATCCATGCGAACTCGCGCTGGATTCGCAGCACGGTGATGATGCTCACCTCCGCGGGGAGTCACGGCGACCGGGAACGCTCTCGCCAACTGGGAATCGCGTCGTACATGATGAAGCCGGTGACGCAAGCCGACTTGCACAACTCCGTGCTCAGCGTCCTGAGAGGGTCGCACGACCACTCGCAATCTCCCAAGCATGCGAGTCCTGCCGTGCGCGGGTCCAAAGGGCGTCGCGTGCTGCTGGCCGAGGATAACAGTGTGAACGCCGCTTTGGCGTTGCGGCTTCTCGAAAAACAAGGTCTGGAAGTTCGCCACGTGACGAGCGGCAAAGACGCGCTCGCGGCGCTCGCGGAAGAGCAATTTGATCTTGTCTTGATGGACGTGCAGATGCCGGTGATGGACGGCTTGGAAGCGACGGCGGCGATCCGCGCCAAGGAACGCGAAACCGGCGGCCACATCCCGATCGTCGCGTTGACCGCGCACGCCATGAAAGGCGATCGCGAGCGCTGCCTCGCGGCAGGCATGGACGGATACGTTACGAAACCGATCCGCGCACACGAATTACGCGAAGCGGTCCTCACGCATCTCGCGGCGGTTTCCGTTTCAGATTAATTACCTGTCCGATTAATATCTGGGCCATGGCGCGCCGTGACGCTGATCGTAGCGCCCGCGCGAGTAGCCGTCGTTGAATCCGCGCCAGTAATCGTGGCGCGCGCCCGGTTCCGTGCTCGCGACATACGGTGGCGCGACCTTCGCCGCACCCGCGCGACCCGCCGAGTATCCCTCGCGGAATCCCCGATCGTAGATGCGCACGCCCGGAGCCGCATACGCTCCCGGAGGCGGCGCCGCGTATACTGCGGGCGGCGCTACATAGCGCGGACCACACGCCGTGGCCATCGCCAGTGTTCCTCCGAGCGCCGCCAGTAAAAGTTCTCGCCTCATAACCCCTCCTTCTTACCTTCGCGAAGAAAGACGCTGGGCCATCCACGCGGGTTCCTAGCCTCCGTAGGGGATGCTTGGCCCCGAAAATGGGGGATGGCCGCTCTAACCGGACGCACGCCGCTGGCGTGCTATCCTTGTTTTGTGGACTTCGATTTCACTCCCGAACAAATCCAGCTTCGCCAAAACGTCCGCGAATTCGCCGAAGGTGAAATCCGTCCGCACGTGCGCGAGTGGGACGATCAATCGAAATTTCCAATGGAGTGCTTCAAGAAACTCGGCGACCTCGGCTATCTCGGCGCGATTTTTCCCGAGGAATTGGGCGGCGCGGGCATGGGATACATCGAGTACGCGATCATTCTGGAAGAACTTTCGCGCGTCGATGGATCGGTGGGATTGATTGTGGCCGCGCACACCTCGTTGTGCTCGAATCATATTTTCAAGTCGGGCAGCGACGCGCAACGCCGGCGCTACTTGCCCGATCTCACCACGGGAAAAAAAATCGGCTGCTGGAGTTTGACCGAACCCGAAGCGGGATCGGACGCCGCGGGCACGCGATCCACCGCCGCGTCCACCGACAAGGGTTGGGTCTTGAACGGCGCGAAAACTTTTTGTACAAATGGGGGCGTCGCAGATATTTGTGTGGCGATGGCGGTGACCGATCGCGGGAAAAGCAGTCACGGCATTTCCGCGTTCATCCTGGAAAAAGGCATGGCCGGATTTCGTCCCGG
>JAJPHL010000034.1 GCA_021325275.1 Terriglobia bacterium | reverse complement strand
TCATGATCGGCCGTTCGTCGGGCGGCAAAAATGTGATGGCCTGCGCGTGACCGTTGCGTTCCAGTTCTTTGTCCATCACTACATCCGCGCGTGCGGAATTCCGCACGGTCCACTCGATCAGGTCCATGGGAATGCGCCGCAATGTCAACTCGCCGTCGGCGGCGGATTCTTTTTTGCCGATGCACGCGTCGCGGATGGCGATCCACGCGGGATTTTTCTCGCGCTTTTCGTTCTCCCACCACTGATCGAGTCCCTTGAGATACACCGCGCGAAGCTTGGGATCTTTTTCGTAGCGCAGCAGCGTATAGAAGCCGAGCATGGCCATCTCTTCGTCGGAATAATTGATCTCGGTGCGCGTTTCGAGATATCGTGCGATGTCTTCGTGATATCCCTGGGCGATCAGTTTGCCGTACTCGGCGCGAAATCGCGCGGCGTCGGGCGTGCCCTCGGCCATGTGCGCGGCGGTGAGCAAGTGTCCAAGCAGCAGCACGCGATTCAGCGATTGTTCATCGGGATGTCCCTTGAGATACTCGGCGCTATACTGCGCCCAAAGCGTCGGCTTGCCGGTCCAATCGACAAGCGTGTAATTGTGTTCGATCAGATGCGTTGTGATGCGCGCGACCGCCGCCCGCAGCGCCGGTTTCTCGGCGTCGGTGGCGGCGAAATCGAAATAAATCGAATAGGCGAAGTATTGTCCGGCGAGTTCGTCCGAACTGGTATCCGATTTCCACTCGTACGCGCCATCCGGCGACGGGCGCCACACGCCGTCCTCGTGACGGAAGTCGCCCTTGCGGATCATCGAACGCGCCGGGAGTCCCGGAATGCCGGTGACCGATTCCAGGCGCATGATCGCTTCCATCGATCGCCGTGCGTGCGCGCGTGCGTCAGGGCTCTTCGTCACTGCGTACCTGAAAGACTCCGCGCCAACGTAAATCGCGGTCCACAGGCCATCGTTGTCGGACGGCGGTAAGCGCGCGGACGCAACGTCGCCTGGTCGCGCGAGCTCGGCGTTGCGGATGAATCCTTCCCAGTCGTGGCGTTGCTGGAGTCGCTTCTCGAAGAAGTCGGCTTTGGCCTCGAGCGACGCCGGTTGCGGCGTCTTCGGCGGCGCGACGGCGCTTTGCAGCACGAACAGAACGAGCGACGGAATCATCGCGTCATTTTGTCATAACTCCGGTCGCACAGACTTGCTCCTGTTAAGATATGAGCATGGACCGCGATCTCTTGCGTCGATGGGTTGACACTTGGCGTCACGCCGGCCCGGAATTGGACCGAATTCGCCGCGCAGAGATTGAATCGATCGATACGCGAGAGGCCGTCCGCCAGATTTTCGAAGACTTTGACCAATCGGTTCTGGAACCAGCCCCGCCGACATCCGGCCTCGTGGAGCAGCAGGCGTGGTTTGCACGCCTACGAACGGCGCGCCCCACGCCATGAACACGATCTTTGATGCGGCGCGTGACCTTGGGCAGGTAGTCCTACTTCACAAACGCGCGGATGGCCCGCCCGCCGGGTTGTGAGATCTTCGGCGGCTGTGCGACGGCGCTTTGCAACACGAACAGAACGAGCGACGGAATCATCGCGTCATTCTGTCATAACTCTCCAGCTTCGGCACAGGCACGCTCGATCAATCGCTTCGACAAGTAGTACCCGCGCCCCTTCATGGCCTCCAGCAATGGACGAACGGCTGGGATCAGGCCGGCCCTCTTGGAGGCAACGAGAATGCCCGCGCTGCCTTTCACACGCAACCGATAGAGTCGGCTTGCGACGCGGCGGGCTATGAGCTCATCGATCAAGACCAATTCCGCGTGACGCGCTAGAGCTAGAGCGATCACTTGGCTCTCGCCGCGTCCCAACACGACCTCAAGCGATCCGTCGAGGGTGATCGGAGGAACCACTTCGATCCAGTTTGCGCTGCGCAACTCCTCCGATCCTGCGCGCCCGAAACCGGATTCGACCACCTCGCGATGAACGGCGTCTGGTACGAGGATGTTTCGGTACAACGCACGAAGCAGTTCGAGGCGGTTGACGAGCGTCAGGGCGATGAGCGGTCCGGCATTGCAAACGATCGAAGCCAACATCCCTCAGGAGGAAAACTCTTGGATCACCAATTCATCCAAATCGGTCACCGCCGTTCCACTCTGGCTCGCGCGGAGCAGAAAATCGACTCTGTTCATCGCGCAAAACTCAGCCGCGCGGCTCGACGAAAGCCGTCCGATCTCGAAGAGCTTGAGCGCCAGGAGGAACTTCGCTTCTTCGGCGAAAGCCTCGCGAGACTGTCCCGATCCAAGGGCGCTGTCCGGTACGTCGACTTGTATGGACGCCATCTTTTGCCACCTTAAGGTAGGTTGTGCCAACGGCAATTCCTATTATGCCTTATTGTTTCCGCGCCTAGCTTGGTATCAACGTGTAAATCTGCAGCAGCACCGATCGAGTGTCTTCAAACAGACTGCGGCACTGCTCCTCTGAGGGTGCCTGTCCGTGCGCTGCTTTGTTAGCGCTCTTGCGGATGTTGTCGGCCTCATCCCAAGAAATACCAGGAATCGGTTTCCCCTTGGCAAATCGGATCATTCGCGCCAGCTCTCCGCCCCCGAAATTGGAGACGTGATTGAACTCCTGTCGGAGTCCACGACGTTCCAACAGGTCACTGACGGCCTCTTCCAACGCACCGCGGCAAACAATAAGGCAAGAGATAAAACGACCGTATAGGTAGCACTTCGTTGCCTCCGCAAGGTAACACTGAACTTCCCTCGGCGGCTTCGAGGTCGCGGCCAAAACTGCGAGCTTCGCGGCTCGTTCCACGAGTTGCGGAAAAAGATTCGCCATTTCGCGGGCATACACTTGGACGAGAGCGACCTCGATTGCTTCCGGTATCGCGTTGCGCAGGACCCTGTCAACGATTTCCGAACTGATCCCCTCGCGCTCGCCGATAAGTATCCTCCCAACCGATTTCACGAGGGCCCTTTCCTGTTCATAGATCCTGGCTACAAGCCTCCCGAATTGAGGGATCTCGAGTTGTTTGGCAAGAGACGGTCCCAAAGGTCCAAGGTAAGCCTCACAGCAACGCAAGATGTTCTCCGCGGTGCATGACTCCTTGGCCTGCTTGAAGGCATCTACCTGTTGCTTCGATCGCTTATGAAGAAGCCAGCCCTCCATGAAATCCAACTCGGCTGTTTCATCGTGGATGGAGAGTTCCCGTCGGCAGTCGTCGCCCTGGACGGAGTAGGAGCCCTCGGCGATGAGCGGGATTGCCCACGCTATCAGTTCGGTTTCTGTCACTTCACCCTTGGAATACGACATTGGATCGCCTCGTCGACTCACACCGGAGGACCAGCGGGGCCCACGTGGGAGGAATTCTGATCAGAATGGGATCATTCGATCCGCTGCGCGCGGCGTCGTCAACGGCTTCCTGATAGGTCTTTCCCTTGCCTGCCAACCGGCTCTCGTCATCCGACAATGCGATCCACGTGTCGGGAGGAGCGGTTCTGAGCAATTCCAAACGATCTTCAGGAGACATCGGCATTCTTCCGCAAGAATAACATAGGCCGTGGAACTACTTCACAAACGCCCGGATCGCCGCGGCCTGCGAGGGATTCGCCGCGATCAATTCGCCGATCAGCGCGCGAAACTCGTCCGCCGCCAGCGCGTGGATCGTTCCCCGCGAGGGCACCGTGAAGGCCCGAATGTTGCCGAAGATTTCGCGCTGGTCTTTCTGCGCCAAGTTTAAAGGGGATTTCAAGCGCAATCCGCCTGCCGCAAAGTCAACTCGATTGAATCGGCCCGAGCCGCTTAACGTTTCGTAGCCATCCGACGCCGCGCGCGCCAAGCCGTAAATCCTACGCTCGTCGCTTTGATAGCACACAAATAGATCACCGCGGCGCACCAGCTTCAATCGCTGCCAACTTTGCGGCGACTTAATCCAGCCGTCGCCGCCCATCGGCTTCGGCGTACGCGTGCGCGAGTTGAAATACTGATCGAAGTGCCATCCGGTCAGGGCGCCCGGACGGTGCGAGTTCACTTTGTAAACCCACTTCTTCGCGGAAGATTTCACTGGACTGTTTTAGAGAGCAACTCGCTCACGTCTTCGCCCGATTCCGACCACAAGAGGCGCTTGCGCAGCGGCAAACGTTTGGGAAGTTCGTGCATCAGAAAAACCAGCTTGGTGAGATTCTCGCGCGACGCGCGATACGGCGTGTCGGGACCCAGATCGATTTCGATATGACCTTCCTCATCGTCGCTGCCTTCAAAGTCGGGGCCGTACGCGATCATCTTCACTTGCACCAGCTCCAGGCCGGCATCCCACCACGCTTCGGCTTGATACGCGCAATCGGAGTGATGAAATTCCTCCACCGCTTCGATCACCTGTGTGGCCGTCGCGCCGCCGTCGAAATGGCGCTCGAGAGTCGCCGGTTCGGACCAATCGACAGGCTGGACGGTGATCATCCGCACACCGGGCTTGCGATCGGAGTACGGAAAAAGTTCCAGCAGCTTGTGGAACGATTCGAGGACCAAATCCTCGTCCCACTGTTTCAGCCACAAACTAATGAACAGACGGTCCGTCACTCCTCACCTGCCCCCGGCCGCTTGCGGCGACTCGAAGAACTGTCCCATGCGGCGGAATTTTTCGTAGCGATGATCGATCAATTGTTGCGGCGACATTTTTTCCAACTCCGCCACGTGACGTTCCAACACCGGCTTCAGCATGTCGGCCGTGGCGCGATGATCAAGCTGCGCGCCGCCATGCGGTTCCGGCACGATTTCGTCGACCAGCTTCAACGATAGCAAATCGGGAGCGGTCAATTTCAGCGCGCCCGCGGCCAACTCCGCTTGCGCCGAATCGCGCCATACGATCGCCGCGCAGCTTTCCGGCGAAATCACCGAGTACACCGCATTCTCCAGGATCAACACGCGATTTCCTACGCCTAATCCAAGCGCCCCGCCCGAGCCGCCTTCCCCGATTACGGTCACCACAATCGGCACGCCGAGCCGCGACATTTCGCGCAAGTTGCGCGCGATCGCTTCGCCTTGTCCGCGCTCTTCGGCGTCCATGCCGTGCCACGCGCCCGGCGTATCGAGAAACGTGAGGATCGGGCGGCGGAATTTCGCCGCGAATTGCATCACGCGGATCGCTTTGCGATAGCCCTCGGGGCGCGGCATGCCGAAATTGCGCAGCACGTTGTCCTTGGTGTTGCGGCCCTTCTGTTGTCCCACGGCCAAAACTTCGCGGCCGTTCAATCGCGCCATCGCGCACACGATCGCGGGATCGTCGGCGTATCCGCGATCGCCGTGGATTTCGCTGAAATCGTCGAAGATGTAGCCGCAGTAATCGAGAAAGTACGGCCGCTGCGGGTGGCGGGCGAGCTTGACGCGCTGCCACGCCGTTTCTACCTGCGATTCGAGATCATGGCGCAAGTCGCCTACCAAACCGGAAAGCGTGTCCACCCGCTTTTGCGCTTCAGGATCGGGCTTCACTCCCATTTGCTGGCGCAATTCGCGAAGCTGCGTTTCCATGGCGTCGAGTTCGCGACGCGTATGGCTCGGATCGTTGGGCATTTCCTCATTGTACCGGAAAACTGCGTGCTATCCTGAAGCGGCCGAATGGATCATCTTGCTGAACGTGTCGTCGAATACTGCCGCGAACTCGCGCGATTGAGTGAAGAACCTCCGGCGACCACACGGCGATTCCTCACGCTGCCGATGCACGAAGTCCACGCGCGTTTGCGCGAATGGATGGAGCGCGTGGGCATGCACGTGACTATTGACGGGGCGGGGAATTTGCGCGGGCGCTACGGTCCGCGCGGCGCAGCGTTACTGATTGCATCGCATCTTGACACGGTGCCCAATGCCGGCGCGTTCGACGGAATCCTGGGCGTAGTGATGGCTGTCGCGTTGATTGAATCGCTCGATCATCGCGAGATGCCGTATCCAATTGAAGTAATCGGATTCTCCGATGAAGAAGGATCGCGCTTCGGCGTGCCGTTCATCGGAAGTCGCGCGTTGGCAGGGACGCTCGATGCGGAAGCGCTTGAAACGCGCGATGCCGAAGGTACATCGATGGCCGGCGCGATCCGCGCCTTTGGCTTGCATCCGTCGGAAATACCCGCGGCGCGCGTGACGCACGCGCTCGGCTACTTGGAATTTCATATTGAACAAGGACCGGTGCTCGAAAAGTTGAGACTGCCGCTGGCGGTCGTCGACACCATCGCGGGCCAGAGTCGTCTCGAGTTCGTTTTCGACGGCCATGCGAATCACGCCGGCACGACGCCGATGGCGTTTCGCCACGACGCGCTGGCCGCCGCCGCCGAGTGGATCACCGCCGTAGAGCGCTCTGGCGCTTTGGCGACCGTCGGGCGCTTGCGCATAGAACCCGGCGCGAGTAATGTGATCCCCGGGCGCGCGGTAGCGACGCTCGATCTGCGCGATGCGCAGGACGTCGTGCGGCACGCGGGCGTGGAGCGCGTAACGGCGGCAGCGCGTGAAATCGCCGCGCGACGCGGCGTTGCCGTGTCGCTAACGCAGCAACTCGATCAGTCGGCCGTCGCGATGGACGCGCGAATGTCCGAGACTCTCGCGCGAGGTGTTGAGGCGTGCGGATACACGCCGCACCGCATGCCGAGCGGCGCGGGTCACGACGCCATGATTTTGGCTCCGCACATGCCCGCCGCAATGCTTTTCTTGCGATCGCCCGGCGGAATCAGCCATCATCCGGACGAAAATGTGCTGGTCGAAGATGTCGCCGCCGCATTGGCGGTCGGCCGGCGATTCTTGGAGGAGTTTCCGAAATGCATCAATTAGGACAAACACGCAGTGCGCGCCGCGCCGATCATCTTTTTAAAACGCCCGACACTTTTGTGCGCGCGCCCTTGCCCGGAATGCAAGGCGCGACGGCGATTGTCCACGCCAGTCCTGCGATCGGCGCGAAGTTCACCGAGTACACCGCGGAAATGGATTCCGGAGGGCGCCTGGGTCCGACGGCGATGCAGCGATTTGTGTATGTGCTAGACGGCGTGGTGACGGCGAATGGTGCGGAGCTAGGCCCCGGCCGATTTGCGTATCTGCCCAGCGGGAGCGACAAGGCCGTCGTCGCAAAGATGAAGTCGCGCGTGGAGGTGATCGAAAAGCCTTACCTCGAAGTCCCCGGCGTTGACGCGCCGGGCCTGCTGCTCGGCGATGAATCAAGGGTGACGCCTGTCGCGCTGAACGGCGATCCGTGGCTCGAAGTCCGCGTACTACTGCCCGATAGTCCCGCGTTCGACTTTGCGGTGAATACGATGACGTATCAGCCCGGCGCGTCGCTCTCGATGGTGGAAGTCCACGTGATGGAGCACGGCTGCTTGATGCTCGAAGGCGGCGGCATTTATCGTCTGGGCGATAGTTGGTACGCGGCGTCAGCCGGCGATTTCATTTGGATGGCCCCGTATTGCCCGCAGTGGTTCGGCGCCATCGGTAAAACGCCGGCGAAATACCTCATATACAAGGACTGGAACCGAGTGTAAGCAATCGCCTGTTATACAATGAAGTCCACGGAATGGACTCGCCTCTTCAAATAAATCTGGACGCCTACCAAGGACCGCTCGATCTCCTGCTGGATTTGATCCGCAAGCAGCAGATCGACATCTACAACATTCCGATTCACAAGATCACCGCGCAATATCTCGACGCCCTGCACAAACTGAAGGAACTCGACATCGAGGCCGGCGGCGAGTTCGTGTTGATGGCGTCCACGCTGATCCACATCAAGTCGAAGATGCTGCTTCCCGCCGATCCCACGGTCCCCAAGGATCAGCAGGAAGATCCGCGCGCCGAATTGGTGAATCAGCTCCTGGAGCACGAGAAATTCAAGCAAGCCGCACAAATGCTCCAACAGAAACAGATGCTCGAGCAGGCCAGTTGGTCGAATCCGGCGATGAAGGAGTTCCTCGACCCCGGCGAGGAGCCCGGAGTTGCCGTCACGCTCATCGACTTGGTGGAAACGTTCAACAAGATTTTGGAGCGCGCGCGCAACCGCCCGCAGTTGGACATCACCACCGAGGAATTTACGGTGGAGCAGATGATGGAAAAAGTCCGCGACCGCCTGGCCGAGACGCGCGGCACCGTGCTGCTCGGCGAATTGTTCTCGCCGTACTCGAAGCGCCGTACGCTGATCACGCTGTTCCTGGCGATTCTCGAGATGGCGCGTTTGCATGCGGTGGTCCTGCGGCAAGACGAAAACTTCGCGGACATTCACGTGAAGAAAGGCGGCAAGTTCGACGTAATGTTTGAACCGGGCTTGCTGGCGTCGGCGATGGGCGCGTTGGAAGAAGGTGAGGCTTCCGGAGAAGGAACCGGGCCCGCGAGCGACGAGTTGTTGAGTGAAGCGAATGAACCTGAAACCACAAATTGAAGCGATCATCTACGTTGCCGAAGAGCCGGTGACCTTAGCGCAGTTGACGGTGGCGTTGTGTCCCAAGCCCGAACCTCCGCCCGAGGCGGCCGCGTCTGAAACGCCGGCGCCCGAGACGCCGGCCGAAGCCGTGCCCGCCGTTGCCAACGAAGCCGCGGCGCCGGAATTGGTACTGGAATCTCCCGACGCGGCGCCGCAGGTCGAAGCGCCCGCGGGCCCCACGTCCGACGAAATACGTGCGCAGCTCGACGAACTGATCGCCGAATATCGCGCGGATTCGCGCGGTCTCGAGATCAAGGAAGTCGCGGGCGGGTTCAAGATGGCGACGAAGCCCGAGCATCACGACGTGGTGCGCCGCTTCGTGAAATCGCTGAAGCCGCCGATGAAGTTGTCGCTAGCGGCGCTCGAGACGCTGGCGGTGGTCGCCTATCGCCAGCCCGTGACGATTCCGGAAATCGGCGAAGTTCGCGGTGTGAACACCGGCGGCGTGATCAAAACGCTGCTCGACAAACGCTTGGTCACTACGGCCGGACGCAAAAATGTGATCGGGCGGCCGATGCTCTATCGCACAACGAAAGAATTCTTGGTGCAATTCGGATTGAAGGACGTAAGCGAGCTGCCGAGCCTGAAGGAATTCGAAGAACTAGCGCGCTCGATGGCGGAAAGTTCGTAAGCCCCCAAGGGCCCAATAATGGAGCGCATTCAAAAAATCCTGTCGCGCGCCGGCGTCGCATCGCGGCGCAAAGCCGAGCAAATGATCCTCGACGGCCGCGTCACCGTCAACGGCGATCAAATTCGCCAACTCGGCGCAAAGGCTGATTTTTCGCGCGACCACATCAAGGTCGACGGCAAACTTGTCCGCCCAGCGAAGGAAATCTACCACTTGGCGATGAACAAGCCGCGCGGCTACGTCACCACGACGTTCGATCCGGAGGGACGCCCCAAGGTGATCGACTTGTTGAAGGGCGTGCACGCGCGCGTTTATCCTGTCGGACGCCTCGATTTCAATTCCGAAGGATTGCTCTTGCTCACAAACGACGGCGACTTCGCGCAACTCATTATGAGCGCGGGCCCGGAGATTCCCAAAACGTATTGGGTGAAAGTAAGCGGCAAGCCGCCCGAGGAGAAAATCGAAAAACTGCGCCGCGGCGTGATGCTCGACGGCCGTCCCACGGCGCCGGCCCAAGTGCGATTGTTGCGGGACGCCGAAAATCCCTGGTACGAAGTGGTGCTTACCGAGGGGCGGCAAAATCAAATCCGCCGCATGTTCTCGCGCATCGGTTTCCTGGTGGAAAAACTGAAGCGTGTGAAGATCGGCTTTCTCGAGCTCGGCAATTTGCCCACCGGCGTTACGCGCGGATTGACTCCACAGGAAGTAGATCGCTTCCGCAAGATCAAAAAACGCCCGGCGAAATCGGAGCAGCATGCCTGAGCACGACGCTATCGAGAGAATCCTGAAGAATTGCCCCACCATCGCCGTGGTGGGACTTTCCAGTAAAAGATTTCGCGCCAGCTACGGCGTTTCCCACTACATGCAAGCGGCCGGCTACCGGATCATTCCCGTGAATCCCAAGGAAACCGAAGTGCTCGGCGAGAAATGCTACGCCACGCTGGAAGACGTGCCGGAAAAAATCGACCTCGTGAATATTTTTCGCCGCTCGGAGCTGGTGCCGCCGATCGTCGACTCCGCGATCGCGCTCGGCGCAAAAGCTGTGTGGATGCAGGAAGGCGTGGAGGACGAATCGTCCGCGGCGAAGGCGCGGGCCGCGGGCCTCGACGTGGTGATGGATCGCTGTCTCTTGAAGGAACACGCGCGGCTGATGCGGCGTTTTCAATAAATGCCTGCCGTTTGATACCCATCCATTGATATGTCCTACATGCTATGTCCCGGACTGCGAGTTTCCTCATGTTCGTGATATGGTAGACAAACGGCTATGGGGAATAATGTTTTGGTCCTGCTGTTCGGGACGCTGTGGCTCGGCGGAATTGTCTACTGTGTTCTTGGCGTCATCGCGGCGCGCAAGTTTGCAAGAGAGAACGCCATGCGCCGGGGTGTCGGTTCCTCAGCGGCATTCGCGAGTCTTCTCAAGCCGCTCTCCGGCATCGAACGCGGACTGGAACAGAATCTCGAATCGTTTTTCCTTCAGGACTACCCGAACTACGAAATTCTTTTTGCGGTGAATCGCGACGACGATCCGGCGCTGGACGTTGTGGAGCGGCTGCGCTGCCGCTATCCGGAGCGCGACGTACAAGTGATCGTCGCGGAATCTCCGTATCCGAACGCCAAGGTTTACAGCATGCAGCGCATGGCCGCGAAAGCGCGCGGCCAAGTCCTCGTGATCAGCGACAGCGACGTCCGCGTGACGCCCGGCTACTTGCGCGCGGTGATGCGCCCATTTGAAAACGCCGGCACTGGAGTTGTCACGTGCTTGTATCGCGGCACACCCGGCGCCACCGTGTGGTCGCGCCTGGAAGCGCTCGGGATGTCGGCGCGTTTCATTCCCGGCGTGCTGGTCGCGTGGCTGCTCGAAACCAAACGCCTGGACGATTCCACCCGCACGGGATTGCGTTTCGCGCTCGGTCCCACGATGGCGGTCAGCCGTGAATGCCTCGACGCGATCGGCGGATTTCAAGCGATGTCGCATTATCTCGCCGACGATTTTATTCTCGGCAAATGGGCGGAAGAGCGCGGCTATCGCGTGGAGCTTTCGCCGTACGTCCTCGACCATTTGGTATTGGGCGAAAGTTTCGCGGCCACGGCGCTCCATCAACTCCGCTGGGAACGCAGTTCGCGCAGCTCGCGTCCCGTCGGATATTTGGGTGAAGGATTCACGCATCCCACGGCGTGGGCGGTCGCCGCGTTCGCGGCTTTGGCGCTGTCGGGTAGTCCCGTTACCGCGGGCATCGCGATGATCGCCGGCGCGATTGCCGCGCGCATCTGGGTTTCGTGGGCGGTCGGCTGGGACACATTGCGCGACGTGGAACTGCGCCGGTCGCTTTGGTTGATTCCAGTCACCGATCTCGTCGGATTTGCCGTGTGGCTCGGCGGATTTACCGGCCGCACGATTATTTGGCGCGGCGTCGAGTATCGAGTCGGCCGCGACGGTCGCTTCGAGCCGCTCCCCGTTCACGCCGCGGAAGAGTTTGCCAAATTTGCGGAGTTCGCGCCCTCGGCCGAACTCGACGCCGAACCGTTGCCCGAACCTTCCGAGCCCGTCGTTTAGCGGAACGCCTAACTGCTCGCCTCCTCGCGTACTACAATAGAAGTCCGTATGACTTCTCGGGTTCACGCGCTCCCTACCGTCTCAAAACTGGAAACGCTCGCCTACGATCCGCTTCTCGACGACGTCGGCTTCATGACCTGCATGACGCTGGTGTTGCTGGGGAACTACGCGCAGACCGGCCATCTCGGCGGTCCGCTCGCCTACACGCCGTACAACGTGGCCGTGCACCTTGCGGGTCCTGAAAACGGCGGCATGCGTTATGACTATCGCCGGCCGAAGCATCCTTACAGCGACAAATTCATGCTCGCCGCGGGACACAGCATTCCTACCTGCTACGCGCTGTGGATGGTGATGGGTCAAGCGCTGGCGCGCCGTTACGCGCTCACCGGCGACAAGCGTTATTACTGCGATCCGCACGTCGCCATGCTGCCGATTGATGCGTTGGGATTCCGCCGCGGCGCGGGCGCACTCAAAACGTTGTTGCAAGAAACCGGTTTGCAAGATCATCCGCTGTTTGCGCAAGCCAAAGCGCGCGGCATTCGCGCCCTTTCCGGACATGCCGAAAGCACCGACTGCACCAACGACGTGAACGGCGGACCGTCCGGCATCGGCATCGCCACAGCCGCGGGCAAAGCGGCGTTTTGGGATATCGCCGGCGCGCCCAGCGCCGGACCGAAGGTCATCGCGCTCGAGGGCGAATTCGCCCTGACGGAAGGTCACGCCCAGGAGTTGAAGACGCAAGCACTCGCGCTGCAAGTGGGCAAGCGGTTGCGCGTGATGATTTCCGACAACAACGCGGGCATCGACGATCGGCTGATCGGCGGCGTGATCGCCGGAAAATATTCCGGCTACGATCTCGTCGAGCAATGGACGTCGTATGGATGGAACGTGTTTACATTGGCCAACGGCAACGACTACGGCGAAGTGGTCGAGGCGCTGAAGGTGATGGAAGCAGTGGATCCCGAAGATCGACGCCCAATTGCCGTCATTGGAAAAACCGTGAAGGGTTATTGGCCCACCGCGGCAAACGGAAAAATCCCGGGCTACGGCGATCAGTTGGTGAGCTACCCGAGCCATCCGTACGCGTTGAAGATGAACTCGGAGTATTTTGTGGCCCTAGCCACCACGTTCGAGAAGAAATACGGCGTCGAGTTCATGGGAATCCGCGACGGCGCGGTGAAAGACAATCGCGAGCGGTTGATTCAGTTCAAGACGAACATGGACGTGGTGATGTCGTTGCTTGATCGCAACGGGCTCGGAGATCGCCTGGCGGATCGCCTGGTGGAAATCGGTGACGGGTTGCGGGACGACGTGCCGTTGCGCATTTCGGCGGCGAGTGATCCCTTTTTGGATTCGCGTTTGGCTGTTGCCGCGCTGCCTGTGGACGCGCAGAAAGTCAAAGTGCGCAATCCAATTTCCGGCGCGGAGAAAGAAGTCGGCATCGCGCTCTTCAAGAAGCCCGGAGAAATGGCCGGCACCCGCCGCGCGATTTCGGAAATCATCAAATGGATGAACTACGTAACAGAAAATCGCTTCTTCACCGTTGCGGCCGACCTCTCCGAATCGATCAACGTTGAGCACGGCAGCTTGTGGGGACACTACGATCCCACCGCGAATCCTGTGGCCACGCGGTTGAAAGCGCCGATCCAGGAAGCGGGCAACGTCTCGACGGCGATCGGATTGATCAGCCAAAGCGCATCGCTCGATCCTGAGAAATTTGCGGGAGTGTGGGCGCTCTCGGGAACGTACGGCGCGTTCACTCCGCTAATGTACACGCCGGCGCGCGTGTGGAGCCAACAAAACCAGGACAGCAAGTTCCGCGTGGGCGTGTTGCACATTCTCACCGCGCACTCGGGTCCGGAGACCGCCGCCGACGCGCGCACGCACTTCGGAATTTTCGCGCCGCAGGTGTGGAAGCTGTTTCCGCGCGGCCAAGCGATCAATCTAAGTTTCTGGGACTACAACGACGTGGCGCCGGGATATTTCGCCGCTGCCGCGATCGCGGCGCGCGATCCACGCGTGGGATTGATCACTCTGGAAGTCGCGCGCCCCGATTTCGCCGTTGCCGATCGCGCCACATTTGCGGACAGCGATTTGCGCGCCGCCGCTAAAGGCTTGTATGTGATTCGCGATTTCGCGCCCGGTCCGCGCCACGGTTATGTGATCGCGCAAGGATCGAGCTCCACGGTGAATCTGGTGAAGGGGCTCGGGAAACTCGAAGCGGCCGGCGTGAATGTGAAAGTAATCGCGGCGATCAGCGAAGATTTATTCGATCGGCAACCGGAAGCGTACCGCCATGCCGTGTTACCGCCGGGATCCCGCTACGACATGATGGTGGTGAGCACGGGTACGCGTCGCGTATGGCCGCTGCGCAACTTGGGTCCGCTGACCGACGATTATTCGCTGACCAGCGATTGGGACAATTCCTGGCGCACCGGCGGACTCGAACCGGAAGTGATCGCCGAAGCGCATTTGGATCCGGATACGATTTTCGCCGGCGTGCAACGTTTCGCCAACGATCGCGAAAAGCGCATCGCCGATCAACGTTCGTTGCTGGGGTAAAAACAATGAACCGCAGATGAACGCAGATAAGAACTCGGACCCAAATCTGCGTTCATCTGCGTTTATCTGCGGTTGCTTTTTTTCGGCTCTTATCGCGCCATCGCGAAGGCTTTCGCCGCATTCCGCACGTACGGCGACACGTGATCGCCGTACCGTTCGCGCAATTCCGGCAGCAAGTAATCCGTTCCGCGGATCACGTCGCGGCACAACGGCGACGGACACAAGCAATCGAACGGTTTCATCTCCGGCCCGCAGAACGTCGCGTAGTCCATGGTCAATTCCTCGCCGGACGCGATGTCGCGGCGGGCGACCATGTCGAGTCCCTCGAGCCAAACGTTGGGATCGCACGAATGATTGATGGGCCGCCACTCCGCGGCGTCGGGACTCCAGATGGCGTGCAAACCTTCGGCCAGCGGCCACGCGTAGTGATCGAACCAATCGCGCTTGAATCCGTTCCAGTTGCGTTCCACGTACGACGGCGTGACCATCGAGCAAGGCTGTTCTTCGTCGCGCGCGATCAACTCGCCGGCGCGAATGTCGCGCGTGGAGTAGATGCCGAAGCCGGAGCGTCGATCGTAGTGAATTTCCCAGAGACGCGCGGCGCGCTCCTGGCGGCGCAGCGCGCACTCGATCAGGTGACGCGCAAATCCGGTGTGTCCCACCGGATCGTTGGCCAAAATGAAATCGGCGCTGCCGAAGGAATATTCCGGGCAGAAGATTTCGCAATTCGCGTTGATCTCCAGCATGTAGAGATCGCCCGACGCGTCCATGCGAATGTCGCAGCGGCCGAAACCGGTGCCGCCAAGTGCCGCGAACGTCAACGCGCCCACTTCGCGAATGCGCGCCGCCAGCGCCGCGTCCTCCACGATGTGCTCTTTCATTTGCTGATACGTCTTCCACTTCATGTCGAAGTGTTTGAAGCTCTCACCCTCGGGAAACGTGAACTCGATCGGGTTGAAAACCCAGGGATCGCGTTCCCCGTTGCGCGGTTCGGCGGCCAGCACGGTGAACTCGCGGCCTTCGATGAATTCTTCCACCAGCGCGCCGCCGTAACTCGCGGTCATGCGGTCGATCTCGGCGCGCAACGCGGCCTCGCCGGTGACGCGAGATTCTTTCTTCAAGCCGACGCTCGCGTAACTGTTCGGATGCTTCACAATCATCGGATAGTTCAACATCGTGGCGGCGCGCGCCGTGGCGCGATCTTTGTTCGCTGCCGTGATGGTGACGTAAGCGGGAAATTTCACACCCACGGCAAAGCACGCCATCTTCATCGCCTCGCGCGTCGGCTCGTAGAATTTCGATCCCGCGCCGGTGAATGCAAGATTCAACCGCTCCAGCGCTTGCACCACTTCGATGCCCGGGCGGTCTTCGTCCCACGATCCGTCGCAGAGGTTGAAGAAAATGTCGAAACCTTGCTGGGCGATCTCCAGTACTTGCTGGACGGCGGTGCGCTTGTGGATTTCGAAATTCGTGCAGTGGAAATCCGGCAAGTATTGCTCGGGATCGCACGGCGGATCGAGGCCTTTGAATACCGAATCCGACTCCTGATAGGAAGGATGCAGTATGGCTATCTTAAGTTTATCGAGCTCCCTGTGCATATCGCACTAGGATACCCGTATCGAACGAAATTTTCACCACAAAGACACAAAGAACACAAAGAAACCAAACAAAGCGCCAAGCGGGTCCGAGCGTCGCGGCGCTTTCTCGTGCTGCTCTCTTTGTGTTCTTTGTGTCTTTGTGGTTAAAAATCCTAGTTGTCCGAGGACGGCTTCTCGGCCGCCGGCTTCGCAGGCGCGCGCAATGCGAAGAACGCGCGTTGAAATGCACTGAGTCCGCCGCCCGGTTCGATCGCTACGGCCTGCACGGTGTACCGGCCCGCCGGCATTTTGTCGAGCGCCATCGACAAGCGGAAACTCACGGTGTGCGTGGCGTTGTCGATTTCCGCCGGTTCAATGAAGGGCGTTTCACTCGAACGCACCCCGCTGCGATAGAGCACCAATCCGGCGCGCAACTTCGCGGGATCGCTGCCGGGAGGCGCGTACGCCTGGAAGAGCACGTAGAGTTGCTGGTCCGGCGTGAAGACGTGCGTCACGCTTGGGATCATGCGGTCGCCGGAAACTTCCAGCGGATTTTTTGGTAGACGGTTGTTTGGTCCGCCCGCGGCGCGCACGTCCACTTCCTTGCTCTTCGCGGGAACCGGTTCCACTTGGCTCGAAAGCATGAGCGAACTGATGCCCAGAATCCTGGGATCCTGCGACGGAAGGTTCAAATCTTCTTCGAACGTACCGATGCGTCCGTTGGCGTTCTCGCGCACCACGAATTTCAGTTTGTATTTGCCCGGTCCGAGGATCGTTCCGCCTTGATAGACGAGCGCCTTCTTTTTGATTTCCTCGAAGCGCTCCGGATCCAGCTTCAATGTAATCGTATTGCGCAACGTGTCGACCACGTGCTTGCTTTTTTCCTCGGTGACTTGCGCCAGGAAATCGAATTCCGCTTGCTTCTGGCCTTTTTTCTCGGCCCAATCGAGCGCCGCCGACGGCAGCTTCGCGGAAATCGGCACGTATACTTCGTTGGCGCGGCCTTGCACGCGGAAATAATCCGTTTCCACGACCACCGGCAGTTCGTTGCGCGCGATTTCCGAATTCATCGCGTCGCCCAGTTGGCGTTCTTTGTCTTCGGTGTTGAAAATCTTGTAGTCCTTGGGACCGTAGTAACCTTCGCGGAAGTGGATCTTCACGCCCGGCGCGTCGACCTTCACGCGGATGCGGCGCCACTTGCCGTCCATCTTCGTATTCGCGCTGATGTAGCTGACCAGGTAGTAGCCCTCGGTGTCGGCTTGAACTTCCTTGAATACCGATGACAGATCACCTTCGTCGAAGAAAGCCTTGCCGCCGGTGTCGGAAGCGAGCGTGTACAGCGTGTCGCGCGATGCGTCACGCTGGCTGGTTTGCCGCGCCACCGACGCGCCGCGATACATCGACGACCCGGTGCTCGCGCCTGTGGTGGCGTCGCCTCCGGGAGGCGCGCCCTGCAATCCGCGCGCGTCCACCGAGTACACGCTCATGTTGGCTTTGTTGGCCGCGTCGGTGGCGGCGCGCAAGTCCGAGCGATTCTCGTCGCCGGTTTGACTGATGCCCGCGGTAAACTCGATCACCTGTTTTTTGCCGGGGATGAAGCGCAGCATGTTGGCGAGATCTTGCGTGGCTTGCAGCTTGCGCGACGTATTGAAGACGTTGAATTCCGTTTCATCGGCGGTGAACGCGGCGCCGGTATCCTCGGTGGCGTCGGTGTCGGACGCGTTGGCGGCCAAGGCCGCGAGCGCGGCGTCCTTACCCGACTGGATCGCGTGGACAATGCGCAGCAGCGCTTTCTTGTCGGTGGTGAAATCGGAAACCGGTTGCAGCGACGTTCCGTACATCACGATGCCCACCATATCCGCGGGCGACATCTGTTCGTTCACGAATTTCTCGGCGGAATCGGTGGCGCGGCGCAGATCGTCCGGTTGCATCGAGGTCATGTCGAAGAACAGCACGATCAGGCGGCGGTCTCGCACGATCTCGCGCACTTCGTCGGCGGGCGCCATGGAGTCGAGCGCCAGCGTGCGCGGCTTATCGTCGGGATTCGCCGCGACTTCCATTTTGTCCATCTTCTCGATATCGAAGTAGTCGACGTGCTCGAGCTTCTGGATTTTTTCGTCTTCGTAGATGGTGAACGCCGACGGCTTGAGGTCCTTCACCGGCTTGCCGTTCCGCGTGACTTGGACATCGATCAGCACCAAGTCGACGTGGGAACTGAAGGTGGTGACGCCCGTATTCTGCGGACGCTGTTGGGGCGCCTGCATCGGCGCGACGCGTCGCGGCTGCTGCGGCGCGACGACCACCGGGGGCTGGGTGTTTTGCTGCGGCGCGGCTTGTTGCGCGGACATCGGCACTACTGCTTGCGCGACTAATACAGCAGCCGCTGTAAGCGCCGTGAAACCGGAATTCGTTAGCCTCATTTTGTTCCTCATAGCCGCCGACCGTTAGAAATTGAAGCGCAAGTTCAGGTTCACCGTTCGCATACTCGCCGTTCCGGCCACGCGACCGAACGTGATCGACGGGAACGACGTGGACAATCCCTGGAAATTCGGGTGATTGAACACGTTGTTGGTGCGGAAGCTGATGTCCATGCGCTTCGTTTGGTCTTTTCCGAAGCGAATGCCTTTCATCAGGTTCAGGCTCGTGCTGAACGTTCCGGGACCCGTGACGATGTCGCGCGCCGCGTCGCCAAACGTTCCGGCCGCAGGCACCGCGAACACCGACGTGTTGAAGAACGCGAGGGGCGTGCGCTGGCTCCCCGATAGATTGGGATCGCCGATCACGTTAGGACGTTCCGACAGATTGTTTCCCGTGCCCGAGTTATTCGACGCCGACCCCGCCAGCTTCACCGTGTACGGCGTGCCGTCTTGCAGCGTGGTGTTGCCGCTGAGTTGCCAGTTGCCGAAAACCGAGGCCATCTTGCCGTGACTCAAAAACGGCTTGCGTTCGCCGAACGGCAATTCATACGTGTACTGGAACGACATCGCGTTGCGCACGTCGAAGGGCGAAAGTTCGCGTTCCGCGGCGAAGTTCAAGTAATTCTGCGCGACGTTTTGCGACGCGCCGCCGATGGAACTGGCGTTGTCGATCGATTTCGAGAGCGTGTACGACGCGCTGACCATAAATCCCTTGCTCATGCGGCGGTTCACGCGCACTTGCAAGGCATGATAGATGGAGTTGGCGTCGGATTGATCGAACGTGAACGCCGCGGCGGTGGCAATGCGCCGGGCGGCGTCGGCGCCGGTGCCGACAAAAACGTTCGGCGACGTCAGCAGGTCGAGGCGCGTGCCTTTCGTGCCCGTGTATGACACGTTCAGGATCATGTTGCGCACGATCTGGCCTTCAAATCCCGCGTTCCAGATTTGCGCGTAGCCGAGACGATAGTTGGGATCGACGGCGATGGTGTTCTGGATCGTATTGGTGCACGCACCTGGATTCACTGCGCACGGAAATCCGTTGGCCAGCGTCAACAGCGACTTGTCCGACGTGTAGTTGATGAACGACGACGCGAACGGCGGTTGATTCACCAACGTGCTCGACACCGTGCCGTACGCCGATCCGTTGTAGAACATGCTGTAGCCGCCGCGAACCGTGATGTTGTGCGTCTTCAGGTACGGCGGACGCCACGCGAAGCCCAAGCGCGGCGCGATCTGTTTGTAGTCGGGACGAATCAGCGAATTCGGCAAGCTGCCGCTGAACGGCGCCGTTTGTCCGGCCTGCACCACGGCCGCTTGCGTGAACGCCGGGTTGACATCGATATTGGCCATGTGGTTGTTCAACTCGGTGTAGGGCAGCGCCAATTCGTAGCGTATTCCGTAGAGGATCGAGAAGCGCGACGTGATGCGGTAGTCGTCCTGCGCGTAACCCAATCCCATGTGCCAGCGCAAATACGTGGCCGAGCCGTTGCGTTCGCTGGTTTGATACGGATATCCGAGCAGGAAATCGGCGAAGTCGACGCCGGTAGAAACGCAACCGGTGGACCCCGTTTGGCACGCCGCGCCCGTCGATGGGATCACTCCGCTGGGCAATCCGTTCGCGCCGAGCAAGCTGGTCAGCGATCCGGTAAACGTGAACGCCCCGCGCGCTTGCGGCGACGTTTCGGTATTCCTCTGATTGACGCGATACTCGCCGCCGAAACGCACATTGTGTTTGCCGTGAATCCACGTCACGTTGTCCGACGTGCGCCATTGTTGGCTGTGCGTGAGACTGGGATTCGCGTCGTTGAGCCCGGTGAAATTCGTGAGTCCGATTTGCGGCAATCCGTAGTTGACGGGCGCCGTGGAAGTTCCTTCGATCCCCAGGGCTCCCGAGATGTTGGTGCCGTAGGCATATCCGTTCAGCGACGTGTTCGAACTGCGATTCCAGTTGATGGCCGTGGAGTTGATCCACGTCTTCGTGAAGTTTTGGTTGAGCGTCAGGCTGGCGTTCTGTCCCAGGTTCGTCGAGTGCGACGTGAGATCGGGGAAACTGTTGAAGCCGCGGCTGCGCGACGCACTGACGTTGTAGACCGCCGCCAAATTGAATTTCTGGTTCAGCGTTTGGATCAAACGCCCGTTGATGCTGTTGGTGTTCGACGGCGTTTTCGTTTGCAGCAGGAAATTATCCACCGTGACGTTCGGCAAGTTCGGCATTGGAATGAAATTCACCAGCGCCGCCGATACCGGATTCAGGTACTGCGTGGGAATGATGTTGCCGGAGAATGGCGTGCGCGCCGCGGTCAGCGATCCGCCGGTGAGAATCGCCGGCATGTAGATGGGCGTCGCGAGCGCGGAGAAATTTCCGGCGCGCTCGGCGGCCGTCGGAACCGTCGAGTAGGAATTCACCGGGTTCGTCGCGTGATTCCACTGGTAGTTGATAAAAAAGGTGGTCTTCTCTTTGCTCTTGAAAACTTTGGGAATCCAGAACGGACCGCCCAAGCTAAATCCCAGGCCGTTGCGAAAGGTGGAAATTTGCGGCGGCGCCGTGCCGGTGAGCGAATACTGCCGGGCGTCGAGCGCCGAGTTGCCATAATTTTCCGTCAAACTGAAACGCACGCGGCTGGCGGCCATGCGCGACAGACGCTGCGCGCCCCACAACGACTCCGCGGTCTGCGGACCGTTCGGTCCAACTCGCCCCCCGCGGCCGCCTTGCTGTCCACCGCGTCCCGGACCACCGCGACCGGGGACGCCGCCGGGTCCACCGAAACCTCCGCGACCACCACCGCCGCCGGGTCCACCTCCGCCGCCGCGACCACCACCGCCGCCACCGAATCCGCCAGGTGCGCCCGCTCCCGCGTCAGCCGTATTGGCGAACGGATTGCCACCGCCGCCGCCGAAGTCGCCACCGGGTCCGCCGGGTCCGCCCGGACCCATCATGCCGAAACCCATCTGAAAATTGTTCATGTCGTTGCCGGACGTTGTGCCTCGGCCGACTGTTCCGATCATCGAAAATGCTTCGGCTGACGACGCATCGCCCAGCGGACCTGTGTCATTGCTCGCGGCGCGTTGATCGTCAGCGGAGAGCGCGTCGTTTCCGCTGGTCTGCGTGGCGTCCACGCGACTGAATCCGCCGCGGCCACCGCCTTGCGAACGGAGCGCCGCGATTTGTTCCGGCGTGAGCGGCTTGCCGTCGGGACCCAAGCGCGGTCCACGCTGCCCGCCTTGTCCTTGTCCACCTTGTCCATTGCGTCCCTGACCAGGCTGGCGCGCCTGCGCGTTTTGCGTGGGCGCGGCCGCGGGTTTTTCACTTTCCGCGGGCTTAGTTGTTTCGGCCGGCTTCGGCGCTTCCGCTTTTTCCGTGGACGCTTCAGTTTTTGGCGCCGCTTTCACCGCGGCCGCCGCTTCTGCTTCTTGCGCGGCTTTCGCATCGGCGGCGAGTTCTTCGGTGGTCTTGATCTTTAGAGTAATTGTGATCGGTTTGCTGTCGACTGACATATCGGTCTCAGTCGATGTGCGCGAAAATCCGAGTTGTTCCACTGTGAAGCGATAGTGTCCGATGGGCATTCCGGGGATCTCAAACTTGCCGCTCTCATCGGTCCAGGTGACGAGGTGTTGTCCGGTTTGCGTCTGCACGAGATCCACGGTCGCGCCGGGGATCGCCACACCCTGCGCGCTGCGAACTACGCCGGAAAGTTTGATCTTCGCGGCCACCGATTCAGCGGTAGGAAATTGGCCTGCCGGCTGCTGCGCCATTTGATGCGTGCTGACCAGCGCGGACAGCGCCACGCAGCGAACCGCGGCCCACGCCGCCGAAATGAGAAGCTTCTTCGGTGTCATTTGTTTGCCCAATATAGTCACGAGGAGTTTCAACCCGCCTCACTCCTCATTGTTGCAAGAAAGGGTGCTGTTTCGAGGCGATCTTTCGTTAAGAATAATGAACCGGAACGTGTTGCGTGGAATGCATTCTATTGCGCTGTGAATGCAGGAGATAGCGCCTTGCAAAATTTCCGCATTTTGAACTCAACTTGTTGCCGCTCGCGCCCGCGACGCGCGCTTATCTGACGCCAAGCTGGAGGCGGCCAGATAAAACACGGCGCCCAAAATCATGGTTTGCCAAATTCCCATGTGAATCGAGATGAACACCGCCGCCAGCGATCCGAACACACTCGTCGCCGCGTTCATGGCCCACGCCCACTGCAAGCAATCTTTGCTGACAAGACTCGCGAGGCGCAGTCCCGAGGGGAACGCCGTGCCCATCAGAAATCCTGCGGGCATCAGCAGCAATGCCGCCACCACAACGCGCCCCGCCAGCGGCAACGATACCAGCGCCGTAAGCAGCGGACTTACCGCCGCGGCGAGAATCGCGATCCACATCGCCGCGCACATCGTGAATCGCGGCAACGCGATGGTTAGTTCGCGATCGCTGAAATCGCGGGTCCAAAAACTGCCGATCCCCGACGACATCAGCAGAATAAAAACGGCGACCGTGAGCGCGTACGTCGGGTGTCCGAGGAAAAGTACGAATTTCTGGATGAACGCCACTTCCACCAGAATGTAAGCGAGTCCGATAGCCGCGAAAAACATGAGCCAGCGATTCACTCCCGGTACGCGTGGCAGCCGCGCGCTCAACCGCGCCGGCAGCACCAGAAACATCGCCACCGCGACGGCGGAAATGGCCAGCAGCGCCATCAACATCAGCAGCCCGAGATTCACTTTCAAATCCATGGACTCGCGCCCCGCCCACATCTTCAACACGTCGCCGGTGCGCACGTTGAAAAAGAAAAACGGCCGATTGTCCCACACCGGCGTGATGTCATACGGATACGAGTTTTCGTATGTCGCCACGTCGGGCGCTTGCAGAATTTCGGTGAAGGCGTTGGAAATTCCCTTGCCGGGCATGTAGAGCAGCGACATGTCCGATCCTTTGAGATCGGCTTGCACGGCGGCGAGTTCCGATGGCGTGAATGACGAGCGCTTCAGCAGCATCGTGGCGCGCGCGCCTTCATGACTGAGTGCGCCGTCGCACACCACAATGAAGTGCTGCGCTGGATCGGACGCGCCTTCCTCGCGCAGGGCTTCGATTCCCAGCGAAATCAAGCGGAGCGCTTCGCGCGGCTGCTCGAATTCCCAGCGCGTGATCGAAATCATGCCGTCGGCGTCGAGATGCCGGATGTACTCGCGAAACGCGTCGACGGTGTAGAGATTGTTTTCGGTCAACGCGAAGGCGCCGGCCGCCGTCGAGGCCCACGTGTCGACCAGCGTCGCTTGGATCACGCCGTAATGATCGGGCGAGCGCCGCGCGTAGCTGCGTCCGTCTTCGATGACAATTTTTACGTCGGGCCGTTGATAGAGTCCATGATTCGCGCCCAGCGCTCGGCCCAGCATGATGTCGTTGACGATGATGGGATTGATTTCCACCCCGGTGACGTGCCGGCTGCCCGCCGATAGCGCGCGCGCCACATCGTAGCCGCCGCCCGGGCCGATCACAAGCGTCGTGGCGCCGGGATGAAATTGCTGTTCAATGCGATGCGCCAGTCCCATTCCGTAGCGATTCACTTCGTTCGACCAATACGCTTTGTCGGTGAGCGGCGTTTCCGCCACCAAGGTGGCGGCGTCGGCGTCGATGCGAATGTTGAGGCCTTCAGCTTGCCGCGACAGTCCGATCCGCGAGAAGGAGTTCCACTTGTTGAAAATTTCTTGATTCAGCAGGTATCCCTTGGCCGATTTCACATCGAGAAAATGGGCGCGCGCGTTCACGCCGATCAGCACGGCCATGGCGACGGGCAGCACGGCCCAGCGCTGCCACTTTCCGCTGCCCAGATAACTCCATAACATCGCGCCCGCCGCCCATAGCAGCGCTGCGAACAGAATCGTGTTCGGTCCGCCGAGAAAATTCAGCAACGGGATCAGGAGCAAACCGCCCAACCCCGCCCCGCCCAAATCGGCGAAGTACACCGCGCCGGCTTGGTCCACCGATCGCGCGATGGCCAGCGACAAAATCACGCCCGCGAAGAAAAACGGCACGAGCGCCGAAAAATAAACGATGACCAGCGGCACGAGTGTCTGCGCGTTGATCGTGGTAATCGCCAGTTGCATGTGCAGGATCACGTCGAGCGCCACGACGGTGACGAGCGCGTTGACGCCGGAGAGCGCGGCGAGCCGCCGCCACAATTTGTCGAGCGGCGCATCGCCGGCGATCCAATAACTGAACAAGCCGCCCGCGCCGAGTCCAAGCAGCGCCACGGAAATCGCCATGAAGGCGAAATGATAGTAGAACAGCACCGAGAACAAGCGCGTCAACGCGAGTTCTACGATCAGTCCGGCCATGGACGTCGCCATGACGCCGAGAAGCAACAGGCCGGGAGAATGCACGGCGGAAGTCTCACGCGCCGTTTGGGAAAAACCTTCAGATGTCGGGGACATAGTCGAGAAAACGAACTGTAAAACAATACATCGCAAACGTCTCCAGCGCAAACGGCGGGAATCCCAGGAAGCCGGGCAACGGCATCTCGAAGACTTTCATGTTTTGCAGAATCGGAAACACGTAGACCCATCGCGCGGTGGCTTGATAATTCCAAAATTCCCAGAAGATGCCGCAAATCGCGCCCGCCGCCAGCAGGGACCACAGGCGGTCGCGGCGGCCGACTTCGAGATCGTCGAGAATGCTGGCCGCGGCGCGCCGCAAACTGAGCGGTTCAATCAAAAAGATGAACCCGATCCACACCAACGCGAACAGGTACGCGCCGATTCTCTGCGGCAGCGCGATCGGAACGATCAACATCGCCGCGCCGAGTGCGATCGAAATATTTTGGGCCGTATTCGATAGCTTGAACTTCGGCCGCTTCTCGCGCCAAAATCCCGCGGCGCGCAACAACTGCGACGTTTCAAGCATGCCGGGCCAAATCGTTGCGAACGACCACGCGTATCCGAAGTATCGCGCAATCCAGTGGGGCGGCAATCCCACGTAGACCCAATTGCGCAGGCGCAAATTGTACGCTTCGAACACCAGCCACAGCGGAATCGAAAGCAGCGTGCACGCGAGAAACTGCCGCGGCTGATAAGTCATCAGCGAGTATCCTTGCAGCGCGAAGACCGCGGCGTCGGCGGCGGCGATGTAGCCGGTCCAAACAATCGGCGTGAAGAATGTGCTGACCGGTTGCTGTCCGTGCGCCGCGAAATAGTGCGCCATCGCGATCACCGCGAGTCCCAAGTATCCGTAATGCGGATACGGACGCACGCGCGGTCCGCGGACGACCAACGCCGCGAGAAAAAGCGCGGCGGCCGCGAAGGCGATCTTGCCGAGAAGAAGCACACGAGCATTGTACGATGTGAAAGTGGAGCTCATCACCATTCCCGAAGGATGGTTTTGGCGCGGCGCCGTCGACGGTGTGGGTCAAGACAGCGAGCGTCCACGCCGCCGCATTTGGGTCGACACGTTTCGTCTGGCGCGATTTCAAGTCACCAACGCCGATTACGCGCAATTCCTCTCCGCCACCGGCCACAAGCCGATGAAGTGTTGGGGACAGCCCGAATTTTCCGATCCGCGCGCGCCCGTTGTGGGACCAAGTTGGTATGACGCAGTCGCGTATTGCCGATGGCTCGGTCCGCAATTTCGTTTGCCTACGGAAGCCGAATGGGAACGCGCGGCGCTCGGCGGCCGGGAAGCCGCGCTTTTTCCCTGGGGCGATACGCCCGCGGAGTCGCGGCCCGATTACGCGACGCGCTGGCGCACCGCGCCCGAGCCCGTGGGAACGTCGCCGGCCAATGGATTTGGTCTCGACGCGATGGGCGAAAACGTTCACGAATGGTGTGCGGATTTCTACGACCCCGCGTACTACGCCGAATCGCCGGAACGCAATCCCTGCTGCGATCGCGACACCGGCCGCAAATCGTCGCGCGGCGGATCGTGGCGCCACCACGTGAAGATCGCGCGTTGCTCGGCGCGGTCGAGCATTCCGCCGGAATTTGAGTACGCCGATTACGGTTTTCGCGTCGCGGCGTCCGCTTGATACAATACGAGTTCCACCATGCGCGCTTTCCCTCCCATTCGCAAAGCGGTTTTTCCCGCGGCCGGCCTGGGCACACGATTCCTGCCCGCCACCAAAGCGCAACCGAAAGAAATGCTGCCGCTGGTCGACAAGCCCATCATTCAATATGTCGTCGAGGAAGCGGTGGCCTCGGGCGTGGACAACATTGTCATGGTCACGGGGCGCGGAAAAACGGCGATCGAAGATCACTTCGACGTTTCCTACGAACTCGAGCGGATTCTGGAGCAGCGCGGCAAGAAGGAATTGCTGGCGCAAGTGCGCGACGTTTCCGACTTGATCAAAATGACCTACGTGCGCCAGAAAGAAGCGCTTGGATTGGGTCACGCAATTCTGGTGACGCGCGAAGTGGTGGGCAACGAGCCGTTCGCCGTGATGCTGGGCGACGACATCATCGACGCGGAAACGCCGTGCTTGCGGCAGATGATCGAAGTGTACGAGAAGTTCGGGCAATCCGTCGTGGCGATTCAGGAAGTGGAAGGCAAAGCGATTTCTTCCTATGGTGTGATTGCGGGAAAGCCGGTGGCGGGCGACAGCTTCGACGGCCGCTTGTGGGAGATCAGCGATTTGGTGGAAAAGCCTCCGCTCGAAAAAGCGCCGTCGAATTTGGCGATCATCGGGCGCTACATTTTGACTCCGGAAGTTTTTGCGGCGATTGAATCGACCACACCCGGCTCCGGCGGCGAGATTCAACTCACAGACGGGTTGAAAAACCTGCTGGCGCGAGGTCAAAAAATTTACGGCTGGCGTTTTCATGGACGCCGTCACGACGCCGGCGACAAACTCGGCTTCCTGAAAGCGACCGTGGAGTTCGCGCTGAAGCGCGACGATCTCGGCGGACCGTTCCGCGAATATCTCAAGAGTCTCAATCTGCGATAAAATTCCTCTGTATGCCTTTGTATGAGTACAAGTGCAAGAAGTGCGGTCATCGCTTCGAAAAGATCGTAAAGTTTTCCGACCCACCCCTCAAGAAATGTCCCAAGTGCAAGGGCGCGGTGGAGCAGTTGATCTCCTCGTCCGCGATTCAATTCAAGGGCACGGGTTGGTATGTCACCGATTACGCCGGCAAGAAACCGTCCGAGGCCCCGAGCGCGGAAAAGTCCGCGGAGAAAACGGAGAGCAAATCGGAAGAAAAATCCGGCGGCGAGTCGACCGAAAAGAAGAAGGAACCGGCCAAGGATACCAAGAAGAAGGTTCCCGCGTGACGCTGACATTCACCACGGGTTAAGAGTTTCACCACAGAGAACACACAGAACGCAGAGATGTTGGCCCCTAGGCGGACGTTCTCTGTGCCCTCTGTGTGCTGTTCTCTGTGTTCTCTGTGGTGAAATTTGCCAGGCCGCCGTCCTACGCTTCGGGATTTTCCTCCCGCTGCTTCGGCTCGGCGGGAAAAACGTTGTAGCCCGGATTCGGCGGGAAAACTTCTTGCAACAATTCCAAACGCTTGCGCAAGTAGCGCGACGCCAGTTGGCGCGATCCCGGTTCCACATCGATGTCGCAGCAGAGACCGTGCAAATAAAGCGTCAGCGTGTCTTCGAGCGCTTGCCGAAAATATTCCTGCATCAACTTTGAGTCCGATCCCGGCAGACGCTGCTTGCGGCTGACTTTCTGTTTCAACTGGTAGCTGCGTTCATCCACTTCGCCGCGCGCGTTGCGGCTCAACTCGTCGGCGACGAGTCCCGTGAAGCGCGCGAACGCCGCTTCGTCGACGCGACTCGCGGCTTGCTCGGCGATCCCGTTGTAGAACCAATAATGATAGTCGGCCACGTCCTGGCCTTCGGCGGACAAGAAGATGAACACCGCTTCTTCCAATTCGAATGCGCTTCTGGCTAGGCTCTTGGTGCTCGCGGGACGCTCAAAACTCACGTAGTCGGTGGAACCGCCCGATCCTTTTTCGATGAAGGGAACCAGCACGAGGCGAATCGGCGGAATTTTTTCGAGCAGCGACCGCGGTGTGGCCTGCGCCGGTTCGCGCAGGAACTGACGCACCTGATCTTCCTCCAGCGTCGCCGTGGAAAAATACGTGATCGAATCGACCAGCGGTTGCATGCTGCGCTGGCACTGTCCGGCGAACGCTTCCAGCGGTACGCGCGTCACGCTGCTGGCCGAAATGGGGAGATCCGCCATCGTCTTGTCATCATATATCACGTCCATGGAAATTGCGCTCGCGCGGGATACAATGACGAAAGTGATGCGGAGATTCCTGTTCGTCTTTCTCCTGCTTCCCGCGGCGGTCTTCGCGGGACCCGCGTTCGTGATTGGCTATTCCTCTTACGCGCCGCAGCGTCAACTGATTCGCGATTCCTCCGGATACATTTATTCCTACGCCAGCACGCCGTTGGGTATCACGATTGCGCGCCTCGATCCGCTCGGCACTCAAACGTTATTTCAAACGACGCTCGGCAGTTCCGGCGACAGCATCACTGCCGTCACGGTAGACTCATCCGGCAATTTCTACATCGCGGGATTCTCGCCGTTCGGCGCGTATCCTGCGACCACCGGTGCGTTTCAGGGTCCGCACACCGCGAATCAGCCGCTGGTGTTCCTAACGAAGTACGACATGATCGGCGGCAAGCTTATTTACACCGCGACCTTCGGCGGCCCGCCAAATCCACGCTCGAGCGCGACCGGCGTACAGGCGATCGCCGTTGATTCAAGCGGAAATATGGTGATCGCCGGAACCGCCGGCGGAGTCGCGTGGCCCACGACGACCGGTGTCTTGCAATCAACAGCCGCAACGAACGCGGATGGTCCGGGTTTTGTGACGAAACTGAATGCCGCGGGATCGGCGCTCTTGTTCTCGACGTACATTGGCAACGATCCGAGCGGGTCGTCGAAGGCTTCGATCGTGAAAGCCATCGCGCTCGATCCGAACGGCGCGATTTTTCTGATCGGTACGCCGGGATCGACGTCGTTCCCGATTTCCGCGAACGCGTACCAAACGACGTTCGGGTCGTCGGGCGGATGTTTTGCGGCGAAAATGACAGGCGACGGCGCGTCGCTCGTCTATTCCACGTATCTCTCGACGCACAGCCCGTCGCAGGGCACCGGATGCGCTGCGATCGCCACCGACGGCCAGGGAAATCTGATCATCGTGGGGACGACCACCGATCCTACGTTCCCGACGACGCCGGGTGCCTTTCAAACCCAATTTCAAGGGCAGCCGTGCCACTTCAGCGTGAGCGGTTGTTTGTTCCATCCCAATTCGTCGAATCTTTTCGTTACGAAGATGAACGCGACCGGCACCGCGCTCGTGGCCTCGACATTTCTTGGCGGTGATGGCGGCGCTGCCGGCAACGATTTGCATTCCTCGATGGCGCTAGACCCGTCCGGCAACATTTACCTCGCGGGAACCACGGGGTCGAGCAATTTTCCGATGATGAATCCGCTCAGCTCCGGCTATAACTGCCCGGAATGCTTTTCGATCTACCAGCCGATCGACATGTTTGTCTCGATTCTCGATCCCACGCTCGCGACGCTGGAATTCTCCACGTATCTCGGCGGACCGAACGGCGAAAGTGTGCAATCGATGTCGCTTGACTCGACGGGCGGAATTTGGGTAAACGGCACGTCGCAAGGCGACTTTCCGGTCACCGCAAACGCCGCGCAGCCGGGACCTGTGCTTCCTAATTTCCAAGGAGGCCTACCCACTACCTTCGGCGTGATTTTCCATTTGATTCCCGCGACCGCACCCACTGCGCCGCCAACGATTACGTCGATTACTCCGCCGGTCATCGGTCCGCTGTCGGGCATTCCTTCGGTGACGCTCCAAGGAACGAACTTCACCACAAACTCGGTGGTATTCGTGAACGGCACAGCGCATGCCACTACGTTTGTGAATGCGACGCAACTGAACGTCGCGGTGAGTCCGAACGATTTTCCTGCCGCGGTGGCCGGTGTGTTTGCTGACGTGCGGCAAATCACTCCGGCCGGATCGATGGCGGCTACATCAATAAGCGCGGCCATTCAGATTCCGGCCCCGTCGAATGTGGGACAAATCGATATTGACGTGCACGACATCACCGGAGCGGCCGTTGCGGGCGCGAAGGTGACGCTCGGCGGCGCGACGTATGGCGTCGGTGCGAGCAGCCTCAACGTTCGCTTCAATCCCGGCTTCGCGATCGCGAACACTCTCACGGTTACCGCGCCCGGATATCAAACGGCGAATCTTTCCGTTGGCGTGTTCGATGGTCAGGAGACAAGCGTGTCGGTGACGCTCGTGCCTACGGGCGTGGGGCAAACGTACACGTTTCAAGCGGGCCTGCAACTCGATACCGGAATCGATTTGAGCGCGGGGCAAACGGTGATCGTGTACGCCCAAGGAAGTTGGAATGGTTATGGACCCGACGGCGAACTTGGCTGCTCGGCGTCGCTGTCGTCGAAATTGCCGAACGGCGGCACCTGCTACGCACTCGCTGCAGAAATCGGCAATGCTCCGTGGTTTACGGTGGGTGCAGCGTTTGCAGGACCAGTGGCTAACTCGGGGAGATTATTTCTCGGCGTGAATGACAACGCGGGTGCGATTGGATCGCCGTTTACGGTCACGGTGATCGTGTTGAACAACGCGATCTGCACTCCCCAGCCCTCGATCAACATGTCGCTCGCGCCGGGATTCTACATCACCGAAGTTCGCAACGCGCCGGGGACGCCCGCGGGATATTGGGCCGTCGGCGTGTCGACGAATCAAGCGTCGGGGGGATTCAATTTTGGCGGCGACTTGCAGGAGAACTTGGGCAATCCTTCGTACGGCGCGGTCTACTTGGGTGCGGCCGACACCGTGCACGTGCAGGCCGCGTCGCAAGATCTTTCGGGGACGTTCGACACCGTGCCGGGGTATCCGCCAATCGGTTTGGTCGTGACGGTGCTCGACGGAAATCACAATCCTGTGGGATCAGCGCAAACCGGATTGAATTCGGTGGCTTTCGACGTGAAATTGAATTCCGGATTTTACATTTTCCAGGCGCAGGCCGCGCAAGGAACGCAGCGTGCGACATTTCAAATGGAGTTGAACAACACGAACGGATTTTCGGGCGGCGTAAACGCGGGGGGATTCCTCGCTCCCGGATCGGTGGGCTTTGCGGCGTTCTACATTCCCGCGACGCAGCAAACCAGCATCGTCACCTACGCGCTGCCGACGTTCTCAAACGTGGGCGCGTCGTGCTTGACGCTGCGCTTGCTCGACGCCAATCGCAACGTGATTAGGACTGCGCCTTGAATCCTGTGAAATGCAACTGCTGCGCGCCGTGTTGTAGCTTGGCGAACGCGGCTTGCGCTCCGGCCAAGTCGCCGGACTTCAGGGCGGCGGCGAGTTGTTGGAACGTGCCTTGGAATTGATTGGTGGGGCTCTGCACTTGCGATTGCACGCCTTGCTTCAAGAGCGAAATTGGGGGGATGGACATAAATCCTCTTTCACCTCCTACTATCGGCAGAATGGAGGTGCGGCTTTAGTAGGAAAGGCGTCCTCGCCTGTCGCTAGCATTTGCGCGGACTGCGCCCGCGCAACCAGCGGCTCAACGCCGCTGGAAAATCTGGGACAGGCGAGGACGCCTGTCCTACCTCGTCATCAAGAACGCGCAGTCCATCAGCCGCGCACCCTTAGCGTCAGCCACGGCGTAGCGCGACACGCGTCCATCGCCCTGATGATCCCACAGCGACGCCGAACCGTACTCGCCCTTCTTGTTCAGCGCATAAAAGTCAATGTCGACTTTCTCCAGCTTCGCGCGATTGCCGAAATACGTTCGCTGGATCCGCTTCAGCGTTTCCAAACACGCGTCCTGCGGCGACGCGCCATGCCGCATGTATTCCACAACGGTATGCGCGCCGCAAATCTTGATGTTCTCTTCGCCGCGGCCCGTCGATCCCGCCGCGCCGATGTCATTGTCGAGCCACAAGCCCGCGCCGATAATCGGCGAATCGCCGACGCGTCCGGGAATCTTGAACGCCATGCCACTGGTTGATGTCGTTCCGGAAAGATCGCCCTTCGCGTTGACTCCGAGACAATTGATCGTGCCGGTAATCGGATGATCGAGCATTCGTTGCGCGAACGTGCGCGTTTCCGCGCTGGCCGATGCCATCGCGCCCGAGCCATCGGCCAATCCGGGACCCCATGCTGTGCCGCGTTTCTCCTTCCACGCCAGCCACGCGATTCGCGAGTCTTCGGTGAGCAAGTTCGTTGGCTGAAAACCCTCGGCGATCGCGAAACGCAGGGCGCCCTCGCCGACGAGCATCAAATGGTCGGTGCGCTCCATCACCAGTTTCGCGACGTTCGAAGGATTCTTGATTTTTTGAATGGCCCCGACCGCTCCCGCTCGCCGCGTGGGTCCATGCATTACGCTGGCGTCGAGTTCCACCACGCCTTCTTCGTTGGGCATGCCGCCCAAGCCGACGCCGTGCTCCTGCGGATCGTCTTCCAAGATGTTGACGCCGGCGATCACCGCGTCGAGCACGTCCGCACCGCCGCGAATCATCTCCAGCGCTTTGCTCACGGCGCGCAGACCGTTTACGCTGGCGATCGCGCACGGCGTAACCGCGCCGCTCGGCGTTTGCGCTTGAGCGCCGGCCGCGATGCCGGCCGCGGTTGCCAACAAATCTCTTCGAGTGAATACCACGCTAGCCTCCTATGCTTCGGGCGGAAGATTCTTCAGTCGAATGTCTCCGCCCTTTTCAAAGTGTCCTGCGGCGCGATACGCGGCGAGCAGCGCGCCCGCGGCGGGACCAAAAGCCGGCGGCGCCACACGATTGTTTCCCGATTGCCGGACACTTTTGCGAAATCGTTCCAGCAGTATGCGGCTGCGAAACGCCCCGCCAATGTAGCTTACCAATACTTCCTCGCGCGGACGAAACAGGCGGCCGCGGACATGCTCCACCAAAGTTGCCAGCGATCCCGCGGCGTGCAGCAGAATGCCGCGCGCCGCCTTGTCGCCGGCGCCGGCGCATTCATCGACCACGCGCGCGAACTTCGCCGCGCGGCTCCGCGGAAATTCGTCGGTATACCATTTGTGCAGCGCTTCGTTGACGTCGCGTGCTTCGGTGAACGCGACCACGCGATCGCGCAACGCCGTCGCGCGCCCCCAACCTTCTTCCATCGCGAGCGACGCGCGCAAAGCTTGTCGCGCGGTATCGAAGGCGCTTCCTTCGTCGCCGAAAACATATCCCCAGCCGCCCGCGCGCGCGGTTGCGCCCGCCGCGTTCATGCCGAAACAAATCGATCCAGTGCCGGAGATCACCACGATCCCCGGACGCCCGCGCGTCGCGCCGACCAGCGCTGTGACCGCGTCGTGCGTGACTTCGAGTTTGCGCACGCGCAACACGCGTGCGATGATCGCGGCTTTGTCTTCCGGTCCGCCTGACATGCCGAAGAACGCGCTTTCGAATTCGGGAAGGTGCTTGGACGCGAGCGGCGAGTTTCGCCACGCGGCTGTCACCGCGCCCAGTACCGCGCGGCGCAATTTCGCCTCGCCGCGTCCCGACTTCACGTGATTGCACGGGCCCGCTTGTCCGAATCCCACGACCACGCCGTGTTCGTCGCCGATCAGCGCGATGGTGGAGCTTTGTCCGCCGTCGATGCCGAGATAGAGATGTTCCGCCATGTGGTTTCGTCGAACGCGTCGCTTGATTGTACAATCATCCCATGGCTCTTGCTGCCACGTCCGCGATCGGTGAGGCATTGCGCGCGATCGTTGGACCGCGCGCCGTCCTCGACACCGAGAATGAGTTGATGCTCTACGAATACGACGGCGGACTGCAGCGATCCACGCCGCAAGCGGTCGTGTTTCCGCAGACCACAGAGCAAGTCGCCGCCATCGTGAAGCTCGCGGCCGAGGAAAAGCTGCCGATTCTGGCGAGAGGAGCCGGCACGGGGCTTTCGGGCGGAGCGGTCGCGATTTCCGGCGGCATCGTGCTGAGCACGGCGCGCATGAATCGCATCATCGAGTTGGACTTCGCGAATCTCCGCGCCGTCGTCCAGCCGGGCGTGGTCAATCTTGAGATCACGCAGGCCGCCGCGCCGCACGGATATTTTTACGCGCCCGATCCGTCGAGCCAAAAAGCGTGCACCATCGGCGGAAACGTCGCAGAGAATGCGGGCGGTCCCCACACGCTGGCGTACGGCGTCACCACGAATCACGTGGTCGGCCTCGAAGTGGTGCTGCCCGATGGATCGATCATTCGCACCGGCGGCAAGGCGCCCGATTCTCCCGGCTACGATCTCACCGGATTGTTCGTCGGTTCCGAGGGCACGCTCGGCATCGTGACGGAAATCACGGTGCGTTTGATGCGCGCGCCCGAAGCCGTGAAGACGATGCTCGGGATTTTCGATAGCGTCGATGCGGCGAGCCAAGCCGTTGCCGCGATCACGGCGGAAGCGATCATTCCCGTGGCCATGGAGATGCTCGACGGCTGGATGTTGCGCTGCGTCGAGGAGCAGACGCATGCCGGCTATCCAATGGATGCCGAGGCGGTGCTGCTGATCGAGCTCGAGGGATTGCGCGAAGTCGTCGAAGAGCAGCAGGCGCGCGTGGAACAAGTGTGCCGGCAGAGTGGCGCGCGCGACGTTCGCGTCGCGCAAAACTCCGCCGAGCGCGAGCGGCTGTGGCAGGGTCGCAAGGGCGCCTTCGGTGCGATCGGCATGTACGGCATGGCGTGTTACGTGCAAGATGGCGTGGTCCCGCGCACGCAGCTTCCGGGCGCCATGCGGAAGATTCAGCAGGTGAGTCGCGACTACGGTCTGACGATTGGAAATATTTTTCATGCCGGCGACGGCAACTTGCATCCGCTGATCCTGTTCGATTCGAAGAAGCCCGGCGAATACGAAAAGGTGGTCCAGGCAGGCACGGAGATTCTTTCCTACTGCATTTCCGTCGGCGGATCGCTCACTGGAGAGCACGGCGTGGGCATCGAGAAGCGCGATATGATGCCGCTGCTGTTCTCGGATGCCGACCTCGAAATCATGCGGCGCGTGAAGGACACGTGTAATCCCACAGGATTGTTGAATCCTCTGAAAGTCCTGCCGAGCCACAAGACGTGCATGGAAGTCAGCTTGGCGGCGCATCCTTTTGCCAAAAAGAAGAAGTAACCCGTTGGATGGAGTTTTCTGCACGCAATGTGTGTAGAAAATGCGTTGCACATGCGCCTGGTCTTGGCGCATGTTGTTGAAACGGCGTAATTGGCGATGGCACGCGAGATGCACTTAGGAATAGCAGACGAAGTGGCGCGCTGGCGGGAGTAAGGCAGGCCCTTGGACCTGTCTTCTCCCGCCTGCAATTTTCTACACGCAATTTTCTGCTCGCTGACGCTCTCCGGCCTTCGCATCGTTCTACGCTACAATAATCTCTTCATGTCACTGCGCTTTCTGAACACGCTTTCAGGCCAGAAGGAGGAGTTTGTTCCCCTTGAGCCCGGCCGTGTGCGCATGTACACGTGCGGTCCCACGGTGTACAACTTCGCGCACATCGGCAACTATCGAACCTTCGTTTTTCAGGACGTTCTGCGCCGCTACCTGAAATACAAGGGATATCAACTGCTCCACGTGATGAACATCACCGACGTGGACGACAAGATCATCCGCGACTCGCAGGCTGCCGGGCTGAGCCTGCGCGATTTCACCGATAAGTACGCCGCCGCGTTCCTTGAGGACCTGGCGTCGTTACGCGTGGAAACGCCGGAGTACGTGGCGCGCGCTACCGAGCACATCCCCGAAATGGTCGCGTTGATCGAACGGCTGGAAGCGCGCGGACTCACCTATCGCAGCGACGGATCGATCTACTTCCGCATCGCGGCGTTTCCGGGCTACGGAAAAATCGCGCGGCTCGATCTCGACGGCAATCGCGCCGGCGCGCGCGTGGAAGTGGACGAGTACGAAAAAGAAAATCCTTCGGACTTCGCGCTGTGGAAAGCGCCGAAGCCCGGCGAACCTCAGTGGGAAACCGAGATTGGTCCAGGGCGTCCTGGTGGCACATCGAATGTTCGGCGATGGCGATGCGTTACTTGGGCGAAAGTTTCGATATTCACACCGGCGGCACGGATCTCGTGTTTCCGCATCACGCCAACGAAATCGCGCAATCGGAGGGCGCCACGGGGAAACGCTTCGTCAAATATTGGCTGCACTGCGAGCACTTGATGGTGGAAGGCAAGAAAATGTCGAAGTCGCTGGGGAATTTTTTCTCGCTGCGCGATTTGCAGGAGAAAGGCTATCGCCCGGAAGCGATTCGCTACGTTTATACTTCGGTCCCGTATCGCGGGCAATTGAATTTCACGTGGGACGGATTGCAGCAGGCTGCCGCGTCGCTCGATCGCCTGCGGAATTTCCGCTTGCGTTTGCAGACGGACGCGCTGCCGGAAGGCGAAAACGAAACGCTGGCCGCCGACATCCGCGCAGCGGTGACGCGCTTCGAAGAAGGAATGGACGATGATCTCAACACCGCCGCCGCGATGGCCGTGGTCTTCGAAACCGTGCGCGAGTTGAACATTCACGCCGACAAAGGCGACCTGCGCGCGGGAAACGCAAAGGCCGCGCTCGATCTTCTGGCGCGTTTCGACAGCGTCTTTCAAGTGTTGGAGCCCTCCGGGGCGGCATCCGGAGACGGCGAACTTGCCGCCAAGGTGGAAGCGTTGCTGGCCGATCGCGCCGACGCGCGCAAGCGTCGCGACTTCGCCGCCGCCGACCGCATTCGCGGAGAACTGCACGCGCTCGGCGTCGTCGTGGAAGATACCAAAGACGGCGTGCGGTGGAAGAAGGCGTAAGCATGCCGATCGTGGGTACGGGAGTCGATCTGGCGGAAGTCGGCCGCATCGAACAATCGCTGAAAAACTTTGGCGCGCGTTTTCAGTCGCGCATCTACACGCCGCGCGAGATTGCCTATTGCGAGCGCTTCAAGAATCGCGCCGAGCGCTATGCGGCGCGCTTCGCGGCGAAAGAAGCGGGCATGAAGGCGCTGGGGACGGGCTGGCGTCGCGGAATTCGCTGGGTGGATTTGGAAGTAGTGCGCCAGCCGGGCGGACGGCCGACGCTGGTATTTTCCGGCGAAGCGGCACGGATCGCGGAGCGTATGGGTGTCCGCCACGTGGCGTTGTCGCTGACGCATACGGCCGGGCAAGCGCTGGCGCAGGTGATTCTTGAGAGCTAGCGGCGCGAAGAACGACGGCGTGCTTGGTGCGCCGGAGCTCGTCAAACAAACCTGGCTGAAGCACGCCTTCGGCACGCGCCATGCCGATCCCGATTTCTCTCCACGCCAATGGACCGCCGTTCGGTTGAAACAATTTCATTCCGACTTGATTCGTGTGGTGTCCGCGCCCGACGCGGAGACGCACCTACGAGGCGACGCGATGATCACCGCCGACCCCGGCGTTGCACTCATGGTTGCTGCCGCCGATTGTTTGCCGGTGCTTTTGGCCGATCCCGAAAATCGCGTAGTTGCGGCGATTCATGCCGGCTGGCGCGGGACGCTGAAACGGATCACGCAGAAAACCGTAGGCGCAATGCGCGCGCACTTCGGTTGCGATCCCGAGAAGATCGTCGCGGCGTTTGGTCCCGCGATACAAGTGTGTTGTCTCGAAGTCGGCATGGAAGTTGTCGATGACTTTCGCACGCAATTTGTGTACTCGGACGAGTTGTTCGACAAACTCGATCCCGTGAATCCGGCGCTCGTCATGCTGCCGCGCCAGCATTTGACGGGCGGTCATGCCGTGATGCGGGACTTGGAAGACCGCCATGCGTTCTTGAGTCTGGAAGAAGCGAACTCGCGGCAATTGATGGACGCAGGTGTCGCGAACGCGCGAATTTTCCGCAGTGGCGTGTGCACGAAGTGCCGCGCGGACCTGCTGCACTCGTATCGTCGCGAAGGTCCGGGGATGGGCCAGCAACGTTCGGCGATTGGAATTACGGGCTAAACTGAGACCATGCGCAAGCCCAACCCAAAACCGCGACGAACTTCGCTGCCTCCCGTACTCGCGACCGCGGTTGTGCAGTTTCGCGAGCAAGTGCGTCCGGCGTTCGGCGCGATTTCCGCCGCGGCGTCGCGCGTGGAGGAACTGATGGGCCGCGCGAGCGAGGAAAACGCCACGTTTCTCGGCGGCAGCCTGCTGCCGATGATGACGTATGCGGTGCTGCACCAGGCGCGCGAAGAAACCGAGGAGACGGTCGCGGGGATTGAGAAGGGCGAGCCGAGCGACGTGGTCGATCGCGTCGATTTTTTCGCGTCGGGCTTAAGCGAAATGGCCGCGCTGGTGAAAATCCTGGCCACGATGGAACTGGAACTCGGGTCTCCTTTGCGCGAAGACTGGGAAAAAGTCGCCGACGACTTGCAGTTGTTGGCCCAGCGCGTCCAACAGGCCGTAGAAAAACTGGAAGACGCGATCGAGGCTACCGAGCCTCCAGACTCTCCGTTTCCGATCATTCAGTAGCCGCAGAGGCGTAGAATAACGTCATGCAGGCTCTAGCTTTTTGGCAGGCGGTAACCGTGGACCGCGCCGATTTTCTCGAAACGATGGTTTCGTTTCTCGACGAACACGGTGTGCTGTATTGCGTGGTTGACGGGCAGGCCGTGAATGCCTACGTCGATCCTCTCGTGAGTCTTGACCTTGATCTTGCGCTGGCCGCAGGCGAAATCACGCGGATCGAGCCGTTCTTGCAGGCAAAATTCCAAATCGAGCGTTTCCCTCACAGTTTGAATCTTGCGATGGAAGGATCGAAGCTTCGCGTGCAGTTGCAAACCGACCCGCGATATTAGTCGTTCGCGTCGCGCGCATCGAGGCGCGAGGTGCTGGGCGCGGAACTTCCCGTGGCGGCGATTGAAGACGTGCTGCAAGGGAAGACTTGGGCCGCTTCTGACGAAACACGCCGTCCTAGCAAGCGGCGCAAGGACATCCTCGACATCGAACGAATTATCGAGGCGTATCCGAATCTGCGTTCGCGCGTTCCTGCTGAAATTCTGGCGCGGCTGGGCTAACTGGGCGTTGAGCGCGCTACTCCTGCCGCAGCGCGACCATTGGATGCAACCGCGACGCGCGGCGCGCCGGCACGTAGCCGGCGGCGAGTACCGCTAGCGTCAACGCGAGTGCCGACAGCGCGAAGCTTGCGGGATCGCGCGCCGGGAGCGCGTAAAGCAATTTGGACGCGTAATCGGCGGCGAACCACGCGAGTATCGCGCCGGCCACGAGTCCCACGCCCAACAACGTAAACGCCTCGCGTAACACCATGCGCACGATTCCCGGCGGTTCCGCGCCGAGCGCCATGCGGATTCCGATTTCGCGCGTGCGACTCACCACCATGTACGCGACAACTCCGTAGAGTCCCACCGTTGCAAGAATCGCGGCGAGCACTCCGAAGATCGCGCTGAGCGCGGCCATCAAGCGCTCGCGCACCATGCCGCGCAGCACCATCGTGCGGATCATGTCGAAGTCCAAGCCGACTTCGGGATTCTGTTTCCCCACGCTCTCCTTGATCGCCGCGATGATGCTGGCGGGCGGCGCGCTCGAGCGCACCAGCATCACTTGATAAAGTTCGAAAACGGAGTGCTGCGACTCCGGTGCGTAGACGATCGGTTGAAAGTCCTCGCGGATATCGCGATACTTGGCGTTCTTCACCACGCCGACTACGCGAAAGGTCGTCTGTGGATACCCGGGTTCCGCGACGGACGTAAACGTTTGTCCGATGGCATCGGCGCCCGCGAAAAACGCGCGCGAGAAGGCTTCGTTCACCACCACAACTTTCGGCGATGCCGCCGTATCGTGATCGTCGAAGTCGCGCCCGGAGAGAATGGGAATCTCCATCGTCTGGAAGAATCCGGGACTCACCCAGTTGAACATCGACTTGCGCGGTTCTCCTTCGCCGGCGCTGCCGGTACGCAACGTCAAGCGCCAGAAGGAAGCGTTGTTCATCGGGACGACAAAAGAGTCGGCGGCGTTCTTCACACCCGGAAGTTCGCGGATGCGCTCCAGCGTGGCGCGCCGGTATTCCTGCAAATGGTTGCTGTCGATGCGTGTGCCTGTTAGGTCGAAACTCACGCGCAGCAGATTCTCTTGGCGGAACCCGGCGTCGACGTTCAACAGATTATCCAGGCTGCGTGCAAACAGAAACGCGCCGATCATCAACGCAAACGATAATCCCACTTGCGCGATCACCATGAACTGGCGCAAGTTCAATCGTTCGCGGCCCGGCGTCGAGGCGCGTCCGTTCACCAGGAGTGTCGCCGGTGATATGGCGGTTCCGCGGAGCGCCGGCGCCAGTCCAAACAGAACGCAGGTCAGAACCGTGGCGGCGAGCGTGAATGCCAGCAATCGCCAATCGGCGTGAAGATCCAAGAAATACCCGACGCTGCGCGTGCCGAAGGCGTTGAGAGAAGAAATCAGGAAGCGACTCAGTCCGCGCGCGGCCACCCAGCCGATCGCCGCGCCGAGCAAGGCGAGCAGCAGACTCTCGCTCAACAACTGGCGGATCACGCGTCCGCGCGACGCGCCGATGGCGAGTCTGATGCCGATTTCGCGCTCACGCGCGCTGGCTCGTGCCAACATCAGATTCGCCAGATTGGCGCACGCGATCAAGAGCACCATGCCGGTGATAGCCAGCAGCGCCCAAAGCGGTTGTTCGTACCGCGTGCGGAGCCGCGAGAATCCGGTTTCCCACGGAAACGCCGCCAATTTCAATTGAAGATACTGACTCACGCGTTCTTGCGAATATCCGCTGGGCGCGGTTTCGCGCATCAACGCGGGGGAGATTGACGCCAGGTTCGCCGACGCTTGTTGCAGTGTCCATCCGGGTTTCAGCCGCCCAACCACCAGCAGCCACGAGTTGTCCCGATGATCGAGCACCGAGCCTCCCGCCGGCGAGATCTGCGCGCAGATGGGCAGCGTCACGTCGTACGCGCGCCCTACTTCCGGGCCGAAGAACTGGGGTCCCGTGACACCGACAATCGTAAAAGGATGGCCCGACACATTCAGCTTCTTGCCGACAATGTTGGGATCGGCGCCGAACTCGCGTTGCCAGAAGGCGTAGCTGATCACCGCCGAGGGAGACCCGCAGCCGGGACGATCATCTTCAGCTGAGAACACGCGTCCCACGTACGGCTGAGCCTCCAGCACATCGAAGAATCCCGCGCTCACCCACAACGCTTGCGCGTAACGCGCCTCGCCCCCTTGGGCCAGATTCACCGGGTAACTGCCGACAGCGGCGATGCTCGAAAACGCTTGTTGCTCGCTACGGATGCGTTCCCACAGAGGATTGCTGATGTCCTGATAGTTGCCGAGGGAAACGATGGGCGTCCAGCCATCGTTCGAAACGCGCACTTGCGCCAGACTTTCGGGATGGCGGACCGGCAGAGAGCGCAACCGAACGGCGTCCAGCAATTCAAAGATGGCATTGTTCGCACCGACACCCAGCGCTAGCGATAATACGGCGACGGTCGCGAATCCTGGGTTCAAACGAAGGATTCGCAGGCCGTGGCGCAGGTCGCTGGCCAGATCGGCCAGGACGCGAGTCGTGGCGGACTGCGTCTGATTGGCTGGAACTTGTTGCGGTTGCTTGGACAACGTCATTTAAGGACGCCTCAACGGTGATCCCGGTGACAACCCATTATGCACGAAATTCAAAGGTTCGCGGAGCAGTTCTAGTGGACCATGACCAGTAATACCAGAGCGAAATTGGTCTTGCGCCATGGGTGGTTCTAGAACCGGCATTTCTGGCACCTTTTGTAACCAAATAGTAGACTGTGTTAGCTGTGACTATTCGCCTTCGAATGTCCCTGGATGTCGTTTATATACTTAAAATGAATATCTTAGATGGTGGTGCCGCTGATCGGGGTGCTTAGGTTACCCAAATGCTATTAGGATGGTGGCTGTCAGAAAGGTCGTGGATTCTGTTTGGGAGGTAGTAATAGCGCAAACGACAGATGATTAGGGACATACTCGTCGAGTCCCATTCTTACTAGTACTGCTTTCACAGTACGCGGTAGAACTCTGTCTGCACGGGCTACGCCTTTGGTGTATGCTCTTCAAGTCCCAACTGGGGACTTAGGTGAGCAAATGCAAAAGGTTCTTTTGTCCGTGATCTTGGCGCTTGTCATGGCTTTAGCGGTGGTTGGCTTGCGCAACACGGTTGTTTCTGCGACCTCCAACCACGGCCTCGTATTGGTAGCGGATGGCACTATGACCGCTCCCGAGATGCGGGATGGCACTACGACCGCTCCCGAGATGCGGGATGGCACTACGACCGCTCCCGAGATGAGACAGCGCGGTGGAACCCCGGACCGCAACTAAGCTTTAGCGCGGTTCAAAAAATCTAGTTAGAAGGCGTTGACACGGTTCCGCCAGCAGGTTACAGTACTTTTGCTTGGAGGAACTATGCATAACGCTGGTCAATTGCTGCTATTGTGCGTCGGCCAAGCCCTAGCTTGGGGCTTTGTGGGTCTTGCTTTGTTCAAAGGGACCTTCCGCCGGTACAAATATTTGTGCATCTACACTGGCAGCATGATCGCTTGCGATATCCTGCGCGAGGCGTGTCTGCGCGCCTACGGATGGCGCTCGCAAGAATACTTTTTCACCTACTTTGGCTTGGATGTATTGCTGGTGGTCCTGCGGTACCTAGCGACCATAAGCATCTTTGAGATCATTCTCAGCGAGTCTCCCTTTCGCACCCAAGCGCGTATGGCCTTCCTGACCCTAGTCGGTTTGGTGGTCGCCGTGTCCTATTGGTTTACCTCCAACTTGGTGATCTCCCGCGAAACGCTATTCCTGAAGCGCCTGATCGTGGAAGTTCAACAGAACATGTATTTCGCCTCTGTGGTGCTAACCCTCATGCTCTGCGTAACCCTCGCGTATCTGCGAGTCAAGGAACCTCAGTTGCGTGCGCTGGTCGGAGGCCTGGGAATGTCCGCAGCCATGCAGGCGGCGAGTTGGGCTGTCCAGAGTCTGGTTCCCAAGAATCAGTTTGATGCTCTGTGGAGCGTGGTTCGATATATCTCGCCTGTGGCAACGTTGGCGATGCTGGCGATCTGGTGCTACGCATTGACCATGCTACCGGTGGCTGTCGATGAGACGGAAACCGAACGTGATCGCGAGTTGGTGCTGGTGGAGGCTCGGGGCTAATGTTCGTAAGCGTATTCATCTTACTGTTCTCGGTGGCCACCCTGTTCTACTGGCTGCGGTCCACCATCCAGACCATTCTGGATTCCAGCCAAGCGACGGCCGAAGCCATCCGCTTGGCGGAAGCGAATCGCTTGGAGTTCCCGATGGTGCGTCAGGCTCTCGCCGCAGCCGATCAGGCCGCCGAGTACGGACGCCTGGTGGAATCCCTGCGACACGATTTCCTGGCGCTGACCTACTTGTTGCGTTTCGCGGCCACGGTCAACGTGGGCCGCTACTCGTACGAAGAAAAACTGTTGATCATGGATTTCCGCGTGATGCGCATGGTCTACACCCTCGGCCGGGCGTTGTCGCCGCGCATGGAACGCTTTGCTCTGTTGGAGATGACCTCGGTGCTGGAGCATTTCGCCGGCGTGATGAGCCGCCGGATGTCGAGTTTCGCGTTGGACGTCGCGTAAATTGATTTTCGGGCGTGGGTTGGGGAACGGCTCGCTTAGTGGGCGAGCCGGTGTCACCCTAGAGGGTTAGGATGAGCGGTTAGCATCGTCGGTAGGTTCCGGCGATGGTTCTGGGTACTTATTTTGCCGGGTTGACAGTACTTTTACAGTATTGGGCCCGGCAGTTGGCGTTTTGCGGACGTAGTAAAGCTCGAAGTGAATCCCCCTGGAGCGAGGGGCGAAAAATGGCGTTCAGCCTTTTTGTCCTGATATCGTCCATTGCGGCGTTGGCCTACTGGATTCGATCCATATTCCAGATAGTGACCGTGTCTCCGCGCAAGTCGTAGTTGTCGAGGGTTGTTCTTGTAACAATCCCCCGCATCCTCTCGTCCTTATTTCGTGCCCATCTCAACAGTCGTTGCTTTTCTGCTAGCGACTTTCGCGCCAGCCACGCCGGCGCCTGATTCCGGGCCCGATTCCGCGCCCGATCCCATCGCCATCATTCAACGCGCCGTCGACGCCGACGAGCGCAACTGGAAAGTCGCCCGCAACTACACGTGGACCGAACGCGACGAGGAGCGCAGTCTCGACGGCTCGGGCGTCGTCAAGAAGACGGAAGTGAACACGTATGAGGTCACGTTGCAAGAAGGCGAGCCGTACTATCGCCTGGTGAAGAAGAACGATCAGCCGCTTTCCGAGAAGGACGAGAAGAAAGAGCGCGAGAAAATCGAGAAGAGCATCCACGAACACGAGAAGGAAACGCCGGAGCAGCGCGCCAAGCGTCTGGCGAAGTACGAAAAAGACCGCGAGGAGGGCCGCCGCTTTCTGCACGAGGTCACTGGCGCGTACAATTTCAAACTCGAGGGCAGCGAACCGATCGACGGCCGCGATTGCTGGGTGATTTCCGCCGAGCCACGTGCCGGATTTCAGCCGCAGATGAAAGACGCGCGCATCTTGCCGAAACTGCGCGGCAAGGTGTGGATCGATCGCGAAGAATACCTCCTGCCGCGCGCCGAGATCGAAGTGACCGACACAATCTCGTGGGGTCTATCGTTCGTGCGGCTCCACGCGGGAGCGCACTTGCGCCTTGAGAATACGCGTGTCAACGGCGAAGTGTGGCTGCCGAAGCTTGTCTACGCGGCGGGATCGGCGCGCCTGGCGTATTTCAAGAATTTTCGTGAGGAGGACACCACGACTTACAGCGACTACAAAAAATTTCAAGTGGAATCGCGCGTGTTGCCCTAACTCACTTCGGAATGTTCTCGCCGATCTCCAGCTTATTCACGACCTCTTTCACGCCCGCGACCTTGCGCACGATTTTCTCGGCTTTTGACTTCACTTTTTCCGTGCCCACCGTGCCGGTCAGCGTGACCACCGCGTTTTTCACTTCGATCTTGATGCGGCCGTGAATGTCCTGATCGCTATTCAGCTTGCGATTGACTTGATCGTAGATCTCATCGTCGTCGACGAAGGGACGCGCCAAGGCGTACGGCGCTATGAGCGCCGCGGCCAGCAGCACGGCTGCGATGGCGTGAAGAACGCGAGTTGCTGGATGGATTGATGTCATGAGACTTTTCTCTTTCATTGCGTGCTCTCTTCGTTCTCGTTCGCTTCGTGCGATGCGTGCGGAAGATCCTCGCCTCCCACCATATTACGCCAATTGAGTCCTTCGAGGAAGCGGCCGTTTTCGCGCCAACCCGATCGCACTTTCACGAAGACCTCGAGATAGACGCGCGTATTGAAGATTTTTTCGATCTCCTCGCGGGCTCGCGTGGCCACCGTTTTCAGCCGCTCGCCGTGCGCGCCGATCAGAATGCCTTTTTGTCCTTCTTTTTCCACGAAGATCAGCGCGTGCAAGCGCAGGATGGGGCCACGCTGCTCGTAGTGATCCACAATCACCGCGGTCGAGTACGGCAATTCCTGATGGGTCAACAGAATCGCTTTCTCGCGGATGATTTCCGCGGCCAGGAAGCGCGCCGGCAAGTCGGTGACGTGGCCTTTCGGAAAATACTCGGGCCCCTCCGGCAAATGTTTGGCGATTGTCTCGACCAAGTGATCCACGTTGTTGCCGGTTCGTGCGCTGATCGGCACCAGCTCGGCAAAATCGTGCATCTTGTTGTAGCGATCGAGCAGGGGGAGAAGTTTGGGTTTGTCCACCAGATCCACTTTGTTTAAAACGAGGAAGCAGGGTGTCTTGGTGCGCTTCACCACTTCGAGCGCGTACGCATCGCCGGGACCAAACGGCGCAGAGGCGTCGACCACCAGGAGCAACAAATCGCGATCGGCCAGCGCTTCTTCCACTTCCTCCATCATCCGGCGATTCATTCTCGAGTCGCCTTTGTGGATTCCCGGCGTATCGAGAAAGACAATCTGCGCGCCGCCATCGGGGAACTCCCGATTGGCGACGCCTTGCAGCATCTGGCGGGTGGTTTGCGGCTTATCGCTAACGATGGCGACCTTCATGCCCACGATGCGGTTCAGCAGCGTGGATTTCCCGGCGTTGGGCCGGCCGAGGATGGAAACGAATCCGGAACGAAAGGCCATATGTCAGAATCTCATGGACCGTGTGCGCGTACGCGCTCTTTTTTGCCGCGCGTTCCTTTTGTGGCCAATTGATTGGGTCCCAGCGAAATACTCTGGGGGCGGCACTCTACCGTGTACTACGGTACTAACTCAGATTGGCCGGAAGATAACTTGGCGGGCCAGGTCGTATGAGATAATTTAGTTCGCGACAAGAGGCGAAGTCTTGAAACCACGGACTTTATCAAACAGCGTTCTGGTGGCAGGCGTATTGGCGATGTTGATCGTTTCCTCGGGGTGTTACTTCTCCAGGGAGGCGAGGAGGGACCGCGCGTTTGCGAGCGGCCAAAAATTCCTGCAGGAAAACAGGCCCAAGGAGGCGCAGATACAGTTTCAGCGCGCCGTGAACTTGGATCCCAATTTCGCGATGGCCCAGTATCAACTGGGTTCCACCAGCATCGCGCTAAACGATTACCGCAAGGCGTATCAAGCCTTAACCGCGGCCGTGAAATTGCGGCCGATGTATTTCGAAACCAACCGCGATCTGGCTCAAGTTCTCCTACGAAGCAGGAGATTCAAAGAGGCGCGCCCGTACGCTCAGGCTGCGTTGAAGATCAAGCCGGGCGACACGCAATCTCTCGAATTCCTCGCGGATTCCTACGCCGGCGCCGGCGACCTGGAGACGGCAGCCAAGGGTCTAGAAGACCTTGTGGCGCACGACCCAATGGCGGTCAGCGCTACGATGACGCTGGCTCTCGTCAAGTTGCGCACAAAAGACCTCTCGGGAGCCGAAGAGACCCTCAAGGCCCTTACGGAGCGGAAACCCACGGTTCGAACGCTCACCGCGCTCGGTAACTTTTATATGAGCGAAGGCAAGCTGAAGGAGGCCGAGGCCAGCCTGAAAAAAGCGGTCGAATTGGAGCCCAAATCAGCCGACCCCCTGTACCAACTGGGACTCTTTTACATGGTCACGGGACACCCCGACCAAGCCGAGCCTGTTTTTCAAAAGCTGAGTTCGGAACATCAGGAGGATCCCCGGGATCGTGGCGCGTTGGCGCGTTTTCATTATTATGGCGGCCAAACGGACAAAGGGATCGCCGATTTGCAGGTAATCGTTAAGAAATACCCCGACGACAAGGACAGCCGCAATGCGCTGTTGAATGCCCTGGTGGAGACGGATCGAGGCGCCGAAGCGCAGGCCCTGACGGAACAAATCCTGAAGAAAGAACCGGACGACGTACCGGCTCATCTGAGCCGCGGCATCCTCTTCTTGCGAGCTGAAAAGAGCGATCAAGCATTGGCTGACATTCTGGAGGTATTGCGACGGGAGCCCGCCTCGTCGGTGGCCCACTACTACAAGGCGATGGCTCACCTCGAGCAGGGCTCGCGCCCTCTCGCCAAGCAGGAATTGGGTGATGCTCTCAAATACCAACCGGCCAATCTCGCTGCGCGCGTGGAAATGATCGAGCTTCTGCTTCAAGAAGGATCGACGGAAGCTGCGCAGGAGACGATCAAGGAGACGCCGGCCAGCCAAGCCAAGTCGTACGCGATATACCTTGAAAAAGCACGAGCCGAGATTGCCAAATACGACTACCTCCCTGCCGAACTGGATCTAACCGCTTTGGCGAGGGCTCGTCCTAAGATGGCCTCAGCGTACGCCAACCTTGGAGTGTTGTACGCGTTGCAAAGGAGATGGAAGGAGTCTCGGGACAATTTCGCCAAAACGTTGGAGCTGGCGCCCAAGAATCCCATAGCCATCGAAGGAATGTACGAGGTGCTCATCCAAACTGGGGAAGCGTCCGTGGGCGAAACCATGTACGCGAAGATGGCGAAGGACAATCCCAAGTCGGAAGCTGCGGCGGTGGGTTTGGCGTGGGTGCGCGAAGCTCAGCATCGGGACGCTCAAGCGGAGGAAGGCCTTCAGCAATTCCTGACGGTGGTCCCGAACGATGTGACGGCCCTGAAAATGATCGCCGATCTGCGGTATAAAGTCGGCGACACGGAGCGGGCGGAAGCGATCACTAAACAAATCATCAAGTCCCATCCGGACGATCCCAGCGCGTTCGTGGCGCTGGCGAGCATTTATCTTTCACGCAAGAGGTATGGAGATGCTGTGTTGCAATACCGGGAGGTGCTGAAGCGGAATCCCGAGGACCGGCAATCCATGAACAACTTGGCGTGGCTGATCGTGCAAACGGGCGGAAACGTGGACGAGGCGCTGGCCCTGGCGCAGAAGGCCAAGGAGAAGCAGCCCACCGATCCCACCATCGCCGATACGTTGGGTTGGATTTACTTGAAGAAGAATAATATGTCCCTGGCGCTTCGCGAGTTTCAGGATGCGGTGCGCGGAGATCCTAAGAATCAGGAAAAGTTGTACCATTTGGGGGTCGCTCAATACCGCACGGGCAAACTGCGTGACGCTCAGGTTACGTTGGCCAAAGCTGTGAGCGGCAATCCCACCTACACAGGTATCGAGGACGCGCGCCACATCCTTCAGACCATCCAGCGGTAGAACGTTGAGAGCCGATGGTGTTTAAGGCTCTACTTCAATGACAGAACCGCCGACTTCCTCCACCAAGTCCTGACGCCGGAATCAAGGTTTACCGGAATCAAGATTTAGAGGACCAGTTCGGACATTGCGAAATCCCTTTCGGGATCGAAACCATTCCGCATTCAAGCGACCCCAGAAAAACGCCCAACGACACGCCACAGATGCGGTCTCCATGCGCGGGATCGGGAACAAACTGATCTGCTGGTTCAAATCAAGCGGACGCCGCCGTAGGTCGTGGCTCAATTTGAATTTGATCCCTGTGTGAACCGTGAGCAAATCGTTTCCGCAGGCGCATTGTATCAGGGGCACGGCTTCAGCCTGGCTTCAGCGGCTTCAGCCGTGCCGACCCAGATGTTTGGAAAAAGTGGGCTTTAGCCAGTGAGACGCAAACTAAGGACACTACAGAAAAGCTGAAATTGCGTTGACGCACCGGGTAGGGGATGAAGACAAAAAAACAGGCGCCGCGTTTAGCGGCGCCTGTGGTCAAAGGCTCCAGAATTACAATCTTACTTAACCGCGCTCTTGCGCAGTCTCGAGGCTACGAAGGAGAGACCAGTTCCCAGAAGCAACAGCGTGCCCGGTTCGGGCGTGTTGTTGGGGCCGGGAATATCGTACGTGTAGACCAGGACGAGTTCGGTCGCGGCGCTCGAGGAATTCGGCGTGTCGCTGTCCGGCGAGGTGCCTTGAATACCCGCGATACCTTTCACTTGTTCGTACAGGGTGACGGTTCCCGCGCCGGTGAAGTTCGAATTCACCAAGTTGCCCGAGCCATCGGCGCCGCTCGGGCCGGAGCCGGTGGAATCGTTCATAACCGTGTTGTTAAAGCCGCTCTTGGTGACCGCGCTCCCGCTTGCTCTCAGATCGACGCAGCCTTGCGCGTCGGTGGAGCCGTTCGCATTCAGCGACGGGTTGCCCTGGCAGGCTGCGCTGGTGCCACCGATCGAGCCCGCAGCCTGAGTTTGATCGAAAATGAATGTGTTGTTGAAAGCCGGGTCCGTGGTGAAGTTGTCGGTTGTACCAACGTCGTAGGCGTAGTAGCCATCCGTGCCCGAACTCTGCGACAGAGTGATCGTACCGGTCTCGGTATCGACTGCCGTTACGCTCAAGTTCACGAAGGTAGCGCCACCCGGCAGACTTCCCGCGTAAAAGCCATACTGGTTAAACGTATACGACGCCGTCCACGTGGCCGTTACGAGGCCCGTGCCATTGGGATGTGCCACCGAAGCCGGAGTGTAATTCTGGGACGACGTGCCAGTGCCGCCGATCGGTCCGCCAGTGCCAGGATAAAACAACACCTGAGTGATCGTGCCAAAAGTGTCTGCGTATGCCATCGTACCTAGCGATAGCACCGCGAGTGCTACAAACGTGCAAAACATGCGAATCTTCATAGTTTTCTCCCGAACAGCCAAGTTATGGGCCTTCGTACCCCAACCCCAAGAGAGCAATCGTCATTCCAAACCTGTTTTTATATAAATAGCTGAAAATACAAGCATCGAAAGATTGGCGGTCCGGCTACCGTGCAAACACTTTCAACTTTTTCCCGTGTATATCCCATTTCCTTGGCCAGACCGAAGGGGTGCGGGTGAATAGTACCATGGCCCGAGGGTAGACCGGATGGTTCAATGACTCGGGTGCTGAAAAGCGCGACAGTAGCACCCGAAGGAAACGCGGAAAAGGACCGGAACGCAGGTTCCGTGAAGATATGGCGCGCCCGGAGAGATTCGAACTCCCGACCTTCTGGTTCGTAGCCAGACGCTCTATCCAACTGAGCTACGGGCGCGTCACATCAGAATACCAGAATCGATGTGAGCTCGCAAGGGAGACCGCGCCGCGACACAGAACCGAACGACCAGAAGAAAGATGCCAGCGACCAGAAAAAAGGCTGCTGATCGTCGTTGACCTTCTTCGGCGCTTTTCCGCGCCTTGTAGTAGGGGGTCTAAAGTTTGGGGCCACTCTGAGAAACAGCTTGCCCTAAGAAATCGTTTTGGAATAGAATCGGCACCCTCGGGGGGATTTTTGTGATCAAGCGAGCAGCTTTCCTTTTCGTGCTATTGGGCACCGTCTGTTTAGTGTGCGCGCAGACGCCGACCATTACGTCTGTCGGCAATGCCGCTCCACTCTCGGTGAGCACCGGAAATATTGCCCGAGGGGAACTGATCAGTATCTACGGTTCCAATCTTGCAACCGGCACCGCTTCGAATTTCACCCCCACCTCGCCAACGCTTTCGCTGGGCGGCGCCATTGTTCAAATCGGCGGCATTGAAGCGCCGATCGTCTATGCCAGCCCCAGCCAAATCGACGTGCAGGTACCATTTGAGATACCCGCCGGCGTGTCGTCGGTCAATTTGATCGTCACGGTTGCCACATCCTCAAGTTCTCCTGTAACGCTCAATGTTGTCGGGCAGGATTTGGGGATGGCCTACGCGCAAGTGGGATCGCAGATTTTTCCGGTCGCGGCTCGGAACACAGCCGTCGTGCAGGCTTCCTCTGGAGCTCAGATTGCGATCGTGGCCTTTGGCTTGGGTGTCGTTACGCCGACCGTAGCCAGCGGAATCATGCCGCCGGCGGGCACTACCTTCAATACGCTGGCCGTGCCCAGTGTCACGGTCAACGGAACTTTGGTCACACCCACTTCTTCGACGCTGGTTGGCTTGGGCCTTTACTTAGTGACCGTGGTCAATCCGGTCAGTGTGAACGGAAGCGTAACTGTTGTACTTGGTGGAACAGCCGGCGGAGCGGGATCAACCGGTCCCACCGGTGCAACTGGTCCAACGGGCCCCATCGGACCAACTGGTCCGGCGGGCGCGAACGGAGCCAACGGAGCACAGGGCGTACAAGGAGTGCAGGGCGTGCAAGGACCCGCGGGTGCAGCCGGAGCAGCTGGCGCGAATGGCGCGCCTGGTGCGAACGGGCCTCCGGGCGCCAATGGCCTTCCTGGGGCGGCGGGTGCGACGGGTCCGACAGGAGCTACGGGCAGCGTCAATATTTCCAATCAGAATTTCGGAGCTTGGAGTTCAGGAGCAACGTACAACGCCGGCGACGCCGTGGCAGCCTCGAATGGTTCAGCTTTCATTTCGCTACGTTCTGGCAATACAAATAACAATCCGCTGACCAGCCCAGGATTCTGGGCCTTACTCGGACAGACCGGTCCAACCGGCGCCATCGGTGCGACAGGCTTCACAGGTCCGACTGGTTCGATCGGTGCTACAGGTGCCATCGGCGCGACGGGCGCGACAGGTGCTATCGGAGCGACGGGCGCGACGGGCGTGACTGGCGCAACGTCGACCATTCCGGGTCCAACCGGTCCAACCGGTGCCGTCGGCGCAACAGGAGTCACGGGTGCAACGGGCGCGACGTCAACCGTTCCGGGTCCGACTGGTGCGACAGGTTCGACTGGTCCGACTGGTGCCACAGGCGCGACGGGTGCAACGTCGACCGTTCCTGGTCCCACGGGTGCGACGGGTTCGACTGGTTCGACCGGCGCCACGGGTGCGACAGGTGCAACGTCGACGATTCCTGGTCCGACTGGTCCGACGGGTTCGACTGGTTCGACCGGCGCCACAGGTGCGACAGGTGCAACGTCGACGATTCCTGGTCCGACTGGTCCGACAGGTTCGACTGGTTCGACCGGCGCCACAGGTGCGACAGGAGCGACGTCGACGATTCCAGGTCCGACTGGTGTGACAGGTTCAACAGGCTCGACCGGCGCCACGGGCGCAACAGGCGCAACGTCGACCATTCCTGGTCCGACTGGTCCGACGGGTTCAACAGGTTCGACCGGCGCCACAGGTGCGACAGGCGCGACTTCGACCGTTCCTGGTCCGACTGGTCCCACGGGTTCAACAGGTTCGACCGGCGCCACAGGTGCGACAGGTGCGACATCGACCGTTCCTGGTCCGACGGGTGTGACGGGTTCGACGGGTCCGACGGGTGCCACAGGTGCGACAGGCGCGACATCGACGGTTCCTGGTCCAACGGGTGTGACAGGTTCGACGGGTCCGACCGGAGCCACAGGTGCGACAGGCGCGACATCGACGGTTCCTGGTCCAACGGGTGTGACAGGTTCGACCGGTGCGACGGGTGCCACCGGCGCTACAGGCGCGACTTCGACGGTCGCCGGTCCGACGGGTTCAACCGGTCCGGCGGGTCCAACGGGCGTCACCGGCGCGACAGGCGCCACGTCAATGGTTGCTGGTCCGACCGGTCCGACGGGCGCGACAGGAGCCACGGGAGCTACGGGAGCTACGGGCGCAACTTCGACCGTCGCCGGTCCAACCGGCTCAACAGGTCCGATCGGAGCAACAGGCGCGACGGGCGCGACAGGTGCGGCGTCCAACGTAGTTGGTCCAACCGGCCCAACCGGTGCGCAAGGCGCCACTGGCGTTACGGGAACAGCTTCCACGGTGCCTGGTCCAACAGGCCCAACTGGCGCCCAAGGCAGCACGGGAGCGACAGGCGCTCAAGGCACCACGGGAGCCGCGTCGAGTGTCGCCGGTCCAACTGGTCCCACCGGTGCTCAAGGCAGCACGGGAGCGACAGGTGCGCAAGGCGTGACGGGACCAACAGGTTCGGCGTCGGCGAATTTCACGGTGCCAATCTCCATGACCGGCACTCCAACCGGCTCGGGAGTCACGCAAGGAACACTGAGCCTCAACCCGTCTTCCGCGACCGCGGGCTTCACGCTGCTGGGTGCGGGAGTCAACGGCTCGCAGGTCTTCAAGGTCGATAGCAGCGGAAACATGACTGCTACCGGGACCTTCACTCTGCCTCTAACCACCAGTTCGACGGTCGGCGTGTTGAAGCTCGGCACCAACTCGTTCATGCACATGTGCTGCGACACGACGAACTTCACAAATGTGTTTGTCGGAGCTTCCGCCGGGAACTTCACCCAATCAGGAACGCAAAACACCGGCGTCGGTGGGTTGTCTCTTGCCACCACGACGAGCGGCTCGCAAAACACCGCTCTTGGTTATGCGGCCCTCTCCAGCGCCAATACCGGTGGGCAAAACACGGCTTTGGGCGCGCACGCTCTTGACAGCCTCAGTGACGGTTCCTCGAACACGGCGGTGGGCTTTTTTGCCCTAGAGCAGATCGATCACTCCACCAACAATACTGCCGTGGGTTCCGGAGCTCTCCAGAACGCCGCGGGCAGCTCAAGCACGTCCAACACCGCTGTTGGTTTTGACGCGCTATTGTCCAACAGCACCGGTGCTTCGAACACCGCCCTTGGCATCCAGGCCGGATTCTCGGATCTGGGCACCAACGCGAATACCACTGGGTCCAACAACACCTTTATCGGTGCTTTCGCGGGACCAAGCGTTCCCTCTGCCAATTCGTTGTCGAACGCGACAGCGATCGGCGCCTATGCCGCAGTCGGGGCCAGCAACTCGCTCGTACTTGGCGCCATCAATGGCACCAACGGCGCAGGCTTCAGCACATCTGTGGGAATCGGAATCACTGCTCCGGCCTTCCTGCTCGATGTGAAGGGCGGGATCGGCTCGACCACCTCAACGTTGGTTCACGCCTACGGTGCGATTGCCGCGGATTACCGAATTGGTATCGGCACGACCTCACCGTCCGCTCCGGTGGACGCGCAGGTCGCGAACGGTAGCGGTGTTTCGATCAACGCGATCGGCAATATCAACACCGCCACGTGCTTCTCGGTCGGCGGATCGGGAATCCCCGGTGGCGGAACCTGCTCTTCCGATGAGCGTTTGAAGAAGGACATCAAGCCTTTCGAATCGGATGTGCTGTCGAAAGTTGCTCTCCTGCAGCCGGTTACCTTCCACTGGCGCAACGAATTGCCCGAATACATGAAGGGCAATGCCGAGGGCATCGGCTTGATCGCGCAGCAAGTAGAACTGATCTTCCCCGAGCTTGTCTCGACGGATCAGAATGGCTTCGAGCAAGTGAATTACACCAAGCTGCCGTACCTGATGCTGCAAGCGATTCGCGAATTGAAGGAACAGAACGACAGGAAGGACCAACAGGTCGAGGACCTGAAGAAACAGGTCGAGCAGTTGCGGCAGTTGGTGGAAAAACTCGCCGGCCAGCTACCGGTGCCGCCTCCGAAATAACGGGCGTCATCGGAACACGGGATTCACGGAAAAAACACGGAAGGACACGGAGAAAAGCGGCAGCGTAGTTTTCTCAGTGCTTTCCGTATGCCGTTTCCGTGTCTTTCCGTGTTCCGAAACGGCAGCCTTCAGCCAGCAACCAGCAAACTCTGCGCGAAGGGCCACTCCTGGTCGAGCCATTGCGCGTCGCAGCGGAATCCCGCACGTTCTCCGAGCGCGACGATTTCACGCGGCGTGTATTTGTGCGAATTCTCGGTCCAAATCGTTTCGCCCGGGCGGAACGCAACGGCGTCGCGCCACGCGCCCACTGGAACCACTTGCGCCACGCGTGACCGCAAGTGCATTTCGATCCGCTGATGCTCTTCGTTGTAGCGTGCCACATGCTGGAACAGCGCGAGATCGAACTGCGCGTCCAACTCGCGATTGATTCGCGCCAACAAATTTAGATTGAACGCCGCCGTCACGCCGAGCGGATCGTCGTACGCCGCGATCATCGTGGGAACGGGCTTGACCAAATCGGCGCCCAGCAACAGCGCGTCGCCGGGACGCAGCATTCCGCGCACTTGACACAGAAACTCGTCGCCCGCGGAGCGATCGAAGTTGCCGATCGTCGACCCCAGGAACAAGACCAGCAAGCATTCGGCTTCTTGACGCCGGGCTGCCGCAGCGAGGAGTCCATCGAGATACGGCCGTTCGAAGCCAACCACACTGACCGCGGCAATCGCCGACATTTCCTTCTCGCAGCGCGCCAGCGCCGACGCGGAAATCTCGATCGGGTGATATGTCACGGGATGCCGGCGCGAGAGCGCTTCCAAAATCCAGCGCGTTTTGCGTCCCGATCCGCTGCCGAGCTCCGCTACGATCGACGGTGAGGGCAGGCGCGACACGATGTCCACAGCATGACGGCGCAAAATGCGTTCGTCGGCGCGGGTGAGTCCGTACTCCGGCAGCGCGCAGATCACTTCGAACAACGCGCTGCCCACTTCGTCGTAGAAGTATTTGCTGGGCAGTTCCTTTTGTCCCGCGCGCATCAATCCGGCACGAATTTCCTCGGAGAATCCGCGCGTCGCCGGCGGAGTGGCCAACAATGCTTCGACACTGGCAGTGGGGCGAATCCCACGAAGCGGGGCGGGCCTGGGCATGTGCGCCTCTTAGTTTTCCACGCAACGGAACGTCGCGTATATGTACGGATAATGGGGCTGGAACCAGTTGCGGAAACTGCGCCGCAACAAACACGCCGCGGTGCGCGGCGATCCGCCTTTCATCACGTAGTGTTTGCCGTCGTAGAAATCGGCGGAGTATCCGCGATAAAAAGGGAACGCTTCGAAGCCGTCAAACGGCGCGAAGAGCGTGGAAGTCCACTCCCAGCCATTGCCGGTGAGATCGGAGACGCCGAATTCGGAGCGTCCGCCGGGATGCGCGCCCACGGGCGCGGGATCCCAGCGGCGAAAATCGAAATTGCCCGCCGCTTCTTCCGGCGCGAGATGTCCCCACGGAAATGGATTCTCGTCGCCGTCGCCTGCCACGGCGTTCGCGGGGATTCCAAAGGCCGCGCGATGATACTGCGCTTCCGATGGCAGCGCGCGATTCTTCCAGCGCGCGTACGCCGACGCTTCCGCGTGACTCACGTACACAGGCCAATCGAGCGGCAGCGGCATTTCCTCGAACATCGCGCGATACGACCAGGAATTTCCGTGTTCGTTCCAGAAACCAGGCCGCGTGACGTTCTGCGATTGAATCCATTCCCACGCGCCGTCACTCCACAGCGAGCGATCGAGATATCCGCCCGCCTTGACGAATTCGAGAAATTCGCCGTTGGTCACGTTATACGCGTCGATCGCAAACGCCGGAACATCGACAATGTGTCCGCGAAACTCGTTGTCCCAACCAAAACCACCCTCAGGCCCCAGCCCGAGGGTGGCGCGGCCCGCGGGAATCGTGACCATGTGCGGGGCCGCCCCGTGTCCCGTGAAAAACGCGTCCTGGCGCGCGCGCTTCTTGCGGTCGAACGGAAGATGATGCAGCAAATACGCCAGCGTTTCAGCGTGCATCAAGCGATGTTCAATCGCGACGTTGAGCATTTGTTCATCGCGAAACGTTGCGAGTTCGGTGTCCAGCGCGTGGCGCGTGGCCGCGCGGTAGTCGCGCACTTGCTCGAGCGAGGGCCAGTCGCCTGGCTGATCGCTGGGAAGATTGCCGCCGACAGGATCGATGCCGAATGCGAACAATTTGTCGAGAGACGCGCGTGGCGACGGGCGTTCCCGCGCACCCGCGCCTATCAAATTCCAATCGAATGCTTCGAGATGCCCGACGTAGAAAATCAGGCGATGGCGTTCGGGGATGGGGCGATCGTACAGCGCATCCGGGTGAACAAGATCAAAGAGCTGATCTGTGTTCGCGCGCGCATCCGCCAGTCGCGCTAACAGGGCTTCGCGTTTCCGCTCAGGTTGCCGGACGGCTTCAGCGGCAGGCATAGGCGCCTCCAACCATTCGTATCGTATCTTAACTATAGACTCAGCGTTTGACTGAGAAGATTCAGATAAATTTCATAGCGGGCAGAGGGAGGCCGTGATGTCCGATGAACTTGAACTCGAAACAATATTCCGATGCAAAAACGCCTTGGACTTGGGATTGGTGCGCGGCATCCTAGAGGACGCGGGTATTCCGTACCTTCTCAATGGCCAAAGGTTTGGACCGGTAACAAGCATCCGGGCGTTCCCCGCGTTGACCGGCGACACGCCGTTTGAAGTGCAGGTCGCGAGGGATCGCGCCGCGGAGGCTCGCGCGCTCGTGGCGAGGTTGAAAATAGAGGAGCGCCGCGAGTAGTTTCTGCGTCGCTTCAGCTATACTCTCATCAAATGAAAATCCTCACCGCTGCGCAGATGCGTGAGATCGACCGCATCACGATCGAGGAGTTGGGGCTGCCCTCGCTCACGCTGATGGAGAACGCCGGCGCGCGCTTTGTGGAGGCGCTCGAGGCGCGTTTCGCGCCGCTGGGCAAGCAACGCATCACGCTCCTTTGCGGAAAAGGCAACAACGGCGGCGACGGCTTTGTCATCGCGCGACAGCTTTGGATGCGCCACAACATCGTGCCGCGCATCATTCTGCTGGCCGATCCGCAGCAACTGAGTCCCGACGCCGCGGTGAACTACCGTTACCTCACGCGCATCGGTATCGAGGCCTTTGTGGTGCGCAATCTGGAAGAGTGGATCACCGCCAAACAAGATTTACTCGACTCCACGTTGTTGATCGACGCGATTTTGGGCACGGGATTGCAGCGCCCGCTCGATGGACTCGCGCTCGAAGTCGTCAGCGACGTGAACAGCTCATTCGCGCACGTGCCGATTGTCGCCGTCGACATGCCCAGTGGATTGCCTAGTGACTCCGGCGACTATTTCGGCGAAGCGGTGCGCGCCGCGGTGACCATCACTTTCACCGCTCCCAAAGTCAGTCAGATTTTTCCGCCGAATTCCTACTCGGCCGGCGAACTTGTCGTGCAATCGATCGGCACGCCGCCCGAACTACTTCTGGAACGCGGCGATTTTTTTCTGAATCTGCTGGAGCCGGCCGACGTCGCGCCGCTGCTCGGCAAGCGTCTGCGCGACGCGCACAAGGGAGACTTCGGCCACGTCTTGCTGGTCGCCGGGAGCCGCGGCAAAACGGGTGCCGCGGCGCTCGCGGGTCGCGCGGCGCTGGTCGCCGGTGCGGGACTGGTGACCGTGGCCACGGCGGAGTCTGCGCTGCCGTTGATTGCGGCGTCGATGCCCGAGTTGATGACCGAAGCGCTGCCGGAAACCGAATCGGGCGCGATTTCCATGCGCGCTTTTGATTACGGATTGCTCGACAAAATGCTCGAAGGCAAAACGCTTCTCGCGATCGGACCCGGATTGTCGCAACATCCCGAGACCGCGGCGATGGTAAAACGCATCGTGCATGAATCGAAGTTGCCGATGGTCATTGACGCCGACGGGCTCAACGCGCTCGCCGGCGCGACCGAGCTACTGGACGGACGCGAGCGCACCATTGTTGTGACGCCGCATCCCGGTGAGATGGGGCGCCTGACCGGCATTTCCTCGTCCGACGTGCAAGCGCGTCGCGTGGAAACGGCGCGCGCCATGGCCATGGGACATCAGATTTACGTTGTACTGAAGGGGCACACGTCGCTGATCGCCGAACCGGGCGGGCAAGTTTTTGTTTCGAACACCGGAAATCCAGGGATGGCCTCGGCGGGCATGGGCGATTCACTCACGGGAATCACGGCGGCGTTTCTCGCGCAGTTCTCCGGGCGTCCCGCGGCGCAGGTAATCTCCGCGGCGGTCTATTTGCATGGACTCGCCGGCGATCTCGCAGCGGCGGAACTCGGCGAGTTGCCGGTGACCGCGAGCGACATCATGCGATTTTTCCCGGCGGCTTTGAAAAAAGTTTCCTGAAGACCGCGAATAATGTCTTGGAGCGGCACTCGCACCCTACGCCGATCACTTTAAGCGTGGCGTCGCTTCCGCATTTCCAGCAATGCTATACTGGCATTGAAATGACGACCGACCAACATGCCGCGCTCTCGAAAGTCATTTCCGTGGACGCGGATGTGATGCATGGGACTCCCTGCTTCGCGGGCACACGCGTGCCCATTCAGACGCTCATTGACTTCATCGAATCCGGCGAAACCGTGAAGGATTTTCTCGCAGCGTTTCCGTACGTGACCAGTGAACAGGTTCGCACGTTCCTTCGCTTGAGCAAAGATCTCGCCATCGAGCAACTCTCGTGCGTGTCCTCTTAGACGCCTGTATCGACCCGCGCCTAGCGAGTCTTTTTCAGGAATTCCAGTGCGAGACGGCCGCGCAGCGTCAATGGCAACACTTGCGGGATCACGAACTCTTATTGAAGATGCAAGGGACGTTCGATGTTCTCGTCACAATTGATCGCGGGTTCGAATTCCAACACAATTTGAAGACGCTGCGCTTCGGCATCGTCATCGTCCACGTGGCGAGAAACAAAGTGGAGTTCTACCGTCCGCTGGCCGGCGATCTTGGCCGCGCCATCATCGCGGTGCAGCCCGGCGAGGTGGTTCACGTTCCCGCGACAGCCAACCCAACGGCTCAAGTTCGATAAGATCAAAGCGTGCCCCGCGAATTTTTCACTGATTCCGACGACTCCACGATTGCCCTCGGGCGGCGACTGGCCGCTACGGTCCGCCCGCCGCTGGTCGCCTTGCTGCACGGCGACATGGGCGCTGGGAAAACCACGTTCTCCAAAGGATTGATCGCCGGACTCGGTGTGGCGCGCGAAGAAGACGTCGCTAGTCCCACGTTTACGCTGGTGCATCAGTATGGTCCGCGGCCCATCGTGTATCACGTGGACCTTTATCGAATCGAACATTCCGGTAAAGACGCAGGACGCGATCTCGACACTTTGGGACTCGACGATATCTGGTTTAACAGAGAAAACGCCGTCGTAGTGATAGAATGGGGTGAAAAGGCTGCGGATCTGGTTTCCGACTACGCCGGTCCGCGCTGGGAATTACACTTCCAGGACCTGGGCGGCGACCGCCGCCGAATCACACTCGAGGAGTTTGGGATTGTCGAATCCGAATCGTAACTTGGCGATCGTTGCGCACGTGGACCACGGTAAGACCACGCTCGTCGACGCCATGCTGAAACAAAGCGGTATTTACCGCGACAACGAAACCGTGATCGAACGCGTCATGGACTCGAACGATCTGGAGCGCGAGCGTGGCATCACGATTCTCGCGAAAAACACGGCCATCGTTTACCAGGACGTGAAGATCAACATTGTCGACACGCCCGGTCACAGCGATTTCGGCGGAGAAGTGGAGCGCGCGCTGAAAATTGTCGACGGCGTGCTGCTGCTGGTCGACGCGGCCGAGGGTCCGTTGCCGCAAACGCGCTACGTTTTGATGAAAGCGCTCGAAGCCCGCCTGCCTCCGGTGCTGGTGATCAACAAAATCGATCGCCCCGACGCGCGCCCGGCCGAAGTGCTGAACGAAGTCTACGATTTGTTCATCGATCTCGACGCGCAGATCGAACAATTGGAATTTCCGGTTATCTACACGAATGCGCGCGCGGGCATCGCCAAAACGTCGCTCGACGATCCTTCGACGAATCTGCGTCCGCTTTTCGAGGCCATCCTGAAACACATTCCCGCGCCGGCGGGCGATCCCGAAAGCGTGCTGCAATTGCTGGTGGCAAATCTCGATTACAGCGATTATCTCGGGCGGCTCGCCATCGGACGCGTGTTCAACGGCACGCTTCGTCACGGCGATGAAGTGAGCATTGCGAAACTCGACGGGTCGATCCAGACCACGCGCATCACCAAGCTCTATTCCTTCGACGGATTGAAGCGCGTCGACGAAACCATCGGCCGCGCCGGCGACATTCTGGCGATCGCCGGCGTCGAGGGCATCACGATCGGCGAAACGGTCACGAGCGCGGAAACACCGCAGCCCTTGCCGCATATTCAAATCGACGAGCCGACGATTGCCGTCACGTTCATGGTGAACACGTCGCCGTTCGCGGGACGCGAGGGGCAATACGTCACGTCCCGCAACTTGCGGGATCGTCTCGACAAAGAATTGCTGACCAACGTTTCGATCCGCGTGGAAGAAGCGGGCGGTCCCGACGCGTTCAAGGTGATGGGCCGCGGCGAATTGCAACTGGCGATTCTTGTCGAAATGATGCGGCGCGAAGGCTACGAACTGATGGTCGGAAAGCCGGAAATCCTCACCCGCATGGTGAATGGCGAGGTGCACGAGCCGCTGGAATTGTTGGTGATGGATTTCCCGGAATCCTTCATGGGCGTCGTGATCGAAAAACTCGGCACGCGCAAAGGCAAAATCACCAAGATGGTGAATCACGGCTCCGGTCGTGTGCGCGTGGAGTTTCTCGTGCCCTCGCGCGGATTGATCGGCTTGCGCTCCGACATTCTCACCGACACGCGCGGCACCGCGATCATGAACTCGCTCTTTCACGGCTACATCGAGTGGCAGGGCGATATTCCCACGCGCCCGACGGGGTCGCTGGTGGCGGATCGTTCCGGCGCGGCGACGGCGTACGCGATCTGGAATTTGCAGGAGCGCGGCGCGATTTTTGTCGAACCCGGCCAGGAAGTCTACCAGGGAATGATCATCGGCGAGAACGCCCGCGATAGCGACCTTGACGTCAACATCGTGCGCGAGAAGAAACTTACCAACATGCGCGCGTCGACGGCGGACGAAGCGATCCGCCTCGTCCCGCCGCGCATCCTGAATCTGGAGCGCGCCATCGAGTTCATCCGCGACGATGAACTTGTCGAGGTCACGCCGAAGTCGCTGCGGTTGCGGAAGAAAATTCTGCGCGCGGCGATGCGGGATAAAGCGTGAGGACGGTTGACGGTTGCTGGTGCTGGTTGCTGGACAAAGAACGCGCACCGGAAGTTCCGCGGCGAGTAGTAAAGGGCCGCAAAGTGGTAGAATCCGGTTATGGCGACGACCACGTTAATCACGGCTGAGGAACTCCTAGCTTCGGGAGACCGGCGGGAGTTAGTGCGTGGAGAATTGGTGGATTACATGCCCGTTGGGAAAGTGCATGTTTTTCTGGTGACTCGCTTGCTCTTGTGGCTTGGAAACTTCCTTGAGAAAAGCAGACTTGGATTCGCCGGTCCCGAACTGGGCGTGGTCCTGTCGCGCGATCCAGACACCGTGCTCGGTCCCGACATCGCGTTCATCGCCAAGTCGCGCATGACAGATCCGTCCTCGCCTAAGTATTTCGAAGGCGCGCCCGATCTCGCGGTGGAAGTCTTGTCTCCCCGCGATCTCGCCAGCGAGGTCCAGGAAAAAACTCACCAATACCTGAAGGCCGGCACACGGCAAGTTTGGATCGTCGATCCCAAGACGGAAACCGTGACGGTGCATCTTCCTGGTGGATCTTCGCAGTCCTATTCCGCCGACAGCGTGGTCGACGGTGGCGACGTGCTACCTGGCTTCTCTTTCCGTCCTGCGGACCTATTTCACTACGAAGAATAGTTGATACAATAGCCGGCGTGATTTCACGTTTCGGTTGGTTGTTGCTCGCCGGCGCCGCGCTTCTGCGCGCGCAAACGAATTACGAGATCCAAGTGTACGGCGCGGAGACCGTCAAGCCGGGCCACACCATGGTCGAGCTGCACAGCAATTTCACGCTCGCTGGAACCAAAACCGTCGTCGACGGCGTGATGCCCACCGAGCATTCCTTTCACGAGACCATCGAGATTACACACGGCTTCAACGACTGGTTCGAAACCGGCTTTTACATTTTCACCGCGGAGAGCACACACTTCGGACCGCAGTGGGTCGGCGATCACATACGTCCGCGCGTTCGCGTGCCGGAAAGCTGGCATTGGCCCGTTGGCGTCAGCCTCTCGCAGGAGGTCGGCTACACGCGGCGCGCCTACTCCACCGATACCTGGACGTGGGAGATTCGCCCGATCATAGACAAGCAGCAAGGCCGCTTGTATTGGGCTTTCAATCCGGCACTGGAGCGCTCCTGGCACGGAGACAGCGTGAATCAAGGCGTGGCGTTTGCGCCCGCCGCAAAAATCGGATGGGATTTCACGAAGAAGGTCAACGCCGGCTTCGAGTATTACGGATCGCAAGGGCCGGTCACCGGATTTTTCGCGCTGAAGGACCAAGAACAGCAGTTTTTCCCTTGCGTCGATTTGAACTTGAGCGAGGACTGGGAGTTCAACTTCGGCATGGGCGTCGGCGTCACACGGTCCACGGATCACCTGATTTTGAAGATGATCATCGGCCGCCGCTTCGACTTCCCGCGTCACAAGGCCGCGAAGACTCAGTGATCGGCAATTGCCGCGCGCAAGCGGTCGAGCATTTGCTGGATTCGCGGATCGGGTTGGATTCGCAGAGCCTCTTGAAGTTGAGCGATCGCCTCTGCCGTTCGCCCCGGTAATCCCGCGAGTGCCATCCCGAGATTGGCGTGCGCTTCAGCCGAATTCGGATCGATCTTGAGCGCAGCTTGAAAATGCGGGATCGCTTCATCCATTTGCCCGGTACTCGCCAACAGGGCACCCAGGTTAATGTGACCTTGCACATAGTCCGGCTTTAGGCGCAGGGCGGTTTCGTATTCGGCGATCGTTTCCGCTAAGTGTGCCGGGTCGCTCGCCAGCGCGTTTGCCAGATCAACGTGAGGAATCGGCGAATTCGGTGAGATGCGCACGGCCTCGCGATACTCCGCGATCGCCTCAGCGAGCCGGCCCGTTTGCGCCAAGGCGTTTCCGAGGTCGGTGTGAACGCGATCGGAGTTTGGTTCGATCCGCAGCGCGGCTTGGTACTCGGAAATTGCTTCGGGAAGACGTCCCGGAATGGTCGACACCGCGATGCCCAGGTCATAGTGCGCCAGAAAGTTTCGATCGGTGACGTCGACGGCATGCCGGAAAAGCATCTCGCTACTCTTCCAATATTGAATTTGGGCTTCGCACAGCACCGCCGACGACAGGCACACCACGGCCGCCGCTCCGGCCAGCGCGACTTTCGCCGATGGCCGCCGTTTCAGCAGATCCGCCGCGCCCCAGGCGACCATGATGCACAAACCGATCGACGGCACGTACGTGTAGCGGTCCGCGTGGGCCTGCGCGCCTACTTGCACGAGGCCGATCACGGGCACGAGCGTTCCCAGATACCAGAACCAGCCCACCGCCAGGTACGGACACTCGCGAAAGTAGCGCACCACGGCAATCGAAACACCCACCAGCAGCGCGCCGGCGGCACCGAACTTCCACGCCGCGATGCTTGAGGGATACGGATAGTAAACGGCCAGTCCGGCCGGCCAGACCATCTCGCCAACGTAGGTGACGTAGGAAAGAACCGCGTTCTCGATCCGCAACGCGAAGGGAAATATCTCAGCCGTCTGAACCGCTCCGCTGCCCTGCTGAACCCGATACGTGACGGCGGCGGCGATGCTCGTCAGCGCGAAGAACGGCATTTTTTCCAGAAGGACACTTCGGTCGAGCGCCCTTCGCAGCGGCCAGATATCCAGCAGCAGAAGCACGAAGGGCAGCGTTACGATCATCGGCTTGGAGAGCAATCCAAGAACGAACGCCAAAAGCGCAAAGAGAAATCGGCCGGTGGATTTTTTCTCCGTGTACCTCACGTAGCCCCACAGCGACAAGAACCAGAAAAACGCGCAGAGAACGTCTTTTCGCTCGGAGATCCACGCCACCGATTCCACGTGCAACGGGTGCAGTGCGAAAAGGAGCGCCACGAACGCACTCGGCCAGCGGGCCGCGGTGGCTCGATAGAGAAACGCAAACAAGAACATCGTGGCGAGCGCGTGAATGAACACGCTCACCAGATGATGAAACCCAGCGTCGAGACCGAACAGTTGGACATCCAGTAAGTGCGACAGCCGCGTCAGCGGAAACCAGTTGGCCGCCTCGCCGGAAGTGAACGCCCAAGAAACGCCGTCGGTCGTGAGGCCGCGCAGCACGTGCGCGTTGCGCGTCACGTAGTCGGGATCGTCGAAATTCACGAAGTCAAAACGGGAGACCGGCGCATAGATCAGCAGGGTCGTCAGAAAAAGCACGGCACTGATCGTCCAAGGGAAGCCCGTCCGCGGGAAGCCGGAATCCGGTCGTCGCGGCGCTGGAGTCTGGACGGGGGTTCGATGCTGCCGGCGTTTGGCCTTGCCCATTTTTCTGTGCAGTCAAGAGTATAACCGCCAAGCGAATTCACAGCCACTGCGTCACGCGCCTCCCACTGTAAAGTAACGTAGCTTACTGTTGAAGGATCCTCAGGACCTGCCATCCCGCGACAGTCTGTAGTCTCCGGCACGCTGTGCCCAGGGGGACGCGATAACAAATCCTGAATACACATATAACTAAAACAAATTTGACGAACCTTTACATTTAGGCTCTAATGCTCGCCAGTTGGGTTTGGGTTTCGGGTGTAGTTAGCTTGCCAGCGTGAAAATTTCTCAGGAGGTGGGTATGTCCGAAAGGCGTACGTCACGGCTTACCGTTCTTTTCCTGGGCATCGTGCTACTGGGCTCGATGCTCGTTTCGGCGCAAGCCACACAGACCGGCGCAATCTCCGGTCAAGTCACCGATCAATCAGGAGGCGTAATCCCCGGCGCGGAAGTTCGGCTGGTGGATACCGCCACGGCGCTCGAGTTGCGCACCACGACGAATGCGGCGGGTCGCTACACGATCGTCAACGTGGGATCGGGCCATTACATTCTGAAGGTGAGCCACGAGGGTTTCAGTTCGGCCACAATTTCCAACGTTGAAGTTACCATCGGCGCGTCGATTGTGTTGAACGCGCAGTTGAAGGTCGGCTCCACGAAAGAAACTGTGACCGTGGAAGCGCAGACGATCACGGAATTGGCGACAACCAATGCCACCGTCGGCAACACGATCGACTCCAAGTCGATTCAATTGCTGCCCAACCTGGGCCGCGACGTGTCGACGCTGGCGGCGCTGCAGCCGGCCGTCAATGGCGCCGGGTACACCGCGGGCGCCAACTACGATCAGAACACGTATCGCCTGGACGGCGGCAACATCACCGACGACATGGGCGGACAAACGATCAGCTACCAGCAGAACATGACGGGCACGGGCGGAACGCAAGAAAACGGATTCGCCTCGGGCGTGATCCCCACGCCCATCGAGAGTATCGAAGAAATGAAAGTATCCGTCGCCGGGCAGGGCATCGACTTCAACAACTCGGCCGGCGCCGATGTGCAGATGGTCACCAAGCGCGGCACCAACACATTCCATGGCGCGCTCTACGAATACTACTTCGATACGGCATTGGGATCGGCCAATAGCTGGGCCAACAACCACACCCTGACGACGGTGGCCGGCGTTGCCAACCAAGCCACGCCGATCGTGTCCAATCACCGCAATCGCTTTGGATATGCCGTGGGCGGTCCGATGATCAAGAAGAAAATCCTGGGCGGAAGCACGTATTTCTTCGTGAACAACGAATACTTGCGCTTCCCGAACTTGAGCGCGTTCGAGCGTCCGGTGCCGACGCCGCTGTTGCGCGCGGGCGTGATCCAAGTGGCCAATCCGGCCGGCACGTGGCTTCCGTACAATTTGAATCCGACGCCCGTCACCGTGGGCGGCGTGACCTATCAGCCGGCGCTGTGCGGAGCCGTTTCGTGCGATCCGCGCAACATTGGCATGAGCGCGGCCACGAATTTGATTTGGAACAAATTCATGCCGCTGCCCAACGACTACACGGGCGCATCCGGCGACACCTACAACACCGCCGGGTATCTCTCGCAGATTCGCCAGACGCAAACGTCGTATTACTGGACCGGCCGCATCGATCATGACTTCGGCGACAAGAACCGCTTCATGGTGAGCTACCGGTATTTCAGTTTCAAATACAACACCAGCAACCAAAACGACATCGGCGGCGGTTTGCCCGGAGACACGCTGGGCATTCCCGCGGCGACGGCTCCGCGTCCGCAGAAACCGTCGTACCTGATCTTCGGCTTGACGTCGAATCTCACATCGACCATCACCAACGACCTGCGCGTTGGCTACACACGTACGTATTGGCAGTGGTTCGACGCGTCGCCGTTGACCAATCCGCTGCTGGCAGGCGAAGGCGGAGGTCCGGAAATCGGCGGCGAGTCTTCGACCGCCCTGATTCCCTACAACATCAACACGCAGAGCACGCGTACGCGGTTCTGGGACGGCCAGGACAAGCAGTTGTCGGACAGCGTCACGATGATTAGGGGAAACCATTTGTTCCAGTTTGGTTTCGCCTATCAGCGCGACAACGATTATCACAGCCGGAATGACAACGGTCTGACGATCGACGTGAATCCCACGTACCTGATTTCGTCGAGCGGCATCTCGTTCCCATCCACCGTGATTCCTGCGACGTCGCTCGTGCCCAGCTCGAACTACGGCACCTACGAGACCTATTACTCCGAGGTTCTAGGTTTAGTTTCGCAGTCGCAGGTGACCTACTCGCGTCAAGGCGCGGCGTTGAATCTCAACCCGCTCGGGACTCCGGCGGTCGATCGCAGCATCATCCCGTTCTACAACTTCTACTGGGGCGACACCTGGCACGTCAAGCCGACGTTGACGGTTGTTTACGGCTTGGCCTACGGGTTGGAAATGCCGCCGTATGAGTTGTTGGGCCGCCAGATCGATCTCGTCGATTCCTCCGGCAATCAACTGAGCGCCGCGACGTACCTGGCAAACAAGAAGAACGCCGCATTGCAGGGCCTCAACTATAATCCCACGATCGGCTACGCTCTCGTCGGCAACATCGGCTCGGGACTAAAGTATCCCTACAATCCGTTCTACGGCGGATTCAGTCCGCGCGTCGCGGTCGCTTGGAATCCCAATTACAGCGACGGGATTCTCGGGAAAATCCTCGGCCAGGGCAAGACCGTCATCCGCGGCGGTTACGGCCGCGTGTATGGCCGTCTGAACGGTGTGGACCAAGTGCTGGTTCCGCTGCTCGGTCCGGGCTTCCTGCAAGGTGTCGCCTGCACTACTCCGTTGAACAACGGCACGTGCGGCACCGTGTCGACGCCCGCTAACGCGTTCCGCTTCGGCTCGAACGGCGACGGACTCGTGGCTCCGCTTCCTTCCGCGACCGCCACGCTGCCGCAGCCGTATTATCCGGGCACCAACGGCTTCCCCAACGCGGGCGACGTGAACACGCTCGATCCGAACTTCCGTCCGAATTACGTGGACACCGTGACGTTCTCGGTGCAGCGCCAGATCAACCGGAAGATCACGGCGGAGGTCGGCTACATCGGCCGGCGTTCGCAACACGACTTCCAGGAGTTGAACCTGAACGCCGTTCCGACCATGTACACTTTGGGCGGACAAACCTTCGCGCAGGCGTACGCCGCGCTGTACGGTCAAGTTTGCTCCCTGCAAACACCCACTTGCGCGTACACGCCGTCGACGTTCACCGCAGGCACCAACGGCAACGTCACAGCGCAGCCGTTCTTCGAAGCGGCGTTGGGCGGACCGACATCGACCTACTGCAAGGGATACGCCAGTTGCACGGCGGCCATTCTATCGCAGGGTTCCAACCTGACGTACTTGAAGGGCAATTCGGTCAACCAACTCTGGCAGGCGCTGAACAACGCGTCCTCGTGGGCGCCCGGCAAGACTACCGTGGACGAAGTCGGCCAGGGCAACTCGATCGCGCTCTCCACGGCGACGGGTTTTTCCAACTACAACGCGCTGTATGTTTCGGTTCGCATGGCCGATTATCACGGCATCACGTTCCAGTCCAACTTGACCTGGGGCCGCTCGCTTGGTACGGCGGCTTTGGCGCAGTTGAACAGCGGCAACACCGCGCTGAATCCCTGGGATCTGCAAGGCAACTACGGACCGCAGTCGTACGACGTGCTGTGGAACTACAACTTCATCGCGTATTACCAACCGCCGTTCTTCAAGAGCAACCACGGACCGCTCGGATGGATCTTGGGCGGCTGGACGATTGCTCCATTGTTCACGGCGCAAACCGGCAATCCCACTTCGGTCGGCTCGCCAGGCAATTTCGGGGAAGTAGCGTCTCCTAGTTCGTCCTTCGGCGCCACGGCGGACGGTAACGCGGCGGGGATCACTCCGTACACTTCCAACAACTCTCGCATCATCGGCGTGCCGCTCAACACCACGTGCACGACATGCGCGGGAACCACAGTCGTCGGCGGTCCGCTGACGGCGACCAACCCGACCATCGGTGGTACCAACCCAACGACGCAGGGAATGTATGCCAACCCGGGCGCGGTCTACGGTGAATTCCGGCCGTGCGTGCTGGGCGTGGAAACAAACTGCGGCGGGTACATCGGCAGCGTCCGGTCCGAACCTGTCTGGAACGTGGATGCAACCATCGCGAAAAACTTCAGCATCCTGAAGGAAGATCGCCTGGGTGCGACGTTGATTTTCCAGATTACAAACATCCTGAACCATATGCAGCCGGGCGGACCGTCGCTCAGCATCACCAGTCCCACGCAGTTCGGTCGCATCACGGGTCAGGGAAATACTCCGCGCAATATGGAGTTTGGTCTGCGCATCCACTTCTAACGGGATCGCAGTTCCGCACAACGCGCCCTCCGCTGGCCGGCTCATCCGGCCTGCGGGGGGCTTTGTCTTTATGGCTACTACAAGAGGATAAGAAACACATTTGTGTAAGACAGCTTTCCTAGATAACAACGTTTCGGAATGGCAGCTACTGTTCGAAATCGAAAAAAACCTTGACCAACCTTTACATTTGGAGTGTAATGCTGCCTGACGGTTTGGTGGGTTGGGTTCGGGTGTATGTCTAAGTTCCTCCAGCCGTAAATCTCAGGAGGTGGGTATGTCTGCAAGAGCAATTTCACGGCTTGCCGTGTTTTTCATGAGCATCTTGCTGTTAGGCACGATGTTTACATGGTCGCAAGCAACACAGAGCGGATCCGTTTCCGGACAGGTGACTGACCAGTCCGGCGGCGTGATTCCGGGAGCGGAGGTGGTGCTGATCGACGCGTCTACGCAAGCACAATTGCGTACCACGTCGAACGCCGCGGGCCGCTTTATTATCGTCAGTGTGCCGTCGGGAACGTACACGATGAAAGTGAGTCATGAAGGATTCACTACTCAGTCGCTTTCCAACGTGGCGGTGACGATCGGCGCGTCGGTTACGGTCAACGCTCAGTTGAAGGTCGGTTCCACCAAGGAAACAGTGACGGTGGAAGCGCAGACCCTCACCGAGTTGGCCACCACCAACGCCACCGTCGGCAACACCATCGATTCGAAAACGATGGCGAGTTTGCCGAACATGGGCCGCGACGTGCAAGCGCTGGCTGTTTTGCAGCCGGGCGTCACTCCTTCGGGGTACACGGCGGGCGCGGAGCGCGATCAGAACAGCTATCGTCTTGATGGCGGCAACGTCAGCGACGATATGGGCGGTGACACGATCACCTACAACCAGAACATGGTGGGCCAAGGCGGAACGCAGGAGAACGGCGCCGTGTCCGGCGTGGTTCCGACTCCCATCGAGAGCATTGAAGAAGTCAAGGTTTCCGTAGCCGGTCAAGGTATCGACTTCAACAGTTCCGCTGGATCCGATGTGCAGATGGTGACCAAGCGCGGAACGAACAGCTTCCACGGTTCGGTGTACGAGTATTATTTCGATTCCGTTTTCGGCGGCGCCAACTCGTGGCAGAACAACCACACACCGAGCGCGCTTTTCGGCACACCTTACACGCCGATCGTTTCCAATCACCGCAACCGTTACGGATTCTCCGTCGGCGGCCCGGTGAGCAACAAGAGCGTCCTCGGCGGCAAGACGTATTTCTTCATGAACTTTGAGTATCTGCGCTTCCCGAACTACGGTTCGTTCGAGCGCGCCGTGCCCACCGCGCAGTTGCGCGCCGGCGTCGTGCAAGTGGCCAATTCGGCCGGTGTGTATCAGCCGTACAACCTGAATCCCACTCCGGTCACGGTCGGCGGCGTGACGTATCAGCCGGCACTGTGCGGAGCGGTGTCCTGTGATCCCCGCAACATTGGTATGAGCTCGGCGACGAATTTGATCTGGAACAAGTACATGCCGCTGCCCAACGATTTCTCGGGCGCGTCGGGCGACTTGTTCAACACCGCCGGTTTCCTCTCCTCCATCAAGCAGCGTCAGACGACGAACAACTACGTCGGCCGCGTCGATCATGATTTCGGCGACAAGAACCGTTTCTTCGTCAGCTATCGCTACTATAAGTTCCAGTATCTGACCAGCAACCAGTACGACATCGGCGGCGGTCTGCCGGGCGATACGCTGGGCCAACCCGTGGCCACGGCTCCCCGTCCGCAGAAGCCGGGTTACTTCATCGCCGGTTTGACCAGCAACCTGACCCCGTCGCTCACCAACGATTTGCGCGTTGGTTACACGCGCAATTACTGGCAGTGGTTCGACGCATCGCCGTTGGCCAACCCGCTGATCCCGGGCGAAGGCGGCGGACCGGAAATCTCGGGCGAGACGGCCACTCCGTTGTTGCCGTACAACATCAACACGCAGAGCACCCGTACGCGTTTCTGGGATGGTCATGACTACCAGTTGCGCGACGATCTATCGTTGATCAAGGGCAACCACTTGTTCCAGTTCGGTGGTTCGTATCAACGCAACTGGGACTATCACAGCCGCAATGACAACGGCAGCACCATTGACGTGAACCCCACGTACCTGATCACCTCGACCGGCATCACGATGACCAACGCGGCCGGCCAGAGCGTGATTCCTGCTGCGATTCCTGCGTCGAACCAAGGCACCTACAGCCTCTACTATGCTGAGGTTCTCGGCATGGTGGCGCAATCGCAGGTGCTCTATTCGCGCGCCGGATCGGCTTTGAACCTGCAGCCGATCGGTTCGCAAGCGTTCGATCAAAGCATCATCCCCTACTACAACGTGTACTGGGGCGACACGTGGCACGTCAAGCCGACCTTGACGGTTGTCTACGGCATGGCGTATTCCATCGAAATGCCGCCGTACGAAGTCAACGGCAAGCAAATCGCCTTGGTGGATGCCTCCGGCAACTTGGTTACCGCGTCGAACTACTTGGCCGCCAAGCAAAGCGCTGCGCTGCAGGGACAGAATTACAATCCTCAGATCGGTTACGCGCTCGTGGGCAACGTGGGATCGGGATTGAAGTATCCGTACAATCCCTACTACGGGGAGTTCAGCCCGCGCGCGGCTTTCGCGTGGAATCCGAGCTTCTCCGATGGTCTGATGGGTAAGCTGTTCGGACAGGGCAAGACCGTGATCCGTGGCGGCTACACTCGTCTCTACGGTCGCGTCAACGGCGTGGATCAAGTGCTGGTTCCGCTGTTGGGACCGGGCTTCCTCCAGGGTTCGGCTTGCACCGCGGTGCTCTCGAACGGCACGTGCGGTTCGGGCAGCCCGAACGCCTCCAACGTGTTCCGCTTCGGCTCCAACGCCGACGGAATCGTGGCTCCGATCATTGCTCCTTCCGCGACGTTGCCGCAGCCTTATTTCCCGGGCAGCAACGGTTATCCGAACGCGGGCGATCCCAACACGATCGATCCGAACTTCAAGCCGAACCGTGTTGATTCGTTCCAGTTCTCGATTCAGCGCGCGATCACCCGGAAGCTCACGGTGGATGTCGGCTACATCGGCCGCATCGACAAGCACGACTTCCAGGAAATCAACATCGACGCAATTCCCACGATGATGACGCTGGGCGGACAGACCTTCGCTCAGGCCTACGCGGGTCTCTACACGCAGACTTGCACGTTGTCGTCGCCGATTTGCGCCGCCAACTTCGGTGGTACGCTGACCGCGCAGCCGTTCTTCGAGAACCTGCTCGGCGGAGCGAATTCGTCCTTCTGCAAGGGCTTCGCCAACTGCACCACGGCGATCGTGGGGGCCAGTGCCAACCAGACGTTCATGAAGAACAACAACGTGGCCGGTTTGTGGCAGGCGTTGAATAATGCATCTTCGAATATCTTCGGCGTGAAACAGACGACGATTGATGAACAGAACTGGGCCAATTCCGCGAACTTGACCACGGCGCTCGGTTATTCCAATTACAACGCACTGTACGTTTCCACGCGCATGGCGGATTGGAAGGGCATCACGCTCCAGGGCAACCTGACCTGGAGCCGCGCGCTCGGTACGGCGCAATCCTATCAGGCCACCAGTTCCAACACGGCGCTCAATCCGTGGAACCTGGGTGCCAACTACGGACCGCAGGCGTACGATATTCCGATCATCTTCAACTTGATCGGTTACTATCAGCCCTCGTTGTTCAAGGGCCGTCATGACGCTCTCGGCTACCTGATGAGCGGATGGACCTTCTCCCCGTTGTTCCAGGCGCAGTCGGGCAATCCCAGCTCGGTGGGCAGCTCCACCGGCAACGGCAACTTCAGCAACACGTTCGGCGAGACGGCGGGACCGACGTCCTCCATCTCGTCGACGGCGGACGGCAACGCGGTATCGTTGCAACCCTACACGGGCGGCAACTCCCGTCAGTCGAACGTTACGCTGACCTCCACCTGCACCACGTGCCTCTCCGGCACCACGGCGTCGAACACCACCATCGGCAGCAACAACCCGGCCGGTACGGGTATGTGGACGAATCCTGGCCAGATCTATAGCCAGTTCCGTCCCTGCGTGTTGGGCGTGGATACCAACTGCGGCGGTTACGTCGGCAGCATCCGCACCGAGCCGATCTGGAACGTGGACGCAACGCTCTCGAAGGATTTCGCGATCCTGAAGGAGAATCGCTTGGGCGCCACGTTCATCTTGCAGGTTACCAACGTGTTGAACCACATGCAGCCGAGCGGTCCGTCCGCGGGTCTCACGGGCCCCACGACCTTCGGTCGCATCACCACCCAGGCGAACACTCCGCGCAATATGGAGTTCGCTCTGCGCCTGCACTTCTAAGCGTAGGCGGTTCGGTACCATTTCCCTCCGCGAGCCGGCAGCCCGGTTCGCGGAGGGATTTTCATTTTTGGGCTATGCTCTCTTGGAGCACTTCATGCGCATGAATCTCCGGCTCATTGCAGCGCTGTTCTTGGCAACGATGCCGCTCGCTGCCTTCGACGCTGAGCACGCCGGCGCATCCGCGTGCCAGAAGTGCCACGCCGCGGTTCATCATCAGTGGACCGAGTCGCGGCACAGCAAGATGGTCCAGCCGGCGACGGTGCAAGCGGTGCAAGGCGATTTCGCGCGCGGCCGGATCGTGCTGCAAGGCAAGCCGTACGTGTTGGAGCACCGTGCCGGCGGTTTCTACATCAGCGAGACGGTTCTTTCGGGAAAGCTCACCGCCCATCACGTCGATTACACGCTGGGCAACCGGAGGATTCAGCACTACCTCACCAGGCTTTCCGATGGCCGCATTATCGTGCTGCCGCCGAGCTGGGACATTCGCCGCAAGCAGTGGTTTCACAACTCCGACATCGACGATCCCGAGGAAGTGCCCGGTGTGCAGTTGCAATTGTGGAACAAGAGCTGCTATTCCTGCCACGTCAGTCAGGAACAGAAGAATTTCGTTCCGGCCGCCGATCGCTACAACACCAAGTGGATCGACTTCGGCATCAATTGTGAGCGCTGCCATGGGCCGGGCGCGAAGCACATCGCGAAATACTCAACCGGCGCACCCGATCGGAAAGCGCCCGACGACATCGTGATGCAATCGCGCCTTACGCCTGAGCGCAACACGATGATCTGCGCGCAGTGTCACTCGTTTCGCGACATCTACGTGGATGGTTTCCAGGCCGGCGACAACTACTACGATCATTTTCTCCCGGTGTTGCAGCCGGGACTCGGGTCTCAGGAAGATCCCGCGTATTGGGATGACGGCCGCACGCGCCGTTTCTCGAACGATGCTTTCGGATTGTGGCAAAGCCAGTGCTACATGAAGGGCCAGGCGACCTGCATCTCCTGCCACGCGATCCCGCACAACACCAACATCGACAAGAACCCGCAACTGGCCGCCGATTCCAGTGCCATCTGCACGCAGTGCCACGCGGCCATCGGTGAAGCGATCGAGAAGCACACGCATCATGCCTTGAAAAGCGCGGGCAGTTCCTGTGTCGATTGCCACATGCCGCGCACCGTCTTGAGTATCAAGGCGGAGATTCGCGATCATTCGATGACCGTGCCGGTGCCCGAGAACACGATCCATCATCAAATTCCCAACGCCTGCAACATGTGCCACAAGGACCGCACGCCGGAATGGGCCGCCGCCAAGATCACCGCGTGGTATGGTCCGTCGTCCAGAAGTCGCGCCAAACTGATTCGCCGCGCCGACGCGTTCGCCGGCGGAAATCGTAAAGACACCGCGGCCATCGGAGACCTCGCCGCGATTCTTCTCGATCCCTCCGAAGGCCCACTGCCGCGCGCGAATGCCGCCGCGTATCTCGGGCGGTTTCCCGGCCACGCGGTCGCGTTTGACGCGCTGTACAAGGCGCTTGAGGATGACGATCCGTTGGTACGCGCGATGGCCGCACTCTCCGTGCCGAGTCTCCCGTCGTATCGATCGATGCTGGTGTCGAAGCTCACGCCGATGCTGAACGATCCGGTGAACATTGTGCGCGTCACCAGCGCCGTAGCGTTGGTGAATCTCGGCGTGAAGCGGCTCAATGGAGAAGACGAAGCGAGTTTTGAACGCGCGCAGCAGATTTATCGCGCCCGCGCTGCGTTGAACAGCGACGACGCCGCGAATCAAGCGGCCGCCGGTGAGTTCTATTTGTTGAGCGGAAATGGGCCCGAGGCGATCACGGCGTTTCTTGCGGCGCTGAAACTCGATCCCGAAGCGCACGTCGAGTACTCGCTGGCGCAAGCCTATGTTGCCCAGGGAAGACTCGAAGACGCGCGGAAGGTTCTGGCGAGCATTTCACCGCGTGACGCGCAGTACGCTCGCGCGCAACGCTTGCTCGAAAACATCCGCATCCAAATCGCCCTTCAGAAGTAGGACGGTATCCTTGCCCGTCCCTTTCTATCGCAGCGGCAGCGACAGGATCAACAGTCCCACAGCCATTATTCCCGCGCCGATCGATTTCGCCTTCGCGCCCGGCTCTTGGAAAAACACCCAGCCGAGCATCGGAGCCAGTCCGATTCCCGCGCGTTCAATTCCCCCGGCGAGCCGCGGTGCGATCATCGCGTAAGAGCTCAACAACAGAATCAACGCTAACCCTTCGCCCGCGCCCGCCAGAGCTAGAGACTCCTTGTTGTCTTTGAGCGCGGTCTCCAGATTTTCGCGGCGCACGATCGCGGCCAGGAAAAAACTCCAACATGTTGCGACCGCCATCGCGAAGCCTGTGACGTAACCGTCCGACATTGAGATCAACTGGCGATCAAGCAGATTGCTGACGCCCAGCAGCAGCGCCGCCGCCAGCATTTTCCAACTCCTTCGCGGCAGCAGAAACGCGCCCACCACGATCGCCCCGGCTCCCAGCCAGTTCCAGCGCCCGATTCCCAGGCGTGCGAAGAATCCGGCGACGAGAATCGCAAAGACCAGCGTGAACGCGAGCATAGGGACGCATTCAGAAAGCGGCTCATCACGCAGCGCGCGGAAGTAGAGGAACAGCCCGCATGTAAGAATCGCGGCGTTGATCGCCCAGTAGAACGCGAACGTTCCCAGCGGATCGAGATGAAACGGCGACGGACTGAATAACGCGCCGCCCGCGCGGAGATGGGTGATGCGTCCCGTGGAAAAGCGATAAATCAGCATCGCCGCCAGCGTCAGCGCCGCCGCCGCGCGAGTCCAAAACGCGGCGGCGGCCAACTCGCGGCCGGTGAACGCGCGTTTGCGCAGCACGTCGGTGAACGCGGCGGCGAGTGACGCTGCGAGAGCGAAAAGAAGTCCCATCAATAGGACAGGCATCCTTGCCTGTCCCGCGATTTTTTCACCAAGCTTTCAGACATAAGTGCAATGCCCGCCCACCTTCAACTCGGACGGGCTCTAAACCTGCACGTGAATCTTGCGAAACCTCGAGGGATTCGCGCTCCATGCCGCGAGCGCTTCGCCCGCCTCCTCGATCGGCACCGTCAATCCCACCGCCGACTCCAGTGGATATTTCCGCGACTCGAGCATCCGGATCGTCTCCGCGAAATCCGCCGGCAGGGCGTTGCGCGATCCTCGCACATCGAGCTCCTTCAGCACAAATTGGCGCGTGTCATACGTCACCGGATCGCGCGCGAATCCCAGATACACTACGCGGCCCGCCGGCGCCGCTTCCTCGACGGCCGCGCGAAACGTCTCCGGCAATCCGATCGCTTCCACGATCACGTTGGGTCCGTGTCCGCCCGTAATTTCTCGTAAGCGCTCGTGCAGCGATTCCTTAGCGGAATTCACCGCATGCGACGCGCCGCAGCGGCGCGCCAGCGCTAACTTTTCGTCATCCACATCCACCGCGATCACTTCTGCCCCGCGAAATGCCGCCATCGCCACCACACCCAAGCCCACGCCGCCGCATCCGAAGACCGCCACCGCATCGGCGGATGTCACGGCGCCGCGCGAACACGCATGTGCGCCGATACTGAACGGTTCCACGAGGCAAAGCTCGCGAATCGAAAGCGCGGGCGACGCGAAAATCTTGGCGGCGGGTACGGCGATCCGCTCGGTCAGGGCGCCTTCGCGCTGCACGCCCATCGTGCGATTGTCGCGGCACGCGTTGGGGCGTCCGGCGGCACACGCGGCACACTCCCCGCAGTTCGCGTATGGCATCAACGTCACGTCTTGTCCTGCGAAAAACTCCGGCACGCCCCGCGGATCTTCCACGGTCGCCGCGATCTCGTGTCCCGGCACGCGCGGATAGGAAACCATGGCGTTCGATCCCTTGAAACTGCTCAAATCGGTGCCGCAGAAACCGATCATGCGCACGCGGAGCAGCACTTCGCCCGGTCCCGGGTTAGGCTCCGCGATGTCTTCCATCGCATGAACGCCCGGTGAACGAATTACGAACGCTTTCATGATGATTGCATGTTACCATCACGATTTACGGTTGGAACAATCCATGTTGAAGACCGGAATATTGAATCCCGCTGTTCAATCGTTGCTGTGCCGGATTCGTCACACGAACACGCTGGTGATCGCCGATCGCGGATTTCCCTTTTGGCCGCAAATCGAAACCGTGGACATCTCGCTGGTTGACGATATACCCACGGTGCTCCAAGTGCTCGCCGCGATTCGCGCCAACTTCATCGTCGGGCGGATCTATCAGGCGCGCGAGTTCGCGCAAGTCAACAACGAGCTGGTTCGCCAGGAGCGCGCGCGAGCGTTCAAAGGCATTGAAGTGATCGAAGAGCCGCACGTGGAGCTTAAGCGCCGCGTACCCTCGGCCGTCGGATTGATCCGTACCGGCGATACAATACAGTACGGGAATTTGATTCTGGAATCAGCCTGACCTCTTCGAACTGAATCTTCATGTGGCGATTCGAACAGATTTGGGATAAACGCAACCGTACAGCGCTGCTGTCGTTGAGCGCCGTCGCGATTTTGATCATCGCGATCGTCGACTACGCGACCAAAGCGTACATTTCCCTTGGCTTTCTGTATCTGTTTCCCATCATGCTGGCGGCGGCGTTTTTGCCGCGATGGGCAGTGGTCTTGGTGGGCATTGCGTGCGCGGTGCTGAGCGATCGGTTCAGTTATCTTGATCCCACAGGCGAATCGTTTCGCCTGACCTTCGAAACGCTGGCGCTGGGCGGGTGCGGTCTCTTCGTCTCCGAGATTGTGCGGAATCGCCGGCTCACCATGGAAGCGCAAGAGCGTTTGCGGATTCTCGTGGAGACGAGCCCCGCCGCGATCCTCACGATCGACGATCGCGGGTTCATCGAACTCGCCAATGCCGCGGCGACCGAGCTTTTCGGGCCGCGCGAAGGCACGCTGGTGGGTCATCCTGTGGCGGCGTTCCTGCCGGAACTGCATCACGCCTTGCGGCACGAGGAAGGTCCGCAATTCCGTACCTCGATGCGTTGCCGTGGCCATCGAGCCAGCGGAGAGTCGTTCATGGCCGACGTGTGGTTTTCCACTTTCAAGGAAGCGGCCACCCCGAAACTGGCGGCGATCATCGGCGAAGTCACAGACGAGCCGGCATCGACAACGCCCGTGCCAGGCGTGCCGGAGGACTCGAACGGCAGTGGCCGCGTGTCGCTCGGCTCGCGCGAGGTGGAAGTACTGCGCTTCGTAGTGCAAGGCTTGGCGAACAAGGAAATCGCCGCGCGTATGGAGATTTCCGAGAGCGCCGTGAAGAACGTGCTTCAACAATTGTTCGCTAAGACCGGCGTGCGCAGCCGCAGCCAACTGGTCCGCGTGGCGCTGGAACAGTTCCGTGACCTTTTGTAAACACCGCCTCTTGCGGGCTTGGTGAATCGCTAGATTGGTTATACGATTGTTCTTTAGTGGTCGCGCTGGCAACAAAAGATCTCTTCGCGATTGTCCTTCAGGTGCGATTCTGAACCAGAACGCACTATGCGACGCCTATGAGACCCGCAACTCTTCTTGAGCGCTCCGTCTGGGCTGTTGTTTTCGTCGCGGTTTCCGCCGGCGCGCAAACTCCCGCCCCGTCCCCGACGGCGTTCACTTGGCAGCAGATTAAGGACAAGTTTTCCGGCGCCAATCCCACGCTGAAGGCGGCGCGCTCCAACGTGGACGAAGCCAAGGCCAACGAGATTACCGCGTACTTGCGGCCGAATCCGAACGCCATTTTCAGCATCGATCAGATCGATCCATTCTCCACTAATCCGTATCGGCCGTTCGCGTCGGCGTTTCCGTCCGCTTCGTTCAGTTATTTGCACGAACGCCGCCACAAGCGCGAGTTGCGCCTGGAAAGTGCGAAAAAATCCACTGAGATTGCGGAGTCGATGTACACGGATCAAGCGCGCAGCTTGCTGTTCACGCTGCGCAACGCTTTCGTGCAGACCTTACAAGCGAAGGCGGTGCTCCAGAATGCCAAAGAGAATCTCGAATACTGGGACAAGGAACTGGCCGTCAACCGCTTGCGTTTGCAGGCGGGCGACATGGCGCAAGTGGATTTGAATCGCCTGGAGTTGCAGCGCGTGCAATTCGAGTCCGACTACGAAACCGCGGTGGTCGACCTGCGCACCAACAAGATTCAACTCTTGCAATTGCTGAACGATCGCACGCCGCTGGATCGCTTCGACATCGCCGGCCCCTACGAATTCACCGAGCACCTTGACCCGCAGGACAGTTTTCGCCAAGCGGCGTTGGAGTCGCGCCCCGATTTGAAGGAAGCCGTGCAAAATGTCGAGTTGGCCGACGTCAACCACAAACTGGCGATCGCCAACGGATCCACCGATCCCACGTTCGGCGTGGACGTCGCGCGCAATCCGCCGATCCCGGCGTACTTCGGTGTCAACGTGTCGATCCCGCTGCGCATTTTCGACAAAAACCAAGGCGAGAAGGAACGCACGCGCATCGACATCGAGCTTCACCAACGTTTGAGGGACGCCACCGAAGCACAAGTCTACAGCGACGTGGATTCCTCGTACGTGGTCCTGCTGCAAAACGTGAATTTACTGCACGCCTACAAGACGAAATACCTGGATCTGGCGCGCGACGTGCGCGATCGCCTGGAGTTTTCCTATCAGCACGGCGGCGCATCGCTGCTCGATTACCTCGATGCCGAAAAGGATTATCGCGACGTGCGCCTGGCGTACATCAATTTGATTGGAACGTATTTGACCGCCGCGGCGCAGATGAACATGGCCGTGGGCCGCGAGATTTTACAGTAGGCGGCAAGCCGCCGCACGTTGAAGCTAATCCTCCACGGCCGGCTCGCCCAACTTGTCGGTGTCGCGCGCGAACCACACGTACAGCGTCGGCAGCAGTACCGCGCAGATCACGAAGACGCCGACCAGTCCCCCGACAATCACGATCGCGAACGGACGCTGCGAGTCCGAGCCGATGTCGTGCGACAACTCCGCGGGTACAAGGCCCAGTGTCGCCACAAGCATCGTCATCATGATCGGACGCAAGCGCCGCACCGCGCCGAGCACAGCCGCTTCTTCGATGCTGTAGCCGGACGCGCGCAACTGATTAATGTATTCCACCATGATGAGTCCAATTTCCACCGACACGCCGAACAGGGCCAGGAATCCGACGCCCGAGGACACACTGAGCGCCGTCTTGGTGAGCCACAAAGCTGCGATGCCGCCGACCGGCGCCATCGCCACGCTTAGCATCACCAGCCACGACCACTTGAAGGAATCAAAATCCGAGTACAGCACGAAAAAAATCACCAGAATGGTCAGCGGCACGATGATCGACAGGCGCCGCTGGGCGCGCTTTTGGCTCTCGTACTCGCCGGCCCAGTCGAGGTGATATCCCGGCGGCAGCTTGATCTCTTTGTCCACCGACGCCATCGCGGCTTGCACCGTGCTGCCGAGGTCGCGGCCGCGCACGCTGTACTTGATGGCGACATAGCGCGAATTCGTCTCGCGATAAATCACCGATGCGCCGTCGTCCACGGTGATGTTGCAGAGTTGACTCAGGGCGACTCTCTCGCCGGAAGGCGACAGAATGCGGATCGCGCCAATCGCCTCGATGCTCCATCGATATTGCGGCAGATAGCGCACCACGAGATCGTAGCGGCGGTCTTCCTTCAGGATTTGGCTGACGGCCTTACCGCCCACGGCGGTTTCCACGGCGTCTTGTACGTCGGCCACGTTGATTCCGAAGCGGTCGGCGCGCGCGCGATCGATCGTGATGTTGACGTTCGGTTGTCCGATCACGTGAAAGATTCCGAGATCTTCCACGCCCGGGATTTTCCCCATGATCGTGACGATGTGATCGCCGATTTCCTCAAGTGTCTTTAAATCCGTGCCGTACAGCTTGATCGCCAACTGCCCGCGCACGCCGCTGACGGCTTCTTCCATGTTGTCGGCAATCGGTTGCGAGAATCCCCAATTGACGCCGGGGATTTTTTCGAGATCGGTCGTCATGGAGGCGATCAACTCGTCTTTGCTGCGATGGAATTGTGCGCGCCATTCGTTGTGCGGGCGCAAATCGACGAAATGTTCGTTGTTAAAGAACCCCGGATAATCGGTGCCGTCATCGGGGCGCCCGACTTGCGACACCACTTGCTTTACTTCCGGATAACGCACCAGAATCGCGCGCGCTTCGCGCATCACGCGTTCGCCCTCGGTGGGTCCCGTGCTCGCGGCGAGCGTGCCGCGCACCCAAATCGCGCCTTCGTCGAGGTGCGGAAGAAACTCCGATCCCACCGCGCCGCTCGCGGCCAGCATGATCGTGGCGATCAGCAGCGCGGCGGCCACGCCGGTGACGAGATAGCGCTGTCGCACACAGCGATGCAACAAGTGCTGGTATTGCTTGGTGACCCACACCAGCACGGGATTGTGCCATTCCTTCGCGCCTTGCCGGAAAATGTAGCTGGCCAGCACCGGCGCCAACGTGATGGAAAAAATCAACGCGCCGAAAAGCGCGAACGCCACGGTCCAGGCCATCGGGCGGAAGAGTTTTCCTTCCACGCGTTGCAGCGTGAAGATCGGAACGTAGGCGATGATGATAATGCCGCGCGCGTAGAAAACGGGACGCTGCACTTCGTGCGCGGCGTGCGCGATCACTTCGCGGACGTCGTAACGGCGCTCGCCCTTCGAGTTCAAGTGGCGCAGGATGTTTTCGATCATCACCACGGAGCCGTCGACCACCATGCCGAAGTCGAGCGCGCCCAGGGAAAGCAGATTCGCCGGAATGCCGCGCAGATCAAGGCAAATGGCCGCGAAGAGCAGAGAAAACGGAATCGTCAGCGCCACGATGAGCGCGCTGCGCAAGTTGCCGAGGAACAGAAACAGAATCGTGACCACCAGCAGCATGCCTTCGATCAGGTTGTGCATCACGGTTTGCGTGGTGAGATGCACCAGGTCGGAGCGATCGAGGAAGGGAACGATCTTGACTCCCGGCGGTAGCGTCCCGTGATGATGTTCGTCGCCGTTTAGTTCGTCGACCTTCAAGTGAATCGCCTCGAGCGTGGAATCAAACTCCGCGCCCTTGCGCATCAGCACGATTCCCTCGACGGCGTCCGGCTCATCCATGACGTGTCCGTCGCGCGTGTGGATGGCGCGGCCGATTTGTCCGAGACGAATCTTCGGTCCTTGGACCACCGTGGCCACGTCGCGCACGCGCACCGGCGTTCCGTTCTGCGATTTCACGAAGGTCGCGCCGATATCTTCGGTGTCCTGCATCAATCCCACGGCGCGAATATTGAATTGCTGCTGGCCGTGCTCGAGAAAACTTCCGCCGGCGTTGATGTTGTTCGCGGCCAGTGCTTGTTCCACTTGACCGATGCCGATTCCATACGACACCAGCTTGTTCGGATCGACTTGCACTTGATACTCGCGCGTGGTCCCGCCGAAACTGGAAACGTCGACTACGTTGGGAACGCTCTTGAGCTGCTTCTCGACGTACCAATCCTCCAGGCTCTTCAATTCCATCAAGTCGTAGCGAGGATTGCTGCTCTGAAGCGTGTACCAATAGATTTGCCCCACGGGACTGTAGTCCGGTCCAAGTTGCGGACTCACGCCGGAGGGCAGCGTGACGAGTCCGAGTTTTTCGAGCGCTTCCTGCCGGCTGTGCTGGCCGTCGGCGGAATCGTCGAAGATCACAGTGACGATCGAGAGCCCGAACGTCGAGACGCTGCGCAAGTGCGTCATGTCGCGCAGGCCGCTCATCTGCGATTCGATCGGAACGGTGATTTGCTGCTCGACTTCTTCGGCGGCGCGGCCGGGCCATTGCGTGATCACCTGCACCCAGTTGTTGGCGACGTCGGGGTACGCTTCCACCGGAAGCTTGATGAACGAAATGATTCCCCACACCAGGATCACCGCGCCGAGGGCGATCACAAGCAGACGTTCGCGCAGGGAAAAATCAAGTATCCAGCGAATCATGCGAATCGGTCCGGACTGAACTTACGGAACGTACTTGAGCTAGCTGAGACTGCTGGGTCTTGCCGAGCCTACTTCTCGATTGCGGTTGCAAACTGCAGGGCGTTCTTGACCACGTGATCGCCCTTTTTCAAACCGGAAAACACAAACTCCATGCCGTCTTGCCTGGTTTCGCCGCCGCGAATTTCGGTGCGGCGGAATCGCTTGCCGTCGAGCGGCATGAAGACCCAATCTTTGTCGTGCAGCCGCAAGACCGCCGTGGCCGGAATCACCACCCGCATCCGCGACGTTTGCGACGTAAAATGCGCCACCGCGAACATTCCGGGCCGCAGGATTTTCTCGGGATTCGCCAGTTCCAAGCGGACTTTCGCGGTGCGCGTGGCGGGATCGAGCACGCTCGATATGTTGCTGATGCGCGCCTTGAGCACTTTGTCGGGAAATGCATTCAATGTGACTTCCGCGGTATCTCCCAGGCGCACCCCGCCCAGCAGATTCTCGTAGACATCGCAGAGAATCCACACCGAGGAGAGATCGGCGATGGTGAAAAGGTTTGGTGAGTTGTCCAGCGACCGCACGCCGCCCGCCGTTTGAATGTTCTGCTCCACGATCACGCCCGAAGCCGGGGCGCGCACTTCGAAAATCGATGACGGATTGTCCGGCTCGCCGCCCAAAATGCGGATGCGCTCGGCGGTGGTTCGCAAATCCACCTGCGCCTTTTGCTCGGCATCCTCGGCGGTCTCCAGATCCTTGGCCGGCAGCGCGCCGTGATCGAGCAATTCCTTAGCGCGATCGCGCGCCCGCCGCGCCAGCGCCTCGTCGGCCACGGCTTTCTGGTAATCGGAAAATGCCGTGGCCAAGTCGGTCGAGTGAATCTTGAGGAGAAGCTGGCCTTTCTTGACTTCGTCGCCTAGTCGCGCTCCGATTTCCACGGCACGGCCGCCGGAAAGCGCCAGAACGGGCACCGTACGCGACACGTCGGCCGCGACGACGCCGTTCGCCGTGACGTCTTCGTGAAATTTCTGCTCATCGGCTTCGACGGTGGGGAATTGCTCAGGCTTCTCGATTGTGAAAACGTCAGGATCGGCGGGCGGCTCTTCCTTGACGGTCGCGGCGGGAGCGGCTTCGCTTTGTGGCGCGCCATTGCACGCCGCCAACAGGAGCAAGCTCAGCGCCAAAAACAGGAATGCGAATGCGCGACAGCCGCGCACTTGACCGATCGATATCCATGCTATCCATCGATTAGCCAATTGATTCATGGCGTATCAAGTGTACACTCAGCGCGGATTCATTACGAACCGTCTCGAACACTTCTTAACATACTTTTGTTCAACCAGTTTTTCGCTTTAGATTCTGTGGTTTTGCTAACGCTGCGGCGATTCCGCGCGCGAGGCGCATCCGGCGGCTAATCGAACGATCAACCATTGCAACCGCCGACAGTAACAAGATCAGTAGCCTTGATTCGGGTGCTGATTCTAGACTTGATTACATTCAAGTATGAAAAACCCAGCGTTGTTCTGGGGCGCAGTGTGCCTTGTACTCGCGACCGTTTTGTGCTCAAGCTGCGGGAAAGGCTCGCAAGCGCAAGCCGCCGGCGACGAAGCCCCTCCCAAGGCCGAAGTTCAGCAAGACGACGACGCCAGCAACTTCAAAGTAGACCACGCGGAACGCTTTCCGCTGGCGACCGCCACCGAACGCGAAGCGTCGCCGGATTTGAACGTCACGGGCACGGTGAGTCCCGACGTTTCGCGTCAGGTTCCCGTGGTGTCGCTGGCCTCGGGACGCGTCGTGGAAATCGACGCGCGTCTCGGCGACGAAGTGAAGAAGGGCCAGCTTCTCTTCAAAGTGCGTTCCAGCGATATTGCCTCCGCATTCTCCGACTACCGCAAGGCCGTGGTCAACGAACAACTCGCGAAGGTGCAACTCGACCGCGCGCAAACGCTCTACGATCACGGCGCGATCGCCAAGAGTCAGTTGGAAGTGGCGCAGAACGCCGAGCAAAACGCGAAGGTCGATTTGGACACCGCCACCGAGCATCTCAAGTTGTTGGACTCCGACGTCAATCATCCCACCGGCATCGTCAGCGTGGTCGCGCCGGTTTCCGGAGTGATCACCGATCAGCAAATCACCAATTCCTCCGGCGTGCAGGGACTCGCGAATCCCGTCAACCCGCTGACCATCTCCGATCTCTCGCACGTGTGGATTCTCTGCGACGTTTACGAAAATAATTTGTCGCAAGTTGTGGTGGGCGAATTCGCCGACGTGAAGTTGAATGCGTATCCCGGAAAAGTTTGGAAGGCGCGCATCGCCAACATCGGGCCGATTCTCGATCCCAACCTGCGCACCGGAAAAGTCCGCCTGGAAGTGGAGAATCCCGGATTGCTGATGAAGCTTGGCATGTTCGTGACCGCGACGTTTCACGGAGCCTCGAAAGAAAAACGCGCGGTAGTGCCGGCGACCGCCATCCTGCATCTGCACGATCGCGATTGGGTCTACACGCCGATCGGCGAGGGTCGCTTCCGCCGTTTGGAAGTGGTATCGGGCAATACGCTGCCCGAAGGCATGCAGGAAGTCCTGAAGGGCGATCTGAAGCCGGGCATGCAAGTGGTGGCGAACGCGCTCGTGTTGCAGAACACCGTCGAGCAGTAATTCCACAATGATTAACCGGCTCGTCGATTACGCGCTCAACAATCGCTTCCTGATTCTCTCGGGCGCGATCCTCTTGTTCGCCTGGGGCGGATTGTCCTTCCATCAGCTTCCGGTCGAAGCGTATCCGGACGTCGCCAACAACTACGTCCAGGTGATCACGCAGTGGCCGGGGCGCGCCGCCGAGGAAGTCGAACAGCAGGTCACGATTCCGCTGGAAATCGGCATGAACGGCATTCCGCACATGGTGCATCTGCGCTCGGTGTCGCTGGCGGGACTGTCGAGCTTGATGATGGTCTTCGACGACGAGTCGGAAAACGACTGGAATCGCGAAAAAGTCTTGGAGCGTTTGCAGCAAGTGACGCTGCCGCAGGGACTGACGCCGCAAATCGGCACCGACTGGAGTCCTGTCGGGCAGGTGTATTTCTTCACCTTGAAATCGACGAATCCCAAGTACGACGTGATGGAGTTGAAGTCGCTGGAAGATTGGACCGTCGAGAAAAGTTTCAAGCAAGTGCCCGACATCGTGGACGTGGCGAGCTTCGGCGGACCCACGCGCGAGTATCAAGTGCGCCTCGATCCCAACGCGCTCGTCGCGCACGGTCTCTCGATCGCGCAGGTCGAGCAGCAGTTGACCAACAACAACGCCAACGCCGGCGGCAGCTTCATCGAAACGGGCTTGCAGCAGGTGAACGTTCGCGAAGTGGGACTCGTGGATCGCGTGCGCGACATCGCCGACACCGTGATCACCACGAAAAACGGGACACCCTTGCGTATGCGCGACATCGCAGTTGTCGAGCAGGGGCCAAAGGTTCGCTTGGGACAATTCGGACGCGCGACGCACAAGTCCGACGGCCGCATCATCGACAATCCCGATGTGGTGAGCGGAATTGTGCTGCTGCGCAAGGGCGCGGATCCGGACGAAGCGCTGCAAGGCGTGCACGCGAAAGTGGAGGAACTGAACGGCGACGCGACGCATCCCGGCATTCTGCCGCCGGGCGTGAAAGTTGTGCCGTTCCTCGATCGCTCGGATCTCGTGCATCTCACCACGCACACGGTCCTCGAGAATCTCGGCGTAGGAATGGCGCTGGTCGTTGTGATCCTGTTGCTTTTCCTCGGAAACGTCCGCGGCGCGATCATCGTGTCGCTGACCATTCCGTTTTCGCTGCTCTTCGCGGCGACTTGTTTGAAGCTCAAGGGAATTCCGGCGAACTTGCTGTCGCTGGGCGCGCTCGATTTCGGCATGGTCGTGGACGGCGCGGTGGTGATGGTGGAAAACATCATCCGCCATCAAAACGCGCGTGGCGACGACCGTCGTCCCGTGATGACGCGCATCTTCCAAGCCGCGCACGAAGTGCAGCGTCCCGTGTTTTACGCCATCGGCATCATCATCACCGCGTATCTGCCGATCTTTACGCTGGAACGCGTGGAAGGACGTTTATTCAAGCCAATGGCTTGGACCGTGGCGTTCGCGCTGCTCGGCGCGCTGGTATTCTCGATGCTGATCGCGCCGGTGCTGGCGAGTTTGTTTTTCCCGCGCGGCACCAAGGAATGGCACAACCCGGTGATGGAATGGCTCACGGCGCAGTATCGCCATGCGGTGAAATGGGCGATCGAGCATCGCTGGGCGCCGATTTTCTTCAGCGCCTGCGGGGTGGGCGTGGCGATGTATCTGACGCTCTTCGTGATCGGCTCGGAGTTTCTGCCGCATCTCGACGAAGGCGCGTTGTGGGTGCGCGGGACGCTTGCACCTAGTACCGGACCGACGGAGGGCACGCGCCTGGCGAATCAAGCGCGCATTATTCTCGCTTCGTTTCCCGAGGTCACGCAAACCACCAGCCAAGTCGGCCGGCCCGACGACGGCACCGACACCACTGGTTTCTTCAACACCGAGCATTTCGTCGACCTCAAACCGAAAGAGCAATGGCGGCCGATTTTCCATCAAGATAAGGAAGAACTGATCCAAGCGATGTCCCGCGAAGTGTCGAAACTGCCCGGCGTGGTGTGGGGATTCTCGCAACCAATCGCCGACAACATGGAAGAAGCGGTCAGCGGCGTGAAGGGTGAGTTGGCGGTGAAAATTTATGGCACGGAGTTGCGCGTGCTTGAAGACAAAGCCGACGCCGTCACCGGCGTGATGCGCAAGATCTCGGGCATCGAAGATCTCGGCGTTTTTCGCGTGCTCGGCCAACCGAATCTGAATTTTCAAGTCGATCGTCAAGCCGCGGCACGCTACCAGATCAACGCCGCCGACGTGCAGGACGCGATTCAAGCCGTTGGCGGCAACGCGTTGACGCAAGTGTTGCAAGGCGAAGCACGCTACGACTTGGTGATGCGCTATCTTCCCGATTTTCGCGATCGGCGCGAAGCGCTGGAGAACATCCGCCTGCTGGCGCCCTCGGGTGAACGCGTGTCGCTCGCGCAATTGTGTAAAGTGCAAGCGCAAGATGGCGCGTCGGAGATTTATCGTGAGGGAAATTCCCGCTATGTCGCCGTGAAGTTCAGCGTGCGCGGCCGCGACTTGGGCGGCGCGGTGGAAGAAGCGATCGCCAAAGTCGCGAAAGGCGTGCAGTTGCCGGAAGGCTACCACATCGCTTGGGAAGGCGAGTACGCCAGCCAGCAACGCGCGCAAGCTCGTTTGTTCATGATCGTTCCGCTGACGGTTCTGCTCATCGCCATCATTCTCTACACGATGTTCAAGTCGTTCAAGTGGGCGGGATTGATTCTCGTGAACATTTTGATCGCGCCGGTGGGCGGCGTGGTGGCGCTGTTCTTGACGGGCACCAACTTCAGTGTGTCGTCGGGCGTCGGTTTCCTCGCGTTGTTCGGAGTGTCGGTGCAGGTGGGCGTGATTCTGCTCGAGTACATCAATCAGCTTCGCGCGCGCGGCGATTCGGTGGAAGATTCCGCGATCGAAGGCGCGGTGCTGCGCTTGCGTCCCATCATGATGACGATGCTCGTAGCGACGCTCGGCCTGCTTCCCGCCGCCATGTCGCACGGCATCGGTTCCGATTCGCAGCGTCCCTTCGCGATCGTGATTGTCGGCGGACTGATGGCCGCGCTCGTGATGAGCATCTTCTTGCTGCCGACCCTCTACGTTTGGGTCGCCGGCGATCACGACATCCTGCCGAAGCCCGAGGCCGGCGACGAAGTGTAAAACCACCTCCGGAAGACCGCGGAAAAATCTGCGGAAAACCTGCAACTGAAATGCTACTCACTGCGTCTTACGCGAGAGTTACGAATTAAACCAACGTTAAGGTGACCCGAATGTCACAACGTTTGTTAGGGATAGCAGTTGTTTGGATTTGTGTTTCGTTCGCGGCGGCACAGCAGAGTGAACTTCCCCCTCCCACGCCTGCTTCAATGCCTTCTCCAAGTGCCGATCTGCCGGATGTGCCCGTCGGCGTTCCGGCCGGGGGCACGTCTCCGCCCGCCGCGCATCCCACCAATCCGGTGAACGCCGCGCCGTCAAGCGAGGCGACCGTTCAATGGCGTTCCGCGGTGTCGCAGAGTTTTCTCGCGTTCACCATCGCGAACGCGGAGCGATTCACGAACGAGCAAGGCTCGCGCGACGCCATTTCAGGCCCTTTCTGGAATAACTATCTTTGCGACATCAAGAATCTCCACGGCTGGGACGATCACGATGGATTCGTCACCAGCTACATTGCGCATCCCATGGAAGGCGCGTTCGCGGGATTTGTCTTCCGCCAAAACGATCCGCAATATCGCACCGTGGAATTCGGATCATCGCAGCGTTATTGGCAAAGTGCGTTTCGGTCGCTGGCATTTTCCACCGGTTACAACGCGATGTGGTCGCTGAGTCCGTACGGCGAAGCGGGGCTCGGCAACGTCGACCTGCATTCCTCGCCGGGCCTCGTTGATCCCATTGGAAGCGAAGCGATGGGCTTCGGCTGGATGGTCAGCGAAGACGCGGTGGATCGCTACTTCATCAAGAAAGTCGAAGACCGCTACGAGAATGCTTGGATCCGGATTTTCGCGCGCAGCATGCTGAATCCCATGCGCAGCTATGCGAACCTGATGCGTTTTCACGTCCCTTGGGATCGCGATACGCGCCCCGGCGTGTTGGCGTATCACCCCAATGGCGATTTCCGCATTCAAGACGATATCAAGGGACCGAAATTCAACGCAAAGTCCTGGCCGAGCCAGCCGTTCGAGTTGCTCGTGAAGCCCATCGCCGAACATTTCACGGGACGCTACGGACAAACTTGCATGGGCGGCGGCGGAGAAGCGTCGTTTCGCATGAGCAATACGACGGCGATCGTCATTGAGCTCGACGGTTGCACGCTGATGCCGTTCCCGCAATTCTCAAGCGGTGACGTGCTGAATTACACGGTTGGTCCGCGCTGGTTCGCGTCAAAGAATCGCGGCTGGATTCCGTACGCCGAAGTCTTGGTCGGCGGAACCAAGATCACGCACGAGCACATCAACGCGCAGGCGCAATCGCAGTTGATGCAAGCGGCCATCGCCGCGCATCAGCCGCGTCCCGAGCCGGGCGAGTATACGACTACGGTGAACGCCAACGGAGTCACGGTACTGGCGAACGCAGGACTTTCCTATCAAACCGATTCCGGCGTGCAGTTCCGCGTGGGCAATTTTGGATTCCAACATTCCTGGACTCCGCCGCTCGAGTCGATGGAATACAATCAAGACGTGCGCTTCAGCTTCGGCGTGGCATTCCGCATGGGGCAGTGGCAGCGCTAACTGCGTGACGATTCCTTCCAGACTTTCCCGCAACGTCCTCCAGGCCGTCGACGCGCATGCGTGCGGCGAACCGGGACGCGTCATCGTCTCGGGCGTGCCCGACGTTCCGGGCAACACCATGTTCGAGAAGAAAAACTATCTCGAACGCCATCTCGACCACATCCGCCTGCGCATGTTGCGCGAACCGCGCGGATATCCCGCGGCGAATTGCAACGTGCTGCTGCCACCCACGCATCCCGAGGCCGACGCCGGTTTCGTGATCATGGAGCAAGTGGAATATCCGCCGATGTCGGGCACGAACACAATCTGCGTGGTCACGGTGCTGCTAGAAACCGGAATTGTGAAGGCCGTCGAGCCGGTAACGCGATTGAAACTCGATACGCCCGCGGGACTCGTTGCCGTGGAGGCGCACGTTCGCGGCGGAAAAGTGACGCGCGTGGCGTTTCGCAACGTCCCCGCGTTTGCGACCCATTTGGACGCGCGTGTAGAAGTGCGGACACTTGGCGCCGTCACCGTCGACGTGGCGTACGGCGGCATGTTCTACGTGATCGCCGACGCGGCGGCGCTGGGGCTTCGCTTAACGCCCGACGAAGCCGCCGACATTGCGCGCCTCGCCGAGATGATTAAGGCGGCGACGCGCGAGCAAATCGCCGTCGAGCATCCCGAGAATCCGGGAATTTCAGGTGTGACGATCGCGCAGATTTCAGGCGAGGCATCGCGCCCCGGCGTTCATCGCAAAAATGCCGTGGTCGTGTCGACCGGAGCGTTCGATTGGGATCGCCCGGCGACATGGACCGGCGCGCTCGACCGCTCGCCGTGCGGTACGGGAACTTGCGCGAAGATGGCCACGCTGCACGCGCGCGGGCGCTTGCCGTTGCATCAGGATTTCGTACATGAAGGAATCTTGGGCACGGTGTTCACCGGACGGTTGATCGAAGAAACGCGCGTCGGAAAATACCCGGCCGTGGTGCCGGAGCTCTCGGGTCAAGGATGGATCACGGGGTTCGCGGAGTACGTGCTCGATCCGGAGGATCCGTTTCCGTCCGGGTTCACGGTCGGTGACATTTGGGCGTGAGTTTTGAACCACAAAGACACAAAGAACACAAAGAAAAGCAGGACATACAGTATGACCGGTCCCAGTGGTCGGTATGTTCGTTATCCTGCCATCGTGTTGGACGTTTTCTTTGTCTTTCTCTTCTTTGTGTCCTTTGTGTCTTTGTGGTTCAGATGAACTTTTCGACAGCCGACCACATTGGTTCCAGCATATCCAGCAGTTGGTGGTCGGAGTCGTAAAGGATCAACTCGACGTTCGCGCGACCTTCGGCAAAGCGCTCGCTCAAGTGATAGTCCACAGACTCGTCGCGGCGCCCGTGAAGTACCAATGCGGGACAACGCACGTCGGGGAATTCCTCGTACTGCAATCCGTCTTCGATCAAGTTGTAAGAAATCCGTGCCGGGCGATTTTCGCCGTAGTGAAATACCTCGCGATAGCCGTGTCGCTGCCATTCGCCCATCGCTTCAAATCCCAGCGATCGCGTCCAGCGTACCGACAATCCAAACGCCGGGGCCATCAAAACCACTTTGCGCACGCTGCGCGCGTGGCGTGCCGCGTACAGGGCCGCAAGGTATCCGCCCATGCTCGATCCCATCAACACGCATGGCGCGTCGCCGACGGTTTGTTCCAGATATGCGAGTTGTTGTGAAAGCGTCGAGTGCTCGAAGTCGCCTTCCGTAAGATCGGGTTTTTCGAGCGTGACGCCGTTGGCCGCGAGTTTCTCGCCGAAAAAGCGCGCCTTCGACGATTGCGGCGACGACGCGAAGCCGTGCAGATAGAGAATGCGGTCCATGGAAAGAAAAAGCGCGGGTCCGCCGGAGCGAACCCGCGCCACGAACGTGCTTTTAGTTACCCGCCGACTCCGGACGCGGAGTGGGCAGCGGCTTGCGCGGCAGTTTCTGCTCGCGCATCGCCGTGTGATACACGAATGATGCTTCGATCACTGCAATCTGCATCATGTCGTTGCGCGACACGCGATCCCACGTATCCATGTTGGAGTGGTGCGTGCGCGTATCGTAATCCATTTCATCCTGGATGAACTGGAATCCCGGCAGACCGACGCCGTCGAACGACAAGTGGTCGGTGCCGCCGGTGTTGCGGATCGAAAGCTGCGTCGCGCCCATGTCCTTGAACGGCGCGAGCCACGCTTGGAAGATCGGGCGCACTTCTTCGTTGCCCTGCAAGTAGACACCGCGAATCTTGCCGGTGCCGTTGTCGATGTTAAAGTAGCCCGCGAATTTGTCGTAGGCGGGTTGATGTGGAGTCGGTGGCGCTTGGGCGCCGCCGCGTCCGCCGCCACCACCACCACCGCCGCCGCGCTGGCACGCGCCGGGGCGCGAGGCGAACACGTCGTTCACGTAGTGGCACGATCCGAGCAGGCCTTCTTCTTCACCCGTCCAGAGGCCGATGCGCACCGTGCGGCGCATCTTCAGGCCGCTCTGCTTCAGAATGCGCATCACTTCCATGGCCACCGCGCTGCCCGCGCCGTTGTCGGTGGCGCCGGTGCCGGTGTGCCAAGAATCGAAGTGTCCGCCGACCATCACGACTTCATCCTTCTTGTCGCCGCCCGGGATCTCGGCGGTGATGTCGAAGTCGTTGCCGTCGGGATTCGAGAATTCCGCTTGATAATCAACTTCCATCGAGACAGGAATGTCCTTCTCGAGAATGCGGACCATGCGGTTGTAGTGCTCGGTCGCCACGACGATCTGTGCGGGAACCGGCGGCGCGTCGTTTGCTTGTTGACCGCCCGATTGCACGAAGACCGTGCCCATATCGCCGCGGTTGCCGGGATCAACCATCGCCGCGATTCCTTCTTGCAGGTAGAACGCCATGATGGCGCGCTGCAATCCTTGATTGCCGAAACCACCGCGCGCCGGTTGAGCCGCTTGACCGCCGCGGCCTCCGCGTGCGCCGGCCGCTGGAGCAGCGCCCGGGAACGGGAACGCGCCGCCGCGCGGGAACGTCTGCGTGTCGAGTTCGGCGAGTTGCTCGTCGGTATAGCGCTTGCCGTCCGCCGTGAAATGCGTGGACAACTCGCGCGCCGGCGCCGTGAGAACGTACGCGCCCTTCAGCTTGCCTTTATATTTTTCGAAATCGGCTTCACTCGTGATGTCCACGCGGATGGCAGGCCCGGTCACGGGAGCCGCGCTCGAAAAGCCGGGCGTCCACGCTTTCGGATACGCGATCAGCGGCGCATAGCTCGGCGCGGTCATGTGCGCGGAGAAATGTTTCAATTGCCAGCCGCGCCCAAATTGCCAGGGATGTTTCTCGACGTTTTCGAGTCCCCACTTTTTCATTTGATCCATGGTCCACTGCTGCGCGCCGCGCAGTTGCGGCGAGCCGGTGAGGCGCGGGCCGTGCACGTCGGTGAGGTAGCTGAGCGTCTCCATCACCTGCGAGCGATTCAGTCCTTCTTCCTTGATCTTGTAGATCGCTGCGTAGTCGGGTTTGTCGTCGGCAGCCGGCGCCGCGGCGATTCCCACGGCCAGCGCGACGGTGAGCGACACGCCGATCAGCACATTGCGTTTGGTGAACATTACGAAATCCCCTTTTCTAGATGTAAATAGACCGAACCTGATAAGGAGCCATGATACTGCGTTTTCGCGCGACAGGGCGCGTTTTCGCGGCGACGGGATATGATGTTTTGTAATGCGCACGGGACTTCTTGGCGTGATGCTGATGGTGTTGGCCGCGTGTTCTCCTCCGCCGCAGCCGCCGAATGCCAAACTGTGGGGCGGTCTCGACGAAGGTCCTTATAAGGTTGGCTTTGGATTGCGTTGGGAGACCGATCCGTCGCGCACGTACGGCACCAATCCCGATGGCACGAAGCGTCCGCGGCCGATTCCGGTGGGCGTGTGGTATCCGGCGCGTCCGTCGCCGGGAGAATTCATGCAAGTGGCCGATTACTTCGATCTGCGCAGCAAGCAAACGCAATTCGACGAATTGGCGCTGAAGCTGAACGCGCAAATGCAAGGCGCTGTGCGGAAGGAAGAACTCGATTGGCGCACGCACGCCAAGTTCGACGCGCCGCCGGCCAAAGGACCGTTTCCGGTGATCATCTACAGTCACGGCGGTCGCGGATACGCCGAGAACTTTGTGCCTGCCGAATATCTGGCGTCGCACGGATACATTGTCTTGAGCACGTCATATCACTGTGAAGATTTGGCGACCGTGGCTCCATGCGACGGAACGGCGCGCATTCGCGACATGCTGTTCCTGCATCGCTTCGCGGCGATGCTCGGCAACGCCGACGCGTCGCGCATTGGCGCGTTGGGATTCGGCGCGGGCGCGGACGCCGTAGCGGCGTGGGGTGCGGAAAAGGATTCGCCGCTCGAGGTCGTGGTGCGCTGGCAGAAACCGCTAGATCGCCTGGCCTACGAGCAAGAATGCCGCGAGACCTTGCGGTCGTTCGATGCCAAGCTTCGCGTGGTAAAATAACCTCTTCCATGCCAACAACTTCTTTTGACGTAATCATCGTGGGCAGCGGCCCCGGCGGATATGTCGCCGCGTTTCGCGCCGCTGAATTGGGACTCAAAGTTGCCGTCGTCGAGAAAGACGAAAAACTCGGCGGCACGTGTCTGCATGTCGGCTGCATTCCGACCAAGGCGCTCTTGCAGAACGCCGAAGTTTGGTCGCTGATCCAGAACTCGAAGGAATTCGGCATCACCTGCGGCGAGCCGAAGCTCGATTGGTCCGCGGCGCAATCGCGCAAGGACAAGATCATCACCAAGCACGCCAAGGGTCTCGAGTTTCTGATGAAGAAACACAAGGTCGAGTCGATCCGCGGCTATGGACGCCTCGCAGGCGGCGGAAAAGTTGTGGTCACCGCCAAAGAAGGCACGCGCGAGATCACCGCGCGCGCGATTATTCTGGCCACTGGATCGGAAGCGCGCATGCTCCCGGGCTTGCAGCCCGACGGCAAGCGCGTGGTCACGAATCGCGAGATTCTGTCGCTGCCGCAAATCCCGAAATCGTTGATCGTGATCGGCGCGGGCGCGGTGGGCGTGGAGTTCGCGTGCATTTTCCGGACGTTTGGCACGGACGTCACGGTGATCGAGATGTTGCCGCGCATCGTTCCCATCGAAGACGAGGAGATTTCCGCGGAGCTCGCACGCAATTTCCGCAAGCAAGGCATCACCGTGCACACCGGCGCGAAAGTCGAGAAGACGGCCGTCGGCGATAAGGGCGTGACGGTCGAGTTCACCGTCGACGGCAAAACGCAAAAGATCGAAGCTGAAACGATGCTCGTGGGTGTGGGACGCAAACCGAACACCGAAGACGTCGGCCTCGACAAGACCAAAGCGAAAGTGGAGCGCGGATTCGTCCACACCGACGCGTTCATGCAAACCGCCGAGCCGGGATTGTACGCCATCGGCGACGTTGTGGCCGGGAGTCCGCAGCTCGCGCACATGGCGTCGGCGGAAGGCGTCGTGGCAGTGCATCACATCGCGCAGAAAAACGCGCGGCCCATCCGCTACGATCGCGTGCCGGGATGCACGTACACGCATCCGGAAATCGGCAGCGTGGGATTGACCGAAGCCAAAGCCAAGGAGAAAGGCCACGACGTGAAGGTCGGGAAGTTTCCATTCACCGCCAACAGCCGCGCCACGATTCTGGGCGCGCACGAAGGTTTTGTGAAAATGGTGACCGACGGGAAGTACGGTGAAGTGCTCGGCGTACACATCATCGGTCCGATGGCCACCGAGTTGATCGCCGAAGCGGTCATGGGCATGGAACTGGAAGCGACGGCCGAAGAATTCATGCACGCGATCCACGCGCATCCCACGCTCGCCGAAGCAACCTACGACGCCGCCAACGCGGTTTATGGACTCACGCTCAACATCTGAGCCCGGCGTCGAATCGCTGGTGGTGCGCGACCTCGGCGTGATCCCTTACGCCGAAGCGAGCGTGTTGCAGGAACAGCTTGTCGTCGAGCGAAAATCCGGCGCGATTCCCGATACTCTGCTGATTGTCGAACATCCCCACGTCTTCACGCTCGGCCGCAACGCGACGGAACAAAACATCCTGCGGGTTCCCGCGGGCTGCGAGATTTATCACAGCAATCGCGGCGGCGACGTCACGTATCACGGTCCCGGACAACTCGTTGGGTACCCGATCCTCGATCTCGCCGCGCGCGGATGCCGCGACATCGCGTGGTACATGCGCACGCTCGAGCAATCGCTGATCGAGGCGCTCGCGCCGTTCGGCATTGCCGGTGAGCGCATCCGCTGCCTTACAGGCGTGTGGGTGGGCAACAACAAAATCGCCGCGATGGGCGTGCATCTCAGCCGTTGGGTGACGAGTCACGGCTTCGCACTGAACGTGACCCCGGACCTGGCGTGGTTCGATTGCATCGTGCCATGCGGCATTCGCGACCGCGGCGTGACGTCGATGGAAAGGGAATTGGGGCGCGCCGTCGTTTTTCAGGATGTGAAACGCGCCGTCATTAAATCGTTGCAGGAGAACTTCAGACCCAGTACGTATAGCCAGGAAAAATCCGCGCAACTACTTGACTCGCACGCGTGTTTCTCTCACAGTGGAGATAAGACCGTTGCACGGTCTCTTCCCGGGGCTCGGAACGCTGAAGAGAGGCGAAGCGGGTGATTGGCAATGCGCAGTGAAGATCGAAACGTTCCTCATTCTGAAAGTCCATTGAGTTGTTGGATTGCTCAAAAACTTCCCACCGAGTGTCCGAACTGCCAGCGGCGTTTTTTATGGGGATGGCTCGATGAGGAGCTTTCCGAGCCGTTAACCGCCGACAGCGGCATTCGCATGCTGTGCATTCGCCGTCCGGACCAAACGCTGTTTTGTCCGGAGTGCGAAGAGCGCGTGATGAACTGATGAAGGCGCGCGTGTTGTACCGCATCGCCGCGAAAGCGCAGTAACACGCCTAACTTTCTGAGTGAACGCGCCGCGTTCCAAGCGATAATAAGAAAATGCCGACTAACGTCATCATGCCCCAGATGGGGGAGAGCATTTTTGAGGGAACGGTTACCAAGTGGTTGAAGAAGCCGGGCGACCAAGTCCAGCGCGACGAGCCGCTCTTTGAAATTTCCACAGACAAAGTAGATGCCGAAATTCCGTCACCGGCCGCCGGTAAGCTCACCAACGTGCTCGTGACCGAAGGCCAAACCGTACAGATCAACACAGTTGTCGCCGTGCTCGACGGCGATGGATCGGTTCCCGCCGCGGCTGCTCCCGCGGTCCCGGCGACCGCTCCCGCAGCGCCGGCCGCTCCCGCCGCGAAGGAGACTCCGAAAGCCGCGCCCGCTGCCGCCGAGCCCGAGCCGCAGCCTGAAGCGGTCGCCGAAGGAGATGGTGAACTGCGTTCCTCGCCGCTCGTGCGCAAGATGGCGAAGGAAAAAAATATCGATCTCGCGCTGGTGCCGGGCACCGGCGCCGGTGGTCGAATCAGCAAACAAGATCTTCTCGATTTCATCGCCAGCGGTGGAAAAGGCGCGAAGCCCGCTCGTGCGGCAGCACCCGCTGCGCCCGCGCCGCCCGCACCGAAACCGGTTCCCGCGGAACCGACCTTCGCCGCGCCGCCTGCCGCGACGGCTCCTGCTGCGAAACCGGCTTCTGCTTCCGCGCCGTCACCGGCGCCTGCTGCACCACCGATGGTTTTCTCGGGCGCCACACGCGTCGAACCGATGACGGGCATGCGCGCGACCATCTCGAAGCGCATGGTGGAGAGCAAACACACGTCCGCGCACGTGACCACCGTCTTCCAAGTGGACATGACCAGAGTCGCGCGGCTTCGTGAGAAGCAAAAGGACGAATTCCAGCGCCAGTACGGACTGAAACTCACTTACACGCCGTTCCTGGTCCGCGCCGCCGTGGAAGCGCTGCGCGCGTATCCGGTGATCAACGCGTCGATCGACGGAACCAACGTCGTTTACAAGCGCGACCTCAATATCGGGATCGCGGTGTCGCTCGATTGGGGATTGATCGTGCCGGTGGTGATGCACTGCGAGGAGAAAAACTTCCTGGGCCTCGTGCGATCCATCACGGATCTCGCCGAGCGCGCGCGCAATAAGAAGCTCTCGCCTGACGAATTGCAGAACGGTACGTTTACCGTGACGAATCCCGGCAACATCGGCGGCTTATTCGCTACACCGATCATCAATCAGCCGCAAGTGGCGATCATGGGCGTGGGCAAGATTCACAAAGCGCCGCTCGTGGTTTCGCAAGACGGAGCGGACGCGATCGCGATCCGTACGATCGTCTATCTGACCCTGAGCTTCGACCATCGCTTGATCGACGGCGCGGTGGCCGACGAGTTCATGGCCTTCGTCAAGAATCGCTTGGAGAATTGGGAAGAGCCGCTCGGGTAAGCTCGAATCAATCAGCCGAGCGGTTCAGTCCGCAATCGCCAGTTGCAGCGGCGGCTCACGCTGGAAATCAAAGGTCTGCATTTCTTTGACGGCTTGCGCCACCAGCGCGCTGGGCGCGGGTTCCAGCGTGATCACAAACGGCATGTTGTGTTTGTCGGGATGCGGCACTTGGATCACCGCGTCGATCCCGATGTTGTGGCGCGCCAGCACACCGCTCAGCGCGGCGATGATTCCCGGGCGATCGTCGATCACAAATCGCAAATAGTGCCGGGCCGGTGGACCCTCAAGGGAAATGCGTGACGCTGCCGCTGTGTCGGCGAAACCCAGCGTCGGCACACGCGACTTCGCGCCGGTGCGCGCGTCGCGCGCCGCGCGGATAATATCGGCCACCACCGACACGCCGGTGGGATCGGCGCCGGCGCCCCGGCCGTAATACATCGTGTCGCCCCCGCGCTCACCCTTCACCCAAACCGCGTTGTACGATCCTTCCACTTTCGCGAGCATGTGCGACCGCGAGATCAGCATGGGCCGCACGAACAACGACACCGCGCCTTCGGCATCGCGCCGCGCCGCGCCCAGCAGGCGAATCGTCGAGTGGAGCGCGTGCGCATACTCGAAATCGACGCGTGACACGCGCGTGATTCCTTGGCAGGGAATCGTCGCCAGCGGAATCTCTCCACCGAAGGCGAGGCGCGCCAGAATCGCCAGCTTGAATCGCGCGTCATAGCCTTCCACGTCGGCGGTGGGATCGGCTTCGGCGTAACCGAGACGCTGCGCTTCGGCGAGCACGTCGGCCATTTCGCGCCCCGTCGACTCCATCGTCGTGAGGATGAAATTACACGTGCCGTTCAAAATGCCGTAAAGCGATTCGATGTTGTCGCCCGCCAGTCCTTCACGAATCGCCGCCAGCACTGGGATGCCGCCCGCCACCGACGCCTCGCAATGCAGGCCGGGACTATGGCGCGCCGCGCATGCTTCCAACTCCGTGCCGCGTTCCGCGAGCAGATTCTTGTTCGCGGTTACCACCGCGCGTCCGGAAGCCAGTGCTTTCATCACCACGTTGTAAGCGACCGACGTTCCCCCGATTAATTCGGCGACGACTTGCACGCTGGGATCGGTGAGCGCTTCCTGCCAGTCGGTGAGCCGGGCGACTTCGCGAGGAAGAAATGAAGTGTCTTTGCTGTGAACCGTGCGCGCACACACCGACGCGATCTCGATATCGACGCCCGTTTTACGCCGAATTTCCTGGCGATGCGCGGTAAGAATGCGCGCCGTGCCTTGTCCCACCGTACCGTAGCCGATGATGGCAACTCGAATCGTCATTCGGTCATTGTATCGGGCCGTTCGCCCGTTCATCCTTTTTTCTTGACAACGAAAACGTTCGTAGTATGATCTTCGTAGATGACCGCTAAGACGCCGCCTCGTCCGACCGACGCCGAACTGGAGATTCTCACCGTGCTGTGGAGCCGCGGGCCGTCCACGGTTCGGGAAGTGCACGAGATCGTTTCGCGCCGAAAAGAAACGCAATACACCACGGTTCTGAAGTTCATGCAGATCATGGCCGACAAGGGACTGGTTCGGCGCGACGAGAAGAATCGCGCTCACGTCTATGAGGCCAGCCGCCCGCGCGAGTGGACACAGCGGCAACTGGCCGGCGATTTGCTGGAGCGCGGCTTCGCGGGGTCCGCGAAGAGTCTGCTGGTCGGCGCGCTCTCCGCGCGCAAAGCGTCCGCGAAGGAACTGGTGGAGCTGCGCAAGTTTCTGGACGACTACGAAAAGGGAATCCGATGACCACCGTACTCGATACTTGGGCGCCCCTAGCGCCGGCGTTGGCACGGGCGCTGGCCCACTTTGTTTGGGAAGGCGCGGCGATTGCCGCCTTGCTCGCCGCGATCCTCTATGGCGGCGTGCGCTCTTCGCGCGTGCGCTACGCGCTGGCCGTGGCCGCGCTGCTGGCGATGGTCGCGGCCTTTGGCGTGACGCTTGAGTTGTGCGTGCCCGGCCGTGTCGCCGTGGCGCGCGCTGTTGCGCCGCCGCGTGTGCACGTGAGTCCGGCGCTCGAAGGCGAGACCTCCCTGCCCAGCCGGACCAGCGGCGTGGAATGGATCGTTCCTTTGTGGATGGCCGGCGTCATGGTTTGCTACGCGCGAATCCTCATCGCTTGGGCGGGTGCGTTACGCTTACGCCGCCGCGGTGTTTGCGCCGCGCCCGAAATGTGGCAGACCCGCCTGGACGAACTAGCGGCGCGTTTGAAATTGTCGCGGCCCGTGGTGTTGTTGGAATCGTGCCTCGCCGATGTCCCGGTGGTGATCGGCTGGTTTCGCCCGGTCATTTTGGCCCCCCTCGGATTGCTGGCGGGACTCTCGGAAGGTCAGGTGGAAGCGATTCTGGTCCACGAGCTGGCGCACATTCGCCGTTACGATTACGCCGTGAATCTGCTGCAAGGATTTGTGGAGGGATTGCTGTTTTACCACCCGGCCGTGTGGTGGGTCTCGCGCGTGGTCCGCACCGAGCGCGAGAATTGCTGCGACGATATGGTCCTTGCGCACTGTCCTGACGCCCGCGCCTATGCGGCGGCGTTAGCGACGCTCGAAGAGAACAGGCCGATCCGCGGCGAGGCTGTCCTCGCTGCGACTGGAGGAAGTCTTATGAATCGCATTCACCGTCTTCTCGACACGCCCGCCCGCGCGAATCGCACGGCAGCGCCGGCGATCGCCGTAGGATTGCTGCTGATCGCCGTGGCCGGCTCGATCCAAGCGATGTCGGCAGCGCATGCGGCGCCGGCGGTCGCGGCGCCGGCTCCTGCTGTCGCGCTTGCTCCGGCAAAATCTCCTGCCTCGCCCGCGGCGAGGACGCCGCAGGATTCTACCGCGAACTTTCCGAAGGTTTACCAGAAGTGGCTCAACGAAGAAGTCGTGTACATCATTTCCAAGCAGGAGCGCGCCGACTTTCTCGCCTTGACGACCGACGCAGACCGCGATCGCTTCATCGAGGACTTCTGGCTCAGGCGCGATCCCACGCCCGGCACGCCGGAAAATGAGTATAAACAGGAACACTACCGCCGCCTTGCCTATGTCGACTCGCGCTTCAGCACGGGCTCGGGCATCCCCGGATGGAAAACGGATCGCGGCCGCATCTACATCATTTATGGTCCGCCCGACGAGATTGACTCGCATCCTACTGCTGGAAACTACAACCGGCCCGCGGAAGAAGGCGGCGGAACTGTCTTCAAGTGTCCGTTCGAAATGTGGCGTTATCGCTGGATCGAAGGTGTCGGCACTGACGTCATCCTGGAATTCGACGATACGGAAAGCAACGGCGACTACAAGCTGATCAAGGATCCGAATCGGTAAACGCCCCCCGGAGCGCCGATAATGAATCTCGCATTGAAGGTTTCGTTAGCGGCGCTGCTGGGTTTCGTCCAAGCGAAACCATCGCCCGACCCGCCCGCCTGGCAAATCGCGGCCGGCGGCAAGATGGCCTTCGATGTCGCATCTGTAAAACTGAGTCCGCCGGACGCGCCATTGAACTCGCTTTTCCCTCTCGACAACGGCGATTCGTACCGGCCCACGGCAGGTCGCTTCAAATCGAATTTTCCGCTTTGGGTTTACCTGCAATTCGCGTACAAACACCGCTTCACGCCGGACCAGACCCACGCCATGCTGGCGCATTTGCCGAAGTGGGTGTCCGACGATCGCTTCACTATCGAGGCAAAGGCGGAAGGAAATCCGACGAAGGATCAGATGCGGCTGATGATGCAGTCGCTCCTCGCTGATCGCTTCAAATTGGCGGTGCATTTCGAGACTCCGGAAGTTCCTGTATTTGCTCTCACTCTGATCAAGCCCGGCAGATTGGGTCCGAACCTTCATCTGCATTCCGACGGACCGCCGTGCGAGGGTCACGCGCCGGAGCCGCCGCCCGCGGACGGCTCCCCGCGTGTTGTGAGCGATGTGTTCCCAGCGGTGTGCGACGTCTACGCCCGAGAAAGGAGACCCAACGGTGTGGGCTTCAAAGACGGCTCGAGAAATACCACCATGGCTCTGTTTGCCGAGTCCATTTCCGGCGGGGCGGGCCGACCGGTGCTCGATCAAACCGGCATCAACGAAAAGATTGATTTCATACTGGAGTGGGTCCCCGAGCAATACGCGCCTCTCCTCGTGGATGGAAACGCCTCGCCCGACTTGCAGGGACCAACGCTGCAACAGGCTCTGCGCGAGCAACTGGGATTGAAACTGGAATCGACGAAAGGTCCGATCCAGATTCTGATCATCGATCACATCGAGAGGCCGACGGAGAATTAACCGCAGCACTCAGGTTAAAATGTGCCGTGGCCTCCTCCCCAAATTCCCCCGCAGGCACGCCGCTGATTCGCGGCATTGGACTTCTTCAAGCCACCGCGCTCAACGTCAACAACATGATCGGCATCGGGCCGTTCATCACCTTGCCGCTGATCGTCGCGTCGATGGGCGGACCGCAGGCGATGCTTTGCTACATCGTCGGCGCGATCGTCGCGGTGTGCGACGGCCAGGTGTGGGCGGAACTTGCCAGCCGATTGCCGGAATCCGGCGGCACGTATCGCTTTCTGCGCGTCTGCTACGGCGATCGCTGGGGATTGCTGATGTCGTTTTTGTTCATCTGGCAAGTCAGCTTTCAAGGACCACTCAGTTTCGCCGGCGGATGCATTGGATTCGCAAATTACATGGCGTATCTAGTGCCGATGCACGGCGTGTGGGCAAAAATCGCGCCGATGCTGGTCGCGGTGTTTGTAGTTTTTCTGCTTTACCGCCGCATCACGGTGATCGGAAAACTCGCCACCGTCTTCGCGGCGGGCGCGGTGCTCGCGTTGTTGATGACCATTGCCGCGGGATTCGCGAATTTCCACTGGTCGCTGCTCACCGATCTCCCGGCCGACGCATTTTCCATGACCACGAAATTTTGGTTGGGACTCGGCGACGCGACTCGTAGGGGCATTTATACGTTTCTTGGCTATTACAACGTTTGCTTCATCGGCGACGAAGTGAAAGATCCCACCAAGACGATCCCGCGCGCGATCCTCGCGGCGGTGGGGATCGTCACGGTGCTTTATCTCGCTTTGAATTCCGCGATTCTCGGCAGCATGCCGTGGCGTCAGATCATTCCGGGTCAGGGCGCCGACACGCGCTACCTCGCCGCGACCATTGCCGAGCGGGCCTTCGGAAAAACGGCGGCCACGGTGCTGGTGATGCTGATCCTGTGGGCGGCCATCGCGTCGCTGTTCGCGCTGATGCTGGCGAATTCGCGCGTGCTCTATGCGGCGGCGCGCGACGGCGAGTATTTTTCATTCTTCGCGCGCGTGCATCCGGCCGACAAATTCCCCTATGTGTCGTTGCTGGCGCTGGGCGCGGTGGCGGCGGCGTTCACGCTGCTTTCGCTCGATACAGTGATCACCTCGCTCGTGGTGATTCGCTCGACCGTGCAGTTCATGGGGCAAAACGTTGGATTGTACTTGCTGCGAAGGAATCGCCCCGATTTACCGATGCCGTTTCGGATGTGGCTTTATCCGATTCCCGGGATCATTGCGCTCGCCGGATGGCTGTTTATCTTTTTCACGGCGCGACAATTCATTCTGCTGGGCGGAGGATTCTTGTTGACCGGCGTTGCCGCGTTTCTGATCCATCAACGGTCGCGCGACGGTTGGCCGTTTGCTAAAGCGTAAGCCGCGTCATCGCGGTGAGGCGCGCCAGCGGATCGGGCTCGGCGGTGAGATACTCCTGCACCACCGTCTCGCGCACCAAGACGTCTTCGTGATCGCCGAGCCGCGTCGATCCCTTCAGTGCCGCCGCCGCTTGCACCGGATCGTTGGTCGTCGCGCGAATCTCCTTGAGCCTGGTTCGCAGCGCTTCGCGCGCTTGTTTCACGAGCGACGTTTCACGATGGGCGCTCGCACGCGCCAACAGCGCGCCGCACAATAGGATCACGCCGATGGTCACAATTTCCAACGGCAGAAAGACCCACAGTGAAAACGGGTGCGTGTCGGGCCACAGAATCACGTAGTGCAGATTGGTCAAGAGGCCGTCGATCGTTTGGAACGCCAGCACGCCGTGACCGAGAACCGCCAAGGTGAGAACAAGGCCCAATAATCCCGCTCGCGACCGGCTGAAGATGCGCACGTTGCGCGCCGGATAGATCCACTCTTGCACGGCGATGAACGCGGTAATCGGCAGGCAGAACAAGAGCCAACCGAGCATCACCAGTGGCGCGAGATAGGGCGGATCCACGAACATCGTTCGCTGCATCACTTCTTCGATGCGGCGATCGCCGCGCCAGTCACGCGACCACGGTCCCCAAAACGCCGCGAAGCCGCGGGCGTGTCCCACCTTGCTGCCTTTCGAGCGCGAGGATGCGGTGTCGGGACGCGCCACCGCCCGCCCGGGCAAATCCACTTGCAGATTCGCGACGCCGGCCAGTCGCGCGGAGCGTCCGCCGCGCACGGCCTGGGAATCTTCCTCGGATTGTTTGCGCAGCGCCTGCGCATCGGTCAGCAACACGAAAACCACTTCCGGAAACTTCAACGTGGTCTTCAGCGAATCCAAGAGCTCCGCCGAGCGAAGCACGCCGGCCTTTTCCAGATTCTCGATGAAAACCACCATGCGGCATCCGGCCGGAACGCCGGCGCGCAATAGCGCGCCCAATTCCGCGCGCGCTTTGGGTTCCTCCGCCGAGTGTTTGTCGCGCACATAACGCGCCAGTTTTCGCCCGTGCGGAAACAGGAATCCAAACAGTTCCAGAGCCGTCGCCAACGCCGCCGCCACGCCGAACGCGCCCACCCACACCAAGCCGTTGCCCAACATGGACTGGTCGAGAATCTGCAACATGTCCTTGCGCATCGAGACCAGATCGGGCGGCAGGCCCGGGGTCATCAACGCGAATCCACCCGCGACCAGCAGAATCGTCAGCAACGACAGCGTGATCTTCACCATGCTCTTCCAATACGCGACCGGCGTTTGCAAACCCAGCGGCAGACGATGAAGATGACGCTGTACCGAAGGGCGTTCGCGATCGAGCGCCAACGCCAGCGCCCGCATCAACGACGTTGTGAGCGTGGGCGATGAACGCGGCAAGCTTGCGTCGAACCACAACGTGATGTGCGGCTCGGTGGAACGGCACGCCGGCTTGCCTTCCAAACGCCTCCGCAACATTCCGCCGATCACCGAGCGGCCCGATCCCGCCGCGCCTTGGATCGTCAGCGTGAATGGCGCGCGCGGTTCCATCGAGTCGATGAACGATGCCAGGGCGTCGGCGTAGGGTTCCAGGTCGTCGTAGCCGATGGCGTTGCGCGCCGGCGGAGGCACGCGCAGAAGCGGCGTCGGGGGTCCTTCGAGTTCGGTATCCGAAGGGCGCGCCAACGTTCCAGGTATCGGCGATTGCCAGGACGGTGCGGACGACGCCGGAGCGGATGTCGCGGGCGCGGGAGCAGGAGCCGGCGCCTGTATTCCACTCGCGAATGTAGGATGCGGCGCGGGAAGCTGGGCCGAAACGGCGGGACGCGGAGTTGCTTGATGCGGTCCAGGCGGCGCCACCGGCAGGGCATCGGTTGGCACTGTCATGCGCATCCAGGCTTCGGCGCGGCGCTGCGCTTCGGTCCAATCGACGCCGTGTCCGGCGCAGCACGCCTGGAAGCGCTGCGAGGATTCCAGCAAACTAAACGGCGCGAGAACTTGTTCCCACTGCGCGATCTGGGCCCGGAGATCGGGCAAAGGCGCCGGCCACAGAGGGAGCGAAAAGAAATTGGCCGGCACGGCGTACTCGTAGCCCCGCTCCTGCATGCCCATCGCGAGAAGCGCTTGCAAATCGTGGAACGCGCCGCGGGCGTTGTCCACCGATCCCGTGTCGAGGGCGTCGGGAGGCACCGACGCGCCGGCCCATTCCACGGTGAGTCCCGCGAGCATCGCCGCTTGATCGGTGGGGAGCAACGGCACGCGACCGGGCGCTGCCAGCGCGGCCATCGCGGCATTCGCGGCGGCTTCCGCCACGGCCGTCGCGAGTTGACGCCCACCGGTGGCCGCCAGCATTCCTAATGTGCTGCAAACGTCAATCGCCAAAAGATCGGCGAGTGCGAGCTGGCGCGCCCGCATCGGTCCGGGAACAAACCATGGCACGGTGCGCATCGAAGCGCGCGCGACCAATGCGACTCGTCCCCAACGAGAGAGTTTGGCGACTTGCTCAACAGGAATAACGTGCGGCGAAGGTGCGGACGACACAGGCATGATGCCAAAAATAAGCCGACCGATTATAGCACTACCGAAACGGTACTCCTAACTCTGTGTTAGCTTTCCTACGTTACTTGAACCGGTGAGCTGCCATCTTGTCGGCGGGGCCTTCGGTCCCCTGGCTCGACATAAACGGCTGAATCAGAAAAGGATAAGTGGATTCGCCCTACTTCGGAGTGATCCCGCGAAAAACCTGATATTCGCCGGAGACGCTGAGATCGTAGTTGTACGGCTGCATCGCGTCGAAGACGGCCGAATGGCAGTGCTCGTCGTGGATCTCCACCACGATGTTGTCGACGCGCGCCAGCCACGCTTTTGAGTTCGTGGAAAACAGCGCCCGCTCGCTACCTTCGATATCAACCTTGAGCAGGCCGATTCGCGTGTGGCCGGTAAGCGCCAAGAGGCTCGGAATATCCCAGCCCTCTACGTCGCCCGTCTCGCCGGGCTGCGCTTCCCGCACTTCCACGCTCCAGTCGCCGCCATCCCGATAAGTGCCGCGCGAAAGGACTAGAGGTACTCGGCTGTGCCAAATGCCGCCCTTCACCAACCGAACGCGGCTTCCGTATGGCGCCAGATTGCGCCGACACACCTCAAAATTGGCTGGGTCGGGCTCGATCGCGATCAATGTCGCCGCAGGGAACAGGTTCATCAAATAGATGGACGCAAACCCAACGTTGGCCCCAAGGTCCATGATCAAATCCGGAGGGGCGAACGCTCGCGCACCTTCAAGTTCCCGGCGAATGAAAAGGTGGTGGAAACAGACCTCGTCGGTGCTGTCACGACGGCACTCCACGCGATGCGGCGCTGCCGGTGGTCGCACGCGGCTGCTGGCTCCGTCCTGCCCGAAACGCAGATTCCAAATCCGTGACGCCGTCCATCGGCACGATTCGTAGAGTCCTAAGTGCGGCTGGTATTTTCTGATTTGGTTGAGGGCGAAGCTCATAGATAGGTCGACGTTTTGAGCCGGGTGGCGGCGGTTTGCGTTCCGTATGATAACAGCGGCGATCGACAAAACGCAAACAGGCTTGGGCATTTTCGCAAAATTTCCGCTTGACATTGTGCGAACGGTGACATGATAATAGGTAACTGAGCAAGGTTGAGTGCTCAATTAGCATATTTCAGCATACGGAGGGTTATCAAATGGAACTTCGACCCCTTTATGACCGCATTCTGGTCAAGAGGACCGAGGAAAAGGAGCAAGTGAAGGGTGGAATCATCATCCCCGACACGGCCAAGGAAAAACCGCAAAGCGGAGTGGTTGTGGCGGCGGGCAAAGGCAAGCGTCTGGAGAGCGGTCAGCTCGTGCCTCTGGACGTGAAAGCCGGCGACCACATCCTGTTCGCGAAGTATTCCGGTTCCGAAGTCAAGATCGACGGCGCGGAATTCCTGATCATGCGCGAGGACGAAATCCTCGGCATCATCGAGGAAGCCAGCGGCAAGAAGAGCAGCAAAGCCGCCTAAACGTTTTTCTCACGGCCGGATCAAACGCACTCCAGTGCTGGATTCGGCGCAACAAACCAAAGGAGCAATTCAGTTATGGGCAAGCAAGTGGTTTACGGCGAGGACTCCCGGCAGTCGATTCTGCGCGGGGTGAATCAATTGGCCGACGCCGTCAAGGTCACGTTGGGACCGCGCGGACGCAACGTTGTGCTGGAAAAGAAATTCGGCGGACCGACGATCACCAAAGACGGCGTGACGGTGGCCAAGGAAATCGAATTAGAAGACAAGCTCGAGAACATGGGCGCGCAGATGGTGCGTGAAGTGGCGTCGAAAACCAGCGACACCGCGGGCGACGGCACCACCACCGCCACCGTGCTGGCGCAAGCGATCTACCGCGAAGGCGTGAAGGCGGTAGCGGCGGGCGCAAATCCCATGGCGTTGAAGCGCGGCATCGACAAAGCGGTCGCGGCGGCGGTGGAAGAGCTGAAGAAGCTTTCGAAACCGGTGTCGGGCGACATGATCGCGCAAGTCGCGACGATCTCGGCCAACAGCGACGCCACCATCGGCGGAATCATCGCCGAGGCGATGAAGAAGGTCGGCAAGGACGGCGTGATTACGGTGGAAGAGTCGCGCACGATGGAAACGGCGCTGGAAGTCGTGGAAGGCATGCAGTTCGACCGCGGCTACTTGTCTCCGTATTTCGTGACCGATCCCGAGCGCATGGAAGTGGTGCTCGACAATCCCTACATCTTGATTCACGAGAAGAAAATTTCCGTGATGAAAGACTTGCTGCCGCTGCTCGAACAGATCGCGCGCGCGGGCAAGCCGTTGTTGATCATCGCCGAGGAAGTGGAAGGCGAAGCCTTGGCGACGATGGTGGTTAACAAGCTGCGCGGCACGCTCTCCGGCGCGGCGGTGAAGGCTCCCGGCTTCGGCGATCGCCGCAAGGCGATGCTCGAGGACATCGCGATCCTGACGGGTGGTCAAAACATCGCGGAAGAAGCCGGCATCAAGCTCGAGAACATCAAGCTCGAAGACTTGGGCCGCGCCAAGCGCGTCACGATCGACAAGGACAACACGACCATTGTCGAAGGCAACGGGCAGTCCAAGGCGATCGAAGGCCGCGTGCGGCAGATTCGCGCGCAGATCGAGGAAACAACGTCGGACTACGATCGCGAGAAACTGCAAGAGCGTCTCGCGAAGTTGGTCGGCGGCGTGGCCGTGATCAAAGTGGGTGCGGCGACCGAGACCGAGATGAAGGAAAAGAAAGCTCGTGTCGAGGACGCCATGCACGCGACGCGCGCCGCGGTGGAAGAGGGAATCGTTCCGGGCGGCGGCGTCGCATTGCTGCGTTCCTTGCCGGCGGTCGAGAAAGTGGTGAACTCGCTCGAAGACGATGAAAAGATCGGCGGCAACATTGTGCGCCGCGCGCTCGAAGAGCCGATTCGCCAGATCTCCAAGAACGCGGGCGTGGAAGGCGCGGTGGTGGCCGAGCACATCAAGGCCAACAAGAGCGTCAACTACGGCTACAACGCGCAAACCGGCGAGTACGAGGACATGGTGAAGGCCGGAGTCCTCGACCCGACGAAGGTGGTGCGTTTGGCCGCGCAAAACTCCAGCTCGATCGCTGGATTGATGCTGACGACTGAAGCGATGATCGCCGACAAGCCGGAGAAGAAAGCCGGAGCGCCTGCGGGTCCTGGCGGCGGTGGTCCGGAAATGTACGATTAATTTGGTTGTTCGCGATTCACGAAAAGGCCGCCCAAGAGATCGGGCGGCCTTTTTGTTTTGCGGTTCTTTAGGATTCCGCGAGGCCACGGCGCGGCCGCGCGGCCAAGTGGATCACAGGTTTTGAGGTTGACGCTGGGCGAAGCGGGCAACTCCGAACGCCTCTGGAACGGCAGATATTTCGGTCGCGGGCTGCGCCAGCGGCTACTTGAAGGCGCTTTGCTCTCCAGGCCTTACTCGTGCAGGTGGATGACAGCCTTGACTTGGAATTTGTTATCAATCAGGCCGACATGGCCGCCGATCGCAACGTAGCGGTGGTTGCTGGGCGGGGGAGGCAACTGGCGCGCCAGATCGCGAGGTGCAGAGTGGACCTTCCTTCGCATGTCCTTGTCCAGCACCGTGCCTTCGTGAAGACGTGATTCCTCCTCGGGAGACAGGCGGTCTTGGTCTCTAAATCCTGCCGGAGGATGCTGTTTATTCTTGTCGTACCAGTCGTGCGCAGCCTTTTGGTCATGGTCGTCAAACTGGGTATGACCCTGCCGGTCTCGATCTTGTGCTAAAGCCGTGCTTCCGCTCAAGGCCAGAATCGCGGCAGCAATCGCAGCAAGTAACAGATGGGTTCTCATCGATGACCTCGTTTCTATTGAAACCACTCTATCACAATCCGACTGAGCGTCTGGCGCGGCCAGGATCGCGCGCCCTTAGGACAGAATGCGGGACGTGCTCGCCTTCTCGTGGTGGAAGAAATGAAACGCGAGCGCCAGTCCTGCGCCGACAGCGATGGCCACTGGAAAAAAGACGCGCACCAGCGGAACGCCGGTGAAAAAGATCGACATGGTGGCCAGGGCGAAGATCGCGCCGGCCACGCCGCCCGCAACCGGTAACTTCGACATGTTGATTTGTGGAAGCTTTTGATCGTCCTTCATGACGTTGCCTCCTGTCCAATACCTATTCACACTTATTAGACACCCTGAGGCGGCACGGCGATCCAAATCATTTTCAGCCGAATCAGGCCGCCGCGCCAGTCAGCGACCTCCAAGCGCTAATTTGGTTGCTCGCGATTCACGAAAAATGCCGCTCGAAGATCGGGCGGCCTTTTTGCGTTACACTCAAGGCATGGTATCGACTGAGGTCGCCATCGAACGCCTAAGGAATCCCAAACCGGGCGGCAAGATTTGGGAAGCGCGCGAGTACGGCGTGGATCTCACGCTGCTGATCAGCCAGTTGCAGCGGACACCTGCCGAGCGGCTGCAGTACTTGGATTCCGTGATGGAAGATTTCGCCGAGCTCCGGGGCTCTGCGCGGCCTATGAAATGAGAATCCTTGGCCAGCTTCTTCGCGTTCTTACCGACGGTGGCGTTCAATTTGTAATTGTTGGAGGCGGCGCGGCCACGGCACATGGAGCGGCTCGGCCAACCTTCGACCTGGACATTTGCTACGCGCGCGACGCGGAGAATTTGAAACGCCTCAGTCGTACGCTTGCTCCCTTACATCCGAAACTTCGTGGTGCGCCGGAGGGTATCCCTTTCCTGTGGGACGCAGAAACGTTGCGTCGGGGTCTGAACTTTATCCTCAATACCGACATTGGGCCGCTTGATCTCCTGGGAGAAGTGGCGGGGGTCGGCGGCTACGACGAAGCACGGGCGGGCGCTCTCGTGACGGAGGTCTTCGGTTTTCCCTGTGCGGTCCTTTCGCTCCCCAAGTTGATCGCCGCGAAGCGCGCCGCCGATCGTGTGAAAGATCGTGAGGCCTTGCTCGAACTAGAAGCCCTTTGGGAAGCGCAGCGTCCCGACGAGTAGACGGTGGACTTCGGTCTCGTGAGAGCCGCATCCAGCGATCTTTCCCTATACGGTCCAATTTCCTGCTAACCACCTAGGAAGTAGACCGTCTACATCCATGGGAGTAGAACGTCTACATGCCGACAAAACCGAGATACCGGAACCGCATCGAACTGTTGCAGGGCACGCTCGATCTGATCATCCTGCAGACGTTGCAATGGGGGCCGCGCCATGGTTACGGGATTAGCCAGGCGATCCGCGCCGGATCGAGCGACGTCCTGCACGCGGACACCGGTTCGCTTTACCCGGCGCTGCATCGTCTGGAACGCTCCCGGTGGATCGCCGCGGAGTGGAAGACGTCGGAGAATCAGCAGCGCGTGAAAGTTTATCGGCTGACCGCCGCAGGCAAGAAGCAACTCCTTTCGGAGCGGTCACGTTGGGAGCAGATTGTCGCGGCAATCGGAGGAATCTTGAGCCATGGCCAATCGTAACGAGCGACTGAAAGCCGAAATCGAGAGCCACTTGCAAATGGCCATTCGCGATCGCCTGGAACGCGGCGAATCTCGCGCCGAGGCCGAGGCCAACGCACGGCGGGAAATGGGAAATGAGGGATTGATTCAGGAGGTCACACGGGATATGTGGAGTTGGAATTGGCTTTCCTCGGTTGTATCCGACGGCCGCTACGCGCTTCGGCAACTGCAGAAGAATTTCGGTTTCTCCACCATCGCCGTCCTCACGTTGGCCTTGGGCATCGGTGTGACCACCGCGATTTTCAGCGTCGTGTACGGCGTGTTGTTGCGGCCGCTGGCTTATCGCGATTCCAATCGGATCATGGCCATCTTCGAAGTGTCCTCGAAGGGGCGGACGACGCGTCTGGCGGATCCAAACTTCGACGATTTTCGCGACCAGAACCGCAGCTTCGAGAGTATCGCCAAGTATTCCGCGTACACCGTCTCGGTTTCCGGTGCGTCGCAGCCCACCCGCTCGGTCGTGGCAAGCGTTTCGCCCGACTTCCTGAAGGTCTTCGGCGTCGAGCCGGCCATCGGACGCGACTTCACCGCCGCCGACGCGAAGAAAGGCGCCGGGCCCACGGCTCTAGTGAGCTACGGATATTGGACCGAGTATCTGGGATCGCCGCGCGATCTCTCACAATCGCACTTGCGGATCGATCAAACGGTCTACTCCGTCATTGGCGTACTTCCACCCGCTTTTCATTTTCCCGCGAACGTCGACTTGTGGTTGCCGGCCGATCTGACGGGCGAAAACCTACACCGCACATCGCATAACTACAGCGCTGCCGGACGATTGCGCGACGGCGTGACAGTGGAGCAGGCGAATCGCGACATCAGTGTGATCGCGCGGCGCATTCACGATGCCTCGAACGAGCAGGGCGATTATTTGCTCAAAGACGGAACGGTAATTCCGCTGCAAGATTCGCTTACCGGTAAGGTTCGCACGCCGCTGCTGATTTTGCTGGGTGCGGTGGGATTTCTGCTGATGGTGGCGTGCGCGAACGTGGCGAACTTGCTCTTAGCGCAAGCCTCGGTGCGCGGACGCGAACTCGCCGTTCGTAGCGCGCTGGGCGCCGCACGCGGGCGATTGATCCGTCAATTCCTGACCGAGGCGTTTCTCCTTTCGTTATTGGGAGGCGGGCTGGGCGTGATCGGCGCGTTCTGGGGCGTGCGCGGAATCGTCGCAATGGCGCCGGGCAATCTTCCGCGAATGGAGAGCGTTTCGGTGAACCTTCCGGTGTTGGCGTTCGCGTTGCTTCTTTCCACTGCGGTGGCCGCCGGCTTGGGAGCGTTCACGGCGATCCGCGCGACCTCTGGAGACTTGCGCGAGGGTTTGGGAGAGGGCGGGCGTGGACAAGCCGGTTCGCTGGGAAGTCAGCGTGTGGGCCGAATCATCGTGACAGCCCAGATCGCGATTACCTTAGTGTTGGTGGTCGGCGCGGGATTGTTCGGGCGCAGTCTGATGAAAGTGCTGGAAGTCGATCCCGGATTTCGCGTCGACAAAATTGTAGCCATGGACATCGCGCTTCCCTGGACCAGAGATCCGGCCGCCAGAGCGGGCCAGGCCGTTTTCTTTTCCAACCTGATCGAACGGTTGAAACAAATTCCCGGCGTGCGCAGCGTGGGCGCGACCAGTGGATTGCCGCTCGATGGTGGGCATCCCGATGGGTCGTTCATAATGATGGCGCCCAATGAAGTGCCGAAGTCGATGGACGATTTACGAAAGTTGGGGCAGCAGAAAGAGCGCCTCGGCATCGCAGACTTTTGCGCGGCCACTCCAGATTACTTCCGGGTTCTTGGAATGCGGCTGATCCGCGGCCGTTTCTTCAACGAGCACGACGGCGCGAATTCTCCGCACGTCGCTGTGATCACCGAGTCGCTGGCGCGCGAACGCTGGCCCAATCAAGATCCGCTCGGCCGCACCATCGAGTTTGGAAATATGGATGGCGACATTCGCCTGCTGACCATTGTCGGGATCGTCGGCGACACGCGGGAGTACGGCCTGGACTTGGCGCCGACTCCCACGGTCTACGTGAACTTGTTTCAGCGTCCCTTGCCGCACATCAGCGTAGCAATGCTCAGCGACACCGACACCGCGTCGGTAACCGCGGCAGCGCGAGGAATCCTGCGGGATCTCGATCCGGAGATTCCTTCGAACTTCCGCACCTTTGCGGAATTGTATTCCGCCTCGCTGGGATCGCGGAGATTCAACGCGATTCTCATTGGATCATTCGGAATCACTGCGCTCGTACTGGCAACGATCGGCGTCTTTGGCGTGATGGCCTATTCGGTCAGCCGGCGCACGCGAGAAATTGGAGTGCGCGTGGCTCTGGGGGCGGCCACGGGCGACGTTCTGAAACTGATTCTGGGCCAAGGACTGCGCACGATCTTCATCGGCGTGACGATCGGGATCGCCGGTTCATTGGCCTTGACGCGCACGATTGCCTCGCTGCTGTTCGGCGTGACTGGCACGGATCCGCTGACCTTCGCCGGTGTGACCTTGCTTCTGGTCGGGTCGGCATTGTTGGCTTGTTATATTCCGGCGCGACGCGCAACGAAGGTGGATCCGCTGGTTGCGTTAAGGTACGAGTGACGTTCCGGTCGCGCCACGACAGCCGATTGCCTTTCGTGATAGCCTTTCCCAAGGCGTCATGAATCGTAGGTCACTCCTGAAGAGTTGGGTGGTCGCCGCGGCCGGAGCGGCTTTGCCTTCCCCGTTGCTTCGCGCTCAGGAAAAAGCAGAGCGCGCCAGTCGCACTTTGCCGACGCCCAAAATCAAAGACGTTCGCGTGATTGCGACCGCGCCGGCGGGAGTGCGCTTGACCGTCGTCAAGATCGTTACGGATCAGGACGGGCTTTACGGCTACGGGTGCGGCACGTTCACGCAGCGCGCCGAACTCGTGAATGCCGCCGTCGAAAAATACCTCCGCCCGTTTTTAATCGGCAAGACGACCGATCGCATCGACGATCTTTGGCAGGCCATGTACAACAGTTCGTACTGGCGCAACGGTCCTGTGTTGAACAACGCTATCAGCGGCGTCGATCAGGCCTTGTGGGACATCAAGGGCCGTCAAGCCGGAATGCCCGTTTACCAACTGGCCGGAGGAAAACACCGCGAAGCTGTGGATTGCTATTCCCACGCCTCGGGCCAGGACATACCACAGGTCCTCGACAGCGCCCGGAAGATCATGGCGCAAGGTTTCCGTCACGTTCGCGTGCAGGTGGGCGTGGCGGGCATGGCTGGATATGGCTCGGCGCGCGGCGACGCTCAAGCCAAACCCGAAGTGCTACATTCGAGTCCGGTTTTCGAACCCGCGTATTACATGCGCGCGGCGATCAAAATGCTGGAAGCTTGCCGCAAGGAACTTGGCGACGAGGTCGAATTGCTCCACGATGTCCACGAGCGCGTTTCGCCGATTCAAGCGGTTCAACTGGCGAAAGCGGTGGAACCATTCCGCCTGTTCTTTCTCGAAGACGTGTTGTCGCCGGAAGACATCGCCTATTTCCGGCGGATTCGCCAACAGTGCGCGACGCCCCTGGCGATGGGCGAACTATTCAACAGTCCCCACGAGTGGACGCCGCTGATCTCGGAGCGTTTGATCGACTACATGCGCATGCACGTGACCCAAATGGGTGGATTCACGCCCGCGCGCAAAGTGGCGGCCATGGGAGAAATCTTTGGCGTGAAGACGGCGTGGCATGGTCCCGGCGACGTGTCGCCGATCGGACATGCCGCGAATGTCACACTCGACTTGGTGTGCCACAACTTCGGAATCCAGGAATACTCGCCGTTCAACGACGCGTCGCGCGAAGTCTTCGACGGTTGCCCGGTGATGAAAAACGGTTATCTCTATATCAACGAGAAACCCGGATGGGGCATTGAAGTGGACGAGAAAGCCGCGGCGAAATATCCCTATGGAACAGGCGAACGCGGCGAGCGTCAACGGTTGAACGGAGGCTGGGGCGAAATCCGCCGCAGCGACGGGACCATCATTAAGCAGTGAATTTGCTCGGATCGTTCCCCTACTGAACTGCCATGGTCACCGTATTCGACGCGACATTGCTGATCGTCAGCACGACTTGAACGGTATCGCCACTCGGCGCAGTCGCGGGAACCGTGGCATTCACCTGATACAAGCCCACAAATCCCGGGGCGAGACCGGAGAAGAGCACCGGAGCGTTCACGCCGCCAATTGACACCGTCGGCGTAGCGACTGTGGTGACCAAACTGTTCGGTGCGGCGACGCCGTTTGATTGCGACGCCGACACCGCACCCAATCCCGTGCAGAAAATCGAAACCGCGCTGCCCTTCGCGGCGGGTTGCGCGCCGGCAATCGTCGCGGGACCCGCGAGCGTCGAGGTGTTGGCAATCAGGATCGCGCCTTGGCCTATGCCGCTTTGTCCGACCGAGAAAATTCCGGGATTCGCGGCGCTCAGCGCCAGGGTGATCGGGGCGCTATTCACTCCGCCGGCGTTCAACACCACGGTCGCCGACGATGGCGCCGTGATCTCCCAGGGGATTTGCAGATTGATTTGCTTCGGCGATACGAAAACGAGTGGCGCGGACAAATTGTTCACGCGCACAGTGACGTTGTCGAGCGCGGTGGGCAGCGGGAGCTGCGCCGCGCCCGCCGTCACGCCGCCCAAACTGGTGCCGAAGAGCGACGCGAGCGATCCCGGCGCGACGCCGGTGCTGCCCGCCGTAAAACTTGCGGCGTTCACGATTCCCGTGGGGTTCACCACCGGACCTCCGCCGACTTCAAACGTAAGCGCATTCGAAACGCCGCCGCCCGGCGACGGATTCATCACTGAAACCTGGGCCAGCTCCGCCGTTGTGAGATCCACCGGCTGAATCAGTACTTGAATCTGTGTGCTGCTAACAAACGATGTCGACCCGCGCGGTTGCCCGTTCCACAAGACCACACTTTGCGCCGTGACTCCCGAGCCTTTCACCGTGATGGTCACGCCCGGCGTTCCCGGCGCTGTCGACGACGGCGACAGCGATCGCACGCCCGGCACAACGTTCAAGCCTGTGCCAAGAGGCACCAAAATGTCCCACACGCCGCGGCCATGCGTGGCTGCGCGCAGCGTACGGCTCGCCCGATGCAGGCGCAAACCCATCACCACGATGCGCGGTAGTCCCGTGCCGAGCGGTTGCCAACTTACGCCCGCGTTCGACGTGACGAACACGCCGATGTCGGTGGCCAAATAAATTGTTCCCGGCACATCGGGATCGAGTTGCATGTCGTTCACCGGAATGTTCGGCAAGTTTCCGCTGATATCGAGCCACGTATTGCCGCCGTCCTGGGTGCGGAAGACGTGACCGAGCGTGTCGCCGTTGACGAGTCCCGTGAATCCGGAAAAAGAAACGTACGCCGTCGTTGCGGCCGCCGGGTCCACCTGAATCTGCGTGACGAAACGCGGCGGAAGATTCTTTGACCTGTTTACCCACGTAGTCACGTCGCCGGAATCCACGGCGGTGGTAACGAAAACTTGTCCACCCGACGATCCCGTGTACACGGTTTGCGAATCGCTCGGCGCCACGGCGATCGCGCGGATCGACTGCGCGCCGGGAGTCGCGGCCGGCTGCGTCAAATCACCGGACACCGCCGACCAGTTTCCCGCGGCATCGTTCGATTGCCACAATCGATACGTGCCGAAGTAGAGGCGCTGCGCGTTGGAAGGATCCATTACCAGTGGCGGAATGAAATTCACCGTATCGTTTTGGTTGATACCGTTGTCGGACTCGATCCACGCCGTTCCGCCGTTCGTCGATTTCTGGATGTCCGCGTATTGACACGTTGCGTACGCGGTGCTCGGTTGCGTGGGATCGATCAGCGTCCATCCGCCGTCGCCGCAGGTCACGGATTGCCACGACGATCCCGAGTAAAGCTGCGTGCCGTTGTCTTGCGCGCCCGCGAGCGAAAACGTGAGATCGCCGGGATGGATCGACAAGCTAGGGTAAAACTGCGTGATGGAAAGCGTGGAGTTGAGATTCGTCCACGAAAGTTGCGTGGCGCGCGGCGCGGCCGTCGACCATACGCCGCCGTCGTTGGCATCGAAGAGTGTTGCGCCGCCCGCGGTGTAGGCGAGTGCGTGATGGTCAACGTGCAACTGTCCTTGATCCACAGTGGTCCACGATTGTCCGCCGTTGATCGTGCGCCATAATTCAATGCCGCCGGCGTAAACGATCGCCGGATTCGTGGGGTCGACGGCCAGCGCGTTGCCGTACCAGCATTGCGGCTGGCAATAGTCGGGCGTGTTGGGGAGGCGCGACCAATTTTGCCCGCCGTCCGGCGACGTGTAAAATCCGAGAAGATTTCCCGGCGACGGATTGTTGTTCGTGACCGATACATACAACACCAGCGGGTTCGAAGGCGCGAGCGCGATTTCGATGCGTCCCGAACTCGCCAGCGCGAGCGCGTTCACGCCCGTGCCATTTGATGCGGTCCACGTGGCGCCCGAGTCGTTCGACACGAATACGCCGAGCCCCGTGGTGAGCGGATACGTGGAACTCACCACGCCCGAAATCGTCGCGAACGCCTGCGCCGGGTTCGCGGGATTGAAGACCACGCGCGTGCCGGGTCCGCCGCCCGCAACCAGCGTCCACGTGGCGCCTGCGTTGGTCGAGCGATAAATCCCCGAGGGAATGGTGCTCGGTCCGCCTTGATACGCGGGCATCAGTCCCGCGACGGCAGCCAAAATGATTTGGCCATTCTGTGGACTCACCGCGAGCGACGAAATTCTTACGCCGCGGCCCGTGGAGTCGACGAAAGGTGCTTGAATGTTCGACCAAGTCGCGCCACCGTCGGTGGATTTCAGTATGCCCGCTCCGTAATAGCACGGCGAACAGTTGTCGGCTTCGCCGGTGCCGACGTAAATCGTGTTGGGATTTTGCGGATCAAGCGCAATCGCGCCAATTGCGAGCGAGGGCTGCTGATCGGTGAGCGCGGTCCAGGTGGCACCGCCGTTGGTGGTCTGCCACACACCGCCATCGGCCGCGCCCGCGTACGCGACGTTCGAGTTTTGCTGCGAGACAGCGAGCGCGGCGATGCGTCCCGAAGAAATGGGATTCGAGTTGATCGGCTGCGGTCCGATGTTGGTCCACTGCCCCGCGACAGCAGCGCCCGTGCGCGCGCGGACCGATTGCGGCGTGGGTAATTGGCGCAGCGCGCGCAGCCGCAAGTGTCCAGCGAGCGCGCCTGAGGAATCGGAACGCTGCTCGGCGAACCATTGATAGCGCTCGAAAGGATGGTCGCGTTCTTGCGGCGTTTGCGCGGACGAGAGAGTCGTGCCACACAGTGCCAGAACTAGGACCGCACACTTCATTCGATCATTGTATCGTGAGGTTTCGGGCAGTTTGACATGGAGACCACAGAGGACGCAGAGAACACAGAGAAAGACGGACTCTCACAACAAAGACACAAAGAACACAAAGAAAGCAAAACCGTTTCCAATCGGTGGAGCGTCCGACTACGGATCCGCTCCGTTCTTGATTTTCTTTGTGTTCTCTGCGATCTCTGTGCGCTCTGTGTTGAGCGTTTTCTTTGTGTTCTTTGTGTCTTTGTGGTTCAAAAGAATCGCTGGTGTTTACGGCTTGCCTTCGCGCCGAAAGCGCCACAAGCTGGAACGCAATGGGAAACCTTGTGCGATGATCTTGCCGTCGCGAGTCCATCCGGCATCGTCGATGTCGCCGGAATAGGCAACGTCCACTCGTGTCACGTCGCCGGTTTTCGGATCCAGAATTCCGACCTCATCCCACCAGGAATCGGGCGATTGGATGTAGACCAGAATGCGACCGTCGGCGTTCACGGCGTCGGGAGAAAGCGTGTTAGAGAGGCGATATTCGCCGCCGTGAAAGGGAATCGGCGTCTCTGGTCCGCCGGAAAGGGACACGCGAACCAACCGGACGCCGTCTTTCTCATTGCGCAGTGCGATCACATCGTGTCCGTTGGAATCGGCGGCGACAACATCGCCCGGCGCGATCTTGCGCGGCGCCCCGCCGGCGGAAGGAATCGCCCAGATCGTTCCAGACACCACGTAGTACAAAGTATTTCCATCCGGAGACGCCGCCAAACTCTCCACATTCAGGCCCTTGGTGGCGTCGAGCCGGCGAACCATGCGTCCATCGGGTACCGAAGCCAGCGCGATGGTTTGATTCGGAGCCAGCCCTAGTTCGAACGCCACCACGCGTTCCCCTACGCGCGCGAATGGCGCACCGTTGGCTTCTTCGGTTTGCACGAGCGGCGCGGGGTCCTTGCCGGGCGACGCCCCCATCAAACGCCGCTTTCCGGAGAGCGCCGAAAAAAACAAGGCGCGGCCATCGGAAAGTTGAACGATGCCACCTTGCTGGTCTCCCTCACCCGGTTGTGATTCTGGAATTCCTCCCGAGACCGGAAAACGCAGGATTTCCCCAGGTCGGTACATTTGATCGGTATAGATGTTTCCGTCGGGCCCCGCGTCAAGCTGCCAAATCGGTGACTGAACCGAAAACAGGGTGCGAGCCGCGGCAGGGCTGGAGGCGTGTCGAGGGATTTCAACGATGCGGTCTTCATCGCCCACCCGCTCGACCGCGATCGTGGAGTTGCCGCCGGGCGGAATGGCCACTGGCGGTTGATAAAAAAACCAAATCGATTTCAGGTTGGACGCGAGAGGACGGCTGGCGCCCGAAATCAAGTCCAGCACGTAATAGCCGGTGGGTGCAGTGGGTGCGGTTGTTTGTAGGGGCCGGCCAAAGTAAACCCCTTCTTCTCCATCCGGGAAAACCGCAAACCTTGTAAAAGCACCGACCGCCTCCGCGTTCAAGGCATCCAGGCGGCTCGTCTCGGGCCAGAAACGATGAAGCTGCATCTTGCGATCGGCGTTCACCTGGTACGTGATCAGACTGCCGTCCGGCATCGCTGCGCCGATGCCGGCATCTTCCAGGATGGTTCGTTGGTCGCCGCCGAGTGCTGCCACGCTGTAGATTCCGCGCGGACCGCTGGAATAGCGATCAAAGTAGACTCGCGAGTTGTCGTGAGACCAGCTCAAGCCCCACACAACTCCTTTTCCGCGGTCATGAGTGAGGAAGGTCCAATTGCCGGTCTCTGGATTCATCACCGCCACCTGCGCTTGCCGTCCCTCGAAAGCCTGGAAGGCCAGCAATTTTCCATCCGGTGAAACGCGGGGACACCAAGCAACGTTGGGACCACCCAGATGCACGCCGACCCAATTCTCAGCGGGCGTCACGCGCAACGAATGCACAAAGAATCCCGCGGCGAACGCGATCACCGCGGCGACGGCCGCGAGCCACGGCCAACGTGATCGCTGCGCTGTCGTCGTGGCGGGCGCGGCGCCGGCGTTGGTCACGCTTCCGCTGAGTGCGTCACTCTGACTCGACATCGCAAAACCCAAATCGCTGGCGGACTGAAAGCGTTGCTCCGGCGATTTTTCAATGCATCGCCGCACGATACGTTCGAGTCCCGCATCGGCCAGCGGCGGCGGATCGTCCTTGATCACCGCAGTCAAGGTTTCCGGCGCGGAATCGCGTTGAAACGCGCGCTTCCCGCCGAGCATTTCGTAAAGGATCGCGCCGAGACTGAAAATGTCGGAGCGATGATCGGCCGATTTACCGAGTGCTTGCTCGGGCGACATGTACCCGACGGTCCCCAGCACCACGCCGGGCGTGGTCCCGGCGGTCCGCGTGAGCTCTGCGGCTTCGTCTTCGGCGACCTTCGCCAGTCCGAAATCGAGAATCTTCACGCGGCCGTCGGTCGTGACGAAAAGATTCTCCGGTTTCAGGTCGCGATGTGTGATGCCTTTGGCGTGCGCGGCCGCGAGACCGGCGGCGACTTGCCGCGCGTAGTCGAGGGCTTTTCGACGGGGAGTCGGCAGTTCCTCGCGCAACGTTCGGCCGTCCAGCAGTTCGGTGACCAGATACGGCGCGCCCTCGTGCGTGCCCACGTCGTGGACCGCGAGAATGTTGGGATGATTCAGCATCCCTGTGGTGCGCGCTTCCAACTCGAATCGCCGCAGACGCTCGGCATCGGCCGCGAACGACGCGGGTAAAACTTTTACCGCCACCTCGCGCTGCAATCGCGTGTCGCGCGCGCGATACACTTCGCCCATTCCTCCCGCGCCGAGCGGCGCGAGGATTTCATAGGGTCCGAGTTGTATCCCGGGTTTCAGTGGCACGGACACGATTTCACCACAAAGACACGAAGAACACAAAGAAAACCAAGGACAAAGATTGCCACCGAGAACACCGAGAGCACGGAGCACTCAGAGAAGAAAGGGAAGTCGTAACAGGATGGACAGGACTCACAGGATGAAGAACGAAGGCCGTGGTTCGGGGTCGTTCATCGTGCTTCCTTTTCTTTGTGTTCTTTGTGTCTTTGTGGTTCAATGCGCTCATGAGGCTTCGTGCGTTCTTGATGTCCGTTTGCGTGCTTGGCAGCTCCGCGACCGCGCAGACAAATTGGAAACTCATCTGGAGCGACGAGTTTTCCGGTCCTGCGAACTCCGCGCCCGACTCCGCGAAATGGACGTACGACGTGGGCGCGACTGGCTGGGGCAACCGCGAGCTTGAGGAATACACCAAGTCAACGGAGAACGCGTTTCTCGACGGCGACGGCCACTTGGTAATCCGCACGCAGCGGAGCGACGCCGGCAAGATCACATCGGCGCGCATCAAGACCAAACAGAAATTCACTTTTACCTACGGCAAGGTGGAAGCGCGCATCCGCATTCCATTCGGCCAAGGAATCTGGCCGGCGTTTTGGATGCTGGGCGACAATATCGACACCGCGCGGTGGCCGTCGTGCGGCGAAATCGACATCATGGAGAACATCGGCCGCGAGCCTTCCATCGTTCACGGGACCGTTCATGGTCCTGGATATTCCGGCGACAAAGGAATCACCGCCCAGCAAGCATTGCCGGCGGGCCAAAAACTTTCCGACGATTTTCACGTATTCGCCGCCGTGTGGACGCGAGATTCCATCGAGTTTTCCATCGACGGCGCGACCTATTCAAAGGTCACGCCCGCGTCGTTGCCTCAAGGCGCGAAATGGGTTTACGATCACCCGTTTTTTCTGATCCTGAACCTCGCCGTGGGCGGAAATTGGCCCGGCAATCCGGACGACTCGACGACATTTCCGCAAACGATGATTGTCGATTACGTGCGCGTCTATCAGGCGGCGGAGTAAGTTGCTTCGGGCGACGGCGCGGCGCTATACTGGAGTCATGTTCCCTATCGCGACGCTCTTCTGCGCGATGGCTGCCGCACAGGCGACACCTCCCGCCTCACTCAACGTGCAAGCGTATGTGCCGCTCTTGCCGCTCAAGCGGGTAGATCCGATTTATCCTGATCCGGCGCGGCAGAATCATGTCGGCGGGCTCGTGAGCCTTCTCTTGACCGTGGACGCAGAAGGAAACGTCGCCGCCGCCGAAGTGCTGGTCGGGCCGCGTCCTTTGCGTCAAGCGGCCATCGATGCCGCGATGCAATTCCGGTATCAACCAGTGTTGCGGCACGATCAACCTGTTCCGGCCTATACGTCGGCGTTGGTCTCTTTTCGCGATGCCAACACCAAGCCATACCGCGCAGACCGATCGGAATTGGACAAAGCAAAAAAGCGAACGCTCGAGCTTCGCAAGAGGTTTCCTCGTAGCCAGCAACAGGTGCTTGCCGATCTCGAACAGGATAGTCGAGGCGGCGACGAGCACCGCCGGGTGATCCTATTGCCCGCCTTGGGCAGGCTCGCGGCGGAAGCCGGCGCATTCGATCAGGCCAACGCCTATGCAGCGGAGCTGCTGGCATCGACCGCAGCTCCCGACCCTGCCTGGGCCATCCACGAGGCCGACACGGTGTTGGGTTTGGTGGCGCTGAAGCAAGGCGATTTCCAGAAGGCTGGCGGCTATTTGTTGAAATCGGGCCAAATTGACGGATCGTCTGCCTTGGCGTCGACTGGGCCGGAAATGGCGCTTGCGAATGAACTACTGCGTTACGGCCAAATCGCTCCCGTGTTCTCCTACTTGAAGGAGTGCGAGAAGTTCGCGAAGCCCGGCAGTGAAAAACTCGACGATTGGCGCGAACGCCTATGGGCGCAGTGGACATGGTACTCCTCGCGGTATACGGGCTCGAGCGTACGCGAGGTTTTCGGGCCGTCCTTTTAGTCGCACGAAGCGCCAGCTTTCACCGAGAGCCATGACCGACTCGACGACGTTTCCGCAAACGATTAAGGGTTAAGCGAACTCGGCCCCTAGTTTCGACCGTTGAGACGTCATCCCCCCGGCCAAGGTATATATTTCAGCCATGCGGGTTCCCGACCGTTTAGCGATTGCGTCTATTCTCCTCTTGGGGTTCTCATCCACGGCCCAAAACGCCGGGCGGATCACTGGGGTGGCGTCACCCGCCACCATTGTGGGAATTCCCCTGAAGTTCGGAGCCGAAGAGCGCGCCAAGGCCGCGACTGTCGGAGGATCAGTTCAGTGGGGAGAAATCTTGAGAACCGGCGACGACGGACGCATCTCTGCGCAGCTAACAGACGGCTCGCTGGTTTCTCTGAGCTCGTCGACAAGACTCCGGGTTATTCAGCATCACGCGCGCACACAGCGAACCGCGATGGAATTGTTCGATGGATTTGTTCGTTTACAATCTGCGAATCTCGTCAAACCGGATTCGAGTTTCGAGACCCGAACAAATGATTGCGTCGTCGGCGCGCTGGGTCGCTCCGATTTCTTTATCGAGAGTCGCAACCTGGCTGTGACGCTTGTTACCGTGCTCTCCGGACAGGTCGCGGTAAGAGACTCCAATCCGAACCACAAGACCTTCATAGTAAAAGCCGGGCTACAGTTCAGTTGCAACGAAACGTCGCCGCCCAAGCCATATCCCGCGGAATTCACCGACAAGTTCAAGGACCGGTTTCTTGAGGGGCGCTGAATCAGGCCAATTCGGCCCCCGCGGTCTCATGAGCCGGTCCTACAAGCCTTCCACCATGAGTTTCGTGTCCGGCAACGCGCTCAAGAACGGCAGCACTCTGTCCGGTCGCGCCAAGCGGCTGATGGCGTTCAGCGCTGAGGCGATCGCACCTTCTTGCCAACCCGGCAACGACGATACTTGATCGCCGACGATGAAGAAACAAGGCTTCCTGGCGCCGTCGACACCCGTGCCTTGAATGATGTGATTGTAGTGGTGGACACTGCGTTTGACGTTTTGCCACTGGGCCCAGCCGCCCTTGATGTGCGGCATGTTCTGCCACGCGACTGTGACGCCACGCCCGAGGCCGGCGGCAAACCGCTTGCCAAAGAGCGCCGCGCCGGCCTTCGCTTCGCGCAGGCGTTTCTCCACCGACATGTGGCCGAAGGACGCGGCGTTTTCGGAGAAGTTGTAGCAGCCCGTCAGCACGCCTTTGCGATCATGATAGTTGTTGGACGGATACCAAATCTGCGTAATCGGGTGCTCGGTCCAGGAGATTCCGCCGTAGATCGGCACCACACCGATTTCGGCATTTTCGCAGGTCGCCACCGAGCAGCCCTCGGAATCCTTGTGCGTGTGGAATGGGTGGCCTTGCCACAATGCGCGGTCCGCTTGCCAGCCGACCTTTGTGGTGCAGGCGAGGAATCGCTCGGTCTCGTCTTCGTTAGCCTGCGCGTCATAGACGGCGTGGAGCGCGTCCTTGAACTTGCTTGAAAATCCTTTTCTCTCACTCGGGGATTGCAGCCGCTTGGAGAGAATCTTTTTGAGAAACGGAATCGCCAGGTTACAGAAGCAATAGTCGGCGCGAAACGGCGTCGCATGACCCCTGGCCGAGATGAGAAACTGGCGTTTTTGCTGGTCGTAGTCGATCTTGGTGACCGGGCTGTTCAGATGGAACACTCCACCGAGCGCCGCGACTTGTTGACGGAAGGCGTGCTGCACCTGATCCATGCCGCCGACGGGCTGGAAAAGGGTCGGCTGCCAGAGAAAATCGGCGGGTTGGTAAAAACGCGTCTTCTTCCAGTACTCCGACGCGAGCAATTGATCGAGACCCAGCGCCTTGGCGATTTCGCCGGGCCTGACTCCGGGCAATTCGTCGAAACCGGCGCGATCGGAGGCGTCCACCTTATCGTCTTGCCCAGGCTTGGCGGTGCCCACGACATAACGGCCGTCCTGCGTCAAATCGCCGAAGGTCACCATCAACGAGCGCAATTGTTCGACGCGGCTCTCAATGTGGCCGGATTTTCCCAGCAGTGTCGCGGCGTTTTGGTACACCATTTGCGCAATCCAGCCGCGAGTATTGTGGGTGAGCTGGCGGTTGACGATCGGTTTGTTCCCGTTCGGACCGCCTTTCATCTGCGTCATGTTGGAATCGCTGGCCATGACGTAAATCTCAACCTCGACGCCAAAGCGACGCAGATAATCGAGCAGGCGCTTGTGACTCGAAGGGATGCGTCCGGGTCCCGCGTTGAGATACGGCTCGCGGTCGCCAACGGGACGCTCGAAGCGCACCACTTGCGTTTCGCCGGGCGTGCTTTCCAGATTGCTGTTCTTGTCTTCGGTCAGCGTGTCTCCCGTGCGCAGTGTTAGGCAGCGACCTCCCGTGCGGTCGAGAGCTTCTAAAATTGTGACCTTGATGTCGCTGTTGTGGGAGAGCAACTCGTACGCAGTTGTCAGTCCGGCGACACCGGAACCAACGATCACGACATGCTTTCCATTGAGGCTGTCTTGCTCGATCACAATGGGATCGTAGGTCACCCGCATTTGATCGTTGGTGGCGCGGTCGAGCGCCGCCCACGCGCGCGCCGACCTGTGGTGGGTGAGATATTCCCGACGGCTCTCGTGCATTTCTCCTCCTAAAATCCGTTCCGACCGCAGATTATGTTGAATATTCCCCGCTGTCAACAGGTGGAAATTGGCCCGGAAAACCCCGGGGACTCAACGACATTTCCGCAGACCATGATTGTCGATGAGGTTCGCGCTGATCAGTTTGCAGAGGAGGTAGCTTCCGGATCGAGGAGAGCGGCCCCCATTGTGTCTCAGTTTGAAATCGATCCCGCGGAGCAGGCGGTATTTCCGTCGTTCACATCGCTATCGGTTGGACTTGATGCAAGCGAGCCTGCGCAGCAGGCGGTACAACGTTAGCCCCAGGCGTCAGCCTGGGGAAACCTAGCAGCAGCAATGAGCCTGCGAAGCGGGCGGCACAAATCGCTTCACCATTTTGGCCGTCAGGTCCGCAAGCGTTTCTCTTCGAATTCGATTCCGTGCGCGCGCAATAACTTTTGGAAGTTGTCGTCGAAGACCATCCTTCGATGGTGCTGCTGCTGGTTGCGGATGTACTTTCGCACGATCTCAACCTGCGATTTTGGGACGCGCTGGCGCCTGGCAAGGTGTTTGTGCCGCCAGCTTCGCAGGCTCGCTTTTTTGCTCCGTCTTCCCCAGGCTCACGCCTGGGGCTAACATTGTATCGCCTGCTGCGCAGGCTTATCCGGCTCCGCGGGATCAAGAATTAAAACTGAGACGTTACCGCGGCGCCCATGGATGGGATCAACAACGACGTTCGTGGTAGCATACCGGGAATGAGAGTAGTGTCTCTGCCTCCCGTTTCTTTGGGGAAGTCAGTTTGCACGCTAGGCCTGCTCGCCGCACTTTTAACAATCCTTCCCGTTCACGGCCAGATCATCTCTACCACGGCCGGAAGCAGCTGGATCTTCAACGGCAACGGCCAGCCCGCCATCAATGCGCCAACGGGCCAAATCCTCTCCGTCGCTCTGGACCCTTCCGGCAACGTCGTCGCAGCCGATGGCAACAACAATATTGTCTTCCGCGTTTCGTCGAACGGCACGCTGACCGTTCTGGCGGGCAACGGATTCCTGGGTTTTTCGGGAGAGGGCGGACTGGCAACCAACGCGGCGATGGGATCTCCCTGGGGCATCGCCTTCGATAACGCGGGGAACTTGTATATCTCGGATCTCACCAACGGCCGGGTTCGCCGGCTGACGCCGAGCGGGATCATCTCCACATACGCCGGCAATGGCACACAAGGATTCTCCGGTGACGGCGGTGCCGCCACCAGCGCATCGCTCAACCAACCGACCGGCGTGGCCGTGGACTCAAGCGGCAACCTGTACATTGCCGATCGCAGCAACAACCGCATCCGCCAAGTGACTCCCGGTGGAACCATCACCACGGTTGCGGGAAACGGCCAAGCCGGTTTCTCTGGTGACGGCGGGCTTGCAACCAGTGCCATGCTCAATGGTCCCCTTGCGGTGGCCGTGGATGCGGCGGGTAACGTGTACATCGCCGACACCCTGAACAACCGGATCCGCAAGGTGAGCGGCGGGACCATCACCACGGTGGCGGGAAGCGGCGTGGGAAATTACTCGGGCGACGGCGGTTCGGCGTTGAGCGCGCCTGTGTTCTCACCCTCCGGCATCAACGTGGATTCCGTGGGAAATCTGTACATCGCTACGGGCGGCGGAATCCGTAAGGTCACGCCGGCGGGCACGATCAACACCATCGCCGGCGGAAACTTCAGCGGCTTCACCGGCGACGGCGGGCAGGCCGTCAACGGAAGCTTGAGTCTGCCGTCGGCATCGGTGGTGGATTCCGCGGGAAATCTATACATCGCCGACACAGATAATTGCCGCGTGCGCAAGATGAACGCCAGCGGAATGCTCAGCACGGTCGCCGGCACCTGCGACTTCAAATTCGCAGGCGACGGCGGACCCGCCACCAGCGCGAGCATGGACCAGCCCCAAGGCGTGAGCGTCGATCCGTCGGGCAACCTGTACATCTCCGATACGGGCGGCTTCTTTCATCGCATCCGCAAGGTGACACGGACGCTCAATTCCACGGCTGGCCCTAACGGCATCGGGGCGACGGAGATCATTTCTACCTTCGCCGGCAGCGGCGTCCTGGGAGATTCTTGTTCCGCCGATGGCGTCGCAGCGACCAGCGCCAATATCGGGTACGTCACACAATTAGCGTTCGATGCCGCGGGCAGCGCGTATTTCGGCCTGCAGTGCAGTAGTCGTGTCGTGAAGATTGGCTCGAACGGGCTGATCGTCACGGTGGCGGGCAGTGCCACCAACTTCGGTTTTTCCGGGGATGGCGGCCCGGCCACGAGTGCATTGCTAAACAGCCCGAACGGCGTGGCTTTCGATGCGTCGGGTAATTTGTATATCGCCGATACTGGAAACGCGCGAATCAGAAAAGTCAGCGGCGGAATTATCACCACCATTGCGGGGAACGGCACGGCAGGATTCTCCGGCGACGGCGGAGCTGCGACCGCCGCGGCCTTGAACATGGGCCTGGGTGGTAACGCCAATCTGGCCGTCGATGCCGCGGGTAACGTCTACGTCGCCGACACGCTCAACCACCGGGTCCGCAAGATCAGCACCGCAGGGACGATCACCACCGTCGCTGGAAACGGCACACCTGGCTTTTCACCGGGAGTGGGAGACGGCGGACCAGCCACCAGCGCATCGGTCACCAATCCGCACGGAGTAGCATTGGACGCGGCAGGGAATCTCTACGTCACGGATCAAGGCGGCGGCATCGGACGCATCCGCAAGGTGAGCCCCGGTGGAACGATCAGCACATATGCGGGATCGACGCAGGGGCAAGCGCTCGGTGACGGCGGGCCCGCTACGAGCGCCGTGCTCAAGAACCCTGCGGCCGTTGCCGTCGACGCCGCAGGCAATCTATACATCGCGGACCCGATGACCGACCGCGTCCGCGTGGTCCTGGCGACCGCGCCGGCATTCAGTGTTACGCCGGCGTCGCTCGGCTTCACCGCGCCGTGCGATCCCTCCGCCACCGCCACGCAGCAACTCGTGATCAGCAGTTCGGTGCCCGGTATCGCGTGGCAGGCCAGCGTGACGGGATCGTCCCTCTCCATCTCATCCACTTCGGGAACCACGCCCGCCATTATCGCGGTGACCATCGGATCGGCAACCGGGACGGTGGCGCCTTCCGGCGGAACCATCACCGTGCAAGCGCCGGGCGCGGTTCCTTCGACGCAGACGGTGAATGTGCTGGTGGCGCTTCCCCCGTGCGTAGCGCCGCATCTGGTGGTCGCGCCGGCCGCGCTGAGTTTTCAAGGTGTCGCGGGAGGGGCGAGTCCCGCGCTGCAATCGTTGCAGATCTCCGGCGCAAGCTGGACCGCGCGAACCACGACGGCCAGCGGAGGATCGTGGCTGAGCCTCTCCGCGTCTTCCGGCGGGAGCGCCGCCGTCGCCGTGCAAGTCACCGCGAGTCTTACGGGCCTGGCAACGGGAGTCTATTCCGGTTCGGTGGTGGTGACCGATTCGAACGGCAACAGCATTACGGTTCCGGTCACGCTGGTTGTGCAGCCGCCAACGCAAACGATTCTGCTGAGCCAGAGCGGATTGCAATTCATCGGAGTGGCGGGCGGCGCTCCGCTGCAGCCGCAGACCATCGGCGTGTTGAATACCGGGCAAGGAACCATGAACTGGAGCGCGATTTCCACGGCCCCTTCCAACACGTTCTTCAGCAGCAGTTGGCTGACGATTACGCCAAGCAGCGGAAACAGCGTGGCGGGATCGCAGCAAGTTTCTTCTTTCGCGGTTGGCGCGAACCTCGGCGGCTTGGCGGCGGGCAAATATAGCGCGCTGATTCAGGTCAGCGCGCCGGGCGCGAACAACTCGCCGCAAGTGGTCACCGTGGAGTTGAACGTGTTGCCGGCGGGCAGCGATCCCGGAGTGATCGTGCAGCCGGCCGGACTCATCTTCACCGCGCGAGCTGGGACCTCCGATCCAGGATCACAGACCGTGCAAGTATCCTTGGTTGGGCCGGCGACGACGACATATTCCGCTGGGTTGGTGACGGCGGGCGGCAATTGGGCGCAGGCCTTGCCGCTGAATGCGCAACTCACGCCCGGCAATCCAAGCCGCACGATCGTAGTCCAGCCATCGTTGGGAACGCTGGCTCCAGGCGTCTATCGCGGCGCGCTCACGTTTGTTTTCGGCGACAATAGCCCGCTCCAAGTAGTGAATCTTCTGTTTCTGGTCACGGGATCGGGGCCGGGAACGAACTCGGTCTCGGTGGATGGTGCAGGATCGTCGTGCTCGCCAACGCAATTGCTGGGATTGTTTCGCAGCTTGGGAAGTAACTTCCTGTCGCCGATCGCATGGCCCACGAGCATTGAACTGCAAGTGGCCGACGACTGCGGGAACCCGGTCACCAACGCGACGGTGGTAGCGAGCTTTTCGAATGGGGATGCGCCACTGGCGCTGGCCAGCTTGCAAAACGGTGTCTACACGGCTACGTGGCGTCCTGGGAACACTTCATCGGCGGTTACTGTGACGGCGCGAGTCACATCGCCGCCGCTCGCCCCCGCGGTCGTGACGGTTCAGGGACAAGTGGGTGGGAACGCCGGTGTGCCGGTGGTGTTTCCCGGAGGCTTGGTTAACGCGGCCAGCTTTGCGCCGGCAGCGCCGCTGTCGCCGGGGGGCATTGTATCTGTGTTCGGCGGCAATATGGCCAACTCCTCGGGCAGCGCGAGCACGGTACCGTTGCCGTTTACGTTGAGCGGCGCCGCAATCACCGTAGGCGGGATCAATGCGCCCCTGTTTTATTCCAGCGCCGCGCAGATCAACGCGCAGATTCCCTACGAACTGCCCGTGAACAACCGGCCGCAAGCGGTCGTCAGCCAGGGCGGAGCGCTGACCGTGCCGGAGACGATCGTGGTAGCGCCGGCAGCGCCGGGAATCTTCACCATTAATCAGCAGGGCACTGGACAGGGCGCGATCCTGAATGTGCAGAACGTGCTGGTGAATGCATCAGCGCCGGCCGCCGCAGGAGACGTCGTCGAGGTTTTCGCAACGGGCTTGGGCGCGACGAATCCAGCGGTCGCGACAGCCGCGGGTGCGCCGGCCTCGCCGCCATTGGCGATGGTCGTCGCGCCGGTGACGGCGACGGTGGGCGGCCAACCTGCGCAGGTGCAGTTTGCGGGACTTGCTCCCACCTTTGTGGGGTTGTATCAAGTAAACGTACAGATTCCCAGCGGCCTAGCGGCCGGCCCGGCGCCGTTGGTTGTGAATGTGGGGGGCGCCGCCAGCAACACGGTCACTCTCGTATTGAGATAAAGCAGATTTCATCGACAACGCAGAACTCGGCGCGGGCGTTATCGCACGAGCAGTGGTAATCTCAAATTCATGGGGCCCGAGTCAAATATTCGACTTCACGTACCGGCTCCATTGCGTCCATACTGTGCAGGCGCGTCGCAACTGCCGATTTCAGCGCAAACCGTGCGCGGCGTGCTGGAGGAGTTGGAGCGGAATCAAGCCGCGTTGTATTGCAATGTCTGCGATGAAACAGGCGCGCTGCGAAAGCACTTGAATGTTTTCGTAAACGCGGACAATATGCGAGATCTGAACGGAATCGACACCACACTGGCGCCGGGGGACGTAGTCACGATCCTGCCGGCGGTTTCGGGAGGCTGAAAAAATGGCGGAACGAGTGATTCTCACGATTGGCACTAGGAAAGGCGTGTTCGTTGCGGAATCCGGAAAGCCGCGGCGGAGTTTCGCGCTGCGCGGGCCGTACGGCACCGGTGTTCCGGTGTACTCCACGCTCGTCGACACGCGTGGGACGCCGACTATCTATGCCTCGTGTTGCAATCCGTTCTTCGGGATGAAAGTGCTGCGCTCCACCAACCTAGGGAAGAGCTTCAAGGAGACGAAATCCGCGCCGGCGTTCCCCAAAGACGACGGACGCGCGCTCGCCAACATTTGGTCGCTGGAAGTGGGCGCTGGCAAAAAGGATTTGTGGGCCGGCGTGGAGCCGGCGTCGTTGTTCCGCAGCCGTGACGGCGGCGATTCGTGGGAAATGGTCCCCGGCATCAGCAATCACGAGCACGCGCGTAAGTGGCAGCCGGGCGCGGGCGGCTTGTGCATGCACACGATCATTCGCGACGGGAATCGCGTGCACCTGGGAATTTCAACGGGCGGGCACTATCTCAGCGAAGACGGCGGCGAGACGTTCACGGCGTCGAACCAAGGCGTCGGCGCGGGCTTCAATCCCGATCCGTACCCGGAGTTCGGACAATGTGTCCACAAGATTGTGCGGCACGACGACGCGCCGGGCCGCTTGTACATGCAGAATCACGGCGGATGGGCCAATTGGACCGGCCCGGGCGGACCGCGCCCCGACATCGGCGTGCTTCGCAGCGACGACTACGGACGCACTTGGCGATCGATCGCCAAAGGATTGCCGTCGGATTTCGGATTTCCGATCGTCGTGCATCCCGATGACGCCGACACGGTTTACGTGCTGCCGCTCGCGGGGGAGACGCGCACCTGTCCGGACAACGCGCCGGCGGTGTGGCGTAGCGAAAACGGCGGCGCGTCGTGGAACCGGCTGGCGCGCGGATTGCCGAAGAAGCAAAGCTTCTTCACCGTTCAGCGCGACGCCATGACGATTGACGAGTTGAAGTCGCCGGCGCTTTATTTCGGCACGACGACCGGTCAGTTATGGATCGGACGCGACGGCGGTGAACATTGGGATTGTTTGTTCGATTCGCTGCCGCCGATTCACAACGTGAAGGTTGCGGTGGTGTAGCCGCTAACTGAAATGCTCCCAGCCACGCGGCTCCATCGGAGCACGATGCCCCGCGGCATCTTCGATCAGCACACCACGCCGGGTGCAGCGGCCAATGCAGGTGATCGGCACACTCGCGATTCTCGCCTCCACGCGCGTGGATACGCGCGCGGTGAACAGCAGTTCGTAATCCTCGCCCCAATTCAACGCGTGATGCAACGATTTCCCCGCGGCGGGGATGCGTTTCGCTTCGATCACCGCGCCGACGCCGCTTTCATCGCACAAATGATGTAGATCCGTGGACAGGCCGTCGCTGAGATCCATGCACGCCGTTGCGACGCCGCGAAGCGCTTTGCCGAGTGCCAGCCTTGGCGTAATCTTGCGAGGCCGCGCGCCCAATTTTCCGCTGACATATATAAGGTCACCGGCGCGCGCGCCCGATCGCAAGAGCGCCCCACCCTTTGGCGTTTCGCCGATCATCGTAATCGACGCGACCGACGGTCCGGCGACGCTCGAAACGTCGCCACCCGCCCATGCTGTCTTCCAGCGCCGCGCTTCTGTCGCGAATCCGTGTAGAAAATCGAGACACCAACGTTCGGGCAGAGTCGCGGGCCAAGCGACGTTGAGGAATGCCAGGCGAGGATCGCCGCCCATCGCCGCAATGTCGGAGAGTCCGCGTCCGACAAGCCTTGCGCCCAAGGCGCGCCCAGGTGATCCCGAGAGATAGTGCACGCCCTCAACAAGCTGGTCGGTCGTGATGACCGTTTCTAGTCCTGGGTCTGGTTTCCAGACGGCGCAATCGTCGCCGATTGACACTCGCAGCCGCCCGCCGTGCTGTCCCGCCAGCTTGCGGATTCTCGCTATCAAAGCCCGTTCTTGCACGTCTTCCTTATATCCCAATAAATGGAAATTTGTAGCGACCCTTTGTTTGCATCAGGTTACAGTAGTCGTTTTGGCGATTTCTTGGTTGACACACCTTCGGACCCTTGATACATTACGACACGGTTCGCAAACGCTGTCGACTCCAACGAGAGGCTTAGGGGTCACCGAGATCTAACCTGAGAGTTCGGTAGTCAGCTTTACCCGAGCAGTTCCAAAACTCATCCGTTTTCCGAAACCCACGGTCGCCATTGCAAGGGTTCAGCGGATGGAATCATAGGGAGTAATGGTTGTCTCAAAGCTATTTTATTTTCGTTGTAGCTCATAGCATCAAGGGACGCATCCGCCGGATTCACGTGCCCTATTACGCCCTCTATGTGGTGGCGGCGCTGGCGGTGGTAGGGTCGGCCACCGTTTTGGGCGGCGTCTTTTCTTATTCGCGGATGCTTTTGAAGACGGCGCACTACAATCACATGCGCAGCGAAGTGGAAGCGCTGCAAAAACGCTACAGCGATCTGCAAGGGACCATCAGCGGACAGCAGCAACAGCTCGCTTCGCTGCAGTCGCTGGCCAGCGAAGTGTCGATGGCCTACGGCTTGAAGCAAGTCACCAAAGCCGAAGCGCCCAGCGACGAGAATCGCGTGGCGCCGGAAGAGTATCGCAATTCCGTCGAGCAGTATCGCCTGTTGATCCGCGCCAGTTACGCGAGTCCCTTCCAGCGGCAAAATCTTTTGAGCGAACATTGGGCCGGATTGCGGCTGCCGAACTTGTGGCCGGTTGAAGGTCCCATTACCGGATCGTTCGGCGATCGCATGGATCCGTTCACCGAAGAAGGCGCGTTCCACTCGGGCGTGGATATTTCCTCGCCGTATGGACTGCCGGTGAAAGCCACCGCCGACGGCGTGGTGGTGTACGCCGAACGCTACGCCGGGTACGGCCAAATGCTCGACATCGAGCATGGCCGCGGCGTCGTGACGCGCTACGCGCATCTTTCGGGATTCGCCGTGTCGGTGGGACAAGCCGTTACCGCCGGCGAAATCATCGGCTACGTGGGACGCTCCGGGCGCTCCACGGGATCGCATCTGCACTACGAAGTCCGAGTGAACGGCGGCCCGGTGAATCCCATGAAGTACATGGGTCACGGCGCGACGTTCAAACGCTCGGGCCTTTCGGCGTCGCTTGGATCCGACGAATAACAGGAAAAAGCAACCGCAGATGAACGCGGATGAACGCAGATAAAACCTGAGATCGATTTTTATCGGTGTTCATCTGCGTTCATCTGCGGCAAGCTTTTATCCGAGCGTGGTAAAATCGATTCGTTATGAAACGTGCCATCCTCCCCCTCGTTCTTTTTTCCGCGGCCGCGTTTGCGGCTGATGCAATCCCTACTTTTTCCAAAGACGTCGCGCCGATTCTCTACAAGAACTGCGTGACCTGCCATCGGCCCGGCGAGATCGGGCCGATGTCGCTGATCACCTACGAAGACGCGCGCCCGTGGGCCGCGGCGATCAAGGAGAAAGTGGCGTCGGGCGCGATGCCGCCGTGGCACTCGACGCAACCGGTGGGCACGTTCGCCAACGATCGCCGGCTGAACGCGCACGATCGCGAGACGCTGGTGCGTTGGGCGTCGAGCGGCGCGCCGAAGGGTGACGCCAAGGACTTGCCGGCCGCGCCGAAATTCGCGAACGGTTGGGAAATTGGCACGCCGGACGTGGTGATTTCGATGAATGAGCCGTACAAAGTGCCGGCGTCGGGCACTATCGATTACCAGATGTTCACCATGCCCACGAATTTCACCACCGACAAGTGGGTGCAAGCGATTGAAGTGCGTCCCGGCACGCGCGCCGTGGTGCATCACATTTTGGTTTTCTGCCAGGAACCCGGCGAGCCGCGTCCGCAGGCGTTCGAATCTACGATTCCCAAGATTCCCGCGCGCGCCGGCAGGCGCAGCGAATCGATTTCGCTGATCGCATCGACCGCGCCGGGCACCAACGCGCAGACGTTTCCCTTGGGGCAAGCCATGCTGATTCGCGCGGGCGCGAAAGTGGTCTTCCAGATCCACTACACCTCCAACGGAACGGAAGCGGAAGATCGCTCGAGCCTGGGGATTATTTTCGCGAAGCATGCGCCGGAAGTGGAAGTTCGCAACGCGGCGTTCAGCAATCCTATGCTGAAGATTCCCGCGGGTGCGGACAACGAAGAAGTGGATTCGGAAATTCAATTCACCGAGAACGCCCACGTCCAAGGGCTGCTGCCGCACACCCATCTGCGCGGCAAGAGCTGGGAATATCACGTGATTTATCCTGACGGCCGTGACGAAGCGATCCTCTCAGTGCCGAAGTACGATTTCAACTGGCAGACGTATTACGTTTTCGCGAAACCGCTGGCCGTGCCCAAGGGGGCGCGGATCAAGGGCATCGCGCACTACGACAATTCCACCGCCAACAAATCGAATCCCGACCCCACGAAGAGCGTCCGCTGGGGTCAGCAGACCTGGGACGAAATGCAGTACACCGGAATCACATTTACGATCGACGCGGCGCCCGCGGTCGAGGGTGGCACTGGTCCCGGCGGTTCCAAATAGTGCCGCGACTCGAACAACTGCAAGCTTTGCTCGCGCAAGATCCCGGCAATGCGTTGCTGGGCTACGGCCTCGCGCAGGAACTCGCGGGACTGGGGCGTCTCGACGAAGCGGCGGCGCAGTATCAACGCTTGATCGCCGCCAATCCCAATTATTGCGCGGCGTATTTTCACGGCGCGAAAACACTCGATCAACTGGGACGCCGCGATGACGCGCGCGCAATGTATCGCACCGGGATCGAGACGGCCACTCGCGTGGGCGACCCGCATGCGGCGTCGGAGATGCAAGCGGCGCTCGCGGAACTGGGCGGTTAGCCTTCCGAAAACGTCGAAGGCTTTTCGAACGTTCCCTCGACGATCCGCACGAAATTCCGTTCTTCCCGCAAAATGAACCGCTTTTCACGGGCGAAAGCGAAATTCGCGAGCCCCTCGGCGTCGGCGTGGATTCTCGCGCGAAACGCTTCGTAGACCGCCAGGCTTTCGAACGCGACGAGCGCCCATCCCACGTCGTTGGTTCCTTCGTGCGGCAGAAAATAACCGATTAAGTGGCCGCCGCAGCGGGGAATGATGTGTCCCCAATTCTCGGCGTACTTCTGGAACGCATCGCGTTGGAATGGATCGATCTGGTAGCGGATGAGGCATGTGATTTTCATGCGCCCAGCATGACACTTGCGCGTCCGGCATACTTTGATTATCATCAAACTATGGATGCAGCGGACGTCGCGGTGGTCAAGGTCGCTTCGGCGATCGGGGAACCGGCACGCGCGTCGATGCTCTACGCGCTCCTCGACGGCCGCGCGCGCACCAGCACGGAGTTGGCGATGCTGGCCGAAGTCAGTCCCTCGACGGCGAGCGTGCATCTCGATCGCTTGAAGGGCGAGCGTCTGGTGACGGTCGTGGCGCAAGGCAAGCATCGCTACTACAGCTTGAACGGTCCGCGCGTGGCCTACGTGCTGGAGGGACTCAGTGTTTTGGCCGGGGCTCGCCCCACCGAGTTCACGCCGTCGACGCCCGATGCACTGGTCACCGCGCGCAGTTGCTACGATCATATGGCCGGGCATCTGGCCGTCCGGTTGCACGATCATTTTCGCGCCATGAAATGGCTCTCCTCGCACGCGACACACCGCGGCATGAATTATGAAGTTACGCCGGCGGGAGCGTCGGCGCTTACACGTCTGGGGATCGATGTCGCCGGCGCCCGCTCGCGGCGGCGCCAGTTCGCGCGCGCCTGTCTTGATTGGAGCGAACGGCGTCCGCACATCGGCGGCGCGCTGGGCGCGGCAATCCTCGACGCGGCGCTGAAGAAAAAGTGGGTCACACGCGAACTTGATAGTCGCGCGCTACGCGTCACAGTCATCGGGCGAAGCGAATTGCGCTCGCGGTTTGGAATCGAATCCACCGCTTAGGTAGGATTTGAAAAACAATCCACAGATTACACAGATTGCACAGATTAGGATTGCGCCAACGCTAGCATTGGCCGAATCCTCAGTCCTTAATCTGTGCAATCTGTGTAATCTGTGGATGATCTTTTTAATCCGTGAATCTGTGGATACCCGGCGGCGTCCACTTGCGGTTCATCACTTCTTCCTTTGGCCAATACATCCGCAAACTGAGATTGAACGCGCCTGCCGGCGCAGGGAGCCAGTTCGCGTCTTTCGATCCGCCCGGCGCGTCGTGCTGAATGTAGATGTCCAGCGAGCCGTCGGCGTTCATTTCCAGTTTGTCGCGATCGCCGATGGCGAAGCGGTTGATCGGATTCAGAACGAAATACCCGTCGGGACTGTACATCGTCAACGACCAGAAAGCGCGCACCGGCGGCGTGAGCCCTCTGTCGAAATGGATGCGGTACTTGTGCGCGCCATCAAACTCCTGGCCTTGCGCGTCCTGGTGACTGTGCATGTATATCGCGTCCTCGGGCGGCAGCGCGCCGAGTCCGATGCGCGCGACGGCCGCGCGAGCCTCGTAGTCGTTGCCGTAGCGCCCAACTTTCAAACTAAATCCAGACCATCCATCGCGATTCGCGCTTCCCGCTCGGCCGTCCATCGCGGACAATCGCTCGGCAGCCGCGTGCGCGCCTTCGTCGATGGCTTGGGCGGCGCCGGCGCCCATTGCATCGGCGTGAAACGATTTGCCCGGCTCAATGCCAATACGCGCCAGATCTTTCATCATTGCCTCATCACCGGGATGCGGCGGATTCGCGGCGAGCAATTGCGCGAACGTGTCGAAAAACTCCCGCGCGGAGAGGCGTTCCACTTGTTTCGGCGGCGTGACCGGCGCAGCGCCCGCGGCGCGCTGTGCTTGCACCGACTGCGGAGCGGGTATTCCAGCCGCCGACACTCCATTGGGATATTGGCTCATCGGCACGAGCGTATATCCGCGCTGCAATCCACGCACCGTTGGATAGTCCGATGCACCGTTGGTCTGCGTGCGCCCCAAAAGCCACACGGAATTTGTCGGCGACTTGATTTGTTTAGCGCCATCGGGGACCGTTCCCTTCCAACCGGGACCCGTGATTGCGAACCACTGCTCCTTGGTGCCCATGGTGCGCTTACCGGGGCAATCGAACGTATCGGTCCACGCGTCCATGAACTGCATCAGATAATAACGATCGTGCGTATCGGGCACGTGCAACATGATCGGCTCGGCGCTCAGGTCGAGCCATCCCGTGGAGTACAACGTGTCGGCATTCGGCCGGATCACTTGATGGAAACTCGCGTCGGGAAACGCCGGCGAATGCACGAAGCGATTCATCACGCCGTTACCGCGCTCGACGGCGGCGCGCCGCGTGAACTCCATCAACACCATGGGATACGCGAACGTGTAGGCGCGCCCGGCGATCGCGCGAATGTCGCTGGGAGCGGGCGCTTGTGGAGCGGCGCTGAACAACAGCGCCAGAGAGAGGATCGCTCGCAGGATCATGGGCAGTGATTATACGAGCGAACCGTGATGGCGCGCTATTTCAAATCCACGGCCATCACCTGCTGGCGATCGCGCAAGTAGAGCCGCGTTCCCACCAGCGTCGGTGCGGTCCAGGCGTTGTGATTCAGCAACTCGGCGCGCGAGATCACATGCAATCCGGAATTGTCGGGCTTCGCCAGCGCCACGGAGCCGTCTTCGTAGACCAGCACGAGTTTGTCGCCGGCCAACACCATGTCGGCCTTGCCGGCGGAGCGATCGCGCCATAGTTCCTGGCCCGTGTTCACGTTGATCGCCGTGATGAACGCCGGACCGAAGTCGCCGCTCGCGCCGATGATGCAATCGTGCCACGGAATGGCGTCACCGATGTGAATGCGCAGTTTGTTGGTGAACCATTTTTCTTTGACCGTGGTGTTGATGTCGCGCTCCAGTTCAAGCAAGCGGCTGCCGGCATTGTAGGCGCTCGACATGAAGAGATAGCGTCCACCCATCCAAACCGGCATGCTGATGTTCAAGCCCCATTCGGTGGAATGCGCGTGTTTCCACAACTCGGCGCCGGTCGAGGGATCGAGCCCGACGATCTCGTTGCCCATGAAAAAGACGGCTTGCTCCTGTCCGTTCACGCGAATCAAGATCGGCGCGGCGTAGCCGTTCTTGTAGGAGTTTTTGCTCTGCCAAACGAGTTTTCCATCGCCCTGCCCAAGGGCGATCATGGCGTGCGCGCCGCCGATGGGCAACAGAATCGTGTTCTTGTACGGCAGTGGATTGTTGCCGTAGCCGCGCCCCATCGATTCCGCGCCGAAATCGGCCACCAGATCGTGCTGCCAGATCACCTTGCCGGTTTGCCCGTCGAGGCAAAACATTTTGCCGGCGATGCCAACCGCGAAAACGCGGCCGTCAACCACTTGGGGCTCCACATGTGGACCGGGCCCATACGACAAATCCTTATCGCCGATCGATCCAGATTCGAACGGATACTGCCAAACGACCTTTCCGTCGGCGGCATTCAGCGCGGCGATCACTTCATGATGTCCATCGCGGCGAAACATGGTGAAAAGTTTGCCGTTGTGTTCGGAAATGCCGGAGTAGCCGTCGCCCAATTCGTGCTTCCACAAAACTTTTGGTCCCGTGGCCGGCCATTGATTCGCGAGGCCCGCGTCCGGCACCACGAAGTTGCGCGTCGGTCCGCCGTAGCCGGGCCATCCCGCGATTTCGGCGGGAGAGCTTGGCGTCGCGGCGGACTTCTTCGCGCTGGCCGCCACAACTTTCGGGTGCGATTGCGCACAACAAGCCACCGCTGTTAAGAGCACGATCGACAAACGAAATCTCATTCCGTTCTCCAAAGCGCCAGATTGTTTGTATCCTTGATCAGCAGCCGGGATCCCGTGAAACTGGGCGCGGCCCACGTTGCGGAGTCGGCGACCGTGTATTTGTGGACCAGTTCGTACGCGCGCGGATTTTTCTTCACCACCAGCAATTGCCCTGAATCGTTCAAGATCAAGAGCGACGCCGCGGTGGTGAACAACGCGGCATTGTTCGCCTCGCGGCCGTCGGTCACCCATTGCGTTTTGCCGGTGCGCGCGTCGAGGCAGAAGTACGCGCCTTTCTTCTTGTGCGTCATTCCGTAGAGATAATCGCCGGAGAGCACCGGCGAACTCATGTACATCGGCAGGTCGGCGTTTTCCCAAACTTTGTCGGTGGTCCATCCGGCGCCGCTTTTGCGCGGACGCACGGCGAAGACGCCCTTATCGAGACCCGAGAGAATCACCGTGTCTTTGTATAGGACGGGCGTGATGATGTTTTGTGTATAGGCAGTTTTAAAAGGAAGTTTCCACAGCAGCGCGCCGTTGGCCGCCGCGACACTGATGATGTTGTCGCGCGATTGCGTGACCACCTGGCGCACGCCGTCGAGCGTCACGACGATCGGCGAGGCGTAGCTCGGGCCGTCGCCCTTCCAACTCCACAGGACCGCGCCCGTCTTTACATCAAAAGCTGCGAGCATTCCTTCTTTGTTGCCGCCGGCGTGCGCGATCAACATGCGGCCGTCGACCAGCGGCGACATCGCCACGCCGAAATCCGGCCACGTTTCCGAGTATTCTTTCGTGAAATCGTGGCCCCAGATTTGTTTGCCGCTTGCCAGATCCCACGCCGTAAGCACGCCGCTGATGCCGAACGTGAACAATCGCCCATCGGCGGCCACCGGCGTTGACTTCGGGCCTTCCAAGTGCGACGCCGCCGCGGGATTCATCTTGTAAGGCGCGGGATAGCTCTGTTTCCAGGCTTGCTTACCGGAATCGAGATCGAAGCACGCCACCACTTCATTGCCGCCTTGGCGCGTGTGCATGTACACACGGCGTCCCACGACGATCGGGTTGGCGTAGCCGAGTCCCACATCGACCTTCCAAACTTGTTGCAGACGCTCGGGCCACACTTTTGGTTCCTGAAATGTGGTGGCCGCGCCGTCGCGATTGGGTCCGCGCCATTGGGTCCAATCCTGTGAGTGAAGCGACGAGAGAAAAAACAGCACACAGGTAACTGCGGCGCACCGGAGGCGAAGAGGCATCATTTCTTTAGACTAACGGAATCGCGTGTCGTTGCGCGTAAGATGGGGCACAAACTTCCGGTTCCGGCGGCGGCGGCCAGGGATCATCCGAACTTGCGATACCATAGATCAGTGGACCCAAAACCCGCCAAGAAACCGACCAATTACACGAACGCGTGGGCCGAAGCAAAGCTCCTGATGTTCCAGCATCGCTGGAACCTGACGTTGGGATTCAGCCTGATGCTGGTGAGCCGCGTGGCCGGATTGGTCTTGCCCACCACCACGAAATACTTTATCGACGACGTGATTAACAAGGGTCACGTCGAATTGCTCTCGAAATTGGCGCTGGCCGGCGGTGGCGCGACGCTGATTCAGGCGGCCACCGCGTTCGCGAACTCCCAGGTGATCAGCGTGACTGCGCAGCGCGCCATCACCGACATGCGTAAGAAGGTCATGGAGCACGTGGCGCGCCTGCCGGTGCGCTATTTCGACTCCACACAAACCGGCATCCTGATTTCACGCGTCATGAACGACGCCGAAGGCATCCGCAATCTTGTCGGCACGGGACTCATCGAACTCACGGGCGGTTTATTCACCGCAATCATCGCGATGGGTGTGCTGTTTTATCTGAATTGGCGCTTGACCTCGGCGATCCTGGTCGTGCTGCTGGCGTTCGGCGGCGCGATGTCGCTGGCGTTTACGAAATTGCGTCCGCTGTTTCGCGAGCGCGGCAAGATCACCGCGGATATTACTGGGCGGCTCGCGGAAACCCTCGGCGGCATCCGCGTGGTGAAGGCGTATACGGCGGAACGCCGCGAAGAACTGGTGTTCGCGAAAGGCGTCCACAAACTTTTCCGGAACATCGCCAAGTCGATCACGGGAATTTCCGCCACCGGATCGTTTGCGACGCTGGTGATCGGCACGGTGGGCGTGGTCATGATGACCATCGGCGGCAGCGCCGTGGTCCACAAGCAAATGACGCTCGGCGATTTCATCATGTACATGTTCTTCATTGGACTGGTGGCGGCGCCGTTGATTTCCATCGCCTCCATCGGCACGCAGATCACCGAGGCCTTCGCCGGACTCGATCGCATCTACGAAATCCGCGCCATGCTCACCGAGGATCAGGAAGACGACCGCTTGGAGCCGTTGACCGCGCTGCACGGCGATGTGGCGTTCGAAAACGTCACATTCGAGTACAACAAAGATGTTCCCGTGTTGAAGGGCATTACCTTCCACGCGCCGCTCGGCTCGACGACCGCGCTGGTGGGATCGTCGGGATCGGGCAAGAGCACACTGATCAGTTTGGTGATGGCGTTCAATCGTCCGTTGAGTGGAAGGGTCACCGTCGACGGCCGCGATCTGGCGACGATTCCGTTGCGCGGCTACCGCCAGCATCTAGGCGTGGTGATGCAGGACAATTTTCTGTTCGACGGGACCATCGCGGACAACATTCGTTTCGCGCAGCCCGGCGCGACGCGTGAGGAAATCGTCGCGGCGAGCAAGATCGCGCACTCCGATGAGTTCGTCAACGAATTCAAGGAGAAATACGACACCGTGGTCGGCGAGCGGGGTGTCAAGCTTTCCGGCGGTCAACGCCAGCGCATCGCGATCGCCCGTGCGATTTTAGCGGACCCGCGCATTCTGATTCTCGATGAAGCGACGTCGAGCCTGGATAGCGAAAGCGAAGGCATGATTCAGGATGGCTTGCGCGCGTTGCGCGAAGGACGCACCACGTTTGTGATCGCGCACCGGCTTTCAACGATCCGCTCGGCCGACCAGATTCTGGTGCTGGAGCACGGAGAAGTCGTCGAGCGCGGCACGCACGATGAATTGCTGGCCGTGAACGGCCGCTATCGCCAGCTTTACGACAAACAATACAAGCTGGAACTCAACCGCTTCATCAATCCCGGCGAGGATTTCACGCCGGAATTGCCCAAAGCGGTGATCCCGGCCGTCCGCGGGGGCGGCGCCGGAGCACCGGCGTTGTGACGACTCTCCAAACGCAACGGCTTCAACAACCGCAGTTCTTTCTGGCCGCTTCGGGCATTCAAGGCGTCGGCGTGTATACGTGGGCGCCGTGGCGCGCGGGTGACATCGTTTTCCCCGACGATAAGGCCACCGAAGACTGCGTGCTGATCGCCGAAGCGCCCACCGAAGAACCGCTGAAGACCTTGGTGAATCGATACGGCGTCGAGACGAAGGAAGGCATTTGGATTCCCTCCGACTTCAATCGCATGGGCGCATGGTGGTACATGAATCACGCCGGCGATCCAAACTTGAAATACGTGGGAGACGACATAACGGCGGCGCGCGACATCGCCGCGGGCGAAGAACTCACCATCGACTACCGCACGCTCGACGAAGATTTCAGTAACCTCGACTTTTGAGGGTTGCGATGCGCGGATTTCACGTTTACTACGACGACCAATGCGAGGTTTGCCAAGCAGGCGTAAGCTGGCTGCGCGTTCTCGATCGTCGCGGCGTGGTGGATGTGATCGCGCTCAGTTCGGTGCCGCTGCCTGCCGGTCTCGTGATGGAAAATTGTCTTCGCGAACTGCATGTGGTGATTGCAGAGAAGACGTATGTCGGCTGGGACGCCGTTGCTCGCCTCGCGCGATTGTTTCCTCCCACTTGGCTGATTGGTGCGGTCGGCGCGGTTCCGCCGTTTTCGTGGCTGGGTCGCGGGCTCTATCGCTACGTCGCCGCGAATCGTCATGCGGTGAGCCGGTGCCGAGGAGGCGTTTGCGCGTCGGCCAAACCTGCGGAAGTACGCCGGCGGACCGCGTCGGGCGCGTTCTGGACGTGCCGTTCAATCGGATTCTTCTGGCGATTGCCGCTGGTCGTGGGCGTTTGGATTGCATCGCTGGGGACGAACTTGCGCGCGTATGTCCGGACATTTCGCCGCCGGATCACCTTGCTCGATGGACGCCTGACGCTGTTGTTTCTCGGCAGCCCGACGGCGGATTTTGTTCCGCTGCTCTTTGGCGAACGATTCTGGGCGGTGTGCTACGACGGTGTAATGATCGATCCAGGCTCGTCGAAGATGCGCGGGTCCCTGCGCCGGCACTTGGACGCGCAGCCGTTGGCCATCACCACGGTCACCGCGACGCATCATCACGAAGAACACAGCGGTAGCCTCGAATGGCTGGCCGCTCGATCCGGCGCGGAATTAGCGCTTGCGGCCGAAACTTCCAAGCGTCTGCGGACGTTGCGCGTTCCGTGGATGCGAGCAATGATCATTGGACAGCCGCCGAATCTCACCGTGGCGCCGAAAACGTTGGGCGAACGTGTCCCGACCGCTTCCGGCGGCGTCTTGCAAGTGATTCCTACGCCGGGACACTCCGACGATCACGTAAGTTTCTACGATCCTCAGTACAAGCTTCTCTTCGCCGGCGATTCATTCATGGGCGGCTACTTTTCTTCGCCGAATCCCGATGTGGACAGCTTGGCTTGGATCGAGACCCTCGAGCGGCTACTCAATCTCGGTGTCGAGATTTTGGTGGAAGGGCACGGTCACATTCATACGTTGAGCAATTTGGTCCCAGACATTCCGGACGTGGTGATCCGCGTCGCGCCGGAAGAAGAATTGAGAACCAAGCTGAACTTTTTCCACTGGATTCGCCGGCAAATCGAGATCGGACAATCCGAGGGAATGCCGCCGGCAGCGATTGCCGCGACCTGTTTTCCCTGGGGGAGCCGGTGGAGTTGGGAACGGTTCGGAGCGGATCTAGCCGCGCGGGTGCTGAGCGGCGGTGAGTTCTCGAGGACCGAGTTGGTCAGGAGCTTTCAGCGCCGGGGGGCCGGCGGCGTACTTCCGGAAGTCTACGAAATGGAATCCTCCCGACCCAATCAAGTCTGAAAGTTGGACCGGTACTAGGTCCTTTTGCTATATATTAGAAGTGCGCTTTTTTAATCCGCAAGGAACCCTAAACCCATGATTCAGGTTGAAGGACTTACCAAACGCTACGGTCGCGCTACGGCTGTGGACCATATCAGCTTCGAAGTTAAAAAAGGCGACATCGTCGGCTTCCTGGGACCCAACGGAGCTGGGAAAACCACCACGATGCGCATGCTGACGTGCTTTCTGCCGCCCAGCGAAGGCAAGGCCACCGTCGATGGCTTCGACGTTCTCGAAAATCCCATGGAAGTGAAGCGCCGCATCGGATATTTGCCCGAGACGCCGCCGCTTTATCCCGAGATGGAGGTCCGCGAATACGTCGAGTTCACGGGACGCATCAAAGGCATCAGTTCAGCCGACGTCGGCAAACGCACCGCCGAAGTGATTGAGCGCTGCTCGCTCGGCGACGTGCGCAACAAACTGATTGCGAAACTCTCGAAGGGCTATCGCCAGCGCGTGGGATTGGCACAGGCGCTGATCCACAACCCGCCGCTGCTGATTCTCGACGAGCCGACCGCCGGCCTTGATCCCAAGCAAATCATCGAGACGCGCAAGTTGATCCGCAGCCTCGCCGGTGAGCACACGATTATCCTCAGCACGCACATCCTGCCGGAAGTTTCGAGCACCTGCGAGTCCATCATCATCATCAACAACGGAAAACTGGAAGCGATCGACACGCCGGAGAATCTCACGGCGCGCTTGCAAGGACACGAAACGGTTTTTGTCGACGTGGAGGGTCCCGCGGAACAAATCGCCGGCAAGCTGGCGAAACTGGCCGGCGTCGGCCGCGTCGAGCAGCGTGAAGGTGCGCGCTCGGGCCGCGCGATTTTTGAAGTGGAAGCGGCCAAGGATCAATACGTCCGCAGCGAGATTGCCACGGCGGTCGTGCAATCCGGATGGAAACTGCACGAGCTGCGTCCGCTGGGATTGAGCCTGGAAGATATCTTCTTGAAACTGACCACGCACGACCAAGCCGTCGAGACCCCAGCGGCCGCCTCGTCCGAGCCGGTCGCCGAATCTCCCACGGGAGGAGCCCAATGAGCAACGTTTGGACCTTGGCGAAGCGCGAACTCAACGCCTATTTCGCTTCGCCCATCGCCTACATCGTGATGGCGATGTTCGCGCTGATTTTCGGATATTTCTTTTACGCGGCGACGGCGTCGTTCATGAGCCAGTCGCTCCGCGCGGCGATGTCGCAGGGCGGCGCGCCGCCGATGAACTTGAACGATTACATCATTCGTCCGCTGCTCGGCAACGCCAGCGTGATCATTCTGTTCCTAATGCCGATGATCACCATGCGCTTGTTCGCCGAGGAAAAACGCTCCGGCACGATCGAACTCCTGTTGACCTCGCCGGTGACCGATCTCGAAATCATCCTGGGCAAATGGCTGGCGACGCTCCTGCTCTACGCCGGATTGCTGGCGGTCTCGCTCTTGAATATCGCCAACCTTTTTCTTTACGGCAAGCCCGATTGGCGCGCCTTGGCGGTGGGGTATCTCGGACTCATTCTGATGGGCGGCGCGTTCTTGAGTTTGGGAACGTTCCTTTCCTCAACCACGAAGAATCAAATCATCGCCGCCGTACTGACTTTTGGCGCCTTCCTGATGCTGTGGGTGATGGAGTGGATTACCTTCTTCTCCTTCGGTCCCGTCGCGCAGGCGCTGGCGTATCTTTCCATCACCTCGCATTTCGAATCGTTCTCGAAGGGCGTGATCGAATTGAAAGACGTGGTGTACTACTGTTCCTTTATTTTCCTGGGCCTGTTCTTGACGTCGCGCTCCATGGAATCGCTGCGGTGGAGGAGCTAAGCCATGGCTGATCAGGGATTCATGAAAGCGCGGCAAACCAAGTTCAGCGCGTTTCTCGCGGGATACTTGCTCGTGGTGCTGGCGATTCTAGGCGCCGTGAACTACCTCGCGAATCGCTACAACAAGACCAAAGATCTGACGGAAACCAAGCTCTACACCCTCTCCGAACAAACCGTCAAGATCGCGCACAACCTGAAGGACGACGTCAAGATCTACTACTTCGACGAGGCCGAACGCTGGACCGAAAGCCGCTTCGGCCCCAGCCCCAAGGATCAACTGACGCGCTACGCGAACTTGTCGCCGAAGATCACGGTGCAATACGTCGACCCGCGGCGCACGCCGAAATTGGCGCGCGACATGAACATCAGCACGCTCGGCACGGTGATCGTCGAGACGGGCGGGCGCCATGAGGAAGCCAGGGGATTGACGGAACAGGAAATCACCAACGCGATGATTCGCGCGTTGAAGCCGAACAAACGCACGGCCTGTTTCCTCACCGGTAACGGCGAGCACGATTTGGAAAATACCAAGGCCGATGGTTTTTCGGCACTCAAACAGATGCTGGAAGGCGCCAACTTCATCGTAAAGCCGGTTTCGCTGCTCGAAAGAACGCCGGCGGTTCCGTCCGATTGCACGGTGTTGGTTGTCGGCGGTCCCAAGAACGATTTTGTTAGCGTGGAAATCGACGCGATCAAGAAGTTTGTGGAAGGCGGCGGACGCGCCCTGTTCATGCTGGACCCGCTCACGAAGGGAGTCGACACGACGGCGTTGACCAAGATGCTCGACGAATGGTCGGTGTCCGTCAACGACGATCTCGTGGTGGATTTGAGCGGCCTGGGACAACTTTACGGTACCGATGAGTTTTCTCCGCTCGTCGCCTCGTACGAAGATCACGTGATCGGGCGCGACCTGAAGGGCACCGGGACGCTGTTCCCGCTGGCGCGCAGCGTCGTGCCGGGGCCGGTGCGCGGCGGCGTCACGGTAGAAAAGCTTTTCAGTACGACATCCAAGAGTTTTGCCGTGAAGGATTTCCGCAGCGGCAAAATCGCGATCGATCCCAAGCGCGACACCGCGGGTCCCATCAACATGGGTGTTGCGGCGATCTACAACATTCCCGCGCCGCCCAACGCCGCACCCGATGCGCCGAAGGCGGCGAATGGACGCTTTGTCGTCACGGGCAGCTCGCGTTTCGTCACCAACTCCACATTGGGATTTCCGGGCGGCAACAAGGATCTGCTTCTAAACATGATGAATTGGCTCTGCAACGACGAAGATCTCATTTCAATACGCCCGAAAGACGTAGAGGATCGCCGCCTGCAACTGAATCAGTCTCAGATGAGCCGCATTCTTTTGACCAACGTCTTTGGATTGCCGCTGTTGATCATCCTTGTGGCCGTTTTGGTGTGGTGGAAGAGGAGATAGCGCCATGAAACCGATGCGTCTGTTGATCGCGCTGGTGACGCTGGCGCTGTTGGGCGGCGCCATCTGGTATTCCGACAAGCATCCGCCGAAGCCCGACACCGTCGCCGATACCACGCCGAAGGCCCAGATGCTTTCGATCAAGGACGATCAGATCAACGAGATTCACATCTCGCGCCCTGCGCAGAACGACTCCCTCACGCTCGACAAAGACGTTCGCGGAACGTGGACGATCCGCGAACCGAAGGAGATGGCCGCCGATCCCGCCGCGGCCAAAGCGCTGGCCACGTCGCTGGCGTCGCTTGGGAACGAGCAAGTGGTCTCGGACAAAGTTACCGACTGGTCGCCGTACGGTTTGACTCAGCCCACCACCGTCGTGCAAGCCACGCTCGCCGACGGCAAAAAAGTGGAAGTGGACCTGGGCGATGTCGCGCCCACAGGCAACCCCGTGTATGCGCGCGTCAGCGGCAACGGAACGCCGCCCGGCGCGAGCGACAAATTGTTCGGCGTGACCAGCACGGTGAAGTCGAGTCTCGACAAATCCGTGCCCGACCTGCGCGATCGAAGAATGTTGCGCGTGGACGTGGATCACGTCTCGAAAGTGTTGTTCACCAACACGCAAGGCGCTAAGAACAAGATGATGGAGTTTACACGCAGCGGAACGGAATGGCAATTCGTGCAGCCGCATGCTATGCGCGCGGAAAACTACGCCGTCGAGGAACTTGTGCGCACGGCGTCGTCGCCGTACGACTCCGTTTACACCGACGACGAGAAGAGTGCCGAGGCGCGCAAGCTCGATTTCTCGAAGCCCTGGGCGACGGTTGAAGTGATCGATCCGGCCGGATCGCACAAGATGACGATCCAGGAACAGATCATCAAGGCCGATCCTAAGAAACCCGGCGACGCGACTCAAAAGAATTACTATGCCAAGACTTCGGAGATGCCCGGCATCTTCAAACTGGCGAGCACTGCGGGCACCACGTACGACAAAGGCGTGAACGCTTTCCGCCGCACCAGCATCTTCGACATCAACTTCGGCGATCCGGACAAGATGGAATTGCGCGTCGATAATTTCCGCGTGACCGTCGAACGCAAGCCGGACAAGGACAAGAAGGAAGACCAGTGGTTCGCCGGAAGCAAGAAACTCGACAGTGAAAAAGTTCAGGCCTTCATCAGCTTGTTGCGACGCCTGGGCGCAAAGGACTATCCGTCCGACGACGCCGCCGAGCAAGCGAAGTACGGCTTGGATAAACCCGTGGTGGATGTGAAGGTCACCTTGAGCGGCAAGACGCAACACGTGATGATGATCCTGAAAGACGGCCAGGCCTACGCGGCGAAGGAAGGCGATCCGACCACGTACTTGCTCGACACCGTCGAGTTCGGCGATCTTCAGAGGATGATCACGGAATTTAAGTAAAAGCGCATATCATCGCAGGATGCGGCTTCGTTTTCCTCATCCTTTAGTCTTGATGGCGGCGGGCATCGCGCTCGCCGCGATCCTCACGCACATCCTTCCCGCGGGTCGCTACGATCGCCAGGACGATCCCACCACCGGCCGCAACGTGGTGGTCGCCGGCAGCTACAAGCCGATGCCCGCCACACCGCTCGGCTTCTTCGACACGCTTACTGCGATCCCCAAAGGAATGCTCAGCGCCGGCTCGGTGATTTTCTTCGTGTTTCTCGTGGGCGGAGCCTTCACCGTAGTCGACAAGACCGGCGCGCTGCAAGCGCTGATCGATTCGCTGGTTGGGTCGCTCGGGAAGAGCGGCATTCTGGTGATTCCGATTCTAGCGATGGCCTTCGCCGCCGGCGGTGCGCTCGAAAACATGCAGGAAGAAATCCTAGCGTTCGTGCCGCTGCTCGTTCTGTTGATGCGGCGTCTTGGCTTTCCGGTACTCACCGGTGTTGCGGCGAGCCTTGGCGCGGCTGCGGTGGCGGCGGCGTTCAGTCCCATCAATCCGTTTCAAGTGGGAATCGCCCAAAAACTCGCGGGACTGCCCTTGCTCTCCGGTTGGCAATTTCGCACGATCGCGATGATTCTCGCGCTGGCCATTTGGATTTTCTGGACCATTCGTTGGACGCGGCCGAATCGTGTGGCGACAGAAGAGACCGTCGCGGCCGCCCCGAAAACGTCGTGGACCTGGCGGCACATTCTTGTACTCGCGTCGGTGATCGCGGCGTTTACGCTGCTCGTGGCCGGCGTGTCGCGCTGGGATTGGGATTTCGATCAACTCGCGGGAATGTTTTTCATGATGGGCGTGATCGCCGGCGTGATCGGCGGACTCGGAGTGGAGGGAACCGCCGATGCGTTTGTGGAAGGATTTCGCGGAATGGCGTACGCCGCGCTGCTGATCGGATTTTCGCGCGCCATCTTCGTGGTGATGGACGACGGACGCATCGTCGACACAGTGGTGAAAGCGCTTTTCACGCCGCTTTCGCATTGGCCCGCGGCGGCTACCGCCGCCGGCATGGTGGCGGCGCACACGTTGATCCACATTCCGGTGCCCAGCGTCAGCGGTCAAGCGGTGTTGACGATGCCGCTGCTCGTGCCGCTCTCCGATTTGCTGGGGATTTCGCGCCAAGTTACGGTGTTTGCTTATCAAATGGGCGCGGGTTTGTGCGAATTGCTCACGCCGACCAACGGCGCGCTCGTCGCGACGCTCGCCGCCAGCGGCGCGAAGTTCGAGGAATGGGTGCGATTCATCGTGCCGGTCTACGCCATGCTGCTGACGCTAGGCCTTGGCGCTATTCTGTTCGCCCTGGCTTTCGGGTTAAAGTAGCGACATGAAGACTTTGTTAACCGCCATGTTGGCGGGCGCCGCACTTTTTGTTCAAGCTCAAACTCCTCCCGATCCCAGTAAAGAAGGCCCGTATCCGGTCGGCGTCACCACTACCGTGATTGTCGATTCCACACGCACCGATCGCTTCACCGAAAAGCCGCGCACGCTGGTCACCGAGATTTGGTATCCCGCCACGGACGAAGCGCGCAACATGCCGAAGAATCGATTCCACGATTTTTTCCCAGGCGGCATCACTCCGGAAGTCGCGGCGGTGATTCAAGCGAGCTATCACCTGTCGGCGGATGAGCTGGACAAGATTTTCTGGAACAACTCGGTGCGCGACGCTCCCGTGCGCGCGGGCCGTTTTCCGCTGGTGATTTTCGGCCATGGCAACGGCGGTTCGCGCCAGCAGAACACGTTTTGGTGCGATTATCTCGCCAGCCACGGATACATCGTCGTGTCGCCCGATCACACCGGCAATTCGCGCCACGCGATCATCGACGGCCAGTTGATCCGCTACCAATCGAAGGAGCGTGCGCATTCCACCGAAGATCGCCCCAAGGACATGAGCAAATTGCTCGACGAAATGATCTTGTGGGACAAGGGGAAATCCGACGACAAGCAGGCCAAGCGCTTTGCCGGACACATCGACACCGCGCACAGTGCGGTCAGCGGAATGTCCCTGGGGTCGTATTGCGCCGTGCAGGCGGCGGACGCCGACACGCGGTTCGCGGCGATGGTGGGCATGGCCGCCGCGCCGTCGAAGCACACGAATCTCACGATACCGTCGCTCTATTTCCTCGGCCGCAAGGATGGAACCATCGGACAAATCGGCAACATGATGATCAAGAACGTTTACGAAGCGCACTCGGGTCCGTCGATGCTTTTGGAGTTGATCAACGGCGGTCATTACTCGTTCACCGACATGTTCAAGTTGTCCCACTCGTTCGGCGACGGCATCGGCGAGGCATTCACGCCGATGGAAACGACGTATGCGATCGTGAATTCCTACAGCACGGCATTTCTGGGATATTTTCTGAAAGGCCAAAAGGCTTACGGGAAGTATCTCGAAGGGAATCCGTGGCCGAATGAACTGGCGATTCAGCGCAAGGGCTTTTAGCGCACGCGGCGGCAAAGATACTCGTCCGGCGTGAGGCGCTCGATGGGCACGAAGTGTTCGTGCAAGTATTTCAAGTACGCGCGATCCGGCGGCCTGAAAACGGGGTCGACGCCAATGGGAAACATCAGAATCTTCTCGAGCGCCGGAATGTCATACTTGCCGGCGGGCAAAACTTCGGTCGCGATCATCCCGGGAAGAATTGCGTATTCGCAGGCGCCGGCATCCTTCTCTTTGCGTTGCATCGCGGAGCGCGGCGATTCTTCGCTGAGCGCATAGTAGTATTCCGGCTGCAGCAATCCGTGCTCGCCGAGACGAATGAAAATCTCCGGGTGCCCGATGGGTTCGCAAATCTTTCCGTACGGCCGCAGGTCTTTGATGCGATTTTCCAGATCGATCGCGCGGAAATAAGCCAGGTCTCTCTCGTGGCGTTTCCACGCGTCCGGACCGAACGCTCCCGGCACGATATCACCGAGGAACGAGCCGGGATGATCCACCGACCACGCCGTCAGGCGCAAGGCCGCCAGATTGCCGAGCGACGGCAGCAAGGCCACGCGATCGAGTCCGATGCCGAGCACGAGCGACGTGACCAGAAGCGCCGTGCTATAGATGGCACGGCGCGGAAACCATCGTGATTTCGCCGCCGTCGCAGCGGTGGAATCCATCGGATAAAACAACGCCAGCAGAAAAACCGCGGTGCCGTTGTAAAAGACGTGGCCGCCGTCGGCGCGGCCAAACACGGCGGGAATCATCGCGGCGGCTTGCACGGCGATCGGCGCCGTGAGATTGCCGAAGACTCCCGTACGCGCGCGTGACGTAACGCGATCGCGCGCCGAGGCCGCGAGCATGGGCGCGACGGCCAGCATCAACGATCCCACATAGATCAAGTTGTATGGCGAGGGAAAGAGCGGAAGGTTGTTCTGTCCCGCGCCGAATCCGCCGACCGAAAGAAATGTGCCTCGCGGCGCGACGAGAACGCATCCCGCGAGCAAACCCATGTGGACGGCGGCTGAGCGCGATCCATCGCTCGCCTGCCAGGAATTCTTGAAGCCAATACGCCATCAGGCTCGCGAGGAACGCCAATCCGATTTCCGGCGAGATGGAAAACGTCGCCAGAGTCAGGATCACGTGACAGAATCCCGTTTCGAGCCAGTGTTCGGAAAGTTTGTCGGCGAAGAACCGCGCCGCGACGAGCGCCGCGAGTCCCGCGACGTAGCGCGTGAGGTTGTATTCGATGCCGTATTCGGGATTGAGCGCCGGGAACGCCGCGGCCACAAGAAACACGGCGATTTTGTCGCGCGTGCCGGCGCGCGCCTCGCGCACCACCCACCACAGCATCAACAATCCGAACCATACGAAGACCCACAACGCGAGGAGATAACCGTCCACCACCGAGAGACCCGTGACGCGAATCACCGCGTCGGGGATGTAGAGCATTCCTGGCCCGTACGCGAATTCGAAGTCGCGATACGGCCGGAGACCCGCTTGCAAGCAAAAAAGTTTGTACAGAAAATACGGCGCGTTCGACGTGGTGCCAAGAATCGCGGCCAGCCAGTCGAGGATCATCCAGACAGCCGTGGCGCCGAACGTGACGAGAAGCGGCCACAGTGGCAGCGGACCGTTGTCGCCCGCGGGGGAAGGATTTTCGCTCGAGAATCGCCAATGCCAAAGAATCGCGGCGGCAAAGCCGGCGGCCAGCGCGACGATCGCCGCTTGATTGTTGAAATGAAAGACGGCGGAAATCGAAAACGTGTCCGAGAAGCGCGGCACGTAGTACGGCAGCGCGAAAACTCCGAGCATCGTCGCGACGTAGATGGTCACTTGCGTGGTCGTGCGGTTCATGAACCCGGTTTCCTCACGCAAAGATACTGCGTCGCCGTGACCTGTCGCAGAGGAATGAACGACGCCTTCACGTAGTCTGCGAAAGCCTCCGCGGGAGCAGGCGCCGGCACCGGCGGCGTGCCGTAAGTACTGGTCAAGGGAAACATCAGAAGGCGGCTCGCGTACGTCAGGTCGACGCTCACCACCGGCGGCGCGCCGGCCAGAATCTGTCCGGGGACGATCGCGTACTGGCACGACTGCACGTCGGTGATCTGGCGCTCCACTTCGGGTTCGGGCGACTCCACGGTAATTGAGTAATAGTATCCGGGTTGCAAGGCGTTATGCCGCGACAGCACGTAGTAGACATCGGGATCGCCGAACGGCACACAGATTTTTCCGTAGCGCGCGATCTCGGGCCAACGGCGGTCCAAACTATTCTGCCTGATCAACTGAGCGTTGCGCCGTGCCGACTCGGCAACTCTCGCCAACCAAATCAAATTGCCGCCTGGATTGATCCACAATGCGAGCACCGGAAAGACAAGCAAGAAGATGCCGCGATAGATCCAATGCGGCCGGATAGGCGGAGCGAGCAGTGCCAAGAGGAAAACCCCCACGCCGTTGAAAAGTACATGACCGGGATCGGAGCGTCCCAGAGCCGCCGGCATCATCGCGATGGCGTTGATCGCGAAGACCGGCGTGAGCGTGCCGAACACACCGTCCGCACGGCCGAGCGCGGGTGCGATCACCAACAGAAGCGATCCGGCGTACAGCAAAATGTACGGCGACGGAAACAACGGCAGCGCGCTGCCTCCCGCGGAAAAGACACTCACGGAGAGGAACAATTCTTTCGGTGCCAGCAGGACGAACAGAATCATCGCCGCGATCTGCGCGGCGGCGGTTAACGCCATCCAGCGGCGGCCCGAGCGAAACTCAAAAAACCAATATGAAATCAGCGCAACGAGGAACGCGAGCCCGATTTCAGTGGAAATCGAGAACACCGCCGCCGTCAGGCCGAGATGACACGCCGCTACGGGGGCCCATCGCCCCGCAAGTCTTTCCGCCGCCATTCGTGCGACGAGCAGCGCCGCGAAGCCACAAACGAATCGCACCGGCATGTACTGCAATCCCCACTCGGCGTTGAGCGCGGGTACCACCGTGAGCAGCAGGAACGCAATCGTTTGATCGCGCTGCAACACGCCGCGCGATTGCCTGACAATCCACCACAACAGAAATAACCCGCCCCACAGGAAAATCCACAGCGTCGCGAGATACGCGGGCAGAAGCTGGATTCCAAAAGCTTTGCTCAGCAGCATCGGGAAATACAACATCGTGGGGCCATAGCTGAATTCGAAGTCGCGATACGGTGTCGCGCCGGCGGCCATTTCGCACAAGCGATTCACGAAATATGCGCCGCCGCCGAAGGGATACCACGCCGACGCGAGACAGATCATCACCAGAACCACGCCCGACACGGCGAGCGCAATCACTAGCGGAACAGCGCCCATCTGCGCCTGCGCGGCGTCAACGCGCGCTTCGTGACCTTTTTCGCGCCGACTCACCAATGCAATCGCCGCGATTCCGCACAACAACGCCGCCATGGCCGCTTGATTGTTGAAGTGAAACGCCTGCGACATCGAAGGCATCACGCGAAAGGGCGGAACATGAAAGGGCAGCCAGAAAACGCCGGCCGCCGTGGCCGCGTAGATGACGGATTTCTTCACCTACGGCGCTCCGGCACGCTTCTTGCAGAGATACATTCCCGGCGTGACCTGACGAATGGCAACAAAGGAATCTTTCACGTAGCGGAAAAACTCTTTCTTTGGCGCGGGCGGCGGAAACTTCGGCGGTCCCCACACGGGAAACATCAGGAGTTGGCTGTAGTAATCCAGGTCGAGCGGCAGGACCGGCGGCAATCCCCTGAGGGCATCGCCAGGAAGAATCACATAAGCGCAGGCGCGCACGTCGTCGACTTTGCGTATGACTTCGGAAAGAGGTGTTTCGTCGGTGATGGCGAAATAATACTCCGGTTTCAGGGCGTCGTGGCGGCCCAGGATGGCATAAATCTCTGGTTCGCCAACCGGATCGCAGACTTTCCCGTATTCGTTGAGCGCGGGGAAAGAGTTTTCGAGACTCCGCCGCCGGATACTCGCGCTGTTCCCCTGCAAGAAGTCCCATTCGCCCGGACCTAGCGCTGTTTTCGCCACGCCGGCCAGTGCGCTGCCGGCGTGGGCGTTGCTCCACTCGGCGACGCGGAGTTTGGCGAGATACTCGAGACCGGGCAGCATGTATCCGCGTCCCATCCAGACGGAAAGAATCGGAAAAATCACGATGAATGCGCCCTGATAGAGCCAGCGCAGCGGGACTTCCCGGCGGCCCGCGCGAGGCTTCGGCCACGGCATCAGCATCGCGAGAAGAAACGCGCCGGCGCCGTTGTAGATCACGTGTCCGGTGTCGGGCCGGTCCAGCGCCGCGGGAATCATCGCCAGCGTATGCACGGCGAATGCGCCGGTTGCCGCGCCGAAGATGCGGTATCGCGCGACTCCTTGTTCCTGTCCGAACAGGATTGTGCGTCCCGCGTCGGCGAGCAAAGGAGCGACGCCGAGCATCAGCGATCCGATGTAGAGCAAAACGTACGGCGACGGGAAGATCGGCAAGTTGTTTCCGCCGGCGCTAAAACCAAAGATCGCGAGAAACGTATTGTGCGGCGCGATCGCCGCCAGCCCAGCTACCAAAACGATTTGCACGGCTGCGCTACCGAGGATCCAACGGCATCCAGCTCGATACTCCGAGATCCAATAGACCAGCAGCGCCGCGCAGAAGGCCAGCCCGACTTCGGGAGAGATGGAGAACACGGCCGCCGTCAGCAGGGTGTGACACACGCCCACCAGCGCCCAGCGTCTCGTTAACTTCTCTACCGCGATCCGCGCGGCGGCGAGCGCCGCGAAGCCGGCGATGTATCGCGTCATCGTGTATGAGATCCCAAACTCCGGATTCAGCGCCGGAAACGAGGCCAGCAGCAAGAACGCCGCGATCTTCACACTTCGCGCGGCGCGCGCCTGTCGCACCACCCACCACAACATCAGCAATCCGCCCCAGGCGAAGATCCACAACGAAGCGAGATACGCGGCGTTGACGGAGATTCCAGTGACGGCACGGAGAAACACAGGCACATACAACATCGCGGGGCCGTAGGCGAACTCGAAGTCGCGATAGGGAATCGCGCCCGCCTGCATCTCGAAAAGCTTGTAGACGAAGTAGGCCGCCGAATCCATCGGTAGCCAGCCGGAAGCAAGCGTGATCATCGTGAGCTCGACGCTGCTTACCGCGCACGCCAGCGCCAGCGGCCACCAGGGAAGTTGGCCTGTGTTCTCGGGTGTGTCTTGCGGCGCGTGCGGCTGCGGTCCCAACATTCCCCACAGCGCGGCGATCCCCACGCCGGCGAGCAGCGCGAGAATCGCTACCTGGTTGTTGAAGTGAAACGCCTGCGAGACGGAATAGACCTGGTGCAGCGGCGGGACGTGAAACGGCAGCCAGAAGACACCCACGGCTGTCGCGGCGTAGATGGCAAACCGCACAGCCGTGCGAGTCATGAACTGTGCGCGCTATCGTTGCGCATGCAAAATCCACATCGCCGGGAACACGCTGCGCACCGGCGCGGGCATTGGCTGATTGCCTTTTACCGATGCCCACAGAATGCGATTCATCAAATCTTCGTCGACGCGATCCGCTTCGGAGAAATCGAGCGCCGCCGACTCCTTGGCCATCGGTGCGGTCGGTTTGTTTTTCTCCTCGAGATCGACCACCGGCTTAGCGGCGTCGTACGGCCGCACATCCGGCTTGTCCATGAAAACGGAATGCATCGGCATCGCCCCGCCGTCGTATTGACTCATCGGCGGCATTCCGAGGATCAATCCCATCGTGCGCAGCATGCTCACGGTGGAATACATCGTGGAATCGGTGGCGCCCTTGTGGGTCCACGAACTGATCACGAATCCCGGGCTGCGGTGCGAATCCACGTGGTCCGGGCCGCTTTGTGCATCATCTTCCAAAACGAAAATTGCCGTCGAGTTCCAGTAACGGCTGTGGCTGACGGTTTCCACGAGACGGCCGAGTGCGTAATCGTTATCGGCCACCAGCGATCGCGGCGTCGCGCCGCCGGGACGCGTGCCGTTGGTGTGATCGTTGCCGAGCCGCACGATCTCCAGCTTCGGCAAGTTGCCGTTCTTCTCGAACTCCGCGAATTCCTTTTGCCATTCGTCGACGCGTTTCTGATCGGGATATTCCAAATCCCACGCGCGATACATGGGATCGAAGTGTCCGGCGAGAATTTTGTCGTTCGGGAGAACGGGCTTCGGCGCGGTCCCGTCGTTGTGCAGCCACTCACCGTACGCGCGGAATGAAACGCCTTTCTTGATGGCGTTGGTAAAAAGCCATCCGCCGCCGGCTTCTTCGTTGTCGTCGTCGCCTTCGGAATCGTAGTGATTGCGGCGGCCGCCATAACCGGACGGCCAAAGCTTGGCCGTGAAGTCGTTGGAAATCGCACCCATGCTCCAGGCGTGACCATCGGCCGAGACGTCGGAGTTTACGTAGAAGTTATCGAGCAACACAAACTCGTGGGCCAGCTTGTGCGCGTTCGGCGTGACGTCGCAGAAGAAGCACAAGTTGGGATCGCCGTTGCCTTCTTTCATGTCTCCGAAAATCTGATCGTACGTGCGATTCTCGCGGATCACGTAGATGACGTGCTGGATCGGCGAGGAATCGCCGGGACGCGTGGGAATCGCTACGCTCTGGCCCGGGGCGCGCTCGAGCAATTCGTCGCGGTACGGCGAGTCGGCGATGGCGCGTCGCGTGAGTACGGCCAAGGCCTCGCCTTGCGGCATGTCGACCACACTGATCGATCCTTTTTGGAGATTCGGCCCGTAACCGGGACGCCCCGCGTCGCCTTGCTGGACAGGCGTACTCGGACCGCTGCGGCCATTCTCCGGATTCGCAAAACTATGCTCGCCTTTGCCATTGGCGATGAACATGCGCCGGCCGTCGCCGGAAATCGTCACGGCCATGGGATACCAGCCGGTGGGAATGAATCCCGCGACGGTCGATCCGCCGGTCTCGCCTTTTCCGGGCACGTCCACTACCGCCACGGTGTTGTTGTCGGCGTTGGCGACAAAGAGCCGCTTGCCATCGGGCGAAAACGAGAGAAAATTCGGCGTGGTTCCCGGCGGCGACTTGGGATGCAACGCAACGTTGATTTTTTCGCGGACGACTCCCGTGTCGGGATCGTGCACGTACACGAAATTCGTATTGCTGCACGTGACGTAGAGGCGTCCGTTGTGCAAAAGCATCGCGGTGGGATGTCCGCCGGTCTCGAAGGTCAGCACGGTCTTTCCGTCTTTCACGTCGAGGATCGAAATACTCGACGCGCCCCAGTTCGAAACGTACAGCTTTTCGCCGACCGGCAGCAATTTGTAGGGATGCGTGCCGGTGGTCCACTTGCGGGACATGTCGCCCGAGGCCAGATCGATCACGTGGACCAGGTTCGCCTGCAGGTTCGCCACATAGAGGAATTTTCCGTCGGCGGAAATCGCGGCGTCGCCGAGATAATCCGTTTTCGGCAGCAGACGCACGGGGACTTTTCCATCGCGAGCGGTAGGCGGCGGAGCGGGAACGGGGAAAAGTTGGAAGCTGCGCAACGGTTTGGGGTCTTGTCCGGCGGTGAAGGAAAATTCCCGCACCGATCCAAGATTCGCTTGCGGAACGTAAAAGCGATCGCCCGCTTTGTTGATCGCGAGACCGAGCCAGGCATCGGGCTGCGCCACACGCAAGGCAGTCTTGAAGTCCGAAGTGTCGACGATCATCACCGACGGCGGCCGATAGCCGCTGTTCACGATGAAAAGATTTTTTCCATCGGGATGCCACACCATGTTCATCGGGTAGGTGTCGCGGTCGAGCGGAATCTGGATTCCCTCCGGCGCGACGCGCCAACCGGTAGTGAGCAGCGAGCTGCCGTCCGGCATCTTGCCGACTTTGGTCGGCGGCATTTCGGAAATCGCCGCGAGCGCGGCGAGAACGATCACGATCAATGGAAAGACTTTGCGCATAAGATCTCCTGAAACGTGCCCTCGGCGCTAAGCCGCGAAGCCCGCTACCTCTACGTCATTCCGGCGTGTCCCAGCCAGGAGCTTGCCGACGCGTTCCATCACGTCGTCCCCCAGCAGATATTCCGGAGAGTTTCTGCCTCGCAGAACGGGAAGGTCCTGGACCTCATTGGTGTTCAACGTAAGCTCTTTCATGTTTCGCTTCTGGCCCCTCGGCATACTTTTGCGCGATGGGAAACCGGCGCCCGGGGCCAAACGCCTTGCTGGTCACGCGAATTCCCGGCGCAGCCTGCTGGCGCTTGTACTCATTTCGATCCACACGCCAGCATATATCGCGCACTAGCTCGATTGGCAAGTGAAGATCTTGTGAGATACGCTCCGGCGCCTGATACTCCTCGATATACGCCTTCAGCACCGGATCGAGCACACTGTATTCGGGCAGCGAATCGCTGTCCTTTTGATTCGGCCGCAACTCGGCGCTCGGCGCTTTTGTGAAGACGCGCTCGGGGATGGCGCCGTTCAGCCGGGTGTTTGCCAGTCGCGACAATTCGTAGACCATGGTCTTCGGAACATCGGCGAGCAGCGCCAGTCCGCCGCACATATCGCCGTAGAGCGTCGCGTAGCCCACCGCCATTTCGCTCTTGTTGCCGGTGGAAAACACCAGCGCCTGAAACTTGTTCGACAGCGCCATGAGCGTGGTGCCGCGAATGCGCGATTGCAGATTTTCCTCCGTTACGTCTTCGGCGCGCCCGGCAAAGGCCGGCTTCAGCGCGGCGCGATACGCGGCGAACGGCGCATGGATCGGGATCTCAAGGAACTGGATGCCGAGATGCTTCGCCATGACGGCCGCATCTTCCAGACTGTCGGGCGAATTGTACGGACCCGGCATCGCCACGCCTGTGACGTTGGCGGCTCCCAGCGCTTCCATGGCGAGACACGCGGTTAGCGCGGAGTCGATGCCGCCGCTCAGCCCCACGATGGCGCGCGCGAATCCGCACTTCTTCACGTAGTCGCGCGCCCCGAGCACCAGGGCGGCGTAGACGGATTCCGCGCCCTCCGGTGTTTCCGCGTGCCTGTCGCCCGAATTCGACGCGGTGTCGTAGAAAACCAGATCCTCCTCGAAGCTCGCAGCCGACGCGCGGACGTTTCCTTCCACGTCGATGGCGCAGCTTGACCCGTCGAAGACGATCGAGTCATTGCCGCCGACGAGATTCACGAGCACCACCGGCACCCGATGCTTGATCGCCAACGCGCGCAACATGTCGCGCCGCAGCTCGCGCTTGCCCAAGTTGTACGGCGACGCCGAAATGTTCAGAAGCACGTCGCCGCCGCCGCGCAGCAACTCTTCGGCGGGATCGCGTGTGTAATAGCGCTTCTTCCAATGTTCCTTGTCGTTCCAAATGTCTTCACAAATCGTCAACGCCGCGCGCGCTCCGCCGATCTCCACCAGCGACTGCGACGACGCAGGCCAAAAGTGGCGTGCCTCGTCGAAGACGTCGTAGTTCGGCAGCAGCATCTTTTGCTGGATGAACCGGACTTCGCCGCCGTCAAGAAGTCCGGCGCAATTCATCGCGGTGCGCGCGCTTTCCGCGGGGGCGGGTCCCACAAATCCGCAGATCACGCGAATGCCACTCGTACTTTGCGCCAGACATTCTAGTTCCGCGCGATTGCGCGCGATGAAATCGGGCTTCTCCACGAGGTCGCGCGGCGGATATCCGCACAGCGAAAGCTCGGGGAACAGGACCAACTCCGCGCCGGCCGACTGCGCGCGCCGCGCATACGCCGTCATCTTGGCGCGATTTCCCGCGAAGTCGCCGACCGTGGTGTTGATCTGCGCCAGAGCCAGTCTCATCTCCTCAATTATAATGTTTATAAGGCGTCTATGAGCCAATCCACCACGCTAACGCGTCGGCGGTCCAAGAAGCTTTGGCTCATTCTCGCAGGCGCCGGGACGCTGGCAATTCTCGGCGTGCTGGCCTTTGTTGCGGCGTCTCTGGCGTCGCGCTACCAACCGCTGATCCACGACCTCGCCGTAGAGTATCTCGAGCAACGCTTTCAAGCGCGCGTCGAGTTGGGCGATTTCCGCGTGGACTTGCCGAAACTCTCGCCCGTCCGTCTGTGGCTGACGCGCGGCAAGGGTACGATCGCCCATGTGCAGGGAACCAGCTTGGTCCTGCACAGGCTCGACGCATCGAATGCGCCGCCGTTGCTCACGGCAAAATCCTTTTCCTTCGATCTCGACTTAGGGTCGGTGATCGCACCGCCTGCCGTGGTCCCACACATGTTCGTCGACGGCTTGGAGATCAACGTGCCGCCTAGGGAGGCAACGGCCGCGCCACAGAACGCATCCGCACTGCCGGGCGTAGGTGCGAAACGTCCGCGATTTACTCTGGAGCAAGTCGCCGGAACACGCATCGACGATCTCGACATTGTTCACGGCCGCCTCACGATTCTTCCGCGCGATCCCACGCGTGCGCCGCTCGAGTTCACGATCCACGAATTACGTCTGCAACCGACGCGCACGGGAAACGCCATGGCGTACGGCGTTTCGCTCGACAATCCAAAGCCGCCGGGCATCGTGAAGAGTCAGGGAACGTTTGGACCATGGAACGCCGCCAATCCCGCGGACTCACCGGTGCGCGGCAATTACATTTTCGAAAACGCCGACCTCGGTGTGTTCAATGCCATCGCCGGCAAAGTCAGCTCGACGGGAAACTTTTCTGGAACGCTCGGCGCCATCGCCGTCGAGGGCGCGGCGGAAGTTCCGGATTTCCGGTTGAAGCGCAGCGGCAATCCCGTGCCGCTTCACACCGAGTTTTCCGCGATCGTCGACGGCGAGAATGGTAATACCACTCTCCATCCAATACATGCGCGCCTGGGCAAAACGCAGTTCGTCACGAGCGGCACGGTGATGAAGCGTGAGAAAGACGTGCGCCGCTCGATCGAGTTCGATGTGGACATGGCGCACGGTGACATCCGCGACCTGTTGCTGCTGTCGATGAGAGGCGAACCGTTCCTCACCGGTGAGATCGCCTTGAAAGCGCACATCGTCGTGCCTCCGCTGACCGGACAAGTGCGCGAAAAGTTGCGCTTCAGTGGGCACTTCGACATCGAAAGCGGGCAATTCCTGCGCGTGAAAGTACAAAAAGTCCTCGATGAACTGAGCCGCCGCGGGCAAGGCCGCCCGTCCGATCATTCCATCGAGGACGTTTTCTCCAGCATGCAGGGCGTTTTTCATCTCGAGGATCAGAATCTCAATTTCGAATCGCTGGCATTCGCCGTTCCCGGCGCGGGCGTGAAAATGCACGGGTCGCTGGCGCTCGATCAGGACGAAATGGATTTTCACGGCGCGATCGCCATGGACGCCCGACTCTCCGAGATGCTCACAGGATGGAAGCGCTGGCTCGCCAAACCGATCGATCCGTTTTTCGAGAAAAACGGCGCGGGTACGTACTTGAGAATCAAAATCGGCGGCAGCACCAAGAACCCCACGTTCGGTTTAGATCATTGAGGCATTCGCTATTCCGCGCGAATCGCCGTGAGCGGATCGATGCGCACGGCGCGCAACGCGGGCACGAGACATCCGGCGATCGTCATCACGCCGGCGAGTCCCGCGGCCGATGCGAATGTCGTGAGATCGCCCGGCTGCACGCCAGCGAGCAGCGCCTGCATCGCCAGCGCGGCCCAATACGCGAGGGCGACGCCCGGCACGAGTCCCGCGAGCGCCAGCCACGCGCCTTGACGCAAGATCATTCCAAGAATGTCGCCGCGCTGCGCTCCTAACGCGATCCGCACTCCGATTTCCGGTGTTCGTTGCGAAACCGCGAACGAAAGCACACCGTGAATGCCGATGCCCGCGAGTAGAAACGCGGTGGCGGCGAACAACAGAATTACGCGAACTTGCAACTGGCGCGACGCCGTTTCGGCATCGATCACGTCTTCCATTGTTTGCACGTCGGAGATGGGCTGCTGCGGATCGGCGGCGTGAACGATGTCGCGCAACAAGGGCACAAGCGTCGCCGGCGGCAGCGTGGAACGAACCACGAAATCTTTCGGCTGATAAAAAATGAATGACGCATCGGGCATTTGGCGCGCGGCAAAATACATTTGCGGTTCGCTCGTTTGCTCGAGTCCGCGCACCAGGATATCTCCCACCACGCCCACTACCATCTGATCGCCGTTGATGGAGCTGAAGTGACGGCCCAGCGGATCCTGGCCGGGCCAATATCTTTCCGCAAACGATTTGCTGACCACCGCGACCGGGGGCCGCTTGCTGTCGTCGGCTTCCTCAATGTCGCGGCCGCGCAGCAGCGGAATCCCCATCGACTCGAAGAATCCCGGCAAGACGAATCGCGAGCTGGCCGTGTGATTGGCGTTGCGCTGAACGTTGACTTGCCCGTCGACCGTGATGGGCCAAATCCCTCCGCCCATCACCATCGGCAAAAAGCTGATGTACGACGCGCCCGTGACGCCGGGGATGCGCCGCGCGTCGCCGAGCACGCGGCGATAAAACGTGTCGGCCACCGCGGTGTTCTGATATTTCGGCCACGGCAACACGGTGCGCATCGTGAGCACGTGCGACGGTTGGAACCCGGGATTCACCGACTGCACGCGCCAAAGCGCCCGCAGCAACAATCCCGCGGAAACCAGGAGCACTACCGACACCACCACCTCCGCCACCACGAGAATGGAACGCAAGCGGGCTTTTTGTCCGCCGCCGGAGCGCGATCCTTCGCGGAGTCCGCTGAAATTCGTCTTGCTGCCGATGCGCCAGGCGGGAATCACGCTGAAGGCCATGCCGGTGATCAACGTAAACAGCGCGGCCATGCCGAAGAGTCGCAAATTTAACGGTGGCGCCGCGCTGATCGGCAGATTCGTTGGGGCGAGACGCGTCAACGCCGGTGCTGCGGAGATGGCGATGGCCACGCCGAGCACGCCGCCGAGCAAAGAAGGAATCAAACTCTCGGTGATCATCTGGCGGGCGAGTCTTTCCCGCCCCGCGCCCATCGACGCGCGCACGGAAAGTTCCTTGCGCCGCGCCATCGCGCGAGCCAAGAGTAGATTCGCGAGATTCGCGCAGGCGATTAACAGCACGCACGCCGCGGCGCCGGCCAGCGTGCCGAGCAGCAAGCGCGATTGCGCCGAAATGTCGTCCTTTAGCAGATACATGTTCACGCCTGTTTTCTCGTCCTCGCGTGGATATTGCGCCTCGAGTTGCCGCGCAATCACATTGCCTTCGGCGCGCGCGGCTTCCAATGTGACGCCGGGTTTCATCCGCGCGATCACGTTTAGATAATTGTTATTGCGATCGGAGAAAGCGGCAACAGTAAGCGGATTGGGAACCCACAGATCGATGTCGCGCCGCGGAAAGCGGAACGATGCCGGCATCACGCCGACCACCACGTAAGGCGCGTTGTTGAGCAGCAACTTGTGTCCCAAGATTCCCGGATCCGCGCCGTAGCGCGACTTCCAAAAGCCGTCGCTGAGGATGACGGTGTGCGGCGCGCCGTCGATATCGTCTTCGACGGAGAACCATCGGCCCATCGCCGGCGCCACGCCGAGAACCGGCATCACGTCGGAACTTAATTGTCCCGCTTCGACGCGGACCGGCTCGCCGTCCCCTACCAGATTCAGCGACTGCGAGAAATATTGCCCGACCGCTTCGAAGGACTTCGCGGCATTCTTCATATCGCGATAGTTGGCGGGCGAGTATTCCATGCGGCCGTATCCCGGCTGCGCTTGCCACAATTTCACAAGACGATCCGGCGCGGGAAATGGCAGCGGGCTCAAGAAAATGTGATCGGTGAGCGAAAACACCGCGGTGTTCGCGCCCACTCCCAACGCCACCACAAGAATCGCGGTGATCGCGAATCCCGGGGAGCGCATGAGCGTGCGTGTCGCATACCGCAAGTCCTGGCGGAGAATGTCGAGATGCACGGCGGCGGCGTTCACGATCGTCTCGCCGACGATCGCGGCAGTGGAGCGATCGCCGCGCGCGAATACGCGGAGCATTTCCTCGCCGTATTCCTGGCGGAACGACGCTGGATAAAGATGCAATAGAGCACGATAAAAACGCTGCATGGCCGTTTCCTCCTACGCCTTGCCCGCGGCGAATCCCGAAGCTCGCGCCATTTTCACAAGCTGCGCCAGGCGTTTCGCCTCCGCGCGCGCGACTTCTTCGCCGAACGGCGTGATGCGATAGTAGCGGCGGCGCTCGTCGTCGTGCTCGGGTGCGGGACGCTCGCGGGTTTCGACAATCAATCCTTGTTCCAACATGCGCTGCACCGAGCGATACAGCGTGCCGGCGCTCAGTTTGATCTCGCCGGCCGTGCGCGCCGCGACATCTTGAATAATCGCGTAGCCGTGACGGTCTTCATAGGCGAGTGCCATCAAGATGTGAAAAGTAGCCGGTTGCAACGGCAGCAGGGAATCGGGCTTGTTCATACGTCAACTATACCCGAGACGGATATAATGTCAATGGTTATATCCACATGGAAGTAAGCGGGATTGCAGAGAAAACCATATAATCGTCCGATGTCTCAACTCTTCAAGAGAAAACCGATCGCCGCAATGATGGCGGAGACGGAAACCGGAGGACTGAAGCGCACGCTCGGCGCCGGTGATTTGATCATGCTGGCGATCGGCGCGGTGATCGGCGCGCGGATCTTCGGCGCGATCGGCACGGCGGCGGCCGGACAACTGGGTCCCAAGGGCGAGGTGATTCGTTTGGGCGCCGGCCCGGCCTTGGTGCTGTCGTTTATCTTGTCGGCGGCGGTCTGCGCGCTCGCGGGATTGTGCTACGCCGAGCTCGCCGCCATGATTCCGCAAGCGGGCAGCGCGTATGCTTACTCCTACGCGACGCTCGGCGAGATCGTCGCGTGGATCATCGGTTGGGATTTGATTCTCGAGTACGCGGTAGGCAACGTCGCCGTGGCGATTTCTTGGGGCGACTATTTCAACACGCTGCTACGCGGGTTCGGCGTCAGTTTGCCGGATTGGTTGGCGATGGGATACCGCCGTGCCCTGCTCAGCCACGATCCTCAAGTCCACGGGCTCCTGGACAAAGCCCCGCACGTCTTGGGCATTCCGATTCTGATCAACTTGCCGGCGTTTGGCATTGTGATGCTGATCACGTGGTTGCTCTTGCGCGGTGCGCGCGAAAGCGCCAACGCCAACAACGTTTTCGTGATCATCAAACTGGCCGTCTTGGCGCTATTCGTCGCGGTGGGAGCCACGCACCTGAACGCACAGTATTACCATCCTTTCGCGCCGAACGGATTCAGCGGCATTCACCAAGGCGCGGCGATCCTGTTTTTCGCCTACATCGGTTTCGACGCGATCTCCACCGCCGCCGAGGAGACCAAGAATCCGCAGCGAAATTTACCGATCGGCATTCTCGGTGGATTGGCGATCTGCACCCTGATCTACATCATTGTCGGCGCGGTGCTCACCGGTATGGTTCCCTACACGAAACTGGGCGATGCCGCCGATCCCCTTTCGTACGCCTTGCAATTTGCCGGCTTCAAAACCGTGGGCTGGATCGTGGCGCTCGGTGCGGCGGTCTCGATGTCGGCGGTGCTGCTGGTTTTTCAATATGGACAGCCGCGCATCTTTTTCGCAATGGCTCGCGACGGTCTGCTTCCGCAGTGGGCGGCAAAAATCCATCCGAGGACGCACATCCCCTGGGCCACCACGCTGGCGACCGGATTGTTCGTGGCCTTCTGGGCGCTGATTGGCGATGACGCGGAGACGTACGACCTGACTAACATCGGCACGTTATTCGCGTTCGTCTTAGTGAGTATCGGAGTCTTGGTCTTGCGCTACAAGGAACCGGAACGTCCACGTCCGTTCCGTGTGCCGTTCGTGTGGCCGGTGTCGATCTTGTCGGCGGCGGCCTGCCTGTTCCTCATGAGGGGGTTGCCCGACACCGCGTGGATTCGCTTTGCAGTTTGGCTCGTGGTGGGACTCGTATTGTATTTCGCCTACGGTTTCAAAAACAGTAAGCTAAGAACGAAGTCATAACAAAAACACAAAGAGCACAAAGAAAAACCGATGGGTTGGTCTTCTTTGTGCTCTTTTTGTCTTTACGATTGTCCTAGCGGCGTTTCGCCGTGCCCGGACCCTTCTTCCGCACTTTCCGCTTCTGCGATCCGCGGTCGGCGGTCGATTTCGCGAGCGGCGGCCGTTTCTTGCGCGCGGCGCGCTTCTTGGCCTTGCGCTCCGCTCTATCCTTGATTCCCTTGGTATTCAAAAACTCCTCCTGAAATGTCGCGACATTCAGGATATCGCAACTCACGCGAGTTTTTGAGGGAATCTACACGTACTTCACGGCGATACCTCTAACTGCTGAGCCGTGTCCACCGGCGCCCGGCGACGTGTCGATGCGCACGATTTCGGCGGGCAGCGCCAAGGCGTCCGGAATATCCGGCTGATAGTTCAGCGCCACCGAGACGGGTTGGCCGGCTTGGAACGGCTTGCTCGAGAAAAAGTAGAGTCCCTTGCCGCTAACGTCGTGAGTGACGGTGATTTCGTCGAGGCGATCCTCTCCCATCGTGCAAATTCGCACCGGTAGCGCGAGCGGCACGCGATGGTTGCTGCGCGCGGTGCGGCGGTCGGCGGCGGCGCGGCGGCGTTCGGCGGAAAGCGGTTGCGGAATCGACTTCATCTTGCGGCGATTACTCTTAGCGCGTCGAGTTAAAGCAGGCATTCGTTTCCTCCTACTTCCAGCATGCATTGCGGCGCGGATTTGCGGAAGAAGCGAAGGGCCTGGGCCGGGAATACGGGGAGTTGATGGGTCTTGCTATACTTGAAGCGTTCCGATTAGAAGCCCGCGATGAGCATCCTCAGTACGCCTGCCACCGCCACGCGAAGCATCCAGCCGCATCGTTCGCTGTGGACTCGTTGGTCGCCGAGCCTGCGCTACCTGCTGGCCACGGAAGTGCACGTCTACGCGTTCGCGATCGCCGCCAACGTCTTACTTTCCTTCATTCCGTTTTGCGTGATGCTGCTGGTACTCTGCAAGTGGATTCACTCTAGCGCCGGACACGACGCGGTGCTCGAAATGCTGCGCGCCAACTTGCCGTACTTCGATCCGCAACATCCCGATTCCGACTTTCTGGCGCGCAACGTGCAGGTCCTTGCGCTATCGCGCAAGTCGGGAGTGATTTCGGTGGTGCTGCTGCTGTTCACCTGCAACGGCGCGCTGTTGCCCTTGGAAGTCGCGCTGAATCGCATCTGGCGAATTCCCACGAATCGCAGTTGGCTGATGAACCAAGCGATTTCGTTCGGCCTGGCGTTTTTCTGCGGATCACTGGCGTTTCTCTCCGTGATTCTGGCAGGCGCGCACTTGACCGCCGTGAACGAACATTTCAGCGCCGGCTCTCTCGGCGACTCCATTCGTCGCCTGGGAATGGAGGCCGTCGCGCTGCCGGTGACGATCTTGACGTTTTTTCTGCTCTACTACATTTTGCCCAACGGTCGCGTGCCCGCGAAACCTATGTTCCGGGCCGCCGTTTTCGCCGGGGTGCTGACCGAAGCAGTAAAGTATCTCTACATTTGGTCGCTACCGTGGCTCGATTTCAAAGCGGCCTACGGACCATTCTCTGTTTCCGTGACGATTTTGTTCTGGGCGTTTTGCGCGTCGATGATTTTGCTGGTGGGCGCGCACGCGTCCGCAACTCCCGCTGCATTGCAGGGAGGATCATGACGACGCTTCGCGATATTCCCGCTGTGCACGAGATCCTCTCGCGTCCTGCAATCGCGGCGTTAAGCGCCGAGTGCGGAGTGGAGTATGCCACGTCTGTCGTGCGCGAAGTGCTGAACGAGGTGCGCGAGGAATTGCGCGCGGGCGGATCTCTTGGCGACGTGGAAGAACGCATAGCCGCGGCGATTCGGCGCGGAATCGCGCCGACGCTACGGCCGGTGATCAACGCCACGGGTGTGATCCTGCATACGAACTTGGGTCGCGCGCCGCTCAGCGCGGACGCCGTGCGAGCCGTGACCGAAGCGGCGGCCGGATACACGAATCTCGAGTACGATCTCGCGGCGGGAAAACGCGGCAAGCGCGACGTCCATGCGGCGGCGCTCTTGAAGCGATTGCTTGGTGTCCCGGCGATTGTGGTGAACAATAACGCCGCCGCGGTGTTCTTGGTTCTCCATGAAATCGCGGGAGGCGGCGAGGCGATTGTCTCGCGCGGAGAACTCGTGGAAATCGGCGGATCGTTCCGAGTGCCGGATATCATGCGCGAATCAGGCGCGATCCTGCGCGAGGTCGGCACGACGAATCGCACACGTGTCTCGGATTACCAACAAGCGGCGTGCGAGAACACGCGCTTGCTCTTGCGTGTGCATCCCAGCAATTTTCAAGTTGTAGGATTTACGGAGCGGCCGTCGCTTGAAGAACTGAGCAAGGCGGCGAAAGAGATTGGCGTGCCCCTGGTAGAGGATCTGGGCAGCGGATGTTTGTTCGACTTGCCGGGCGCGATGGCGCCGGAGCCGCAAGTGGCGGCGTCGTTGCGCGCGGGCGTCGACCTCGTGACGTTCTCCTGCGACAAGCTGCTCGGTGGACCGCAGGCGGGAATCATCGCCGGCCGCGCGGATTTGGTCGAGCGTGTGCGAAAGAGTCCGCTGTTCCGTGCCTTGCGCGCCGGTCGCTTGACGTACGCCGCGCTTGGCGCGACATTGCTTAGTTGGGTCGCGGGACGGTTGAGTGATTTGCCTGTTGTGCGCATGATTCGCATGTCGCCAGAAGAAATTGCCGTGCGCGCACAAGCGCTAACCGCCGCCCTGGCTCGCATCGGATGGAGTATTGAGCTTCGCCCCGGTGAATCGGTAGCCGGCGGAGGATCGACACCTGGCCAGACTCTGTTGACGACGCTGGTGTCGATCGCCGATCCTTCGTGCAGCGCCGCGGAACTGGAGCGCCGTTTGCGCGCTGGATCGACGCCGGTGATCGCGCGGGTGGAAGAGGATCGCTTGCTGATAGACTTGCGAACGGTGTTCCCAGAGCAAGACGCAACGCTGATCGAAGTACTGAAGAAATGTAACCACAGATGAACGCCGATGAACACGGATAGGAAGCCGCTTTCTTCACCCGCGTTTATCTGTGTTCATTGGCTTAATTCGTTCGCCGGAGGCTAAATGATCCCGCGTTATACGCGCCCCGAGATGGCGCGCATTTGGAGCGACGAAAACCGCTTTCAGCGCTGGCTCGACGTGGAACTCGCCGTGGCCGACGCCGAAGCCGAAGCCGGGATGATTCCCACGTCCGCTGCCGCGACGTTGCGCGCGAAATCGAAGTTCGACGTCGCGCGAATCTTCGAAATCGAAAAGCAAGTGAAGCACGACGTGATCGCGTTCACGACAGCGGTCGCGGAGAAGCTTGCAGACGCAGGCGCAAGTGAAGCCGGGCGCTTCCTGCACTATGGACTCACGTCCAACGACGTGGTCGACACCGCGCAGGCGTTACTGTTGGCCGAAGCATCGGCGCAGATTCAGGCGGGACTGATTTGCCTGGGCGAAGTGTTGATGCGCCGCGCCTATGAATTCAAGGACACGCCGACCATCGGCCGCACGCACGGTATTCACGCCGAGCCGACGACTTTCGGATTGAAGCTCGCGAATTGGTGGAGCGAGAATCAACGCAACCTGGAACGCTTTCGCGCCGCTGCAGAGGGTTTGAGGGTGGGAAAACTGTCGGGCGCGGTTGGAACGTTCGCGCATTTGAACCCCGCGATCGAAGAACGCGTTTGCGCGAAGCTGGGATTGCGTCCCGCCGAGATTGCCTCGCAGGTGATTGAGCGCGACAGGCACGCGGCGTATCTGGCGACGCTCGCCGTCATCGGCGGATCGCTCGAGAGAATCGCCCTGGAAGTGCGTCACTTGCAGCGCACCGAAGTCCGCGAGGCGTGGGAGCATTTCGGCGCGGGACAAAAGGGATCGTCGGCCATGCCGCACAAGAAAAATCCCATCGTCAGCGAGCAAATCTGCGGATTGGCGCGCGTGCTGCGCTCGAACGCGCAGGCGGCGATGGAGAATCAGGCGCTGTGGCACGAACGCGACATCTCGCACTCGTCGGTGGAGCGCATCATTCTGCCGGACTCGACGATTCTGATGGATTATTTGCTCGACCGTACGGCGTCGCTGGTGGAAACGCTAGGCGTCGATCCCGCGCGGATGATGTCGAATCTCGAATCGACGCGCGGATTGATTTTCTCCGGCCAGCTCCTCTTGGACTTGGTTGAGAAGAAGGGCGTATCGCGGGAGACCGCATACTCCTGGGTGCAAAGAAACGCTCTGAAGGCGTGGGAAACCGGCGGCGATTTCCGCGCGATGGTTTCAGCGGACCCGGACATCGCGATGGCCGTTACGGCCGCGGAAATCGCGGCGGCGTTTGACTTGAAGCGCCAGCTTCATAACGTCGGCGCGATCTTCGAGCGAGTGTTCGGAAGATAAAAAACCATACCGCAGATGAACGCAGATGAACGCAGATAAAGGCGGATACATCAGTTCTTATCTGCGTTCATCTGCGTTCATCTGCGGTATGGTTTTTTCCGAGCGTTAGAAGGTAATTCTTCCGTTCATCACCACGACGCGGCCGGACACCGACGACCCCTGGAACGCGCCGTACGCGCTGGTCGGCGGAATCACGGAGCCTTCAATCGAACCGAAACCGCCTGACGCGATGTCGTTGTTCGGGGGCGCGAAATTCGGGTGATTGAACACGTTGTACATGCTCGCGCCGAGCGTGAGCTTGTATTTGTCGTGCAGCAGGAATCCCTTGTACGCCGCGAAATCGAAGCTCGTGTAGCCGGGACCGCGGAAGGAATTGCGCGGCAAGTTGCCGAGACCCGTTTCCGCTCCCGCCGCCACAAAGTTATTGGCGTCGAGGCAAGGAGTGTTCACCGCGCGCGGCGTGCAGGTGAGCTGCATTGTCGATCCGGTCGCGGTCGACGTGGCCAGCAGCGTCCCGGGGATTCCCGCGAAGCCGCCGCCCAACTCACCGCTCAGCAAGCTGTCCACTACGCTGAACGGTGTACCCGAACGAATGTAGATCTTCGAGGAGAAGGTCCAGCCGCCCAGCAGGTTCGTCGCCCAAGCATGATGATATTTGAACGGCAGATCCCACAGTAAGTCGCCGAGGAAGTTGTGGCGAATATCGTAGTCGGCATAGCTGTAGGTGTTTTGGATCACCGGATTCGATTGCCCGGTGTAAGCCGTGGTCGCGAGAGTGAAAGGCAGGCCCGCGCCTCCGTTCGACACCGTGTCGAGCGCTTTGCTCCAGGTGTAATTCACTTGGCCGGCAAATCCGTAGCCGAACGCGCGCTTGTATTGCACCGTGAGGCCGTCGTAGTTCGACCATCCGCTGTTGGTCAGTGCCGTCACCGTGGCGAAGCGCGGATCGGGCGGCGCGGCGGGCAATTGCGAGAAGCCGGGGAGTCCGCCGCCGTTGTAGGCGTTTAGCCATCCGTTTTGCGCCAGCAGACTGTAGCCATGATTGCCGCTGTAGGTGACGATCACGACGTTCTTCTGCGCGATCTGCTTTTGAATTTGGAAATCCCACTCCACATAATTCGGCGTCGTGAACTGCGAGGGGATGGAGAAAAAGTTTGGTGGAGAGAAGACGCCGCCCGTGGTGTTGGAAAGCTGCGACAACGTGGCGTTCTTCGCGTAGCCCGACTTCACCGCGCTGTTTTGCGCGATTGCCACGGCTGGCGCCGATCCCGCGGCCGCTCCTGATTCCGGTCCGATCGGTGATCCGTCGAAGACGAACGCGTCATAAGGCGTGGGGAAGTTCGTGAAGATGCTCGATACCAGCACGCCCGCCGCGAGATCCGAAAACAATCCGACGCCTCCGCTCACCACCCAGGTCGAATGATTCGCGGGGCTCCACACTACGCCCACCCGCGGATCGAAGACCGCGCCGTCGACGCTGTAGTAGGCGTGGTGTCCGCCCGTAGTGATCGACGAGCTGTAGGGAATGTTGAAGCCCTTCTGTAATTGGGAGAACGGAACGTTGAAATTGTTGAAGCAGTTGTCTGTGCACGAAGGATTCGCGGTGCGATCGATGCGGAATCCCGCGGTGATTTTCAGATCGTGCCGCACGGCCCACTCGTCCTGCGCGTAGAATCCGGCGTTGTAGAAGCGGATGTGCGTGTCTTGGAAGGGCGAGAACTGCCGGAAGTAGAAGCTGAAGAAATTGCCGCCGGTGATGCCTTGCACGAAAGTCGCCAGATCGGAGAAGAAATACGAACCGATGCCGCCTTCGGAGTCGCTGAAGTCGCTCACCAGATTTTTGCGGTAATTCAAGCCGACTTTGACGGTGTGCGATCCGTGCACCCACGAGAGATCGTCGACGATCTGGCCTTGGCTCGAGTTGCGTCCTTGCGGCCAAGCATCCCATCCGAGCGGGGGACCCAGGCTCGTGAAGCCGGCGGCATTCGATCCGCCGCCGACTTGGCCGCCGGGCATTTCGAAGGCCGTGGGAAACACGCTGGTAGTCGCGGGAATGTTCGCCGGTGTGAAGATGGCGCTGTAGGTGAGCGCCGAGAAAATGAAATTGTTGACGATGTTCGGGCGAATCACCCAGGTGTGATTGATTTGTCCTTCGTACTGCGGCTGATTGCTCTGAACGTCCAGGAGCGGATTCACCAAGCTCGTCTCGGTCGGCTGCAATCCTTGATCGGTCTTGAAGCGGAAGTAAAGTTTCTGGTTGTCGTTGATGTTCCAATCGAGGCGGCTGGTGACGAGATACTCCTTATTCTCGTTCGACGCAGACGTGGCCCACGCCTGGGCGCAGGAAGCCGTCTTGCCGAGAATGCCGCTCTTGGTGCGCACGCCGGTCACGTCGCCGCAGCCCATCCGTCCGCTGCCGTCCTGGAGCAGGCCTGAGCCGTTGGTCACAGGCACCGCGGCGGCGATGCCCGGCGTGCTGTTCCACGCCGCGAAGGCTTGCGTGTAGATCGGCGCGGCGATCGCTGGAATGTCGGCCAGCGTGAGGGTCTGTAGCGCGGCCGAGGGAATGGTGACGACGCCCGAGAAGGGCAGCACGTAGCGGAGGCCCTCGGTGTCGAAGAGGAAAAACACTTTGTTCTTCTTCAGCGGTCCGCTCACGAGCGCACCGTATTGATTCGAAATCGCACGCGATTTCTTCACGCCGTCGAGATTGTTGAAGAAACTGTTGGCGTTCAGCGCGTCGCCGTTCCAGTTGTAGGTCAAACTGGCGTGGATATCGTTCGACCCGGACTTCGTCACGTAGTTCACTTGCGCACCGGCCTGGCGTCCATACTGCACGCTGTAGCCGTTCTGCACCACCGCGGCTTCAGCGATTTCGTTTTGTCCCAGGAGCAAATTGCTGGCGCCGGAATTATTCAGGTTCAGGTAGGGATCGTTGTAATCGTTACCGTTGATGGTGAACAGATTCGAGGTGCCCGGCAATCCGTGCGAACTGAAGTTACCGTAGCCCATTCCGGTGCTGACCACGATGCCCGGCACGGTGAACGCGATCGTAGTGAGATCGCCGCCCGGCGCGGGGAGATCGAGCACTTGTTGCGATCCATACGTTGCCGAGAGATTGGCGTTCTCCGTGTTCACCGCGGTGGCCGCGGCGGACACTTCGATGACTTCCTGCACCGTTTGCACTTTGGCCACGAGATCGACGGTGGGTGCTTGTCCAACGCCGACGGTTACTCTGGTGATGTCGGATTTCAGCGACGAGGACGAAGCCGAAACTTGAAACACGCCCGGTTTCAGCAACGAGAAACGGTACACGCCGCTGTTGTTGCTCGTAACGGTGCGCGTCTCGCCGGTGCTCAGGCTCGTGGCGATGACGGTCGCGCCGGCGACGACGGCGCCGGACGAGTCTTTCACTACGCCGGTCAAATCGCCGGTGGTTTCGGTTTGCGCGAAAACCATCGTGGCGACAAGCGCCATAAGCAGGATCAAAAGGAATCTACGCATGAGCTTCATCCTCTCCTGGACCTGGGGCTAGCGACAAAACCCGAGCGGAAGCGAGTTGAGCTGCTCCTTCGGCCTAGCGATTACGAGTACTTGGCCAGCAATACTCTGCCCAAAGTTGAGACAAGCGATAGTTCACGGATAGTTTGGCTTTGCACGGAATTCAGGACAGCATCGATTATCACTTGTACTACAGATAATCGTAAATAGATTCAGAATTACGAATCCTTCCATACGTTGGGGGCAGCTTCGACTAGGGCCTGAAAAAAACGGGCGCCCCGACCATCAGGGCGCCCGTAATCATTTGCGCTTCGAGCTTAGAAGTGGATTCGCAGCCCTAGCTGAATCACTCGAGTGAAGTTGGCCGATGCACCTGCGCCGCTTAAGGGCAACGCATTGAACTGGCCGCCGAGCACGCCAAAATCAGCCGGATCCTGCAAGTCCAAGTAAGGATCGCCCCACATCATGTGGTTGAAGAGGTTAAAGATCTGCCCGTAAATCTGGAAGCCCACACGTTCGGTAATCGCGGTGTCCTTGGTGATACCCAAGTCCACATTCCAGCGCAACTGACCGCGCAGGATGCCGCCGCCGCCGCAATTCCCGTCGACGCCGAGAATGTAGGGACGGAAGTTATTGTAGACGGCCGTGGGGTTCGAGAACATATTCACGCCGGAACCGCCGTTGTTGGAGTCTCCGTTCACGCCCACGTTGCCATCGCTCTTGACGCCGAAGACCGGACCGTTGCTGTAGCTCATGCTGGACATGGGAACAGCCGTGCAGCCGTTGGTCACGTATCCGTTCCCGCGCTGATCGCCGGAAGCAGAGGTGTAGCCGCTGTAGATGCTGAGCGGCAATCCGCTCGCTATCGTGAAGATCGGCGAGACGGACCAGCCACCGATGATGCGGTCGCCGATCCCATTGTTGGTCTTCCAGTGCTGGCCCTTGCCGAACGGAAGAGTGTAGGTGCCTAACAAATTGAAGACGAACTTGTGATCAAAAAACTGCGGGCCGTAGTCCTTGCGAAGATCCCAGGGATCGTTGGCGTTGTTCTCCGTGTAGGCCTGGTTGATTCCAATCGTACCCATTGCTTTCGCATAGGTGAAGTTGGAGTTGAGCGTCATGTTCGACATCCGCTTCTTCAAGGTGACGGTCAGGGCGTTGTAGTTCGAGAAGCCCATGCTGGTCGCGCCGTAGTTCAGCTCGGTTTGAGTGCTCGACGGCAACATGGGGCCAAAGAGCCACGCGCCGTCCAGATCGCTCACCATGGAGGTCACATCTTGAGTTGTGATGTACGACTGCTCTTGCTGCGCGACGGCCGTGGTACAGTTCGCGTATCCAGTGCAGTAGCTGCTGCCTTTCAAAGCACTCTCGAAGAACGGTTGCGCCGGCAGCACCGTTTTGGAACCCAGAACGACGCCAGCCCCACCCTGCGATGTGGGTAGGAGCTGTTTGGAGACGGCAGCGTAGGCAGCTTGGAAACTCTGGCCGCCGAGCGTCATCATGTAGGGCACATCGTTCAGATCGATGCCCTGAAACAGGTTCCGGGCGAAGACTCCGACGTATCCAACCTCGAGGATCGTGTTGCCCTTCAGTTGGCGTTGGATGCTGAATGTAATTTGGTCCGAGGAGCCCGGTTTCCAGCCGCTATCCAGATACGATGCAAAGGTCTCGTAGGCGGCATTCACGCCGGGCCGGACGGGCGTGGCCAGTGTCTGCGGAATGGCCGGCAGCGGTACGGTGTTCCCATCCACTCCCAGACGGAAGGCCGAGGCCGGCGTCGTGCCGCTGGACTTGGTGCAGGCGCCCGCCGAAGTCGGATCCGCGCAGGAAACAGTTTGCAAGAAGCCATCGCCCAAAACCGGATCGGAAACCAGATCGATTCCCAAGCTCTTAGTATAGAAACGGCCGTAACCCGCACGGATCACCGTGGCATTGTTACCTAGCAATTTGCTGAACCAGCTATCGCCGCTCGACGAGGGATTCCAAGCGACAGAAACGCGTGGCGCGAGTTGACGATAGTCCGTAGCGTACGGATATTTCAGACCGACCGCGCCGACTGGCGAGAATCCCAGCGTGGGATTGTAATTCTGTCCCAGCAGAGCCGCGGACTGGCGCGCCTGCAAGAACTGAGCGGTGGTGATCGGCACGCCGTTCTGGTCCACCAGGGTGTCTTGAGCGCCGTTCAACTCGTAGGGCGGCATCTGAATGTTGTAGTTCAGACCGTAGTTGATCGTGACATGCGGGCTGATTTTCCAAGCGTCGTTGAAATAGACGCTGTAGTTCTCCACGTGGCTGTACGACGCGACCGGTGAGCCGAGAGGATTCAAGGTCAGGTTCGAGCCGGTGCGCGTGGCGACGATGTTGTTCTGAGCCACCATTCCCAGGATGTCCGCGTAGAAGCCGTTGTAAGTACCGAGTTGCGACGACGGGATGCAGTTGTGCGTCAGGGCCGTCGTGCAAACCACCGGCTGAAAAGCGGACGAGAATGAGATGCCGGAGCTCTGGATGAGGTACTTGTCCTGCGTCAGTCCTCCGGTCACGTTGTCGTAGCGATCAAAGTGGAACCATTGGTGCAGGAAATCGCCGCCCACCTGGATTAAATGATTCCCCTTGAGCCAACTCACGCCATCGCGGAAATCGAAGTTATGCGAATTCCACAAGCGGGGACGTGAGTTTTGAGTGTCGATGTTCAGGGGAACCAAGGCGCCGCTGGAGTCGCCGCCAATGGTGACGCCCGCCGGCACGCCTGGGATATACGGATTGGCCCCCGCGCGCAGCCACTGCCACTGGTCGCGCAGATAATTGAAGTGCAAATCATTGGTGATGGAAGGAGTGACCGAAGTGTTCAAGCCGAGCACCACGTAACGCGGTTGGTCGACGGTGATCGACGCCGGGGCCGGCTGGCCTTTGGTGTCGCCGGGCAGCACGCCTCCAATATCGACCTGGTTGGTGGTGGGATTGTCTTGCGAGAAAATCCGATAGCTGGCGAAGAAACGGTTCTTGTCTCCGAAGTCGTGATCGATACGGACCACGCCGAAGTTGTTGGTCAACGGGTACGACAAATTGGACTGGTACCCGAAGGTATTGAGGCGGTCGCCGGATGTGAAAAGGTTCGGTTCCGGTTCGTAGCTCCAGATTTTGCTGACCACCGGGCTCATGCCTGCCAGGCGGGGATCGCAAGGCGAGTTGCCCGCCGCTCCGCAGACCATGGCGGTTTTCAGGTTGTACTGGATGGGAGTTCCGCTGGCGTCGCGAATCGTAATGATGCCCGCGCGTAGCGCGTCGGAGGGCACGGTTTTGGTCAACGGCCCGCTGCGCGGGTAGCGCTCACCCTCGAAGTTCATGTAGAAATACGTCTTGCCTCCCAGCATCGCAGGAAGCATCGGTCCGCCGAGCGCGCCGCCGAAGCGGTTGTAATGCTGCTTGGGCTTGGCGATGCCGTTAAAATTGTTGGACCAGTCGTTGGAATTCAGCCAATTGGCCTGGAAGAAATCGTAACCGGATCCGTGAAACTGATTCGTCCCGCGCTTGGTACTGACGATCACCTGGGCGCCGCCGGAACTGCCAAAATCGGCGGTCATGTTGTTGGTGTTTACTCGAAACTCTTCGACGCTCTCCACCGGCATTTGCATGGCGCCGCCGCGCAGTCCCACGTACGTAGCGTTGTCGCCGTCCAGTGTGGAACTGTTGTTTCCGCCATCGAGTTGGACCGAATTCTGGTCGGAAAAGGCGCCGGCCACTTGGCCGCTGTAGATGTTGCTGAGGGCCCCGTTGAACGTAGGCGCGGCTGTGGCCTGGAGGTAAATCAACGAGGAAGCGTCGCGGGCGATGGTGGGCAGGTTCAACATGTCCTTGCCGCCGATCGTCGCGCCCATCGTGGCGTCCAGGGTCTGCAGTTCCGCGCCGGGCTGGGCCTTCACTTCCACCACTTCAGAAATAGCGCCCACCTCTAGCTTGGCGTTCAAGGTAAGCGTGCCACCGACGGTGACTTCTACACGGGCGATCTCGAGAGTGCGAAACCCAGACGTCGAAACCTTGAGGTTGTAGGTGCCAACCGGCACCTCGCGGAAGGCATACAGCCCCGCTCCGTTGCTCTTCGTGGTTCGGGCGACCTTGGTGCCGACGTCGGTTAATGTGACTTCGGCATTTGGAACTGCCGCGCCCGAGGAATCCGTGACCGCTCCCACTACGGAGCCGCCGGAAACGCTGCCTTGACCGTACAGCGAGGGTGCTGCGCCGAGGTTTGCTAGAAACGCCACGGCTAACAGAAGCGAGAACGCCTTCAGATTCATTTTGATCTCCTCTCCCATCGAATGGTGGGTGCAAAAGTCTCTGAACAATGGTTGTCGCGCAAAGTCGGAAACGCGTTTCCAAAAACGACTTGACATCAATTTCCCCTTCCCGTAGAGCGATTTGCCAATAGTAAGCATCAATACTGTTTAATGTCAATTATTTTTTCCGCGCTGTGGACGAGGGCTCCGACGGGAGTCTGAATTGTAATTTGGCTTACTAGCCAGATCAAGAGGGTACGGTATTTTGTATTCTTCGGACCTTAGATCGATCCGAAAGGCCGAGAGTGATGGTCGATCGGCCAGTTCGAGCGCCGGAATGAGCCTTTTCGATCCAGATTCCCGATTTGGAGACGCCCGCTAGCCTCTCTCATCTCCCAGAATACTGTTTTTCATAAAGGACCAGTCATTCGTACGTAAAGATGTATGAATCTGTGACGCCCGCTAGAAATGTGGTGCTGCCTACGTATGAAAAAGTACACATTGTTGGCTTGTTTTCAAGCATTTACTATGGATTGCATTTCCATGTGGGGTTGGTTACCAAATTGCACTTCTGAACTCGCAAGAGCTCCGGCGTGGTGCCGGGGCGAAACTTGCCTCCTTGCTTCGACAGGGAAAGGAAAATCAAACAATGACTCGATTTAGCAAGTTTTCCACCGTCCTCCTGACCGCGATGGCGTTGATGGTTGTGGTTGGCTATCCGCTCGCGGCCCAGTCGCTCCAGACGGGCGACATTCAAGGAACCATTAACGATCCGAGCGGCGCGGTTGTTCCCGCCGCCACGGTGACCGTGCGCTCCACCGATACCGGTGCTACGCAGACCACGACGACCAGCGGCACGGGCGAATATCGCTTCACGCTGCTGAAGCCCGGCAACTACGCCGTCTCAGCGACGCATCCCGGATTTCAGAAAGTCGATCGCAGCGGCATCGTCGTTTCGGTCGGCACGGCGGTGACCGTTTCGTTGACGCTGCCAGTCGGCAAACCGACGGAGACCGTCACGGTGACCGAAGACGCTCCGCTGTTGACGACGACGGCGAGCCAGAACACGAATTTCACGCAAGCGCAATTGCAACTGTTGCCCAACGCCGGTGGCGACATCACCAATATCGCCGACACCGCGCCGGGCGTCGTTACGAATCCCATGGGCGGATACGGAAACTTCACCGTCAACGGCTTGCCGGCGACGTCGAATCTTTTCACGATCAACGGCGAGAACGACATGGATCCGTACTTCAATATCAACAATTCCGGCGCCACGAACTTGACGCTGGGATCGAACGAATTGCAGGAAGCCTCGGTGGTGGCGAATCCGTACTCGGGCCAGTTCGGCCAGCTCTCCGGCGCACAGATTACCTACGTGACCAAGTCGGGCAGCAACCAGTTCCATGGCAACGCGCAGTATTGGTGGAACGGCCGCGTTTTGAACGCCAACGATTGGTTCAATAATTCCACTGCGACGGCCCGTCCGTTCTCGAACGCGAATCAGTGGGCCGATTCGGTGTCCGGTCCCATCTTCAAGGACAAAACGTTCTTCTTCGTCGATAACGAAGGTTTGAAGTTCGTGTTGCCGAACGTCGATGTGGTGACGATTCCCACCACGGCGTTTGCCAACGCGGTGATCGCCAACGTCACTGCGAAGCAACCGAGTGAAGCCAGCACCTATCAGCAGATGTTCTCGCTGTGGGCCGGCGCGCCCGGCGCGGCCGCCGCCAAGACGATCGCCAATAGCTCGGCTTGCAATTCGCTGACCCTTCCCGGCTACAATCCCGCCACCACGCCTTGCGCGGCGCGCTTCCAAGCGACGCCCACGGCGCTGGCCAGCGAGTGGATTTTGGCGTTCCGCGTCGATCATCGCTTCGGCGACAACGACACGGCGTACTTCCGCTACAAGGGCGATCATGGCGTGCAGCCGACCACGATCAGTCCGATCAACCCGGCCTTCAACGCGCTCTCGCCGCAACCTTCTTGGGACACGCAGTTGAACGAGACTCATATTTTCGGACCGCATGCCACGAACTCGTTTATGGGCACGTTCAGCTACTACCAGGCGCTGTTCGCGCAGGGTCCGCAAGCGGCTGCGACGTTCCCATATCAAATCGCGACCTCGAGCCCGATGCCATTCACCGGCTTCAACGCGCTCGGCAGTTTCCCGCAAGGGCGCAACGTGACGCAGTATCAGTTGATCGACGACTTCACCTATGTTCACGGCAACCACAACTTCAAGTTCGGCGAGAATTTCCGCCGTTACGATATCAGCGACCACAACTTCTTCTTCAATTCACCGGCCGTGTACTTCGGATACGTTGGCGCGGGATTGCAGAATTTCGCCAATGGTCTCGCGTATCAGTACCGCAAGTCGCTGAACTTCGCCGCCGACGTGCCGATCGCGCTGTGGGGTATGGGCGTGTACGCGATGGACGAGTGGAACGTTCGCTCGAACCTGAAGGTCACCCTGGCACTGCGTGTGGAGCACAACTCCAATCCGGTTTGCCAGTTCAACTGTTTCGCCGATTACGTGGGACCGCTCAGCGCGGTACCGAGCTTCAATAGCGCCACGCCGGGAACAGTTCCGTACGCTTCCGATATCGCCAGCGGTTTGCACCAGGCGTATCCCGGAACGGATAGCCTCAATTGGTCGCCGCGCGCGGCCTTCACCTGGTCGCCTTTCGGCGATCGGAAGACGGTCATCAGCGGCGGCATCGGCCTGTTCTACGACAATCTGCCGGCCGGCTTGGTGGACGATCTGCTCGCCAATCCTCCGGAAGCGGTGGCCATCCGCGTCCGTCCGGCGGCGGGCATCGCGCCCTTCGCCACCGGAGCAACCGGCGGCGCCGCGGTTTGGCAATCGTCCGCTTCGGCTTTCAGCTTAACCAAGACGTATTCGCAAATCGCTTCGCAGTTGGCGGCTCTCGGATCGACGTTCGCGGCGCCGAGCTTCACGGCGTTCAACGGCACCCTGCACAGTCTCCAAGTGCAGGAGTGGAACATCCAGGTGCAGCACCAATTGTCGAACTCGATGGTGTTCATCGCCAACTACGTTGGCAACCACAGCATCCACGTGCCGTATAGCAACGCTTGGCCGAACGCGTACGATCTCTATCAGATCTATCCGGGCGTGGCAGGCATCCCTGCCAACCCTCGCGTTCCGAACTATGGCACCGTTACCGAAGTGCAGACCGGAGCCGTTTCCAACTACAACGGTCTGAGCTTCTCGTTGAACAAGCGCTTTTCCAGTTGGGTGGCCGGCCACTTGAACTACACTTGGTCGCACACCCTGGACGAAGTGTCCAACGGCGGTATCTTCACCTACGGCGACTCCACGCTGGGCCAGATTTCTCCGCTGAGCCTGCGCGCGCTGAACTACGGCAACGCCGACTACGATATCCGCCACAACCTGAACGGCGACTTCCTGGTCACGCCAACCTACAAGTTCAGCAACCACGTCACCAACGCCGTGTTGGGTGGCTGGCAGTGGTCGGGCAAGGTGTTCTGGCGCTCGGGTCTGCCGTTCTCGGTTACCGACGGCAACACGGCCCTCGGCAACGGCGGCGGCGCGCTTCTGGCGACGTACACCGGCAAGGGTCCGGCGCAGACCACCTGCAACGCGTCCGCCGCAGTCACGCCGTGCTTGAACATCAACGCTTTTGTCGATTCCAATGCGGCGAGCTTCACGGTCTACAAAGGCCTCTCGACGCAGAACCGCAACCAGTTCGTTGGTCCGCATTTCTTCGACGTGGATATGTCCCTGTTCAAGAACGTGCCGCTCGGCGAGCGCGTGAAGTTCGGCATCGGCTTCCAGGCCTTCAACGTGTTCAACCACCCGAACTTCGGTCAGCCCGACTCCACGTTTGGCGATCCGACCTTCGGACAGATCCTGGGTATGGCCGGCACCCCGACCAGCCCCTACGGCACGTTCTTGGGATTTGACTCTTCTCCGCGTGTGTTCCAGTTGAGCGGGAAGATCACCTTCTAAGCCTAACAAAAGGCGCCACTTCGTAGATTCTCTTGGGGACCGCCAACCGGCGGTCCCCTTTTTCTTTGTCCGTATATCAATGAAAATGAAGGTGCATAAAATTCTTGACAGTATTGCACTCATATTTTATGATTGCAGTGTGGTTAGATTAACCTTAGGAGGTAGATCCAATATGTCACTTGTTCGTTGGGAACCGTTCCGAGACCTGCTCGCTCTCCAGGATCGCCTGAACCGTAGCTTCGAGGCCACCCGCCAGTCGGGTACAACCGAGGAGCCGTTGGGCACCTGGGCTCCGGCCGTGGACATCTATGAGACGGAGAAAGAGATCGTGCTGAAGGCCGATCTGCCGGGAGTCAATTTGTCCGACGTCGATATCCGCCTGGACAATAACGTCCTGTCGGTGCGCGGCGAACGCCG
>JAJPHL010000023.1 GCA_021325275.1 Terriglobia bacterium | reverse complement strand
ATTCCGTCGGTTTCGAGCAGCGCCGTATATTGCTTGATCAGCGCGCTCTGCGGCTCTTTCAAAATCCGTACGAAATCCTCCACCGATAGACTCTTCAACTCCACGCGAATCGGGAAACGGCCTTGCAGCTCGGGGATCAGGTCGCTCGGCTTGGACACGTGGAACGCGCCGGCGGCGATAAACAAAATGTGATCGGTTCGCACCGACCCGTGGCGCGTATTGACCGTCGTCCCCTCGACGATCGGCAGAATGTCGCGCTGCACGCCTTCGCGGCTCACGTCGGGACCATGGCCGCTCTCGCGGCCGGCGATCTTGTCGATTTCGTCGAGGAAAATAATGCCCGATTGCTCCACGCGCTCCACAGCGGCGCGCGTCACTTGATCCATATCGATCAGCTTTTGCTCTTCTTCCTGGATCAAGTAATCGATCGCTTCGGCCACGCGCATCTTGCGCTTCTTGGTCTTTTGTCCGAACAGGCCGGGGAGCATGTCCTTGATGTTGATATCCATCTCCTCGACGCCGGTGTTGCTGATGATTTCAAACGAGGGGAAACGGCTCTCGCGCGTCTCGATTTCCACTTGCCGGTCGTCGAGTTTGCCTTCGCGCAGTTGCGTGCGCAGTTTCTCGCGCGTGCGCTGATAGCTTTCCGCGGCGGGTGACGGTGAGGACGGCACGTCGATCGTGTTGGCCATGTTGATCGGCGTGGGGCCGGGCGAGGAAACCGGCGGCGGCGCGAGCAAATCGAGCAAGCGCTCCTCGGCGGCGGCTTCCGCTTTATCCGACACTTCGTCGAGACGCTCCTCGCGCACCATGTCGATGGCGATTTCCAGCAGGTCGCGGATCATCGACTCCACATCGCGACCCACGTACCCGACTTCGGTAAATTTGCTGGCTTCCACTTTCATGAACGGCGAATTCGCGAGTCGCGCCAGGCGGCGGGCGATTTCGGTTTTGCCCACGCCCGTGGATCCGATCATCAAAATGTTTTTCGGAAGAACGTCTTCGGCCATTTCCGGTGAAAGCTTCTGCCGGCGGATGCGATTGCGCAACGCCACTGCGACCGCGCGCTTGGCGGCGGACTGGCCGATGACGTGTTTATCAAGTTCGGCCACGATTTCACGCGGCGTCAGCTCGTCGAGCGCGGGCATTTCGTCGGCGGTTGGAAGAAAAATAGCCATGGCCTAGAGCTCCTCGACTGACAAGTGATCGTTCGTGTAAATGCACGTCTCGCCGGCGATCTTCATGGCTTCTTCTACGATCTCGCGCGCGTTCATTTGCGTTTTACGCAACAGCGCGCGCGCCGCGGCCGTAGCGACCGAACCGCCCGAGCCGATAGCGGCCACCGCGTCGTCCGGCTCGATGATATCGCCGTTGCCGCTGATGAGCAGCGTGCTGCGATCGTCGGCCACCAGCAACAGCGCTTCCAGGTGGCGCAGGATTTTGTCGGTGCGCCAGTCTTTGGCGAGTTCCACGGCGGAGCGCGCCAGGTTTCCCTGATGCTGCTCCAGCTTCGATTCGAAGCGAGAGAACAGCGAAAAGGCGTCGGCGGTGGAACCGGCAAATCCCGCGAGGATTTTTTCGTTGTAGAGGCGCCGGACTTTCTTCGCGCCTTGCTTTACCACGGTATCGCCGAGCGTCACTTGGCCGTCCGAGGCCATTACCACGCGATTCTCACGGCGGACGCACAAAACAGTTGTAGAACGGATTCGTTGAACAGCCACAATCTACTATTATATGGCAGGAAGGAAAGATCATGCGTGGCTTGCTCACCGTTTTGCTCCTCTTTGTCCTAATCGCCGCCGCGGGCGGCGCCGCGTTTTGGTATTTGCGTTACGTGCGCGCACCCTCGAACGTCGCCTACATCACCGAAGAAGACGGCGGCATCACCATGGTCGATCTCGCGACGATGCAGATCGCGCACCGGATTCGCTTGGCGAAATTGAATCCTCGGGGACTGGCGTTGACGCGCGACGGAGAGTATCTCGTCACCTCGAACAAGAACACGGCGGACCTCGCGGTTTTCAGCACGCCGCGTTTGCATTTGCTCCAGCGATTTCATGTCGGAGCGAATCCTGAGTTTCTCAAGATGGGGCCCACCGGCGACACCATCTTCGCGACGTTTGAGCCGGGCAGTTCGGGAGGTCCGCCGAAGTCGCTCGACGCGCAGACGAAACAAGCCGGGCGTGGTGGACGCAGCGGCGCGGCAGCCGGTGGCCAGGCGGACAAAGCCGACGATGACGATGACGCCAACGCGCCGCCCGCGCAGATTGCTACCTTTCACGTCGGCGATTGGACGCCCGGTCCCGTGATGACGGCCGGCAAGGAAACCGAGGGCCTGGAGTTTTCGCCCGACGGCAATTTGATGCTCGTGGCCAACGAAGCGCAGGATTCGCTGGGCATTTTCGACCGCGCGTCGCACGCGCATATCCGCGACTTCGACCTGAAGCCTTACGGCATTCGTCCACGCGGCATCAAGAAGTCGCCGTTGGGCAGCGGGTACGCGCTCACGATGGAAGCGACGGGCACGTTGTTGCTGCTCGACCTGAACTTGACCGTTACGAAAAGCGTCCCGACGGCGGAGAAACCGTACGGCGTGGCGTTCGATCGCGCGGGCAAACGCATTTTCGTTTCCGCGGCGGCGGCGCGCAAACTGCAAGTCTTCGCGGCGGACACGTTGAAATTGCTCGCGGAAGTTCCCACCGGCCAGCGCTGCTGGCATTTCACATTTACGCCGGACGATTCGAAGGTCCTGCTGGCGTGTGGACGCTCGAACAACGTGGTGATCATCGACGCCAATTCCTACCAGCCGCTCGGCACGATCGAGGGATTGAAACTGCCGTGGGGCATCGTCACCTATCCCGCGTCATTTGGCAGCTTAGGTTTGCCGTAACGTGCCCGCGCGTCCGCGACTCGCCTACGTCGATTGGATGCGCGGCTTGGCGTGTCTTTTGATGTTTCAGACGCACGCCTACGACTCCTGGCTTTCCGAGGAGGCGCGCCGTTCCACGCCGTTCATGTACTCGCAGCTTCTCGGGACATTTCCCGCGCCGCTTTTTCTTTTTCTCGCGGGATTCGCGGTGGCGCTGGGAATCGATCGCATGGAAGCGAAGGGGGCCACGCAGCGCGAAGTTGCGATCGCATTCATCAAGCGCGGCGCGGAGATTTTCGGGCTGGCCATGCTGTTTCGGTTGCAGCAGTTCCTGATGGGTTGGGGATGGTCGCCGTGGACCGACTTGTTGCGCGTCGACATCCTGAACACGATCGGCTTGTCGCTGGCCATGGCCGCGATCGTACCGCTGGCGGCGCGCGGCGTGTGGCGGCGCGCCGCGGTGGCGTCAGGCATCGCCGCGGCGTTCGCGCTGCTCACGCCTCCGGTGTGGGCGACGGACAAACTGCGCGTGCTGCCGTGGTGGATCGCCAGCTACTTCAACGGCGGTCACGTGGATCGCACGCCGCGCGGCTGGTTTTTTCCGATTTTCCCGTGGAGCGGATTCGTGTTCCTCGGCGTCGCCGCGGGCGTGATCGTGATGTGGGCCCGGCGCGATGGTCGGGAATGGCGCGCCATCGCCGCGCTCGCCGCCGTGGGCGCGATCGCCGTGCCGATTTCGCGGTGGCTCGACCACGGGCCGGGGCAATTCTACGCGGTGTATAACTATTGGCTCACCAGTCCCAACTTTTTTCTGGCGCGATGCGGATTGTTGCTGGTGATTCTGGGGGGCTGCTACGCTTGGTGCGCCATCAAGCCGGGTGGTTGGTGGAGTCCTGTGGAACAACTCGGGTCCACGTCGCTGCTGGTCTACTGGGTGCACATCGAGTTGGTCTACGGGCGACTGTCGATTCTGCCGAAGCATCGCGTCGATTTCGCGACGGCGTCCTGGGGTTTGGCGGGCATCGCGGTGACGATGACGCTGTTATCGGTCCTCAAGGTTAGACTGAGTCCACAGATTCGAAAAAACAATCCACAGATTGCACAGATTCACACAGATTAAGATTGAGGCTCGCGAGAGGCTAGTGTCTGCCAGTCCTCCCAGTCCGGAATCTGTGTAATCTGTGCAATCTGTGGATAGATTTAGTGGGCTATCTGTGGACTTGCACGCCTCCTGTGTAACTTTTGCACGGTAATAACGTCTCAGGCCCACCGCAAAACATTGATTCTAAATGGGAATATTTTGGCCCCGGATTTGCTCTTACCTAGGACGAGTCACTTGACTCAGGTTTTGAAAAGCCTACCCCACTCATTGGCCCTCGCGCTTTCGCGAGGGCCATTTTTTTCGTACTATTGATAGGCGCCCCGCTCCCACCAAATATGGCTACCCGCTCCGTCCGTTATCTCCGGTTCGTACTCCTGGTGGGGATCGTCGTCACGGGCGTCGCGACGTACGGCGTTTATCGGTCGAAGCAGCGCGTTTTAGTGCAGGTACAAAAGGGACGGAAGCCGCTCGAGAAACTGCCCGACACGCTCAACCAAAAAGCCAAGATCTTCCGCATGTCGCACAGCGAGGGCGATCGCACCACGTTTCAGGCCACCGCGAAGAACGCCATCGAGAACAAGGAAGGCGGCAAGTCGCACCTGGAAGAAGTGGAGATCGATATTTTCGGCAAGCAAGGCGGCCGGCACGATCACATTTCCAGCAAAGAGTGCGAGTACGACGCGAACGCCGGGACGTTTTATTCCGAAGGCCAGGTTTTCATCCACCTGTCGAACATGCCGGGTGTGACGGCCAATCCCAATGCGACCCAAGCCACCCCGCAGCCCGCCGTCAAACCCGTGGCGGCCGACGCTTCGGAAGATAAGGCACCGGAAAATTCGCAGCCCATCGACATCCAAACGTCCGGCTTCCTCTACGACCAGAAGAAAAACATCGCTTCCACCGAGAAGCCGATGACGTTTCAGTTCCGCAACGGCGACGGTCAAGGCACCGGCGCCGTCTACGACTCCGCCGCGCAGACGCTGTTGCTAAAGCACGACGTAATCATCCACATTCGCAAAGGCCATCCTGTGGATATTCACGCGGAAGAAATGAACTACATGCAAAAGGAGCGGCAAATCCATTTCGTGAAGCCGGTGATGATCCGCAAGGACGCGCAGGCGTCGCAGGTGGTCACCGGCGATCACGGCACGCTGTATCTCGACGACAAGCAGCAAGTGAATCACGCGCTGCTTGAGAACAATATTCACGGCGTGGCCGACGGCAAGGGGCGTCACAGTGAAATTTGGACCACGCGCATGGATATTGGGCTCGACGACAAGCAACGGGTACAGTTCGTGGTCGCCACGGGTGGCGTGCGCCTGGATTCGGTGGGTCCTTCGGGGCGCACGCAGGCGCAAGCCGCGCGCCTGGAGATGGACGTGAAGGGTCCCAAGAGCACTTTGCAGCAAGCGCGCTGGAAAGAAGGCGCGAAGATCACGTTTCTGCCGCTGCCCAACGCCACCAAGGGTCAAACGCGGGTGATCACCGCCGATCAAATTGAAATGAACATGAAACCGGACGGCAAGGAACTGGCCAACGCGCGTACCGTCACGCCGGGGCGCGTGGAAATGACCGGCGGAGGCGAACCCAAGCGCGTGATGACGGCGCAACGCATCGACGCTCGCTTCGGCGATCGCGACATCATGCGCGAGATGCACGCGCAAGGCGCGGTGCGCACGGAAAGCGATCCGCCGGCCACCGCCAAGCCGCTGCCTTCAGGCGAACCGGCGCCGAAACGGATCACCACGTCGGATCGCCTCGATGCCTCGTTCAACGCCCAGCAGCAGCTGGAGTCGATGACCCAGGCGGGCGCATTTCAGTATCACGAAGGCGATCGCCAGGCGACCGCCGAGCAAGCCGTGTACACGATAACGCCGGGAACCACGCCACAGAGTGGAACCACCGTACTTACCGGAAAAGCCGCCGATCCCGTGGTGTGGGATCCCACCGGCCGCGTGATCGCGCACAAGTTCACAATGCCGGATAAAGGCGAAACGCTGGCCGAAGGTGAAGTGCGGTCGACGCAGTATCCGCAGAAAGATTCGAAGCGCAATTCGCTCATCGCGGGCAGCAAGAAGAAAGACTCCAGCTCGAAAGAAAACAATGATCCGACGTATGCGCTCTCCAACACCATGCGTTGGGATCGCTCGACCGGCGTGGCGCACTACGACGGCGGGCCTTCGGGCAAAGTCCGCGTGTGGCAAGGTCAGGATTTTCTGGAAGCCCGCATCGTCGACATGGACCGCGCCGGCAAGCGGCTCACCGCGCTGAACGACGTCTACGATTACATGGTGGAAGAAGGCAAAGATCCGTTGCGCGTCACCGCGGATCGCCTCAACTACAACGACGAGCAACGTCACGCCCGCTACGAAGGCAACGTCGTGATGCGTTCCCAGGACCTCACGACGAGCGCGTATACCGTCGACGCCTTTCTGCGCGATCCCGATGCGCTCGCGCCGGGCGAATCGCGCCTGGAGCGGGCCGTCGCGGACGGCAAAGTGCGATACTCCCAGCCGGCCGCCACGGCCGAGGGCAAGAAAAAGGCGCACGCCGCGCGGCGTTCCGAGTCCGAGCATGGCGTCTACACGTCCGACGACGACAAAATCGTCCTCTCCGGCGGACAACCGATCGTGCGCGACGAAGTGCGCGGGATCACCACGGGCCGTGAATTGACTTGGCTTACCTCGGATGATAAGATTTTCGTGGATGGCGGCCCGGACATGCGCACGCAAAGTACGCACCGCATGACCAAGAAGCAGCCCCAACCGTAGAGGAAGCCGGCGGACGCGAACGCGGCTCCCGCAGTGCTCCGGAAGGCCCAAGGCCGCCCCGTTAGGTTGATTTAGAAGCTTCGTTCTTCAACGGGAGGCCGGCCACGCTTCGCTCCGAGGATCTCAAGAAAAGCTACCGCGGCAGATGTGTCGTGGACAACGTGTGCCTGGAAGTTTTGCCCGGCGAAGTTGTGGGATTGCTGGGACCGAACGGCGCGGGGAAAACCACGACATTTCACATTGTCGTGGGCTTGATCGCGCCCGATAGCGGTCGCGTGATGCTCGGCTCGGAGGACATCACATCGATGCCGATGTATCAGCGGGCGCTGGCGGGCATCAGCTATCTTCCTCAGGAGCCGTCGATCTTCCGGAAACTGACCGTGGAAGAGAATCTCCTGGCGATTCTCGAAACGCGCGGCATGACACAGCAGGAACGCCGCCGCCGCGTGGAGGAGTTGCTGGAGCAATTCGGCCTGGAGACAGTGCGGCGTAGCCAAGGCTACATGCTTTCCGGCGGTGAGCGTCGGCGCGTGGAAATCGCGCGGGCCCTGGTGATTCAACCGGCGTATATTCTGCTGGACGAACCCTTTTCGGGAATCGATCCCATCGCGGTACTCGATATTCAACGAATCATTAACGATTTGAAACGGTCGGGAATTGGTATTCTGGTGACGGATCACAACGTTCGTGAGACCCTGATGGTGACCGACCGCGCGTACATCATCAACAACGGTACGATTTTCCGCGCGGGCACGCCGGAGGCGCTCGGTAACGATCCCGAGGTTCGGCGTGTCTATTTAGGCGAATCCTTTTCTTTGCCCGATTCTAAATGGTATACGTAGAGTTTCGTGGGAGTACTCTGAAAGGTCTGGGAATCTTAAGTGGCTGACGGAATGCAACAGCGGATCAACCTGAACCTGCGCGTGGCGCAGAAACAGGTGCTCACGCCCGGCTTGGTGCAAATGGTCAGCGTATTGGCGCTGAACAAGCTGGAACTGCGCGACATGATCACCGCTGAAATGGTGGAGAACCCGGTCCTCGAGGAACTCGCCGACGGCGAGGTGGAAACCGACACCGAGGAAATCGCGCGCATCGAAGAAATTGTCGCGGCCGAAACGCGCGGCGAGCAGGCTGCCGACCGCGAAGTCACCGAGGCGCATAGCGAGGCGCACGATGCGGCGCAAGCGGCGTTCGAGGAATACGAAGCGCCGTCGCGGTTGTCCACTGACGGCAACGGCGATGGTCCCGCCATCGAGCATACATCCTCAACCCTGGAAGGACCGCTGGAAGTGGTGGACTTCACGCCCGCCAAAGAGAAAGACGCGTTCGACGAAATCGATTTCGGCAGCTTCTTCGACGATTATCTCGATCCCGGCTTTCGCAGTCCCGCGAGCGAGGACGTGGAGAAGCCGTCCTTCGAAAATTTTCTCGCCACTCCCACCAATCTCACCGACCACTTGATGTGGCAGCTTAGTTTGTCGGCGGCCGCGCCGGAAGTGGTGGTGGCTGCCGAAGCGATCATCGGTAATTTGAGCGAAGACGGTTATCTCACTACCACCACGATCGAGGATATCGCCGAAGCGGGAGGACATTCGCTCGAACTGGCCGAGGCCGCCCTGAAGCTGGTGCAGCAATTCGATCCCTCCGGCGTGGCGGCGCGCGATTTGCGCGAATGTTTGTTGATCCAGCTTCGGACCATCGGCATGGAGAGAAGTTGCGCGTGGCAAGTGGTCCACGATTTCCTGCCGCACGTGCAGAACAAGCAATTCAAGGAAATCGCCAAAGCCTTGGGACGGCCGATCCCGGTGGTGGAGGATGCGGTCGAGTATCTCAAGCGCCTGGATCCGCGGCCGGGGCAGCGTTACAACAAACCGGAAGCGCGTTTGATCGAGCCCGACGTGTTCATCGTAAAGAACGGCGACGAATACCAGATCATCATGAACGAGGAAGACGTTCCGCAGTTACGGCTGAATCTTTCCTATCGCCGCCTGCTGAATCGCGGGGAATCGGACAAAGACGTGCGGACGTACATCAAAGATCGCTACAGTTCGGCGATCCAATTGATGAAGAACATCGAGCAGCGCAAGCAGACGATCTTGCGCGTGTGCCAAACGGTGGTGGCGCGGCAGCGCGATTTTCTCGATCGCGGCATCGACGAGCTGAAGCCCATGATGATCAAGGAAGTCGCCGAAGAAGTCGGCGTGCATCCTTCCACGGTGAGCCGCGCGGTGGCCAACAAATACGTGCATACGCCGCAAGGCGTCTACGAATTACGCTTCTTTTTCTCGGAAGCGGTGCAGGGACCGTCGGGACAAGACACGTCGCTGCTGGTTTTGAAACGCAAAGTGAAAAAGATCATCGAGGAAGAGGATTCCACGCATCCGCTCACCGACGATCAGATTACGCGGATGCTGCAGACGCAAGGCATTCAAGTGACGCGCCGCACGGTGGCGAAATATCGCGAGGACATGCGGATTCCTTCCACGCATCAACGCCGCGTGAAGACGCGCAAGGTTTCGATGTAAGTTTCGATGTAAGCTTCGATGTAAGTTTCGATGTACGAAGTAGAGGTTCGAGGGCTCGTTGTAAAGGAGGATGCCGTGAACGTTTCTTATACGGGCAGGCAGCAGGAAGTAACTCCTTTCGTGCGCAAACAAGTCGAGACGCGCTTGACGAAGCTGGCGAAGATTTTGGGGCCTCGTCCCGCGCTTGAAACGCACGTGATTCTGGCGCAAGAGCGTCATTTGATCCTGGTGGAAATTACCCTAAACCTCAACGATCACGCGATTGTCGGCGCGGCCGGCAAGCGGAATCTCCGCGAGTCGTTGAGGGCCGCGCTGGAGCACCTGGAGAAACAAGTGCTCAAGCAGAAATCGCGCTGGCGCGTGACGCATCGCCACGCGCGTCCGCAAGACGCGCGCAGCATTCGTACTTTAGGTGCGCGGACGCTGAAAGCGGCGTAGCCGTTTGCGCAAAAGCGTCATTGCTTTGTTGATCGCGCCGGGAATCTGCTTCTTGGTTCTTCTGGCGCTGATGTTCTACAGCCGTCCGGCTGGGGCGCTGCTCAATGCCCGCCTGCGCCCCAAACTCGACCAGTTCCGCCATCAATTCATCCAGAGGAATATGAATCGTCTCGCTCAGGAAAAGAGTCCGTACCTGTTGCAGCACGCCTCCAACCCCGTCGACTGGTATCCGTGGGGCGACGAAGCCTTCGAAAAAGCGCGCCGCGAAAACAAGCCGGTGTTTCTCTCCATCGGATACTCCACGTGCCACTGGTGCCACGTGATGGAACACGAATCGTTCGAGGATCCAGCGCTGGCGCAAATCCTGAATCAATACTTCGTCGCGATCAAAGTGGATCGCGAGGAGCGGCCGGATATCGATCGCGTCTACATGACGTTCGTGCAGGCCACGACGGGTGGCGGCGGATGGCCGATGTCCGTGTTTCTCACTCCCGACCGCAAGCCATTTCTCGGCGGCACGTATTTTCCTCCCACCGATCGTTACGGGCGCCCGGGATTTCGCACGATTTTGATGAGCGTGCAACAGGCGTGGTCCACGCAGCACGAGGACGTGCTGAAGTCGGCGGACCGCGTGCTGGGATCGCTGCGCGACATGGCGAATCAGGGCTTCGAGCAAGGCGAAGACGCGCCGGGCGCCGCGGTTTTGGATCATGCCTATTCGCGCTTCGCGTCGTCCTACGATCATCAACATGCCGGTTTTGGCGGCGCCCCGAAATTCCCGCGTCCTTCGGTGCTGAATTTTCTTTTGCGCTATTACGCGCGCACCGGCAAAAAGCCGGCGCTCGAAATGTCGTTGAACACGCTGCGTGCCATGGCGGCGGGCGGCATGCACGATCACTTGGGCGGCGGCTTCCATCGTTATTCCGTCGACGCCGAGTGGCATGTGCCGCATTTCGAGAAGATGCTCTACGATCAGGCGCAGCTCGCCGCGTCGTACACCGAAGCGTTCCAGATCACGCACGATGCGTTTTTCTCCGGAGTGGCGCGCGACATTCTCGATTACGTCCTGCGTGACATGCACGATCCTGAGGGCGGCTTCTATTCCGCCGAAGACGCCGACAGTCTCGTGACCGCGGGAGGAAAAGAAAAACGCGAAGGCGCGTTCTACGTTTGGACAGCCGCGGAAATCGCCCAAGTGTTGGGCGCGGATCAGGCGCGGGCGTTCGGGCTGTACTACGGCGTCGAACCGAACGGCAATGTCGCGCCGGAGTCGGACCAGCAAGGTGAGTTTCACGGGCAGAATGTTTTGATCTTGCGCCACGACATCCCGGACAGCGACCGGATCGCAATGGCCGCGGCGCGAGCGAAGCTGCTGTCCGTGCGCGCGCATCGTCCACGCCCGGGACTCGACGATAAAGTGCTCACCGCGTGGAACGGCTTGATGATTTCGTCTCTGGCGCGCGCGTCACAGGCGCTGGATGACCCCAAATACCTGGTGGCTGCCGAAAAATCCGCGGGATTCATTCACGATCGCCTGTACGATCCGAAAACCGGCGCGCTGTTGCGGCGCTATCGCGCGGGCGAGGCGGCGATCCCGGCGTTTGTCGACGACTACGCGTTTCTCATTCAAGGTTTGCTCGATTTGTACGAAGCGGATTTCAACGTCGCGTGGCTGGAGTGGGCCGTTCGATTGCAGGAAAAACAGGACGACTTTTTCTGGGACGCGAAAACCGGCGGATATTTTTCGACGAGCGGCCGCGATCCGTCGATCCTCCTGCAAATGCGCGAAGACTACGACGGCGCCGAACCCTCGCCGAACTCGATTGCCGTGGCGAATCTGCTGCGCCTGTCGCAAATCGCCGGCCGCGACGCCTGGCGCGAGCGCGCCGCGCAAATTTTGCGGATCTTTGCGCCGCGCCTGGAGCATGGTCCTGAAACATTGCCGCAGATGGCCGCGGCATTGGGATTGAGTCTCGCGAAACCGAAACAGGTTGTGATCGCCGGCGCACCCGGCGCGGCCGACACTCGTGCGATGTTGCGACTGGTCCACGAGCGTTTCCTGCCGGACAAGATTGTGTTGTTGGCCGACGGCGGCGACGGTCAAAAGCATTTGGCGAAGTGGCTGCCGTTCATCGAACCGATGTCGCGCAAGGACGGCCGCGCGACCGCGTACGTCTGCGAGAACTTTACGTGCCAGGCGCCGACCACCGATCCCTCGGAGGCCGCGAAATTGCTCGACGCGAAATAGTCCGATGAATGCTGCGGGCCCTATCGTACTCTTTCGTCCTGTTGGCGAAGCGGAATTAGATCTGATTCGCGCCAGCGGCTGGCGGGCTTTTCCTCCACGCTTACCCGAGCAGCCTATTTTCTATCCAGTCTTGAACGAAGAATACGCCACGCAGATTGCCAGCGACTGGAACACTCGGGATCGAGGGACCGGCTACGTCCTGCGATTTCAGATTGACGCCGCGTTTCTTCGCCGGTACGAAGTGAAAACCGTCGGCTCGAGCATTCACCAAGAGTACTGGATTCCCGCCGAGGAGCTCGACGAGTTCAATCGGCACATCATCGGACTGATCGAACTTGTCGCAACGTATCGCGGCACGTGACGAGCCTCCGCGAAACGCCTCGATGCAGCCAAGTAAGGGTGATACTCTGAAGTAAGGGGAAACGAGAAAGGTAAGGAGCCATGAGCATCGGTACACTCACGAGCAAGGGACAGATCACAATTCCCAAGGAAATCCGCGACCAAGTTAAATTGAAACCCGGCCAGCGGGTTTGGTTTGACGTCGACACCAGAGGCCGTTTGATCTTGACGCCTAGGAATCAGGACATCAACTCGATCATAGGGATCCTGAAGTCGCCGCACCGCAAGCCGGTGACGGTGCGGCAAATGAACGAAGCCGTCCGGCAGCGCTTCGCAAAACGATGAGAGGAGCGGATACAAATGTGATCGCGCGCCTTCTGCTGGCCGACGATCTCACTCAGTTGGCGGCGGTGACGCGAATCTCCGAGCAGGCCCGCGATGAAGGAGAGCTTTTCTATCTAACCTCGATCGTAGTTTGCGAGCTAGTCTGGATCTTGGAGAGTACATACAGCCAGACTCGCGTCCAAATCTGCGAGGCGCTCGACCGCGTTTTAGAATTCGAGTTGTTTCGGTTCGAGCATGAAGCGCTGGTGCGGCGTGCGCTCGAACTGTTCCGCGGCGGACGAGCCGACTTCTCCGACTACCTGATTGGCGAAATCTGCCGCGAAGCCGGCTGTCGCGATACTGTTACGTTCGATCGAGACTTACGAGGCGCCGAAGGGTATTCCGTCCTCTATTGACGATCAATACACAATCTTCGAATCCGCCACGAACTTGCGATAATTCTTGAACTCGGTGGAGTTTCGCGAGCAACTTCCGCCGCTCATGCAGCCGACATTCTCGCCGGACATGGGCATCAGGTACGCGCGATCGTCGATGCGCACCCAGCCGTAGACCAGCGTGTACTCGGCGCGCGTGAACGGATAGCCGCGTGGCAAGTTCGTGGCGCGCTGCTCGATGCGCAGGATGCGCAGCGATTCCTTGTCCACCCAAATCGCGCCTTCATACGCGGGATTCAACGTGCGTCCATCGGGCGACACCAGCTTCCAGTGGGAATTGGATTCTTCGACCGTGTAGTTGTAGACAATCGCTTGACGCACGCCGACGCGTTCCTCGCCGCGGCGCCGAAACGTGGCGTTCGTGGCCGGCGACATCAAGTCGTCGAGCGTGGTTCCGAAATCGCCGGTGCTCCATGACCCGCTCGATTCCGGCGGACGAATCGCCGGTTCGCCGTCGATCTTGAAATCGCGATAATCCTCGCGGCCGTTCAGGTAGGCGAGTTCGGCGTCGACTTCGTCGAGGCGTCGCCAGACCGGCGGAAATCCCGGGCTGAAGTAACGGTCGGTGATTTGATGCGCGAGAAAATTCGGAAGACCTTGCGAATACGCCACGGCCGCCGCGCGCGCTTCGTTGATCACTTCGGCGTCGGACATGAGATTCGCATCGCGGGCCGCCGCCGGTGCGGCTACGGGCGCGTCCGCCGCCGGCCCTGGGGCGTTTCCTTCGCCGCCGTCGCGTTTCAGTGACGGCCGATCGCCACCCGACTCAACGCCACCGGTCGCATCGCCGACATGCACCCCAGGGCCGCCCGCGTCGGAACCACCGCCTCCGCCCATCGCGACTTTTTGCGATTTGCCCAAGTCGGCGGCGGTCGGCGTGCGTACTCTCGCCTCGTCGACGGTCTGCTCGCCGCCGGCGCGCTCGATGGTGGTGCCTTCGCGCACCAGCGTCACACGTAGCGCCGTTTCCGGATCGTCGGGACTCACGAAAATCGTCAACTGGTCCCCGGGATGCAGCAGGGAATCGCGAATCTGATCGCCGTTCTTGTTCTTGAACTGCGTCTTGGCCAGCAGGCGGAAGCGCAGGATCGCGCTTTTCGTCTCGAGCAGCAAATCTTTTTCAGCAAGCTTGCGCAACGCGCCGTCGATGGTCGCGACTGTGGTTTTTAAGTCGCTCTTGGTCGCATCGTCTTTCTGTTTGCGTTTCGGCAGCGAGATTCCTGGGATCTGAATGCCCGTGCCCGGATACTGGCCGCCTGGATACTGTCCCGGCGGATATTGTCCGGGAGGATATTGGCCCGGCGGATACGTGGTTGGCGGATATTGTCCCGGATACGTTTGCGCGTCCGCAAAACACGCCGCGAAGCAAGCGGAAATAACCACGACTCGCGCGAGGGAACGGAGACGCATCGGGTGCACCCTGTACGCATTATACGCGGCCCGCATCGGCTGCGTTACAATATTGAATTGCCCTTATGCCCAATGGACTCCGTATTGTACTGGCGGCGCGGGATTTGTCGGCTCGCACCTTTGCGATTATTTTCTAGCTCGCGGCGATTCTGTCGTCGTGGTCGATAACCTCATCACCGGCGCCACGCGCAATCTGGCGCACAACCAAGGCAATTCGCGTTTCGCGTTCGTGCACCAGAACGTCAGCGAAGGCCTCGACGTCGATGGTCCCGTGGATATCGTGTTCAACCTCGCGTCGCCCGCCAGCCCTTTCGACTACTTGAAGTATCCGCTCGAGACGCTCGCGGTGGGATCGGAAGGTACGCGACACTGTCTCGAACTGGCGCGCCGCAAGAAAGCGCGCTTCCTCATGGCGTCGACCTCGGAGTGCTACGGCGATCCGCTCGAGCATCCCCAAGTGGAAACGTATTGGGGCCACGTAAATCCGGTGGGTCCGCGCTCGGTTTACGACGAGGCCAAGCGATTTTCCGAAGCGATCACCATGGCCTACCATCGCACTTGCGCCGTCGACACGCGCATCGTGCGCATCTTCAACACCTATGGACCACGCATGAAACTGAAGGACGGCCGCGTGGTGCCGGCGTTCGTCGATCAAGCGCTGCGCGGCGAGCCGCTCACGGTTTTCGGCGACGGATCACAGACCCGCAGCTTTTGCTACGTGTCGGATTTAGTCGATGGAATCGCGCGTCTCGCCATGGCCGATCCTGTGCCGGGAATCCAGTATCCGGTGAATCTCGGCAATCCCAACGAGATCAGCATCCGGCGATTCGCCGACGTGATCATCGCGCTCATGGGCGCAACGGACGCGCGCATCGAGCACAAGCCGCTGCCCAAGGATGATCCCAAGCAGCGCTGCCCCGACATCACGCGCGCCGGACAACTTCTGGGATGGAAGCCCAAGGTGCCTCTGGAAGAGGGATTGAAGCTAACCATCGACTATTTCAAGGGTCTAAGCGATTAGGATTCCGAGACTCCAGGCCGGAGGAGGGGTTTAAGTTTGTATGTTGTCCATTGTCGCGCTTCTTGCGCAACTCTTCCTGATGCCCGCTTTCGCGCAGCAACAAGCGCAGCAGGCATCTCCGCCGCAGCAAGGCGCCAAATCGCAAGCTTCACAGGCGGGACAATCTTCCACCACTCCCGGGCAGACGCCGGCCACGCCGGCGGCGCCCACCACGCCCGGCGTGGTGCGCGGACACGTGTACGGCAACGATACCGGCGCGGGACTCAAGCGCGCCGACGTCACGTTGCAAGCCACCGGCCGTTTTCAGCCGCAAGGAACCACTAGCGACGCGCAAGGCGGCTTCGAATTTCGCAACGTCGAGCCCGGCGACTACACATTGTCGTGCAGCAAGACCGGCTACGTGGGATCGTCGTACGGCGCGCGATCGTCGAACGCGCCGCCCGCGCGCATCACCGTGAAGGACGGCCAGGAAGTTCGCGACATCGATTGCCGCATGCAGCGTGGCGGCGTGATCACCGGCGTGGTGACGAACGACGAAGGCGAGCCGGTGGTTTACGCCAACGTTCAGGTGATGATCAAGACGTACCGGCGCGGTCAGCCGACATTGCAAGCGAGCGCCGGCAACGGCAACACCGACGATCGCGGACGCTACCGCATTTTCGGACTCTCGCCCGGGCGTTACTATGTGCAGGCGTCGCGCCGCGGCAGCGGACCGACCAACAGCCGCGAAACCGCGTATGGCAACGTGATCTATCCCACCGCCACGCGCCTGCAAGACGCCCAAGCGATCCAGTTGCTGCCGGGCGCGGAGATGGGCGGCATCGACATGGTGCTCCGCACGCTGTCCACGTTCAGCATCAGCGGCCGCGTGATGGATTCGCAGTCGGGACGCATGCTCAGCTCGGGAAACATCAACGCGATGGCCGAAGATTTCATGATGATGGGCGGCGGCAACTCGGGATCGCAGATCAAGCAAGATGGATCGTTCCAACTGAAGGGATTGCTTCCCGGCCACTATCGTCTGACGATCCAGCAAGGTTTCGGCGGACCCGGAGGGTTTGGCCCGGCCGGCCGAGGCGGACCAGGTGGTCCGAACGCCCAGGGACGTGGTGGACAAGCTGCTCCACGGCCGTTCACGAAAGAAGTGGAACTGCAGTCGAGCAACATCGACAATCTCACCATCGTCATCACGCCGGGCTCGACGATTCGCGGCAAGTTGGAAGCGGAAGGCGGCGCGGTGCCCGACAATTCGCGCGTCACGCTGACGCCGCGCAACGATCAAGTGGGATTCCGCGGTCCCGGCATGACGGGACAAGCGCAAGTGAATCCCGACGGTACCTTTGAGATCGCCGACGTACAGCCAGGCACCTACGATTTGCAAGTGTTGAGCCGCGTGGGCAACGGGTCGCCGGCGGCGAACATCAATTACGGCGGTGGTCTCAACCTTGGTGGTGGAAACGGCAACGGCGGATTTTTCTTGAGCGCGCTTTCCGCGGGCGGGTCGGACATTCTCGATACCGGCATCGTGGTGCCGGAAGGCGGCGCCGCCGTGCAAATCGCCGCGACCATCGATTTCGCCAGCGGCACGGTGACGGGTCACGCGTTGAATGAAGACGGCAACCCGATGGGCGGCGTGCCTGTGGTGTTGATCAGCTCCGATCCCAAGAAGCGCCTCATGGATCGCTACTTCAAGTCAACGTTCGCGGACTCGAGCGGCAACTACACTTTGAAAGGCGTGATTCCCGGCAGCTACATCGCCGTCGTGTGGCCGGAATCGGACCCGTATCAGGTGCAAGATCCCGACCTGCTGACGCAACTCGAGAAGCACGCCACGCGGGTTTCCGTAGATCGCGGCGGCACGGCGTCGCAGGATTTGAAGCTGACGTCGGAGATCCGCGTGATTGCGCAGACGTTCGCGCAGTAGCGAACGCTATCTCGCCAGCCCTTCGAACTGGTTGATGCGCATCTCGCGATCCGGGAAGACCGCGCGAATCTCCAAACGACCGCCGAGCGCTTCGACATATCCGGCCAGTGTACTCAGGTAAACGTCGGTCCGATGCTCGATCTTCGACACCTCACCCTGATTCACTCCCAAGGTTTGAGCCAATTCTACTTGGGTCATCCGGCGCGCGCGGCGCAGTTCCTCAAGCGGCATCGCGGCGAGCGCCTGTTGAACCCGCTTGGCGATCCGCTTTCGCCGCGCCGCGGGCATTTCTTCGAGCAGTTCTTGAAACTTCCGAGTCGGCATTAGAGTTTTCCTTCCTTGCGAAGCTGCTTTAAGTGCGCGTCGTATATCTTGTCGGCCATTGGGACGAACCTTTCATACCAACGACGATCGCCCGTTTTATCGCCGCCGATCAGCAGGATGGCTACACGCAATGGATCGAAGGCATAGAGCGTTCGAAGCGGCCTTCCGCCACTTTGCGTTCGCAATTCGCGCATCTGTGCATAGCGCGAGGTCACGATTTTCGTGCTGTGGGGATGGTCGAGCGCAGGTCCAAGGTCCTCAAGCAACCCGATCGATAGGCCTACGTCGTCCTGTTGACGCTCACTGAGCGTCCGCCACCATCGTTCGAATTCGTCCGTGAACTCGACCGTCCACTTCACAGTTTTCATTATGTGCTATGAGGAATATATTCTGTCAATAGAATCTTAGTTTCCCGTCGGCTTGCCGACGCGATCGACTACGAGCACTTCCATCGGCGACTTCGCGGAGACGAGCTTCAATCCAAGCTGCTCTTCGAGGAAAGTTGAAATCGGCGGGCCGTCGTCGCGGCGGTTCGCTTCCGCCGCGTCCTTGAGCCTTATATCAAACACTCCGGCGATGCCGGTGCGGTCGACTACCGGCATGTCCACAGTGCGGAGCATCCCGAGCTGCGTTGCGAATTCCGCCATCGTCGTATCGGCAAACACGAATCCGCCGTTTTCCACGCGTGGCAACGACTCGGCGGAATGCGTCACCGCGCCCGGCTTAGGTGGCGGCAGCTTCGGCCCACCCTTGGCGATCACCAACTCTAGCACGGGCATCGGTTTAGTTTCGCGATGCAGAGCCATTTGAAATCGCTTCGCCAGCAGGTCTTGCATCATCGCGCGAAGCTGGCTCGTTGACACTTCCGAGTCCACCACCGCTCGAATGTCGTAGCGTTCGTCACCGAGCGACGCGCCCGCAATCTGATACGGCTTCACGTTGTACGCCCACTGGATACAGTCGCCGACGGTAACGTTGCGCAGCGTGACGCTCTTCGGTGTCACATCGACCCTTGACCGCTTGCTTCCCTCCAGGCCCGACTGGCCGAAGGTCGATGTTTTCACCGACGCCACATCGAACGACAGCACGCGTGTCTGTTGCGTCGTGAACAAGCTCGCGAGTAAGAGGAGAAGCATGTGCGAAGCATACCATCCTGCTATAGTTCCTACATATGAAGTGGCGAATCTTGACGCTGTTCTTGCTGGCCCAGACGATTCACGCCACGCAGCTCGCGACAACCTTCGTCGACGTGGGCGATGGCGTGAAACTTGAGGTGCTCGATTGGGGAGGTAACGGCCGGCCGCTGATTCTGCTTGCCGGGTCCGGCAACTCCGCGCACATCTTTGAGGACTTTGCGCCGAAGCTCACGGACATCTGCCACGTTTACGGGATCACGCGCCGAGGATACGGGCTGTCGAGCAAGCCCGAGCGCGGCTACTCGGTGCCCGAGCTGGCTACCGATGTTTGGCGCGTGATTCAGGCACTCCATCTTGAAAAGCCCATTGTGGTCGGACACTCGATGGCCGGTTCCGAGATTTCGTTTCTCGGCCAGAAGCATTCCGCCGATCTCGGCGCGCTCATCTACTTCGACGCGCTGGCCGATCCCATGGATTTCCCATGGAGCAATGCGGAATACCGCGCCCTGGCGATGAGACACAACGATTCCGCGCCGGGGCCGGGTCCGCGGACCGCTGCAGACAACGCTTCGGTCGAGGCGTATCAGGCGTACCAGAAGCGCGCCGGCATTTTTCCGTTTCCCGCCGGCGAAATCCGCAGCATGTATGAGACGAACGCCGACGGTTCGGTTGGCAAGTATCGCACGCCCGGTTCGGTATCGCGTGCCATCGACGACGGGTCGATTCGACGAGACTACGTAGGAATCACGGTTCCGGTGCTGGCTCTCATGGCGGTGCAGCGTCCGCCCGAAGAACAATCGCCCACGGGCGAGCCAAATAAAGAGAAGCTGCCCCCGGACACAGCTGAACGTCGCGCCTCCGCGCGGTTCTATGAGCTCGAGATGCAGTTCATTCACCGATGGGAATCCAACCTCAAGTCCGCCGACTCGCTCGCGCAAGTCGTGGAGATTGCCGGTGCGCATCACTACATGTTTCAGAACGAAGAAGCCGATGTTCTGCGCCACATGCGGGCATTCCTGGCACACTTGTCCGCGCAGCAGTCAGTTTCCCGCTGAAAAAACGCATTAGATAAAGGCGGCTCGTGGCCCAAAACGGGGCACGGCCAGCCTGTTACTCTTATTGCAACCCTACTCCGGCTCTGCTATGATCCGGCTATCTTGCTCAATAATAGTGGCATTGGCACCGGGCCGCAGAATCAAACGCACTTGCGCGCTCGATCGGGTAACCGGGCATCCACCGGGAGGAATTAGCTATGAAGAAGCCGAAGATCGTTATACCCGATTGGGTACTAGGAGGAGTCGTCACCATTGCGCTGCTTCTCGCCGCGCTCACCGCGTGGTGGCCCATTGAAACGATGGAGATGAAGCTCTACGATCTCCGTGCGCGCATGCGTGCCAACGGCCAAGTCGGCCAGGATATCGTGATCGCCGCGATCGACGAAAACTCTATCGACACCATCGGGCGCTGGCCGTGGCCGCGCTCGGTGATGGCCGATGCCCTCGACATTATTTCCGAAGCCGGCGCCAAAGTCATCGGACTCAACGTGCTCTACACCGAACCGGAGACGAATCCGGGACTCGCCGTGCTGAAGCAAGTGAAGGATCAACTGACGCCGCTGGCGCAAGGCAAGAACGCCGCGGACATTCAGCCCATCATCGAGAACATCAGCAACGCCGAAGGACAACTCGATACCGACGAGAAACTCGCCGGATCCATTGGACTCTCGGGCAACGTGGTTCTCCCGCTGTATTTTGAAATCGGCACGCCGGAAGGAAATCCGGCGGGTGAGTTGCCGCAACCGATCCTGAAGAATTTCGTCACCTCGATCGATAATCCCAGCGACAAGGGCGCGGCTGCGGTCCGCGAAGCGGTCGCGATCAAGTATCCGATCGAGAAATTCGCCAAGGAAGCGAAATCGATCGGCCACATCAACGTCTATCCCGACCGCGACGGCATTTATCGCTCGCACATGCTGCTGGTGGATTACGCCGGACAATATTTCCCGTCGTTCGCCACGCAACTCGCCGCCACGGCGCTGAACCTGAAGCCTAGCGAAGTCAGCGTGCACTTGGGCGGCGGCATGAAGCTGAAGAACATCACCGTGCCCACCGATCCGAGCTTCCAAATGCTCGTCGATTACGGCGGCCCGCTCGGAACGTTCAAGTATTTTTCGATGTCCGACATCATCAACAAGAAGGTGCAAGCGGGCGCCTTCAAGGACAAGATCGTTATCATAGGACTCACGCACGTCGGCCTGGGCGAGCAGATCGCCACGCCCGTGGCGGCGCGCTCGCTGCCGTCGCCCGAAGTGATCGCCAACGTGGTGGACAACATTCTGCACAATCATTTCGTCGATCGTCCGGTGTGGGCGAGCAAGGTTGAACTCGCCATGGTGTTGTTGTTCGGCGCGTTCATCTCGTTCGGCTTGCCGCGCTTGGGCGCGGGGAAGTCGGCCATCGTGGCCTTGGCGCTGGGCTTGGTTTTCCTGGGATTCGGTTTCTGGATGTTCGTCGCCAAGGGATTGTGGATCAAGATTCTGTATCCCGCGTTGACCCTGGCGATCGGCTACGCCGCCGTCGTTTCGAAGAAGTACCTGTTCACAGAACAACAGAAGGAAGTGTTGGAAGTCGAGAGTGTGGAAACCAACCGCATGTTGGCGCTCAGCTTCCAAGGTCAGGGCATGCTCGATCTGGCGTTCGAGAAATTGCGCAAGTGCCCGGTGGACGAAGTCAAGGACGCGCTCTACAACCTAGGTTTGGATTTCGAGCGCAAGCGTCAATTCAATAAAGCGGTCTCGGTTTACGAACACATTCAGACCAAGGACAAAGCGTTCAAGGACATCAAGGAGCGTATCCCGCGCCTAACCACCGCGGGTGAAACGATGATCAGCGGAACCGCCGGACTGCGTAAGGGCGGCGCGGACGCTACCGTGCTCGTCGACGGCGCGAACCTCAAGCCGACGCTCGGTCGCTACGAAATTGAGCGCGAACTGGGCCGCGGCGCCATGGGCGTGGTCTTCTTGGGCAAGGATCCCAAGATCAACCGCATGGTCGCGATCAAGACACTGAAGTTCGAGGACGACATCGACGCCGAAGATCAGAAGGCGCTGAAGGAGCGCTTCTTCCGCGAGGCGGAATCGGCGGGACGCTTGAGCCATCCCAATATTGTGACCATTTACGATACCGGCGAGGATCAGGACATGTGCTACATCGCCATGGAACTGCTCGACGGCCGCGACCTGAAGGATTGGTCGAGCAAAGACAAGCTCATGCCGATGCGCGACGTTCTCGAGATGATCGCCAAGGTCGCCGAGTCGCTCGACTACGCGCACGAGCAAGGCATCGTGCATCGCGACATCAAGCCGGCCAACATCATGCTGCTGAAGAACGGCATCATCAAGGTGACCGACTTCGGCATCGCGCGCATCACCACGAGTTCGCGCACGGCCACCGGCACCGTGATGGGCACGCCGAGCTACATGTCGCCCGAACAACTGGCCGGCAAGAAAGTCGACGGCCGAAGTGACCTGTTTAGCCTCGGCGCTACGCTATATGAGATGTTGACCGGTGAAAAGCCGTTCACCGGCGAAACGGTGGCGACGCTCCTGTACAAGATCGCCAACGAACCGCACGAATCGGTGCGCATCCACAAAGCGGAATTGCCGCAGGCGGTAGAGAAGGTTGTCGACAAGGCACTGGCCAAGAATCCGGACGAGCGCTATCAACGGGGACGCGAGATGGCCGCCGATCTCCGCGCGGCGCTCGCGACGTTGCCGGCCGACGCGGGCGGCGCTTCCGCGGCCGCGGCGGGATCGGCCACGTCGACATCGGCATCGGGCGGAAGCTACGAGGCGACAATCGCGACTAAAGCGAATTGATAAGGGTGCAGTGGGTGTGGTGGGTGTCGCCGGCGTTGCGATCAAAGCGCTCGCGAATGTAGTTTGGGAGCGATGGGGATGGAGCTGGAATACGGGATCGGCGCGAAGACTGATGTCGGCATGCGCCGGGCGAACAACGAAGACTGCTTCGCGCTGGTGCCGCAGATTAATTTGTGTGTGCTCTCTGACGGCATGGGCGGACAAAACGCCGGTGAGGTTGCCGCGAAAATGACCGTCGACACCGTCGCGGGATGCTTGCGCGAAAGCAGCAACGGCCAAAAACTTTCCTTCGGCGAGCCGAATCCGCAGGTTTCCGAGTACACCAATCAACTCGCCAGCGCCGTGCGACTCGCGAATCGCGCGGTCTGGGAAGCCGGCCACAAACACGTTCACACCGAAGGCATGGGCGCGACGGTGGTGGCGGCCTGGCTCCACAATCCCATCATGGGGATCGCGCATGTCGGCGACAGCCGCATCTATTTGCTGCGCGACGGCTCGCTACAACAGCTCACGCAGGATCACTCGCTGGTGATGGAGCAAGTGCGCCGCGGCTTGATCACCGCGGAAGAAGCCGAGCACAGCGACATGCAGAACATCATTGTGCGCGCGATGGGCGCGGAAGAATCGGTCAACGTCGATGTGGACGAAGTGCTGCTGCTTCCCGGCGATCACGTCGTGCTATGCTCCGATGGTCTTACCAAGATGGTGAACAACGAGGGGATCGCGCAGATCGTCGCGGAATCACCGAGCCCCCAGCAAGCCGCCGATCGCCTGGTGGAAGCAGCCAACGATGCCGGCGGCGAAGATAACGTCACAGTGATCGTCGTGCGCGTCCAGCAAGCCAAACCGAAGGGGTTCCTGGCGCTGCTGAAGCGGTTATTTGTGGAATAATAGCGAGACGGAGACGAACAATGGCCAAGATGATCCTCAAGTATGAGGCGGCGGTGCTGAAAGAGATCCCCCTGAAGGGAACCACTCTCACGATTGGTCGCACCCAGCAGAACGATCTGACGATCGACAACCTGGCCGTCAGCGGCCATCACGCCAAGGTCTATTACGAGGGTGACAAATTCGTCTTGGAAGATCTCAACAGCCTCAACGGCACTTTCGTCAACAATCAACGCATTCGCAAAAGCTTTCTGAAAAACGGCGACGAGGTTTTGATCGGCAAACACACTCTGGTTTACGTCGACGAGGGCGGTGCTCCGCCTCCGCCTCCGCAAGACAACGCCGATCGCACGATGCCGGTAGCGAAATTGGAAGAAACCATGGTGCTCGATACCAAGAAGCGCCGTGAAATGCTCCAGAAGGCAACGGTCGTTGCGACCGAAGGCGCGTCCGCCGCGCCGGCCGCCGAAAAAGTGGGCAGCCTCACCGTGCTCGACGGGAAAACGGATCAGAAGGAATACATCCTCACCGGCCGCCTTTCCATGATCGGCAAGAGCGACCAAGCCACGATCAAGCTGAAAGGCTGGTTCGCGCCGCAAGTGGCCGCCGTGGTGAATCGCAAGGAAACCGGTTATTCGATTTCACCATCCGGCACCGAAACGAAAGTCAACGGCCAAGGCGTCTCCGGCTCGCGCGACTTGAAGGAAGGCGACGTGATCGAAGTCGCCGGCATCAAGTTGCAGTTCTACTTCCGCGAGTAGCCCGCGGGTACTACCTATTCCGCGTGTATCGCAAAAATCGCCCAACTACCGGCTACAGGCTAAGATCCGGCTCCGCGGGATCGGCAAAATAGCGCCTTTCCATTCCCGTTCTGTTGTTTTTCGTCAAGTTTTTCGGCGTCTCGCCGATCTTGAAACAGGAGAGCCTTGTCCGGCGTCAAATAGTTTGACAGAGGTTTCCCGGAAGCATAGTATCGGGTTAGGAAGGGCACTGACTGAATCAGAACGCATTTCAGTGCTCGATGCAGGGGACTAGGAGGGAATCGTGAAATTGGACGACCGCTTGAAACAACTGATGAAGGAGTTGGGTGGCGCCATCAACGAGTCCCTTTCGGAATCGGATCGCATCGCCAATGCGATTTCCAATATCAAGACCGCCGGCTACGACGTTTTCCTGGTGTTGGAAGCGACCATCGGATTCAACAAGCGCGAGGATGAAATCGAATCCGCCGAACCGGCGCGCGCGTCGATTGAAACGCAAGTGAAGTTCACGTCGCAGGATGCGAAATTCCTGAAAGCGCTGAAAATCAGCATTGATGACGACAACCCGTAGTCGACTTTTCACTTCGTGGGCGTTGGGATCGGCGTTCGTGTTGGTGCTGGCCGCCCTTCCCGTCCGTGCCTCTGCGCAAGTTACCACTGCTCCCACCATCGTCATCAAACAGCCGAAGCCGAAGTCCGATTATTTTCACGGCAACGTCGTCAACTTCACGCCGAAAGCCGTGACCGTGCGCGATCCCAAAAACGTGTACAACACCCGGACGTTCGACTTTACGCCGGAACTGGCGGCGAAACTCGAGAACCGGCACATGGAACCGGGCGTGAAGATCACGGTGAAGTACCTTCGTGGATCGAGCACCGCCGTGCATTTGAAGGGCAAGATCGTCACGACGCAGTAGCGCGCGCTTCCTCACTACGCTCATGATCCGGCCACCGCTTGTCGCCGGCCGTTTCTATCCTTCGCGCCGCGAGACTCTTTGGCGCGATGTCGGCGACTATTGTGCGACGCGTCCGGCGAACGTACCCGCGCTGGCGTGCTTGGTCCCGCACGCCGGATACATGTTTTCAGGCGGCGTGGCCGGCGCGGTCTATGGGGCGCTCGAGTTGCCGAGGCGTTTCGTGATCCTGGCGCCCGATCATTTCGGGCGCGGACCGGCGTTCGGCATACACCCCGCTGACGAATGGGAGACTCCGCTGGGTCGCGCGGCGGTGGATGCGGAGCTCTCCGCGAAAATCCGCACGGCGTTTCCCGATTGTGTGGAAGACGAGCGCGGTCACGCCGAACATTCGCTCGAAGTCCAGCTTCCTTTCCTGCAATTCCTGCGGCCTGAGTTTTCTTTCGTGCCGATTTCGATTCGCGCCGGCGATTTGCCTTCGCTGACGGCTCTCGGCGAAACGCTCGCGACTGTGTTGGCCAAGGATCCGGCGCTGATCATCGCGTCGAGCGACATGAACCACTACGAAAACGACCGTCGCACGCGCCAAAAGGATCAGTTCGCGATCGACGCGATGCTGGCGTTCGATCCTGCGCGATTGCATGCCACGCTACATCGCGAAAACATCAGTATGTGCGGCTATGGTCCGGCGATTGCGGCCATGACCGCTGCGCGAATTCTCGGCGCGAAGGCCGGACAACTGGTCCGTTACGCGACCAGCGGCGACGCCGAAGCCGGCGACCGCGATCGCGTCGTCGGATATGCTGGAATGGTCTTCCTATGAAAAAGCGCGTGTACATTGCCGCCACCGGCGGCACGATCGCCATGGGCAATGGCCCGGACGGTTACGTGCCGCGTCCCGGATTCTTGCGCGCGCAAATGCAAGCGATGCCCGAATTGCAAACGGCGGAAATGCCTGACTATGTGCTTGAGGAATACGACCCGCTGCTCGATTCCGCCAACATGACGCCCGCGGGATGGCTGCGCATCGCGCGCGACATCGCGGCGCATTACGCCGGCTTCGATGGATTCGTCGTGCTACACGGCACCGACACGATGGCCTACACGGCATCCGCGCTGGCGTTCCTGCTCGACGGTCTGGCGAAACCGGTGATCGTCACCGGATCGCAAATTCCACTGGGCGAAGTGCGCAACGACGCGCGATTGAACCTAATTACCGCGTTGCAAGTGGCTGTCGCGCCGATCCCGGAGGTCTGCGTCTGCTTCGGTAGCCGCTTGCTTCGCGGATGTCGCGTGGTAAAAGTGAGCGCCGGCGGTCTCGACGCCTTCGATTCTCCGAATTTTCCGGCGCTCGGCCGCTGCGGTGTGGACATTCAGGTGGACTGGAAGTTCGTACGCGCTTCGTTGGGAAGTCCGCTGGTGGTGAAAGATCTCGCCGCACCGTTCGTCGCCGCTTTGCGCGTTTTTCCCGGCATTCGCGCCGGCGTTTTGGCGAACATTCTGCAACCGCCGTTGCAAGGACTGGTGCTGGAAACCTACGGAGTGGGAAACATTCCCGACCGCGACCCCGAATTGCTCACCGCGCTCGAACAAGCCGCGCGCCGCGGCGTGGTGATCGTGAATTGCACCCAATGCCTCACCGGATCGGTGGACATGCACGGCTACGCGACAGGATCGGCCTTGGAGCGCGCCGGCGTGGTCGGCGGCGGCGACATGACGGCGGAAGCCGCGCTCGCGAAACTGCACTACCTATTGGGACTGGGTCTCGCGCCTACCGCCGTGAAGGCCGAAATCGGCCGTGATCTTCGGGGGGAGTTGAGTGTGTAGTGCTTGTGTTAGACTCTGAATCAGAGAAACATGCCGGTAACCACGCGACCACCGTTGCCTCCCATCAGGCGTCTCCCGCCTGAAGAGGCGGTCCACTGCGAGGCTGAGTTGCGCTGGATTGGCCAACACCGCGACGAATATAAGGGCGAGTGGGTCGCGTTAGATGGCGATCGTCTCCTGGCCCACGGGACGGATGGAGACAATGTGTTCGCCGCTGCCCGAGCGCAGGTTAAAACGCCGTTCTTGCATCACTTCCTTGATTTTCCGGACGATCACGGTCCCAGCGTGGGCGGCTTCGCGATTCTCGATTAATGTATCGGCTTGCTTTCAACGAGCGGCACGAGTATGGCGAGGATGGAAAGCTTTACATCACAGTACAAATCGCATTGTCCGCGAACGACATGACGGTCGGATCTGTCGACCAAAGACTGGTTAACGGTGCTGACAATGACAGTTACTTTCTTGGGACTACGATACAGGAAATAATCCGCGTATACTATTCAGCGAATCGAGCTATGCGTCCAAGCTAGAGAATCGAGTGCAAAAGAACCATACATCGAGACCTATCGGCGTCGATTTATTCGCCGGTGCAGGCGGAATGAGCCTCGGCTTTGAACAAGCGGGCTTCGACGTTGCCGCCGCCGTCGAATACGACCCGGTTCATGCCGCGGTACACGAGTTTAACTTCCCAAACTGCGCCACGATATGTCGAAGCGTCGCGAACATAGACGCAGCGTACGTCCGTCGCGAGTCCCGCATCGGTGCCGCGAGCGTTGACGTGGTCTTTGGCGGTGCCCCATGCCAAGGCTTCAGCATGATCGGGAAGCGTGCCCTCGACGATCCACGCAACTCCCTCGTCCATCACTTCGTTAGACTCGTTGTGGACTTGAAGGCGAAGTATTTTGTGTTCGAGAACGTCCGTGGACTTACGGTCGGCAGGCACCGTCGCTTTCTCGAGGAGATCATCGAAGAATTCCGCAAGAACAGCTATAGCGTCATCGAGAGCTACAGGGTTCTAAACGCGACCAGTTTCGGTGTCCCTCAGGACCGCCAGCGGCTCTTTCTGATTGGATCTCGGCGTGGGTTAGCGCTGCCGAAATACCCAACACAAACGCACTTGGCTCCCAATCGCAAGAAAGAGCAACCGACGTTGATGATCTATGAAAAAACACCAACCGTGATGGACGCCCTTTCGGATCTGCCCGAGGCTGACCATTACGACGAACTGCTTGAGCGAGATTGGGTCAAAGCGCCATTTCGAAAGCCCTCCGACTATGCAAGGCCGTTACGAGACGGCTCGGAAGACGCCAGCGACCTATCTGTGCCACGCGCTTTCGATAACAAGCTGTTGACCTCCAGTCTCCGGACTGTTCACACGCCGCTGTCAATGAAACGATTCGCGCAGACAAAGCATGGCGAGATCGAGCCGGTAAGCCGCTTCCATAAGCTAGACCCCAATGGCGTCTGTAATACAATACGCGCCGGGACCGCCAGCGATCACGGTGCATTCACATCTCCGCGGCCAATTCACCCTTTCTCGCCACGCTGCATCACAGTGCGCGAGGCGGCACGACTACATTCCTACCCAGACTGGTTTCGAATGCACGTCACGAAGTGGCACGGCTTTAGGCAGGTTGGAAACTCGGTGCCGCCGTTGTTGGCGCGCGCCGTCGCGGGAAGCGTCATCGATGCCCTTGGCGTGAAGCCGAGACGCGTGACCGAACCTCTCAATCTCGGTGACACTTCGCTTCTCGAAATGGATATGTCACAGGCTGCGCGAAGGTATGGCGTACGGGCTGACGTCATCCCCAAGCGCACCCGTCTCAATGGAAATCACGCCGATGCATGAACCGAATCGTTACCAGGCTGTGATCCTCAAAATTTTCAAGAGGCACTATAGGCGGAGAACGACGACCTTCGAGTTTGAAAGGTCGGAAATGGAAGACGTAGCACGAGAGTTACGCATTGAGCTGCCGAAGAACCTTGGAGACCTAATCTATTCCTTCCGATACCGAACTACACTCCCCGCCGAGATCAAGAAGACCGAGACAAAAGGACACGAATGGATTATCGAACCAGCAGGGAGAGCACGATACCGCTTCGCCCTTTCGAGGATCAGTCGCATCCTTCCGCGGGCGGACCTGATGGCCATCAAGGTGCCGGATGCTACGCCAGAGATCATCACAAGAAATGCATTCACGGACGAGCAGGCTCTACTTGCTAAAGTTAGGTACAACAGACTCGTGGACATTTTCTTGGGCATCACCACGTACTCGCTTCAGAACCACCTTAGGACGACGGTCCAAGGAATGGGCCAAATTGAAATCGACGAACTCTACGTCGGCATCAACAGGAAGGGTCAGCAGTTCGTCATCCCAATTCAGGCGAAAGGCGGCGCGGACCAACTTGCAGTCATTCAGACAAGGCAGGACCTTGCATGCTGTAAAGAAAAATTTCCGAGTCTTGGGTGTCGGCCTGTTTCCGCTCAGTTCATGGACGATGAAGTAATCGCCATGTTTGAACTCGCGCTTCACGGGGACCACGTCAAGATACTCGAGGAGAAGCATTACCGCCTCGTGCCCGGAGACGAGATTACCGAAGAAGACCTGAAACTCTACTCACGGTAGATCAAGTGGACCACGTAACGAAAAAAGTGCGGTCGAGAATAATGGCCGCAGTGCGTTCACGTGGTAACACGACGACCGAGGTTCCGTTAGGTAAACTCCTTTGGTCGGCGGGACTAAGGGGATACCGCAAGCATTGGCCTGTCGCGGGCAGACCGGATTTCGCTTGGCCGGGCAAGAAAATCGCCGTTTTCGTAGACGGTTGTTTCTGGCACGGATGTAGCTGCAAGTACCTTCCACGAACCAACAAAGAATTCTGGCGCCGAAAGATCGAGAATAACAAGCGACGGGACAAGCGAGTCACGCGATCCCTCAGGCGAGGCGGTTGGACGGTTCTGCGTGTAAGGGAATGCAAGGTGCGAAGGCTCGTCACGCTCGCTCGAATTCTTCGAACTCTCCGTTCCGCCCTACGCGCGCGTTAGCCGGCGCCTGAACTAACCGAATTCATTAGCCGCGACGTCATGGTTATCGCGCTCCACGACGAACTCGGCGCCGTCTTCCACGCGGTGCAGGATGGCGCCTAGATCTTTCGCGAGATCCGCCTCACGGATTCGATTGATCGCTCCCATGGACTTACCTTAGCAGACGCGCCTCAGCTTTTTACTTAACCACGATCGTTCCCGCGTTGCTCGCTAGGCCACTCTGGGTGATCACCACGGGAACTGCCGGCCCCGTCGTCACTCCCTTGGGGATCACCGCGTTCACTTGATACAGTCCTACAAAGCCCGGCGCGACGCCGGCGTATTGCAGACCTGCCGCGATGCCGCCGACTGTGACCGCCGGGGTCACGACGGCGATGCCGGAGCTCGCCGCCTGTCCCGTTTGCGTTGGCGGACTCGTCGCGCCGAGGCCGGTGCAGAAAATCACGATGACATCGCCCGCCGTCGCCGGGTGCGTCGCATCCACCAGTTGATTTGACGCGTTGAGGATCGCGCCTTGCGTTCCGCTGGCGATGAAGATGCCAGGCCGCACCGCGCCGATCGTCACCGATTCCGGCACCGATACGATCGGCGCAGTGACGCTGCCCGCTTGAGCCACGATCGAACTCTGCGTTCCGGGGGTCAACTCAATCGGGATCTGCGCGTTCACTTGTCCCGTGCCGGCGTAGAACAACGGCGCGTCGATCCCGCCGATCGTCAACTTGATTCCACCGAGCGTCGTGGGCAACGGGAAGCCCGCTTGATTGCCATTCGATGCGGCGAGGTTCGTTCCAAACACCGAAACAATGCTGCCCGGCGCGAGTTCCGTCCCTGGTGCGAAACTCGCGGCATTCACCACGCCACCCGATCCGATCGCCGGCGGCGCCGCGCTATTCGTCGCGACCTGTCCGTTGAATGTGGCCGACGCAGCCGCGAGCGGCGCTTGAATCGCTTGAATCGTGACGTTCGTCGCGCTTGATGTTGCCGGATTCCACGTCGCGGAATAGACGCCGCCGCCGACATACGCGAGCGTCAAGGGCGCATCGCCATTCGAGAACGCCGCGGTTACCGTCGCGGACTGCGCGGGATTGCCGCAATCGTCGACTACTTGCGCTTCGAGATTTACCGGCCATCCCACCGGGGATTGGAAATTGGTCGCGAGTTGGCGCATTGCCAATACGAGTTTGCTGGGCGTACACGCGGTTGCGGTAAATCCGCGAACGGAGTTGGCCGTGATCGCGGAACCCGGCGTGACCACGAGCGACACGGAGATCACTGCTTGAACGGAACCGTCGCTCGACGTGATGGTCACGAAGCCTTGATATACGCCGGCCGCGAGTCCCGAAGAACTGGCGGTGATCGTGAGCGTCGCGCTCGGTGATAGCGACAACGAGCTCGCCGACGTTCCTAACCAACTGCCGCCGGTCTGCGTTCCTGTCACGGCATTCAAAACGACAGCCTGAGACGACGGCGTCCGCAGAGTTATTTGCTGCGAAGCAGAGCCACCCTGCGCCGCAATCAGAATCACGCCTTGCGGTGACACCCGCACGGGCGCGTTCGATCCCGCGGGAAGCAGATTTACCACGACCGTCAAGGATTGCGGCGAGTTCGCGGCGCCTGGAGCCGACACCTGCGCGACGCTGTAGTAAGCGCCGGCAACAAGTCCCGCTGTGTTGGCCGTCACGGTGAAACTGGGCGGCGCGGACGATTGCGCCACGCTCGACCCGCTTTGGGTCACTCCCGCGAGCGTCTCTGTCCAGTTCATCGTGCCGCTGCCGATGTTGGCGACGGTTACGTTCTGCGGCGCGGGTGAAGCGCCGCCCGCGATGGCGGTAAACACGACTCCCTTTTGACCAAGTAACATCGCGGCGCCGGTAGGAGTGACCGACAGACGCACCGGAATCGTTAACGCGCCATTGTTGATGCTGATCGAACCGCTGTACACGCCGGCCTGCAGTCCGGCTGCGTTGTACGTGACCACCAGCAGCGATGACGAAAGCGCCGCCACACTGCCGGATGCGGGCGAAACGCTCAGCCAAGTGCCGCCATTGAACGTGCTCGCCGCCGCGGCAAAACTCAGCGCAGCGGTGCTGATGTTGCTCAAACTGAGGCTCTGTTGCGACGCCCCGCTGCCCGCTTGCACTTGAGCCGTCAAGGCTCCAGGTGTCGCCGAGAGCGCGCCGCCCGAAGAAAGGCCGATCGTGAGCACGTTGTCGTCGAAAAACGCGTCGAGATCGCTGCCGGCGTTGCGCATGAAAAGCATCGTGTAAGTGATCGACCGCGTCCCCGCCGGGATCGCGTAAGTTCCGGAGTAGTTCTGCCACGTGAGATTGTGCGAATCGATTGTCGGCGTCGTCGCCGTGGAGATCGTGTTGCCGTTCGCGTCGAGAAACGTCAGGCGAACGGCGCCATCGTCGCTGGGCGAACCTTGATTGAGTCCTTGCTCCCAGAAACTGATATTGGCGACCGTCGTTCCGGCATCGACTTGCGCGGCGGTGATGCCTTGCACAATGATCGACTGCGTTTGCGACAGCGAATCGCTCGCGCTCGTGTACCCAAGAAAGTCGTATTTACCGGAGTGCGGATTGATGCCCGGATCAAACGAGCCATCGTCGACTTGGGGAGTGGCCTGTCCGCCCGGGGTCCATCCGGCGATGGTGCCGGTTTCCGCGCCGGGATTTGTCAGCAAGTTGCCTGTTGTGGCGGCATTGCCTCGAACAGACACCACCGCGAACGCTGCGAGCAGCGCGATTTTGACGATCTTAGGCATTGTTATTACCCTCCACTTACTCCGGATGCGCGATCAGCGCCTTACGCGCGGCGTCGGGGACGATTGTCCAAACCTCGCCCGGCGGTGGATCGATGGTTTTGCGCTGCGTGTAGTAATCGATCATCAGTTGGCGCACGTCCGCCGGCGATCGCCACAGGACTTTCGCGTCGCGGAACATCGCATAACCGCCGCCGCCCGCCTTGCGATAGCTGTTGATCGCGAGCTTCAGTTTTTGCTTCATCGCGAGCGGCGCGCCTTTCCACTGCAAATCTACGATCCGCTCGCCCGCAGGTTTGCTCAGATCAATTTTGTAACTCAAATTTCCACCGGCGCCCGCTGCGCCGTCGTAGTTGTACCCGAAAACTTGCGGATCGGTCAGACTGCTCGTTTGGCCGCTATAAGTTAAGAAATAACGCGCCGAGTGTTCGAGCGCGTCCTTCAGCATTTGTCCATCGCCGTCCACCACGACCAAGGAATTCTCGTACGGATAGAGCGCCGCCAACTGGCGCACCGTCACAGGACCCGCGGCAATCTGCACGTGCGTGTCGAAAACCGCCGACATCGAAACGTCCGCTTGCCCCGACCCTTGTCCGGAAGCCAACTGCACTTCGTGGATCGCGTGAAGCGCCGCCGTGTCCATCACGCGGCCTAAGCGCGTATCGAGCGCCGTGCGGGTCTCGGCCGCCCGAGTGTCCAAGTATTTCTGCGCGGCGTCGTGATACGGCTTGCCGATTTCCTCGATTTCCTTATCGCTCGCGGTCACGCCGGTCACCGGAATCACTTCTGATTTCTTGTCGACCAGTTTCCACGGTCCGGGTGCGTCCGCACCGGCGGCTTCGGGCCGTTCCATGTTGATGGTTAGGCGCGCCACCGATTGTCCCCAGAATTTCGGCTGCGCGAGCAAGACGCCGTTCACCGATTTCCCGGCGAGCTCCTGATGGGTGTGACCGAACACGATCGCGTCGATGCCCGGGACTTTCTGCGCGATTTCGTAAATCTGATTCTCGCCCGGCAACTGGCTCGGGAACGGCGTGGGATCGTCGAGGCCGCGCTCCAGACCCATATGCGCCGCGATGATCACGATGTCCGCTTGCCGGCGTTCGCGCGCGTACTTCACCCATTCTTTCGCGGAAGCCAACGCGTTTTCGAAGCGATATGCTGAAACGTTCTCGGGCAGCTCGAAGCTGGGAATTACGGGCGTCGTCAATCCGATCACCGCGACCGTCACGCCGTTCACTTCATTCACGATCAGCGGGATCATCACGCGTTCCTCAAGCGAGTCGTGCGCCGACTTGAAGTCGCGCTTCTGAATCGCCAGCGCTTCGTCGGCGTTCGCGGCGGCCGTAACGTTCGCGCCGAGCCACGGAAATTCCGATTCCCGTTTGGCGCGCAGCATCGTGTCGAGACCGAAGTTGAATTCGTGATTCCCCACGACCATCGCGTCGTAGTCGAGCGCATTCATCGCCGCGATCATGGGATCGGGCGCCGGCTCCGGTCCTGGTTGCGGTCCGTCAGCCCTTTTCGCGAGGAACTTCTGCACGGCGTGCGAATGCAGATCCTCCATCGGCGATCCTTGGATCGTGTCGCCGCAATCGATCAGCATGGCATCGGGTTGATCCTTGCGAACGCCGCGCACGATCGTCGCGACCTTGGCGAGTCCGCGATTCGCGGGGCGATTCGCGTAGTAATCGAAGGGCGCGAGATAGCCGTGCAGATCGCTGGTCGCGAGGATGGTGACCGCCGCGCGCTCGGTCGCTGTATGTCTTGCCGCGCCCAGGCACACCACCGCCGCCAGGGCGGCAACCGCGAGAAAGAATCTGCGCCGCATAGTGGAAAGCCGCGGCATGAGGAGCTATTTCTTGAGCGCTTTCGCCAGAATCCCCGCCGTGGCCATCAACGCCGTGAGATCCTTGATGGTGAAATCGGGACCCGAGGCCGGGCCGTTCTTTCCTTTGCGCGAAATCTGCACCACGCCCATCACTTTGCCGTCGGCGATCAGCGGCGCGCTCATGATTTTCTGGATGGGATTTTTTTCTTTGTTGTGTTCCACGCCGAGATCCACGGCTTCAAACACGGTGGGATGCTTCTGAGTGGCAAACGAGTTGATCGCTTCGGGACGTTTTTCGCGCGCCGTGCGTACCGCCAGCGACACCGTGTTCGTCATCGGAATGCTGCCGACCTTTTGCAGCTTGATCGGAAAGAGAAACGCGAGCACGTTGCCGTTTTGGATCAACTGGAAGATTGCCACTTCATCCGATTTCACGGAAAAGGCTTTGGAGATTTCCGCAGCGGCCTTCTCCAGAACTTCGTTGGCCAGACCTTTGCCGTTTTTGGCGGCTTCGTCCAGAATGCGGTTCAATTCGACGTTTGCGGCGGCAGCCATGGGCGCAAATCATTATAGCCGACTCGGAGCCAAGAGCAACCTCCCTTTTCGGGTGAACCGAAACAGCCCATTTTCAGAGCGGATGTTACCAACTGAGCACTTCCGCTAACCAAAACATTCCTTTACTATTCTGTAAGTCGCCAGGCGCTCGATTCTAGTTGCGATCATCCGGCGGCCGAGGCTTGGGAACACAAAACACCTTTCACAAGGGGAGAGAAATGGCAAAAAGAAAACCGAACGCAGCGTTCATGAAACCTGTTACTCCTAGCGCGGCTCTGGCCGAGATCGTCGGATCGAAACCGCTCCCGCGCACGGAAGTCACCAAAAAGTTGTGGGCTTACATCAAGAAGAACAAGCTCCAGGACAAGAAGAACAAGCGCATGATTCACGCCGACGAAGCGCTGAAGCCGATCTTCGGCAAGTCCGAACTGGACATGTTCAAGATGACCAGCGCCGTCAGCAAGCACGTCAAGTAAGCGTCGCGGGTCAGATTGAAGGCTGGGCAGCTCCGCCCGAATTGAGCACGAGAAGGCGGAGCTATCCCCCCATCCGGTCTTTATATCCTTTCAGTGCCATATTGTCGGAGCCATTCGCGGTAGGGAATGGGTGTTTGTCGCCTACGCGGTCTGCTACTGCCCACGGTTCCGGCTCCGATGCGTGATTTTTTACTTGCCTTCCTCTTGAATCGGCCATACGATGAAGATTCCACGGTTTCCTAGCCCATCCATGACCGGACCCGGTCGTGAATTTCGCAGTTAGAGGGAAAGTCAAGCAGGGACAGTCGAGTAAGAAAGTCTGTTTGTAGTCTAAGTTAAAGAGAATCCAGGCTCCCCTTTGGAGGGGATCTATGCACAAAAAGCCTAACCGGCAGCATCGCCGCCATCGTGGCCGCCGTCCATCGAATGGCAATCAGCAGCACAACCAGCACGGCGGTATTTATCGCAACCCCATGGGCCAGCCGCGGCACTTCGTCGCGGGACTCCCTGAAGATCTTGAACCGATCTCGGCGCCCGAAGCGGGACCCAACGGCGAGATCGCCGCGCTACCCGTCATCTTCGCCGCCGTCGACGATTTGTTCTTTTCGGTGAAGATCAACGACACGGCGCGCAAAGTGGGCGCGCAGGTGAAGTTCGTGAAGACCGACAAAGAACTGCTCACGCTTACCGAGTCGGGCGAAAAGCCGTCGCTGATCATTGTGGATTTGAATTCGGTGGCCATGCGTCCGCTGCCCACCATCGCTAAATTGAAAGCCGATAAAGAGCTGAAGAAGACATCGGTGATCGGGTATCTCTCGCACGTACAGGGCGAGCTGAAGCAAAAGGCGCACGATGCCGGCTGCGACATGGTGTTGGCGCGCTCGGCGTTTTCGCAGAATTTGCCGAATCTCCTGCGGCGTCATGGCAGCCGCTAATTCGTCCTTTTAGAGCGCCCTTGTGGTCTGTGTGACATGGCGGAACCCAAGTTCAAGATCGCGCTGATCCCGGGCGACGGCATCGGCAAGGAGGTCCTTCCCGAAGCCCAACGCGTGCTCGACCACGTGCTGCCCGGTCTCCATTTCCGGAAATTTCCCTGGGGATCGGAGTTCTATCTCGCGTACCAACACATGATGCCCCCCGACGCCCTTGAGGAATTGCGCGCGTTCGACGCGATTCTCCTGGGCGCCGTCGGTGATCCGCGAATCCAAGATCACCAAACTCTCAACGGACTGCTTTTGCCGATCCGCCGCGGATTCGATCAATACGCGTGCGTGCGTCCGGCGATTTATTATCCCGGCACGAAGTCGCCGCTGGTGCGCCCGCGGGCGGGCGAGATCGACTTCATCGTGATTCGCGAAAATACCGAGGGCGAATACGCCAACATCGGCGGACACGTCTACGCCGCGATGGAAAACGAGGTCGCCGTGCAGACGGCGGTCTTCACGCGACACGGCACGGAGCGCGTGATCCGCTACGCCTTCGAATTGGCGCGGACACGCCCGCGGAAAAAACTCACCTCCGTGACGAAGTCCAACGCGCAGGGCTACGGGATGGTCTTTTGGGACCGCGTGTTCAAGGAAGTGTCCAACGAGTTTCCCGACGTCGCGACCGAATCGCTGCTGGTGGACTCCGCGTGCATGGACCTCGTGCGCCGGCCGGAACACTTCGATGTCATCGTCGCGTCGAATTTGTTTGGCGACATCCTCACCGACCTCGCGGCGATCATCACTGGCAGCTTGGGCCTCGCGCCCAGCGCGAATCTCAACCCGTCGCGCAAGTTCCCGTCAATGTTCGAGCCTGTACATGGTTCGGCGCCCGACATCGCGGGCAAAGGCGTGGCCAATCCGCTGGCGGCCATTCTCTCGGCGGCGATGATGCTCGATTTCCTGGGAGAAAAACAGGCGGCCGCGCGCGTGCAATCGGCGGTTCGCGGAGTATTGGAAGAGGCGCGTTCACTAACGCGCGATTTAGGCGGGAAAGCGGCGATGCAGGAATGCACCGCCGCCGTGATCTCGCGATTGAGCTAGCCTACTTCAGCGTGTCGACCTTCAGGACGTTTTTGTCCATCGTGCCGGTCGCCGTGACCTTCAAGTTCGTCTTCATCTTGGTGGCTTTCAGCCACGCCTGAGCGTCTTTGTTGCCTTTGGCGTCAAGCGGCACGAACTTGCCGTCTTCGGTAACGATGCCGTAGCCGCTCTTGATGCAGTCGGCCATCAAGCCGCAGTCTTTGTCGTGGCTCTTGGCGTCCATCTTCATGTCCACGGCGCAGGACTTGTCCATCAGAATTCCGCTGACGGTGACTTTTTCATCCGCGCCCGCGGCGGTTGCCTGCGACGGCGACATGACGGCGACCAGCGCCGCGGTGAGTAACAACAGTTGAAATTTGCGCATTTTATTCCTATGCTCCTTTAAAGCTTCTTCGCGGCGGCCAAGACCGCTTCGTAATTCGGCTCACTGGCCACTTCCTTCACATATTCAACGTAGCGCAACGTGCCGCTTTGATCCACAACAAAAACGGCGCGCGACTCGATCCGTAATTCCTTGATGTACGTCCCATACGCGGTGCCGAACGCCATGTCGCGATGGTCGGATACCGTCACCACCTTATCGATGCCCGCCGCGGCGCACCAGCGCTTTTGCGCGAACGGGAGATCGGCCGAAACCGTAAGGACCAGAACGTCGCCCAAACCGGCCGCTTCCTGATTGAACTTGCGCGTTTCGGTGTCACACACCGGAGTGTCGAGCGACGGAACGGCGGAAATGATGCGAACCTTGCCCGCGGAATCGTTCAAGGACACCGGCTTCATATCGTTTCCCACCGCCGTAAAATTGGGTGCCGGATCGCCGGCTTTCAATTCCGGTCCCACCAGGGTCAGTGGATTGCCGCGCATAGTCGTTCCGCCTGGGCGTTCAATCGCCATACTTCCTCCTCGTAAAAATCGATGTTTTGGTTACTTTTCGATTATATGACAGGTTGCCGGTCGCCGGTTTCCGGTCGCCCGAAGGCAACCGCGAAACAACCGGCGACCGGCAACTAGTGGGTTGTCGGCGAGTTGTCTAAAGCATCCTTGGTCCTTAGGTGAAGAATCGAAAGTTCCGGCGCCCGCCTGGTTCGTATCAGGGCACGGCTTCAGCCGTGCCGCACGCTGACTCTCAAGTTCATGGCTTTAGCCCCTGCGAATCGCAGGGGCTAAAGCCCAGTTCTTTTTTGCGCGACGGTCGGCACGGCTGAAGCCGTGCCCTGATACAAAGATGATACAAAGCGCCACAAAACGAACGCGATCCATCCCGGACCGAAAGCGCTATAGACAACTCACAGAGGACCCACTAGAAAAGCAGCTTCAAGCCAAACTGAATCTGGCGCGCCGGATACGTGGAGCGAATCGTGCCGAAGGCCGAACTGGTGGTGACCACCGTGGGATTCGCGAGGTTGGTGTGATTCAGAATGTTGAAAAGCTCCGAACGGAATTGCAATCCCATGCCTTCGCGGATCCGGAACGTCTTATTCGCTGCGAAATCCCACGTTTCCATGCCCGGCGATACAAAGGCATTCCGTCCCAGGTTGCCGAAAGGATTGTTTTGCGGCGGCGTTGTGAACGTGTAGCCCGCGAAGTACGTGTTGATCTCCTGCGACTTCGTTTGGCTCGCCGCGCTGCCCGAAACGTTCGGGCGCAAGAAGGGCAATCCGCGATAGTCGTTCGAGAGCGCGCTTACTTGATTCGCCGCCGACGGTCCGTAGTAAACGTTCAGCGGAAGTCCGGTGTACGAGCTGACGATCGAGTTGATTTCCCACCCGCCCGCCAGCGCGTCCACCACAGGATTCATCTGCGAGCCGTACTTGCGCCCGTGACCGAACGGCAGTTCATACACCAGGCTCGACACATTCATCACCCGCTGCTCGAAGCTCGATGGTCCCGCTTCGGCCGCGAGATTGTGAATGTTCTGCGGATTCGCCACGCTCTGCGACGGTCCCGTCTCGAGGGCCTGCTCGGAATCGCCGATGGCGCTCGACCACGTGAAGGAGTTCAGGAAGTACAATCCCGCGCCGAAGCGATGCTCCAAGCGCACCGACAATCCGTTGTAGTGATCGTTGCCGGCGGGATCGAGCCAGGTGATCGGGCCGAACGTCGGGATCGGCAAGCGCTGTTGTAAGGCAATCGTCTGTCCCGCGGGATTCGGATTCGCTTCGTTGTAATCCGCGATGATCGGCAGCCGCAAGCTGTGCGTTCCGTTGTAGCCAACTTCAAGAATCGTGCTCCACGGCAGCTCGCGCTGCACGGAGAAGAACCACGCTTGAATGTACGGCCAGCGCGAGTCGGGCGGCGTGTACACCACGTTCGAATTCACCGGATTGAACGCCGCGGGACTCGCGATGTTTGTGGTGAACGCGTTCAATTGATTCAAAAACGCCGCGGGCACCGGCCCGCCCGGCGGAATCGATTGGCTGATCACGCCGAATAGCGCTTGCGGCGCGTTGATTCCTTCCGCCGCGCTGCCCACGCGATTGAAAAAGTCGTAGCTGATGCCGTAGCTGGCGCGAAGCACGGTCTTCGGCATCACGCTCCACGCGAGTCCGATGCGCGGTCCCAAGTCCTTGTAGTCGGGATGCACCAAGCTGCGATTGTAGAGATCGCCCACCGACGCGCGCACCATCGCGACCTTGGTGGGATCAAAGTTGCTGTAGTTGTTGTCGCGCTCAAACAGCGGTGTCGCGAAATCCCAGCGCAAGCCGAGATTCAGCGTCAGTTTCGAGGTCGCTCGATAATCGTCCTGCAAATACATCGACTGAATGTGCTGGCGCAGATTCACCACGGTGTCGCTGCCCAGCGCGATGGTCGATGGCGTGCCGAAATAAAAGTCTGCCAAGTTGTAGCTGAGCACGCTGTTGGAGTCCGCGGGCACCGTGCACGTGGATGGCTGCCCCAGTTGCGCGCAAGTGGGCTTGCTGAATGCGCCCGAGTAGGTAAGTGCGCCGTACAGCGGATTCACGTCGAGGATTTCAGTGCGGATCACCTGATACTCGTAGCCGGCTTTCAACGCGTGACGGCCTGAAGTCCGCGAGTAATTCAGTTTCGGATCGAACGTGGTGGGATTTTGGAATTGCGGATTGCTGGTCTGGCGGCCGAGTTGGCTAAAGCTTCCGATGGCCTGCGAGTTCAGTCCGCCGACGAGATCCGGTGATGTGGGCAATCCTTGAATGCCGAAGAGTTGTTGCAAACTCGCGCCGCCCAGCGTGGCAGGAACCTTCCCGGCGACAATGTGATTCACCGCGAAGCGAAATTCCAACAACGATGCGCTCGACATCGTCCACGTATAGCCGACGGTCGCGTTTTGCGCGATCGAGTGAATGAATCCGTTGCCGTTGCCGCCGGAGAATACCGGAATGTCGGGCTGATAGTACTGGACGTCTTTGCGCTGGCTGACGCGCGCGAACGCGTTCATCGTGTTGCTGATTTGCCAATCGACCTTGGCGTCGAACTTGTCGTAGTAGTCGCGGATCAGCAGCAATTCCTCGAGATTGTTGGAGCGTCCCGAGCCGGTGTTCGTCGCGGCGAGTTGGCTCATCACCGAGCGCGCGAACGGTGTCGTGACGCTCGCGGGAATCGCCGTGCCCGCGGGATACACCACGCCTGTGTAATTGTTCACGACCGTAGTCGGCAGCGTGACGTTGCCGTTCGCGGCGGGCCGATCGCTGGCCGCCGGGATGGAATCGAAATTCAAGTAATTCTGCAACTGGCGCTGGCCTTCGTAGTCGGCGAAGAAGAACAGTTTGTTCTTGATGAACGGTCCGCCAATCGTCGCGCCGAATTGATTTCGATGGAGCGGTGGCTTCACGAACGTCGTGGGGCTGAATGTGAATCCGATGGCGTTCAGATCGGTGTTGCGCAGGAAATCATACGCGCTGCCGTGCAACTGATTCGTGCCGGAGCGCAGCACCGCGTTGATCACCGCGCCGCCGGCGCGTCCGTACTCGGCGTTGAAATTGTTCGTCACCACGGAGAATTCCGCGAGCGCGTCGGGCGACGGCTGCGCGACTTGATTCGAGTATCCTTGGTTGCTGGTCGAATCCGCGTTGTTGTCCACGCCGTCGAGGAGAAAATTGTTGTACGTGCTGCGCATGCCGTTCACGTTGATCGCGCCTTCGCGCGGCGTCGACGTCGGTCCCACCGTCAGCGACATCGGCGATTTGTGCGTGCCGGTGGCCAGCAGCGCCAAGTCCGAGTAGTTGCGCCCGTTCAACGGCAGCTCGACAATTTGCCGCGAGTTGATCACTTGGGAATGCTCGCTCGAATCGGTGATCAGTTCCGCCGCCGCGCCCTTCACTTCCACGACCTCGGAAACCGCGCCAAGCTTCAACGCCAGGTCCACGCGTTGACGCGTGCCCACGTTCACGGCGAAGTCAGTGGCTTCGGCTTTCGAGAATCCCGCGTGCTCCACGGTCACGGTGTAGCGGCCGACCTTCACGTCGAAAAACGTGTAGCTGCCGTTGGCGTCGGTGGTGGTTTTCACTTCGATACCGGTGCCCAGATTCTTCAGCGAGACGGCGGCGCCCGCGACAGGACCGCCCGAAGGATCGCTGATGGAACCGAGCACTTCGGCGGATTCAAATTGCGCCGCGGCCAACGCGGTGAAAAAGCCAAGGCACACCAAGCACAAAGCAATTCTTTGTAATTGCGATTTCATTTCGCCTCCAGGAATTGTCGTGAGCCTACATTTTGATCGCGCCACAGGGCGCGAGTCAAAGTAAACCTGAATCAAGGAAGCGTGAAGGTTTTGTTTATTCCGCGCGCAGCGCGGTCATCGGATCAATCTGTGACGCGCGGCGCGCCGGAATGTAGCCGGCGGCCGCGGCGACGGCGACGAGCACCGTGAGCATCGCGACATACGTCGTGGGATCGGTCTTCGTCACCCCGTACAGGAAACTTTCGAGACTTCGCGACAGCATCCACGACGCCCCGGCGCCGATCGCCATGCCAATCCCGGCGAGCGCCAGCGTTTCCGAGAGAATCCGCGATTGCAAATGTCCCGCCGAGGCGCCAAGCGCCATGCGAATCCCGATTTCTTGCGTGCGCTGCGTCACCGAATAGGAAATCACGGCGTAGATTCCGAGCGACGCGAGCAACAACGCGAACAGCGCGAATCCTCCCAGTAAGTACACCACGAGTTTGCGCGGCGACACCGATTTGTCGACCAATTCCTGGATCACGCGAAAGTCGTTGCCCGAAAGCGACGGCTCGATCTCGCGCAGGGCCGAGCGCAGCGAGTTCCCGAGCGACGCCGGTGACTGCGATGTGCGCACCACCATGTCGATCGACGCGAAATCGCCGCATTGACGCATCGGCAAGTACAACTCATTGCCCGCGCCTTTTTCGAGTGTCAAATGGCGGACGTCGCCCACCACGCCGACGATCTTGCGACCGCCGTTGCACGCGCGCAGCAGCGTCTGGCCGATGGGATTCTCGCCGGGGAAGAGCGTTTTGGCCATCGTCTCGTTGATGATCGCCACGCCTTCGGTATCGGGTGTGTCGTGCTCGGAAAAATCGCGTCCCGCGACCAGCGGAATTCCCATGGCGCCGATGTATCCGTCGGTCACTACGCGGATGAACTCGCCGGGGGCCTGTCCGCGCTCGTAGACCTTGCCCTTCGGAAAAACCGACCACGAGCGATTTCGGCCCAGCGGTAGCGCGTCGCTTAGTCCCGCGGCGGTGACGCCGGGAACCTGCTTCGCGCGACGCAAGATGTGATCGAAATATGCGTTCAGCTCTGCGCGTTTCATGCCGCGGCGATTCGGGTCCACGCGCATCGCCGCGGCGCGCTCCGGCTGAAATCCCAAATTCACGTCGAGCACGCGAAGAAAGCTGCGCATCAACAGTCCCGCGCCCACCAGCAGTACGAAGGCAAACGCAATTTCGGAGACGACCAGCGAATTGCGCATCCATCCGGTTTTCCGCGAGCCGGAGGTGCCGCGTCCCGATTCCTTCAGCGCGTCGTGCAGCGCCGACGCCGGCACTTGGATCGCCGGCGCGAGTCCGAAGAGTAGTCCCGTGACCAGCGCGATGCCCACCGTGAACACAAGACTCATCGGGTCGGTGCGCACGTTGCCGAGCAGCGCAATGTTGAATGCTTGCAGGTGCGAAAGCGCGCGCGTGCCCGCGAAGGCCAGGAGCAATCCAAACGCCGCGCCGCAAAACGAAAGCGTCACGCTTTCGGTGAGAAGTTGGCGGATCAGCCGGCCGCGTCCCGCGCCCAAAGCCGTGCGCACCGCAATCTCCTTTTGCCGCGCGGCGGTGCGGCCCAGCAGCAGATTCGAGAGATTCGCGCAGACAATCAACATCACCACGCCCACCGCGCCCGCCAGCACGAACAGCGCCGGACGAATGCGTCCGCCAATATGCTCGGAAAGCATGCTGACGCGTCCTTCAAACTGATTGCGCTCGGGATGCGCGGCGGTGATTTCCTGGCCGAGAACCGTCATCTCGGCCTGCGCGGATTCCGCGGTCGCGCCCGGCTTCAAGCGGCCGACCATCGCCAACGTGTTGCCCCAGCGATTCGTTTCGGCCGTCAGCGGAAACGGCGTGAACAAGTCGATGCGGCTACCCGGCGCGAAGACGCCCGCGAAATCGAACCACGGAGGCAGCACGCCGACGACCGTGGTGGGCGTGTCGTTCATCGTGAGCGTGTGTCCCACGATCGAGGGGTCGGACGCGAAGCGGCGCTGCCACACGCCGTAACCGAGCATCACCACATGCGGTCCGTTGAACACGCATTCTTCGGGCGTGAAGTTTCGTCCCAGCATCGGACTCACGCCGAGCAGCGGAAAAAAATTCTGCGACACCGGCACGCCGCTCATGCGTTCCGGTTCGCCCTGCCCGGTGAGATTGATGTCGCCCACGCCGTAAAACGCAAAATACGCCGCGATGTCTTCGTACGATTTGTTCCGCGCCAGCACATCGATCATCGCGCCCACTTGCGTGGTTTGTCCCGAAAGCCCGCTCGAATCGTGATTGGCGATCCAAGCGAGTCGCGCGGGATCGCGGAACGGAAGCGGCCGCAGCAAAACGGCATTCACCAAGCTGAACACCGTGGAACTCGCGCCAATGCCGAGCCCCGCGATGAGAATCGCGAAAACCGTAAAGCTGGGCGTGCGGCCAAGGGTGCGGAACGTGTAGCGCAAGTCTTGCAGGAAGGCGTCGACCATAAGTTAGTTTGACGCCGCGCGCGGTTCGAAGTTAGCCTACACTTAACCTGCCACCATCAATATGTCTTTGCTCGATGTTCGCAATCTCGCCGTGACATTCGATACGCCGCGCGGCCTTGTGCCCGCGGTTCGCGACGTGGCCTTTGAACTAAAGACCGGCGAGATTTTGGGATTGGTGGGCGAATCGGGATCCGGGAAGTCCGCGACGTCGCTGGCTCTCATGCGGATCCTCGATCCGACGGCGCGAATTTCCGGACAGGTGATTTTCGAAGGACGCGACTTGCTGGCGCTGCCGGAAAACGAGATGCGCCAGGTCCGCGGCGCGGGACTTTCCATGGTTTTTCAGGAACCGATGACCGCGCTCAATCCCGTGATGCGCATCGGCGACCAAATCACCGAGGCATTGCGCGCCCATCATCGCATATCCACGGCGGAAGCGCGCGCCGCCGCGCTCGACATGCTGCGTTCCGTGGCGATCAGCGAGCCGGAAGTGCGCATGCGCCAGTATCCGCATCATCTCTCGGGCGGCATGCGGCAACGCGTGATGATCGCAATGGCGCTGGCCGCGCCGGTGCACGCGAAACGCCCTGCCGTGCTGATCGCGGACGAGCCCACCACGGCGCTCGACGTCACGATTCAGGCGCAGATTCTCGATCTGCTGAAATCACTGCGCGATCGCTTTGGTCTGGCGATTCTCTTGATCACGCACGATCTCGGCGTGGTCGCCGAAACCGCGGATCGTGTGGCGGTGATGTACGCCGGACGAATCGTCGAGTGCGGTCCGCTGCGCGACGTGTTTTCTTCGCCCGCGCATCCTTACACGCGCGGACTCTTGCGCATCGCGCCCACACTCGACGGCGCGCGCGGCGGAAAGCTTCCGGTGATCCCCGGCGCTGCGCCGAATCCTAGCGAGAAAATCCCGGGCTGCTGGTTTGAGCCACGCTGCGAAGCGCGGATTCCGGCGTGCCATGAAGGCGTCCCGGAACTCGCCGTGGTTGCTGAGAATCGCGCCGCCCGCTGTGTGCGATCGCATGAAGTGCAGGCAGGTGCGGCGTGATCACGCTTAACAATATTGTGAAGCATTTCCCGGGACAATCGCGGCCCGCCGTCGACGGCGTCACGCTCGAGGTCAAGCAGGGCGAGACGCTCGGGCTGGTCGGCGAATCGGGCAGCGGAAAAACCACCCTGGGCCGCTGCGCGTTGATGCTGGAAACGCCGACCTCGGGCGAAGTCCTGTTTGAAGGACGCGATCTCGCGGGGCTCGGAAAGGAAGAATTGCGCCGCACGCGCCGCCACATGCAGATCATCTTTCAAGATCCGATGGGCAGCTTGAATCCACGGATGCGCGTAGAGAAAATCCTGGCCGAGCCGTTCGACATTCACGAAAACCTTTCCGCCGCCGAGACGCGCGATCGCGTGCGCGAGCTACTCGACGCCGTCGGCCTTCCGCCCGACTCGGGAACGCGCTACCCACACGAATTTTCCGGCGGCCAACGCCAGCGCATCGGTATCGCGCGCGCCATTGCGCTGCGTCCCAAGTTCATCGTGGCGGACGAACCGGTCTCCGCACTCGACGTTTCCGTCGGCGCGCAAATCGTGAACCTGCTCGCCGACTTGCAGCAGCGCTTCGGCTTGACCTATTTGTTCATCTCGCACGGACTCCCGTTGATCCGGCACATCTCTACGCGCGTCGCGGTGATGTATCTTGGAAAAATTGTGGAGATCGGCCCGGCCGAAGAGGTTTTCGCGCATCCCGCGCATCCGTACACGCAACTCCTGCGCGATTCCACTCCACAGATTCAGGGCCACGGATAAGACCATCCACAGATTACACAGATTGCACAGATTAAGATCTCGGAACTCGTCCCCAATCTGTGTCATCCGTGAAATCTGTGGACGGTTTTTGAATCTGCGGACGAAATCTGTGGAATCATAGCCGCATGTGGAAGCGGCGTTGGTTCCATGTTCTGATTCTCGCGTTGGTCTTCATTGGGGGCGCGTTCTATTGGCTGGTCATGGAGAGCGATCCGCTCGGCGAAAAGCCGTTCTCGCTCGACATCGCCGCGATTCGCCACCTGGCCAACTCGATGCCCGGCGACAAGCCGTCGGAGATTCGCGTCGAGCGAATCGCCAGTTTCACGTTTCCCGCCGCCGCGATCATGGCCGGCGATTCCTGGACGCAGCAGACCTTGCCGGCGAATTCGTATCAATTGGTTTTTCCCGATCGCACCATCGTCATCGACAGCGCGATGAGCCAGGAACAAGCGAACGCGATGGGCACTACGAGCGGCTTCGACGATGCGGCGTACGAGCGCATGAGCAAAGGGCTGCGCGCCGCGTCGCTCATTTTGATTACGCACGAACATCCCGATCACCTGGGCGGCGCCGCCGCGATCGCACCTCAAGTAATCGCCCAACTGCGCTTGACGCGCCAGCAAGTGGACAATTTGGATCGTAGCGATCCCGTGACATTTCCCAAAGCCGCACTGTCCGGCTACCAGCCGTTGGAGTACGATCGCGCGATGGCCGTCGCGCCCGGCGTCGTGGTGATTCGCTCGCCGGGACACACCCCGGGGAGCCAAATCATATTTGTGCGTACCGCCAATCGAAATGAAGTGCTGTTCCTCGGCGACGTCGCGTGGCACATCGCCAACGTGCGGGAAGTGCGCGAGCGCCCGCGCCTGCTGACCATGGCGATGCGCGAGGATCGCAGTGAAGTGATGGGCGAACTCGCCGCGCTGCATGGATTATCGCTGGCCGAACCGCAAATCGCCATCGTGCCCGGGCACGACGGCCAGGTGATCGACGACTTGGTCGAGCAGAAAGTCATGATTCACGGCTTTAAGTAGGAAAGGCTTTAAGTAGGAAAAATGATCGAGCGCATACGGGATCTGATCGTTCGCCCGGAACTCGCCTTCCGGGAAATTGCGCGCGATCCGAAATTTCTCACGCCGTGGCTCTTGTCGGCGTTTCTCTTGGCGTTTCCCATGATCGCCGCCGTGCAGCGCATTGGTTCGGTGCGTTTATTCGGCAACGTGATCGCGCTGGTTGAAATCAACCCGCTGCTCGCCGATCAGCCACAGGAAGTTTTGTACGGAGCGGTGGAGCATCTATTCGATTTCCTGGTGATCATCACGCCGCTGTTGGCGATTCCGTTGACCGCCGCCTGTATCCTTCCCATGTTGCCGACACTCGGCACGCCGCGCGGCACGCGCCTCGGTACCCTGTTCCGTCCGCTGATGGCCGTCACCGCGTGGGCCACGCTTCTGCCGGCCGCCGGCATGTGCGTGACCATGATGATCGTGCTGGCCGTGCGCGATCCCCAAACGCTGAGCCTCGGTAGCCTCACGCCCTTTGACTTAGGGATTCTGGTTCCCGCGAGTTTCAGCCGCGTGCTGCACAATATTGCGTCGACGATGGAATTTTTCAGTATGTGGTCCGTATACCTTCTGATGGAGGGCATCGCGGCGGCCGCGGGGGTGAGCTTTCGCCGGACTTTCTTGTGGCTGGCACTTCCCCTGATTGTTTTTGCGTGGATCGTGGCCGCAGTCTTGTCGATGCTACAATGAACCCGCTATGGAAAACGAAAACCTCGCCGGAACGCCCGCACCGCCGCCCCCGCCGCCTGCTGCTCAGCCCGAGCAGCGTGTGAGTGCGATCGGGCGCATCTTCGGAATCTTCTTTGAACCGACCGCCACGTTCGAAGACATCGCACGCGCGCCGGGATTCATCGCGCCCCTGATCTTGGTGATTCTCTGTTCCCTCGGGACGGCCGCCGTGATCACGCAGCGCGTGGACATGCGCGACTTCATGATGAAGCAATTGGAGAAGAGTCCGCGCGCCGAGCAAATGAGCGCGGCGCAGAAGGAAGCGGCCGTCGATCAAATGACGAAGTTCTCGAAATACTTCGCGTTTGCCCCGCCCATTTTCGTGCCGCTGATCGTGCTGATTATCGCCGGCGTCCTGATGCTCATGGTGAATTTCGTTTTCGGTGGACGCGCCACGTTCAACCAGCTCTTCGCGGTGGCGGCTCACGCCCAGGTGATAGGCGTGGTGAACGCCATCATCATTGTGGCGATTGTGTTCCTGAAAGATCCCAGCGACTTCGATTTGCAGAACCCGGTGGCCTCAAATCTGGCATTTCTGGTTTCCCAGGAGTCCAGCAAATTCCTGCATCGGCTTCTCCAGTCGATCGACCTCTTCAGTCTCTGGCAGGTTTTCTTGCTCGGAACGGGCGCGGCGGTTTGCGCCAAGATGAGCCGCGGCAAGGGAATCGCAGCCGTCGCGATTCCGTGGCTGATATTGGCGCTCGTCTCGGCTGGCTTTGCGGCGGCGTTCGGATAGAATTGAAGTTGTGAAGACCGTTGTCGTATTTACGCTCGCAACCCTCGCGGCCGCAGCCGTGCCGCTCGCCGCGCAAGCACCGGCGGCCCCACAGACGCTGGATCGCGACGTGAGTTGGAAGCAGATGCTTCCCAACATCGTCGCGGATCAAGCGCACATTTGGACTTTCCCCGCGAAGCTGGTCCGCGGCGAGGATATTCTGCCCACTGCCATCGTGCTCGGCGGCACCGCTGCGTTCGTGGCGTCCGATCCGAGTAGCGGCCGCTATTTCCGGCGCACCAATTCGTTCAGCGGATTCAATAACGTTTTCACGAGCAACGCCACGGCGATCGGTACAGCCGTGGTTCCCGCGGCTTTTTACGCCGTGGGACTAGCGCGTCACGATACCTACGCGCAGCACACGGCGCTGTTTGTAGGTGAAGCGGTGGCCGACAGCGAAATCCTCACGACGGTATTCAAAACGTCGACGCGGCGCCTGCGCCCATCGACGTTTGCGCCGAACACACCGATGGGCGACACGTGGTTTGAGAGTCCGGGGAGCGTGCTGGGCCGCGGAAGTTTTACTTCGGGCCACTCGATCGCGGCGTTTTCCGTTGCGACCGTCTTTGCGCGCCGTTATCCGCATCACCGATGGGTGCCGTATGTGGCGTACGGTCTCGCCGCGACCGTCGCGTTTTCGCGAGTGACGCGCTCGGCGCATTTTCCGTCCGACGTTTTTCTCGGCGGCGCGCTGGGATATTCGATCAGCCGCTTCACCGTGCTGGGCGGGAAATGAGAGCAAATGAGCCGCCGGCGCGGCTCATAAGGGGCGCGGTCTCGATTACTTCGGTTGCGGGACGATCCGGATGTACGGCTTCGGCTCTTTCCATGTGCCGTATTTTTCCTTCGCTTCATCGTTCGATACCGCCGCCGTCAGGATCACATCCTCGCCCGGCTTCCAGTTCACGGGCGTCGCAACTTTGTGCTTCGCGGTGAGTTGCAACGAATCGAGCACGCGCAGCACTTCATCGAAATTGCGCCCGGTGCTCATGGGATAGGTGAGCATCAGCTTCACTTTCTTATCCGGCCCCACCACAAACACCGTGCGCACCGTGGCGTTGGTGGCGGGCGTGCGGCCTTCCGATGTATCGCCGGCGTCGGCCGGCAACATGTCGTAGAGCTTGGCGATTTTTAGTTGCGGATCGCCGATCATCGGGTAGTTAACTTTCGCTCCTTGCGTCTCCTCGATATCCACGGCCCATTTTCCATGGCTCGACACGGGATCGACGCTCAAGCCGATGATCTTGGTGTTGCGCTTCGCGAATTCCGGCGCCAACTTGGCCATGTAGCCGAGTTCGGTGGTGCAAACCGGCGTGAAGTCCTTGGGATGCGAGAACAGAACGGCCCAGCCGTCGCCGATCCATTCATGGAAGTTGATATTGCCTTGCGTGGTTTCCGCGGTGAAATTCGGTGCTTCGTCGTTGATGCGAATCGACATACTCTCTCTCCTGACTCTTTTTGGAAGTGTCCCCTACATCAGATTGTCCTGCGGCGTGCGCGGTTTCATTTTGCCCCAAGCGACAGTTCAAATACAAGCGGCGCTCCGGCGTCATATAATCCCCTCATGCTTCTCGCGATCTTCCTTGCCTGGCTTCAAGCTGCCGCCTCCGCGCCGGCGGCTCCGCAAGCGCCGCCGCAGCCTGTGATCAAGATAACCACGCGGCAAGTAGAAATCAGCGTGGTGGCGCGCGACAAGAAGGGTCAACCGGTCGCCGATTTGACGCGCGACGATTTCACGCTGCTCGACGGCGGCCAGCCGCAGGAGATCCGCTACTTCCATTTCGAAAAGGAAGAACCGCACGCCGAAATGGCCGCGTTGCCGGCGGGCGTCGTTTCCAATCGCGTGCTGGCGGCCGGCGACGGACGCTCCGTGGCGTTGCCCAATGCGCTGACCGTGATTCTCCTCGACGGATTGAACTCGCGCTTCGCCGACCGCTCGTTGGCGCGCGATGGTCTGCGCAAATTTCTCTCGACGCTGACGAACAACGATCGCGTGGCGATTTACACGCTCACCACTGAACTACGCGTGCTGCACGATTTCGCGGCGGACTTGGCTCCATTGCAGGAAGCGCTCGCGCCGCACAAACGCAAAGACGTGCCGCCCAGCGCCGAGGCCGCGGCCCAAGGAGCGGCGATCGATCGATTCCTGAGCGAATCGATGAGTCCCACGATTGTGAACTTCCCGCAATTGCGCACGCCGACAACGATGCAGGCGTTGCGCGCCATCGCCGCGCAGTTGGCGGGCATCCCGGGACGAAAGACTTTGGTGTGGCTGTCGGACGGTTTTCCGCTCGTCGTCGGCCGCCGCGCGAACGGCATGCCCGGCCGTAATTTCGAGACCTTCGGCGACGAGGAGCAGCGCGCGATTCGAACGCTCGACAACGCCGGCGTCGTGATCTATCCGGTAGATGCGCGTGGAATGATCGGCAGCTTCGATTGGCAACCGTCCACCGATCCAAGCCGCACTCCTCCACGCTCGCGGCGCGCCGCGGCCAGAATGGACAACCAGGCGCAAACGGAAATCGTGGAGTCGCAGGGCGGATTGCGCGAAATCGCCGACGGCACCGGCGGCACGGCCTTCACCAACGACAACGATCTCGGCTCGGCGATCCGTCACGCCGTGGAAGATTCAGCGGTCAGCTATACCATTGCCTACTCGCCATCGCATAACGATTGGAACGGCGAGTTTCGCGATCTCAAGTTGACCGTGAAACGCCCCGGCGTGGAAGTTCACTATCGCAAGGGATACTACGCGACGCCCGATAAGGCGGACGACGCAACTTCGCGCCAAGCCGCATTAGTAGCGGCCGCCGGTAGTCCGCTGCCGAGTACGGCGTTAGGAATTTTCGCGCAAATCAAACCGGCGGCCACGCCGGCGATCGTACAAATGCGCATCAATCCCGCGGGACTCAATTTGTCGCGCGACAGCGCCGGCATCTGGATCGGCATGATCGACGTCGCCCTGTTGTCGCGCGACGCGTCGGGGCGCGCCTGCAGTCAAGCGTCGGCGCACACCTACAAGTTGACGCTCACCCAAGCGCAATACGACGAAGCGCGCCAGAACGGTGTTCCCCTCGAAGCGGGCGTTCCCGCGTGCACCACCGCGGCACGCGCCCGAGTGGTCGTGCGCGACGTCGCCACCGGCGCCACGGGATCGCTCGACGTTCCGCTCGGCGCGCCGTCCGGGAAATAAACGGCGCGCTTCGAGTTTCAATCCATCAGTGTTGGGAATCGCCGCCCGGCTCGACCTTCGTTACGGTGATCGTGTCGCCGTTCATGGTTCCGCTCAGTTTCACTGAGCGGCCGATGTTGGCGGCCAGCTCGCCGAAGTCCTGATTGTCGATGGCGTAGACTTTTTCGCCGGCCACAAACACGTACTTAGCGCCGCCCTTCACGCATGCGGCCGCGCACTCGGCGGCGGGCATTTTTTCGCCGGGGTGTTCAGCGGTGGTCATGTGTTTCGCGCCACATTTGCTGTCGCTGATGGTGCCGGTCCAGGTTTTATCGTCAGCGGAGGCGCCGCCAATGAAACTGGCGCAGAGAACCAACGCGGCCGTGAGAATCGCTGTGCGAAATAGTTTGCGGGACATTGCTCCTCCAGAAGTTGGTTTGGATTCACTTGCGTCGTGGAACGAAGGAGCGCTGATTCCAGTATGCCGCGCTTCGCCGGGCAATCGCGAGGGGTATTTTTCCGCATTCAAAAGCAGGATTTTTACCGATGGGGCCGGTGGTAGGATGCAAGCATGAGCACCGAGGCCAGACTCAACTGTATGGCGCCTTTCTTCATCGTTGACGATCTGCAAAAGAGTATCGAGTTTTACCGCGCGAAACTGGGATTCCAAGTAACGGCCACCGGCGGCGGCGACGGAACTTCGGACGATTACTGGGGAATGGTGGAGCGCGATGCCGCCATGCTGTTCCTGAAGGCGATCACGCCCGAGATTCATCCGCAGCCGAATCACACGCGCCACGAATGGGCGCGGTGGGATGCCTACGTCAATACTCCCGATCCCGACGCGCTGTATGCGGAGTACACCGGCAAGACCGTTCCGATCCACAAGGAACTGGCGGACACCAGCGACGGCTTGCGAGCCTTCGAAATTCTCGACAACAGCGGATACGTGATTTGCTTTGGAAAGCCGCGCGACGCTGGAGAAAACGCCGTCTAACGCTTCGCCCGTTTGGCCTTCGCCGTGGTCTTCACGTCGAGATTCAGCGCGATCGCCTCACGGACCAAATCCTTCAACGCCGCCGCGTTGATTTTTTCGCCTTCGTGAATATCGATCGCGCGCCGAATGTTGCCGCCCATGCTCGAGTTGAATAATCCCGATGGATCGCGCAGCGCGGCGCCTTTGGCAAAGGTCAACTTCACGACTTTCTTGTAGGTCTCGCCCGTGGTGATGATTCCCTCGCGCGACCAAACCGGAATTCCCCATTTCCATTCCTCGACAATTTTCGGATCGGCCGCGCGGATGATCTTGCGCGCTTCCGCGAGCGTTTTGCCGCGCCAATCGCCAAGGCCGCTGATTTTCTCTTCGATCAGCTCCGAGACGGCTTTTCCGCCGGTGGATGTGTTCATGCCAGTAGTTTCTCCACGACTGTTCCGTGAACGTCGGTCAGGCGGAACGGCCGTCCTTGGAATTTGTATGTCAGCCGCGTGTGATCGAATCCCAGCAAGTGCAGCATAGTCGCGTGCAAGTCGTGCACGTGTACTTTGTCTTTTACGACGTTGAATCCGAGATCGTCGCTTTCGCCCAGCGTAATGCCCGGTTTCACGCCGCCGCCCGCCATCCACATGGTGAACGCGTTGGGATGATGATCGCGGCCATCGGAGCCGCCTTGCATCATGGGCGTGCGTCCAAATTCGCCGCCCCAAACGACGAGCGTGGAGTCGAGCAATCCGCGTTGCTTCAAGTCTTTCACCAGTGCGGCACTCGCTTGGTCGGTGTCCTTGCAATTGGCGCTGATGTCTTTCACCAACGCCGAGTGCTGATCCCACGCTTCGTGATAAAGCTGCACGAACCCACGCCACGCTCCACCATTCGGCGAGCGAGCAAACAGTTGTTCGCAAACGACGGCTTGCCCGGCTCGGCGCCGTACATATCGAGCGTGGCCTTTGATTCCTTGGAAAGGTCCATCAACTCCGGCGCGCTCGATTGCATGCGAAACGCCATTTCGTACGAGTTGATGCGCGTGGCAATCTCGGGATCGCCGGTCGACGTGAGATGCATTTCGTTCAAACGCTTCATTGCATCGAGTGAATCGCGCTGGACATCCGTATTCGCTCCCGGAGGATTCGACAAATAGAGCACCGGATCGCCGGACGTGCGGAACTCCACGCCTTGGTAAACCGTCGGCAGAAAACCGCTACCCCAGCAGGAGCAGCCGCCGCTCGGGCCTTTCTTGCCGGAGCTGAAAACGACGAACGCCGGTAAGTCGCGCGACTCGCTGCCGAGTCCATACGTCACCCACGCGCCCATGCTCGGACGTCCGAACTGCATGGTGCCCGTGTTCATCAAAAGCTGGCCCGGCGCGTGATTGAAAGCGTCGGTGACCATCCCTTTCACGATCGCGACGTCGTCGACGATTTCGGAAAGATGCGGCAACAGCGGCGTGAGTTCCGCGCCGGATTTTCCGTAGCGTGCAAATTCGAACTTCGGTCCAAGAAGTTTCGAGTTGGGATTGATGAACGCCGCGCGATAGCCCTTCAGCAATTCCGGTGGAGGCAGCGTGCCGTCGAATTTCCGCAGCACCGGTTTGTTGTCGAACAATTCCAAATGACTCGGCGCGCCGGCCATGAACAAAAAGATCACGTTCTTCGCTTTCGCGGGGAAATGCGGCGATTTCGGCGCGAGAGGATCGGTTGTCGCCGCATGAAGCGAGTCGGCGAGCAGCGTACGCAGCGCGACGCTGCCGAGACCCACCCCGCATTGTTCGAGGAACCAACGGCGGCCGATGTTGTTCATGCCCTTTACTCCTTCGTGATCGCCTCGTCGAGATTCAACAGCACGCGCGCCACGGTGGTCCAAGCAGCGGCTTGCGCGGGCGTCGCGTCTCTCAAGACGGCGGGCTGGAACGCCGCGGCGCCGTCGCCGGATTCGCTAAAACGTTGCTGCTCTTTTTTCAGCAGGCCGAGCAACACTGCGGCTTCTTCCTCCGACGGCCTGCGCGACAGCACACGCCGCGCCGCGTAATTCAATTTTTGGCGATCCGTGGGTCCGCCGTTTTCGATCGTCGCCACCGCTAACGCGCGCGCCGCATCGAGAAACAATGGCTCATTCAAAGTGGTCAACGCTTGCAGCGGAGTGTTCGAACGAGCCCGACGCACGCACGAGCTTTCTCCGTTGGGCGAGTCGAACGTTTGCAGCGCGGGATACGGCGACGTGCGGAACCGGAACGTGTACAAGGCACGGCGATATTTCGCGGAGCCCTGCTCGGTCGTCCAGTTTTTCGTCCCAAAACTCGCCGGGGGCAAAAACAAGAATGCCGGCGCCGGCGGATGAACGCTGGGGCCTCCGACTTTTTCGTCGAGCAAGCCGCTTGCCTCCAGCGCGATGTCGCGCACAATTTCGGCGTCCACGCGGAAGCGCGGACCACGCGCCAGCAAGCGGTTGTACGGATCTTTCGCCAGCAACTCGGGCGTTACGTTCGACGATTGACGATACGTTGCCGCCGTGACGATCAGCCGCTGCATCGCTTTGATGTCCCACTTGCGGTCCATGAACTCGACCGCCAGCCAGTCGAGCAATTCCGGATGCGATGGCGGCGAGCTCTGCGTGCCGAAGTCCTCGGCCGTTTCGACAATTCCCGTGCCGAAGTATTGCAACCACAAGCGATTCACGAACGCGCGCGCGGTGGTCGGCGAGTCGCGCGACACCAGCCACTTCGCGAATGTTAGGCGATTCGCCGCCGCGTCCGCCGGCAACGAGTTCAAGAACGACGGAACGCCGGGTGCGACTTCTTTTCCCGGAGTCAAGAAATCGCCGCGCACCAGTTGATGCGTGGGACGAAGTTGGCCCCGTTCATCCAACACCAATTGCGAAGACCCTTCCGGATATTCGCGCCACAGCGCCACGATCGCGTCGTTTTCGTTTTTCCACTCGGGGACCGTCGTACGCCAGTAACTGAAAACTTTCGCTTCTTGAAGCGCGTTGCGTTTGTCGCGCGGGATTCCGAGGATCGCGCGGACGCCGGCGGGCAAGGGATCGGCCACGGCGTTCTCGGCGTTGGTGATGGAAAGCCGAATGCGTCCCAGATTGTTGTTCTGATTGTCGTTGGCGTTCCATCCGCCGGCTCTCTGTCCGATGGAGAAGATCAACACGGTGTCGCCGGAGTTCGAAATCGGTTTCGCGGCGTTGAACACGGCCTTGCGCGGCGAATTTCGCAGGCCGGGACCCGCGTCAATGTTCCACGCCGTTTCATCTTTTCCGTCGATGGCGAATTCGATCGGTCCCACCAGGCGCTGTTTATCCGACTTGTCGTAGAAGCGTGATTCCAGCGGTTTCGCCGGGAGATTGATGTCCGCCGTTGCGTGATCGATCCTGACTTTCGCCGGCTTCTCGGCCGATCCCGCCGCTCCGGCCTCGACCGTGAATTCCGTCAGCGCGCCGGTGCCTTTGATCGAGCGTCCGGGACCGCCGAGCGGCAGATTCGGATCGTTCATCAGTTCCAATCGAAACGCGCGAATATCTTTCATCGACGTTTTCACGATGAGCTTCACCGTGAGCTTCACCGGCGCGTAGCCTTGCGCCAACAGTGATCCGTCGTCTTGCGGAATGTAGCGCGATCCGTCTGTCGAAAGGTCATCGACCTCCGGCCGCACCACAACCCAATCCGGCTGATCGTGCGCGACGCTCTCCTCCCATTTCGCCATCCGGGTTCGCCAATCGGGAGTCCGTCGCTGCAGCGCGCCTTCGATGTCCCGCGTGCGCCGCAGAATGGCGGCGATCCTCATCTGTTGATCGGGCGAATACACCGCGATGTTCGATTCGTTCGAGTTGTTGAGGAACGCGAACATCCGGTAGTACTCTTCCTGCGTCAGCGGATCGTACTTGTGGTTGTGACACTGCGCGCACTGAATCGTGACGCCGAGAACGCCCTTGCCGATGGCGTCCATGCGATCGAACATCGCTTCCATGCGGAATTGCTCGGGGTCGACGCCGCCTTCTTCGTTGATCATGGAGTTGCGCAGAAATCCCGTGGCGACTTTTTGGTCCTGCGTGGCGTTGGGCAACAGGTCGCCGGCAATTTGGTCGATCACGAATTCGTTATACGGAAGATTCTTGTTGAGCGCGTTGATCACCCAGTCGCGATAGAACCACACGAAGCGCGGCTGATCTTTCTCGTAGCCGTCAGAATCGGCGTAACGCGCGCCGTCGAGCCACGGCCGCGCCCATCGTTCGCCGTAGTGCAACGACGCCAGCAGGCGATCGACTTGCTTTTCGTAGGCGCTCGCGCTGCGATCGTTCACAAACGCGTCGACTTCGGCGGGTGTCGGCGGAAGCCCGATCAAATCGAGCGAGAGGCGTCGCAGCAGCGTGGCGCGGTTGGCTTCGGGTGACGGCTTCAGACCTTCCGATTCGAGCTTTGCAAGAACGAAACGGTCAATGGGATTGCGAGACCATTTGGTGTTTGTCACCAGCGGAAACACGGGACGCACCGGCGGAACAAACGCCCAATGCTTTGTCTTTGGCGTGGCGTCGATCCATTGCGCGATTGCGGCGATCTCGGCATCGGAGAGGCGTCCGCCCATCGGCATGCGTGCTTTATCGGTGTGGCCGGAGACGCGCCGGTACAATTCGCTGTCGTCGTGCTTGCCCGGCACGATTTTCGCGATCACACTCTGCTTCTGATCGAGACGCAGCCCGCCGCTCTGCATTTTCTCGCCGTGACACGCGTAGCAATTCTTCGCAAAGATCGGTTGAATGTCGCGGGCATAGTTTGGAGCAGTGTCGGGCGCTTGCGCATGCACGCACAATGGCGCAACGGCCAGCACGACAATCAAGGGTCCGCGCATGCCTTCTACATTACAGCACTTAGGTTCGAAAGGCGGAGAGCTTACTGTGCTCCGCTTCGCCAAGACGTGATCTGTTTAATGAACTGTGTCTTCTGCTCAGGTCCCTGAAACGCCCGCCCTGGTATGAAGAACGAATTGCCCGTTACTCCCACGATGAGAACATGATTGCCCGCGTCCGCGACTAGCTTTACCTTATTCCAAGGCACGTCGCCCTTCAGCGAGCCGATCTGCGTTGAAATCCCGTCTGGGGACACCGTGAGCGTTCGTTCGGATGTCTTGCCGCGGAGGAATAACCAAATCGGCAGGAAGGCGAACGCTCCGGTCATCCAAGCTACGGCGACAATAAGATCATGAACCTGAAGACGACGCGAGAATGCACCGCTCAGAACTAGTGCGACCAAGGCCGGGATCGCCGAGTAGATCAAGATCATCACGAGGAACTTTCGAGACGAGCCCAGACTTCGAAAGTAAGACCGCACGATTTCCGTTCTGGTCAATGCGTATTTAATTGTCATCTCGTTCTCGGATGTTTCGCGATTACCTCAGAATTGCGAAAACGCCTTCTGAAAGAAGGCGACCTTGGCCGGGTCCGCGGCCGCCGGAATGACGGCGGTGTTGTCGCCCAATTCCATCGTCATCCCCGGCTGTTCCTGGACGCTCGGCCACTTCGGCAGGCCGGGACCATTGGGATCGCCGGTGCGGATGAAGTTCGCCCAGTAGTTCGACATCATTTCCGCAATCTTCCGGTCTTCCGCGGTGAATGGACGATCCGCCGTGTCCAGCGTGTTCATCACGTATCCGATTTCCGAGCTGTGGAATGCGCCGTACTTGTCCGACTCCGGACCCGGCAGCGTGTGGTCCCAGTAATAGGTGAACACTTTCGTCTTCGCGACCTTCGCCCGATTCACGGCCCACACGTAAGTGGACATCCGCGCGGCGTCCCGTGCGCCTTCATTCGAAGCAGCCAGCGGATACAGCCTTACGTAGTCCGCCGCCATCGGACCATACCGCTGTGCCTGGCGCGCATATGCTTCCTCCGTGATCGAAGGATGTGGGCTCGCGCCGCTTTCATCTTTGTTGGACCCGGTCAACGTGGGCACGTCGCTGACGAATGCGGGGAACGCCGGCTGCACATATCCATCGACGACAGTTGCCGCGGGAAAGCGCACCTGAGCTACGCCCGTCGCGCCCGCGGAACGAGTCGCCAGATCCTGATAGGACATCTTGCGCAAGTCGGCGAGCGAGTGCGCGCCTTTCGATTCCGCGAATTTCACGCCGGCCTGTTCCTGCTCCGCCAGTGTGCGCGACGACTGGCTGACGCTCGACCCGCTCTGGGCGATCGCGGCGTGAAACAATCCTTTCGCAAGCGGCGAGGCGATCAAGCTATGCACATTCCACGAACCGGCCGATTGTCCACCAATCACGACACGTCCGGGATCGCCGCCGAACGCCGCGATGTTGTTGTGGACCCACTTTAGTCCGGCGATCAAATCGAGCAACGCGTAGTTGCCCGACACATGATGCTCTGACTCGGCGGACAACTCGGGATGCGTGAAGAATCCGAAGATTCCCACGCGATAGTTCATCGTCACCGCCACGATGCCCTTTTTCGCGAGGCCCTCGCCGTCGTAGATCGGCACGGCGCCCGATCCCGATGTGTTCGCGCCGCCATAGATGTACACATAGACCGGGCGCTTCTCGCCCGCGGCCTTCGCGGGAGTCCAAACGTTGAGGAACAGGCAATCCTCGCTCACGGCCGTGTGCGTCATGAACTCGTGGGTCCACGGCGGGAGCACGTCGACGATATTCTGCATGCAACTCGCGCCGAACTCGGTGGCTTTGCGCGTCCCTTGCCACGGAACTACCGGCTTAGGTTCGCGCCATCGGAGGTCGCCGACAGGAGGTGCAGCGAATGGAATGCCCTTGAAGACGATGATGGATGCGTCTTTCCCGGGAGCGCCTGAGACGAGACCGCCTTCTACTCTTACAGGTTTATCGTTCAGTGCGGGCCGCGAAGCGGGCAACGGCGCGTGCAGGGAAGCCGCGAGCGTTAGAGCAAACGCAAGATAGCGCATGCGGCTATCTTAGTCCAACTGTTGTGGTCCAGGAGTTGTGGCCCGGCATAGCACGCGGGCACGGAGAAAAACGAAGTTAGGTTTGGGACGCGCCTCGAGGGGCGCTCCAATGCTTAGGGGGAGGGGAAGCGTGCGAGGCGTACTCCGCGATGTCGGAATCGGAGAGGCTTTGAAGCAGCGCCAGCGGTTCGCCCGATCCTTCCAGCGCCAGCATGGTGTGCAGTTTCCGGCAGGCAATGTCGGGCCCCTGCTGAAAACGGATCTTGCCGGAAGAAAAGTGTAGCGCGGCCACCGACAACGTAAACACGCGGATGATCCGCTCCGCATCTTTCGCCTGCACTTCAAATTGATAGTGCCGGGCGCCCGCCGCGACAGAGAATCCAACGTACCGCACTTGGTCCTGCGTCATTGGCCGCCTTCCACACTTGCTTCCGGCATGCCGGCGTCGAGTACGCCTGCTTCAGGCGCGCCTGCTTCAGGCCCGAATCCGTCGGACAAGAATCCTTCCGCTGACCCGTCCGCCGAAATTGGCGTGCCGTCACCCAATTTTCGTTGGGCGCGGCGCTCGAATTTGGCGCGCTGTTTTTCTTTGCGCGCCATTTCCTTGCGCCGTTTCTCGGCGGTCGCTTTGGATCGTCTAGCCATGAAGTCTCCCGGCGCCGGCGCCGTTTGTCAAAAGCTGAGCTTAGTAGCGATTGCGAAATCCGCCGCCACCGCCGCCACGACCGCCGCGTCCACCGCCGCCGCCGCGATTTCCGCCACCACCGCCACGTTCGGTCTTCGCTTGCGCCTCATTGACGCGCAATTGACGGCCGTTAACTTCTTTTCCATTCAACGCCGACATCGCGTCGAGCGCTTCCTTCGGATCTTCCATATCGACGAAGGCGAATCCGCGCGCGCGGCCCGTATCGCGGTCGGTGGGGATGCTAACCGAGGCGACTTTTCCGTACGGTTGGAACAACGCGCTCAAATCTTCTTCCGAAGTTTGGAAACTCATGTTTCCGACAAAAATTCTTGGCATAGTGAGTGGGACCTCTCCCTGCGCCAATGCTCGTTTGCGGCACTGGCATTCGTATTGGACTAGCGATTTGAGGGAGTCGAATCGGAGGGAACTGCCGCAACCGCGGCGACTTCTTCAAAGGCAGACTCAAGTATACCACATGCCGGGCTGAGATGCTGATGCAGCAGCTCGTGAGTGGTGTCCTAAGAGGGCGTTGCTCTGTTAGGAAACGAAAATGTGACCGAGCACTGAAGGTGCGGCCTAAGAAATCACGGGCGATCGCGAATCGAAATTTCTTGGATCGCCCTTTCAGGGCTCTTTCCTTCACACATGGGTCCCAGGCCTACGCCGGAGCAAGAAACGCTCCGGCTCAGCCTGGGCTGAAATGAATCGCCCTTCGGGGCTGGCGACTCTCCCGTAGACCAACGCACCATTAGGACACTACCAGCTTGTGCAGGCCTGGCAAGTCGGGAGGAATTGTATGATACGCTGCCAGCGTCACTAGGCAAATATGCGCCCACTTGTTGGTACGCTTTTTGGGGCAGTCGCGTTCCCCTTGCGTTTCGCGGCCATTCCCGCATTGCTTGCCTTCACCACTCTTCCGCTCCTGGCGCAGGAGCCGCCGCTCCCGGCCGAGCTCACCTTCCTGAATAAGATTGGCAAGCCGTACCGCATCACCTACGAACCCTGGACCGAATTGCAGGTCCCGCAGGGGAATCGCGGAATGGGCGGCGTCGGCAAGGTGGCGCGCGGAAAACATTGGCAGTTTCCCGTCATCGTTACCGGCGCCAAGACGGCAGACGCCATTTGGGCGATTGTCAAGCCGGCCTTCCTCGCCAACGGATGGACCGCCGTGCATGAGTGGTCAGGGGGCGGAATCCAAATGTTGCTTCACTACCAGAAAGACGGAGTCGAGGCATGGGCCGATGCCAGCCCCGGCGAGCCGGAACGCGCCTCCGTCGAGATCGTTGAGATCGCTCCCATGCCTTTCCAGTTCGCGCTCAAGGCTCCCGCCGCAACTCCCGAACCGGTGAACCCTGCCGCGGGCGATTTTCCCTGGCTGGGCCCCTTGCCGGGTTCCAAATTCAGAAGCAGCGCACCGGACACCGCGCCCTTCAATGTTTCGATCAAGGGCGCAAGTGAACCCGAGCTCGTTGCTTCCGGCTCGATCATCAAGGCCTACTACCCACCGCCCGATGGACTCTCGAATTCGCTCTTCCGCATCGCGTATCACGACGCCCTGACCGCGGCGGGCTGGACCATCGTCAATGAAAGCATGGGCGCAGATGTCGCCATCTCGGCGCATTTCACTGGGAATGGCCGTAATCTTTGGGCGTATCTGCACAAGAATGACACCTACGACATTCGTGTCGCCGACGCCGGGGCCGTCAACAAAGGCATGTGCAGCGATTTGAAGACCAACTGCCATGTCGCCATCTATGGGGTCCTGTTCGACTTCAACAAGTCGACGCTGCAACCCGCCAGCGATCCGGTGTTGCAGCAGATTCTGGATCTGTTGCAAAAGAATCCCACGCAGAAGATCGAGATTCAGGGACACACCGACAATGTGGGCGGCGATGCCTACAACCAGACGCTGTCGGAAGCGCGCGCCAAGGCGATTGTCGCTTGGCTCACGCAGCATGCGATCGCCGGCGACCGCCTGACCGACAAAGGCTTTGGCAAGACCAAGCCGATCGCAGAAAACGCCACCGACGTCGGCCGCGCGAAGAATCGTCGCGTGGAAATTGCCGATCCGAATTGTGCCGCACACGCGAAGTAACGCTCGAAAAAGATTTCGCCTGAGGATTTTCATAATGCTCTCGACAAGAATGCTCTCTGCAAGAATGCTGAGTACTTTCGGAATCCTGGCCTTCACCTCGCTCTTGCTGGCGCAGACCCCTCCGCCGACTGCTTACACGATCACCTCCGCGCTGCCGGGTTCCGATCCAGGGACGATGACCGTGTATCGCAGCGGCTCCATGGCGCTGACCGAAATAAACCGTCCCGCGAAGCCCGACGGCACGGCGGCCAGCCGTTCGCTGACGCTGTACGACCTGAAGGCGATGACTTCTTTTTCCTGGAACCCAGCGACGGATCCTGCGGTCACGCCTGCCTCCTGCAGTGCCGGCACATTTTCCGGTGACTGGGGCAATCCCTTCGCCATGACGGCCGAACTTTCCGCGAGCATCGCCAAGGGAGATTTGAAGCCCGCCGGTGCGGAGACTCTGAACGGAATCGCCACCAAGGTTTATGCCGGCGTCACCCAGGGGACCAGTGTCAAAGCTTGGTTCGACGAAAAGGACGGCTTGGTGATCCGCGCGACGATGAGTGCCGCGGGCGCCGCTCCGATGACTCTGGTCGACATCCGCAAAGTTTCTTTCACGCCGCCACCTGTTTCGCTTTTCGCGCTGCCGGCGGGATGCGCGTCGGTGAAGCCTCCACTCACACCCGCCCAAGTGATCGCCGCCGAAACCGGCGACAGCGGTGACAATTTCGTGAGCGCGATCTTGGGCCCCGGCTCGAAAAACTCTTGCTCCATCGTGGTCCGAGTCGTCGCCGCCAAAACCATGGCCGCCGTCACGCGCCGGTGGCAGATCGCCATCGACACGACTTACAACATCGACTCGCCGCCAGCGTACAGCTTTGGCGTGGGCAACGACGGCACCGCGACGTTTTCCGGCGGCGGCCTGCACGAGATCTCGAGCCAGATCCGCAACGACATGGTGCGAATCGATAATCCGCCCGCCTATTTCAACCTCAGTATCAACGTGGTGCAGCCGGGTCACGGCGCCGGCTCGGCCCTCATCTACCGCCAGTGCTTTGCGCCTGTCACGATGCTCTACTACGTGCTGAAAAATCCCAACGACCCCGGCGAGGGCGGCGATTTTCTGTACGCGAAGTCCGGCAAGTACGCCAGTGTCCCAGCGCGTTGAGAAACTGCCATTTGTTTGGTCATGTCCTAAATTTGCGCGCTGTTGCCGTTGTCAGAACCATTCGCGGTAGCGAATGGGCTCGCTCGCCCTTCCGCCAAGCACCGACGGTTCTACTCGACGCAAAATCGGACCATACCGCGTTCGACGGGAGTCGTCTGCGGTGGGCCGACGCCAGCGAACCCATTCGCTACCGCAAATGGTTCTGACAACGCCGCCGGCGCCTGCAGATTAGGATCCTACCGGCGCTGCGAGCGCCATTGTCAGCAGTTGACAACAATTGTTAACCATAATTGTCAACCACGGTAGATTCACCGTATGAATGTGAATCTCGGTTCGACGCTCGATCGCTTTGTAGCGGAAATGCTCAAGACCGGTCTGTATCAGTCGCAAAGCGAAATCCTGAGGGAAGGGCTGCGACTCTTGAAGAACCAGGAAGACCTGAAGCGCTCGGCGGTCGAAGGGCTTCGGCGCGCAATCGCCATGGGTAGCAGCCAGGCGAACCGAGGCGAGTTGGTCGACGGGCCGGCGGTGTTTGCCGCCATCCGCCGCAAGAGCGCGCACAGAAAGCGGACCCAGCAACGAAAGCGCTCGCGAACATCGTGATACGCGGCTCGCCATGAGGTCTACAAACTCACGCCGCGAGCAGAGCAAGATGCCAATGACATTTGGGAGTACGTGGCCGTCGAGAACATCCGCAAGGCCGATCGGCTCCTGGCGGCGATTGAAACGGCGATTCGTAGAATTGCAACGCGTCCTGGAATCGGGCATTACCGCGAAGATCTCGCGGATAAGCGGATAAAGAGACATGCTTCTATCTCGTGCATCCGTATCTGATCATCTACCGCTCCGGCAGCAGTCCGCTGCAAATGCTTCGAATCCTCCACGCGTCCAGAGACGTGCAAACGCTTTTAGGCGCGCCCGAATGATATCGTCGGCTATGTCAGGAGAAGCAGCTACCCACTCCAGGTTGTCCCGTCGCCTCGCGCTCCCCTAACGCATTGCACCGATTCCAGTTAGGTCCTCGGTAGGTTCGTTTTGTAATTTTACTTTTTCAGCGGAGCTTACTTCTTCTGTGACGGTGCCGCGCATCAAAACCATTGTGACACAGTGCTGTATCGTGTTCGGTCTCCGCGAAGACTAAGCGTCTGATTCAACGGACAAAAAAAACCGCAGTGCGAGAGATCGCCTTGATTTATGGTTCCCTTTCCCAGAGGCATATGCAGATCAGGCTGTTTGAATGTATAAGTACGCAAACTCGAGGAGCCTCCAGGGTTTACAAAGAGCTGAACTCAGCGGGACGCTGATTCAGAAACAAACTCAAGGAGGCT
>JAJPHL010000010.1 GCA_021325275.1 Terriglobia bacterium | reverse complement strand
GAGGAGCCTCCTTGAGTTTGTTTCTGAATCAGCGTCCCGCTGAGTTCAGCTCTTTGTAAACCCTGGAGGCTCCTCGAGTTTGCGTACTTATACATTCAAACAGCCTGGATACGGCCAACGTGACGCTCAATACGCTGAAAGCCACGATGAAACAGTCGCTGGCGGTTTACGCCGATTTGCTGTTGCATCCGGCGTTCCCGCAGAAGGATTTTGACCGCCTGCAAAAGGATCGGATCGCCGCGATTCAGCGCGAAAAACTGAATCCGAATGCGATGGCGCAGCGCGTGCTTCCTGCTCTGCTCTACGGCAAGGGACACCCGTACGCGAATTCCTTCACCGGATCGGGCACCGAAGACAGCGTGAAAAACATGACGCGCGCCGACCTCGCGAAGTTCCACTCCGAGTGGTTCAAGCCTAACAACACGACGCTGCTGGTGGTCGGCGACACGACGTTAAGTGAAATCAAGCCGCAACTCGAAGCCCTCTTCGCGGGATGGAAGTCCGGCGAAGCGCCGAAGAAGAACGTACCGGAAGTGCCGGAGCCGGCGAATGACGTTGTGTACTTGATCGATCGCCCCGGCTCGGCGCAGAGCGTGATTTTCGCCGCACAGCTCGCCCCGCCGCGAAACAGTCCCGATGCGGTGGCGATCCAAATCGTCAACGACATTTTCGGCGGAACGTTCAGTGCCCGGCTCAATATGAATTTGCGCGAGGACAAACACTGGTCGTACGGCGCGCAGTCCGTGCTGTTGAGTGCGCGCGGCCAGCGTCCCTACTTCAGTCTCTCGCCGGTGCAGACCGATAAGACGGCGGAATCGCTGGCCGAAGTCGTGAAAGAGTACAAGGGAATCGCCGGCGCGAAGCCGATCACGGCTGAAGAGCTCAAGAACACCCAGTCGAATGACACGCTGAGCCTGCCCGGTAATTTCGAGTCCAGCGGACAACTGGCGCAAGCGTATACGACGATCCTTTCGTTCAATCTGCCCGAGGATTACTACAACACGTACACGCAGAAGGCGATGGCGCTGACGCCGGAAACAGCGAATGCACTGGCGAAGCGGCTCATCCAGCCGGGCCACTTGGTCTACGTCGTGGTCGGCGACATGTCGAAGGTCGAAGCGGGCATCCGGCAATTGAACATCGGCGAGATCCACAAGATCGACGCCGATGGTAATCCGGTGAAGTAATTTGGAGTGCGGCGACTTGTCGCCGCTTTGTTAGCCCGCGGCTTGGCGCGGGCCGCGATACACGTAGTTAAAAACGGGCGCGCGAGTCAAGCCTCGCGCGTCGAAAGCGGCGACAAGTCGCCGCACTCCAAATTTATTCCGCGCGCAACGATTGCGCCGGATCCACGTGCGCCGCGCGGCGCGCCGGAACATACGCCGCGGCCATCGCTGCCAGAGGCAGCGTCAACGCCACAATCGCGAAGGTCGTGAAATCGAGCGCCTTCACGTTGAACAATATCGTCTGAACATAGCGCGACAGCCCAACCGCAGCGACCGCACCCACGGCAACGCCTGCGCCCGCCAGTCGCATCGCTTCGCCCAGCACCATGCGCAGGATCTCGCCTTGCGATGCGCCCAGAGCCAAGCGAATTCCGATTTCGCGCGTGCGTTGCCGCACGGCGTACGAAAGCACGCCGTACACACCGATCAGCCCAAGCGTCAGGGCCACACCTGCAAAGGTCCCAAGCAATCCCGCGAGGCTGCGTTCGGGCGCCAGCGACGAGTGCAGCAACTCTTCCATGGGCGCTGCGAGATTGCCCGCCAACGCGGGATCGATCTGCCACACGCGCTGTTGCAACGCGTTCATCATTTCCGGCGAAACGGCGGACGAATCGCTCACCGTGCGCACCACGAGTCCTGCGGCGCCGGTGGTAAATCGCGCCAGCGGGAGATAAAACTCCGGCCGCGGGGCGTTCCGCAAATTCAAATGCGTGACGTCGCCGACCACGCCGATAATCTGCACATCGAGCCGCGAACTGCCGAGCAGCAAATGTTGGCCGACGGCGTCCTGCCCCGGAAAATACGTATTGGCCAGCGCCGCCGACACGACCACAACGGTTGACGTTGGGCCGTCGTCGGCCGTGAACGCGCGTCCGCGCAGTACGGGAACGTTCATCGCTTGAAAATACTCCGGACTCACGCGCGCCACCAAACCCACCGGCCGTTGATTCGGCGGAAGCGGAGGTTGTCCCGCGATCATAAAATTGGCGTCCGAAGTAATGTCGCGTGGACCAAACGGCAGCGGCTGCGCCAGTGCCGCCGACTTCACGCCGGGCAGCGATCGCACCTCACCGACTACGCGATCGTAAAAAGCCCGCTGCGCCGCCTGATTCGGATAACGCGTCGACGGCAGAAACAATTGCCACACAATCACGCCGGGTCCACGGAATCCGGGATTCACGCGGCTCAGTTCCAGCAAACTACGCATCGCGAGTCCCGCGCCGGTGAGCAGCACAAGCACGGCCGCCACTTCGCCCGCCGCCAGCACGCGACCCAAGCGCTTCTGCGCGCCGGTCTGCCCGCCGCGTTCGCTGTCGCGCAGCGTACCCGCCAAGTCGCGGCGCATCGCGCCGAGCACCGGCGCGAGACCGAACAATGTGCCGGTCACCAACGACGCCGCCAGCGTGAATAGAAGTACACGCGTGTCCATGGTGATGTCGTGAACATGCGGGAACGACTTCGGCAGATTTGCCGACATCACCGGGACGGCCCACACGGCGAGAAGCAACCCCGCCGCGCCGCCGAGCGCCGCGAGCATCACGCTTTCGGTCAACAATTGGCGCGCGAGACGCCATCCCGTGGCCCCCAGCGACCGCCGCAGTGCGAACTCGCGCTGGCGTCCCGCGGCGTGCGTCAACAAAAGGTTCGCGACATTGGCGCATGCCACCGCCAGGAGAAATCCCACCGCCGCCCACAGCACCAAGAGCGTGGTGCGCATGTTGCCGACAATGCTTTCGAGCAGCGTCATCGCGCCCATCTTGACTCCCGCGTCGAGCGGATACTGCGCCGACATCGCCGCGGCCATCGACTCGAGTTCGGCGCGCGCGGCCGGGAGGTCCGAGCCGTCTTTCAGTCGGGCGGCCACGTTCACGAAGACGTTGCCGCGGTTCGATTCGCTCTTCAGCGCCGGCGTGAAATTGATCGGCGCGTAAATTTGCGGCACGAGCGTCGGATATCCCACGCCGGGTGCCAGCACGCCGATCACTTGAAATGCCCGTCCATTGAGTTGCAGCGCGCGGCCCAGCACTTGCGCGTCGCCGCCGAAGCGCGACTTCCACAGCGCATCGGAAATCACCGCGACCGCGGCGTTGCCATCGTCTTCCTCCGCCGTGAACCAGCGGCCCACGCGCGGCGAAACGCCCAGCACTTGCGCCATCGACGCGGTCATCAGCGTGCCTGGCAAATATTCCGGAACGCTTTGGCCGTCGCCGGAAAGCGTGAAACTGAAATCGGTGGACGCGCCCACCGCCGCGAGCGTGCGCGAGTGCGTCGCGACGTCGAGATAGTTCGGCGGCGAGAAGATATCGGGCTTCCCGTCCGAGTTCGGGTAGACCGTGTACAGGTTCAGCAAGCGATCGGGCTGCGCGTACGGCAGCGGCCGAAACAACACGCCGTCGATGAGGCTGAAGATCGCGGTGTTGGCGGCAATCCCCAGCGCGAGCGTGACGACGGCGACGAACGTGAATCCAGGGCGTCGCGCGAGCATGCGGACGGCGTAGGTCAGGTCTTGGCGAAACGTGTCCATAGAGGTGTGCAGTGCACGTCCAAGACCACGGGTTCGCCCGGGAACTGCTCAGGATGCGTTGTCCGCCTGTCCGGCGACGGGATCGCACTGTCCGAAGTAGGACAGGCGTCCTCGCCTGTCCCAAGTGCACTACAGGCAAGAGGACTGTCTAGTGTGGAACCGGCTGACCACACGTTCGAAGATTACCAGCTTGATAGATCTGGCGAACGTCGCTCGCCGAAAGAGCGCGTTCATAAAACACCACTTCGTCGATCAGTCCGGCAAAATACGTGCCATCGACCGGGTTGGCGCCGATATACAAGTCGCCGTTCGATTTCTTACGGCTCGAAGCGCTAGACGGTCCGGTCACTTCCTGATTGCCATTTACATAGATGGAAATCCTCCCAAGGGACTTGACACCCATGACATGAAACCACTTTCCGGCAACGACTCTCGTGGTGCTGACCGCCGCCGCGGACTCGCCCGTCAAGCACTCTTGAGAGGACGTTCCGCGAAAGCAGAATCGGAAGTGGTCGTCGGCATCCACGATGAGTCTTGCTCCGTTGTCGCCGATTCCAGGCATCTTATCGACGATCGTCATCACACCCGGCTTGGCGCGTGTGGCGAGCTTCACCCACGCGCCAAACGCAAAGACCTCCTCCGATCGATCCAGATCCTGTGTGGAATTGGAAGTTGTCACTCCCACGATGGATCCCGGCCCCGCAACGTGCGCGTAGGCGCCGAGTCCGTCGAACCGGAATGCTTGACCCACGCGACCCGCCGCGAAGGTGGCGCCATGAAGCATTTGCGCGTTAATCCCACGGAGGACATCGTTGCCGTTACCATCACCCGGCCAGAAGCCACTCAGGCCGAGCGAGATTGGTTCGCACTCGCCGGCAGGGATGTCGAGGACCGCTATGGCATGCCTTTCCTTCGACGTGATGTAGGCATGCCGGCTGTCCGGACTGAAAATCACCGAGCTGACGTCGGCAATCGGCAGCGTTTCCTGTGTGGCTTGCGTAGCCGCGGAGACGACGGTCAAGTCCGGACCGCCAAACGACAGCGCGCGGGAACTGTCGGGAAAAAGCGATACTTGGGCGGAGCGCCTGTCTACTCCTAGTTTGCCCACCAGTGTGTTGCTGGCTGCGTTGAATAAGCTAATGACGCCGCCTGGAACCGATGGACACCCTTCATGGTCGTAGTCGCTGCCGGAACAGGCGTCCGCGCCCGGCACCCACAAATACGCGCCGTTGGCTGACGAGGCGATCTGTGTACCGACGTTCGGGAAACCGGCGATATTGCCGCGATACCGGTCCGTCGCTACGTCAAAGATCCCGATCGCATCGTGACCCGATCTTCCACCGGGACCTCCACATTGATAGCTAACATACAGCGTTGTGGCATTGGGGCTGAGCGCCAGACCCACAGGACATCGCACCGTTGGAATGTCTTCCAGCTTTCCGCTGGATAACCAAAGGCGCTTCAGGCCCAACAATTCCATCGCTAAATAGGCCTTTTTCCCATCGGGAGTCACGACAATGTCGTGAACCGGCCCGTTGGTCGCGATTCGGCTCACGGCTTTGGAAGAGACCTGAATCACCGATAGGTTCGCGTTCCTCGATCCGGCGAAGACTTGCTTCCCATCCGGTGAAACGGCGAGTGAACTGGTCGGGCCTTCCAACAGAATCGTTGAAGTCACCGCGTTCTTCCTGGTGTCGAAGACAAGGATGGAATTGGAATAGACGTTCGAGATGTAAATCTCAGTTCCATCTGGCGTTCGGATGGCCCCGGTCGGAGTCCCACCCAAGGGAATCCAGGAGATGTTTCCCTGGTCGCTGAATGCGATTCCCGAGAACCGGCCTACCCGCACCGGAGGTCGCACGCCTTGCACCGATAGCGAGAGCCCTTGAGAGTGATACAGCCATCCGGCGAAACCGATGAGAAGGCCCGCCGTCACGATGACCGGAGCCGCGAACCGAATACGCCGTCTTCGATGAAGAGCTGCCGCGGCTGCTTCTTGTGCGGCGTGCCTTTCTCGTTCGAGCGCCTCTTCTTCGAGCTTCCCAACATCAAGATGGCGTTCCAGGAGCCAAGCATCAAGTTCCTGACGCGAAGCGGAAATTGTGCCTTGTGCTCCGTGCCGGTGGCGATACACAGGCAGCTTCTCACTCTTTTCCCAGCGTTGAACCGTTCGAACGTCACGCTTCAAGTAAGCGGCGACCTCTTTCCAGGACTCCAGTAAATCGCGGGAATCGCCGTTGTTAGACATTCGGTGCCCACGATGTTCTCATAGGTACGGCAAAGCGCGACATTCTATGTTTCCCGCGCCTTGCCGCTTGCCGTCCTCTCGCGTGACGCTCATGCTTGCAAGCTAAGGGAGACACATTGAAAACAGCACCGAAGTTTTGGATCGTAGTTCTTCTCGCGGCCACCCGCTTGGCCGCAAATTCCTTCACCGTGATCGATCTGGGCCCGGCTGCGAACGGACCGCTTGCCGCCATCAACGCGTCCGGCGAGGTTGCGTGGACCTCGGCCAGCTTCGACGCGATGCTGTACAACGGATCCTATACCACTGATTTGGGCTCGCTCGGCGGCGGCTCCGCCAATAGCATCAACGCCTCTGGCGAGATCGCGGGCTACTCCCTTTCGAGCGGTTCGGGCCGCGCGTTCCTGTACAACGGAACGTCCTTCGTGGACTTGGGCACGCTCGGGGGAAGCTTCAGTGGCGCCTATGGCGTCAACGCCTCCGGCGAGGTCACGGGTTACTCGCCAACTGCAGACGGGCAGGATCAAGCGTACCTCTACAACGGAACCTCCATGATCAATTTGGGCACGCTCCCTGGGTTCGGTCGCAATGGTGGCCAAGCCATCAACGATTCCGGACAAGTCGCGGGCTTCGCGCAGGCTTCGAACGGCGTGTATCACGCGGTTCTCTACAACGGAACCTCCTGGGTCGACTTGGGCAACCTCGGTGGAGCGTACGGCGCTATCGGCTATGCTATCAACGCCTCGGGCGAGGTTGCGGGCGTGTCCACAACGCCGAGTGGCACCGAGGCTGCCTTCCTGTACAACGGAACCTCCATGATCGATTTGGGCACGCTCAGTGGCAACAGCGCTAGCGTTGGGCAGGGCATGAACGACTCTGGTGAGGTCGTAGGCTACGAATGCGTCGACGCCGCATGCACGATCTCCGGCGGTGCGTTTCTTTACGACGGCACATCGATGATCGATTTGAACGACTTCGTGGACAGTCCGGGCAGCGATTTCACTACGTTCTACCAGGCAGAGGGTATTAACGACTCTGGGCAAATCGTCGGAGATGGACTCACTTTGAGCGGCCAAGAGGACGCCTTCCTGCTGACGCCAACCAGCCAATCGCCCTCGACACCCGAACCGTCCACGTTGTTCCTGTTCGGTACCGGATTCTTTTGGATCGCACGCCGACTGAGCCGGCGGTAGCGCCGTGGTCGTTGGCGGTCCGAAGTAGGACAGGCGTCCTCGTCTGTCCCAAGAGCACTACAAACAAGAGGACAGCGGGCCAATTCGCTTTCGCAAAAAATTGGTTCGCTGTTCCGGCGGCAATCGCTGCCACGCGCGAATTTGCTCCTTTTGGACGCGCTCACTCTCGGCCTTTAGCGCCTGGAGTTTCTCACGTCTTGTGATTCTTCTTTTCGGCGCTGCCCGTTTGCTCGCGACTACGTCCGCCAGATCGGCGACCAGCAGGACGTGTCCCTCAAAATCGAGGCGCGCGGCCCGGCTCCGTAATCTCTCAAACGATTTTATTCCATCCACCGTCGACATAAAGTCGAGTTGCAGGGAATCTTCGTCGCGGGAAATGCGATGAAGTCCGGACGCCGGATAGAACGGTTTGAACAGGACGGCCCCCAGACTCTTCGCCAACGCTTTCAGCTTGCGGATGTTGGCCGGGGTCTTGCAAAACATGAAATCGAAGTCAATCGTGGTGACCGGAGCGCCTTGAAGGGCCGCTGCGGCGTTGCCGATCAGAATCGCTTCCAGGCGTTGTTCGGCCAGCGTCCGTGCGATCCGCGCGATGATGGGCTGGGCGTCCATGGTCCAGGCAATTGTAGAACAAGACTCCTCCGGCCAGCGCTGCAAATTCTCCGCCCCCGCAGAGCATCCCAAGCCCTTTGTTTTCAACCATCCGCAAGATCTACGTGAATCTTGACTTTTCTGTATCGCTTTGCTAACTTAGTTGATCTAAGTAAATAGGAGAGAACGAAGTATGGGCACCCCTGCTACAGATATCGAGGCGCTTACTAGTCAAGAGTACAAGTACGGCTTTGTCACCGACATCGAGGCCGATTCCGCGCCTCCCGGCCTGAACGAAGACATCATCCGCCTGATTTCCTCGAAGAAAAAGGAGCCGGCGTTCATGCTGGAATGGAGGCTGAAGGCGTATCGCCATTGGCTGACCATGACCGAGCCGAAGTGGCCGAACGTTCACTATCCGCCCATCGATTACAACTCCATCATTTACTATTCGGCGCCGAAGCCGAAGAAGCAACTCAAGTCGCTCGACGAGGTCGATCCCGAGTTGCTGAAGACTTACGACAAGCTCGGCATCCCGCTGCGCGAGCGCGAACTGCTCGCAGGCGTCGCCGTCGACGCGGTGTTCGATTCGGTGTCGGTCGCAACCACGTTCAAGGCCAAGCTCGCGGAAATGGGCATCATTTTCTGCTCGTTTTCTGAAGCGGTGCAGAATCATCCCGAGCTCATCAAGAAATACCTGGGATCGGTGGTTCCTCACACCGACAACTTTTTCGCGGCCCTGAACGCCGCGGTGTTCAGCGACGGTTCGTTCTGTTATATCCCGAAGGGCGTGCGTTGTCCGATGGAACTATCCACGTACTTCCGGATCAACGCCATGAACACGGGACAGTTCGAGCGCACGTTGATCATCGCCGACGACGGCGCGACGGTCAGTTACCTGGAAGGCTGCACCGCCCCGATGCGCGACACCAATCAGTTGCACGCCGCGGTAGTGGAACTGGTGGCGCACGACAACGCCGAGATCAAGTACTCGACGATCCAGAACTGGTATCCCGGCGACAAAGAAGGAAAAGGCGGCATCTACAATTTTGTCACCAAGCGCGGCAAGTGCGCGGGCGTCAACTCGAAAATCTCGTGGACTCAGGTGGAAACCGGCTCGGCGATCACCTGGAAGTATCCAAGCTGCCTGCTGATCGGCGACGGATCGATCGGCGAATTCTACTCCGTGGCGACGGTGAACAATTACCAGCAAGCCGACACCGGCACCAAGATGATCCACATCGGAAAAAACACTCGGTCGACCATCGTGTCGAAGGGAATTTCCGCCGGACACGGACAGAACACCTATCGCGGCGCGGTGAAAATGCTGAAGAGCGCGGCGGGCGCGCGCAATTACTCGCAATGCGATTCCCTGCTCATCGGCGATCAGTGCGGTGCGCACACGTTCCCATATCTCGAAGTGAAGAATCCGTCGGCGCAAGTGGAGCATGAGGCATCCACGTCGAAAATCGGCGAGGACCAGTTGTTCTACTGCCGCCAGCGCGGCATGTCGATGGAGGACTCGGTCTCGATGATCGTGAACGGATTCTGCAAGCAAGTTTTCAAGGAACTGCCGATGGAGTTCGCCGTGGAAGCGCAGAAATTGCTTTCGGTGAGCCTCGAAGGGTCGGTTGGATAGAGAAAACGAAATCAAAAATCAAAGGGCAAAAATCAAAAATGTTGGAGATTCGAAATCTGGAAGCCCGCGTGGCGGGCAAGGACATTCTGAGGGGCATCGACCTCACGGTGAAAGCCGGCGAAGTGCACGCCATCATGGGACCCAACGGGTCGGGCAAAAGCACGCTGGCGCAAGTGCTGGCGGGTCGCGATACGTACCAAGTGACCGGCGGTACGGTGACCTACAACGGTCACGATTTGCTGGCGCTCTCCCCGGAGGATCGCGCGCGCGAAGGCGTGTTTTTGGCGTTTCAGTATCCGGTGGAAATTCCCGGCGTCGGCAACACGTATTTTCTGCGCTCGGCGGTGAATCAAATCCACAAACATCGCGGCGAGCCGGAAGTCGACGCCGTGGATTTCCTGGCGCTGGTTCGCGACAAGATGAAGCTCCTGGAACTCGACGAAAGCCTCATGACGCGCTCGGTAAACGAAGGCTTCTCGGGCGGCGAGAAAAAGCGCAACGAGATTTTCCAAATGGCCGTGCTCGAGCCGAAACTCTGCATTCTCGATGAAACCGACTCCGGCCTCGACATCGACGCCCTGAAGATTGTCGCCAACGGCGTGAACAAACTGCGCAGCAAAGATCGCGCGATTATTGTCGTCACGCATTATCAGCGATTGCTGAACTACATCGTGCCCGATTTCGTGCACGTGCTCTCCGCGGGAAGAATCGTCAAGAGCGGCGACAAAACGCTGGCGATGGAACTCGAAAAGGACGGCTACGCGGGAATTCTGGAAGAAGCCGCGGAAGGAGTGGGATCGCGATGAGTTGGCCCACTTGGCTTACTGAAATCCGCGCCGGGGCGCAAAGCCGCTTCGACGCTGCGGGCTTCCCTACTCCGAAGCTCGAAGATTGGCGCTTCACCAACGTCGCGCCCATCGCGCGCGCGACATTTCATGCGTCGACGAATGGCGTGTCACACGCCGCGGAGTTTAAGCATTTTTTCTTCGATCACGCCGCGCGATTCGTTTTTGTGAACGGACACTTTGTTCCGTCGCTGTCTTCTTCCCAAGGATTGCCCGCGGGCGTTTACGCCGGCACGATCCAAGCGGCACTGCGGGATCCCGCACAGGCCAAAGTAGTCGAAAAGCATTTGGCGCGTCACGCCGAATACAAGGAAAACTGGCAATCGTTTGTGGCGCAGAACACCGCGCAGTTCGAAGACGGCATTTTCATCTCGATTCCAAACGGTGTAGTTGTGGAAGAACCGATTTCGGTGTGCTTCATTGCTACCGGTGACGCCACCGCCGCGTTCGCGCGCGTGCTGGTGGTGGCCGGCGACAATTCGCAGGCGGCGGTAGTGGAAACGTACGCCGGAAACGCCGCGACCTTCACGAATGCGGTGACGGAAATCGTCGCCGGGGCGAATGCGATCGTGGAGCATTACAAGATTCAGCAGGAAAACGCGGCCGCGTTCCACATCGGCCAGTTGACGGTGCAGCAGCAGCGCGATTCCAACGTCCACGACCACTCCGTGTCGCTCGGCGGACGTCTCGTTCGCAACGATCTACACTTCATTCTCGACGGCTCCGGCGCCGAAGCGCAATTGAACGGACTCTACATCACTGGCGGCGAGCAGCACGTGGCGAATCACTCGCGCATCGATCACGCGCAACCGCATTGCCCCAACCGCGAGTTGTACAAAGGCATCCTGACCGGCAAATCGTCCGCCGTGTTCAATGGCGGCATCATCGTACGGCAAATCGCGCAGAAGACCGATGCGAAACAAAGCAACAAGAACTTGCTCCTTTCCGACGACGCGACGATCAACACGAAACCACAGCTTGAAATCTGGGCCGACGACGTGAAGTGCACGCACGGCGCGACGATCGGGCGTCTCGACGACGAGCAATTGTTTTACTTGCGCGCGCGCGGCATCCCCGAGGAGGACGCGCGCGGTCTTCTGACCTTCGCGTTTGCCAACGAATTGCTCGGCCGCATGAAAGCCCCTGAAGTACGGGAGCGTCTTGAGAAAGCGGTCCGCGCCAAGCTGGACTCAAGACTCGGCACTCAGGACTCGGCACGGGAGGGCTTATGAGCAAAGCGTCCGCATTGATCGAACTATCGGAACCGCCGAAACCGCGCACGCTCACCGGAACCGGCCGCTTCGACGTGCTGGCGGTCCGCGAGGATTTTCCGATCTTACGGGAAACGGTCCATGGCAAGCCGCTCGTTTATCTCGATAACGCCGCCACGAGTCAGAAACCGCTTTCGGTGATCGGCGCGATGAACCGCTTTTATCTCGCGGAGTGCTCCAACATCCATCGTGGCGTTCACTATTTGAGCGAACAAGCCACCGAAGCGTACGAAGCCACGCGCGTGAAGTGCCAACACTTGCTGAATGCCGCCGACGCCAGCGAAATCATCTTCGTGCGCGGCGCGACCGAGGGAATCAACTTGGTCGCCGCGACGTTTGGGCGCCGCCACGTCAGCGCCGGCGATGAAGTGCTGATCACGGCGATGGAGCATCACTCAAACATCGTTCCGTGGCAAATTCTGTGTGAAGAAAAAGGCGCGCATCTGCGCGTTGCACCGATGAACGAACGCGGCGAGCTGTTGCTCGACGAATTCGAGAAGCTACTGACGCCGCGAACGCGAATCGCAGCGTTCACGCACGTCTCCAACGCGCTGGGCACGGTGAATCCCGTAAACCAAATGGTCGCGATGGCGCACGCGCGCGGCATTCCGGTGCTCGTCGACGGGGCGCAAGCGGCGCCGCATATTCATGCCGACGTCCGCGATCTCGATTGCGACTTCTATGTGCTGAGCGGCCACAAGATTTTCGCGCCCACAGGCATCGGCATTCTTTACGGCAAGCGCGCCCTGCTCGAGGCCATGCCTCCGTATCAAGGCGGGGGCGACATGATCCGCACCGTCACGTTCGAGAAAACCACGTATGCGCCGCTGCCGCACAAGTTCGAAGCGGGAACTCCGAATATCGCGGGAACCATCGGACTCGGCGCGGCTGTCGATTACGTCCAACAAATCGGCATCGCTAAGATCGCCGCGCATGAGCACGACCTGCTGGAGTACGGCACCGAAGTGCTTTCGCGCATTTCCGGCCTGCGCATCGTCGGGCAGGCGCGCGAGAAGGCCGCCGTGCTGTCGTTTGTCGTTGAAGGAATTCATCCCCACGATCTCGGGACGATTCTCGACCAGGAAGGAATCGCGGTGCGCACGGGCCATCATTGCGCGCAGCCGGTGATGGATTTCTACGGCATCCCGGCGACCACGCGCGCCTCGCTTTCGTTCTACAACACGCGCGAGGAAATCGACGCCCTGGCCGCGGGAATCGAGAAAGCCAAAAGGATGTTCGCGTAATGGCGGAAATGTCGAGCGAGTTACAAAGCTTGTATCAGGAGCTGGTGATCGATCACAGCAAGCGTCCGCGGAATTTCCGAAAGATGGAGGATTCCACGCTGCACGCCGACGGCTACAATCCGCTGTGCGGCGATCGCGTCTCGATTTTCCTGAAGATGGACGGCGACAAGGTGGCCGACGCGAGTTTCCAAGGGGCGGGCTGTGCGATTTCCACCTCCTCGGCGTCGCTGTTGACTGAAGCGCTGAAGGGCAAGACACGCGCCGAGGCCGAAGCGATTTTCGACAATGTGCACAAGCTCGTGACCGAGGGCGCGGCCGTCGATCCCGCAAAGCTTGGCAAGTTGGCGGTGTTTTCCGGTGTATCGAAGTACCCGGCGCGCGTGAAATGCGCAAGTCTCGCATGGCACACAATGAAAGCCGCGCTCGAAGGCGGCCAAAAAGTTTCAACCGAGTGATGTTATGAAATTGACCTCCCAAGAAGAATACGGCTTGCGTTGCCTGCTGCACCTCGGCCGACAAACCGGTGACGGCAGCTTGACGATCCCCGAGATCGCGCGCGCCGAAGGAATTTCCGAAGCGTACGTCGCGAAACTTATGCGGGTACTACGCCAAGGTGGTTTCGTGGTGAGCGCGCGCGGACAATCGGGCGGCTACGCGTTGTCGCGCCGTCCCGCGGAGATCAATTTGGGCGAAGCGCTAGCGGTCCTCGGCGGACGCCTCTACGATACCGAGTTTTGCGACCGCCATGCCGGCGAAGAACACATGTGCACGCACTCGATCGATTGCTCGATTCGTTCCCTCTGGAAATCGGTGCAAACGAGCGTCGATCAATTGCTGACGAAGATCAGTTTGAACGAATTGCTGGGGAGCGAGCGCGAGACGCACACCGCGGTCGTCACGATTTCGGCCACAGTGCCGAGGGGAAATTATGAACCTGTTCGGAATGTTTAATTCAAAGTCCGAGGAAAAGCCTCCGGAAGTCGATCCGCCGTTGAACGTGGGGCCGTTGATGGAAGCCGCCAAAGTTGTGCCGCCGGCATCCGATCCGAGCACGCGTCCGCCGCTCTCGTCCGCGATGAAAGCGGTGCACGACAACGTGGTCAGCGTGCTGAAGAGTTGCTACGATCCTGAAATCCCCGTCAACATCTACGAGCTGGGATTGATCTACGACATCGAAGTGATCGAGAAGGACAAAGACCCGCTCGGCGATTCCACCGCCGAGGTCGTGGTGCGCATGACCTTGACGTCGCCGATGTGTCCGGTGGCCGGTTCCCTGCCTCCCGAAGTGCAATTCAAAATCGGCCAAGTGCCGCACGTCGTGAACGCGCGCGTCGACCTGGTATGGGAGCCGCAGTGGAATCCCAACAAAATGACGGAAGCGGCGAAACTGCAGCTTGGCTTGATGTAACGCGATACCCGCGGTGATACTCCGCAGCGATACCCAGCAGTGATACCCTATGCGTCATGCTGCGCGACCTTGAGTATGCTCTTCGCATGTTCGTGAAGGCGCCCGGATTCACTTTGGTCGCCGTACTTTCCCTGGCGCTGGGAACCGGCGCGAACTCCGCTATCTTCAGTTTTGTCGACGCCTTGCTGCTTCGGCCGCTGCCTGTCGAGAATCCCGGCGGCGTGTTCACCATTGTCAGCCGCGGCGGGACGGCTCCCGATGCGTTGGCCGGCATGTCTTATCGCGAGTACGTTGATATTCGCGACTCCGCTAAGAATCTCGACGACCTCGTCGCGGTTTCCTACATCCGCTTGTCATTCGGCCGCGTTTCCGGCGCCGTGCCGAAAGTGAAGTATGGCCTGATCGTCTCGGGAAATCTCTTTCGCGCCATGGGTGTGGCGCCGGCGCTCGGCCGCGCTTTTCGTCCCGAGGAAGATCAAGTGGTGGAACGCGACGCCGTGGTCGTGCTCGGTTACGATTTTTGGCGCGCCGAGTTTAACTCAGATCCCGCGGCGGTGGGACAAATTGTCCACATCAACGGCACAGCGTTCACAGTCATTGGCGTGGCCCCCGCGACATTCACGGGCCTCGATTCGTATCTGAAGTCGGCGATGTTCTTGCCGGCGATGATGATTCCGAAGCTCTCGCCGAACTCGGTCGGACCGTACGACATGCTGCAAAATCGCGACTATCGCGCGTTTGCCGTCAAGGGCCGCCTGAAAAACGGGGCCAGCGTTTCGCAGGCGCAAGCCGAACTGGCGGGAATCGCACAAAACATGGCGCAAAGTTTTCCACACACGAACGCGGGACGCACGTTCGCTCTCGAGACCGAAGTGGCGCGCCGCCGCGAAATGTTCCCCAACGAATCCGGTTTGATGGCCATGCTGATGCTGATGGCCGGCTTGGTGTTGGTCGTGTCGTGTTTCAACGTCGCCAACTTGCTCCTGAGCCGGGCGCGATCCCGCACGCGGGAAGTGGCCGTACGTCTGGCGTTAGGCGCCGGACGCGTGCGGATGATTCGCCAGTTGCTGACGGAGAGTCTGTTGTTGGGACTCGCCGGCAGCGCCGCGGGCTTATGGCTGGCGTGGCTGAGCTTGCTTTTCATTCGCGAATTGAAAGTTCCGTCCGATTTACCGTTCATGACCGACTTCCACATCGACCATCGCGCGTTATGGTTCAGTTTGGCGGCGGCCACGGCCAGCGTGTTGCTTTTCGGATTGGCTCCCGCGCTGCAGAGTACGCGGGTGGATCTGGTTCCAGCGCTCAAAGCAAGCGGCGCGGGCGACTCTGGACGCCGTCGCTGGTGGGGACGGAATCTGCTGGTAATAGGGCAAGTGGCGATTTCGCTGGTTCTGCTGTTGGTCGCCGCGACGCTCTATCGCAGTTTTCGCGCGCAACTTTTGGCCGGAGCGGGATTCCGCACCAGCCATTTGATGATGATGGGATTCGATCCTAAACTTTTGAACTACAGTGACGAACAGACGCGGGACTTTTATCGCCGCTTGGTGGACCAAGCTTCGCGCGCACCCGGCGTAAAATCGGCGGCCCTAACGCAAGTCGTGCCGCTCTCCATTATTCAACGGATGACCGGAACCGATCTGACTCCGGAAGGCTACTCGACCGCGCAAGGCAGAGGCAGCCTCCGAGTCCTTTGCAGTTCGGTGGACGAGGGCTACTTCGACACGATGGGAACACCCATCATCGCCGGGCGCGGCTTTCGAAATACCGACAAGGAGGGCGCCCCGAAAGTCGCGATTGTCAACGAGGCGTTCGCCTCGGCGTACTGGCCGTCGGAGGGACCGACCGGGGCGATCGGCAAGCGACTTCTGTTGGACGACGGAAAAACTTGGGTTCAAGTCGTCGGCGTCGCACGAACATCAAAGTATGTGTTGATCTCAGAACCTCCCGCCGCGTTCGTCTATTTTTCCTTGCATCAGAGGTTGATCCGCAGCCAGACGCTGGTGGCTTCCTCGTATGGCGAATCGGCAAGTGTGGCCGAGCCGCTGCGCCAAGTGGTTCGCGGCCTCGATCCCAACATGCCGATCCTCGACATGCGTACGATGGAAGATTTTTTCGACAGCGGCGCCGTGGGCCAATTCCGAATCGTGATGGACATGGTGGGAATCATGGGCCTCACAGCGTTGACACTGGCCATGGTTGGACTCTACGGTCTGGTGAGTTATTCGGTGAGCCGACGGACGCGCGAGTTCGGGATTCGGATGGCGATCGGCGCGGATCGCTCGAACGTGCTTTGGATGGTGCTGCGTCAAGGACTCGCGATGGCCGCGTTCGGTGTGATGCTGGGCGCGATTGCAACGCGGCCGGTAGCCAGTTTGTTACAGAGCGTCGTCGCCGGCGCCACCAGCGACTGGATTCCCTACGCGATCGTGCCATTGCTGCTTTTCGCGGTGACCGGACTGGCCTCGTACGGTCCGGCACGACGCGCGTCTCGGGTCGATCCGATGAGAGCGTTGCGTGAGGAGTGAGCGTTTAGTGCGGAAAGACGCGGATGTCGATGCCTTCCGCGCCGCGAATCAGGCGATCCAAAGGACTGCCGGTCAGCAAGTGACGCCAATGGCGTTGGCCGTGACCCACAAACATCTGCGTGATCTTGTGCGAGCGCGCAAATTCCAAAATCGCGTCTATGGGATCGTCGGTATCCGCGTCTTCGAGGATGTGAATTTCCGCGCTCAAACGCTTCGCTTCTTCCAAACTTTTCTGTAGCGACGCTTCGGCGTCGCCCGGCAACTTTCCTTCAGGCACATACAGCGCGAGCAGCGAACCGCGGAAGCGATCGGCGTTGCGCCGGCCGCTCCCCAGCATCCGCGTGGCGTCGGCGCGCGGCGAAATGCAAACCAAGATGCGTTCCTGCGTGCCCCACGCCAAGTTGATCCCGTGGGCGTGGAGATAATCTTCCAGTTGCCGATCGACAATTTCCGCGGTGAGCAGCAGCGTCATCTCGCGCAATTCGGAAAGGCGGCGCGCGTACGTCAAATCGTCCGAGGTCGACCCGACGCGCTCCATCAACGCTTCCGAAGGCACGTCGACCACCGCAATTTCGTCGGCGAGATACAAAAACGATTTCGGCACGACTTCGGAAACGTGACGCCCGGTGATCCGCTCGACCTTCGGCGCTTCCTCCGCGACGTGCTGCAGATTCAGCGACGTGATCACCGCGATTCCGCTGTCGACGATCTCGGTGATGTCTTGGTAGCGATGCGCATTGCGGCTGCCCGGCGGATTGTCGCTCGCCGCCGCGTCGATGATGCAAACCTTTGGGTGGCGCGCGATCACGCCTTCCACGTCGACCACCGCTTTTCCCTCGATCATCTTCATGGGGATTTGCTCGATGGTGTTGAGCAACGCGTTCACCAGCGTTCCGCGATCCTGCTGGATCGCGGCGATGACCACATCTTGCCCGCGCTCGCGGCGGCGTCGCGCTTCATCGAGCATGCGCAGCGATTTCCCCACGCCTGACGCGTAGCCGAGAAACACTTTCAGGCGCTCCTTGTCGGTCTGGCGCTCCTGCGCCATTACCTGCTGGAGGAGCTTTTCGGGATCGGGCCGGCAGTGTTCTTGCGGCATAGATGATCAGTAGGCTGAATCGTGATCCGGATGGAGGGCTACCTGATCGGAATACAGTTGGTTCCAATTCAGTTGACGAATCTTCCCAAGTGTCGCAACGACCCCGATCAGTTCGTCGCGCTCCAAAGCAAACAGATCCGCCTGAAATCCCGAACCATTTAGATCTAGCAGGACGCGCGACATCTATTTGCGCCGCTGACGCCGGGGTAGCGGCCCGAGTTTGGCCTGGACCTTCGCTTGAAACTCTTCCCAATTGGTCTCCCTGGGCTTGGTGCGCTCTGCTCGCGCAATCGCGCGATCGAGTTTGCGGGCGACAGCCGGCTCATGCAACCACAGTTCATTATCCGGGATTACCTGCGCCGTCTTAACAATCCACACGCCCGACTCGATCTCGTCCACTGCTACTTTGCGTCCGGCATACTTCTTCCGAAGCAGGACCTCTCCGCTTGCACCGAGCGTTCTCAGTTCCAGAGCCATATGAACGTAGAATAGCACAGGCGGGCGCGGTTATCGGTGCAGTGGGATTTCGCGATCCAGCGTCAAGTTCAACATCAAGACATTCACGCGCGGCTCGCCGAGAAAACCCAACGTCCGCGGCTCCACCGCCGCTTCGATCAGTGAATGTACGCGCGACACCGCAACGCCACGCGCCGCGGCCACGCGCGCTTCTTGCGCGTACGCCGACGCGGGGCTGATGTGCGGATCGAGGCCGCTCGCCGATTGCGTCAGCGTATCGGCGGGGATCGGTCCTGTGTATTCCGGATTCTCTTTGCGGAAGGCCGCGATGTCCGCTTTGATTCGTTCGATCAACTTCGGATTCGTCGGCCCGAGATTCGACGATCCCGAGTTTGCTCCGTCGTATCCGTCGCCCGCGCCCGAAGGGCGCCCGTGAAAATACTCGGGCTTCGTGAATTTCTGGCCGATCAACTCCGAGCCGACGGCCTTTCCGTTCAGTTCCACCATGCTGCCTGACGCTTGATGCGGAAACACCAACTTCACGATGCCCGTCACCACGCCGGGATAGATCAAGCCGGTGAGAATCGTCATCACCAAGGTCATGCGAATCGCGGGAAGAATTTGATTGCCCATATTTCCTTACGCCAGGCCAGTAACCGCCAGAATCCTGTCGATCACCCAAATGCACGGGAACGGCACAATCACGCCGCCCACTCCGTAAAGCAGCAAATTCCGGCGCAGCAACGCCGCCGCGCTGACGGGCTTATACGCGATTCCGCGCAGCGCCAGCGGGATCAACACAATGATGATCAACGCATTGAAAATGACCGCTGCGAGGACCGCGCTTTGACTCGAGTGCAAATGCATCACGTTGAGGGTTGCCACCGCCGGGTAGGTGGCCATGAACATCGCCGGAAGGATGGCAAAGTATTTCGCCACGTCGTTGGCGATCGAGAACGTGGTCAGCGCGCCACGCGTCATCAACAATTGCTTGCCGATCGCCACGATCTCGATAAGCTTGGTGGGATTGCTATCGAGATCCACCATGTTGCCGGCTTCCTTCGCGGCCATCGTGCCGCTGTTCATCGCCACGCCAACGTCGGCTTGCGCGAGAGCGGGCGCGTCGTTGGTGCCGTCGCCGGTCATCGCAACCAGGCGTCCGCCGGCCTGCTCCTTTTTGATCAAATCCATTTTGTCTTTCGGCGTGGCCTGCGAAAGGAAATCGTCGACGCCGGCTTCCGAGGCAATCGCCGCGGCGGTCAATGGATTGTCGCCCGTGATCATCACCGTGCGAATGCCCATTTCGCGAAGCTGCGAAAAACGCTCGCGCATGCCGCCCTTCACCACGTCCTTTAGGTGCACGACGCCCAAAACCTTTTGCCCGTCCGCCACCGCCAACGGCGTCCCGCCCGAGCGGCTGATCTTGTCGGAAATTTCGCGCAATTGCGGAGGGACGCGTCCGCCGTTCTCGCCCACGAACGTAATGATCGATTCGGTGGCGCCCTTGCGCACCGAGCGATGGTCAAGGTCCACACCGCTCATGCGCGTTTGCGCGGAGAACGCGATGAAGTTCGCGTCGGTGGAGGAAAGATCGCGTCCGCGCAGCTCGTAGCGATCTTTCGCCAGCACCACAATCGAGCGGCCCTCCGGCGTTTCGTCCGCGAGACTCGCGAGTTGCGCCGCTTCCGCCAGTTCCTCGTTCGTCACGCCGTCGACTGGAATGAACTCCACGGCTTGGCGATTGCCCAGCGTGATCGTGCCGGTCTTGTCGAGCAGGAGCGTGTTCACGTCGCCGGCCGCTTCCACGGCCTTTCCGCTCATCGCCAGCACGTTGTGTTGCATCACGCGATCCATTCCGGCGATGCCAATGGCGGAAAGCAATCCACCGATGGTGGTGGGAATCAAGCAAACCAACAGCGAGATCAGCACGGTGATGCTGGGAACGCGGCCCGCGCCCGTCGCCGCCACGCTGTAACGCGCGAACGGATCGAGCGTGACCACCGCAAACAGGAACACCAGCGTCAATCCAGCGATCAAAATGTTCAACGCGATTTCGTTGGGTGTCTTGGAACGCTGCGCGCCTTCCACCAGGGCGATCATGCGATCAAGAAACGTTTCGCCGGGATTCGAAGTGATGCGAATCTTGATGAAATCGGAAAGTACTTTGGTGCCGCCGGTCACGGCACTGCGGTCGCCGCCCGACTCGCGAATCACCGGCGCGCTCTCTCCGGTGATCGCGGATTCGTCGACGCTGGCGATGCCCTCGATTACTTCGCCGTCGCCCGGGATGATGTCGTTGGGTTCGCAAACCACCAAATCGCCCGCCCGCAACTGCGTCGCCGGGATCGTCTGCACGCCGGTGGCGGAACAAAGCTTGGCGTACGTTTCGGTGCGCGTCTTGCGCAGGGTGTCGGCTTGCGCCTTGCCGCGGCCTTCGGCCATCGCTTCGGCGAAATTCGCGAACAGCACGGTGAACCACAGCCACAGCGTGATCTGAAAACCGAAGCTGAGCGGTTCCCCGCCGCGGAACAAGTCGCGCAAGGTGGCGATGGTGGTGAGCGCGGCGCCCACTTCCACTACGAACATCACGGGATTCTTGGCCATCGTGCGCGGATTCAGCTTCACGAAGGAATCGCTGATCGCGCGACGTACGATGGGCGGATCGAACAGCGGACGCGAGCGGCGCCGCCGCGAGGGCAGCACCGAGATCACCGCGGCTTCGTTCGATTCTTGCGGCGCAGTGGTCATCGACATCGCCTACATTCCTCCCAGCATTTGAAAATGCTCCACAATCGGCCCGAGCGCCAGCGCGGGGAAAAATGTCAACGCCCCGACAATCACCACGACGCCCGCCAACAAAACCACGAAGAGCGGACCGTCGGTGGGCAGCGTCCCGGCGGAAACGGGAATCTTTTTCTTCTGCGCGAGACTGCCGGCCACCGCCAGCAGCGGAATGATCATCAGGAAGCGTCCGCACAACATCGCGAGTCCCGTGGTGATGTTGAACCACGGCGAGTTCGCGCTGATGCCGCCAAACGCGCTGCCGTTGTTTCCCGACGCGCTGGTGTACGCGTAGAGCAATTCGGTCAAGCCATGCGGCCCGGGATTGCCAAGCGCCTCGATGGCCGCGCCAGGCGGATGGATCCAGCTTCCCTTGGCAAACTTGATCACCGCCGCTGTGCCCGAGGGCAGCAGAATGCTCGCAGCGACTACCAGTACCGCCAGCATCACCATCTTCACTTCTTTTTGCTCGATCTTCTTGCCGAGATATTCCGGTGTGCGGCCAACCATGAGACCCGCAATGAAGACGGCGAGGATCGCGTACTCGAGCATTCCGTAGAGTCCCGCGCCGACGCCGCCGAATACCACTTCACCCAACTGTATATTCACGAGCGGCACGAGACCGCCGAGCGGCGTGTAGCTATCGTGCGACGAGTTCACCGCGCCGCAACTGGCGTCGGTGGTTACCGTCGCGAACAGCGTGGAGGCCGCGACGCCGAAGCGCGTTTCCTTACCCTCCATGTTGCCGCCGGATTGCGTCGCCGTCATGCGCGACTCGATACCGGCGCGCGCGAACGCGGGATTTCCATACTGCTCGGCGGCCCACGCGGCCGTCACCGCCGCGAAAAACAGCAAGCTCATCGTGGCGAACAGCGTCCAACCTTGGCGCGTGTTGCCCACCATCACGCCGAACGTGTAGGTGAGCGCAGCGGGGATCAAGAAGATCGCCAGCATCTGAAGGAAATTCGCAAGCGGCGTGGGATTCTCGTAGGGATGCGCGGAATTGGCATTTGTAAAGCCGCCTCCATTTGTCCCGAGCATCTTGATCGCTTCCTGTGATGCGATCGGCCCTTGTGCGATGGTTTGCGGCGCACCTTCCAAAGTCGATACTTTGGTGTACGGCGAAAAGTTCTGGATCACGCCCTGTCCTGCGAACACCAGCGCGAGCAAAATCGAAAGCGGCAGCAACACGTAGAGCGTGGCACGCGTCAGATCGACCCAGAAGTTGCCGACTTTGTCGGTTGAAAATCGCGCGAATCCGCGGACCAGGGCGACAGCTACCGCGATGCCCGCGGCGGCGGAGAAAAAGTTATGCGTCGCAAGCGCCAGCATCTGCGTGAAGTAGCTCGCCGCCGTCTCCGGGACGTAGGATTGCCAATTTGTGTTGGTGGTGAAACTGACCGCGGTGTTGAACGCGAGATCCGGCGACATTCCGCCGATCTGCGCGGGATTCCATGGCAGCAGACCTTGAAATCTCGCGATGACGTAGGTGATCACGAGACTCACGGCGCTAAATGCCAAGAGGGACGCTGCGTATTGGGTCCAGCGCTGTTCCTTGCTGGGAGAAATGCCGGCCAGCGTGTAGATCAGTTTCTCGAGCGGCCGCATCACGGGATGAAGAAATGTGCGCCGGCCCTCGAAAACGCGGGCCATGAATGCACCGAGCGGTTTCGTCAGGAGCAGGATGATCAGAAAAAAAGCCAGCAGTTGAAACAAACCGTACGAGAGCATCAGAAGCGCTCCGGTCGCAGCAACGCGTAGAATAAATACGCGGCCAAAACCAATGCCGCTGCGGCGGCAAGAATCGTCATCATAAGTCCCCAAGTCCCTACAAACGTTCGCAAGCGCGCGCGAAGGCAAAGCTGGCCAGGAAGAACAAGAGCGCTAGTGCAATGAAGACGATGTCCAGCATGCGAGCCTCGCCGTTTTCGACTACCTAATCATACCGCAAGGACACTGTAAGATTTCGGGCGCTAAGAAGTCGTTAACAAAAAGGAAAAATTTTCGCGGGCGCGCCTTCCTATTCGCCTGCGAAGCGATATCCCACCCACGGCTCGGTGAGAATGTATCGCGGCTTCGAGGGATTCGGCTCCAGCTTTCGCCGCAAATGCGTAATGAAGACGCGCAGGTACTCCGTTTGGTCGCCGTAGTCGGGACCCCACACGACTTGCAGCAGCTCGCGATGCGGCACGGGCTTGCCGCGTTGGGCCACAAGGTAACGCAGTAAATCAAATTCCTTCGGCGTCAAGCGGACGTTGCGGCGGCCGGCGCGAATTTTGCGCGTCTCAAAATCGATTTCCAGTTCGCCCGACTTCAAATGCTGCGGCCCCGCGCCGGGACCCGTTGGCGAGCGGCGCAGCGCGGCGCGGATGCGCGCCAAAAGTTCGTTCATGCCGAACGGTTTCGTCACGTAGTCGTCGGCGCCGGCGTCGAGCGCTTCCACTTTTTCTTCCTCGGTGTTGGAGACCGTCAGAATGATGATCGGCACTTCCGACCCTTCGCGGATTTGCCGGCACGCTTCCAAACCGCCCATGCCCGGCATGTTCAAATCGAGCAGCACCAGGTCCGGAAGAAACTCCCGAAAGGCCTCGAGCGATTGCTCGCCGGAGCGCGCTTCGGTGATTTCGTACCCGAGTCCCGTGAGGCGCACGCGCATCACGCGGCGAATCTGAGGATCGTCGTCGACTACTAGGATTTTTCCGGCGCTCATTTCTCTGACTCTTTCTCTTTCGTCGGCAGCGTAAAACAAAACTCCGAGCCTTCGCCCGGATGGCTGCGCACCCAGATCCGGCCGCCGTGCGCTTCCACAATCTCCCGCGCGATCGGCAATCCGAGGCCGCTGCCCGGCACAATCGCCGCACGCTCTTTGATGCGATAGAACTTCTCGAAGATGCGCGTTTGTTCGTTTTCCGGAATCCCGGGACCTTTATCCGCCACGCTGAAGGTCACCGCGCCTTCAAAAAGCCGCGCGCGAATCGTCACCGGCGAATCGGGCGCCGCGAACTTCAGCGAATTGCCGACGAGTTGGCGAATCACCAAGCGGATCATTTCGCCGTCGGCCAGGACGCACGGCAACGCGGCGTCGGCTTGCACGATGATCTCGCGATCGGCCAACGCCGCGCCCATCCCCTCGAGCGCCGTGCGGATCAAGTCGGTAGGCCGCATGGGGTGCTGTTCCAAGCGGATGTTCCCTGCCTCGATGCGCGCCATCTGGATCGCTTCGGTCACCAGCGCCGTCAAGCGGTCGGTTTCCTGCTCCACAATTGCCAGCAGTTCCTTCGACGGCGCGCCGCCTTCCTCTAACACCGTGGACACCGCCGCTTTGATCGACGTGAGCGGCGTCTTGAACTCGTGCGCCAACGCGTCGAGCAGCGTGGACTTCAGTTGCGCATTGTGGCGCACGGCTTCGGCGTGAATCGCCAGTTCCTGGGTGCGTGAACGTTCCAACACGATCGCCGCCAAGTTCCCGACGGCGTGCAACGCGACGTCGGAGATCCAGCCGGCGGGCACGGCAATGCTGGCGAGCGGCATCCCGCCCAAGGACACGGGAATCACGCGCACGCCGGTGTGCGGATCGGCCCACTCGGTGCCTTGCAATGCGGCGTCGCGCAGTTTGTGGTCGGCGGCAGGCAGTTCTTCGTGACCGGCGCGAAAAACTTTGTCGCTGGAACGCTCGTAGAGCGCCACGGCCGGCAATCCAAACGCTTGCGCGATGTGGTACGGCATTTGGCTGGCGATCCCGTCACCCGCCGCGGGAAATCCGGTGTCGCCGCCTTGTAGCATGAACGCGCGACTCACGGCGTAGAGGCGTTCCATCTCACGGCGGCGGCGCTCGGCTTCAAGGGCGCGTCCGCGCGCGTTCGAAGAGAGATGACTCGCCGCGCCCGCCGTGCAGAGAAACGCAAACAGCGCAACCCAATTCTGCGGATCGGCCACGGTGAACGTCCCGACGGGCGGCAGGAAGAAATAATTGAACGCCAGCATCCCAGTGACCGACGCCAGGATCGCTTCCCAAAGTCCCCACATCGCGCCGATGCCGAGAATGGCTAAGAGAAAGGAAAGCGCCACCGTCGTGGCGTTGACCGAAATCACACGGAAGAAAAGAAAGGTGAGGAGAAAGATGATCCCCAGCGCGCCGGCCATGCGCATGGCGACCGCACCCACCTGGAGCTTTGCGCCGTTCACGCCAGAATCCTATCAGGGTTTTCGGGGGGAGTACGTTAGGTTGCCTGCGGGCTCGGTTGCGTGCGGGCCGTTCGCAGGCGCTGCGCGCGGAATAACGCTGCCGCCGCCAGGTTCGAGATGGCGTGCAGCGTAATCGGCGACGTTCCCTTGTCGAGGATGGCGAGCGTGCCCAGCGACATTCCCTCATGCGCCAGCGCGAGAACCACGCAGCCGGCCGGCGGCGTATTCACCACGCCCGAGCGCAATAGATCGTCGGCGATCGGCACGGCCGTGTTGCCGTCGCGATAGATGCGGTTTCCCGCGCGCTCATACAGCGCTACGCCGGGAAAGCCGAAGAGCTGCATGATTTGCGACGTCACGCCGCCGCCCGGCTCGCTCTCATCGATGGACAGCATCAACGCGCGGCCCAATGCGTAGAGCCGGGCCATTTCGTCTTGGCGCAAGTTCGCTTCCGCGGCGCGTTCCCGGGCGGTGAGCGACAAGTGGCTGGCAATGAGCGCACAAACGACAAAGAAGATCAGCGCCACAATATCGCTGGGCGCGGCGATCCGGAATCCCATGGGAGGAAGAAAGTAATAGTCCAGCGCCAATCCCGCGGCGAACGCGACCGTCAAAGCTTCCACGCGCGACCAAACCGCGGAAATGCACAACACCAGCAGCATGTACGCCAAAGCGATCGTTGTGGTATTGGCGGGAATCACACTGACGAAAAGGAACGTGAGGAGGCCAACGCCTCCAAGCGAAGCGGCTACGCGCGAATACGCACCGGTATCCTGTCGGCTCACGTTTTTCGTTCCTTGCGCCCCTCGTACCCAACTACAACTGGTAGGACCTGTGAAATGCGGTCGTGCGAACGATCTGCGTTCCAATGTAAATGGAAAACGGTTTGTCGGAAACAAATCTTTCGATCATCCGCTACCTGTAAAACTGCTGAATGACGCGGTCAATCCTTTTCCGAATACGGCATTTGTCTTCGCGGCTACATTGTGGTTGAATATGCGCCTATGATCAGAACCACCCCACTCAAACGATTACTCTGCGTTTTGCCGATGCTCGCGGCAGTCTTGGCCTTCGCACAGGAGCGCGAGGACCGCACTCTGCTCACATGGGACCAAATGCGCGCCATCATCAACGAAGCGTCCGGCGATCGCGCGATGCACCACGTCCTGGAGCTGGTGCCCTACCCGCGCGTCCGCGATCGCGAGGAGTATGGCGAAGGCGCGCGACACTTCCGCGAAAGCGAAGTGATGATGCGGTTCGCCCGCGAGTACGGCTATTCGAACGTGGAAACCGAATCGTTCGAGTCGGGCGGGCGCGATTGGCAGGCGTTTCAAGGCGAACTGTGGGAAGTGAAGCCGAATCTTTCCAAGATTTACGACATCCACGACGTCCACATTTCGCTGATGAACAACAGCGAGTCGGGCGACGTGACCGCCGAGCTGATTGACGTGGGCAACGGTATGCGCCCTGACGATTACAACGGCAAAGATGTCAAAGGCAAAATCGTGCTTGGCTCCGCCAGCGGCAGCGCGCTGCAAATCCAAGCCGTTTTCCAACGCGGCGCCGTCGGCGTGATGAGTTACAGCGTGATGTATCCCGAGGGATACTCCGATATCGGTGTGTGGTCGAGCATTCTACCGAGCCCGCCCATGAACATGGCTAACGCCAATCCGAAGCCGGGATTCGGCTGGGAAGTGTCGCCGCGCGTGGGACGCGAGTTGGCCGCCCGCTTGAGTCGCGGCGAAAAAATCACGCTGCGGTCGATTGTGAAGGCGGAAACATTCCCCGGCGAGATGGAAGTGGTCCACGCCACAATTCCCGGCGATGGATCGAGCGATCAAGAGGTGGTCGTCTCGGGTCACTTATACGAGGGTTACATCAAACAAGGCGCCAACGACGATAATTCCGGCTGCGCGCTGACGCTCGAAGTGGGGCGCGCGTACATTCGTTTGGTGCAGCAAGGATTGCTGCCGAAGCCGAAGCGCACGATCCATTTTCTATGGGTCCCGGAGATAAGCGGCACGAACGCGTGGCTCAACAAGCACAAGGATCACGAAAAACGCTTGATCGCCGACCTGAATTTCGACATGGAAGGCCTGGGGCTCGCGAAAGGCGGAAGTTTTTGGACGCTCCACCGCACGCCCGACAGTTTTCCGAGTTTCCTGAACGACATCGCGCAAAGCACGCTCGAGTTCATCGGCAATCTGAATCGCGAGCGCCTGCGGTATCGCGCCAATGGCTATCGTTTCACGCTGCCGGTGATTTCGCCCAACGGCAGCCGCGACCCGTTTTACTTCCTCGTGGAGAAATATTACGGATCGTCCGATCACGCCACGTACATGCAGCACGGAATTCCCGCGGTGATCTACTCGACGTGGCCCGATCCGTGGTATCACTCCTCGGGCGACACGCCGGACAAGCTCGATCCCACGCAATTCAAGCGCGCCGCGGTCGTCGCGACGGCGGACATGACAATTCTCGCCACCGCCGACGACGCGATGGCCGAACGCGTGACCGCCGAGATTCTCGCGCGCGGCGCTGAGCGCATGGGGCAATCGCTGCGCAAGGGTCTCGGCTACATGACCGATGCGACGGACGCGGCGGCGTTCGACGCCGGTCACCGCGACGCGCACAACGCCGTCAATCATCAAGCGGGCGTCGAGAAGGACGTGATCCGCACGGCGTCGGTGCTCTTCAAGGATCAGGAGGCGGCGAAGAAGCAACTGGAAATCCTCGCGGCGTCGATCGACGGGCGTGCCGCGGCGCTGCACAACGAAGTGATGCTGGTCTTCAAGCAGAAAGCCGCGATGATGGGCGAGCCCGGCGACAAAATGCCGGAAGCTTCAGCGCTTGAGAAAGAAGCGGCGCGCACGTATCCCGAACGCGTGGGCGGCGCGGGTGGTCGCGGCGGAGCAGGCGGTGGCGGAGGCGGCGGGGGCGGTCGCGGTGGTCGCGGCGGCGCGCCGAATCCTGAACTGGCCGCGGCAGCCGCGAAGATCCCGGGACATCAGATGAGCGAGTTGAACGCGGAACTTGCGAAAGGCAAGAGCGTCCTTGAAATTCGCAACTTCATTTCCGGCGAGTTCGAACCGGTGCTGCTCGCCGACGTGATGGACTATTTCAAGGCGATGGAAAGGGCCGGCGCGATGAAGCTGAACGTGAAGCCGGAAGAGCCTCCGAAGCCGGTGGAAGCTCCGAAGCCCGCGAAGAAGCCGGCGAAGAAAAAATAATCACGCGTCTTTTACCACAAAGACAAAGGACACAAAGAAAACCAAGGCCTTCAAGTCCTGGTTTTCTTTGCGTCCTTTGTGTCTTTGTGGTTGAAAAATGTGTGGTTCCTATCACTGCGAAAGCGATATCGACACGTCGACTGGGAGACTCTGCGTCAACGACGCGTTACCATTGGTAGACGACGTCATGCTGATCAGCCACATTAACGAATCGCCCTGCGGAATCGTCGCCGAGAACGTTGTGTTGCAAACGCCGAGTTCGCTCGGCGGAACGATGTTGCTATAGGTCTGCGTCGGATTGGGCGTTTGCAATGTGCTTGCATCGGTAAACGTGCATGCCGCGCCGGGAACCGTTACCAATTGTCCGCTTCCGCCCTGCCGCTGAAACCGGTAAAGCTGCGCCGTGATCGTAAGGGTCACACCGATCAAGATCACCGTATTCTGCGGATTGATCACCGCTTGCATCTTCGTGAACGTCATCGTCGATGGCATCACTTGCAGCAAGCCGCCATAAATGTTGCTGAAATAGGCGAGACCGTTGTTGGCGTTGAGCTGGCCGATCAGCACCGCACTCGGCTGATAGCCGGAGATCGGCATCAACGCGCCGGTCGAAGCCATTCCGCCCGAGTTTGTGGTGAGAGTTGCGGCGTTGGCTTGGGTCCCCTGGCCAAGACTCGCGACAAATACCAGCGAACCGCTGCCCGATCCGGTTGGTCCCGTTGGACCCGCGACGGTAGACGCCGCGCCCGTTGGTCCGGTGGGGCCGGCGGGTCCTGCGACCGTCGACGCTGCGCCGGTCGCCCCGGTTGCTCCTTGCAGTCCTGTTGGTCCTTGCAATCCCGTCGCACCTGTAGGTCCCGCAACGGTTGATGCGGCGCCTGTTGCGCCGGTGGTACCCGGCGTTCCCGCTGGACCGGTCGGACCTGTTGGTCCCGCAACCGTTGACGCCGCGCCGGTTGCGCCCGTGGCGCCTGGATTTCCCTGCGCGCCAGTCGAACCCGTTGGCCCTGCGACAGTCGACGCCGCGCCTGTTGGACCCGCCGGACCTTGGGTCCCCGTCGGCCCCGTTGGTCCCGCGACCGTGGATGCCGCGCCGGTCGGTCCCACCAAGCCTTGCACACCTGTCGGACCCGTTGGTCCGGCGACCGTCGATGCCGCACCAGTCGGTCCCGTGGCGCCTGGCAAACCGACTGGACCCGTTGGTCCCGCGACCGTCGACGCCGCACCGGTCGGTCCCGTGGCGCCTTGCAAACCGACTGGACCCGTGGGTCCGGCGACGGTCGACGTCGCGCCAGTTGCGCCTGTCACGCCGATCGCGCCCGTCGCGCCCACTTGCGCGAGCAAGGCCCACGACGACGGACTCGTCGCCGGAGCGTTGTTCGAGTTTGCGTTGGTCAACGAGATATAACTGCTGCCGCCGACGCTGACCGCGTCATTCAGCTTGTAGGTTCCGGTGGAACTCCACGCACCTTGCCAATTCAATCCTGTGGCTCCGGTCGGACCGGTTGCTCCCGTCGACCCGGTCGAGCCTTGAATGCCTTGCGTCCCTTGGACACCCTGCGGTCCCGGGATTCCTTGAAATCCTTGCGGACCCGTTGGACCCGCGGGTCCCGCGGATCCCGCAACACCCTGCGGTCCCGTCGCGCCATTCGCTCCATTCGCACCTTGCGCACCCGTCGGTCCCGTTGCGCCCGCCAGTCCAGTGGATCCCGTCGCGCCGGTCGCGCCGGTGACGCCTGTCGGACCGAGCGATCCGCCGGACACGCCGCTCAGCACGACGGTCAAATTGCCGGACGCGGTGGAAGGAATCGTCACGAACACTTCGTAAACGCCAACTCCAGCCAGTTCGGATTGGACCACCGGAACCGCCGCACCGTTAATGGTGACAATCGGATTGACCACCGCGTTGATGGTAACGCCGGTGAAAGGCGGAAGCGCGCCACTGGCGATCGACGGCTGCACCGCGCCCAAACCGTACGCGAATAACGCCAGCGTCGAGCCGACCGGCGCTTGCACCACCGCTGTGTTCGTCGCGGTCACGGGAAACCCTTGCGGCCCACCGCTATCGCGAAGATACTCCGCAAAAGACAAGCCAACATCTTGGGTCACCAGATTCATGATGATCGGCGGAGTGCTGACCCCGCCCACCGTAACGATGACATTGACCGCAGTGGTAGCCGGGAGTATCTCGAAGGGCACTTGCACATTCAACTGCGTGGGACTGGCGAATGCGATCGGCGCCGGTATGCCACCTATGGAAACGGTGGCGCCGTCCAAAGTTGTCGGCAGAGGTACGGTTGTCGCGCTGGACGTACCGGTCGCGAGACCCAGTCCGTAGATGCTGATTAACTCGCCGCGCGCCAAGTTGCCCGTGACCTGCGCCATCGGCGCGGCACTCAAGATGGCGGTGACCGTTGGTCCTGCCGCAGACACGGCGGGCAAATCAGTGGTCGAAACAAGCAGGGCTACCGCACACAGGATCGAAAGGAATCTCGCCATGACCGCCTATTGTCTCATGGCGTGCAAACCTATCCGCGGCATCTTCCGATCTGGCTCTCTTGGACCAAATTGGTCGGATACTCACCCGTATAGCAGGCGCTACAGAAACGCGACGTCGGGGAGTCCTCCACGGCGGCGTGCAATCCGTCGAGCGAAAGATACTGCAACGAATCCGCGCCGATAAATTCGCGGATCGCATCCACTGAGAGATTCGCCGCGATCAACTCGTCGCGCGTCGGCGTGTCCACACCGTAATAGCAAGGCGAAATCGTCGGCGGACAACTGATCCGCACATGAACTTCGCGCGCGCCCGCTTCGCGCACCATACGGACGATTTTTTTCGAAGTTGTCCCGCGCACGATGGAATCGTCGACCAGCACAACGCTGCGGCCTTCGAGAATTTCGCGCACCGGATTCAGTTTCAACTTTACGCCGAAGTCACGGATCGATTGCTCCGGCTCGATGAAGGTGCGTCCCGCATAGTGGCTGCGGATCAATCCCCACTTGAACGGTAGTTTCGACTCCGCCGAGTAACCGATCGCCGCCGCGGTTCCGGAATCGGGCACCGGCACAACGATTTCAGCGGCCGCGGGAGCCTCGCGCGCGAGCAACCGCCCGAGCGCCTCGCGCGAGCGATAAACGGGGCGTCCAAAAACCAAACTGTCGGGACGCGAGAAATAAACGTGCTCGAAGATGCACGCCGCGGGCGGCAGGGCTTCCGCAAAACGCTCTTCCTTCACACCGCCGGCGCCGTCAGAATCAAGCGCGGCGATCAACATGGTGCCGGGCCGCACGTCGTTCTCGTAACGCGCGCCGATCAAATCGAACGCGCAGGTTTCCGACGCAACAACATGCGCGCCATCCGGCATCACGCCGTGCGCCAGGGGACGAAATCCGCGCGGATCGCGAATCGCGTACAGGCGATTGCCGCTGAGCAAGATCAGCGAGTACGCGCCTTCCACTTGATTCAACGCTTCCGAGATCGCCGCGGTCAAATCGCTCTCCCGTGAGTGGGCGATCAGGTGCAGGATCACTTCGGTGTCGGAGGTGGTTTGGAAAATCGAGCCGCTGGCCTCTAAACGCGAACGGATTTCGTGAGCGTTGGTCAGATTTCCGTTGTGCGCCAGCGCCAGCACGCCCTTGTTGCAATCGACTGTGAGCGGTTGCGCGTTTTTTAGCGCCGTTTCACCGGCCGTGGCGTAGCGCGTGTGACCCACGGCCGCCGTTCCCAGCAATTTCGCGAGTTTGCGCTTGGAAAAAATGTCCGCGACGTGGCCCATGCCTTTTTCCGCATGGAAAACACCGTTATTACACGAGACGATGCCCGCGCTCTCCTGGCCGCGATGCTGCTGCGCGCACAAACCGAGGTACGCTTCCGTACCCGCCTCTGCGTGATTGTAGACGCCGAAGATTGCGCACATGATGGTGGGTTAGTTGTGAGCGGTCAGTAACTTTTCCAAACTCGTCTCCCAAACTTCCTTCAACTCCGCGACCGGCGCGCTGATCGCGCCGTTGATCTCCAGCCGATCGCCGCCCGTGAATCCCAACTTGCGCGCCGGAACGTTGTGCCGCGCCGCTGCCGCTTCCACCTCGGCCCAATTCTCTTTCGCGACACTCACAATATATCTGCTTGGTGTTTCGTTAAACAGCCCAATCACGGAAGGCCGCCCCGGCAACACCACCATCGCGCCCGTGCCGCCCCAACAGCATTCCGCCAGCGCCACGGCGATGCCGCCGTCGCTCGCGTCGTGCGCCGATTCGATGACGCCCGCGCGCACCAGGCCGCGGCAGCACGCTTGCACGCGCTTCTCGAAATCGAGATCGAGCTTCGGCGGCAATCCCCACACACTGCCGAGAACGTTCTTGGCGTACTCCGACGATCCAAAGCGCACCGCGTCTTTGGCATCGCCGAATTCACCGAGCAAGGCAACGATTCTCCCGGCGTTTCGAAACGCGCTTCCGATCGCTTGATGCGCATCATCGAGCAATCCCACAATGCCCATGACGGGCGTGGGATAAATCGGGTCGCCTAACGTTTCATTGTAAAAACTCACATTGCCGCCGGTGATCGGCGTACCGAGCGCCTGGCACGCTTCGCTCATTCCGCCGACCGCTTCGGCGAATTGCCACATGGTCTGCGGGTTTTCGGGACTCCCGAAGTTCAAGCAATTCGTCGCCGCCAGCGGCTCCGCACCGACGGCGCTGACGTTGCGGCAGGCCTCGGCCACCGCGAGTTTCGCGCCCTCACGCGCGTCAAGCCAGCAGTAGCGGCCATTGCCGTCGAGCGACATCGCCAGCGCGCCGCCGGTTTCCTTGAGGCGCAACACCGCCGCGTCGCCGCCGGGACCGGCCATCGTGTTCGTGCAAACGGAATAATCGTACTGTTCCCAAATCCAACGCTTTGACGCAATCGTCGGCGCGGCGAGCAGCGTTTTCAAATCCCCCAAGTAGTCGGAATGCTCGGGAATTTCCACTGGCGGATCCATCGGCACGGGTCTTTTCGCCGTTTCTCGCGGGCGCTGATAAATCGGCGCTTCGTCGGTGAGCGCGGCGTTAGGAATGTCCGCCACCGTTTGTCCGTGATGCTTCACGCGCATGTGCGGATTGCCGATCACCGCGCCGATCACTACAGCTTGCAATCCCCATTTGTAGAAAACGTTCAGCACTTCGTGCTCGCGTCCGCGCTCGGCGACCAGAAGCATACGCTCCTGCGATTCGCTGAGCATGATTTCGTACGGCGTCATGCCCGTCTCGCGCTGCGGCACCAAGTCGATTTCAATTTCTACGCCCGTGCCGGCGCGTCCGCCCATTTCACACGTCGAACAGGTCAGTCCCGCGGCGCCCATGTCTTGGATGCCCACCACCGCGCCGGTCTTCATCGCTTCCAGGCACGCTTCGAGCAGCAATTTTTCCATGAACGGATCACCCACTTGCACGTTGGGCCGCTTGGCGCGCGATTCTTCATCGTCCGCGGAAAACTCCGCCGACGCCATCGTCGCGCCGTGAATGCCGTCCTTGCCCGTGCGCGCACCCACGTAGATCACGGGATTTCCCACGCCCGACGCGTTGCCGCGAAAGATTCCGTCGGCGCGGAAAATTCCCAGCGCGAACGCATTCACCAGCGGATTCTGGCTGTAGCACGGTTCAAAAACCGCTTCCCCGCCCACCGTCGGCACGCCGAACGCGTTGCCGTAATGTCCGATGCCGCCGACCACGCCCTGCAAGATTCGCGCGTTGCGCGCGCCATTGGGTCCCGTGAGCGGCCCGAAGCGCAGCGAGTCCATGACGGCGATGGGCCGCGCGCCCATGGTGAAAATATCGCGCAAAATTCCGCCGACGCCCGTGGCCGCCCCCTGAAACGGTTCGACGAAACTCGGATGATTGTGCGATTCGATCTTGAACGCGCACGCCCATCCGCCGCCAATGTCGATGATGCCGGCGTTCTCGCCGGGTCCTTGAAGCACGCGCGAACTTTTTGTGGGCAGTCCCTTCAGCAGCGCGCGCGAGCTTTTGTACGAGCAATGCTCGCTCCACATCACACTGAAGATGCCGAGTTCGGTGACACTCGGCTCGCGGCCGAGCAGGCGCAGGATTTTTTCGTATTCTTCAGGCGTGATCTGGTGTTCGGCCACCAGCTCCGGTGTGATCGTCATTGTGCTGTCAGGCTCATGGCGCCAACTAAGGACTTGAAAATCCCCAAGCCGTCCGACGATCCCAGCAGCGGATCGGCGGCGCGTTCCGGATGCGGCATCAATCCCATCACATTGCCGTCCCAGTTCGCGATGCCCGCTATGTCGTCGAGCGATCCATTGGGATTGTCTAGATAGCGCAGGACCACGCGATCGCGCCGTTGCAGTTCGCGCAACGTTTCAGGATCGCAGAAGTAATTTCCTTCGCCGTGCGCGATGGGAAATGTGACCCGCTGACCCATCTCGTACGCCGACGTGAACGGTAAGCGATTATTTTCCACGCGCATCGCGACGGGCTTGCAGACAAAATGCGATCCGCGATTCTTCAGCATCGCGCCGGGTAGCAATCCGGCTTCGAGCAAAATCTGAAATCCGTTGCAAATGCCCAATACGACTCCCCCGCTCGCCGCAAACTTCGCAACCGAGCACATCACCGGAGAAAATCGCGCGATGGCGCCGGTGCGCAGGTAGTCGCCGTAGGCAAATCCGCCGGGAAGAATAATGACGTCCGCGCCGTTCAAATCTTCCGAGCCGTGCCAGATGAAATCGGCGACACCGCCGACACCACGGCGCACGGCCTGGAGCGCGTCATCGTCGCAGTTGCTGCCAGGAAAAACAACCACGCCAAATTTTGTGGGCACAAAAGAATTATAACTCAACGCGTGTGGGCCGCATGCGCTGTCAGAACCATCCGCGGTAGCGGATGGGCGCGCTGGCCTGTCCGCAAGCTCGGACGTCTGCGTTGGGTGACAGGCCAGCGAGCCCATTCGCTACCGCGAATGGTTCTGACAACTGCAAATGCGCGCCGGCCGTGGTATCCTTATCTCACAGTGAAAATCTAACGACATCGCCCCGTCCGTTCACCGCAACCTCGCTGTAATCCCGGCACATCTGCCGGTGGGCCATGTCATTACTGACCGTTTCGGAAGTCTCTTTTCATTACCCGTCTACCATCGACCTTTTCAGCGACCTCACGTTTGCCGTCGATCCGGGCGATCGCTTGGCGCTGGTGGGACCAAACGGCGCGGGCAAATCCTCGCTGCTGAAGTTGCTCTCCGGAGAGTTGCAGTCGACATCGGGCACAATGATCCGGCGGCGTGGACTGCGCGTGTCGTATTTGTCGCAGGAGACCTCCGCACCGGATGCGGCGCTCACGCTGTTCGACTACGTGCTCTCCGCCAACCGCGATCCCGAGGACTACGCGGCGGAATCGTGTGCCGAACGCATTCTTGGTGGATTCGGCTTTAGCGCCGGCGACCGCTCGCTGCCGCTTGCGTGTCTCAGCGGCGGCCAGCGGACACGCGCGGCATTGGCACGCGCGTTGTTCACACCATCCGATCTGCTGCTGCTCGACGAGCCGACGAATCACCTCGACATTGCCGGTCGCCAGTGGCTCGAAGAAGAATTAACGCGCCGTGATCACGGGCGCGCGTGTGTCTTCGTATCGCACGACCGCACGCTGCTTGATCGCGTGGCATCAGGCGTGATCGAAATAGTCCGTGGGTCAGCTCGCGTCTTTCCGGCGGCTATCGCGACTACTTAGAGCGTCGCGCGGTGCTCGAGCGTCAAGCGTGGGACAAGTACGAAGGCGCGCAACGGCGCAAAGCCGCGTTCGAGCGCGCCAGCGAACGTCGCGCCGCGCTGGCCCGCAAGATCTCGGCGCCCCCGGCCGGCGAAAAAGGCGACAACGATTTCTACGCGCGCAAAGCCAAGAAGGTCGCGCGCACCGGGCGACTCTTGAAGGAACGCGCGGCGCAATTTGAGGAAGTGGAAAAGCCGTGGGTCGAACAACCGATTCCGGACCTCGATTTCTCGGCGGTCCGCCGCTCGGGAGACATCGCCCTTTCCGCTCGTGATCTTGGAAAATCGTTCGGCAGCCGCGCGCTCTTCGCAAACGTGACCTTCCATCTGCCGCGCGGCGCGCGACTCGCCATCGCCGGAGCGAACGGATCCGGGAAAACCACGCTGCTGCGCATCTTGCTCGGGCTGGAACCTGCGACGACCGGCGAAGTGCAATTCGGCGCCAACGTCGACACCGGTTACTTCTCGCAGGAAGTGGAAGCGCTCGACGTCGATCGCACGCCAATCGACGTTTGCAGCACTTCAACGCTGAGTCGCATGATGCTCGCCTGCCTGAAGGTCCGGCCCGACTGCATCGCGCGTCCGCTGCGCGAGCTGAGTCCCGGGGAGCGCGCAAAGACCGCGTTGGCGCGACTGCTCTCGTGCGGCGCAAATCTTCTGCTGCTTGACGAACCGACAAATTATCTGGAAATCGAAGCGCAAGAAGCGCTGGAACAAGCGTTGATTCGCTATCCTGGCACGATCATCGCCGTGTCGCACGACCGCAGCTTTCTCGCGGCGCTCGGTCCGCAGATCTTGGACCTATCCGCGATATGATTGACTCTTCACGATGCCGATTCAATCGCTGTTTGGCCCGCCTCCCCCGCCCAGTCTCTTTGATCGCTTCAAGAAGGCGGTGACGTCCACGCGCGACACGCTGGCCGCGAAACTGGAAGAAGCGACACGCGGAAAAATCGAAGTCGATCAAGCGCTGCTCGATCAACTGGAAGTGACGCTGCTCGCCGCCGATTTGGGGATCACAACGACAACGGAGTTACTGAAGGCCGTGAAAACGCGCGCGTCGTCAACGACGGCGCAGGCCGGCGATACGTCCACGCAAGTGCGGGACATTTTAAAGGATGAGTTGCTCGGCATCCTCACGCGCTCGGGATCGGGCGCGCCCGCGAATCCCACGGCCGAACCCCCTGTCGTATTGATGCTTGTTGGCGTAAACGGCGTCGGCAAGACCACCACGATCGGAAAACTCGCGCATCAACTGAAAGGCAACGGCAAGGAGGTGCTCTTGTGCGCCGCCGACACTTTCCGCGCCGCCGCCAACGAACAGCTTGAAGTGTGGGCGCAGCGTTCGCATACGGAAATGATCCGCCAAAAGCCGGGCGCCGATCCCAGCGCGGTGCTTTACGACGCGCTGGCCGCCGCGAAGTCGCGCGGCGTGGATTACGTGATTGTCGACACAGCCGGCCGCCTGCACAACAAGTCCAACTTGATGGCGGAACTCGAAAAGATGAAACGCACTGCGGGGCGCCTGATTCCCGGCGCGCCGCACGAGGTGCTCCTGATCCTTGACGCCACCACGGGACAAAACGGCGTCTTGCAAGCTCGCGAGTTTCTGCAAGCGGCGGGCGTCACCGGCATCGTGCTGACCAAACTCGACGGCACGGCGAAAGGCGGCGTCGCCGTGGCGATCGCGCGAGAGTTGAATTTGCCGATCCGCTACGTGGGAATCGGCGAACAGCGCGACGATCTCGTGCCGTTCAATCCCAAGCTGTACGTGGACTCGTTGTTTGAGTAAAATAGGATCGTTCGGGTGCCGACAGGGGTCGTGAGTGCGGAGCCACAGTTTGACTGGGACGATGCAAACCACGATCACGTGGCACGCCACGCTGTAAGCCGTGGGGAAGCGGAGCAAGCGATTTGTGATCCGCATGCGGCTATGCTCGACATCCAGTATTTGGAGGTGGAAGAGCGCAGCAAGATAGTGGGCATGACGAAAGCCGGTCGAATCTTGACAGTTCTCTTCACTTTTCGAAAAGGCCTGGTTCGGCCGATCACGGCTTACGACGCAACGCCCAAGGATGTCGAGGTTTATTTAAAGGGCAGACGATGATCAAACGAGAGATCCCGAAGTTTCATTCCGAAGCGGAAGAAGCCGAATGGTGGTACGAGCATCGCGACGAAACCGCCGAATGGATGGAAGAGGCGGCGAAGGGCGGAAAACTGACTACTCTAACCGAACTCATCGAGCGTCGAAAGCGCGAGACAGGTCTTCCTTACACAAAGCTCCTGGAGGCATTGCATAAGGAAAATCGGGCGCGCGGCGAACAACGGCGAGTGTCATAACCATCACTTCTTCAGCGACACCGTAACGCCATCGCGCAGCGGCACGATCGTCGTGACCAAATCCGGCGACGTCGTGACCAGGCGGTTCCACTCCAAAATCCCTCGCGTGTCGTCGGTTTCCGGCGGCGCGACTACGAGTCCGTGCCACAGGATGTTGTCGGCCACCAGGAATCCGCCTTTGCGTACGCGCGGCAACGCCAGTTCGAAGCATTCCGGATAGTAGTGCTTGTCGACGTCGACGAACACGATGTCGAATTCGCCAGGAGTCGCGAGCAAAATGTCTTGCGCGTATCCCACGCCCATTTTCACGCGCGCCGCCACGCCCGCGCGGTTGATGTACGCGGCCGCGCGATCAGCGTTGGCTTGGCTTCCGTCGGAGTAAAACACTTCCCCGCCATCGCCCAGCGCTCGCGCCCACCAGATGGTCGAGTAACCGATGGCCGATCCCATCTCGAAGATGCGCTTGGCGCCGAGGGTCTTCGCCAGGAAATACAGAAGCGATCCGCACGCGGGACCGATGATCGGCACCTTGTGCTCGGCGGCGTATGCTTCCATCTCGGCGAGAACGGCGTCGCGTGGAGGAATCAATGTGGAGATGTAATTCTCAATCGGAGTTTGTAGGATTTCGCCCATGGGAATCAGTATAGCTTCCTCTGCGTTCCTCTGCGTCTCTGCGTCTCTGCGTTGAAAAAACAGTTAGATCAAAGGCTAACGGTTGTTTTACCGCAGAGACGCAGAGGCGCACAGAGAAAAATACAACCGCCTAGTTCTACTGACAGTTGCAATCCCCGCGCGATCCGGCAAACAATAACTGAATGGTTGAACGTGAGCTGTCTCTTTCTTTCTTGCGAATCGTGGAAGACGCGGCGATCGCCTGCGCGCACACGATGGGTATGGGCGATCGGAAGCATTCCGATCAAGTGGCGGTCGAATCGATGCGCAAAACCATGGACACCGTGGCGATGCGCGGCACTATCGTCATCGGCGAAGGCGAGCGCGACGAAGCGCCCATGCTGTACATCGGCGAAAAAGTCGGAAAACCGCCGGTCAACGGCGACCACGCGTATCCCGAAGTGGATATCGCCGTCGATCCGCTCGAAGGCACGAACCTTTGCGCGCTCGGAACGGCGAATGCCATCACCGTGATGGCGGCGAGCGAACACGGCGGATTGCTACATGCGCCGGATTGCTACATGGAGAAAATCATCGTCGGCGCGCCGGCCAAAGACGTCATCGATCTCGACTTACCTGTGGCCGAGAATCTCAAACGCATCGCGCGGCGCTTCGACCGCGAGGTGGACGACCTCGTCGTTGTCGTGCTCGATCGTCCGCGCCACGAAAAATTGATCGGCGACATTCGCCAAGCAGGCGCGCGCATCCGCCTGATCGGTGACGGCGATTTGTCCGCCGGCATTTCGGCGGCGGTCGCGGGCACCGGTGTGCATGCCGTCATGGGATCGGGCGGCGCTCCCGAAGGCGTGCTGACGGCCGCGGCGATGCGCTGCTTGAACGGCGAAATTCTCGGACGGCTGGTCGTGAAAGATGAAGCCCTGCGCGATCGCATCAAGTCGATGGGCATCAAGGACCCCGACGCCACTTACACCGCGCGCGATCTCGCGCCCGGCAAGGAAATTCTCTTCGCGGCGACGGGCGTCACCGAAGGCAACCTGCTGCGCGGCGTGCGATTCTTCGGCGACGGCGTGCGCACGCACAGCCTCGTGATGTCGCACGACTCCGGAAAGGTCCGGTTCGTCGACAGCATTCACGTGGAAAAACGTGCAAAAGGATATTTGCGCTTGTTCTAGGTCGAGTAGGTTTTCTCCGCGTCTCTGCGTCTCTGCGTTGAAAAAACCGCGGGTCCAAAGAGCATCCCGATGAACTTGGTTTAGCGAAAGGCCAGAAGGTTTTCTTACCGCAGAGACGCAGAGACGCGGAGAAAACCTTCGGTTGTGCTTTAATACGGGAATGTCTCCACGCATCATTCTCACGGTCTTGTTCCTTACTGCGACATTACTTCCCTTCACACTTTTCGCAGCGGATCCCAAAGTTTCTTTTTTCGAACCGGCCCTTTCACCGGATCGCTCGGAGATCGCCTTCGTCTCGGGCGGCGACATTTGGACCGTGCCCGCGGCGGGCGGCGAAGCGCATCTGGTCGTGTCGCATCCGGCCGCCGAATCGCGGCCGCTGTTTTCGCCCGACGGCAAAAGGCTTGCGTTTGTCTCGACACGCACCGGCGGCGGCGACATCTATGTGCTGACGTTCTCCACCGGCGAACTCCAACGCCTCACCTTCGACGACGCGCCCGAACAGCTCAACGCATGGTCGCATGACGGAAAATGGATTTATTTCTCCTCGAACGCGCGCGATATTTCCGGCATGCAGGACGTGTATCGCGTCAGTTCCGAGGGCGGCACGCCGATGCAAGTGGCCGGCGACCGTTACGCGTCAGAATATTTCGCGGCGCCGTCGCCGGACGGCGCGATGCTGGCGATCACGGCCCGCGGAACGCCATCGTCGCAGTGGTGGCGCAAGGGACATAGCCATCTCGACGAGTCGGAAATCTGGCTGTTGCGCGGCATCGCATCGCCCGCGCCGGCGTATGAGAAATTCGCCGGCGGCGAAAACACGCCGGGCGGCGAGAAAACCATTTGGCCCATGTGGGCCGGAGACGGCCGCGGCATTTATTACATGTCCGATCGCGGCGGCGCGGAGAATATCTGGTTCCGGCCTGTCGGCGGGCAACCCCGGCAACTGACCAAGTTCACCAATGGCCGCGTCTTGTGGCCGAACATTTCCTACGACGGCAAAGAGATTGTTTTCGAACGCGATTTTCAGATTTGGAAAATGAACACCAGCGGAGGCGCCGCCGCACCCGTGAAAATCGAGCGCCGCGGAATGCCGGCGTCGCCGGCCGTCGAGCATCTCACGTTGAGCAATCAATTTCGCGACCTGGCGCTTTCGCCCGACGGCAAGAAGATCGCGTTTGTCGCGCACGGCGAGGTTTTCGCCGCGTCGTCCAAAGACGGCGGCGATGGTTTCCGAGTGACGCACGCGGCGGGCCGCGCCGGCGATCTCGAGTGGTCGCCCGACAGTAAGCGCCTCGCCTATGTTTCCGATCGCGAGGGCATTTCACACGTGTATCTCTACGATTTCTCTACGAACGCTGAGAAACGTCTTACGAACGGCGGCCAATCCGATCTGCTGCCGCACTTTTCGCCGGACGGAAAGAAGCTGGCGTTCGATCGCGACGGCAAGGACCTCGTCGTGATGGACGCCGACGGCGGATCGCAGAAAGTGGTGGCTCACGGGATTCTCGAACGCGCGCCGTTCGAGTCGCGGCAAGCGGTGGCGTGGTCGCCGGACAGTAAGTGGATCGCGTATCTTTCGCAATCGGGCAAGAACTTCACTAACGTGTTCGTCGTGCCGGCCGAGGGCGGCGAGTCGAAGCAAGTGACGTACCTCGCAAATTCTTTTGGAACCTCGATCGTGTGGCCGAAAGACGGCAAGTCGATTTACTTCACGTCGAGCCAGCGCACCGAAGAAGGACAAGTCGCACGGATCGATTTGGTGCCGCGCGAACCGAGGTTCCGCGAAGATCAATTCCGCGAGCTGTTCGCGCCGGACAAGAAGCCTTCGGGCGACGCCTCGCAAGCGGACGCAAAAGGCGCCGCGAAACCTGCCGACGACAAAACGCCGCCGAAAGTGGAAATCCAGTTCGAAGGAATCCGCCAGCGTCTCACGTTAATCCCGCTCGGTCTCGACGCCGGAGAAACGACGATCAGTCCCGACGGAAAAACGTTACTCGTCGCCGCGGCGGCCGCGGGTCAATTCAATTTGTACACGTATTCGCTCGACGAGTTGGCCAGAGAGAGGCCGGTGGCGAAGCAGGTCACGTCGACGCCCGGCGGAAAATCGGACGCCCAGTTTTCACCCGACTCCAAGGAGATTTACTTCCTCGAACAGGGGCGCGTGCAATCCTACAACCTCGATCAGCAACGTCCCCGCGCCGTGAGCGTCACGGCGGCGATGGACGTGGATTTCGCGACCGAAAAGATGGAAGTTTTCCACGAAGCGTGGCGCTACATTCATGACACGTTCTTCGATCCCAAGTTCAACGGCGTGGACTGGGAAAAGATGGGCGCCGAATACGAGCCGCGCGTGGCCGGTGCGGGATCGCCTGACGAAGTGCGCCGCATCATTTCCCTGATGCTCGGCGAATTGAATGCGTCGCACTCGGGAATCGGCGCGCCCGGCGGCGGAGGCGGCGACGGCACGGGCAAACTGGGATTGCGCTTCGATCGGCTGGAGTTCGAAACGTCGGGCCGGTTGAAAGTCAGCGAAGTGATCGCGCTGGGACCCGGGGCGCTCGCGGGTGTGAAGGCCGGCGACTATCTCATAGCCGTCGACGGCGAGAAAATCGGCGCGCGCGCGAACCTCGATCAACTCCTCGATCACAAGTCCGGCCGTCGCGTGGAGCTTTCGATGGCGCCATCGCCGTCCGGCGAAACGAAGACGCTTGTGGTGCGTCCGATTTCGACGCAAGCCGAAAAGACTCTCGTGTACCGCGCGTGGGTGGATCACAACCGCGAGTACGTCGACAAAACCAGCGGCGGCAAGCTTGGTTACGTACACTTGATCGACATGTCCCCCGGCACGTTGGCGCAAATGACGCTCGATCTCGATTCCGAAATGCACCAGCGCGAGGGCGTGGTGGTGGACGTGCGCAACAACAACGGTGGATTCGTGAACGTCTACGCGATCGATATTCTGGCGCGCCGCCACTACCTCAACATGACACCGCGCGACACGGCGACGGCGCCGGCGCGCACCGCGTTGGGTCAGCGCGCGCTCGAATTGCCCACGATTCTGGTGACCAATCAGCATTCCCTCTCCGATGCGGAGGATTTCACCGAAGGGTATCGCGCGCTCGGCCTGGGCAAGGTGGTCGGCGAGCCGACGGCCGGTTGGATCATCTACACGGGCGGCGTGGGCCTGATCGACGGCTCGCAGTTGCGCTTGCCGTTCATCCGCATCACCACGCGCAATGGCGAACCGATGGAAATGCATCCACGCCCCGTGGATATTCCCGTGACGCGCCCCGTCGGCGAAAGCTACAGCGGTCACGACAGCCAGTTGGATGCGGCAGTGAAGGAATTATTGCGCGAGACGGCCAAGAAATAGCATGCCGCTCGTGATCGGAATCGACATCGGTGGGACCAGCGCGCGCATCGGGCTGGTTGACACCGCCACCGCGGCGATTCTGGCGCGCGAAGTGGTGCCTACGGGCTACGATTCGCGTGCCGAGACGCTGATGCCCGCGTTTCGCGCGGCCGTGTCTCGCGTTGCGGCGGAGGGCGCAGCGGTCGCGCTCGGCGTGGGCATGCCGGGCTTGCAGGATTCCGCAGGGCGCGTCACGGAAGCAAGCAATTTGCCGGGACTCTGCGGCGTGGCGATCGATCGTGAACTCGCGAGGGACTTCGGTTGGCCGTCATGCATGGAAAATGATTTGAACGCGCTGGCCTTCGGCGAGTCGCGCTATGGAAACTACGGCGTTACGAGATTGCTTGTGGTCGCGCTCGGGACAGGGATCGGTGCGGCGGCCGTGGCGAACGGCGAACTGCTGCGGCCTGCGGGCGGCAGCCTCGGCGATCCCGGGCACATCGTCGTCGACGCGCACGGCGCGACGTGCCGGTGTGGCGCGCGCGGTTGTCTCGAGACGAAAGTATCCGGATGGTCGATCGGCGAACGCGGTGGCATCGAAAAGCCCGAGGTCGCGGCCGACGCCGCGATGTGGCTCGGCATGGGTCTGGCGACATTTTGTGTGCTCTACGAACCGCAGGCCGTCGTGCTGGGCGGCAAGGTATGCGCCGCCGGAGGTCAGCCGTTCCTGGCCGATGTTGCCGGTCAGTTAAAAAGTTTTTGCCAGCCGCGATTCCGTAGCGTGCCGCTCTATCTCTCGCGCCTCGGCGACGACGCGGGAATCTTGGGCGCGGCGGCGCTGGCGGCGCGCAAATGGACAAGCGCGGACACTTGTCCTACCTAACGATTTCGCGTTTTCAGCCGATGTACCCAATGTGAACAGCCCTACAAAGATTCTGGTGGTCGACGACGATCCCGTGTCGCGCCGCAAGCTCGAAGGATTGCTGCAGCAGCAGGGCTACCAGGTTGTGACGGCGTCCAACGGCCGCGAGGCCTGGGACATTTTCCGCAAGGAAAACATCTCGCTCGTAATCACCGATTGGATCATGCCGGAAGTCGATGGCGTACGGCTGTGCCAGATGATCCGCGGCCTCGGCCGGCAAAAGTACACCTACATCATTTTGATTACGGTGATGGCCGGCAAAGGATCGTACCTGGAAGGCATCGAAGCAGGCGCAGACGATTTCCTCACCAAGCCATTCGATCCCGACATGCTGCGCGCACGCCTCTTTGTGGCGCAACGCATTCTCGATTTGCAAGCCGAAGTCCGCCAACTCCAAGGCATGCTTCCGATTTGCAGTTACTGTAAACGCATCCGCAACGACGACAATCTCTGGACCCAAGTGGAAGCGTATGTCTCCGAGCATTCCGACGCCGATTTCACGCACGGCATTTGTCCGGAATGCGAGGACAAATACATCCGTCCGCAATTTGAAGAGTTGGAAGCCGAGGTCGCACGGAACCAGGCGCTGTAAACACAAACAACAAGTAACCGCAGATAAACGCAGATGAACGCAGATAGGATGGCGCCTCATCCGCGATCTGCGTTTATCTGCGGTTTCATTTTTGTTCGGCGGTTGCTGCTACACTGGAGTGCGTGGATTCGCTCGAACCCTCTCCTGACATCGTTGAACACGAAGCACCGCCGCTATCGCGCGACGTAATCTTGCGCCGCGTCGGCTACGGCATCGCGGCCCTCGCCGCGCTCGTGGTGCTGGCCGCCGCCGGCATTTTCGTTTGGTTCCTCGTTCTTCCCCTGCCCAAGACGACTGGCACGATCAAGGTTCCTGAACTAAAAGCTCCCGTGCAGGTGGAACGCGACCGCCTGGGGATTCCGCACTTCACCGCGCAATCGCTCGACGATTTGTATCTCGCGCAGGGTTACGTTACGGCGCAAGACCGCTTGTGGCAGATGGATTTGTTGCGCCGCGTCGCGCGCGGCGAGATCGCGGAAATCGCGGGCGCACGCGGATTGCCGCTCGACATCGATTCCCGCACGCTCGGCATGAAGCAAGCCGCCGAAGCCGCGGTGAAAACCTTACCGCTGGACCAACATCGCTGGATTACGGCGTACACGAAAGGCGTGAACGCGTACATCTCGACGCACGCGCACAGCTTGCCGGTAGAATTCAAACTCATTGGACTGAATCCGCGCCCGTGGGAAGAGTCCGATTCCCTGGTGATCGGATTGCACATGTTCCGCAATCTCACGACAACTTGGAAAGACGAGTTGCTGAAGACCGCGCTGATCGGCCGCGTGGGACCGAATCGCACCGCCGAGTTGTTGCCGACGCGCACAGATCACGATGAGCCGCCGGGCCAGCCGTTACCAGGCGCCACGGCTGCGGCGGCGAAATCGCTGACGCTCGACTGGCTGCCGGATCACACCGAAGGAACACCCGGCAGCAACAATTGGGTTGCGGCGCCCTCGCTAACCGCGTCCGGCAGAGCCATGCTGGCGAACGATCCGCATCTCGAGTTTTCCGTGCCGGGAATTTGGTATACGGTGCAACTCTCGGCGCCTGGCATGAACGTGGCGGGCGTTTCCCTGCCCGGATTGCCGTGCGTGGTAATCGGCCACAACGAAAAAATCGCGTGGGGCATGACCAATCTCGGCGCGGACGTTCAGGACTTGTATCTCGAATCGTTCGATCCCGACAATCCGCGGCGCTATCTGGTCGACGGCGAATGGAAAGACGCGCAAGTGCGCCACGAAGCGATCCATGTTCGCGGCGAGCGCGATCACGAACTCGACGTGGTCATCACGCGCCATGGACCGCTGATGGTGAATCAGCCGGGCGAGCGATACGCACTGCGATGGGTGGCCACCGAGCCGGGCATTTGGAAATTTCCGTTCGCGAAGATCAACGCCGCCGCCAATTGGGACGAATTCACCGCGGGACTGCGCGATTACGCGGGACCGGCGCAAAATTTCGTCTACGCCGACGCCGCCGGCAATATCGGATATTACGGCGCGGGGCTGATTCCTATTCGTCCGAAGGGTGACGGCAGTTTTCCGCTCACCGGCAACGAATCTTCCAACGATTGGAAGGGCTACATTCCTTTCGACCAACTTCCGCACGTCTACAATCCGCCGCAAGGATTCATCGCCACGGCCAACGCGCGCGTGACGCCGGACAATTATCCGTACGTCGTCGCGACGCGCTGGGAAGCGCCGAACCGCGTCGATCGCATCAACGAGATCCTGGCGAAAATGGCCGCGGAGAAGCACAAGATCACGCCCGACGATTTCCGGCGCATCCAAGTCGATTTGTTCGACGCGCACCATCTGAAGATCGCGCGCGCGGTGGCCGCCGCCGTTGCCGTGGAGACGAAAGACAAGCCGAATCCACGACTATCGGAAGCCGCCGCTGCACTCAACAAATGGGACGGCGTGGCCGGCGCCGATTCCTACGCGGCGAGCTTGGCGCATTTCGCGCGTGAGGAATTCAAGCAGCGATTGCTGCGTGGTCCGCTGGGCGATGTTTACGCGCGCTACGACTGGCACATGCAAACCGCGTTCCTGGAAAACGTGATCGACCATCGACCGCCGCAATGGTTGCCTGGCCCATCCAGCCAGACTCCGGCTCTTGATTCGGCTGAAGGCGTTCCGAATTACGATCAACTGCTAGCCGATTCGTTGGCCGCTGCGATGGTCGCGCTGGAAAAACGCTTCGCCACGCCGAAGATGGAAGAATGGCACTGGGGCAAGATCCAGGAAATGACGTGGCTTCATCCCATCGGCAATTCCCTGCCCGTCGCAAGGCGGCTTTTCAACCTGGGACCGTTCGAACAAGGCGGTACGGCCTACACGGTGAAGCAAATCACGCGCACGCTGGGACCGTCGATGCGTTTCGTGGTCGATTTCGGCGATCTCGTGAAGACCACGTTGACGATTACCACGGGAGAATCGGGGCATCCGCTCTCCAGTCACTATCGCGATCAATTTCCGCTGTGGAAAGCGGGCGAAGGCGCGCAGCTATCGTTTGTGCCGTCGGCCGAAGGTCGCGACAAACTCACACTGCGGCCTGATTGATTCGATATAAATGGACAATCGCAATCGCTTGTACAAGGCGCTGACGGCGCTCTCGGTGGTGGTGGTGGCGGCGACAGTCGGATATCGCGTGCTGGGCCAGAACGTATCGTGGCTCGACGCGTTCTACATGACGGTCGTGTCGCTCACCAGCGTGGGGTACGGCGAAATCGTCGACACGTCAAGGAACCATGCGCTGCGGATCTTCAACATTTTCGTGTTGATCTTCGGCTTAGGCATCATGTTGTACACCTTTTCGGTGGGCACCGCTTTTGTTGTGGAAGGCGACCTGCAACGGTTATTCTGGAAGAAGAAAATGCTGAAGCGCATCAAAGCATTGCGGAATCACACGATCATATGCGGCGCGGGCACCACGGGCCTGCGGGTGATCGAGGAGCTGCAAAAGACCCATCGCGAAATGGTGGTGATCGACCGCGACCCGCAACGCCTCGAGCGCGTCGCGCAGCTCTACGGCGAGGTCCCGGTCATCGAAGGCGACGCCAGCGACGAAGATGTGCTGGAACTCGCCGGCCTCGATTTTGCGGGCGGCGTGATTCCCGCGCTGCCCAACGACAAAGATAATCTCGTGGTGGTGGTCACGGTACGTCAGAAGCATCCTAACGTGCGCATTGTCGCCCGCTGCATGGACGCGAAGATGGCCGACAAGATGCTGCGCGCCGGCGCCAGTTCGACCGTGTCGCCGAACTCGATTGGCGGAATGCGCTTGGCTTCCGAGATGATCCGGCCGAACGTAGTGACGTTCCTCGACATGATGCTTCGCGATACCGAATCGACGCTGCGGATCGAGGAAATTCCGGTGCCGTTCCACTCCGCATGGGTCGGGCATTCGCTCGGCGAAGTGGGTCTGCGGGAACGCTACAATCTCAGTTGCCTGGCGTTCCGCGAACCGGGCGTCGAAGCCTTCCGCTACAATCCGCACGACGCCGAAATCTGCCGCGGCAACAGCGTGGTGCTGGTGATCGGCAACGTCGACGACATTCACGCGGCGCGAACTGCGGCGTCGGCGGAAGTCGTGCGGCGGGCATAGGGACCGCGCACATAGAGTCGCGCGATCCCCGTTCCGCAATCTACTTCGCAAAGAGCGAGTCGAGATCGTAAGAGACCCCGAGTTGCGCCTTCCAAGTAGGCTTCGCGATCAGTTCGGTCCGATTCGACCAGCTCACCGCGATCGGAAAACGCATGCTACTTGTACCGGCTCCCAAAACCAATCGCGCCTGGAAGACGTTGATGTTGCCCTTCTGTCCAAAGACGGTCGTTGCGGTGCTCGGCAATCCGACAAACGTAACGCCGGCCACCGGATTCCCTGGCGTCGCACTCAACGCATCCGCCGTTGTTTGGTCCTGATAGTAGTACGCTGCGGCGATCGAGGCGGCGCCTATGGTCGGCAGATTGCCGAGGTCGTGTTGGAGTTGCGCGGCAACTTGGGCATCGCGGAAACGGCTGCCGCCAGCCGGTACGCCCATCTGCGCCGTGTTGTAAATCGTCGCGCCGGCGTTGACAGTCAATGAAGTTTTGCCTGCTTTATCGAGCGTCTTGTCGAAGATCAGGCGGAACGTTGACGTCGGCGTCTTTCCGGCGGGACGGTTGTCGTCGTATTCGAAGGTGAGAACCGGTTGGTTCGCGATGTCCTCGATGAATTCTTGCTGAGCCGCGCGGTAGGCGTCGGTCTTCCGCAGGAAGTCGGCGGCCTTTGCGACGATATCGGGCTGGGCCTTTTTCAACCGGTTGACGTATTCCGTCGCGTGCGTCCGCCAGAGTTCGTCGAGATCAGCGTTGGTTAGCTCTGCCTCGCTTTTGGAGGCTTCTCGGGCAATCTCGTCCCTGGCGGTCGGAAACCATGCTACATCCTCCGGCGTCACCGTGATCGTGCCGAGAAAAGCGATCAACGAGGTCATAAGGTCGCTGCCGGCGGCGCTCAGCCCCGCCGAGCTTACCGTGTTTTTCCACTTCGTCTGGAACTTATCCGAACTGGCGTCGCGAGTACTCCAAAGAATGACCTTGCCCGTGAAGGCGGTGATGTTGTGGCCGTTCGCCGAGAAAGTGACCGGAGTGGTCGAGCTCCCGGTTGTGGAACTGGATGAACTCGAAGGCGCTGTGGCTGTCGTGCCAGTGGAGTTCGCGCTCGTGTCGAACGAAACTCCATAAGAAATCCGCCGCAAGAGACGCAGACCGTTTGCGGTAACGCAGCCTTTGTCTGGTGAATCGGTGGGACAATAGCGAAGCAAGTTCGCCCCAACCAACGGCGAAACCAATCCTCCCAAACTTCCTTGGACGGTGACGACCTGTTGATTCGTCGATTCGGTGAGCGCGCCGTATTCCGCCGCCAGCGACAATGTTTCCGCAACGACGCCCTTCGACACGAGGCTGCTTGATCCGCCCGTGCCCGCCGATGAACCGGCTTGCTTGTCGGATCGCTTCGCTTCCAGCGCCTTGGCAAAATCGCCAAATGACAGCTTCGCCACGTCGCTGTCTGTCGCGAGCACTTTCGCGAAGCATTCAGGAGTCTGGTCGATTCTCAGAGAGGTCATGATCGCTTTGGACAACTCTGCGGCTGATTTCGCGCGAGCCTTATGGACGTCGTTCAAGCCCCGGCATGAAAACTTCGGTTGGGCAGGCGGTTGAGCCGATGGCGTTGGCTGGCCCATCGCAGCGACGGAACCAACGATGAAAAGAGTGAAAGTGAGTGATTTGTTCATGGGGGCTCCTTAGGCGCAGATCATGTAGGCAACAGCCGGGCGGTTGACGCTAATCGACGCCAACTCTTGATCGCAGACTTCCAGCAATGTGCCGGAACCATTGACGGGGTCACTGAACCTGTAGATGACGAAAAGTTTGTTATGGCCGGCCGCGACGGTGATCGTGATTTGCCCGTTGGCGTCGATGGGTACGTTCGCGCCGTTGTAGCTCGCCGACTCGAACTTGACAGCTCCGGTCTCGTCTCTGATCTTGAGGGTGATCGTGTCACCGGCCGTGGCACTGTAGGGACAGGCGAAATTGGCTGGATCAACTGAAAGTTTGCAAGGCATTTAGAGTTCCTCCACCACCTAGAACGACAGCCATGGCGGAAACCCTTTCGACCGGAAAAACAGAACGGCCGCCAGTTGCCTGGCGGCCATTTCACGGCGATGTGCGGAGGACGCGGGTCCTACGGGAGTTTCGGCGGATTCGCCGGGGCGTTCGCTTGCATGCGATCGAATATGTTCAGAACGCCCTTGATCGCCAAGGTTGGATCGCTGCCGGTCTTGTCCAAGTTCACAATCACGGTCTGATATACGCGCGACATTGAATTCGCAATATCGCCGGCGAGGTAGCTGTTCAGGTTCCAATCCTGTGCGGCAAGAAACTTTGCTTCATCGGAATCGGGCGGGACGTTCTCTCTCCACGCTTTGAAGAGCCGCGCGACGGCCTTTTGCGCGGCGGCGGCATTGTCCTCGGCTGTCTTCTTGCGCTTTTCGTTCACAGCCTTCGCATCGGCCACGACTTTATCAACGGGAAGCGCTCCAGCGAGCACCTGAACCAGTTGCGTGCGGGCTTCCGGAAGATCGCTGAACTCACGGGCCCGCTCACCCACGAGCCGTTGCAGGCACGGCGACTCGCCCTCTGTCGCACCGTCCGCGAAAATCACACAGGCGACGCGCACGCGGTCCGGCGGCGGCCATTGTCCCACGCCTGTCGAGAACGTACGCGACTTTCCGGGAGCCAGCGCGCCGCTGGTACTCGCGCCGGGAATGCTTTCGACCCACTGAGTCTTGATGGGGAAAACGATGCCTTGCTTCACAATATCGAACTTGATCACGTACGCCGTGGCGCTCGCGCTGTAGTGATTCACCACGTCGATGACTGTTCCGCGGCCGGGTTCCGTGCGCCTGTTCTCGATGGTCAGGCCACTTTCAGCGGAACAAAGAACGGTGACGCTGATTGCGAGAAGGAATCGGCGCATATTTCTTCCAGGAAAGACGAAACCGCCGGCGGGATCGTTCCCCGACCGGCGGTTTCCAATTGTACTGCTAGCGCGACTCGTTAGAAGCTGAACTTCCCGACCAGCACGATCACGCGGCCGGAAACGCCCGCGCCCTCGAACGAGCCGTAGATGCTCGTGGGAGGACCAATCGTGGAGGTGATCAGGCCCAAGCCGCTCGACGTGACGCTGCCGCTCGGACTGGCGAAGTTCGGATGGTTGAGCAGGTTGTAGAAGCCCGCGCCGATTTCGAATTTGTACTTCTCCTTGATCGGGACGGCCTTGGTGACCTGCGTATCGACGTCGAAGTATCCCGTACCCCAGAACATGTTGGGCGCGGTGTTTCCCCAGTCGGTTTGTGTGGCGGTGGTGGCGAACGACGCTGCGGTGATGCACGCCGTGTTCACGGCGGCATTCGTGCAGTGAACGCCCAGAATGCCCGGATTCACAACGTCGGCCAAGAAGGTGTTCTTGCCGCTGCTGTCCGCTGAATTGACGCGGGCCGCCAACTGAGAATTGCTCACCGAGAACGGCGAACCGGAGTAAGCGTACAGCTTCGCGCCGATGCTCCATCCGCCGGCGACCCACTGCAAGCCGGGATTCGAGAACTTCGGCGAATTCCAGATGAGGTCGCTCGAAAGCATGTGACGCGTGTCGAAGCTCAAGCTTCCGTACCCCTGGTTCAGGTAGTTCGGATTGTAAATCGCGACGTTGCCGAGCGCATGGCTCCAGGTATAGCCGAGTTGGCCGGAGAAGCCATACTGCCAGCTATGACGCAACTGCACGATCATGGCGTCGTAGTTGGATTTGAATTGCGTCAACACCTGGCTGACCGTCAGGAAGCGCGGATCGGGAGCCGCATTCGGCAATCCGCCGAAACCGTTTGGATAGTTCGTCGGCGAGTAGTAGTTGTTGGCATCGGCGTTCGTCAACTGCTCGTCGTAACCGTGATTACCGGTGTAGGTGACCGCGAGCACGTTCTTCGTGCCGATGGGCTGCTCGACTTCCATGTTCCATTGCAACACGCGAGGAGCGTGGAAATTGTCGGGCGGCGAATACAGCGCGGGCAACGCGAAGCTCACGCCGGCCGGCAACGCCGCCTTGATCTGCGCCAGCGTTCCACCGCTCTTGAAGTTGTTGATGAACGCGTTGTACGAAGCCTGCGCCACGGCGCCCGCGCTCAGCGGATTCGTCGGAACGTCGACCACCGGGAACGAGGCCGAGCTGCTCGCCGGCGACACGGTCGGCGTGAACACGTCCGGCGGATTGCCGAAAATGTTGTTGGCGATGCTGCCCGCGAACAAGCTGGAGAACAGACCGATTCCGCCACGGATCACCATCTTGCGGTCGCCGAACGGCTTAAAGGCGATTCCGAAGCGCGGTTCGAAGATCATGCCATCGATGCTCTTGAAGGCCGATCCCAGTCCGCTCTGGATGGTCGCGTTGTACGGGATACCGGCGCCGCCCTGATAGCCGGCCATGCCGAATTGAGGTTCGGCGCGCGACATGCACAGATCCACGCAATACGGATTCTTGTCGCGCTCGAAGCGCATTCCGTAGGTCGCCTTGATCTTGCTGTTGATGGCCCACTCGTCTTGAATGTAGAAATTCAGCGAGTACTCGCGCAGGTGCGCCGCGCCCAGGATCGGATATTTCTCCGAGAACGTGTCGCCTTTTCCGGTCTTGTTGACCACGCCGTTGGCGAAGTCGGTGAGATCGGAGAACGCATACGTTCCGATGAAGGCGCCGCTGTCGTTGCTGGTAACCGTCAGCTTGTTCCAGCGCCAATTGACACCGGCCTTGATGTTGTGGCTTCCCCTCTGATAGGCGATATCGTCGATGAACTGCGCTTGGCCCACGTTGCGGCCGTTCGGGAAGCCCGCGCCGAGGCTGGCAAAATTGCCGGAGTTCGTTCCGCCGTCGGAGAACGTCATGATCACCGGCATCTTGGTCTGATCGCCCGCGAAATCAGCCACGCCGAAGGTCGCGATGTAGTGGCTCGCCGACGCATTGAAGACGTTGGTCATTCTCGACGTCAGGATGCTGGTGATGATGACCGATCCCGCCGGCTGCGGCTGCAAGCTGATGGAATTGAAGGCCGGGTTCAGCGGACTGGTGGAGGTGGGCTGCAAGCCCCAATCGTACTCGTAGCGGAAGGCCACCTTCTCCTTCGAGTTGATGTTCCAATCGACGCGTTCGATGATCAGCGACTCGCGATTGTATCCCACTACGTTGGTTCCGAACGCCTGAGCGCACGGGACATCGACACCGAACTTGGGACCCGAACCGCCGTTCACGAACGTACCGGTAAAAGTACCCTTGGTGCCGCAGCCGAGGCGTCCGCTGGAATCCTGCAACGATCCGTTGCCGGTGGTCACCGGAACCGCGCGATTCAAACCAGGCGCGCCGTTCCATAGGTTAAACGCATCCTGATAGACCGGCACGGAGGACGAGGGCACGTGCGAAAGGACGTACGTTTGGAATTGCTGCGTCGGCACGCTAACCACGCCGCTGCTCGGCAGAACGTAGCGGAGCGATTCCCAATCGGTGAAGAAAAACAACTTGTCGCGGAGGATGCGTCCTCCGCCCGAAGCGCCCCATTGATTGGCGTCCGCGCGTCCGTACGGCACGCCGTTGCGATTATTGAAGAAATCGTTGGAGTTGAACGCGCCGTCATTGTAGTTGTACAGCAGGTTGACGTGGTAGTCGTTCGTTCCGCCCTTGCCCGTGAGGTTCACTTGGCCGCCGGCCAGGCGTCCATACTCCGCGGAGAAGGCGTTCAAAATCACCGATGCTTCGGCGACTTCCATTTGTCCGAGCAGGTTGTTGCTGGCGCCGGAGTTGTTCAGATTGTTGTACGGATCCATTACGTCCGCACCGTTCAGCGTGAAATTCACGGTGCTACCCGGAACGCCGTCGGCGTTCATGTTGCCCGATCCGCCCTTGACGTTCACGCGCACGCCCGGCACGGTCATCGCGACCGTGGTGAGGTCGCCGCCTGCTACGGGCAGTTCGCGGAGTTGCTTGGTGGAGACGGCCGTGGCCAAGTTCGCATTTTCCGTCTGGAGTGCCAGCGTTTCGCCGGTCACTTCAATGACTTCCTGCGTGGCCTGGACCGTCACCGTGATGTTGATCTGCTGCTCCTGCCCCACCTGCGAGGTGAATTTCGTGATGCCCGATTTCAGGGACGAAGCCTCCGCCGAAATTGTGCATTCGCCGGGCGGGATGAGCGCAAAGTGATACTCGCCCTTGGCGTTTGTCGTGGCGGTGCGAATGTCCTTGGTTTCAGTAAGCGTCAAGGTGACGACCGCGCCGGGCACAACAGCGCCCGAGGAATCACGAACGGTTCCTAATATCTCGCCCGTGGTCAGCGTCTGCGCCATGACGGACACGCCCGCCAGGCACACCACTGCCGCTAGAAAGAGAAACAAGCTCTTCCCAAATTTCATGGGAGATCCTCCAATTGTGTTTTGAACCGGTGGGTACTCTTCTGCACGCCTAGCAAAACCAAACCCTAACCCACCCAAAGTCCTGCGACGTAATCTAACGCACGATGAGTGTTAAAGCAAGGTTAAAAAAATGATTACAGCAATTTGCACTATGCATTGCCGCTTACCCTCGCGCGATCGCGCTGGGGCGATGCGCGGCACTACGGACAAAAGAGCCGCCGGTTTCCCGGCGGCTCTTTTTCGTACAAGCGGCTCTTTTTCGTACAAATCGGCCGAACAAATCGAAAGCTACTCTAGAAACGGAACGTGAATCCCGCTTCCCCTTGGAACGCAACCGGCTGCAACACGCTCGACGCCGCAAAATAGCCTAGCGGTTGTTGGAAGCTGCCGCTCCGGATGTTGGTGCCGTAGTTGGCGCCGTAGTTGGTATGGTTGGTCAAATCGAACGCCTGGAAGAACAACTCCAAGTGCATCCGATCCTTGAACGTAAACAGTTTGCTGAAGCGGGTGTCCAGTTGGAAGAACGCCGAACCACGCAGACTGTCATAGCTGGCGATGCTGCAGCTGTTGGCGGCCAGGCAAGTACGAATCGCCGCCGCACTCATCGTGGCGGTGGCGGTGTAGTTGCTTGGAGCGCTGTTGAGGAGAACGGCGAGTTCCGCTGTACTGGAGTTTCCGTTGCCGAAATAGTCCGTGCCTTCCCGCGCTGCGTAGGGTCGCGCGGTAGCCGCCTGCATGATGGGAGTAAAGCGGATTCCCCACGGCAGGTTGAAGACGCCGCTGACCACAAACCGGCTGCGCTCGTCGTTGGGAGTGGGACCAAAATCGTGCGGCGCAAACCAATTGCTCAAATCGGTGGGCGTGTTGCCGAAGCCGGCGGCGTAACCGTTGTAACCCATCGATCTCGACAACACATAGCTGGCATTCAAGCTGACGCGCCTCGAAAGACGCCGGCGGTAGACGAAGTTGAGACCGTCATACCGCGACCGGTCGATCGATGCGTACATTTGCACCGATCCCGGAGCGGCCACGCCGGCCGCTGCGAAAGCGGACGCCAGGATGCGCGCGCCACCCAAAGTGGGATCCTTGGGATTCAACTGCACCGACTTCGCGGCACGCAGTCCCAACACATGCACGTAATCGACTTCGATCACGTTGCTGTCGTTCAGCACCCACGTGTACCCGCCGTTGAACTGCTCGGTGTAGGGATTGTGGAAGTTCGGATCGATGTAGCGAGCTGTCGAACCCGCCGGTAGGATCGTTGGCGGCGGCGGAGGAGTGGGGAGCGGATCCACACCGTAACGCCACTGCGAAAGTGGCTTGCCGGTGGTTGGCACAATATCCGCGGTGGTGTCGCCGATTCCGGCGCTGTTCAGGTTCAGCGTAGTCGCGAAAACGGTGGGATTGGCCTGCTGCACCATGAACAGCGTGATGTTCTCGAAAATCTGTCCGTAGTACAGACCGAAGCCGCCACGCAGGATGTGCTTGCCCGATCCGGTGAGATCGTAGGAGAATCCGATGCGCGGGCTGAAGTCCTTGCTGTCATCTTGTGGGATGCCGACATAGGGACTCTTGATCGCCTTCAGCAGCCCGTAAGTCCGGCTGGCTCCTTGCGCCGATCCGCCCACCAAGTTGAAGTCCTTGTCCCAACGCAACCCGAGACTCACCGAGAGGCGCTTGCTGACCTTCCAATCGTCCTGGAAATACAGGCCGAACATTTTTGTGGACAGCAGGAAATAGGGGTTGCCCGCCGTTTCGCTGATGTTCGTGATCAAGCCCGGAGTCGCGAATTTCTGCGGGTAGAGAGTGGGATTTCCGATGATCTGGCTGGGGTCCGCCGCAAAGGTCACCGACGGTGTGGGCGTGAACTCGAAGAATCCTCCCAGCACCGGTTCCCACACGTAGTCGAATCCGGCCTTGAAGTTGTGCTTGCCGCGGATTAGGGAGATGTCGTCCTTGAACTGCCATTTCTTTTGGAAGCTTTGCTGCGGCACGTTACCGTTGGTGCCGAAACTTTCGCCGCTGGCGAAGCTCACCGTTGGAGCGCGCGTGGTCGAATCGATCAAATTGTCCCAATACTGATAACCCACGGTCAGCGAGTTGACCACGGTCGGGGACAGCACCGAGTTCAGGTTCACGCTCGAAAGGATGAGATGGTTGGTGGTGAAGTTTCCCGCCGTCAGATCGCTGCTGCCGGTGGATTGATCGTTCAGGCCGTTATTGTTCTGCGCGGTATAGCTGGCGAAAAAATTGTTCTTGTCGTTGAAGCGATGATCCCAGCGGCCGTTGTAGCGCCAGTCGAAGTAAGGCGTGGGAATCGTCTTGGCCGGCTGCGCGGACAAGCCGTTGGCCGCGGCGATCGCCAGTTCGTTGTAGAACGTCGGATTCTCGTTCAGGTTGGTCGACTCCCGTTCCCGCTCCAAAGCGAAAAACAGGAAATCCTTTTCCTTGCGAACCGGACCGCCGATGGAACCGCCGAACTGCTGCCGGCCGTAGTCCGCCTTAGGGTTGCCGGCGGCAGCGTTCAGATGATCGTTGGCGTTCAACGCCTGGTTGCGATCGAAGAGGTACAGCGATCCATGAAACTCATTCGTTCCGGCCTTGGTGATGGTGGTGATCAGCGCGCCTTCACTGCGACCGTTGGCCGCCGAAAAACGCTGCGTGCTGATGACGAAACCTTCCACGGCCTCCATGGGGAGCTGCATCACGGGACCGCCCACCGTGTTGTCCTTGTCGTCGATGCCGTTTACCGTCACGTTCACATTACGGCCGTTGCTGCCGTCGACGGCGAAGACACCATAGCGATTCTTGGTCGGATCGTAGGAATTTTGCGGCTTGGCGCCCGGCGCGAGAACGGCCAGGTTCACAAAGTCGCGCCCATTCACGGGCAAATCTTCGATTTGCGTGGTTGCAATCGACAGGCTGACATCCTGCCGCTGGGTGTCCACCAGTTGGATTCCGGCCGATTCAACCGTAATCACCTGCGTCTGCGCGCTCGGAACCAGCGTGGCGTCAACCGTTGTAGTCTGACTTACGGCGACTTGTACATTTTGGATCACCTCGGTCGCGAAACCAGACGTAGTGACCCTTACGGTGTACGTTCCCGTAGGCAGCAGGTCGAACCGATACTGTCCGGCCGCGTTCGTCTTCATGTCACGAGACGCGCCGTTCTCCTTATCGGTGACCTTGACCTCAGCGCTCGCGATCACTCCGCCGCTTTTGTCGGTCACCGTACCAGTCAGAACGCCTGTGGCGTTCACTTGCCCAACAAGGCTTCCCGCGCCAACGCACAAGAAACCCGCGATGAGCAGGAAAGCAATCGTCTTGCCCCTCATAAGAAATCCTCCTTTGATTTGAACGCTACGACCCGACTAGTCCCCTCTCAGGCTCTACCAAGCTGTTGCGTGTAATTTAACTCACTCGTGTTTGTAAAGGCAATCTTAAAAAACTGATCGTTTCTAAATGAAATGAGCATGACCATTCCAGACGCGACCGGCGTCCGGTCTCGTACGCGCGCGACTTCGCTGCGAGAAAAGGCCTCTGGGATACAATGGGATTTCCCATGAAAGCACTCGTCAAGAACAAGCCCGATCGCGGCCTCGCGCTCCAAAACATCGACGAACCGAAGATCGGCATCAACGACGTACTGATCCAAGTGCTGCGCACCGGAATCTGCGGCACCGACGTACACATTTATCAATGGGACGATTGGGCGCAACGCACCATTCCCATCCCCATGGCGATCGGCCACGAATTTGTCGGACGCATCGTCGAAATCGGCTCGAACGTCTCCGACTTTCATCCCGGCGAGATCGTCAGTGGCGAAGGACACGTGGTTTGCGGGCGCTGCCGCAACTGTTTCGCGGGACGCCGTCATCTGTGCGCGCATACCTCCGGCGTGGGCGTGAACCGGCCCGGCGCGTTCGCCGAATACATCGCGCTACCCATGACGAATTTGTGGCGGCATCATGAAGGCGTCGACCTCGACCTGGCGGCCATCTTCGATCCTTTCGGTAACGCGGTTCACACCGCGCTGTCTTTTCCCGTGCTCGGCGAAGACGTGCTGATCACCGGCGCCGGACCGATTGGGCTGATGGCCGCCGCCGTCGTGAAGCACGCCGGCGCACGCTACGTCGTGGTGACGGACATGAATCCTGCCAGACTAGCCCTCGCCAAAAAGTTGGGTGCCGACGTCGCGCTAAACGTGAAGGACGGATCGCTCGCCGGCGTGCAGAAACAACTCGGCATGACCGAAGGCTTCGACGTGGGTCTCGAAATGTCCGGAAGTCCGGCGGCGTTTCGCGACATGCTCGCGAACATGAGTCACGGCGCGAAGATCGCGATGCTGGGAATTCCCTCGGGAGAAATGGCGATCGACTGGCGAACGGTGATTTTCAACATGCTCACGATCAAGGGCATCTACGGTCGCGAAATGTACGAGACGTGGTACAAGATGACCGTCATGCTGCAATCGGGCTTGGATATTTCTCCGGTGATCACGCATCGCTTCCCTCTCGACGGCTGGGAAGAAGGTTTTTGCGTGATGGAATCGGGGCAGTGCGGCAAGGTTGTTATTTCGTGGGCCAAGTAGGGCGTCAAATCAAAAATCAAAGATCAAAAGGCAAAAATCAAAAATGTTCGGAGACGCGAAGGCACAGTTTGCGGCGAAGCTGGAAGAGATCGCGAAGGCCGGCTTGACGAAAAACGAACGCGTGATTCAAACGCCGCAGCGTTCGCGCATCGGTGTGGGAACACATACGACGACGGCGCCGGTGAACAAGCCGGTGCTGAACATGTGCGCGAACAACTATCTGGGACTCGCGAGCCACCCCGATGTCATTCGCGCGGCGCATGACGCGCTCGATCGCTGGGGATACGGCTTGTCGTCGGTGCGCTTCATTTGCGGCACGCAAGCGATTCACAAAGAGCTGGAAGCACGCTTATCGACATTTTTGAAAACAGACGACACCATCCTCTATGGATCGTGCTTCGACGCCAACGGCGGACTGTTCGAAACCCTACTCGAGGAACAAGACGCCGTGATTTCCGACGAGTTGAATCACGCCAGTATCATCGATGGCATTCGTCTCGCGAAATGCCAACGCTTCCGCTATCGCAACGGCGATATGGCCGGTCTGCGCGCGAAACTGGAAGAGGCGCGCGGGGCCCGCAGAGTTTTAATCGCCACCGACGGCGTTTTCTCCATGGACGGCTACATCGCCAAACTCCGCGAGATCTGCGATCTCGCCGACGAGTACAAAGCGATGGTGATGGTCGACGACTCGCACGCCGTGGGATTTGTGGGCGCCAACGGGCGCGGGACGCCGGAGTACTGCGGCGTGGACGGCCGCGTGGACATCGTGACGGGCACGCTCGGCAAGGCGCTGGGCGGCGCGAGCGGTGGATACACCAGTGGCCGGCGCGAAATCATCGCCTATTTGCGGCAACGCTCGCGGCCGTACTTGTTTTCGAACTCGGTGCCGCCGGTGGTCGCCGGCGCGTCGCTGAAAGTGCTCGATCTTCTGACGCAGTCTTCCGGACTGCGCGACAAACTGCGCGACAACGCCGCGTTTTTCCGTGCGCAAATGAACGCGGTGGGCTACGAGATCCTGCCAGGGGAGCATCCCATCGTCCCCGTAATGATTGGCGATGCGGTGGTGGCGGGAAAACTGGCCGAGGCGATGCTGGCGAAAGGCGTTTACGTGATCGCGTTTTCGTTTCCGGTGGTGCCAAAAGACAAGGCGCGGATTCGCGTGCAGGTGTCGGCGGCACACACGCGCGAGGATCTGGAATTTGCCGTGAAGTGTTTCGCTGAAGCAAAACAAGAACTCGGAATTTGATCCACAGATTACACAGATTGCACAGATTCGGAACAAGCTAGGTCTTCATCTGTGAAATCTGTGTAATCTGTGGATAGAAGTTCTTTGAACACATGCCCCATCTCTTTGAACCCATCGCGTTTCGCGGAGTGAGCCTGCGGAATCGCATCGGAGTATCTCCGATGTGCCAATACAGTTGCGAGAACGGACTCGCCACCGACTGGCATCTTGTGCATCTGGGATCGCGCGCCGTCGGCGGCGCGGCGCTGGTGATCGTCGAGGCGACCGCCGTGGAAGCAATCGGCCGCATTTCGCCGCATGACATGGGGATCTGGACCGACGCGCACACCGAGCCATTGGCGCGGGTCGCGCGATTCGTGAAGGCTCACGGCGCGGTGCCCGGAATACAGCTTGCCCACGCCGGCAGAAAAGCTTCGCGCGGACGTCCATGGGAAGGCGGACATCACGTGCCGAACGAAACGGGCGGATGGCCAATCGCCGGCGCGAGCGCGATTCCCTTCGACGAAGGATGGCGCACTCCGGAACCACTCGACGATCACGGGCTCGCGCGTATTCGTGAGGCGTTTGTTGCGGCGATCCGGCGCGCGCGCGACGCCGGCTTTGAGTGGCTGGAAATCCACGCGGCACACGGATACCTTCTGCACAGCTTTTACTCGCCGCTCTCGAATCATCGCAGCGACCAATACGGCGGCAGCTTCGAGAATCGTACGCGGCTGCTTTTGGAAGTCGCCAAGCTCGCCCGCTCCGAGTGGCCTGACGATAAACCGATTTCCGTGCGCATTTCCTCCACTGACTGGGAACCCGGCGGCTGGACTCTCGACGATTCGGTCGCGCTGGCCGGTCTGCTGAAGGCCAGCGGCATCGACCTGATCGATTGCAGTTCGGCGGGCAACACGCCGAAGCCGAACGTGGTGCCGGGCGCGAGTTATCAAGTGCCGTTTGCGGAAGCCATCCGCAATCGGGCGGACATTCCTACCGCCGCGGTCGGCATGATCACCGAAGCGATGCAAGCCGACGACATCATCCGCAACGGCCGCGCCGATCTGGTGCTGTTGGCGCGCGAGCTCCTGCGCGATCCCTACTGGCCCCTGCGCGCGTTCAAGACCCTCCACGCAAAAGGTGACTCTCCGGTTCCACCACAGTATCTGCGCGCGTGGTAAACTCGCGCGGGGCTTGGGGCGCGTCTGGCAACCAACGTGCGTCTGAATTTCTCGGCGGCTCCTCCAGAGGCGCAACACAAGCTCCGCTGCCAAGAATTCTGGCGTCGCCGCCACCTTTTCGGTCATGCCGCAACACGACCAACAAATCGGCAACTACACCCTGTTGGAAAAGCTGGGAGCGGGCGGTATCGGCGAAGTGTGGAAGGCGCGCGACCGCCGATTGAATCGCGTGGTCGCGCTCAAATTCATTTTGAAGGAACGCGATGGATCGTCCACCACACGCGACTTGCTGCGCGAGGCGCGCGCGGCCTCGGCGTTGAATCATCCCAACATCATCACAGTCTTTGAAGTTGGCGACAGTCAGGATTCCACGTTTCTCGCCATGGAGTACGTGCAAGGCGAAACGCTGAAGACACGCATGTCGCGCGGACCGTTCGCGATTGAAGAAGCGCGCGACATCGCGCGTCAAGTCGCCGACGGCTTGGCGGCGGCGCATCGCGAGGGCATTCTGCACCGCGATCTGAAGCCGGAAAACATCATGATTCGCGCCGATGGCATCGTAAAGATCGTCGACTTCGGCTTGGCGAAGACCATGCCTTGGGCGCAGCCGGACGCCGCCGAAAACGACATCGGCGCAACGCTCAGCGCGGGTACGCAAACGGGCCAGTTGCTGGGCACGTACACGTACATGTCGCCGGAACAGGCGCGCGGTCAGGAGGTCACGCCGGCCTCGGACGTTTTTTCGCTCGGCATCATTCTGTACGAGTTGTTTTGCGGCGCGCATCCCTTTCGCCAGGCAACCGTGCTCGACACGCTCAATGCCATCATCACGAAAGAGCCTCCACCGTGCGCTACGGCGACTGAAACCGTGTCGCGCGCGTTGCGCAAGAACGCCGCCGAGCGTTTTGCGTCGGCCGGCGAGTTGTCGGCGGCGCTCAAACTCACTGGGACGATGGCCACCGGCAGCGATCCGCCGGCGACACGCAAGGCCCGTTGGCCGATCGCCGCCGTTCTTGCCGGCGTGCTGGCCATCGCGCTGCTCGCCGCCGGAGCCGTGTGGTACCTACGGCCGTCGCCGAACACGAGCGGCCCGCCGATTCGTTCCATCGCGGTGATCAGCCTGCGCGCACCTAACGACGACGCGCGCGCCAGCCCGGTGCTCGAAGGACTCCCCGAGGAACTCTCGAGCGCACTGGCGCAAAACGGATTTCAAGTTGCGTCGATGAGCGCGGTGAAACGCGTTTCCGAGGACGATCCCAAGAGCGCCGGCGCGCAGCTTGGGGTGGATGCGGTGCTCGCGGGAAATGTCCGCAGTTACGGCTCGAAGTACAAAGTCTACGCGGAGTTGATCAACACTCGCACCGGCTTTCAGGTGTGGAGTGAAACGTTCACCGCGGATGCCGAGGATGCCGTGGCGGGACCGAAGAAGACAGCCGGCGAAATTGTGGCGCATCTCGTCGCGGCGGTGAAGCGCTAATGGCACGCGGCGTGCCTCTCTTTTGGCGAGTGCTGGAGAAGATCATGAGAATGCAACGCGGCAACGTCGCAACGGCAGGAATTCTGGCAATGCTGCTGCCTGCATTCCTGGCAGCAGCGCCCACTACGCAGCCTCGCCTGAAGCTCGAACAATTGATGGCGGAAGTCTCCGGCGGAAGCGGCGCCCAGGCGTGGACGTTGAAGTATGGAGTCGCGCCGAATTCGGAAGAAAGGTGGCTCCTGGCCGATGCGGGAGACGATCGCACGTGGTTCAGTCATGGGTGCTGGTTGCGGTTGCTCGACTCGCGCCAGGGAGTGGTGCTGGGACGCTGGCGGGTGCCCGGAAGCATTCTGCAACTGACGCCGCAAGGGAAGACCGTGCAAATCGAGTTCGAGAATCCGACCTCGCGAGACCTGCGCTTCCGGAAAACGGTGACATTCGACCCGTCCGCGCCGAAGCTCCCCGACGAGCCCATGACCTCGCTGGTGTGGCTGCGCTTGTCGCGACGCGAGGCTTCTGGCCCGCTCGACGACACCGAGTTCACGAGGGTTGCCGCGGAGAAAATCCCTGCGATGATTCCGGTGATGGAAGACGCGATCCGTCGAGATCCTTTTCAACCGTTCCTGCGCGCGGCGTTCGGACGCCTGCTGCAGGCGGCGCACGACGAGCGCGCGCACGGGCTCTTCGAGCAAGCGGCGCGCCTCGAGAATGTCGATTTCACCGAACTCTTCTATCTCTCCGCGCTGCTCGACAAAGCGGGCGAATCACAACTGGCCGCCGAAACCTACGAGCGCGCCTACCGCGATTACCTCGATCGCGGCTACGACCCACGTTTGCACACGGCACTGATCTCGGAGTTGATCCTGTACGGCGCGCCGCTTGGCGTCTACGGACAGCCCCGGGGCAGCGACCGGTGGGATGCTTTGACACCGGCGCAGCACGAAGAACAAATGATTCGCATCTACCGCCTAGGTCCGAGCCTGGAGTGGGCCGATCTCGCCTGGGAGTCGCGCGCCCGGGAGTGGGAGCGTGCCGGAAACGTAGAAGCCGCGCGCGCATGGCGCGAGCGTTCCGCGGAGGCGCGGAAAACCTTGAGCCCGATCCTCGACTCGCACTCCACGAGAGCACTGGATCTCTGCCTCCTCGTGTTCGTCACGGCTCTGGCGGCGCTGGCCCTGTTCCTGATCTATCAGATTTTTCATTACCGCGCGCAGCGCCGGCTCGATCAAGCGCAAGGCCGCCGCGCCGTACTCTTCGGCGCGGAATACTGGGATCGCTGGGAACGAACCACCGTTCTCCTGCTCGTCCTCACGTTTTGGATCGGATTCGCATTCTTTAGCGCCTTCGCCCTGAGGACGCTCAATGCTGCCCGTACGCCGATCACGCCTTTCGAAGGAAATTGGGCCGGCGCCGGAAGCCGGCACTTTTTGGAAACTCTGCCGGCCAGTCCCGAACGCGACCTGATTCGAGCGCTCTCCGCGCAGCAAAGCGGCGATTTTGCCGCGGCGGAAAAGATCTACCGCGTTCTGCCGGACTTCGCGGAAAGTTGGAACAATCTCGGTGTGATTCTGAAACAGCAAGGCAAGGAAGGCGATGCGCGTCAGGCCTTCGCCAAGGCGTTGGACGTGGACCCGCAGTTGAATGAGGCGGCGCTGAATCTTGGACTGGGCGCGCGCGATCTTTGGACCACGCAATATCAACACTACTTCCCCGGGCGTCCGATGATCGCCGTTCCTCGAACCGAAAACTATCTGCACGCTTTTCAGGGCGGCTCCCTCCCAAGCGCGATGCTGCTTGCGATGACCCATCCGGTCGAGTCGCTGACATTCGTTCAGCTTTTCCGCGGCGACAATCAGTCCTCCACGCCGATCCTGGTGATGCTCATCTTAGCGCTGGCCGGGCTCCTGCTGGCGATTTCAGTCGTGACGGTGGTTCCGCGGCGCGACGTCACCTTGCCTCCGCCGAATACGCAATGGATTTGGGAAGCGCTCGTCCCCGGCTTGGGTCGCGCGTGGGGACCGCTCGGTATCGTGGTGCTGTTGGTCTGGTGCTACCTACCGATCCAGCTTGGGCTATTCGCCAAGTACGGAACGCCGTACGTAATCACGCTGCTCAGCGTGCCAAGCCTAGTCAGAAACTATGGAGTGGAGCCCTTTCCTTTGAGCGCGCTCGCGCCGGCGAATCCGTTGAACCCCGGCTGGATGCAAATGTACGCGGCGCCCGCGGTGTTGTTCGCCGTCAACGCGCTACTCGTCCTCCGGAAGCGATTCCGCGGCGCGGGGAAATAGTCGCTGCATCTTGGTCCGCAGACCTTCGCGGCTGATTCCCAGAATCTCCGCCGCGCGGGTGCGATTTCCGCCGGTGGATTCGAGCACCGTGAGGATCAGTTTTTTCTCCATTTCCGCCAGCGACATCGGCGCGACTTCCACTGGAGCCTTGCGGCCCACGCCGCGAATGCGATCGTTCAAGGCGTCGACGCCGACTTCCGCGCCCGCCGGCGAAAGCGTGACGAGTCGCGCGATTTCGCCTTCCAGCTCGCGCACATTTCCGGGGAACGACCACGACGCCAGCGCGCTGAGCGCCCCGCCGCTCAATCGCGGCGTGGGACGGCCGAGTCGGGCGGCGTAAACGCGCAAGAAATGGCCGGCCAGCAACTCGATATCGTGGCGGCGGTCCCGCAACGGCGGGATTTTCAGCGTGACGCCACACAGGCGATAGAACAAATCGCTGCGGAACCGTCCTTCTTCCACTTCCGCTTCGAGATTGCGGTTGGTGGCGGCGATCACGCGCACGTCGACGGTCTCGGCGCGCACCGATCCCACGCGCATCAGTTCGCCCGATTGCAGCACGCGCAGCAAACGCGGCTGCAACTCCAACGGCATCTCACCGATTTCGTCGAGAAACAGCGTTCCGCGATGCGCCGCGGCGACCAGTCCGATGCGATCCTGCAACGCGCCGGTGAACGCGCCACGAACGTATCCGAAAAGTTCCGATTCGATCAGCGTGGCCGGCAGGGCCGCGCAATTCAGCACCACAAACGCGCCGTGCGCGCGCCCGCTGCGCCGGTAAATTGCGCGCGCCGCCAATTCCTTGCCCGTACCCGTTTCACCTTGGATCAGCACCGGCAAGTCGGACGCCGCCACCTGCCGTAACGTTTCGATGAAACGCGCCATGGCGGCATCGGCGGTGACGAAGCCATCGGTGTCGCCGAGATCGCGCTCCAGTTCCCGTGCGCGCCGGCGGGCATGCTCGATGGCAACGGCGGCGCGGAGCCGCGGCGCGGCCAACGCGCAGATTTCGTCGAGCAGCACACGCTGCCGCTCGGTAAACCGATTCGCCACGTCGCGATTTTCCAGATAGATCAGCGCGAAGGCATCTTCGCTCGCGGCCAGCGGCGCGCACAACACGGAGCGCATGGCCAAGCGCTTGACGCTCGGTTCGTCGCGAAAACGTTGGGAATCGGCGGCATCGTCGATCAACAGGGCGCGGCTCCCTGACATGACGGCTGACGAAATCGACGTGCTGACTTCCTCCTCGGCCGCCGTGAGCGCATCGCTTTTGAAATGGCGCGACACGGCGGCACGGAAGCGCTCGCCTTCACGCACCACCACGAATCCGCGATCGGCGCCGAATGCGTCGATGGCGGCGTCCAAGAGTCGCGCGAGAAGCTCGCCGTAATCGGATTCCGACAGCAGCGTGCGCGCCACGCCGTACAGCAAAGCGAGTTCTTCGGATTGAAACGCGGGAGCGGGAGTCAACTGGGGGATTGTACTATGACCCAGTGGCGGGCTTACTTCGATGCTAAGAACTCCAACTCGGCGTTGATGTAGCGCTTCATGTCCCCGAACGTCTGCGACCCTTCCACGTGACGCCCGTTGATGAAGAATGACGGCGTGCCCTCGACGCCCACCGCGCGGCCCTCTTGCAAGGAGCGCTCGACTTCGGCGCGCGTGTCGGGATTCGCGAGACACGCGTCGTACTGCTTCATGTCGATTTTCAACTGTTGCGCGAACGCCGCCGCGGCTTTCTTGAATTGCTCGGGATTGAAGCGGCCCTGCTGCTCGTACGCCCAATCGTGATACGGCCAAAACGCCTCGGCGTTTTGCTTGTAGATGCAGCGGCCCGACGCCGCGGCGTCCCACGCCCAGGGATGGATTTGCCACAGCGGATAATCCTTGAAGACAATCCGCACGTCGCGCCCGAATTCCCGCGGAATCTCCTGGCGCACCACGGTGACCACTTGCTTGCAATACGCGCATTGCAAATCGCCGTACTCCACGATCGTCACCCGCGGCACGGCCGACCCGAACGCCGGCTGATTGCGCAAATCGATTTGGTCGCGCACGTCCTTGAAGGGATCCGGCTGCACTTTGATCGGCGCTTTCTCCAGCAGGAACTTGCCGTCGGCGGAAATCTGGAAGTCGATGGTTTCCACCTCGCCCTTGCCCTGCTTCGGCACCGCTTGCACCGACGCCGAGAGCATTCCCGGCATTTGCGCGACCTTGAACGGCGACACCTTCAGCGACAGCAAATCGGTGGGCCAAGCGTAGTAGCGCCGCAGAAAGCGTTCCAGCGACGCCGCGTCCGGCCCGCCATCGGCCAGCGCCCTGCCTGGCGTCGGTAGCGGACCCTGCACCACGGCCATGCACAGTACGCCGGCCGCAAAACAAATCAAGCAAGCTAAGGTGGACTTCACACTGGCATTATAATCGAAGATGGTGCGAATTCTCACCCGGTACATCTTCAAGGAGATCGCCTCCCACTCGCTGCTGGGCGTGGGCATGTTCACTTTCGTGCTGTTCACGCGCGAAGTCGGCCGTCTGGTCGACTTGCTGGTGCGATCGACCACGACGCCGGGCATGGTCGCATGGCTCTTCGTTCTGCTGCTGCCGCCGATTCTAACCGTCACACTTCCCATGGGCGTGCTGGTCGGAACGCTCATCGGTTTGAGCCGCATGGGATCGGACAGTGAAGTCACCGCGGTGCGCGCCAGCGGCATGAACATCGCCACGTTTTGCAAACCGGTAGCGATTCTGGCGGTGCTCGGGTGCTCGATGGGCTTGGTTTCGGCCACCTATCTGGGGCCGCGCTCGTACCGCGAACTGGTGCGCATCGAAAATACGATGGCGGCGCTGCAAGTGACCGCGGAAATCCAGCCGCGCATTTTTGAAGAGCGATTCCCCAACATGGTGTTGTACGTAAACGACACGTCGTCCACCGACGCCGACCACTGGCGCGGACTTTTTCTCGCGGATCTGCAACCCTCGTCGCAAGGCGGCGCGGCGCCGGGACGGGCCGCGGGTGCGCCGGCGTCTGCTACGCCAATCGGCCCGAAAATCACCGTGGCCTCGAGCGCGGTGATTCTCGCCGAGCCGGGCAAGAGTCATTTTCAGTTGCACATGATCGAAGGCGCGACGCATTCGCTCAATGAACCGGAGCCGGCGTCGGGCGAGGCGCCAAAGACATCTGGGTCCGTCGCGGGATCGGGAAAAGACGATTACGTCATTTATGGATTCAGCGAAAGCGACATCAACATGGAGTTGCCCGCGCCGGAAGTGAGTAAGGCGCGTCCGTTCACGGCGCAAAGCATGCACGAGTTGTGGCGCGTGCCGCCGAACACCGACGAAGGACGCGGCGCGCGCATCGAGTTCCATCGCCGCCTGGCGTGGCCGGCAGCGGCGCTGGTGCTTTCGCTCGTGGCGATTCCTCTGGGCCTTTCCTCGCGCAAGGGTGGAAAGTCCGCCGGCGTCGTCTTGGCACTGGCGCTCGTGCTTTTCTACTACGTGCTCTGGATGATGGGTCTTAGTTTCGCGCGCGACGGCCGCCTTCCCGCGGGACTCGGCGCATGGCTGCCCAACATTGTGTTCGCGGCGTGGGGCGCGATCACCGTGGCGCGCGCGGAACGCCAGCGCCGCGGCGCGGGAATCGCGTCGACGTTGAACGCCTGGCTCAAAGAGATCGAAGGCCACTTCGCCAAAACCGGCGCGGTCGGCAGCCGCTCGGCGTTTCGCCGCTTCGGTGCGGGATTTCCTCAGATTCTCGACGGCTACGTGCTACGCGCCTTCCTGTTTTATTTCGTGATGTGCCTGGCGGCGTTCGTGATGCTGGCGGAAATCGTCACGCTCTTCGATTTGCTCACCGACATTTTCCGTTATCACTCGCCGTGGAGCATGGTGCTGAGCTATTTCTTTTATGTGGCGCCGCAGTTGATCTATCTCACCGCGCCGCTGGCGGTGCTGGTGGGCGCGCTGGTGAGTTTCGCGCTACTCACCAAAGACAACGAGATTATCGCGATGCGCGCGTGCGGCGTGAGCTTGTATCGCATCAGCGTGCCGGTGTTCCTGGCGGCGGTCGCGATCAGCGGCGCGCTTTTCGCGTTCGATTATTCCTACTTGCCGGATGCCAACCGCAAGCAGGACGCGCTGCGCAGTCAGATCAAAGGCAAAGCGCCGCAAACCTATCTGCGTCCCGACCGCCCGTGGATTCTCGGCAAGGATTCGCGGCGCATCTACTACTACAACTATTTCGATTCTTCCAACGATTTGATGGCCGGCGTAACCGTGTACGAACTCGATCGCGCCACGTTCCAGATCCGCCGCCGCATCTCCGCCGATCGCGCGCACTGGGACGAGAAGCTGAATTGCTGGGTGCTCGAACAAGGTTGGATCCGGGACTTCAAAGGGTCCGACTTGACGAAATTCACGGCGTTTACGGTGAAAGATTTTCCGGAGCTCGAGGAAAAACCCACGTACTTCAAGAAGACCGTGCAAACGTCGCAGCAGATGAATTATCGCGAGTTGCGGCGCTACATCGACGACTTGCAGCAAAGCGGCTCCGACGTGGTGCCGCTGCTGGTGCAATTGCACAAAAAGTTTGCGTTCCCCATCTACGCGCCGATCATGGCGTTGATCGGCGTGCCGTTCGCCTTCAGCGTGGGACGCAAAGGCGCGCTCGCCGGAATCGGCGCGAGTATGGCCATCGCGATGGCGTATTGGACGGTGACCGTGCTATTCGAGAAGATGGGCAACATCAACGAACTGCCCGCGCCGCTCGCCGCGTGGATCCCCGCCGCGCTGTTCGGCATGAGCGGACTTTATTTGCTTTTGAAAGTGCGTACCTAAGGTTGATCCAAAATCAGCGATAAGCTTCGGACCGATGCTGAACGGTGAGGATCTCAATCGCATCGTGGTGGGCTGAAAAGCGGATGCGGTAGTCGCCAACTCGAAGCCGGAACTCCGGCGGGTCTACGCCCTGCAAGCACTTGATGTCGCCTATTTCGGTGAAGACGAAACGGGCTAAGCTGTGAAGAATGTCCAGCGCTGTATCCCGATCGATAGCCCGAATATCTCTCTTGGCCCGTTCGGTCCAGATAATCTTCTTCGACATGTTTGCCCGCGTTAGCTTCGCGGAGAACGCGAAAACGGAGTGTGGCTCATGCGTTCAAAATCTTCCGGCGTGAGACCGAACTCGGTCAACACGGCCTCGTTCGCAATCGGCGGATTGTTTTTCCGCCATTCGCGTGACTCGGCCGCGGCGGACTCCTCTTTTTCGCTCACGAGTTCGTCTTCCCACGGCGCCTCGCGAAGCGAATAGGCCTTTCGATCGAGAATGGCTTCCAGTAGGCCGGCTACGGCGTTCAACTGCGCAGGCGGTAAACGCTCGATCAAATCGTGAACGTGCTGTTTGTCCGTGACAATATCCATGGGCTGGCCTTCCGCTGACCTGAGGTTATGATATCGGAATTGTCGCTCATTTTGTACCAACTTGCGATGTTGATACACTGACTCGGTGCCCGAACTTCCTGAAGTCGAAACCGTGGTTCGCGACGTGCGCCCGCATCTTGTGGGACGACGCATCACGCGCGTGGAGTTGGGCCGGCGCCAGCCGCTGAAGACGCCGCCGCGAAAGATTGTCGAGTTGCTCGAAGACGCGACCGTGGAGTCGGTGGAGCGCTGGGGCAAAAACATTGTCATTCGTTTGCAAGGCGGGGCCTGGTGGCTGATTCACTTGGGAATGTCGGGGCGCCTCGCGGTCTCCCCGGCGTCAGAAGCGCGTCCGCCGCACACGCACGGCGTATTTGCGCTCGATTCGGGCGAATACGAGCTGCGTTACAGCGATCCCCGCATGTTTGGACGCATCGAAGTGACGCGCGACATCCCGGCGCGCTTGAAGAAGCTTGGTCCTGAGCCCCTGGAAATCGCGGAAGCGGAGTTTGTCGAGGGACTCCGCGCGCGGCGCACGCGCGTGAAGGCTCTTTTGCTCGATCAATCCTTCGTGCGCGGCGTCGGCAACATCTACGCGGACGAGAGTTTGTTCCGCGCCATGCTTGATCCGCGCACCGTCGGCGCGCGCGTGAAACCCGATCGCGCCGCGGCGCTGCATCGCGAGTTACAAGCAGTGTTGCGCGAGGCAATCGAAAGCAAGGGGTCTTCTGTGCGCACGTATCTCTACGGCGGCGGCGAATCCGGTAATTACCAGTACGAGCATTTGGTCTACGGGCGCGCGGGCGAGCCATGCACGCGCTGCGGCATCGTGCTGAAGACGGGAGTTGTTGCAGGCAGAACCACAGTGTGGTGTGGAAAGTGCGTGAAGGCAAACGGCGAAATCAAAAATCAAAAATCAAAAGGCAAAAGTCAAAAGTTAAAAAGCAAAAGTCGAAAGGCACGAGAGGCGGCAGCTTAACCCATGGCCGCTCTTCATCGACGACTCAATCTGCTCCAAGCGTCCGCGCTCAACATGGCCAACATGGTGGGCAGCGGACCGTTCATCACCATCCCACTGATCCTCGGCGCGATGGGCGGACCGCAAGCGATGGTCGGCTGGATCGCGGGACTCGTGCTCGCCGTTTGCGACGGCATGGTGTGGGCGGAGCTGGCCACCGCGCTTCCCTACTCCGGCGGCAGCTACGTGTATTTGCGCGAAGCTTTTGGACGATTGCCTATTCGCGGACTCGGGCAGATCGTCGCGTTTCTGTTCATCTGGCAATTTCTCGTCAGCGGCACGGCGGAAATCGCCAGCGGCGCCATCGGATTCCGCCAGTATTACGGCTACCTCGATCCGCAATTCCACGGCAACACCACGATGCTGGCGCATCTGATGCCGCCGTTTGTGTGCCTGGTGTGTCTTGTGCTGCTCTATCGCCGGATCGAAAGCGTGGGGAAACTCGCCGTGATTTTGTGGGTCGGCATGATGGCCACCATGGGCGTAATCATTTTCCTCGGGCTGCGTCATTTCGAGGTTTCGAATCTCACGCCGCCGCCGGGCGCGTTCACGTTGAATCGCGCGTTCTATCGCGGCTTGGGCGCGGCGATGCTCGTGGCGATGTACGACTATCTCGGATACTACGACGTCTGTTTGGTCGCCGAGGAAGTGGCCGAGCCGCGCCGGACAATCCCGCGATCGATTCTGTTTTCGGTGTGTGTGATCGCCGCACTCTACATGTTGATGAACATCAGCATGATCGCGGTGGTGCCGTGGCGCGACGCGATGAAATCGGAATACCTGGCCAGCGACTTCATGGAGAAAGTCGCTGGGCGCGGCGCGGCGGTCGTGGTGACGTACATGATCCTGTGGACCTCGCTCGCCTCCACGTTCGCGCTGCTGCTCGGCGGATCGCGCGTGCTGATGGCCGCGGCGCGCGACGGCTGCTTCTTCCGCATCTTCGCGCGCCTGCATCCCACCGGCGACTTCCCGCATTTTGCGCTGATCGTGCTGGCCGTCTTGTCGGCGGCGGCGAGTCTGTTTGCGCTCGAGGACGTCATCGACATATTGATGGTGGTGCGCGTACTCGTGCAATTCGCGGGACAAATCGTGGCGCTCATGATCCTGCGAAGAACCGGCGCGCGGATGCAGTATCGGATGTGGTTGTACCCCGTGCCGGCGGTGATCGCGTTGGGCGGCTGGTGTTACATTTTCTTTACCGCGAAAGTCGCGTTCATCAAGATCGCCGTCGAGGTGCTAGCGGCGGGACTCATCGCCGGAACGCTTTGGTATTTCGCCGCGAAACCTCCGGCGCCGCCGGCCTTGCTCGATGAATCAAACTGAGCCAATTGCCGCAGGCGTAGCGCCAAATCGCTCAACTGCAATGTAGCGGCCCTTACCCGACGGTCCTATCTCGTGCATTTTGCACGCATTTTTCAATGGCAGGCCACGTGCACTTTTACAGAACTCATGGCCAGCACGCTCATTGTTACCGCCGACGCGACCACCGCACAATCGCTGCAGACGCACCTGCGAACGCTCGGCCACGAGGCGGAAATCGCGGTGACCGCCGGTGATGCTGCGCGCCGCTTCCATGAGCGCGCCTGGGATCGCGCGCTGATCGACGTGATGATGCCGGAACACGCCGCCATGCGGCAACAATTCGCGTTCTCGCCCGTGCAGGAAGCCTCGTTGACGCTGGAAACGATGGAGAAGCACCACATCAGCCGTGTTCTTGAGCACTGCACCTGGAACATGAGCCGTGCCGCGCGCATTCTCGATATCGATCGCGCCACGCTGTACAACAAAGTCAAACGTTACGATCTGCGGAAACCCTAAGTAGAACAGGCTTCCTTGCCTGTCCCGTTCCTCGGAAGACCGAGCTCCTAAATTCCAAAGGCCCGGCGGATTTTTTCCAGGAACGCCGCGACCTTCACCTTCGGATCGCCGCCGCCCAACGCTTCAAACGGCACGTAGCCGCGGTATCCCGAGCGGTCGATGATCGCTTTGATCTTCGCAAGATCGGTCGGCTCATCTTTTCCATCGCGGCCCACTTGCTCTTTGATCTGCCACGACACCGCGTAAGGCACCATCTTCTCGATTTCCGCGTAAGGATCACCGGAGCGCAAGCTGCCGATGTCGAGAATGCACGCGAAATAGTCGGAATCAACCGCTTCGATCAAGCGAATCGTCTCGGCGGCGGTTTTCAGGAAATCGTTGTGCTGTTGGATCGCGAGAACCACTCCATGCTCTCGCCCGAACGCCGCGCACTCCTTGAAATCGGCGATCATCCAGGCCATCGCTTCGTCGAAGGTGTGACCTTCCGGCCGCGTGGGACCGCTGAAGACGCGGATTACCGGCGCGCCGAGTTTGCTGGCTACGACGATCCAGTCCTTGATCATCTGCACGTCCTTGGCGCGCGCTGCGGCGTCGGCGGTCGCAAAATTATTGCGGACACCAGTGCCCGAGATCCCCACGCCGTTCACGAACGCGGTGCGCTTGAGAGCGTAAACGTAATCGTCGGGAGGCACGGCGGGATATCCGGGAAAGTAGTATCCCGTGGGATCAAGCGCGTCGACGCCGTGTTGCGCGCAATAGTGAACGGCATCGGCGAGCGTCATGCTGCCGTCGCGCAACGCGCGGTCGAAGGAGTAAGCGTTGAGCCCCAGTTTGAGTTTCACGCCGGATTCGCGGGATACGCTGGGTGACGAGGCGGCAAACGCGGCGGGCGCGGATGCGGCGGCAGCGAGAAAATGGCGGCGATTCAGTGACGCGGCGGTCGACATACCGATACTGTCGCACAAAGATAAGCGTTTTGAACAGGTGACTATCGCGTGTTCTTTCTCCCCGCCGGACTGCACACCGTCAAAGTGCTGCGGGTTCAACACCGTTAAGAGGCGTATCGGTCCTAGTCGTTTTTATTGCTGCGGATTCGTGGGCGGTTTCTTCGCTGCCGGTGACGTCCCCGGCGTTGCAGCCGGATCGGCTGGAGTCGCCCTGCCGCGCTGCAGATCCGGCGGCATCGGCTTTTGTTTAACTTGTCCCATCAAGCGATCCGCTTCCGTCTCCGGACGCACGCCATGCGGGATTCCGGGACGCTCGGATGCGGCGTCGCCCGATTTGTCGGGTGCGGGCTTGTCGGCGGCCTGCGCCGCCGCGTCGGGAACCAAAGCTTCCGCTGACGACGCGCTCTGCGCCGCGCTCGGCACGGCCGGCCCCGGCAACGCCAATTCCCGGCCGCGCAACACAATGAACACGTCTTCCAAGCGATTCAAGCGCACCGCCGGTTTTACCGTAATGTGTTTGAAATCCGATCCCGCCTCAACGGCAGTGACCGATCCAATCGGAAAGCCCTTGGGAAAAACGCGGTCTTCGCCGCTCGTGAAAAGCTGCTCGCCCGGCGCGATTTTCTCGTCGTTCAGCACGTAGCGCAACTGGCATTCGTCGGAATTCTGGCCGCGCAGCACGCCGTGAATGCGGCTTTTCTCGAGAAGCGCGCCGACGCCGCTCTGTTCGTCGGTGATCAGCAGCACTTGACTCAATCCCGTGAAAACGCCATTGACCTTGCCGACAATTCCGTCGGCGGTGATCACGGCCATGTTGCGCTTCACGCCGTCCTCCCGCCCCCGGTTGAGGAAAATCACCCGCGATTGCTCGCTGGCGCCGCCGCCGATGATCCGCGCGACAAGCAAGGTGGAGGAACTGGTCTCGCGGAACGATTCCAGCGCCTGCACGCGATGCATCTCTTCCACTTGTTCTTGAAGTTCGTGATTGCGGATGCGCGCTTGGTTGAGTTGCTCTTCCAGCGACAGCGTGTCGCGACGGGCGCCGCGAAGGTCGATGTAGTTACTCCAAACTCCGGTGACGCCGTGCAGCGCGCTCGACACTAAACGCTGCGGCGGCGAAACCACCAGCATCACCCATTCGCGGATCAAGGGAACTTCGCTATCGGGACGGCGCACCTGATACGCCAATCCGATGAGCTGCACGAACAACACGGAGATCAGAACCACCATGTTGCGGTGCCGGCTAAGAAGCGTGTCCATAAACCCGTAGTGCTGAGTGCTGAGTGCTGAGTCCTGAGTCCTAAGTGCCGAGTCTCTAGCTGTTTTCTCAGCACTCAGCACCCAGCACTTGTGTTTTTATTCGACGGAGATTTTCCGCAGCAAGTTGAAATCGCTGAGCATGCGGCCGGTGCCCAAAACCACCGACGCCAGCGGGTCGTCGGCGATGGACACGGGCAATCCCGTTTCCTCGCGGATGCGCTTGTCGAGATTCTTCAGCAGCGCGCCGCCGCCGGTGAGAACGATGCCGCGGTCGGAAATATCGGCGCTCAATTCGGGCGGCGTGCGTTCCAGCGCCACGCGGATCGCGTTCATGATCGTGGAAACGCATTCGGAAAGCGCCTCGCGGATTTCGGTGTCGTCGACGGTAAGCGTCATCGGCACGCCTTCGATCAGGTTGCGTCCCTTGATCTCGCAGGTCAGCGGTTTGTCGAGCGGATACGCCGATCCCACTTCCATCTTGATCATTTCGGCGGTGCGTTCACCGATCAGCAAATTGTATTTGCGCTTGAGATAATGCGTCACCGCATCGTCCATCTCATTTCCGGCGACGCGCACCGAACGGCTGTAGACGATGCCGCTCAGCGAAATCACCGCGATGTCGGTGGTGCCTCCACCGATGTCCACCACCATGTTGCCGGAAGGCTCGGTGATCGGCAGTCCCGCGCCGATCGCCGCGACCATCGCTTGTTCCACCAAGTGCACTTCGCTGGCCTTGGCGCGATACGCGGAATCCATCACCGCGCGTTTTTCCACTTGCGTGATTTCACTTGGCACGCCGATCACGATGCGCGGATGCACCAGCATCTTGCGGTTGTGCGCCTTGTGAATGAAATAATTCAGCATCTTCTCGGTGACTTTGAAGTCGGCGATCACGCCGTCCTTCATCGGCCGGATCGCCACGATGTTGCCGGGCGTGCGCCCGAGCATATCTTTGGCTTCCTTGCCGACCGCTTCCACCTGTCCGGTCGATCGATTGATCGCCACGATCGATGGTTCGTTCACCACGATGCCTTTGCCGCGCGCAAACACGAGGGTATTCGCCGTCCCGAGATCGATCGCGAGATCCGATGAAAAAAGACTGAAAAGAGAGCGTAAGTTCATGTGATTTGAATCCGTGGCTAATAGGCTAACACGCTCTCCGTGGAGCGGCAAGGAGCAAGTCTTAGGCAACGTGGTACGTGCGAATCGGGCCAAAAGGACCGCCGGTTTTTAGTTCCCCGAAGCCCGCTCGATGTGGTCAACCACCAGAATCTCCACCGGACCCTTGGCCGAAATGAGCTTCAGACCCAGTTGCGTTCCGAGCGCTTGCGAGAATCCCGGACCCGGTGGCGGATCGTCCGAGGGGCTTGCTTCGGCCGGACCAGCACCACCGTTCGGCTCCGGCGACCACTCCAAGGCGAAATCGAACGTCCCGGTAAGCCCGGTTCTATCTGTCACGTGACGGTTTAACTGTCCCATGATACTCAATTGATTCGCCATGAATTGCACGGTCACGTTTCGCGCGCCGAACTTGGAGAGTCGGCCCGGACCGTGTGGCATCGGCAGAAGTCCGCCGCAGTTTTCAGGATACTCGGCCGACGGCGGCAGGGGCGCGCAGGCATCGTCGCCAGCGGGATGCTGGCGCAAGCGCGGTCCCAACTTCCCTTCCTTCAGTAAGACAAGGTTGTAGATCGAAAGTTGACGCTCCTCGGTGCGAATCACCGCGCGGAAACGATCGGCGAGCAGCGCGCGCATCATCATGCGCATGTCGTCTTTGGTGGGAGACGCGGAAGAGCGCGCCTCCACGTCGAAGCGTTCGGACTGGACCCACGGCGGCAGTTCCAACCGCAAGGCTTGCTCCTGGTCGCCGGTGATCTTGTAGGCGAACGCGATGAGCCCGAAGAGTGGAATGTTTTGGATGACGAGATGTCCCCCGTTCGCGGGAAAAACGCTTCCGGGTCCCAGCGGAATATTCGAGCCAACTTGAGACGATCCGGATTTGTTCGCCTTGACGGAGGCGACGTCGAATTCGAGCTTGGTAGCAGGCGCCGCCGCTTGCGCGCTCAGCGCCGCCGTCAATAGCTGTGTGAAGATCAGTTGTTTGACAGGCATTCCATCGATTGTTCTCGGCCTGCCGATTACAGTAACACGCGTTCGCGCGCTAGACTGACCAGAAATGAAAACACTGCCGCCGACTCTCTTCCTCGGCGTTGTTTCGTTCGCGCAAATGCATCAGCACGCGCCGTCCGCCGAATCCGCCGTCGGTCTCAAGCAGTTGCCGGCGCCGCAGCACATCGATGGCATCGGTCACAGTCATATCTCGATCACCACAAAGTCCCCGGAACCGCGACAGTGGTTCGATCAAGGACTCGCGCTGCATTGCCTCTGAACTATCAGCCGTTTGCGGGCGTTCGAACAATCCAAGGCAGGGTCCGCCGAAGCCGCAAGACGATCGGCCGTATGAAGCGCGGCCGGCGCGTCGCGGCGCTGAATCGCGCTTGGTGCGATTACTAGTGAGACACTACCCGGCGTCCGTGGGATGCGGGCAACCTCTGCCTACGCTACAATCTGATCTATTGGAACGAGCTAGTACGAATGGGTGGCTTGTTCGCGGAAGTTCTGCTTGGTAGGGTTAGGTGATCCGCCCGCCCTACTACTTGGATCGGGTACTCAAGAGCGAAGGTCCGAGGAGAGAATTCATGAATGGCAATGAAATGGCCTTGATCGGATCCTATGATTATCGCCTCGTTTCACTGTCCGTCCTCATCGCAGTGTTCGCCTCGTACGTGGCGCTCGACCTGGCGGGTCGAGTAACGGCCGCTCGGGGCAGACTCCGGTTCGCTTGGCTCTTGGGAGGCGGAGCGGCCATGGGAACCGGCATCTGGTCGATGCACTACATCGGCATGCTGGCATTCAGCCTGCCCGTCCCAGTGCTTTATGATTGGCCCACGGTTCTAGTCTCGTTTCTGGCGGCGGTCTTTGCGTCCGCCAGCGCCCTGTTCGTGGTGAGCCGCCCGCGAATGAAGTTGCATCATGCCTTGGCGGGTAGCGTGATCATGGGCTCCGGGATCGCGACCATGCATTACACCGGCATGGAGGCGATGCGGTTGCCGGCCATGTGCCACTACTCCACGGCCCTGGTCACTCTCTCGGTGGTCCTCGCCATCGTCATTGCTCTTGTTGCACTGTGTTTGACTTTCTACTTCCGTAACGTGGTGCGGGGAAAATGGCTGCAGAAGAGCGCATGCGCTTCGTTGATGGGCGCAGCGATACCCGTCATGCACTATACGGGAATGGCCGCGGCCAGTTTCACTTACACGGGCGTGGCACCAAACGTTTCCCATGCCGTCAGCGTATCGTCGCTCGGAATCGTAGGAATCACGGTGGTGACGAGCATGATCCTCGGCCTCGCCATGATCACTTCGCTGGTCGACCGGCGATTCTCTGCGCTGGAATCCAGCGAAGAGCGGCTTCGTTTGATCTTCAATACGGCGCTCGATGCCGTTGTCACCCTGAATGCGGAGGGGCGCATCACGAACTGGAACTCCGAGGCCGAGAGAACCTTCGGATGGCCCCCGCGCGAGGCGTTTGGCCAACAGCTTTTCGAGATGATCATTCCCACACGAGATCGAGCGTCTCACGAAGAGGGTCTGCTGCGCTTCTTGAACACGGGTGAAGAGGAAGTCGTACGCCAAAGAGTGGAAATTACAGCGCTGCACCGTGACGGCCACGAATTCCCGGTCGAGTTGGCCATTGCTCCCGTCCACTTTGGCGGTCAATGGATATTCACTGCGTTTATTCGGGACATCACCCAGCACAAGCGTGCGCAGGAGGAATTGCTGGCAGCCAAAGATGGCGCCGAGGCCGCCAACCGGGCGAAAAGCGTCTTCCTCGCCAAAATGAGCCACGAGTTGCGCACACCCCTGAATGCCATCATTGGCTACAGTGAGATGCTCGAAGAGGAAACATCCGAGACCGGGAAAGTGGAATCTGTACAGGACTTGCGGAAGATCCAGGCGGCCGGCAAACACTTGCTGTCGCTCATCAACGATGTCCTGGATCTCTCGAAGATTGAAGCCGGCAAAATGGGGCTCCAGTTGGAGACCTTTGTAGTAGCCGGACTGATCGACCAGATCGTGAGCACCATTCAGTCGACCGTGGCGAAGAACAAGAATACGCTTCAGGTCCGCGTGGCTGAAAACGTCGGCGAAATGAGCGCCGACTCGACCAAAGTGCGGCAGATTCTCCTAAACCTCCTGAGCAATGCCTGCAAATTCACCGATCATGGCACGATTGGCCTGAATGTCTCCCGAAACACCATGGACGATCGGGAGTGGCTGCAATTTCAAGTCAGTGACACCGGAATTGGAATTACCGAAGAACAGAAAGCGGCCCTTTTCCAAGATTTCTCTCAGGCCGATACTTCGATCTCCCGAAAATATGGCGGTACGGGTCTCGGTCTGGCGATAACCGACAGGTTTGTTCAAATGATGGACGGATACATCAGCTTTGAGAGCGAGGCCGGCAAGGGATCGACGTTTACGGTCTGGCTTCCCGCGCAAGCTGCCTCCGAACAGCACCGTCGCGTTCACTCGTCCGGCGAGTTTTCTGCGCCGGCCCTCTAGTAAAGCAAGATGCCTAAACTCTTGTTGATCGAAGATAACGAAATGAATCGAGACATGCTCTCGAGACGCCTTCAGCGGAATGGATACACCATCCTCACCGCGGAAACGGGCGAACAAGGAGTTATCTTGGCGCGAATGGAACTGCCGGATCTCATCCTCATGGACATAACTCTTCCTCAAATGGACGGGTGGGAAGCCACGCGTCTTCTAAAAACGGATGAGAGGACGCGCCACATCCCCATCATCGCGCTGACCGCTCGTGCCTTGGTCAGCGACCAGGCCATGGCGTTTGAAGTTGGATGCAACGACTATGACACGAAGCCTGTAGATTTCGCACGCCTTACCGAAAAGATCAGAGACCTGCTGGTAGAGAAAGAATCGCAATGAACTCGCCATGGCGCGTGCTGATTGTGGATGACAACGAAAAGAATCGCGACATGCTCGCGCGCCGGCTGGAACGAAAGGGCTATGTCGTCAGCCAGGTGGAGCGTGCGCAGGGGTTGCTGAGCCGAATCCAGCAAGACGCCGTGGATCTCGTCCTATTGGACATTGAAATGCCGGAAGTCAGCGGATTTGAGGCTCTGCAGAGTTTGCGCGCGTGCTATTCACCTACCGAACTGCCGATCATCATGGTGACGGCCAAGGACCAGAGCGCGGACATTGTCAGAGCGCTCGAGCTCGGCGCGAACGACTACGTTACGAAACCGATCGACTTTCCGGTTGCCCTGGCGCGCATCAACACGCACTTGTCCCACAAGAAAGCAGAGCAAGCCCAACGCGAGAGCGAAGAGCGCTATGCCTTGGCGGCTCGCGGTTCCAACGATGGTCTTTGGGACTGGAATCTTCAAGACAACCTAGTGTATTTTTCACCGCGCTGGAAGATGATGCTGGGCTATCAGGAAGACGAGATTGGAAATGATCTGCAAGAATGGTTCGGCCGAATCCATCCCGCTGACCGGGAGCGAGTGAAGAGCGAGATTGACGCGCATCAGCAAGGATTGACCTCGCAATTCGAAAGCGAAAACCGCGTGCAGTACAAGGACGGCTCCTTTCGCTGGATGCTGACGCGAGGTGCCGCCGTTTACGATCCCGCAGGAAAGGCCCTGCGAATGGCCGGATCTCAGACCGATATCACCGGAGCGAAAGTTGCCGATGGGCTCACCGGCCTGCCCAACCGCCTGCTTTTTACGGATCGGCTCGGCCGGCTGATCGAACATTCCAGACGCCATAAAGATCATTTGTTCGCCGTGCTGTTCCTTGATCTCGACGGGTTTAAAACGATCAACGACAGCCTCGGTCACAGCGCCGGCGATCAAGTCTTGGTTGAAGTTGCCGCTCGTGTGCCGCGTTGTCTCCGGACATGCGACACAATCACGCGCCTCCTGGACCTTTCCACCACGGCACGCCTGGGGGGAGATGAATTCGCGATCCTGCTGGACCACATCAAAGACCCTGAAGATGCCTTTCTGGTGGCGGAAAGAGTCTTGCACGCACTGGCGTTGCCGTTCCAAGTGGCGGGCAAGGAGGTGTTTACTTCCGCCAGCTTCGGAATTGCATTGAGCAGTGCTGGCTACGAGCAACCGGAAGACCTGATTCGAGATGCCGACACAGCAATGTATCGGGCCAAATCCCTGGGCAAAGCTCGCTATGCGGTATTCGACGCCGACATGCGCGCCAGCGTCATCGCGCGGCTGCAGCTTGAGACCGACTTGCGGCGAGCCGTGGAGCGGGAGGAATTGCGGAATGTCTACCAGCCCATTGTCTCGCTGAGATCGGGCCGGATCGTGGGCTTTGAAGCTTTGCTTCGCTGGCAGCATCCGTCGAGAGGGCTCGTTCAACCCGTGGAGTTCATTCCTCTAGCGGAAGAGACCGGCATGATTCGAGAGCTTGGCTGGTGGAATCTGCAGACAGCTTGCCGGCAGATTAGCGCCTGGAATGCACAGCAGGTCGGTTCCAATCCTCCCTTGATCATGAGCGTCAATCTCTCGGCGAGACAATTTCTAGAGCCGCATTTGGTCAAGCGGATCGGCAAACTACTTCATGATTTGACCCTTCCAGGTGGAAGTCTCAAGCTTGAGATCACCGAGGGCACCGTGATGGAGGATGCTGCCACCGCCGCACAAATGTTGCTGGAGATTAAATCGCTGGGCATCCAATTGTCCATCGACGATTTCGGGACAGGCTACTCCTCCTTGAGTTATCTGCATCGTTTTCCCTTTGACACGCTGAAGATCGACCGATCCTTCACGAAAATGATGGGTGAAGCAGGAGCGAGTATGGAAATCGTCCGAACGATACTGCCGATGGCCAACAATCTGAACCTAAACGTAGTCGCCGAAGGTGTGGAAACAAGAGAACAAATCGCCATCCTGAAGGAACTGCAGTGCGAATATGCGCAAGGATTCTACTTCTCGCATCCCCTGACGCCGAGCGAGGCGGGATCGCTGCTGGAACGGCACCGAAGTGGCAATACTTTTGACGTGGGAAATCCGTGAGGAACCGGCCGCACCTCCACCACGATCGGTTCGACGTGCTAGACTGACCGGAAATGAAGATTCTCCCGGCGATCCTCTTGCTCGGCGTCGTTTCCTTCGCACAAACCCATCAGCACGCGCCGCCCGCGAGTGAATCCACCGTCGACCTCGAGCATTTGCCCGCGCCGCAGCACATTGACGGCATCGGCCACAGTCATATTGCCATCACCACGAAGTCGCCGGAAGCGCAGCAGTGGTTCGATCAAGGACTCGCGCTGCTGCACTGCTTCTGGGATTACGAAGCGCTCCGCGCGTTCGAGCAAGCCGTGCGCCTCGATCCCGATTGCGCCATGTGCCACTGGGGAGTTTCGAACGCCGTGGCGTTTCGCGGATCGGCGAAGGAACAAGCGAAGTCGGAAATGAAGAAGGCGCACGAGCTGGCCGCGAAAGCCACCGACCGCGAGCAACGCTACATCCGCGCGTACTTCGAATCGCAGGAAAAAGACGGCGAGGAAGGTTCAAAGGCTTTCGATCACGAAATGTCCGCGCTGATCGATCGCTATCCCGACGACCTGGAGGCGAAACTCCTGCTCGCCGGCGCGCGACTCGGCGGCTACGACGTCAAGGGCGATCCGCGTCCCGGCGCGCTCGGCACGCAAGCGATGCTGCGCGAAATTTTGCGCGACCATCCCGATAACGCCGCCGCGAATCATTACTGGATTCACGCCGTCGAGTCGAGCGGCCATCCGGAATGGGCGATCCCAGCCGCGGAAAAGCTCGGGAAACTCGCGCCCTCGTCGGGTCACATGGTGCACATGCCGGGTCACATTTTCTATCGCGTCGGCGATTACGAACGGGCTCGCGAAATTTTCCTCGACGCGGTGCGTGTGGATCGCGAGTACATGGAGCGCCAGCACGTCGCGTTGTCGGACGATTGGAATTATCAACACAACATCGCGTACTTGATGGCCGATCTCGCCGAAGCCGGACGCTATCGTGAGGCCCAAGAGTTCGCCGCGAAGCTGATGTCGTTCAACAAGACGGTTGAGAAGCCCGACGAGTTCGGCTTCTACGTATTGCAAATCGAACCGGCGGAAAATCGTCTGGCGATCCGCTTCGGCGACTGGGATCGCGTGATCGCGCATCCCATGCCGCTGGAAGTATCACAGCCGGAAATCGGCGGCGTGTTTCGCGCGTATCGCGACGGATTGGTGATGTACGCGGCGGGCATGAAGTCCGGTGACGCGGCGAAGTCGGACCAACTCGACGCCCTTTTGTGGCGAATTTCGCAGGAAGATCTCAAGGATTCGGCGAAAAGCGGGCGCGACCGCATCGCGAAGATTCTCGGCGCGGCGTCGCTAGAGTTGCGCGGCTACATCGCGAGTCGCGCGGGCGACATGGATCGCGCCAAGAAACTGCTGGAGCAAGCCTACGAAAAGGAAAAGGATTTAGGCTACAGTGAGCCGCCGCATTACGCGCGTCCCGCGCTCGAAGTCCTGGGCGAAGCATACATTCGCGCCGGAAAATTCGAAGACGCGCGCGCGATATTTGCGCGTGTGCTGAAGGATCGTCCCAAGTCCGGCTGGGCGCTGTACGGAATCGCCGCCGCATGGGAAAAAGAAGGCAAGCACGAGGAAGCGGCGAAAGCGTATCGCGAATTTCTGGCCGCGTGGTCGCACGCGGACAGCGATCTTCCGCAGGTCCGCGCGGCGCGCGCGCATGTGTCGAGCGAAACGCGCTAGAATAGCTGAGTCATGACCCTGCCCATCTTGCACGGGATCATTCGACGCCGTATCCTGGTGAACTTCCGCGTGTCGCCACAGGCGATTCAGGCGCAGTTGGCACCGCGGTTCCGTCCCAAATTACACGAGGGTTTCGCCATCGCGGGAATTTGCCTGATTCGCCTGGAGGAGCTTCGGCCCAAGATGCTCCCGGCTATCGCGGGCGGCGTTTTCGGGTTGTCCAGCGAGAATGCCGCTCATCGTATCGCTGTCCTCTGGGACGATCACGGCGCACAACGCGAGGGCGTGTTTATCCCACGCCGTGACACCAACTCAATGGTGACGCACTTGGCGGGCGCGCATCTCTTTCCGGGTGAACAACATCACGCAACGTTCGCCGTTACCGAAAAAGAGCGCACCCTCGATTTTCAAATGTGCTCCGATGACAAGCAAGTTTCCGTTCGTCTGAAAGGACGCTTCGATTCGACATTTCCCTCGACGTCCTGTTTTCGGTCGATCGAGGAAGCATCGCGATTTTTCGAGGGCGGATCGGTGGGTTATTCGGCCACGCGCGATCCGCGCCGATTGGACGGCATTCGGCTCCAAACGGAGGAATGGTTCGTCGAGCCGTTGGAGGTCGAAGAGGTTTACTCTAGCTATTTCGCGGATACCTCGCGCTTTCCGGCCGGATCGGTCACCTTCGATTGCGCCCTGCTGATGCGAAATATCCGTCACGAATGGCATAGCCTCAAAGACCTCGACTCGGGATTGTTGTCACGCACTGCCTGACAATGCGGCGGGCGCTTGACACGCTTTCACCGGATTGCCTATATTCGCTCATGTCTCAAAAACTGACTTTTGCGTGCGGCACGTTGCTGCTCGCGTTCACTCTGTCGGCTCAGCAGTATCCCAATTTTCCCAGCGAAACACCGGCGCAACTTGTTCCTAAGACCGACTCCTTCGACTACTCGCGCCGCGACGTGATGATCCCGATGCGCGACGGCGTGAAGTTACACGCTGTTATACTCGTTCCAAGAGCCGCGTCACATGCCCCGATCCTGTTGACGCGCACGCCGTACAACGCCACCGAGCTGACGTCGCACGCGGTCAGCTCACACCTGGGACCAATTCTGCAAGGCTACGACAACGCCGTCGAAACGATCATCGAGGGCGGATACATCCGCGTGGTGGAAGACATTCGCGGCAAATATGGCTCGGAAGGCGACTACGTGATGAATCGCCCCCTCCATGGACCGCAAAATCCTACGCCTGTCGATCACGCGACCGACACGTACGACACCGTCGATTGGCTCGTGAAAAATATTCCGGAGTCCAACGGTAAGGTCGGTATTCTCGGCATTTCCTATGACGGATTCTTGCCGCTCATGGCTCTTGTGAATCCGCATCCCGCGTTGAAAGTGTCGGTGCCGATGAATCCGATGGTCGATGGGTGGATGGGCGACGATTGGTTTCACAACGGGGCGTTTCGCGAGCAGAACATGCCGTACATCTTCGAGCAAGACGGCACGCGCGACAACTCCGTCAAGTGGTTCACCAGCAACTTCGACGATTACGACATGTTCATGAACGCCGTCTCGGCGGGCGAACTCGGGCGCCAGCGTGGTCTCGACCAAGTGGGATTCTGGCGCAAGTTGCTCGAGCATCCCTCCTACGACAAGTGGTGGGTCGACCAAGCAATGGACAAAGTGCTCGCCAAAGAGCCGCTGAAAATCCCGGTGATGTTGGTGCACAGCTTGTGGGACCAAGAGGACATTTACGGCGCGATCGCCGTGTACAAAGCGATCAAGCCGAAGGACACCGCCAACGACAAGGTTTTTCTCGTCATGGGACCGTGGCATCACGGTCAGGAAATCGGCGAAGCGAGCAGGTTGGGCGCGATCAAATTCGATAGCGACACGGGGCTGTACTTCCGGCGTCACATTTTGCTGCCGTTTCTCGATCATTATTTGAAAGACAATCCGCCGCCGCTGAACACTCCGACGGTGACCGCATTTGAAACCGGCGCCAACGAATGGCAACACCTGAAATCGTGGCCGTCGTGCGGCGATTCCTGCAATGCGCCGGGCGCGCGACTCTATCTGCACTCGGGATCGAAGGCCAGCTTCAGTGCGCCGGCCACCGGTGACTCTGCTTACGACGAGTATGTGTCGGATCCTTCAAAGCCCGTGCCGTTTCGCGCGCGTCCCAGCCAGCCGGTGGGCTACGAATTTCCGCTCACGTGGACGCAGTGGCTGGTCGACGATCAGCGCGAAGCGTCGGGGCGTCCCGACGTGCTGACGTTCACGTCAGACGTGCTCACGGAAGCGGTTTCGGTTCACGGACAGCCAGTGGTCAACTTGATTGCGTCGACCAGCGGCACCGATTCCGATTGGGTGGTGAAAGTGATCGACGTTTATCCTGACGAAGTCGCGGGACAGCCGAACCTCGGCGGCTATCAACTGCCGGTTTCAATGGATATTTTCCGCGGACGCTATCGCGAAAGTCTCGAAACCGCCAAAGCACTTACTCCCAACACCCCATTGCTCTTCAAATGGAACTTGCCGACCGTGAATCATGTCTTCGAGCCGGGACATCGCATCATGATTCAAGTGCAGTCGAGTTGGTTCCCGCTCTACGATCGCAATCCACAAACGTTCGTGCCGAACATTTTCTGGGCCAAGCCCGGCGACTACAAGAAAGCGACGCAGCGCGTCTATCACTCTCCGGGTCAAGCGAGTTTCGTGGAACTCCCGAACGTGGTCCGATAAATTTGGAGTGCGGCGACTTGTCGCCGCTTTGTTCGCCCGCGACTTGTCGCGGGCCGCGAATACGCGTAGTTACAAACGAGCGCGCGAGTCAAGCCTCGCGCGTCCAAAGCGGCGACAAGTCGCCGCACTCCAAAGGGCGATAGACTAGAGACATGTTCTTTCTTGGAATCCTGATGACATTCGCCGCGCCGCCCGACTCCCCTATCGACGTCAACGCGCTGGCACGCGACGCCGTCGCCCACGAAACGAAAATGTTCGACGACGTGGAGAAGCACTGCTTCACCATGCGCATTTTCCAGGAGGACACCGGCGACAATCCCCATCGTAAGCAGGAAACGCGCTTGGAGCACGTTTGTTTTCGCGACGGCGTTCCGGTTTATCAACGCCTGGAAATCAACGGTAAAGCCACAGGCGCGAAGCCGACCGATCCATTTCCTCCGGCCGACGCCGAATGGCGCAAACGCGCCGAAAAAATCCGCGAAGGACACAAGACCCAGATCGACATCATGCAGCAATGCTTGAAGGCCTTCACGTTTACCTTCGTCAACGAAACCACGTTCGACGGACGCACCGCGATCGTCATCGACATCAGGCCGAATCCGAACTACGAAGCGACGTCGCGAACAACCGAACTGATGAAAAGCGTGAGCGGCCGCGCGTGGATCGACAAGGAAACCCACAACGTGATGCGCATAGAGGCGAAAACGTTCAAGGATTTTGCGCTCTGGGGCGGCTTGGCGGTCCGCATTAAGGAAGGCGGAACGTTCGAGATGCGGCAAAAAGAATTTGAAGGCGAGTGGTTTCCCTATTTTATGGAATCGCGATGGGAAGGAAAACTCGCCATGGTGAGACATATCGGCGATCATTACCGCCTGGAGCGCTACGGTTTCGAACAGCGCACACTCCCATAACGGACCAATGAAAAGCATCGCGATTTTGGGCGGCGGCGTGGTCGGCCTGGCGCTGGCCCGCGAACTGGCCGCGCACAAACTGCGCGTGACCGTCTTCGATCCGCAAGCGCCGGGACTGGAAGCGTCGTGGGCGGCCGCCGGAATGCTGGCGCCCGATTCGGAGAAACATCCCGACCGCCATTTTCGCGCGTTGCAAGTCGCGGCGCGCGACGGGTATCCCGAATATGTTGCCGCGCTGGAGAAGGAAACGGGCCGCCGCGTCGGTCTGCGCACCGACGGCTTGCTGATGATGTCGCCGAAGGGAACGGTCAAGGACGCGCTGCGCGAACCCGAGCTTGTCTGGCAGCCGGCGCTTTTTTTTCCCGGCGAATATTCCGTCGACAACCGATTGCTCTGCGCGGCGCTGGCGCAGTCGTGCAAGAAGCATCGGGTAGAGTTTGTCAAGGCGGCCGCGACGCGTGTGGAGCGCTCGGGCGAAGTATTGCGCGTGTCGTCCGAGGCGCGCGTGTTGGCCGAAGCGGACGCCGTGGTGAACTCGGCCGGCGCGTGGTCCGGCCGGATCTCAGCGCAGGACGGGCGTCATCACGTAAACCTCGACATTCGCCCGGTCAAAGGCCAAATTTGCGCCGTGCGCGCCGACGGTTGGAAGTTGCGATACATGGTCCGCGACGAGCATGTGTATCTGGTGCCGCGAGAAGACGGCCGCATCGTCGTCGGCGCCACGATGGAAGACGTCGGTTTCGACAAATCCGTCGATTCCGGCGTGATCGCGAAGTTGCTGGAAGGGGCAGCCAAACTCGTCCCGAAGATTCGCAACGCTCCGATCGTCGAGTCGTGGGCGGGACTCCGTCCGGCGTCGCGCACCGGATTGCCGCTGATCGGCGCGACGACAATTCCCGGTTATTACGTTTCGGTGGGACACTTGCGCAACGGCATCTTGCTCGCGCCGCTGAGCGCGCAACTCCTGGGACAAATAATTCTCGGCGGAAAAACGCCTGAATTACTGAAGCCGTTTCTTCCGTGACAATGAGCCTCCCCGCCGTCACTGTGGTACGATGACCCCGCTGTTATTTGACGCGATTGATAGGAGGCGCGCATGCCGTGCAGGCCGATTTCGGTGAATTTGGAGGTCGATCCCAGCAAGACGCAGCAGATTCTTTTCACTCTGAGCAAGACGTGCAACGCCAATGATCAAGCCACGTGGAAACTGTCGTTCACGCTGAAGGAAGGCTCTCCGCTCGCCACAGTCGTGGCGCTCAGCGTGGAGATCGATCCTATCAACCACCCGCAAGCCGAGGCGACGGCCGGCGCCAAAGGCCTGGACGCCAATCAGCAAGGGCAAGCGCAGATTGCCGCCGCCATGGCCAAGGACAACACCGTCAGCAAGCCCGATAAGGATAACGCGCTGCAGCAAGTGATCGCCGTGCGCGCGATGCCGCCCCTCCAAGCCGGCCAAGGCAGCTAGCTGCAACGTGCCGCGTGCGAGATTTCAAATCGCCATCATCGCGACCACGCTGTTCGTGCCGGCGCTCCGTTTGTCCGCCGCCACTGGGGAAATCAGCGAAGTCTGCCCCCTCAAGTCGGCGGCCTATGACGGCTACACAATTTCCAAACTCGATCTCGAAGATCCCACCGGCTTCTTGACGCTCTTTGGGTCGCGCTTCTCGGCTCTCCAGAACGGGCTGCAGCTCAAGGTCCACGGCACGTTCTCGTTCGACAAATTCAATCAGGATAACGACTACCTCAGCGCCAGGATGCTCGCCAATTTCGCTTTTAGCCGGCAGCGAGTCAAGTTCTCCTTTGCCAGAGCGCAAATCTACGATTGCGATCCTTCCACGCGCACGCTGCGCGTGGTTTATGCAATCTTTTCCAACGTGGCGTCGGCGTCGCTTGGATCCACCATCGAAGAGCAAACCAACGAAGCCGCACGTCCCGCAGCCACCGGCGCGACTCGCGCCGCCGACAGTGGATGGTTGGTCGTTCCGTTGGCGGGATACAGCCAAACGCGCGGAAGCCTCGGCGGTTTGAGCTTTTCCTCCCAAACCAACGGATTTCAGATCAAGGGCGAGTCGGAAGTCTCCGCGAATAGCCAGTCGGGACACTTGGACCTTGGCCATCCCATCGGCGCGGCCACGGATTTTTGGAACAGCGCCGCATGGGCCGCGACGTACGAGTATCTTGGCACGCCGGCCGGCGCGGCGCGTATCGAGGAAGGAAAACTCACTGCCAGATTCTCGGCGTCCACCAAAGAGTCCACGGCCGTGCACATGATTTTCCGTTACGGCGGCGTGCTCGAAGGCGGACATCAGCAGGCCAATGATCCGCAGGCGCCCGCCGGACTGCTTCAGAATTCCGCATACGGATCGCTCAAACTACTGGCTGGAGTCAGTGGACGTCCGGGCGACGGCGCCTTCACGGCATCGTATGGTTTGCAACTCGGCAGGATGATGCAGTCGGGCGCTCCCACGTTTCAGAAACACATCTTGGACCTTGGGTACAACGCGACATTTCAGTTGCCGTGCGGAGCGAAAGCGCCGGACCAAGAACCGGCCGGGGGCAGCGGATTTTTCAAAGGACCTTTGTGTGCGACGGTCCACAAATCGATCGACCTGGAGACCCGATGGGCCGGCGGCCTGATCGTTGACGCCAGCGGCGCGCCGCTTGCGGAGCGCTTTCTCGGTGGAAATCAAGTTCGGCCCTTCGTCACCGACGACTCGTGGATCATCCAGAGCGAGCCGTACATTCGGAGCATTCGAGAAAACCAAATGGGCGCGCTTTCGCCTGTAGCGGGCTTGGGCGGCAGCCGTTTCTACTCCGCCAATGCCACGATCGCATTTCATTTGTGGGGACTTCCCATGCTGCCGGGCGACTTGGCGAAGGACCCGCAATTTCTGCCGATCCTGAACGGCCAGTTCAATACCGCGCTGACAGCCATCGCCAATTCCAATAAAGCGAAAGATCAAAAAGCGGCTGGAGCCTTCGCCGCGATATCGAAGAATGCGACGGAACTCGCCGCGGCGGCGAAGAATCTGGAAGACAAGCTGCCCGAAATCCCCGCGGATGTCGCGTCGCAGCCGGCGACTGCACAAGTGCTATCGAGCATGAGAAGCGAGCTTCTCAACATCCGCTTCGGCGTCCCGTTGATCGTGGCCAACCCCAACCCCACAACGGCGGGAACCCTCGCCAACCAAAGCGTGCCGGCTTTGGAAGCGAACGTCCAAAAGCTGATCGCAAGTCTCGATGCGGGCTCCCAGGCGGCACTGGCTTCGCAGATGCAATCGCTACTGGCGCCGGTGACGCAATCGCGGAAAGCGATTCAAGCGAGCCTCGCGCAGATTGATTCGCCGATTTATGTTCAGCAGGCGCAAGAGACATTGGCGCCCGGCATTCGCGCCCTAAATGTGTTCTTGCACCAACTCAACGTCTATTCCGTCGCGCCGGTGGCGATTTTCGACGTAGCGCGCGATTGGCCCACAGGCGTTGGGACGCGCTACGCCGCCGGCGGTGGTGTCCGCTTCACTCTGGCCATCGCGAATTTCACTCTAGCGTATGCGTTCAATCCCTCGCACAATGGCGCGGAGCCGGCAGGAGCGGTGTACTTCAAGTTGGACGTGGTGAATCTGTTCCGCTGACCTTGGTCAGCTGAAGAGGCGCCATGCGCAACGCGTTATTTCTCGATCGTGATTTTTTCCAGCGACACTTTGCCCGCGCTGCGTGCAATTTTCGCGACCAACTCCTGGCCTTCGGTCACTTGACCGAAAATCGTGTGCTTGCGATTCAGCCACGTTGTCGGCACTTCGGTGATGAAGAATTGGCTGCCGTTGGTTCCCGGTCCCGCGTTGGCCATCGCCAAGCGCCCCGGACGATCGAACGCGAGGTTCGGCGCGAACTCATCTTCGAACTGATAGCCGGGACCGCCCGTGCCGTTGGCGAGCGGACATCCGCCTTGAATCATGAACTCCGGAATCACGCGATGAAACACCGTGTTGCTGTAGAGCGGGCCTTCGCCCGCTTTTCCGGTGCGCGGATTCTTCCACGCCTTGGTTCCCTCGGCGAGTCCCGTAAAATTCTCGACGGTCTTGGGAGCTTCCTTCGGATACAACTCACAAACGATATTTCCGAGCGACGTATGGAAAGTAGCTTTCATTTTTTGATCCTTTGAATGGTAATTTTATCGAGTTGCACCTGCGTGAGCGGCTTGTCGTGGCGATCGCGCGCCACGGCCGCGATGCGCGCCGCCACATCGAGGCCTTCTACCACCGTTCCGAAAATCGTGTGCCGGCCGTCCAAGTGCTGAGCCGGCGCCACCGTGATAAAAAACTGGCTGCCCGCGGCGTTCGGCTGGCTGTTGGCCATCGCCAAGCGCCCAGGAATGTTGAAGCGCAGCGACGGAAGGATCTCGTCGTTGAACTTGTATCCCGGACCACCCTTGCCGTTCTCCAACGGATCGCCGCCTTGAATCATGAACTTCGGATAGACGCGATGAAAAATCGTATTGTTGTAAAACGGAACCTTGGATTTCACTTCTTTAGTGCGGGGATCGGTCCAGTCCTTGGTTCCTTCGGCGAGTCCCACGAAATTCTCGACGGCCAGCGGCGTCTCCTTCTCGAACAATTCGCACACGATGGTGCCCATCGACGTTTGCAGAATCGCGTAGAGCCCGGGGTCGCGTTTTTTCGTGGCGGATTTGCTCGATGACTTGGCCGGCGGTTTTGTGGATTGCAACGGCGCAGAGTAGGCGCTTGCTGCGGTGACTGCCAGCGCCAACAACAGCCTTCCCCACCGCATGAGTCTACGCCTCCCCTGATGTTAAGAGAGGATTATATCGTCATTCCTGCGTTGGCGTCGACCCGTTGCTGGGCCCGCCCGTTCGTTGGTGACGGCGAACCAAGCTAGGCGCTCTTTCGCCGAATCACTCGCTTGAGCGCCAGCAACCCCGTCGCAAGAAGCATCATCGACCCCGGCTCGGGAGTGGTTTGCTGCGATCCCAGGCCGGCCACCGGCGCGATATCGTCCGCGCCCGTGATGCCGGGACTGACGAGGGTGGACTGGTCCGAAAGATTGTACTGAACTCCGCCGACTCCGCGATTGATCAGATACAGAAGGTTTCCGGAGCTAGCGATGCCATCGGTAGTGATTCCGAGATCCGTGAAAACCGCGCTGGTCAGGCCGGTGTCGACGGTGTAGAAGCCGCCGGCATCCGATCCAACGTACAACATGCCGGTGGAGGAATCGAAGGTTAAACCATCGGCCTCCGACAGGTTGCCGATAAAGTTGAGGATCGCACCGGTGGTCGGATCGATTTGCGCGACTTCGCTCACGCCCAGCACGGCGAAGAGATCCCCGTTGTCGTCATACGCCAAACCATCGGGGCGCGCGCCGATCGTGAGGTCCTGCTGATCGGCCAGCGTAGTCGCGTTCACGCGAGAAATATAGTCGCTTCCCGCATTCGCCACCAGGAGCGTATTGCCACTCGGTTCCAGCGCCATGTCGGCCGGGCCGTTGCCGAAACTTTCCACCGTGGATTGGGTCTGGGTGGTGGTGTCATAGAGCCCCAGAACGTTGCTGCCGAAGCTGTCCCACACAATGTTTCCCTGACTGTTGAAGATCAGGCTGTTTGAATGTATAAGTACGCAAACTCGAGGAGCCTCCAGGGTTTACAAAGAGCTGAACTCAGCGGGACGCTGATTCAGAAACAAACTCAAGGAGGCT
>JAJPHL010000035.1 GCA_021325275.1 Terriglobia bacterium | reverse complement strand
TCGCGCCGTACATCGACTTCATCAGCGACACCGCGAATCTCGGCGTGTTCGACCAGTAGTTGAACGAATCCCATTCTTTGGGTTTCGACGACGTGGGCGTGATGCGCTTCATCCACGCCGCGAAATCCTTGTCCGCCGGCGTGGGGACCTTCAGATATCCCGGCAAATTGTCGAAGATGCCGGCCATATCGGTGGCGCCTTGAATGTTCGAGTGACCACGCAACGCGTTCATGCCGCCGCCGGCGCGTCCAATGTTGCCCATCATCAATTGCAGCATCGCCGCGGTGCGAATGATTTGGCTGCCGAAACTGTGCTGCGTCCAGCCGACCGCGTAAATGATGGTGGCGACTTTCTTCAAGTCGCCGTCCTTGCGGATCGAGGTGAAGAGTTCCGCGGCATCGATGAATTGTTGCTTGGGGACGCCGGTGATCCGCTCGACCATCTCCGGCGTATAACGCGAATATTGCTGTTTCAGCAATTGATAGACGCAGCGCGGATGCTCCAGGTTCAAGTCGTGCGCCACGTTTTCCGGCAGCGACGGCGGCGGCGCGGGATGATCCTTGTCGACCTTTGCGGGTGGCGCAGCGTGCGATCCGCCGGCATCTTCATAGATCCAACTCGAGCGATCGTAGGCGTGCGTGTCGGCGTTGAATCCCGAGTACAAACCGTCGTCGGGAAGCTTGAATCCTTCTTTGATGATGAACGCGGCGTTGGTGTAGTGCGCCAAATACTCTTTGGCGACGCGATTGTTCTCGATGGCGTAGCGGATCATTCCGCCGAGGAAGGCGATGTCCGCGCCCGCGCGAATCTGCACGAACATGTCGGCAGTGGCGGCGGTGCGCGTGTAGCGCGGGTCAACCACGATGGTCTTGGCGTTGCGCTGGCGCTTCGCTTCAATCGCCCATTTGAAGCCGCAAGGATGGTTTTCCGCCGGGTTGCCGCCCATGATGAGAATCATGTCGGCATTCTTGATGTCGACCCAGCCGTTCGTCATTGCACCGCGTCCGAATGTGGGCCCCAAACTGGAGACCGTGGGGCCGTGTCAAACACGGGCCTGGTTTTCCAGGTAGACGACCCCCAAACTGCGCATCGACTTCACGGCCAGATAATTGAACTCGTTCGTATCCGTGCACCCGCCGATGAAGGCGAGGCTTTCCAGGCGATTCACTGGACGTCCTTGCGAATCGGCGGTGACGAAAGTGTCGTCGCGCAATTTCTTGATGTGCCGCGCGACACCGTCGATAGCGGCGTCCCAACTGATGTCTTCCCAATGATCGGAACCCGGGCGGCGCACTTGCGGCTTCAGCAAGCGGCGTTCGTTCATAATGTCCTGCTGAAGCGACGATCCCTTGGGGCAAAGCGTACCGCGATTGATCGGGTGATCGGGATCGCCCTCCACGTGCACCACCTGCGCGGTGACGTTTTTCGCCTTGTCGCCGAGCGTGTGAATGATGATGCCGCAAGAGACGGCGCAATACGGACACGTGGATCGCGTCTCAGTAGTGCGCGCGATTTTCAGTTCCTTGGATTGCGCGTAAGCCTTTTGGAGATCGAAGCCGAGGATGGAAGCGGCGACTCCGCCGCCGATGCCGATCTGAATGAAGCGCCGTCGCGTGGTGTTCAAGAGATGACCTCCTTAACACTTTCTTCACAGTGACTGCCCAAAGCTGAGCACATCATACAACCGGAATTTACGCGGCGCAATGTTCGTTTGTGCAACTCGGTTTGTGCAGTCGATGCTGAATGAAGTAGATTCAAGCCATGAAGGTTCGGACCTCTGTGATGGTATCTGCCGACTTGCTCGCGTCTATTGCTCGTCTTAGAACCAAAACCGCGAGAGCAAGCGCGATGGCGATCACTGGCATATTCTCAGCGTCACGTGGCGAGACGCGCGGCCACCCGCATCGCTTGCTTCATGCTGCGTGCGTCGGCGGCGTTGCGTCCCGCGATGTCGAAGGCCGTGCCGTGATCGACCGACGTGCGAATGATCGGAATGCCAGCGGAAATGTTGACCGTGCCTTCGAAATCGAGGAGCTTCATCGGAATGTGGCCTTGGTCGTGGTACATCGCGACCACCAAATCGTACGCGCCGCGCGACGCTTGCAAGAAAACCGTGTCGGCGGGATGCGGTCCGCTGCACGCAATGCCCGAGGCGCGCGCGCGATCGACGGCGGGGCGAATGATGCGTTCGTCCTCGTCGCCGAAGAGTCCGTGCTCGCCGGCGTGCGGATTCAATCCGCAGACAGCGACGCGTGGATGCGGGCCCTTCAGCTTTTTCATCGCGTCATTGCCGGTGGAAATCGTTTGGAAGATGCGATCCGTGTCGAGATGACACGCCGTGGTCAGAGCGACGTGTGTGGTCACGTGAATCGTCGCGAGTCGCTCGCTAAACAGGAGCATGCGCGGTTCTTCCACACCGCACAGCTCGGCGATGTACTCGGTGTGTCCGCAAAAGCGCCGGCCGGTACCATCGAGTGCCATCACCACGGCTTCTTTATTCAGCGGCGCCGTGACCATCGCGGCGGCTTCACCGCGCAAGCACATTTCCGTCGCGATGCGCACCGACTCGAGCGCCGCGCGTCCGCAGCGTGCGTCCAGGCTGCCGAGCATTGCTGTTGTGAATTCAGCGAACACGCCGGTGTCGCGAACGGCCGCGGACAATTGCAAACCGGTGACACGCTCCGCAACGCGGATCGCCGCGGGATCGCCGACCACAATCCATTCGCTGAGCGCAGAAATTTCCGGATCGGCCAAGGCCTTCAGCACGATTTCCGGTCCCACGCCCGCAGGATCGCCGAGTGTGAGTGCGATAGGAAGCATCGTGGCTTAGTCCGCGCGGTGGCCCAGCCGCGAGCATGCCGACACTGCGCCCGTGGGATCCACCGCGCCGCCGCCCGCATCGACGTGTTGAATCACGCCGGACTTATCGACCACAAACGTGGTGCGATTCGCAAATCGCAGCAGGGGATTCAACACGCCATATCGCGTGCTCACTTCTTTCGACGTGTCGGAAAGCAACGGCATGTTCAATCCTGCATCGTTCGCGAATTTCAAATTGTCGGCGCTCGAATCGACGCTCAATCCCATCACCACGGTGTCGGCGGCTTCCAGTTTGGCGATATCAGCCTGATACGCCTTCATTTCTTTCGTTCAACCAGGCGTGTTGGCCTTGATGTAGAACGCCAGAACTACGTTCTTCTTCCCGAGGTAATCGGCCAAGCGGACGGTGCGTCCGTTCTGATCGGGCAACGCGAATTCCGGCGCGCGATCGCCGGCTTTGAGATGCGCCGCAGCGTAGCTGCGCTGCGCGTTCCAGAAAAGCACTGCTGGAATCGCGATGAGCACGACGAGAACGATGGCGAAAATCATGAGAATTTTGCGAACGCGTTTCATAACGTTATGGATTTACCAACGCTAGGTCAGTCTCAACAGGTTGCGTGTAATCGACGCCATCCACGTTGAAGCCGAACAGGCCTTGAAACTCCCGCTTGAAGTTCGGAAAGTCGGTGGACGTGAGCAAGTTTTCCGTCGTGATGCTTGGAAAATCACGCAGGACTTCTTTTTGCACGTCGTCGCGCATCTCGCGATCGTCCATGCGAATGCGTCGCGCATCGTCCAGCGTGGGCGTACGATCGGGCGCGATGTGCTCGAAGAACAAGCGCGCCATTTGCTCGATACAACCTTCTTCCAGGCCCTTCGCCTTCATCACGCGCGGCAAAAGACTCATGTACAGCGGCACAACCGGAATCGCCGCCGACGCTTGCGTCACCACCGCTTTGTTCACCGCGACCCACGCGGCGTTCTGGCCCAGTCCCTCGCGCATCGCAGCGGCCGCGGCCTCCAGGTCCTGCTTCGCGCGACCAATTGTCCCGTCGCGATAAACCGGCCACGTGACCGACGGTCCGATGTAGGAATACGCCACCGTCCTGGCGCCGGGCGCCAACAGTTTCTCGTCGAGCAGCGTGTGGATCCACATGCGCCAATCTTCGCCGCCCATCACCGCGACCGTGCCGGCGATCTCATCGTCGCTGGCCGGCGGGATCGTGACTTCCACAACTTTTTCCGCATTCAGGTCGATGGTGTGCGCAGTGAACGGCGCGCCAATCGGTTTCAGTGCCGAGTTGTACACCACACCCGTTTTCGGATGCGTGCGGCGCGGCGACGCCAAACTGTAAATCACCAAATCGACCGTGCCCATGCCGCGGCGGATGATTTCCACGGCTTGCTTCTTCACGCCGTCGGAAAATGCGTCGCCGTTGATGCTCGCGGCATAGAGACCGCCCCGGCGCGCCGCGTCGTGAAACGCCACTGAGTTGTAGAATCCCGCGGTGGCGGGCTTGCCGCCTTCGGGCGGTCGCTCGAAAAACACGCCGAGAGTCTTCGCGCCGAATCCCCACGCGGCAGCGATGCGACTGGCGAGTCCATAACCAGTGGACGCGCCGACAACGAGCACGTTCTTGAATCCGGCGCGTTTTCCCGCGCCGCGCACAACGTCGATTTGGCGCTCCACGTTGCGACGGCAACCTTCCGGATGCGAATTCACGCAGATGAATCCGCGCGCCTTCATTTTCACGGTTTCCACAGGCATGGGAATTCCTACTTTATCACGCGCGTTGTCTTGGGTATGCTAGCCGCCGCGGCAAATCTCTCCTTCTTTGCCTGGCTACGACGCGCGATTCTCGCGACCCGCGCGTTGCGGCGATCCCAAAACGCGCAGCAAATCGGCGATGGTGAACGGCTTCGCGAGCAGCGTGACTTTCGCTTCGCGCGCGAAATCCACGGTGACGGGATCGGTGGGATCGCCGGCCATCAAGATGTAAGTGGGTATCGTGGCGAACTGCTGCCGCGCTCGCTCGTAAAGATCCTTGCCGCTGCCGCGAGGCATCTTCATGTCGCAAAGAATGAAGTCGAACTTGCGCGTGGCGAGCGCGCGCAATCCTTCGTCGGCGTTGCGCGCGCACTCCACGATCATTCCGCGATTCTGCAGCGTCATGCGGATCAAATCGAGAATGCCCGGTTCGTCGTCCACTACGAGAATGCTGCGTTCGCGCAATTCGGGGAACGGCAAAGGCGCCGGCGTCTCTTCGGGATGCACCACCGCGCCCTTGGCCTCCGGCAGCGTGACGATGAAGAGGGTGCCGCTCGGGAATTCACCGTCCACGGGACCGTGCTGCGCGTCGATCGATCCGCCGTGTTCGCGCAAAATCGAAAGACAAATGCTCAAGCCCAGTCCGGTGCCGCGTCCCGGACGCTTCGTAGTGAAGAACGGGTCGAAAATATTCGGCAGCACTTGCGAACTGATGCCGGGACCATCGTCTTGAAAGCTGATCCAAACTTGTCCGCCGCCCGCACCGGTGCGGATGCGAATGCGTCCGCGATCGCGAACTTCGCGGATCGCTTGTTCGGCGTTCACTACCAGGTTTACGAACACCTGCACGAGTTGCGCGGCGTCGCCGGCGACGGCGGGCAATCCTTTTTCCGAGGCCACGTCGACGGTGATGCAGTTGACCCGCAGCGAATAATCGCAAAGTTGCAGCGTGCGAGCGATCAATTCGTCGATGTCGACGGGCTTTCGCTCCGGCGACGGTGGACGCGAGAACGATAAAAGATTCTGCACGATCTCGGCCGTGCGCCGGGCTTGCGTTTGGATCAAATCCAAGCGGCGATTGCTTCCGGCGTCGGGCGCCGGCGCGCCTTGCGTGTCGCTGGCGCCGAGAATCACGGTCAACGGATTGTTCAGTTCGTGCGCCACGCCGGCGATCATGCGACCCATGGCGGCGAGTTTTTCGGTTTGCATGATTTGCTGTTCCAGGCGCCGCCGCTCGGTGAGATCACGCGTCGACGCGACGACGCCCGTGATTTGCCCACCGCTGTCGGTCAGCGGACACGCGATCGTCGCGACGGTCCGCGGCCGGCCGTCGCGATGATTCACGCGATACTCGAGGGAAACTTGCGGCGAGCGCCCCGCGATCAAGTCCTGGAAGGCGTCACGCACGCGCGCAAAATCCTCCGACGCGATGTTCGCGCCGTACGGCTGGCCGAGCATCTCTTCCGGCGGATATCCTGTGACCTCCATGTAGTGAGGCGTAAGAAACGTGAAGCGACCCTCACGATCGAGCGCCGTAATCGTGTCCGGGACGCTGGTGACCAGTTGCCGCGCGAACTCCTGCTCGCTGTGCAGGCGCTCTTCCATTTCCTTGCGCTGCGAGATATCGACCAGCGTTCCCTGATAGCGCGTCACGTTGCCTTGCGGATCGTAGAGCGGCGTGGTGTAGGCCTGACACAGCACCGTCGCGCCGTCTTTGCGGCGCAAGCGGATTTCGCCGGTTAGCGGACGCGTTCCCGACTGCCCAGGGAGTCCTGCGTGGACCGACGCTTCGCACAACTGCTGCCAGCGGACGCCGAGCAGTTCGTTGGCGTTCTCGTAACCGAGCATTCGCGCCAGCGCGGGATTGACGCTCAACATTTCACCGTCGGCCGAGCGCACGTAGATTCCTTCTTGCAGCGTCTCGAAAAGCTCGGTGAAGCGCGCTTCCACTTCGCGCGCTCGCGTCACGTCGCGCGCCAACACGCTGACGCCCGTGACCACGCCGTTGCTGACGATCGCCTGCAGGATCGTATCGTAATAACGTACGCCGCCCGATTTGCGGATTCGCACTTTCAATACGCCTTGCCAATGACGGCGGTCGAGAAAGCGCGACAGTCCGCGCTCGGCGTCTTCCGCCGTTGGTTCGGAGACCAGTTCGCTGAGATTGCGGCCCACCAGCGCGCCGATCGGCTCGCCGAGCACGGCTTCCAGCGCGCGATTGGCCGCTTGCAGGCGGCCTTCGAGACTGAACGCGAACACTACGTCGTCGAAGCTATCGATCAGCTCGCGATATCCGTGCTGCGATTTTTCGACGATCGCGAAAAGGCGTTCCAGTTGCTGCTCGGTGGGAGGCGCTTCGTCGCGTTCGCGAATTCCGCGGACGAAACTGCGCAGTTCCAAAATCTCCTGGCGTTTCCGGAACGCGTAGACGAAAAACAGAACCATCAACACCACCACGCCGGCCGGAAGACTCGTAAGATTCAGTGAAAACGCGCGGAGATGTTCCCACTCGGCGGCGGCCCACGCCACGGCCAGCAATAATCCGAGCCAAAGCGCGTAGCTCCACAACTGGCCTTCCTTGCGCTCCAGTTGATCCCACTTGGAGCGGTCGGATTCCGTCGGCGCTGTGTCCGTGCCTTTGAATGACATGATGAACCCGGAGCCCGCCCTGCAGCGCGCACCCCAGTCGATAATGTTTCTACTATAGCTTACGTAGTCACTCGCGCGCATGATCCCGAGGAGCTAGAACCAAGGTTTATCGGAATAGAACTTTCGTTTAAACCGATTTTCTCGGGGGGGCGGAGCGGATGGGGCAGGCAATGGAGGCCTGTGCCGCTGGTCATCGCATCGCGATCAGCGACTTCACGAATCCGCCTGCGCGTTCGCGAATCAACGTCGCGCCGGGAAAAAGCGCGGACACTTGCCCGGCGTCGAGCAGTTTGATGTCGTCGAGAAAATGGCGAACGTACCACGCGCGCTGATCGGCGCTCGCCTTCGTCAACATCGACCACACGGTGAAGCGAGGTGCAATTATTTCCTGAAGAGCCCGCGGCAGCCAGTGCAAGAACGGCGTGAGCAGGTGCGTCTCCACGGGAAATCCGCGATTCGGCGTCTGCACCCAGTAGCGGCGTCCCACGCGCGCCACTTCCGCGGCGAAACGCTGCTGCTTTTCCCAGCTTCCCACGTGTTCGATCACCGAATTGCTGAACACCACGTCGAAGGATTGATCCGCAAAGGGCAACGCACATCCGTCTCCGCCGACTGCGAGAATCTCTCCAAATGCTTCCGCGGCGCGCGGCATATTCAGGATGACCACGCGGGGACGCAGCGGCAGATTCGCCCACGTTTCCGGCGCACCGCCTACGTCGAGCACGCGCGTCTCGGGAGTCAGCGGAATTTCGCGCAAAAAACGCTGCATTCGCGCTTCGCGGAAATGCCGAGACACGCGCGCCGGCCAATCGAGCATCATCGTCAACTATGATACGATGCGGCGCATGAAGCACGCCGCACGTCTTGCGATTCTCCTCTGTGTTTTCTCTCTGCTGCTGCAGGCCCAACCTGGATATCGCCCGTCGCCTGACAATTTGCAAGCGCGCCAATGGTTCCAGCAAGCGCGCTTCGGCATGTTCATTCACTGGGGCGTCTACTCGGTGCTGGGAAAGGGCGAATGGGTGATGAACAACGACAAAATGCCCGTCACCGAGTACGAAAAGCTTGCCCCGCGCTTCAATCCCACCGACTTCAACGCCGCCGAGTGGGTTTCGCTCGCGAAGGCCGCGGGCATGAAGTACATCACCATCACCAGCAAACATCACGACGGCTTCGCGATGTTCCAAACGAAGCTCTCGCCTTGGAATATCGTCGACGCCACACCGTACAAGAAAGACCCGCTGAAAATGTTGGCGGAAGAATGCCGCCGCCAGGGCATTAAATTGTTCTTCTATCACTCGCAGCTCGATTGGCATTCGCCCGATTATTTTCCGCGCGGAGGCACCGGCGTGACCGCGGGCCGTCCCGAAAGCGGCGACTTCAACAAGTATCTCGATTTCATGGACGGCCAGCTCCGCGAACTGCTCACGAACTATGGACCGATTGGCGGAATCTGGTTCGACGGCTGGTGGGATCGTCCCGATGCGAATTGGCGATTGGGACAAACCTATCAATTGATTCACGATTTGCAGCCCGCCGCGTTGATCGGCAACAATCATCATCGCCTGCCGAACCCCGGCGAAGATTTTCAAATGTTCGAGAAGGATTTGCCGGGCGGGCACACCGCCGATTTCAACAGCGAATCGAAAGTGGGCGAACTGCCGCTCGAAACTTGCGAGACGATCAACGGCGCGTGGGGCTATAACTCGAGCGACAAGCGATTCAAGTCGCCGCGTCAGTTGGTGCAGTATTTGGTGAAGGCCGCGGCGCTGAATGCCAACTTCCTGCTGAACATCGGCCCGATGCCGAATGGAAAGATTCAACCGGAATTTGTCGAGCGCTTGCAGCAAGTGGGCGATTGGATGGGGAGGAACGGCGAGAGTGTTTACGGAACCACGGCCGGCCCGATCACGGCGCGTCCTTGGGGCGTGACCACACAAAAAGGCAACGTCGTTTATCTGCACATCTTCGATTGGCCCGATTCCGTCATCGCGATTCCGAAACTGCCGCGCGCCGTGAAGAGCGCCCAAATCTTGGGCCGGGGCACGGCTGTGAGTCACTCGACGTATCTCGATCACGAAGTGTTCAAGCTGCCCGAGGGACGGGATCCCTACGATACCGTCGTGAAAGTGGAGCTCGCGCAGTGAAGATCCTGTGCATCGACATCGGTGGCACGGGGATCAAAACCATCGTGCTCGACCAACGGGGAAAACCGGTCAGCGAACGTTTGCGCTCGCTTACGCCCGATCCCGCGACGCCCGCCGCTTGCATGAAAGTGATTGGCGAGCAAGCCGCGAAGCAACCCGCGTTCGATCGCGTGTCGGTGGGATTTCCCGGTGTCGTGCGCAAGGGCGTGATCTACACGGCGGCGAATCTGCATCCCCGCTGGGTGCTGCACAACTTGAAGCGCGAGCTCGAGAAGCGCTTGCACAAACCGGTTCAGGTAACAAACGACGCCGACATGCAAGGATTCGGCGCGATCAAGGGACGCGGCGTAGAAATGGTGATCACGCTCGGCACCGGGATGGGATCGGCGCTGTTTGTGGAAGGCATGATGGTGCCGAACATCGAACTCGGCCATCATCCATTTCGCGATAACCAGAGTTACGAAGATCTGCTGGGCAAAAAGGGCTTGAAAAAATTGGGACGCAAGAAGTGGAACAAGCGTCTGCGCCAAGCGATCGCGACGATGGAAGCGCTTTTCAACTACGATCGCCTCTATATCGGCGGCGGGAATGCCGCCAAGATCGAAGGCGCGCTGCCGCCGAAAACCCAAATCGTTCCGAACATCGCGGGATTACTCGGCGGCGTGAAACTGTGGACGCAGCGTAAGGCGCAGGAAGCCGTTCAGTAACCGGCGCGCTTGTCGACCACGTTCAATAGTTCACGGCCGTTGTAGAAACGCTCAAAGTTTTCCAAAAACTTCAGCATCGACCATGACGCCCAGCCGACCGCGTGGTCGGCCGAATGCGGCGAGAGCAGCACGTTCCCCATGGTGTAATAAGGATGGTCTGGCGGCAGCGGTTCTCGATCGTACACGTCGAGCGCGGCTCCCCGGAGGCGATTGGCGAGTGCCCCGATCAAATCCGCTTCGACCACCAGCGGTCCACGGCCAATATTGATCAGCACCGCGCTTGACTTCATGGCGCGCAATGCCGCCCCGTCGATCACGCCGCGCGTTTCGGGCGTAAGCGGCGCGCAGAGCACAACGTAGTCGCAAGCCGCGAGCATGGCGTGCAATTCTTCGCGGGCGTAGACGCGTTCCACCGGCGCTTCCACCGGCGCGTCGCACCGCCGCATCGCAACCACGCGCATCCCGAGCGCGGCCGCCAGTTTTGCCGTGGCGCGTCCGATCTCGCCGTAGCCGATGATGCCGAGAACTTGTCCGCGGACCATGGGAATGTCGAATTGATCCCAAACGTGAGCTTCCTGTTGTCGCACCAAACGCCGCAGATCCTTGGCGAAAAACAAAATCGCGGCGATGACGAACTCGGCCAGCGCGTCTTTGAATACGCCGCGCGAATTCGTCAGCGGCACGGGACTCTCGATGAGCGCCGGGAACAGAATCTTGTCGACGCCCGCGGCGAGCGAGTGAACCCAGCGCACGTTTTTCGCGTGCACGAAGACCGGTTCGAGCGATCCGCCGGTGATGTCGCTCAGAAGCACGTCGGCGCCCGCGGCCGCTTCGCGCAGAAACGCCGGATCGCTGCCGACCTGGACGCACACGTCTTTGGGAAGCCGTTCCAGGAGGCGCAAGTAGGGTGCGCCGGGATCGGCGATGACGACGAGTGTCATTTCGTTTTCAAGAACGTGCCTTTTTCCAATTCCTGGTAGGCCTGCTGAAGTTGCTGCTGCGTGTTCATCACGATTGGTCCGTACCACGCGACCGGTTCTTGCAGCGGTTTTCCGGAAACCAACAAAAAGCGGATGCCGTCCTCACCGGCCTGCACTTCCACTTCGTCGCCGCGATCGAACAGGATCAACGAGCGATTGCCGGCGTCGGCCGGCGGCGTTGTGTCGGCCCAGCCGACTCCTTCGGTCGGCACCGCGAGCGGTCCCGAGGCGTTGCAGAATTTCCCCGCGCCGGAAAAGACATAAGCAAAAGCATGCCGGGAAGTTTCTACAGGCAGAGTCCGGCGCACGCCCGGCGGCACCGACACGTCGATGTAAATGGGATCGGCCGCGATTCCGTCCACCGGTCCGCGCCGGCCCCAAAAACTTCCGCACACCAGGCGCACTTGCGTGCCGTCGTCGTCGGTGATTTCCGGAATGTCCCCGGTCTTCACTTCTTGATAGCGTGGCGGAGTCATTTTCATCGACGCCGGCAAGTTCGCCCACAACTGAAAACCGTGCATGCGCCCCACGTTGTCGCCCTTGGGCATTTCCTGATGGATGATGCCGCTGCCCGCGGTCATCCACTGCACGTCGCCCGCGCCGATAGCGCCGCGATTCCCCATGCTGTCGCCGTGCTCCACGGTTCCCGCGAGCACGTACGTGATCGTCTCGATGCCGCGATGCGGGTGCCAGGGGAATCCCGCGAGATAATCGCGCGGAACGTCGTTGCGGAAATCGTCGAACAGCAGAAACGGATCGTAGTCCGAAGTGTTGTGAAAACCGAACGCGCGCCGCAGATGCACGCCCGCGCCCTCCAGTGTCGGTTGGGCCTTGGATAGTTTTTTCACGGGACGAATGGACATGACAAATCCTCCCTGGTTGAAATCTCCCTTGCGTAAATCTATCAGATGCCGCGAAGTGCGATAAGGATTCATCCGCCATCGCCGCCGCCCCCGCGCTGTCGCTGGGCGCCGCGCGGTTTTCTTTGTGTTCTTAGTGTCTTTGTGGTGAAATCTTCTTCGTGATTCTCGACATCGGTTGTGGACGCAACAAATATCCCGGTTCGATCGGCATCGACAACAATCCCGACACCGCCGCCGACGTGCTGTGCGATTTGGATCGTCCACCGTATCCGTTCCGCGACAGCGTCTTCGAGGAAATCCGCGGCGTGCACGTGATCGAACACGTGGGCGACGTGATGGCCACGATGAAGGAATTGCATCGCCTGGCGCGTCCCGGCGGTGTGATTGTGCTCGTCACACCGCACTACACCGATTTCAGTTCGTGGTGCGATCCCACGCATCGATGGCATTTGAACAGTTTCAGCTTTCGGCACTTTGGTGACGATAACGCCGGGTTTGGCTACTACACGAAGGACAAATTGAAAGAACGCCGCGTGCACGTGCGCTTGCTGGCGTTCTGGCGCTGGCTGGGATTCGAGTTCCTGGTGAATCATTCGCGGCGCTTCCGGCGCTTCTGGGAATACTATTTGTGTTTTCTGGTTCGAGGCAAGGTGATTACTTTTGAGTTGGAGGTCGTCAAGTAATGCCCGAGTTACGCAAGGACCCGGTGACGGGGCGCTGGGTGATTATTTCCACCGATCGCGCGCGCCGTCCCAGCGATTTCTTACGCGAAAAAGTCGTGCCGCAAGGCGGCTTCTGCCCATTTTGTCCGGGACAAGAAGACCGCACGCCGCGCGAGATCATGGCCTATCGCCCGAACGGCGGCGCGCCGAACACGCCCGGCTGGACCGTGCGCGTAGTGCCGAATAAATTTCCCGCGCTTGGCATCGAAGGCGAATTGGCGCGGCGCGGCGAAGGCATGTTCGACAAGATGAACGGCATCGGCGCGCATGAAGTGATCATCGAGTCGCCGGACCACATGCAATCGCTGGCCACGCTGCCCCTGAAAGGCGTGGAAGACGTGTTGTGGGCGTTTCGCGATCGCATTCTCGATCTGAAAAAAGACAAACGTTTCCGCTACATTTTAATTTTCAAGAATCACGGCGAACCGGCCGGCGCGTCGTTGGAACATCCGCACAGCCAGTTGATCGCGCTGCCGATTGTGCCGAGCTATGTGCGCGAGGAGATGGACGGGGCGAAGGCGTTTTACGGTCAAAAAGAACGTTGCATTTTTTGCGACATCATCCGCCAGGAATTGCAATCGCAGGTGCGCGTGATCGAAGACTCCACGGATTTTCTCACCGTTGCGCCGTGGGCGCCGCGTTTCCCGTTCGAGACGTGTATTCTACCGAAGCAGCACGAGTCGGCGGTGGAGAACTCGCCTTCGGGTCACTACGAAGGATTGGCGCGCGCGCTGAAAAACGTGCTCGGCAAGTTGAATCAGGCGCTGGAATCCCCGGCGTACAACCTAGTGATCCACACGTCGCCGGTGATGGAGTCGACCAACGATTATTATCACTGGCACATCGAGTTGATGCCCAAGCTCACGAAAGTCGCGGAATTCGAATGGGGAACGGGATTCTACATTAATCCCACGCCACCGGAAGAAGCAGCGGCGTTCCTGCGCGACGCGCACGTGGACTAATTCCGCCGCACTCCATAATTAGAAAATGTACCCGACCGCCAGGTTGAAATGATCGCCGCGTTCGTTGAACGGTTGCTGATTGTAGAAATCGGTGAACAACCGCCGGTATTCTCCCGCTACGGTGAATTGCGGCGAGAGCTTGTACATCAAGTTGGTCATCAGCGTTGAGTTGCGGTTCCGGGCGCCCGCCGTCAGATTGGCGGCTTCGTCCGACTCCAAACCATACGACGTGTTCCATTGCCAGCGCGGCGACAGTTGGATTTGCGCCTGACTCCACCCGCCGGCCGCTCCCACGCCGTGCGCGCCGGGGGTTCCCACGGCCAATACGCCTTGTCCCAGGCCGACGCTGAAGGCGCCCAGGGCGCGGCCCTCGAAGATCTCGCCCGACAATATCAATCGCCGATGCAAGGGAACAATGTAATCGAGCGCCACTCCCCAGGAATCGACACCTTGTTCCACATTGCGCGTGCCGATCGCGCCGGCGTTTTTGCCGCGGCTATAGTGCGAGCTCACGCCGAGTGAAGCTTGTTGTCCATTCATGCGGTGCGTCCAAGCCAACCGGGAATCGAATGCAGGCAAGCGTCCACGTTCGCCGATCGCCGGCGTGCGCGAAGTGGCGAAAGCGGCCGGATAGTCGCCGATGTTGGGATCGGTGGCGGCCATCTGCCACAGAAGCGATTTGTCCCGCCATTCGCCGCGCACTTGCGGCGTCCTGCTCCAGGGATTGCCCGAGGCCGCCATCGCGGGAATCGCAAAACTTGCCAATGACGTCGGGTTGAGCGGCGCGAACACCGACCAATCTTGTCCGGCGACGAGCGATGCGCTGGTCCAATCCAATCTTCCATACGCCAGACGCAGCCGAACAAGATCCATGGCGATGCCGTTGGCCAGCGACGCTTGACCGCCGAAGAAATCGGTTTCCACAACGGCGCTCGACTTCGCGCCGGCCACTTCAGGTCCGTTAAAGCGCAAGCCCAGGCGCGATTGCCGGACTGTCATGCCGAAATTCTTGTCATTGCCGGCCGCGTCCGACCCTTGCTTTCCAGCAAACAGCGGAACATCGGCGTTGTTGGTGAGCGAAGTGTTCAGGTAAGAGTTCCAGAGGATTGACCCGTAAAAAGTGATCGGCCCGTTTGCGGTTTTCTCAGCCGGGGAGGATGCCGCCGAGGAAGCAGCGACCGCCGCCGGGGGCTTCTCCTTCTGCGTGAGAGCGGAAGCTGCGACTTGCGTCAAGACTTGCGACTTGTCGCCGCCGGCCGACTCGACCCGCGCCAAGTCGCTCTTGGTGATGATTCCTTTTTCGGCCAGGATACGCGCCAGAACGACGGCGGAATCCTGGGCGGACGCTCCAACCGCGACAATCAAGCACGTCGCGCACACCACCAGCGAGAGAACGGGCCGTAGGGACATAATTATTCCTCCGATGAGAGTGGGATGGCCACCGGGATGGCGGCAAGCTCCGTTTTTTCCAATCGCGACGGCGCGGGTTGTTGATAGGTCAGGTGCAAAGCCCATGCCGTTAAGACTGCGCCGCCCAGGATGTTTCCCAACGTCACGGGAATCTGATTCCAGAGCCACCAAGTGGCCGGCGAGATCGGAGCTTTCAGCAGCATCCCCGCGGGGATCACGAACATGTTGACGATGGAGTGTTCATAGCCGTGCGCGAAGAACGTCAGAATGGGCAGCCACATCGCGGCGATCTTGCCCAGCGTGGAGCGCGACACAAAGGCCAGCATCGTGCCGAGTGTCACCATCCAGTTGCAGAGTATTGCTTTGACGAATGCCGTGGCCCAACCGCGTGTGCCGAGCGCGGCATAGGCCAGCGTCTTCTTCTGCGCGGCTTGACGCACCAATTCGCCCAGCGGACCGCCATCGGTGGCGCCGAAACTCGTGATCGCCGCATAGAAGAGCGCGGCGTAGAACATGCTGCCCAGCAGATTGCCGAGATAGACCCACGCCCAATTGCGCAATAAACCGGAGCCGCGCACTCGCCCCGACAAACACCCTTGCGTGAGGATCGCAAAATTTCCGGTGGCGAGTTCCAAGCCCAGCAACACAAGAATCACGAAGCCCACCGGAAAAAGAATCGCGCCGACGATCGGCGCGACGCCCTGCGATACCACCACGAATACCAGCGACGTCGCATAGCCGAGAAAAGCGCCGGCCAGTGCGCCGCGCAGCAGAAGATCGCGCACCGGCAACGCGGCTTTACGCTCCGCGGCGGCCAAGGCTTCGGCCATCAGTTCATTGGGTTTTACGTAATCGTCTGCCATAACGTCCTCTCTATCGTTCAGTTTTTCCGGTTCGAATTGTGTAAGCGGAATCCACGTCGCTGACGAAGATGCGTCCATCGCCGGGATGCCCGGTGCGCGCGCCCTTTTGAATCGCTTGCACCACCTTCGGCACTTGCTCGTCTTCCACCACCAGAAGCAGACTGAGCTTCGGAATTTCGGGATAGACCGCGGCGCCGACTTGAATTCCCTTCTGTTTGCCGCGTCCCAAGACGTCCCACTTGGTGAACCCGGCGATGTTGGCTTCATCCAACGCCTGCGTCACCAACTCTTCGTTCTCCGGCCGGATCATGGCGCGAATCATCTTCATTCCGTACAACTCCCTTCGCTGGGAAAAGATTGCTCTTCCGGTACCATCAGCACGCGCGACTTCGCTTCGGGATCGCGCTGCACTTTTTTGAACAAGTCCAGATGACGAATCACGGTGGCCAAAACGTCCGGCAACACTTCGTCGCAGGGCACCAGGTCCATGATTTGAGTGGCGGCGCGCGATTGTGGGCCGCTCCGGCCGCCCACGTAGATCGCCACGGCGTCTTTGCTTTCGCCATTCACGTTGACTTTGGTGCCGCGCAAGCCGATATCCGCCACGGCGTGGTTGCCGCATCCAGCCGGACATCCCGACCAATGAATGGTTGGGGCGTCGCCCGCTTCGGTTTGTCCGCCGAGCATTTGGTCCAGCGCGCGCGACACTTCCATCGAGCGATTCTTGGTGTCGATCAGCGCCAGATTGCAGTATTCGGTGCCGACGCAACTTACTAAGCCTCGTTGAAAACGCGAGGGCGCGGCGGGCCATTCTTTCAAGAGCGGTTCCGCCAAGAGTCTTTCTACGCGTCCGCGCGGAACATTCACGATGATGGCGTTCTGCGCCGTGGTCAGGCGGACTTCGCCGTTGCCGTATTCATCGGCCAGACGAGCGAGTTCGCGCAATCCGGCGGGCCTTGTGCGGCCGACGGGAATCACCAAGCCGACCGAACAAAGATCGCTCGCGCGCTGCTCCTGCACTCCGAGATGATCGTTGTGCCTCTTGGATCGGGCATCCTCGCCGCGCGGCTCCGGCTCCCAGTTCAACCGCGCCCGCACTTTCTCCTTGAACGATTCCAACCCCCAATCCGCGATGAGAAACGCCAGACGGACTTTTGTGCGCGCGTCGCGCGGACCCTCGTCGCGAAACAGTTGGACGATCGCCAAAACCGTCTCCACGGCGCGCTCCGGCGGAACGAACCAGTCGAGGTTCTTGGCGATCGTGAAACCGCCCGATCCCATTTTCCCGCCGGCCAGCACATGGAATCCCAGGCGGCCATCCTTGCTGGCTGGAATGAGCGCGACGTCTTGCGTTTCGGCGTGCGTGCAGTTTTCGCGGCAGCCGGTCACCACCACGTTGAATTTCCGCGGCAGGTTGGCGTATTCCGGATTGCCTTCTTTGCCGACAATGATGCGATCCAACTCGAAGACGATGGAAGAAGCATCCAGCAATTCGTGCGGGGTCAATCCAGCGAGTGCGCAACCATTCAGATTGCGGACGTTGTCTTGCCCGGTTTGTAGCGAGCGCAAATCGAGACCGCGCAGGCGTTCCCAAATCTCGGGCAGTCCTTGGAGCGTGAAACCGCGCAGTTCCAGTTGCTGGCGCGTGGTGACGTCGACGGTATTGTCGCCCAGCTTTTTGGACAAATCGGCGATGGCGGCCAGTTGCGCGCTGGTGGCGAATCCGTTGGGCATACGGATGCGCATCATGAACTTGCCGGGCGTCGGCTTGCGGAAGAAGACGCCCAGCCATTTCAGCATTTCTTTATCGGAGGGCGCAAGTTTGTCCCAGTCATCTGCCGCCAAGCCGGCGGTCTCGGCGATGATGCGCGGGACGTGCTCCCGAATTCGCAGCGGATGGCCGCCCAGTGCCGCCTTATATGTCTCGATGGGGTTATTACCGGGCTGCATGAACGATGTTCCCCGTGGCCGGAATCGGCGACGGCGCGCCGAGCGTCACGAAACTTTCCGCGTCCAGCGGGTAAGATGCCTCCACCGGCAACACGAAAACGAAACCGTCACCGGCGCGGCCCGTGCAATCCGCTTGGAACGCTTGCAACACCCAATCGAGCAGTGATTCCTCCACCTCGCAGCAGATCATGCGCTGCGGAAGATGGTTGATCACGGTGGGGCGGGCGCCGGTTCGCGGCAGGTACCGCAGCGATCCATGACGGCGGCGGCCGAGCACGCGGCATTGCGAATACGCCACGGGCAAGCGGTCCAAGCGGCTCTTCACCGCCGGCCAACGTTCCGGCCGGAGAATCGCGATGACTTCTTTCAGGGCAGTTGAATTCATTTCCAGCCTCCACGAACAACCCCAGAGCCCTGTTCAATGTCTTTCGTTGCAGCAACGTTAACGCCGCCGCCCGTGAAACATCCAATGAATAATCGTGATGAAGTGGATTAACGCGGCTGTTCGTGACTCAAGCAGTGGAGTGTGCCGTTGCCGAGCACTAAATCTTCCGCGGCGATCGGGATGATCGTGCGGCCGGTGAATAATTCACTGAGGATGCCGAGCGCTTTCGCGTCGTTGGGATGATCGAACGCCGGCACGAGCACGGCGGAATTCGCGATGTAGAAATTCGCGTAGCTCGCCGGGAAGCGTTCGTCGTCCTGCGTGATCGCGGAGGGAAGCGGCAGTTCCACCACTTCAATTTTTTCACCGGACTCGGTGCGGAAGCCGCGCGCGCGCTCGCGATTTTCTTGCAGCGGCCGGTAGTTCTCGTCGCTGGAATCGTATTCCATCGCCAGGACCACGGTTTTCTCGTTCACAAAGCGGCAGATGTCGTCCACGTGACCATGCGTGTCGTCCCCGGCGACGCCTTTGCCGAGCCACAGAACGTTGGTTGCGCCGAGGTAATCGTGGAAGAGCTGTTCGTAATCGCGGCGCGTGAAGCCGGGATTGCGCACTTGCGTCTTGGGATCGAGCAGCCATTCTTCCGTCGTGAGCAGTGTGCCGAGACCGTTGGCGTCGATGCCGCCGCCTTCGAGGACAACATCGCGTCCGTCGAGATTGGCGGTGAAGACTCGCCCGCCGATTGTCTTCACGATTTCCGCGCCGGCCGCATCGTCGAGCTCGTAATCGTCGTAGCGGGCCCAGGCGTTGAAGCGAAAACGAATCGGTGCGACTTCCCCCGTTTTCCCGTTCCGCACGCAAATCGCCCCAAAGTCACGCAGCCATCCGCGATTTGTCGGCCACCGGAAGAATCTCACCGTTGAGATGTCGACGCCCCCCAGCGCGAGCAGCGTCACGGCTCCTTGTTCGTGCGCTGCCGAGTTCACGAGAATGTTGACGTTCTCGCCGCCGCGCACCAGTCCCCGCACGATCTCGACGTACACGGCCGGGATTTTTTCAAATCGTTTGGGCCAATCGGATTCGTTGTGCGGCCAGCCGATCCAAGTGGCGGCGTGCGGCGTCCATTCGGCGGGGAAGCGGAATCCCAGTTCGAACGGCGTCAACTATCGCTCTCCCTGTGGCGCATCGATGAAACGCTCGGTGATTCCGCCGTACGCGTCGATGCGGCGATCGCGCAGGAAAGGCCAATCGCGGCGGATCGTTTCCACGCGATTCAAATCGCATTCGGCGATGAGGATTTGCTCTTTCTCGCCGGCGTGCTGTAGGACGGCGCCGATGGGATCGCAGAGGAACGACGATCCCCAAAAGTCGATGCCGGGCGACGTCGCATTCGGCGTCTCATGCCCCACGCGATTTACGGCGGCCACGAACACACCGTTCGCGATGGCATGGCTTCGCTGAATCGTGCGCCAGGCGTCGCGTTGCGCGTCGCCGTACTCGCCGCGATCCATCGGCAAGCACCCGATCGCCGTGGGGTAAAACAAAATCTCCGCGCCTTGCAGCGCCGTGAGCCGCGCCCCTTCCGGATACCACTGATCCCAGCAAATCAACACGCCGACGCGCCCCACCGAAGTGTCGATGGCCCGAAAACCGAGATCGCCGGGTGTGAAATAAAACTTTTCGTAGTACGACGGATCGTCGGGAATGTGCATTTTGCGATAATGCCCGGCGATGGAGCCGTCGCGTTCCAGAATCACGGCGCTGTTGTGATAAACGCCGGCGGCACGGCGCTCGAAGAACGGAACCACGAGAACGACGCCGGCTTGTTTCGCAACGCGCGACATGGTTTCGGTCGTCGGGCCGGAGAGCGGCTCGGCGAGGTCGAAGTGCGCGCCGTCTTCGATCTGGCAAAAGTATTGCGATCCGAAAAGTTCCGGTAGGCAGACGATTTGCGCGCCGCGCTTCGCGGCTTCGGCGACGAGATCTGCGGCTTTGCGCAAGTTTTCGCGCACATCCCGGGACATGCTCATCTGAATCGCGCCAACCGTGACGTTTCGAGATTGCGGCATCGCTCGATAGTTTATCGCGAATCTGGCGTTGTGCAGATCGCGGGCGGAGTCCGAACAGGTTTTCTCTGCGTCTCTGCGTCTCTGCGGTGAAAAACCCCTGAGGCCTGTCGTTACGCCCGTGTCCCACGAGGATTTCACCCACGAGCGGTTCTTTCACCGCAGAGACGCAGAGGCGCAGAGAAAACCTGGACACACCGCTTTATGAGATCGATATCGCTATCGGCGCTTGCCCGCTCGACCTATTTCCGCTTCCGCCTTCGCGAGAACAATCCGCGCAAGCGATCCATCAAGGTGCTGGTGCGCGTGCGCTCGGGCGGATCGGGCATTTCGAGGACGGCGGCCGCCGTACGAGGGCGGCGCGTCCCTCCGCGGCCGGATCGGCCCGATGCCGGTTGCGGCTCCAACTCGTGCTCGTTCGGAGAAAAACTGTGAGCCATTCAATAATGCTACCTTAGATTGCGTAGGCCATGCATCCTGACTCCGAGTGGCTGGAAACCGATGGTCTTGGCGGATTCGCCTCCGGCACGGTTTGCGGAATCCGCACGCGGCGCTATCACGCGCTGCTGCTGGCGGCCACAACTCCTCCGACCGGCCGATTCGTGCTGGTGAACGGACTGGAAGCGTCGGTAACCACCAGCGCCGGCACGTATCCGATTTCCTCGCAGCGCTATGCCGGTGACGTGGTGCATCCCGACGGCGCGCAGCGCATTCGCGAGTTTCACTATCGCCCCTGGCCGCGCTGGATCTATCGCCTTGACGATGGCACGCGCGTGGAACACGAAATCGTCGCCGTGCAGAACTCGCCGACGGTCACGATGCGCTGGCGACTCATGGGCGCGGCGACCAGCGGGTCAAAGAGTCCGGCGCGATTGTGCGTACGTCTGCTGTTTTCCGGACGCGACTATCACGCGCTGCACAAAGAGAATCCCGCGTTTCGCTTCGATCCCGAGCGCACCGAAAATGCCGGGAAGCCCGGCGCGCTGCTCGTTTGGCGCCCCTATGACGGCGTGCCGGAAATTTGCGTGCGGACCAACGGGTCTTACGAACACGCGCCCAATTGGTATCGCCACTTCTTCTACACTCAAGAAGCGCATCGCGGACTCGATGCCACCGAAGACCTCGCTGTGCCGGGCGCGTTGTGGTTCGACCTAACGTCCACCGATTCCTTCATCACGCTATCCACCGATCGCAACGCGCCCGCCCATCGCGTGATCATGGTGTCGGAAGCGCGTCGGCGCCGGCCGTTGCGCGACGCGATGGATCGCGCGGCGCGCGCCTACGTGGTCCGCCGCGGTAAGGGGCAAACGATTGTCGCGGGCTATCCCTGGTTCACCGACTGGGGGCGCGACACATTCATTTCCGTGCGCGGTTTGTGCGGACCCAAAGTCGCTGCCGCGATCCTGCGCGAGTGGTCAGGATGCGTTTCGCAAGGCATGCTGCCGAATCGCTTCGCCGATTTCGGGAGCGCTCCCGAGTACAACTCCGTCGACGCGTCGCTGTGGTTCGTGATCGCCGCCTTTGAGACGATTCGCCGCTTGGCTTTGGGCCGGGAAGACAAGAAGCGCATCGTCGCCGCGGCCCACGCGATCCTCGACGGCTACACCGCGGGCACGCGCTTTGGAATCCGCATGGATGCCGACGGATTGTTGGCCGCCGGCGAGCCGGGATCGCAGCTTACATGGATGGACGCGCGCGCCAACGGCCACGCGATGACGCCGCGTGTCGGCAAGCCCGTGGAAATTCAAGCACTGTGGTTGAACGCGTTGAAACTCGCCGGACGCACCGACGAATTCGAGCGCGGGTGCGCGGCGTTCTTCGCGAAATTCTGGAGCGAGTCGCGCGGATATTTGCTGGACGTCGCCGATCCCGCGGACGAATCGTTCCGGCCGAATCAGATTTTCGCCGTCGGCGGATTGCCGTTGGCGATTCTCTCGGGCCCGCCGGCGCGTCGCGTGGTGGACGCCGTAGAAAAACGCCTGCTCACGCCGCTGGGATTGCGCACGCTCGCGCCCGGATCGCCCGGATACGCGCCGCACTACACCGGATCGCCCGCCGATCGCGACGCCGCATACCACAATGGCACCGCGTGGCCGTGGCTCATGGGAGCGTTCGTGGAAGCGTGGCTGCGCGTGCGCAACGAATCGGCAGGCCCATCCAGCCGAAGTTCGGCTTTTGATTCGGCCGCGGCGAAGAACGAAGCACGCGTGCGCTTCTTCGAACCGCTGCGAGCGCGACTCGAAGAATACGGCCTCGGTCACGTTCCGGAAATTGCCGACGGCGACGCGCCGCACACACCGGCGGGATGTCCGTTCCAAGCTTGGTCGCTGGGGGAATTGATGCGTATCCGGCGGATGCTGGAAGACTAGCGTTATTGGAACAGGCCTTTTCCGTGTTCCAGTGACGCTACCAAGTGGAATACGCCGTCCCGTCGAGGGACGTGCCGGTCGCGCCGCTGTGAACGTCCACCATGCCGGGCTGTGTTTGGTCGGCGGCTTTCAGAGAATCCTCCATGTCGATTTTCCACGACGAACGCGAGTTCGTAATCGGATCCTTGGGGATTTCGCGCAAATAGCCTTCGGAAACCAGGTCGTCGAGCGACTGCGGCGCTTGCTGTTTGTCCATTGTGTATTCGTCGATCATTTGACGCATGGTGAAGAGCTGATCGTGCAGCACGGCCTCGCGCGCGCGGATGATCGACTTGGTGTACGTGGGCACACCAATGGCCACCAGCGTCACGATGATCGCCATGACGACCACCAGTTCGAGGATCGTGAAGCCGCGCCGCGCGTTACCAGTCTGCATATTTCGTTCCATCGAGCGCCTTGTCCTGACTCTTCGTGAATACATCGAAAACGTTTTGTCCGCCAAACGAGCTGGACGTGGGATCGTCCTGCATCGAGCGCATGCCCCACTCGGTGGAATGGGTCATGGGGTCCATGGGAATGCGCCGCAGAAAGCGGAATTTCTTGTCCACCTGACCCACGACGTCGACGCCCTTCACCAGCGTTTCCAAATCCGGCGGATAACCCTCCGTGCCGACCTTCACCTGAATCAATCCGCGATCGGAAGCGTCCTTGTAGCGATTGATCGCCTCGCGCATTTCGCGCAGATCGTAGCGCAGTTCCGCTTCCTTCGAGCGCTTGATGCGCACGCGCGCCAGAGGCAGCGCCAGCATCGTTAGCACCAGGAGGATCGTGCAGGACACGATCAACTCCACGAGCGACATGCCGCGCTCGCTCGCTTGCCGCGATTGAAAAGCCAGCCGCATCATTTGTCTTTCACTGTAATGGACGCCGCGGAGGCCGCCAATGGTTTCGGTTCATGCCCGGGACCTCGCGCCGTCCCGCCGAACACCTGCACCGACGCCGAACCGGCGGCGATCGGCTCGAAGGTCAGCGTTACCAGACGTCCCGTGCCGGAAACACCCGGCGCAGTCGGTGGACGCGTCAGCGCGATCATGCCGGTGCCTGTGTTGGCGTCGATGGTCGGGACCATGCTGGAGCGCTGGCCGTCTTTGTCGAGGAAGTCGCCGGAGACGGTGGTCAGCAACTTCAGCACTTTCGGATCGAAGCGCAACTGGAACGGCACGGCGTTCACGTCTTGCGCATTCACCAATTCAAGATTCAGCGAGAAGCTCGTACCAACCACGGCGTTCACATTGTTTTCGCGGAAACGCAACTGCATCGGACCTGTTGACGCATCCACCGCCGCCGGAGCTGTTGGATTGGCCGCTGCACCAGGCACCGCCGACACGCCCGGCGTCGGCGCTGCACCAACCGCGGCACCACCACCCGTGGCCGGCGCGCCAGGCACTGCGCCGGACGGCGCGCCAGACAATGGAGACGTGGTGCCTGTCGCTGCCGGCGCATTCGGCGCGGAACTTGGTGTATTCGTAGGTGGCGCACCCGGCGCCGTTTCCTGCATCGCGACGCCGCGATAGCGCACTTGCGTGTTCGTCGCGGTGCCGGTGTCGATGCCGCGCAGGTTCAGCTCGGAAACATCCGCGCTGCGCACGATGTGCGGCGTCAGCACGATCAGCACTTCACTTTGCGAGACCGTGGTTTGATCCTGCGAGAAGAAGTGTCCGATCAACGGCAGCGATCCCAAGAGCGGTACGCCCGCCTTGGTGATCGACGTTTGATCCTGGATAATTCCGCCGAGCACGTTGATCTCGCCTTCCTTCAGGCGAATATCCTGTTCCACGCGGCGCTGCCCGATCACCGGCTGTTGCACGCCGCCGATCGTGACGTAGGAGTTCACTGCGGAAATTTCGATCACCAGCTTCAACGACACTTCATGGATTCCGTTGACGCGCGGCGTAATTTCCATGATCACGCCGACGTCGGTGTACTGGAACGACGTTTGTGCGGCGGGCAATCCGCCCGTGGCGACGATGCCGGTGGAAAAAGTTCCCGTGGCGATCGGCACGCGTTCGCCCACGCGGAGTTTCGCGGTTTGTCCATCCGAGGCGCGCACTTGCGGATTCTGCAGAATCTTGGTGTGACCATCGCTCAGGATCGCGGTGAGCGACGCGCCGGGCAGCGTGGTGCTCCACTGATTGATGCTGAGATGCGGAAGCTGGCTTAAGGGAATCACGTTTCCGGTGGTGCTGCCGGTGGTTCCCGTGCCCGTCGTTGGGGTGGTGGTTGTGTTGCCGGTGGTCGTGCCCACCGTGGAAGCGGCCGCGCCCGCGATGCCGCCGGTGAACGAGGCCGGCAGCGTGAGTCCCGGCGCGCCGCCGGAAACGGGCGTGATGCCGAGCGTTTTGCTCAAGTCGCGCTCCACGGCCAACACCGTTACATCGACCACCACTTCCGACTTCGCCTTGTCGATATCGGCGATAATTTTTTCCGCCACCGCCATTTGGTCCGGCGTGGCGCGGATCACGATGGCGTTCTGCGAATTCACCTGCATCAGCTTGATGTTCTCAAGCATGTTGCGCAACACCTGCGTGATTTCGGTGATCTCGGTGTCCTTCACGGTGTTGGTGAGGTAGAACGTCTTCATGATCAGCGGATCATGGTCGCGCGCGCGACTGTCCTGATAGATCACGATGGTGTTTTCGTTCAGCGGCGCCCACTTTGTTTTCGAGAGAATGCTGGCGTAGTCGAGGGCGTCTTCCAGCGTGCTGTTCGCCAGGTCCACCGTGATCCGGCGACTCTGATAATCGGGATCGGTGAGCACGTTGACGCCGGCCAACCGCCCGATGGTCTCGAAAATTGTTTTCGACTCGTTGGTCATGCGCACGTTGATGGGCGAGCGCGAAAACGGCTTCAACTCCGGCGGCCCTTCGGCGCGCTGCATGCGAATCTCGTATTCTTTTTTCTCTTTTTGCTGCGGCGTCAGCGGTTCGGCGGCGGCGTTGGCCTTCAGCGTCTCGATCATTTGCAGCGTCCGGTTGATTTCCTGCTCGCTGATCGAGGTAGAAGGATCGATCAACCGCGCTTTGCGGAATTCCTCGAGCGCTTCGTCCAGTTTGTTCTGGTCGCGCAGCTTGTGACCGTTGTCCACGTGCTTCATGCCCGCCGCAAAGCGTGTGCGGCGCAAGGCCGTTTCGTAGTTCATGTTCTTGCGGTCTTTTTCGAAGGCTTTTTGATAAAGCTCGGTGGCAAGGTCGAGATTGCCGGCGGCTTCGGCCTTCTGTGCGGCCTTGAATTCGCCGCTGCCCGCGCCTCCAAACACCGACGCGGGTGCGGGAGGAGCGGCCATGAGAAACGCGAGAATGAAAGCGACCACAATACGGGTTCGGGCGAGTCGCTGATGGAAATGGCGGGGCGCGACGAGGGCGCAAAAAGACTGTGTTAACATTCTGTTCTTCCGGACTTCTTGAGATAAGACGATACCTACGCCCGAGTCGTTGACCTGTTTTTCGGCCTTTCGATATGAGCAAACCACATGATTCCAAAGCAGAAAAGGCCAAGGGAGACGCCCCCGAGCGCGACCTCGGAGTGAATCGGCGCGCCCACCACGACTATTTCTTCCAGGATCGCTTCGAAGCGGGCATCGTGCTCACCGGCACAGAAGTGAAGTCGGCGCGGAACGGCCGCGTGAGTCTGGTGGACGCCTACGCGCAGCTCAAGGGCGGCGAATTGTGGCTGATGAACTGCAACATCAGCCCCTATAGCCACGGAAATTACATGAATCACGAAGCGCTCCGGACCAGAAAACTGCTGGTCCACAAGGCGCAGCTTCATCGCCTGCAGGGAACCACGCGCGAGGGCGGCGTGACCTTGATTCCGTTGCGGGTATACTTGAAGCGGGGACGAATCAAGGCCGAAGTGGCCGTCGCCAAGGGCAAGAAAGAGTGGGACAAGCGCGAAACCATTCGCCGCCGCGAGGCGGACATGGAAGCCAAGCGAGCCGTGAACTCCTCGAAAGCCCGCTACAACCACTAACCCGAACTTATGGACATTCAACTCAACCACCAACCTATCGAAAGCATTTCCACCGACGCGCTGGCATTTGTCGCGTTCGACAAAGAAACGCCGTCGCACCCCGCGCTGGCGCCGCTGAGCGCAACCGGCGATCTGCCGACAAAATTGTACGAGACGGCCACCTTCCACAACGTCGTCGGAATCGCGACGAAGCGCGTCATCGCGATTGGCGGAGGGAAGCGCGAGAAATTCGGAACATACGAACTGCGCCGCGCGGCGGGAGTCGCGGTGCGCTTGCTGAAACCGAAGTCGCTTGCCAATATGACGTTTGTTCCCGACGGCGTAGCGGATCCCGGCGCGGCGGTGCAAGCGTCTGTGGAAGGCGCGCTGGTCGCCGACTTCGATCCCGGCCGCTACAAGACCGACGGTCGCGCCGACGACAAGCACGTGGGCGCATTTCACGTGGCCGCGGCGGCGACGGCGGAAACGCGCGCGGCGCTCGAACGCGGGCGCATCATCGGAGATTCGCAGAATTTCACGCGCGACTTGGTGAACGAGCCGGGCAACTACATGACGCCCACGATTCTGGCGGAACGCGCCCGCGCCATGGCCGCGGAAGTGGGATTGGAATGCGAAATCCTCGACCGCGCGCGCTGCGAGGAACTGAAGATGGGCTCGTTCCTTTCGGTGTCGCTGGGGAGCGAGGAGCCGCCCAAGTTCATTCACCTGCGCTACAACCCCGAGACGGCGGTGACGGACCGCGTGCTGGGACTGGTCGGAAAGGGTGTGACGTTCGATACCGGCGGCATCTCCATCAAGCCGGCCGACTCCATGGATCTGATGAAGTACGACATGGCCGGCGGCGCGGCGATGCTCGGCGCGATGCGCGCGATCGCGCTGCTGAAACCGGCGGTGCGCATTCAGTGTTTCGTGCCCGCCACCGAGAATATGCCCGACGGCAAGGCGCAAAAACCCGGCGACGTGCGCATCGCGATGTCCGGCAAGTCGATTGAGATTATCAACACCGACGCCGAAGGCCGTTTGATTCTCGCCGACGCTTTGCACTACGCGCGGCTGCAAGGCTGCACGCATTTGATCGACGCGGCCACGCTGACGGGCGCGATCAGCGTCGCGCTCGGCAAAGTGAACGTCGGCGTCTTCACGAACGACGAAGCGTATCAGGAACGCTTCTTGAAGTGCGCCAAAACCGCCGGCGAAAAAATGTGGCCCATGCCGATGGACGACGACTACCGCGAGCAAATCAAAGGCATGGTCGCGGACCTTCTAAACACCGGCGGACGCTACGGCGGCGCGATCACCGCGGCGTGGTTCCTAAAGGAATTTGTCGCCGACACGCCATGGATTCACCTCGATATCGCCGGCTGCGCGTGGATCGACGACAACAAGGCGTTTATCGCCAAGGGATCGTCGGGGATCGCCGTGCGGTCATTGATCGAGTTGGCGATGGGCTTCGAGAAAAGCTAAATGCAACCGCAGATGAACGCAGACGAACGCAGACATAAACCAATCGCCCATCTGCGTTTATCCGCGTTTATCTGCGGTTGCATTTTTCTTTTTTCCTGCATCTTGTTCGCGCAAGCGCAACCATATGATCTGCTGCTGAAGAACGCGCGTGTCATCGACGGCAGCGGGAATCCTTGGTATCACGCCGACGTTGCGATTCGCGGCGACCGCATCGCGCGGATCGCCTACAAGATCGACGAACCGGCGCGGCAAACCATCGACGTACACAGCGAAGTCGTCGCGCCGGGATTCATCGACATCCACAGTCACGCGCGCCGCAACATTTTCAACGTTCCCACCGCTGACAATTACATTCGCCAAGGTGTCACCACGCTGATCGAAGGACCCGACGGTAGTTCACCCGTGCCGATCGCCCCGTTCTTCGCGCAGCTCGAGGCGTTGCGAAAATCCGTGAACATCGGCGCGTTCCTCGGCCAAGGCTCGGTGCGCGAAGCCGTGATGGGCCAAGTTGACCGCAAGCCGTCGCCCGAGGAAATGGCCCAAATGCGCGCGCTTGTCGAGCAGGGAATGAAGGACGGCGCGTTCGGTCTCAGCTCGGGATTGTTCTACGTGCCGGGGAGTTTCAGCTCAACCGAGGAAGTCACGGATCTCGCGCGCGTGGCCGGACGTTTTGGCGGGATTTATATTTCTCATATGCGCGACGAAGCGTCGCACGTGGTCGATAGCGTCAAGGAAACCATTGCCATCGGCGAGAACGGCGGATTACCGACGCAAGTGACGCATCACAAGATCATCGGCAAGACGTACTGGGGACAGAGCGCGGAGACGATTCGCTTGATCGAAGAAGCGCGACGCCGCGGCGTGGACGCGTCTGTGGATCAGTATCCGTACACGGCGTCGAGCACCAGCATTCAGGCGGCGCTGTTTCCGTCATGGGCGCAAGAAGGCGGACGCGCGCGCGTCCTCGAACGCCTGAAGGATCAGGCGACGCGCGCCCGAATCGCAACGGAAGCGGCGCGCTTGATTCGCGAAGAACGCGGCGGCGGCGATCCCAAGAACGTAGTGTTGTCGCGCTGCGACTGGGATACGTCACTCGCGGGAAAGAATTTAGCGGAGGTCGCCCAACTTCGCGGAAATTCCCCGACGGTCGAGAATGCCGCCGAGGCCGCGCTGTGGATCGTCGAGAAAGGCGGCTGCCAAGGCGTTTTTCACGCCATCAGTGAAGACGATCTGGTGCGAATTCTGCGTTATCCGGGCACGATGATCGCCTCCGACGGCGAAATTCCGAATTTCGGCAAAGAAGCGCCGCATCCCCGGAGCTACGGAACGTGGGCCCGCGTGTTGGGCGTGTACGTGCGCGAGAAGAAAGTGATCACCCTGGAAGACGCAGTGCGGCGCATGACCACGCTTCCCGCGCAGCGCCTCGGATTGGCGGATCGTGGATTGTTGCGCGAAGGCATGAAGGCTGACATCGCGGTCTTCGATCCCGACCGTGTGCGCGATCTCGCCACGTTCGACAAGCCGCACCAATATGCCGAAGGCTTTTCCACCGTGATCGTGAACGGCGAAGTGGTTTTCGACGGGAAAACGGTTACGGCCGCGCGTCCTGGAAAGGTGCTGTACGGCCCCGCGCGCACCGCTTCCCACTAACCGATTTAAAATAGAAGCATGGCGGAAGATCTTGGCGATCGCCGCGTCCGGCGCCTGAAACTGGTGCTGTTCTGCGCCTTCGGCGCCATGTTGCTGCTGATGGTTGGGTCCGGCTGGGAGGTCATGCGACTGCTTGGCGAGCTGAATGCAGAACACCAGCGCGTACAATCCGACTACGCGCAGCGCATGCGCATGGCCGAGCAGATCAGCACCGCGTATCGCGATTACGCCGTGAAAGCGCGCCGCGAATTAGCGGCCACCGCCGCCGAGCAGGAGCAACAGAAAAAGGAACTCCCCGAAGTCACGCAAGTTGTCGAAGTCGTCGAGCATTACCCGCATCCACTGACATCCGACGAAGAAATCGTTTTGCGGCGCATCTACGTCACCCTGGCGCGCCATCGTGCGGCGATGCAATCGGCGCTGGGCAACGATCCTAGCAAGCGCGCCGCCGCGATACAACAATTGCTGGCCGCCGACGGCGACACAGTGCTGGCGTCCGCGCAAGGTCTGCAGGCGCTCAACGCCGGCGCGCTCCATCAAAACGATAGCGTGCTCGAGGAACGTTTTGGGTCGCTGCGCGCCCGAAGCTTGCTGTTGCTGGCTGTCGCGCTGGCGTCGGGATTGATGATCGCGCTGGGAAGTCTCGCGTACATTTTGAAATTGCAGCGCGAGGCGCAGTTGCGCTATCTCGAAATCTCGGAGAATCGCAGCGAACTGAAGAAGCTTTCGGCCCGCCTCGTGGAAACGCAGGAGTCCGAGCGGAAGGCGCTGTCCCGCGAGTTGCACGACGAAATCGGACAATCGCTGGGATCGTTGCTGGTCGACGTCGGCCGCCTCTCGGCGCTGGTTCCGAGCGAAGAACAAGCGGGCACGCTGGTGGGCAAGATCAAGGGCGAAGCGGAACACGTGATCCAATCGGTGCGCAGTATGGCGCTGTTGCTTCGTCCCTCGATGCTCGACGATCTAGGACTGATTCCCGCGCTCGAATGGCAAGCGCGCGAAGTTTCGCGGCAAGGCACGGCGGAAGTGGAGGTTTTCGCCGAGGATATTCCCGACAATTTGTTGCCTGATTCCTACCGTACCTGCGTTTATCGCGTGGTGCAGGAAGCGCTGCACAACGTGTCGCGGCATTCCGGTGCGTCGCATGCGAGAATCGACGTGCAGCTTGCTCACGATCAGTTGAGCGTCAGTGTGCAAGACGACGGCCGCGGGTTCGATCCCCACACGCGCGGCTTGGGACTCGTCGGGATGGGCGAGCGCGTGAAAGATTTAGGCGGAACGCTCACCATCGACTCGCAGGCCGGCGCGGGCACCATCGTCCGCGCCGTGTTGCCGCTGCCCGCAGCGTGATGCCGGAACTAAATCCAATCCGAATTGTGCTGGCCGACGATCACGTGGTGATGCGCGCCGGACTGCGGTTGGTGTTGGAGCAGCAGGAAGGATTGCGCGTTGTCGGCGAAGCGGGCGACGGCCGCGAAGCGGTCGGCCTCGCGGAAAAACTGAAGCCCAATGTTCTCGTGATGGACATCGGCATGCCCAACTTGAACGGAATCGAAGCCAGCCGGCAAGTGAGCGCGCGATTTCCCGAGATCGCCATCGTCATCCTCAGCATGCACTCGGACGAAGGTTACATTTTGCGCGCGCTTCGCGCGGGCGCGCGATCGTATTTGCTGAAAGACTCCGCCGAAGCCGATCTGGTGCGCGCGGTGCGCGCGGTGGTCGCGGGAAAATCGTATTTCAGCCCGGCGGTGAGCAAAGTTCTGCTCGAAGATTACATGCGCAAGCTGCAACGCACCGGCGCGGAAGACTCCTTCGAACTGCTTTCGCCGCGCGAGCGCCAGATTCTGCAACTGGTGGCTGAAGGAAAATCGAACAAAGAAATTGCCGACCTGCTGCATCTCTCTGTCTACACGGTGGAGACGCACCGCGCCAGCATTATGAAAAAGCTGAATCTGCGCGGAATCCCCGAGCTGATCCTTTACGCTGTCCGCAAGGGCATCATTTCGTAACGCCAAGAATACCTACTTTCCCCGGCCGCTTATCCCTACTCGCCGGGATAAGCCGACCTCCGCCTGACACGTCTATCGCAATGGAAGGCCAAGAAAAGGCAACCAATATGAAGGAGACAACCTTATGAATTTCCATCCTGTATCGAGCGGCGCGAAGCATTTGGCTTTGAGCGCCGCGTTGGCATTTGTGTTGGGAGGGGCAGCGGTTGCGGGCGTAACCCAAGCGGGCCGTGAGCTCGCGAAGAATCCTCCGGCGACATTTAAACTCGCCGACGCGAACGAAGGACCGGCGCGCGCAACTTTCGCGCCCATCGTGAAGCGTGCGCTTCCTGCGGTCGTCAACATTTCTTCCTCGAAGGTCGTGAAAATGCAGCGAGGCGGCAACGGCGAAGTCCCAATGGACGAGCTCTTCCGCCAATTCTTCGGCGAACAAGGTAACAACGGGCGTTTTACCATTCCGCGCGAACGGCGTGAACAGAGCCTCGGCTCGGGCGTCATCGTGAGCCCCGAGGGCTACATTCTCACGAACAATCACGTTGTCGATGGCGCCACCGACGTGCGCGTCACCCTCGGCGACAAGCGCGAGTTCAAGGCGCGCGTCATCGGCACCGACTCGAAGACCGACGTCGCGGTGCTGAAGATTGACGCGTCGAATTTGCCGGTGATGACTCTCGGCGATTCGTCGAAAGTGCAAATCGGCGACACGGCGCTCGCCATGGGCGATCCCTTCGGCGTGGGTCAAACGGTGACCAGCGGCATCATTAGCGCGATGGGCCGCGGCGGATTGGGCATCGAAGATTACGAGGACTTTCTGCAGACCGACGCGCCGATCAATCCCGGTAACTCGGGCGGCGCGCTCATCAACGATCGCGGCGAGTTGATCGGCATTAACACGGCGATCGTCACCGGCGGCGGCGAAGGCGCGAGCCACGGCATCGGATTTGCCGTGCCCGTGAATTTGGCGCGCACGGTGATGGACGCCATCTTGAAGAACGGCAAAGTCACGCGCGCGTATCTCGGCGTGATGGCGCAGGACGTAACGCCGGCGATTGCGAAATCGTTTGGTGCGCACGGTATGACCGGAGCGCTGGTCGGCGACGTCAGCCCCGATGGCCCCGCGATCAAAGCGGGAGTCGAGAAGGGCGACATCATTCTCGACGTGAACGGCAAAGCGGTGCTCGACGGCAACACCCTGCGCAACACGATCTCGATGATGGAACCGGGCGCCACCGTGAAACTGCGCGTGCTGCGCAACGGATCGGAGCGCGACTTGAGCGTGCGCTTGGCCGAGTATCCGAACAAAGAAGAACAAGCCAGCAACGAACGTCCGGGCCGGCGTGGTGGTGACAACGAGTCGGCGGACAGCGCTTCGGTGCAAGGCATTTCGGTGGAGACTCTCGACGCGCAGACTCGCCGGCAGGCGGGAGTCGCTTCGGGAACCACCGGAGTGGTTGTAACCGACGTGAGTCCCTCAAGCCAAGCGGCGGCGGCGGGCTTGCGGTCCGGTGACGTGATTCAAGAAGTGAATCGCAAGCCGGTGACGACGGTCTCGCAGTTCCGTCAAGCGATGCACAGTGCAGGCGATGAGCCGGTGCTGCTTGTGAATCGCCACGGGCAGACCATGTTCTTGGCGGTGTAAGAACGAAACCCAACCGCAGATGAACGCAGATGAACGCGGATAAAACCGATGCTTCATCTGCGTTTATCTGCGTTCATCGGCGGTTGCTTTTTTCCGAGTTACTCTCCGTGCATGGCCGTGACCTTCCCACCTTTCGCGCTCACCAACAACTTCACGAGTTCCTCGGTGACATGCGGTTCGAGTCCCTCGGTGTGTCCTTTGTCGATGCGCACCACGTCGGCAACCACACGTCCGTCCTTACATCCTTCGTACGCGGTGACCATCGCTTTGCCCGGCGCGGGCTGCAATCCCCAAGAAGGATTCGGCGGATTCTGGCGCGTGCTATCGAAAACATAGCCCGCTTTCGTATCGACGACTTCGCGCGAGGCGCCACGCGCGCCGCAGCCAAGCTTCTTGGCCCATTCGGACGATTCCGGCATTCCCTTGTCGTCCATTTCGCGCTGTCCCGTTTCGTAAATGAAGGAAAACTCGTTCGACGGCGCTTCGCGTAGCGCCGCCATCGCTTGCGCCATAGTCGCGGCGGCGGGAGTTGCCGCTGCCGCGGTTGCGGTGGCGCGTCCAGCGCCGAAACTTCCCGCGCGTCCAGGATTTCCGCCGAGTCGGCCGCCCGAAAGACTGAGCCATCCGTCGACGCGCTCCTCGAAGAACGGCGTGCGCACGATGCGATTCGAGGTCATGCCGCCTTGGGAGTGTCCGACCAGCCAGAACGCCTTGATGTTCTGCTTGCCGAGTTGATCCACCACCGACGTCACGATGTTTTGCAAGTATTCGTCGTCGGCCTGCGACCACACATGCGTGGGCGAATTCGGCGTGGCGATCACCAGACGGTATTTTTCTTTGTAATCCATCAGGGGAAAATAATTCCGCTGCCAGTTGCCGTACGATCCCGCGCCGTGCAGCGCCAGGATGAAGGTAACCTTCTCGCCCTTTTGGAGGTCGCACGGATAGTCGATGAAATACGTCCGGCGCGTTTTCATTTCCACGGCCGGTCCTTGATTGATGACGATGGCGCTTGAGCAACCTTCGTCCGGGCAGTGCAGATACGTGGGCGTGGCGCAGGGAACGCCTGAGAGTACGACAGGTTGCGCGATGGCGACGACTGTTCCGACCGCCAACGCGGCCGCGGCCAGGAAGAAGAATCTGCTCGCAAGAGACATGGGTGAACCTCCGTTTGTTAACAGCAGGATGCTACCACGAAGGAAATCGCGCGAGTGTCTGGTTGCGGTGCGCAGTTGTGCAGGCGCGCCGTCGGGACTAGCCTCCGCGCCTATTTTGAAATTCCTCTCTCTGCGAACCATTCCTTCAAACGCTCCGGCCAGCCGCTCACCGGTTTCGGCGACTGACGCAGGGCGAAGCCGTGGCCGCCCGACGCGTAGATGTGCATTTCCGAAGGAATCTTCTGCGCCTCGAGTTCGAGATAGAGTCGCGCGGTCGCTTCCACGTGCGAGCGATCGTCGTCGGCGCAGATCAGAAACGCCGGCGGCGCATTGGCCGGTATCGGAAACAGCGCGGCGTCGGGCGATGCCGGATTGGCGCCGGGACGATACGCGGGATACACGAGCACGTTGAAATCGGGACGCGAACTGGCGCGTTCGATCGCGTCCGCCGCCGCGCTGTTACCCGCGTCGAATTTCGCCTCCATCATTCCGGCAATCTCGCCGCCCGCGGAAAATCCCATGAAGCCGATGCGCGCGGGATCGATTCCCCATTCCTTCGCGTGACTCCGCACCAGGCGCATTGAGCGCACGGCGTCGGCGTGCGCCTCTTTGGCGATCGTATACGGCGATCCCGGCGCGCGCGCCAGTCGATACTTCAGCACGAACGCGGCGATGCCTTGCGAGTTCAGCCAGTCGGCGATTTCCCAACCTTCTTTTTCGATCACCACTTGTGTGTGACCGCCGCCCGGCGCGACCACCACCGCCGCGCCCGTGGCTTTTTCCTTCGGCGGCAGGAAAACGAAGATCGATGGGTCATGCGTGACCGTGTAGTTCGCGGCGAGTCCCGCATATTTCGGCGTGGTCGACGGCCGCGACACTTCCGGGGCCGCGAGATTCTCGAATCCTGGCGCGCCGTTCGGCCACAAACGGATTTCCGCGGCGCGTCCCGGCGGGTTGGTTGCCGCGGGCGGCGGCGGCTCGATTGCCGCAGCGAAAACGATCGACACAGGCGCGGGCACGGCGAAGGTGTCGCCGGTGGGTGAGAGCGCACCGGTGGCGCGGTCGACGCGAAACATCACCAAGTTATTGGTGTCCTGATTCGCGGCGATCAAGAACGATCCTGTGGGATCGAGTGCGAAATTGCGCGGCGTTTTTCCGCGCGTCGCCGTCCAACCGAGGGGTGTCAGCTTGCCGGTGGTTGTGTCGATGGCGAAACTGGCAATCGAATCGGCCCCTCGATTTGACGCGTAAAGGAATTTGCCGCTAGGAGGCAACTCGATTTCGGCCGTCGAATTGGTTCCCGTAAATTCCTTGGGCAAAGTCGTGATCGTCTGTACTTCGCTGAGCGCACCCGACGCAGCGTCGTAGCGAAAGACGATGATGTTGGAGGCCAGTTCGTTCAGCGAGTAAACGAATTGTCCGTTGGCGCTGAAAACCAAGTGACGCGGTCCCGTGCCCGGCGCGACTTTCGTAAACGGCGGCGTATCGGGCACAAGGCCGGCCGTGCGATCGAGCTTGTAGCTCAAAACTTCGTCGAGACCGAGATCGGCGACCAGCACGCGCCGATTGTCGGGCGCGATGATCGCTTCGTGTGCATGCGGTCCCGACTGCCGCTGCGGATGCGCGCTTTTCCCGGCGTGTTGAAAAAACGCCGTGGCTTCGCCGAGGGATCCATCGTCGTGAACCGGATACACGGCGACGCTGCCGCCGGCGTAGTTGGACACGAAGAGCCACTTCGCGGTGTGATCGAGCGAGACGTGGCATGGTCCTGTGCCTTTCGACGACACGCGGTTCAGCAACTTCAACGCGCCCGTCGCCGAGTTGATCGCATACGCGCTGACGCTTCCGGCCGGCTGGCCTTGATATTCGTTGTCTTCATTCACCGCGTACAAGAATCGGTGATTCGGATGCACGGCGAGAAACGTGGGATTCGAAGCTTCGGCGGCCAAACCCATCGGCGTCGCTTTGCCATCGCTGGGGTTATAGCGGAACGCGTAAATTCCCTTGCTGCCGGTGCGCGTGAACGTGCCGACGTACATGAAATACGAACTCTGCGCGCCGAGCGCGGCGGCAACCAGCAGGCTGGTGAGAGCGACAAGTGGCTTCATCGGATTACCTCAATGCAAATGAAATGATATCCGGTCCCGCGGCGATGGCGATGTATTGCTTGCCGTCGAACATGTACGTCATCGGCGACGCGCGCCATCCCGCATTCACTGGGAAACTCCATAGCAGTTTGCCCGACACGGCGTCGGCCGCGGCGAGCGCTCCGCTTTCCTCGGCAAAAATCACCAGACCGCTGGCGGTCGCGAGCGTGCCTCCCCAGGAATTCGCCGATCCCGGCTGCGGCAGTTCCCAGGCGATCGCGCCGGTGTGAATATCGATCGCTTTCAAGACGCGTTCCGGCTGCAATTCCTCCGCGGTGCGCTGGGATCCGCCGAGATACAGTTTGCCGGCTTCCCAAACGTCGCCGTCGCGTTTGGTGTAGACGCTGCATTTCTCGAACGTCTGGACGTAGTACAGACCCGTTGCGGGATTGAACGACGGCGAAAACCAATTCGTCGCGCCGTCCTGCGACGGACAAACGAGCGTGCCTTCCTTGGTCGGCTCCTGGTTGGGATTTTTCACCGGACGTCCTTGCGCGTCGATGCCGCTGGCCCAGGTGAGTTTTTTCACAAACGGTTTCCAGAGCAGCAATTCGCCGGTGGCGCGATCGAAGACGTAGAAAAATCCATTGCGATCGGCGTGGAGTAGCAGTTTGCTCGGGCGTCCTTGCCATTCGGCATTCACCAGGACCGAAGTTTCCGTGGCATCCCAATCCCACAAATCGTGCGGCGTGAATTGGTAATACCATTTCAACTTTCCCGTCTTGCGATCGAGCGCCAGCAGAGAATCGGAGTAGAGATTGTCGCCCGCGCGCTCGTCGCCGTTGTATTCCTTGCTGGGATTTCCCGCCGGCCAATAAACGACGTCGAGCTCCGGATCGTAGGTACCGGTGAACCAAGTCGGCGCGCCGCCATGCGCGAGATCGATGCCGCGCCATGTTTCGGATTGCGGGTCGCCGGGTTTCGGGACGGTCCAAAACCGCCAGACCTCGCGGCCGGTGGATTGCTCGAAGGCCGCGACAAATCCGTTGGACCCGTGCTCGCCGCCTGCCACTCCGGTCAACACGAAATTCCCCGCGATTTGCGGCGCGGAAGTTGTGAAGTAATTCTCTCGCCAGTCGGCGATGGTCGTTTCCCAGAGAAGCCAGCCTGTGAAACGATCCAAGGCGATGATGTGCGCTTCGTCGGTGTCCATGAAGACGCGGTCACCGGCCACAACAGCCCCTCTATTTGTCGCGCCGCCGGTGGCTTCGGTGGGTCCGCGCGTCGATTTGCGCCGGAAGTGCCAGATCATGCGTCCGGTACCCGCGTCGAGCGCGTAGCACTCGTTGGCCACCGTCACGTACATGATTCCGCCCGAGACAGCCGGAGTTCCCTGCAAGTGTCCACCGTTCGGAATATTGAACATCCACGCAGGCGAGAGATGCCCGACGGTGGATTTGTTGATCTCGGTCATCGACGTGTAACGATTTCCACCGGGCACGCCGTCGTAGTTGGGCCAATCGTGCTCCGATGTGACTTGGCGGAAAGTCTGGTTGGCCGCGCGGCGCAATAGATGCACGCGATGATCGTCGGTGCGAAGCTGCAAATCGTTGACACCTTCATTGAGCACTTCGCCTTCCAGCGACAATCCGCCGGCGAGCGTTACTTTTCTCCGAACCACGGGACGATCGGCGCGTTGAATGGTGCGCAGAAAACGCACCAGCGCCGGCATGTCGGCCTCGGCAATGGGCACCGGCGGCATGCCGCGCTCAGGGAGTCCTGCGCGGATTAGCACGGCGAGTTCCGAGTCGTTGCGCGCCGGCAGGCGATAGAGAATCGCGGGACCCATTTCGCCGCCGTTGCCGTCGCCGCCGTGACACTTGCCGCAGCTTTTTTCGAATGTGACGCGGCCCGCGTTGATTGAAGAGTCGGGTGTTTGCCCGACGGCCGCTACCGCGAGGAAGAGAATGGTGAATCGCACGCGCTTGCTAGGGTATCAGTTGATAGCTGACGAAGGCGATCCGTTTTCCATCGGGCGACCACGACGGTACGTTGATAGTTCCTTGTCCGCCGAACAAGCGCGTGAGTACGGTGATTTTCTTGTCGTTCACGTTCATCAGCCGCAGCAGCACATCTTTGTTCTCCGGATGCCCGGTGACTTCCGGCTCGTAGCTGAGCATCACCAGCGTTTTTCCGTCGGGAGAAAAGTGCGGAAACCAATTGTTGTATTCGTCGTTGGTGACTTGCTCCTGCTCGCTGCCGTCGGGTTTCATCCGCCAGATTTGCATGTGACCGGTGCGCTCGGAGTTGAAGTAAATGTATTTGCCGTCGGGCGTGAATTCGGGACCGTCGTCGGTGCCGGGCGTGGACGTGAGCCGTTTTTCTTCGCCGCCATCGGCAGAGATGGAGAAAACGTCGAAATCGTTGTTGCGCACCGCCGCATAGACCAGCGTTTTTCCGTCCGGCGACCATCCGTGCCAATACGACGGCGATTCTTTGGTGATGCGCTTCGGCGTGCCGCCCGATAACGGCATCGTGTACACGAGAGAATGCTTGTCCTCTTGCGAATTGTCGCTGAAGGCCAGCATGGCGCCGTCGGGCGAGAGCCCATGATCGTTGTTCAAGCGATTCGCGAATCCGGTGTCGACCATTTCCGGCTTCGCGCCCGCCGCAGGATCGGGGGAAATCTTCTGCAAGCGGCCGTTGCCATTGAAGAGCAGCCATTTTCCGTCGTGCGTCCAGTTCGGCGCTTCGATACGGCTGTCAACCACGTAGACCACTTGGCGATCGCCACCGGGCACCGACATTGTCTCCAGCGTGCTGTACAGTTTGGGAGTGCGCACACTCAACTCCATGTTGCGGAACGTGGCCGTTTCACTGGCGTCTTTGTTGTGCGCGCAGACGCCAATGCCCACGTAGAAGGGCTCTTGTAGCACCAGCCGAAAAGCCCCGCCCGCGGGACGCAGTTCTTCCGCGCTGTTGGAAAGCATCAGCACGAAGTACGATCCGATTTTGCGGATGCTCAGGCGCTTCGCGCCGGTGGAAGTTTCTTCTATTTGATGCGTCACCGCGCCCTTGGCGTCGCGCATTTGCAGCGACACCAGACCATTGCCGTGCAGCACGGCGTCGACGTACGCGGAGTCGGGGTCGAGCGATTGCCGGATCATCAGCATGGCTTTCTTGTGATGCTCGCCGCCCGAGTTGGCGAAGGCGATTTCCGCCGACATGGTCACGTCCCCGCCCGCCACGCGGCGCCACGCGAACTGCATGGCGTCCGAAGTGGCCCAGACATTCTCGCCGCTGCCGGTGAGCGTGTACTTGTTCACCGCCGCGTCGTATTCCGACGATCCTTTATGCAGCACGGCGCCGATGTCGCCGTGATCTTCGAAGAGTCCGATACGATTGGCGTTGTTGGGAGGCTGCGCGAAGGCGACCGCCGTGCAAGCGGCGCAGAGCAACAGGAGAGATCTGGTTTTCATGGCAGTGGTTGGCGCAACGGGAGGGAAAAGAACGCCGCGACTCCGCCTGATGCAAGGAACAACTCGCCTCAAGCGGAGACGCGGAGCGGAGAATCAGGACTACTTCTTCTTTTTCTTCTTGGCCGGTTTCTTGGCAGCCTTCTTGGCTTTCTTGGCCGGCTTCTTCGCGGCCTTCTTCGCCTTGGGCTTGGCCTTGGCTTTGGGTTTGGCCTTTGGCTTTGCCTTGGCCTTGGGCTTGGCTTTCGGTTTGGGGGCTGCTGGAGCGGGCACGTCGACCGGAGCAGACTCCACTGGGGCGCTTACTTCGCCCATGGTTCCTTCCATTTCGTCCATCTCTTCCTCCTCGGCTTCGTATTCGGATCCCGCTTCCAGTTCCTCCAACTCTTCCTCTTCGCGTTCGTATTCAAAAGGCATAGTTCGGGACTCCAAATGGATCGAGTTGGAAATTAACGCAGTGCGACGTGCGCTGTCAAGAAAAAGCCGACTGAGAACGATACTTTTTGAGGAAAAAGTTTAGTGATCCGCAAGAGCCGCGCTCGACCGGGGCGCCGATCCTTTGGCGACCAGTTTGGGCGAGGATTTTGCAGGCAGGTGCGCAGCGGCTTTCACGGTGGTGTGGTGGTGAGTGGCCGTGCCGTGATGCGCGGTAGCCACGAGCGAATGGCTGGACTTCTTGTGCGACGCCGAAACCGAAGGCGCCGGACCGCTCTGGACCGCCCGGATCGTCAGCACTCTACCTGGCGATAACGTGCTTGTTTTCAATCCGTTCCACTTCAGCACATCGTCTTTCTCCACGCCAAAGCGATCGGCTACAACGGCGATGGTGTCGCCTTTGCGAACCTTGTAGTGCAGGCTTACCGAGCGCGTCTTCGAGCCTTCCATGGCGGCGGCCAACAACGAGGAATTCTTTGGAGTGATCGGAATTACCAGGCGGCTTCCGGGAGCCAAGTCCGCGGTCTTGGCATCCTGAATGTTGTTTACTTCCGCGATGGCCGTGCTGGTGGTCTTGTACTGCTTGGCGATCTGCGCCAGCGACTCTCCGTCGGCCACGCGATGCCAGCGCCACCAAACGCGCTTGTCCTCGGGGATCGCCGCGATCTGCTCCAGGAAGCGGTCGCGCGAACCGGCGGGTAGGCGCAAGTCGAATTCGTCCTGCTTCGGCGTTACCCAGCGCAAGAGGCTGGGGTTCAAATCCTGCAATTGCTCGACCGTGCAGTCGATGGTTTCGGCTATCAAGCGCAGATCGGTGGGCGTCGTCAGCTTCACCGTTTCAGTGGGCACCGCCGGATCCGGCTCAACTTCGGTTAGTCCATACGCCGCCGGATTCTTGGCCATGATCGTCACCGCCAAGATGATCGGCACGTAGTTCTTGGTTTCCCGCGGCAATTGGTTGCGACGATACAGCTCCCAGAAGTCGGCGTATCCGGTGCGTTCGATGGCCCGCGAGACGTTTTGGGGTCCCGAATTGTAGGCCGCCATCGCCAGATACCAGTCGCCGAACTGGCGATAAAGGTCGTGCAAGTGATGCGCGGCGGCTCGCGTGGCGGCTTCGGGGTCCTGGCGCGGATCGACCCACCAGTCGGCTTTCAAGCCATAGACCTTACCCGTGTAAGCCATGAACTGCCACATCCCGCGTGCTCCTGCCCGCGATAGCGCGGTGGGGTGAAAGGCCGATTCCGCCTGCGCCAAATAGATCAGGTCCTGAGGAACGCCTTCTTCCCGCAGAACGCGCGAGATCATCTCGCGATAGCGCCCGGCGCGCCGCCATCCAGCCTGGATGCCGCCGCGTCCGCGCCCGGAGAAGAAGTTGATGTAGCGGAGGACCTCGTCGTTGATCATCAACGGCAGGTCCGACCGCGTGTCGCGCAGGCCTTTTTCCACCAAGTCGCGGATGCGGGCGTCGACCTGCTGCATGTCTACCTTGGGAAGGTCGATGTCGGCCACTTCGTCGATGGCGGCGGTGACCGGCTTGCGCTCGGTAAAGCCGTCGCCTTCGGTCAGCGCGGAAACTTCGAAGCCGTTGACATGATCCACCAGTGATTCGTACTCGCGCTCCAGGTCCGGGTTCGCCCGCAGGTGCATTCCAGAGGTCAGCATGATCTCGACGGCATGGTCGAACTCGATGCGTGCCTTGCCGAGGTGCCCGCTTTGGTACGCCTCGACGCCGGCGGCGTATGAGGTCCGCACCTTACTAAGGAGTTCCTTAACGGGATCGACGGGGGGAAGAACGGCGGGCAGCGGGAACGAAGACCAAGGACCGGCGGGGAGCTTGTCCTGAACGGCGACGAACTGCGGCGGCGGAACCGGCGCGGCTTCTTGGGCCTTTTTCTTCTTCTGTTTCTGGGCGATCGCGGGAACCGACAGGGTCGCGCACACCACGAGAGCGAGCGTTACATGCTTGAGGCGACGAACTGGGTTCCGGTGGCGCGGCATTAGAAATTACAAAACGAACCTAAGACCTCAATACCCGGAAAGCAACTCAGGGGCCATGCTAACACAAGATTCACAAAGTCAATGCCTAGTTTCATCTTTAGGACGCCGGGACCTTGGTACTGGTTAGGGGCGGATTACTCTGCATGCCAAACCGGCGCTTGCATGATGTCGAAGTGGTGATCGTATGTCCAAATCTCGACTCCTAAGCGGTTGCCCATCGCGGCCACTGTTGCGTCGAATAACGAGATCGCTTGATCCGGGAACGATGAGAGCGCCTTGATCGCGGCATGGTAATCCTCGGGCGTTGGATTGAGGACGGCGGTGCCGGTCACCACGTCGTTCAGCCACTGCGTAGCGGTCTGTTTTCCGAGCCGCCTAAGCACCAGAGTGTAGGCCTCGGCCAGCGTTGGATAGGCAACGAACACTTCGCGTTTATCCCGTGCCAGCCGCTTCAGCTCGCGTTGAGCACGATGATGGTGTGCGTCGTCAGGATCAGCGGCAGCATACAAAGGGCCGGCGTCAGCGAGTACGGCGCGCCTCATTTGCCGGCGAGGTAGCGATCATGCGCTTCGCTTACGTCCCGTCGGCCACTTCCGCGCGTCGCCGGAGTAATTCGGAGGGGCACGCGTGACCGCAAGTAGCCGCGCTCGGCCAGGAAATGCCGCAATGCCGTTTGGACGACCGCCGTGAAGGCGGGAGGCGTCTCCTGGGCCTGAACATAACCGTCAACGGCCGCCGCCAAATCCTTGGGAACCGTGATCGTGGCGCGTTTCATGCGTCTATCCTAGCACCAATTGGTGAAAGTGGTGCAGGCACCTCCGGACCGTGCGTATTCAACGCTGAACGAACTTCTGCGGGAGGATCATTAAGCGCGGGTACGTGGCATTAAGCGCGGCGTTATCCTTAGTGAATTTCACTTCCACCACGTACTGGGCGCGTTGCTATTCCTCTTCCGGCTCGACCTGACCGGCCTTGGCGGCCTTCGCAGCGGCGATCACCTTATCCGCGATCGGGCCGGGGACCGTGTCGTAATGGTCGAATTCCATGTGATAACTGGCGCGGCCCTGCGTCTTTGACGTCAGATCGGTGGCGTAGGTGAGCATTTCCGCCATTGGGACCTGCGCGCGGATCACCGTCATCGATCCTTTGTTGTCCATGCCCTGGATTCGCCCGCGGCGCGAGTTCAGATCGCCCATCAGATCGCCGGAGTACGTGTCGGGCGCGTATACTTCAACGTTCATCACCGGCTCGAGCAACACCGGTTTCGCGACTGCCATTGCCGCCTTGAATGCCAGCGATCCGGCGATCTTGAACGCCATTTCCGAGCTGTCGACGTCGTGATACTTTCCGTCATAGACCGTGGCCCTGAAATCGACCACCGGGAATCCCGCGAGATAGCCGCGCGCCGCCGATTCCACGATGCCTTTTTCCACCGCCGGAATGAAGTTCCTGGGGATCGAGCCGCCGAAAATGTCGTTGACGAATTCGAACCCACCGCCGCGCACCAACGGCTCCATCTTCACGTTGCAAACGCCGAATTGTCCGTGACCGCCCGACTGCTTCTTGTGCTTCCCTTCCACGTCGGCCTTGCCGCGGATGGTCTCGCGATACGGCACGCGCGGCGCTTTCAGCGTCACTTCGACGTGATAGCGCTTCTTCAACTTGGAAACGATCACTTCAATATGCTGCTGGCCCGATCCGCCGAGCAAAAAGTCCTTGGTTTGCGGATCGCGCTCGAAGCGCAGCGACCGGTCTTCCTCAAGAATCTTGTGCAGCGCCACGCCCATGCGATCTTCATCCGCACGCGACTTGGCTTCGATCGCGAACTTGATCAGCGGCTCGGGCAGCGACACCGGCGGATAGAAAATCGGCGTGGACTTCACCGCGCCCAGGGTGTCGCCGGTCACGGTGTCCTTCAATTTCGCGACCACGCCCAAATCGCCGGCGCGCAATTCCTGCACCGGTACTTGCTCTTTTCCCAGAAGCACACCGATATGCGCCATGCGTTCTTCCGAACTGCGCACGAAATTGGTCAGCGTGGCGTCGGATTTCAGCACGCCCGATTGAACTTTGAAGTACGTCAGGCGTCCAGCGAAGGGATCGGCGACGGTTTTGTAAACGTAGACGGAAAGCGCCTCGTCGTTGGTGATCTTGCGCGTCACGTCGAGCTCTCCACCCGGCTTGGCCGCGCCTTTCACCGTGCCGCGATCGGCGGCCGACGGCATGAAGTTCGTGAGGAAACTCAGGATGTGATCGCTGCCCAAATTCTTCCCGCCGCACGCGCACAGGATGGGGAACAAACGTCCCGCGGCGATCGCTTTCTTCAAACCGTCGACAATATGCTCGACGGGCAATGTTCCTTTGTCGAAAAACTCCTCGAGCAGCGCGTCGTCGCCTTCGGCCGCTGCTTCCACCAGCTTTTCGTGTGCGGCTTGCGCGGCGTCGGCCAGATTCGCGGGTATCGCTTCTTCCTTACCCTTGCCGTTTCCGCCGGAATCGTAGGTGTACGCCTTCATACCGATCAAGTCCACGATGCCGCGCGCATTTTTCTCCTCGCCCAGCGGCATCTGGATCGCCACGGCGCCGCGTCCGAAGGCGTTTTGGATCGATTCCACTGCGCGATCGAATCCAGCGCGCTCGCGATCCAGGCGATTCACCACCAGCGCGCGCGCCTGGCCGAACTCTTCGGCGAACGACCACACTTTTTCCGTTTGCACTTCCACGCCGGCCACCGCGTCGACCACCACCAGCACGGAATCGGCGGCCACGATGCTGGCGCGCGTTTCACCGATAAAGATGTTGTAGCCGGGTGTGTCGAGCAGGTTGATTTTCACCTTGCCGCCGCCGGCCGCCCATTCGGCGTACGCGACGCCCGTGGAGATCGATACTTTGCGGGCAATCTCTTCTTCGTCGTAATCGGTGACGGTCGTGCCGTCGTCGACGCGGCCCAGCCGGTCGACTGAACCGGCGGTATAAAGAAGTGCGGAGACCAAAGAGGTTTTGCCGGAGCCGCCGTGCCCAGCGACTCCGACGTTGCGAATGTCTTTTCCGTCGTACAGTTTCAGTGCCAAGTGTCCACTCCCAAGTTTTGATTGCGCGCCGCCGAGCGGCGCAACGCGCTACGCTTTTGCCGCAAGCGCGGAAAAATAACAGCAGCTTAACACAAGCCGCTGTTCGCAAGATTCAATATGAAGAGATATCACATTTGGACTGCGACGGCTTGTCAGCCGCGCCTCGAAACGGTTGTTCACCGGCTTTCGCGGCTTCGTGCTAATCGCATGACCGCCGGAAGTCCCGGCATCGCGGGAATCGCGCCCCGGCGCAACGTGACGAGCGCACCACACGCTGCGGCGATGCGGATTGTCTCCGCGATGGGCTTTTCGCGCAGCAAGCCATAGAGCAGCCCCGCCGTGAAGGCATCGCCCGCGCCGGTGGAGTCGATCGATTTTACGCGGAACGCCGGAAAATCGGAAACACGCTTGCCGTCTTGGAAGACCGTGCCGCCCTGGGGTCCTCGCGTAACTACAACCAGCTTTGCGTGGGGCATCTTCCCGAGAAAATCCACTTCCTCTTCGCTGATCTTCACCACGTCGGCGTGACGCAATGCCAAACGCATTCCCGCGCGAGCCGCCGAGGGGGACGGCCACAGAGCCAAGCGCAAATTCGGATCGCAACTCACCAACAATCCGCGCTTTCTCGCGCGCGCGATGGCGGCAAGTGTCGCCGCGCGGCTTGGTTCCGCGATCAAGCTGATGCTGCCGTAGTGGAAGACGCGCGCGCCACGCCAGGGACGCTCGCGCAAATCGCCAGGCGCGAGTAGCGCGTCCGGTGACGGATCGCCGTGAAACTCGAACGAACGTTCGTTGGAAGAATCGAGCGACACAAACGCCAGCGCCGTTTGCGCGCGCTTGGCGCTGACCAATCCTGATGTATCGATGCCTTCGTCTTCGATGGTTTTCCGCAGGAATCGGCCAAATTCATCCGCGCCCACCTTGGCGATCAACGCGGTTTCGACGCCGAGACGCGCCAAGCCAACGGCCACGTTCGCCGGCGCGCCGCCCGCCGCGCGGCGAAACTCCACCGCATCGGCCAAGCGAACGCCCGAAGTAAGCGCAACGAAATCGACGAGCAACTCGCCGAGGCAAAGGGCTTCCGCCATCCGCTGTTAACCTTACTTGTCTTCGATCGGTTGCTTCGCGGTCTCGGTGCCTTTCACGTATTTGTCGTACCACGCCAGATACCGCTGGTAGCGATCCTTCACGTAGCTTGGGCGCGAAATGCCGTGCGTCTCGTTCGGATAAATCACCAGGCGCGTGTCGATGCCCAAGCTGCGCAGGGCTTGATACATCTGCTGACCGCCTTGCACCGGCACGTTGAAGTCGCGCTCGCCGCCGAAGAAAATCGTCGGCGTCTTGATGCGATCCGCGTGGAGGAACGGATAGGAAATTTTCTGATACGTTTTCCACGCTTCTTCCTGCCACGGTGGTCCGATCTCGTAGTCGTATTGCAAAATGTACTGATCCGTTCCGTAGAACGCCACGGTGAAGGCGGTGCCCGCGCCCGAGGTCGCGCCTTTGAAGCGCGTGTCGCTGGCGATCATGTAGTCGGTGAGAATGCCGCCATAGCTCCATCCGCCGACGCCCAACTTGTTGGGATCGGCCACGCCCATCTCGATCACGTGATTGACGCCCGCGATCAAATCCTCTACCTCCAGATGTCCCCAGTCGGCGGCGATGGCGCGCGAGAATTTCTGGCCGCGTCCCGCGCTGCCGCGATAGTTGACCGCCAGCACCGCGTAGCCGTTAGCCGCGAAAAACTGATGCTCGGTGGAGAAACGATACGCTTCCTGCGAATTCGGTCCGCCGTGAATGCGCAGCAGAAGCGGAACCTTTTGTCCGGCTTTATAACCTACCGGCATGGTCAGCAAGCCGTGAACTTCGGTGCCGTCCTTGCTCTTGAAACTGACTTTTTCCACTTGGCCGAGATCGAGCGTGTCGAACAGCGCGTCGTTCTGATGCGTCAATTGCCGCAGTTTGCTGTTTTCAAACGCGTAAATCTCTTGGTGCTTCTGCGTGCCTCCGGCCATCACGATGGAACACGCTCCCGCCGTGTTCGGCGCGGAAACCACTACCGGTTCGGGCAGCAGCTTCTCCACATCGCTGCGGCCCAGCCGCATGCGCGCGGGATATTCCGACATATCGTCCGTCACCAGGAACGTGATCGAGTCCGCTGTGAATTTCGGCGACGACACGCTGCGGTCGAGCGCGTCTGAAATCGCTTGGCGGATCGGCGCGGAGTTGCCGTCGGTGGCTACCAAATTCAAATGTTCCTGGCCGTACGCGGCAAACTTCTTATCCGCTTCGCCCTCAAGATACGCGATCCACTTGGCGTCCAGCGACCACTCGGGGCGTCCGCGACCGCCGCGGGACGTCGCCGGCGTGATCGCTTTCTCTATCGAGCCCGGCTTTGATTCCGCGATAAAGATTTGCGTGGACGGTTCACGGTCGGCATCGGGATTGCGATTGCTCGTGAACGCGATCTTCGATCCGTCCGGCGACCACGCGGGCGATGCTTCATCGAATTTCGATTTCGTTAGGCGCTCCGTTTTCTTCGTTGCGATGTCGAAGAGATAAACGTAGCTGTGACGGCCGGAAAGCAAATATCCCTGGCCGTCTTGCTTGAACTTGTAGCGATCGATGACGATCGGCTTCGGCGCGGCGCCGCCACGTCCCGCTCCGCCACGACCTCCCGCGGCCGGTGCGCCTCCGCCACCGCCTTCGGGACCATCCGGCGCATCCGGATCGGGATCGCCGACGACAAGCGCGAGGCGCTTGGAATCCGGCGACCACTCGTAGCCTTGCAAGCGTCCCTTGACGTCAGTAAGCTGAAACGCTTCGCCGCCGTTGCGATCGAGCAGCCACACTTGATTCCCGCGCGCCGGTCCCGTGCGCGACGACGTGAACGACAGATACTTCCCGTCAGGACTGAAGCGCGGCCCGCTCTCGCTATCGGTGCTCGAGGTCATTTGGCGATCGTTCGAGCCGTCGTAGCCGATCATCCAGATGTGCGAATTGCTGCGATCTTCCTTCACGTCGATTTGCGAGACGACGTAGGCCACTTGCTTGCCATCGGGCGAGCATTGGGCGTCGCGCACTTCGCGGAATTTCTGGATGTCTTCGATGGTCATGGGATGCTTCTGGGCCACCAGTTTGGGCGAAAAGCCCGGCAGCGCGCAGGCGGCCACGGCGGCGAAAGCAAGGATAGAGCGGGTGTGGGTGCTGAACATGCGAAATAGTGTATACCTTTCAAATGCCCAACGCGCTGCCTTATGTGGTCCTGGCCTCAGCGTCACCGCGACGCCGCGAGTTGCTGTCGCTTGTGGGCGTGCAGTTTGAAGTACGCGCCAGTAGAGTTGAGGAAAAGCAAATCGCCGGGGAAACCGGCGAGCAATATGTCGCGCGATTGGCGCGGGAAAAAGCGCAAGATGTCGCGCGCGCGGCGGGCACGCGGCCGGGGGCCGTGGTGTTGGGCGCGGACACCGAAGTAATCCTCGATCACCGCGCGCTCGGCAAGCCGCAATCGGACGCGCACGCCGCGGAAATGTTGCGATCGCTCGCCGGTCGCGCGCACGACGTGCTCACGGCCATTTGCGTTGTTCCCCTCGATGGAGGCGCGGGAGGCGCGCGTCGTGAGGAAGTAGCGTCCACGCGCGTGTACTTTGGGCCGATGAGCGATGAGGAAATCGCTGCCTATGTCGCGACGGGTGAACCGCGCGACAAAGCGGGCGCCTACGGAATCCAAGGCGGCGCGGCCAAGTTTATCGAGCGAATCGAAGGCTGCTACTACAACGTGATGGGCTTGCCCGTGGCCGCGCTCTATCGTTTGTTGACGACCTAATGTCCAGCCGTCGCCAGTGCCTTCACGCGATCGATCACCGCGGCGCGCTGCACCACCGTCATGCGCCGGCAGTAGCGGACCATCTGGCGTAAGAACGCCTCGTTCTCGTTCATCACCGCGTGACCGTTTCCAGACGCCGTGTCGTAAACGGCGGGATCGGGAACGAAGGCGTGGCCGTTTCCATTCGGATGAAGGGCGTTGCCGTTTGGACCGTGTCCGTTGCACCCGCGTCGATCGAGCAGCGCCGCGAGTCCTACGTGCAACGCGCCCGCGACCCGCTCGAGCGTGGAGAGTCCGGGCAGAATGCGGCCGTTCTCGATGCGCGAGATGTAGGTGCGCGGCAGATGCGCGGCGAAGGCGAGTTGCTTCTGCGTGAGGCCGCGCTGCTGTCGCCAGGCGCGCACGCCGGCGGCGATGTCGGGATGGGCTTCGGCTTCCACCACCGGTTCCGGCGGCGGAGGCGCGGCCACCACGAACGGCATCATGCAGCGGCGGCAACGATTGTGGGAGGCCCGAAACTGAACCAGCCGGCAGCGGTCGCACCGCACGACAGGACGAGCATCGGGTGATGAGGTGTCTTTGTCCTGAACAGGGATGGGAGCGGCAATGTGGCTCGCGGAAATCTCCGCGCCGTTCATCGGCGGGAGCTTCCCGGCGGGCGTGCTGGTAACAGGGATGGTTTCAACGCGTACGGAAGTGGCCATACGTAGCGCGTCGAGGTGAATCGCCGAGAGCTATCCTCGCACAACACGGAACATTTTGAAAGTGAATTGTTTGACCATCGGCGGCCCGCCGTGCCTGCTATGGTACATTTTTACGCATGGAAAGCCTACCGAAGGAATTGGACCGCGCTACATCGCTGGCCTTGCTGCACGAATACACCAAAAATGAAAGTTTGATCAAGCACGCCCTGGCCGTGGAGGCGTGCATGCGCGCCTACGCCAAGAAACTCGATCCCGCCAACGAAGAAGCCTGGGGACTCGTCGGGCTGCTGCACGATTTCGACTACGATCAATTCCCCACGCCGCAGGAACACCCCTTTGTCGGCGAGAAAATCCTGGAAGACCGCGGCTATCCGCCGTTTTTCCGGCGCGCGATCTTGTCGCACGCCGAGTACAGCGGCGTGTCGCGCGAGACGCCGCTCGAAAAAGCGCTCTTCGCCTGCGACGAACTGGCGGGATTCCTGACGGCGTGCGCCCTTGTGAAGCCCAACAAGAGCATCTTCGAAGTGGAAGCGCCCTCGGTGATCAAGAAGATGAAGGACAAAGCGTTCGCGCGCTCCGTGAATCGCGACGACATCCGCAACGGCGCGGCGGCGATGGGCGTGGAACTCGCCGATCACGTACAGTTTTGCATCCAGGCGCTTCAGGGCGCGGCGGACGAATTGGGTCTGCGCGGTACGGCCGCGTAACTTTTCCTGGAACCTTGCGGTTGCGTAAGGCGTCTCACGCCTCAAGAGTTGCATACAGGCCATGCAACGGGTGGGGGCAACATGACTTCTAGCCAGAGTCGCACATCTTTGTGTTTCCGTACGGCCGCCACGCTGGCGGCCTTTCTGCTTTTTGGAGCAAGTTCGTTGTGGCCGCAGGACTTGCCGGTCAAGCGAGTGGTTTTGTACAAAAACGGCCTCGGATACTTCGAGCACGACGGCCGTGTCACGGGCAATCAAAACGTCGAGATTCTGCTGCCGAGCCGCCAGCTCGACGACGTGCTGAAATCGCTCACCGTGATCGATCGCGGGCGCGGACAAATCGGCGCGATCACCTACGATTCGGCGGAATCCGTCGCGCGGCGGCTGAGCGATCTTCCTGTGAAGGTCGATCCGGCGCAAGGGTTGATCGATTTCCTCAATCGCATTCCCGGCGCGGAGGTAGAAGTTGCGGTGCCTCCGGCTACCGGTGGCGCGCCGGCCGCGCCGGTCGTCGGAAGATTGATGGGCGCCGAAATTCGCCAGAAAAAATCGGGTGAATACATCATTGGACAAACGATGCAGTTGAATCTCCTCACGCAGCACGGCGAAGTTCGCACCATCGAACTGCCGTCGACGGCGGGTGTGAGACTCGTGAAGCCGGAACTCGCCGCGGAACTGCGCGACTATCTCACCGTGCTCGACTCCGCGCATCAACGCGACTCGCGTCGCCTGCGCATCGCCACGACAGGCGCCGGCGATCGCGGATTGCTGGTCAGCTACACGTCGGAGTCGCCGATTTGGAAGACGACGTATCGCTTGGTGCTCGACGCGCAACGCAAGCCGTTTCTGCAAGGCTGGGCGATTGTCGACAACACCACGGCGAACGATTGGGAGAACGTAGACCTCTCACTCGTCGCCGGGCAGCCAGTGAGTTTCATCCAGAATTTGTCGCAGCCGATTTACGGGCGGCGTCCCGTGATCCCGATGGCGCAAGGATTTGAAGTGTCGCCGCAAACGCACGAAGCGACGCTAGAGCTTCCAGCGGGCGCGTCGGGGATTTCAGGAACGGTGACTGACGCCACCGGCGCGGTGATCCCCGGTGCGACGGTATCTATCGACGGCCAGGGACACATGCGGCAAGTCTTCACGGATAGCAACGGGAGATTCGAAGCCACACTCGATCCCGGGAAGTACGCCGTGAAAGTCGCGATGCGCGGTTTTAAAGACATGGCAGTCTCCAATGTCAATGTCACGGCGGGACGCGCGACGTCTTTGAATCCAGCGCTGAGCGTGGGATCAACAGCGGAGACGGTCACGGTGACAGCTCAAAGCCTACAGTCACTGGAAACGTCGAACGCGACGGTCTCGTCGTCGCGGAACACGCGCTGGCTCAAGGAGGACGTCGTTTACGCCCCGAAGCCAGGCTTAACGCTGAGCAACATGATTCGCGAAAGCGACACCGAAGTCGCCGACGCGCAACCCGTTGGCGATCAGTTCGAATACAAGATCCGCCAGCCCGTGACGATTCACCGCAATCAATCGGCGCTTCTGCCGATCGTCAACTCAGAAATCGACGGTGAAAAAGTGGTGGTCTACAACGAGGCGGGCCGCGACCGTCGTCCGCGCCTGGCGGTGTGGCTGAAAAACTCGAGCCCACTCACACTCGACTCCGGATCGTTCAACGTGATCGACTCGAACGCCTTCGCCGGCGAAGGCTTGACCGACGCGATCCATCCCGGCGAGCGCCGCCTGCTGAGTTACGCGCTCGATTCGGGGCTCGCGATCACCTCCGCGCTCGATAGCGAGAAGGAGCGGCTGGCGAAAACCACGATCATTCACGGCGTGATGACGCAAACACGCCAGGCGCGCGAGAAAAAAACGTACGTGATCCGCAATAACGATGACAAACCGCGCGTGGTTGTGGTGGAACACACGCTGCGGCCCGGCTGGAAGCTCGTCGATACGCCCGATCCCGCGGAAACGACCGCGGGATTCTACCGTTTCCGCGTGGAGGTAAAGCCGAAAACCACCACGCAGCTTGTGGTGCAGGAATCGAACCCCGTCGAAACCACTTACAAAATCTCCGACATCGACGAAGACGACATTTCCACATGGTTCACCGAAAAGTCGCTTGACCCTGCGACGGAAAAGGCGATTCGGGAAGTGATCCGCCGGCAGTCGGCGATTGCCGAGCAGAACAACAAGCTTCAAGCGCTCGCGAACGAAAAAAGCGGGATCGAGAAGGATCAAAGCCGGTTGCGCGACAACTTGTCGAGACTAAATCCCGACCACAAAGACGAAACGACGCTGCGCCAGCGCTACATCCGGCAAATGGAAGAGCAAGAGGATCGCTTGGCGCAGATCAAATCGGAAACGCAAAAGTTGCAGGACGCGGTCGACAAAGCGCAGCAGTCGCTCGAAGAATACATTCAGGCGATCGCGATTGGAAGCTAGTTCGACGGCTTTTCGGCGTGATCGATCACGATCACGTCGACGGCCCCCGTCCCTCTCGACAGTTTCAATCCGAGCTGGTCTTTGAACGCGCTGTAAGGCGAAGGCAGCGCGGTAGCGTTGCTCGATTCGTCATCGGGATTGACGGTCAGGCGCGGATCGAACTGTACGTTGAAGTCGTACTTCTCAGTGAGGTTGGTGCGATTGATCACCGGTTGGTGCAAAATGTTCGACGCCATCCACCAAGTGAAGTACGGAATGTCGCAGGCTTCGGCGCTGAACTTGCCGAACGTCGTCATGCGAATCGGCAAGCGGTCGAAGTCCGACAAATTCGCCGTGTTCACCTTGAGTTTGCCGGGCTTCGCCACGGTCAACACGAGCGCCGGCAATTTGCGCGACTCGATGTGGAACTTCAGTTGAAAGCGGTTGGCCAGTAATGTCTCGAACATCTCGGCGAGTTGATCGCGCGAAGACGGACGCGCCGCTTTCCCGATGATGTTCCAACGTTCCTTATCGATCCAATCCGGTCCGCCCGCCACCTGGCTCGGCGTCACCCGGTACACTACCCAGATCATCACTTTCAAAGTAGTGCCGAACACTTCGTTTTGGACGGGCGATCGCGGCAGCATGTATTGTCCGCGTTCTTTCGGATCGGTGGGATGAATCGAGGCTGCTTCGAATTCGAGAGGCGCGCGTTTTTGCGTTTTGGCCGCCGCGATGAAATCGCGCACGCCCATTTGTTGCGCACAGGCGGGATGCGCCGCAGCCATCACCGCGAGAATCCAAAGCCATCGTTTCATTATTACGCCTCGCGTAATATCGTGGCACGTAATAACCGCCGGATCAAGGTTTTCTTTGTGTCCTTTGTGTCTTTCTGGTTGAAAAGTCTTACGCCTGCTGCGAGAACTCCGCCAGCATCGTGAGCTTCCGCTGCGCCGCGCCCGAATCGATTGACGCGGCGGCCATCGCGACGCCTTCCAGCCAGTCGCGCGCGCGGCCCGCGGCCACCAGCGCCGCCGACGCGTTCACCAGCACGATGTCGCGGCGCGGGCCCGGCTTGCCCGACAGCACGTCGAGCACCAGCACCGCGTTTTCCTGCGCGTTGTCGCTGCCCGCAAGGTCAGCGATGGTCGCGCGCGGCACGCCGAAATCTTCCGGCGCGATGAAGCTGAAGCGCACGCCGTCGATGCCCACTTCCGCCACGTACGTTCCCGTGGTCGTGGTGATTTCGTCGAGGCCGTCGAGGCCGTGCACCACGAACGCGCGCTGCACGCCGAGTTCGCGCAACGCCACTGCGAGCTTTTCCGCCGACTTCTTCTCGTACACGCCGACCACTTGCGCCGACGCGCCCGCGGGATTGGTGAGCGGTCCCAGCAAATTGAAGGCGGTTCGCAGCGGGCGCAGCGCGCGACGCGCGGGCGCCGCGTACTTCATGGCCGAATGCATCGCCTGCGCGAACAAAAACACAATCCCCACTTGATCGAGCGCCTCATGCAGCCGTGCCGCCGGCATATCGAGGCGCACGCCAAGCGCTTCCATCACGTCGGCGCTGCCGCACTTGCTCGTGGCCGAGCGATTCCCGTGTTTGGCGACCCTTACGCCCGCCCCGGCGACAACAAATGACACAGCCGTAGAAATGTTGAATGTCCCCGACACGTCGCCACCTGTGCCGCAGGTGTCGACGAGCGCCTCGCGTTCGGTGCCGCTCAAATCCTCGCCGACTCGAATCCCGAGATCGACGGCGCGCGCGCGAATCGCCTGCGCGAAGCCCACCAATTCTTCCACCGCTTCGCCTTTTACGGCCAGCGCGGCGAGAAACGCGGCGATCAGCGGATCCCCTTCGCGTCCCGAAAGGATTTCCTCCATCACGGCGCGCGATTCCTCGCGCGTCAGGTCGGCGTGGTGGTGAACGAGTTTGTGTAAGGCCTCGTGGAGCATAAAAAACCAAATTAGGCACCGAGACATCGAGATCACGGAGAAAACAAAACCGCGAGAGATGTCGGTGTTTTTCCTCGGTGTTCTCCGTGTCTCGGTGGCTAATACCCGTGTTAAACTAGAGCATTCTAGCACCTTGCGATAGGCTCTCTTTCAAGCATCCATGAAAATTCACGAATACCAAGCCAAGGAAACCCTGAAGAAGTTCGGTGTGCCCGTTCCTCGCGGCGACGTCGCCGACACGCCGGAAGAAGCCGCCGACATCGCCGGACGTCTGGGTGGACGCGTCGTGGTGAAGGCGCAAATTCACGCCGGCGGACGCGGTAAGGGTGGCGGCGTGAAGTTGGCCAATGGTCCCGACGACGCCGCGCGCATCGCCGGACAAATTCTCGGCATGACGCTGGTCACGCATCAAACCGGTCCCGAAGGACGCAAGGTACATCGCGTGCTCGTCGAGGAAACGCTGCCGATCAAAAAGGAATTGTACGCGGGATTGGTGATCGATCGCGGCTACGGATGCCCCGTGTTCATGGCGAGTTCGGCCGGCGGCATGGAGATTGAAGAAGTCGCCGCGAAAACTCCGGAATTGATTTTGAAAGAGCCGGTGCGCCCGGGCCTGGGATTGCAAGGCTATCAAGCGCGCCGCCTGGCCTTCGGTTTGGGATTGCCGAATGAAGCGATCAAGGCGGGTTCGGCGACGTTGACGGCGCTGGCGAAAGCGTTTGAAGCAACCGACGCGTCGCTGGCGGAAATCAATCCGTTGATTCTCACCGAAGACAATCGCGTGATCGCGCTCGACGCCAAGTTCAGTTTCGACGACAACGCCATGTCGCGCCATCCCGAATTCGCGGGACTTCGCGACTTGAACGAAGAAGAGCCGCTCGAAATCGAAGCGGCCAAGTACAGCTTGAACTACATCAAGCTCGACGGAAGCGTCGGCTGCATGGTGAACGGCGCGGGCTTGGCGATGGCAACCATGGACATCATCAAGTACGCCGGCGGCAGTCCCGCAAATTTCCTCGACGTGGGCGGCGGCGCGAACGCCGAGCAAGTGAAAAACGCCTTCCGCATTTTGATGAGCGATCCCAACGTGAGGGCCGTGTTGATCAACGTATTCGGCGGCATCTTGCGCTGCGATCGCCTGGCCAACGGCGTGGTGGACGCCGTGAAAGCGCTGGGGATGACGTTGCCCGTTGTCGTGCGCATGGAAGGAACGAACGTGAAAGAAGGTCGCGAGATTCTCGAGAAATCCGGATTGGCATTCACGGTGGCGAAAGACATGAAGGACGCCGCGGAAAAAGTCGTGGCGGCGGCTGCTGGAAATCAAGCGGGAGGTGCGCGATGAGCATTCAGGTCAACGAAAACACGCGCCTCCTGGTGCAAGGATTCACGGGCAAGGAAGGAACGTTCCATGCGCAGCAAGCGATCGCGTACGGAACCAAAGTGGTCGGCGGCGTGACGCCCGGGAAAGGCGGCACGAAACACGAAGGCTTGCCGGTGTTCAACACCGTCGCCGACGCGGTGCGTGAAGTGCAGCCGAATGCGTCCGTGGTTTTCGTTCCGCCGATGTTCGCCGCGGAAGCGATCATGGAAGCGGCCGATGCCGGAATCCCCCTGATCGTCTGCATCACGGAAGGCATTCCCACGATGGACATGGTTCGCGCGCACGCCGTGTTGAAGCAAACGTCGTCGCGGCTCATTGGACCGAATTGTCCGGGCATTATCTCGCCGGGCAAATGCAAAATTGGAATCATGCCGGGGCACATTCACTTGCCTGGACGCGTCGGCGTCGTGTCGCGCAGCGGGACGCTCACGTACGAAGCCGTGGGTCAACTGACCGCGCTGGGCATCGGACAATCGACGTGCATCGGCATTGGCGGCGATCCGATCATCGGCACCACGCACATTGACGCGATGCGCTTGTTCAACGAGGATCCCGAGACCGACGCCGTGATCATGATCGGCGAAATCGGCGGAAACGGCGAGGAGCAGGCCGCCGAGTACGTCGGGAAGCACATGAAGAAGCCGGTGGTGGGATTTGTCGCCGGACAAACCGCGCCGCCGGGACGACGGATGGGGCACGCGGGTGCGATCATTTCGGGCGGCAAGGGCACGGCGGAAGACAAGATGAAAGCGATGACGGCGGCGGGGATTACCGTGGTGAAGTCGCCGGCGGAAATGGGCGAGGCGCTCGCCAAACGAATCGGGAAAAAATAACTCAAATATGGAACGCACATTCTCAATCATCAAGCCAGACGCGGTGGCGAACGGACTCACTGGAAAAATCGTGGCGCGTTTGCAGGAAGAAGGATTTCGCATCGTTGCGCTGAAGATGGTGCATTTGACGCTGGCCGAAGCCGAAGGATTTTACGCGGTGCATCGCGAGCGCCCGTTTTTCGCGAGCTTGACGAAGTTCATGACCGAAGGTCCCATCGTGCCGATGATTTTGGAACGCGAAGACGCGATTTCCCGTTTGCGCGACGTGATGGGCGCGACGAATCCGGCGAATGCGACGGTGGGAACGATCCGCAAGATGTACGCGGAGTCGATTGAACGCAACGTGATCCACGGGTCCGATGCGCCGGAGACGGCGAAGTTCGAGATGTCGTACTTCTTCAACGCATTTGAAGTGATGTAATTCTTGGAGTGCGGCGGCTTGACGCCGCTTTCGACGCGCGAGGCTTGACCGCGCGCCTGCTTTGAACTGCTTGCACCCCGGCCCGCGTCAAGCCGCGGGCATCCAAAGCGGCGACAAGTCGCCGCACTCCAAATTGCGCTCCATCTACACCGTCGCCGACCTCACGCAAGCGATCAAAGACGCGCTGGAGGGCGAGTTCGCCGACGTTTGGGTGGAAGGCGAAATCTCGGGACTCAAGTCCGCCGCGTCCGGACACTGTTACTTCACATTGAAGGATCACACGGCGCAGCTTCGCGCCGTCATGTTCCGCAGTTCCCTGCGACTCTCGCGGCTGAAGCCGGCCGACGGCCTGCGCGTCACCGCGCGCGGACGCCTCACGGTCTACGAGCAGCGCGGCGAATACCAAATCATTGTCGAACATATGGAGCCCGCCGGATTCGGCGCGCTGCAATTGGCGTTCGAGCAACTCAAGCAACGTCTCGCCAAAGAAGGACTGTTTGAACAATCGCGCAAGCGGCCGATTCCCGCGCTGCCGCAACGCATCGGACTCATCACCTCACCCTCGGGCGCGGCGATCGCCGACATGATCACGATTCTCCAGCGGCGATTCGAGAATCTGCACTTGCTCCTTTATCCGGTGCGCGTGCAGGGCGAAGGCGCGGTGGAGCAAATCGTCCAAGCGTTGAAATACTTTAGTTTGCCGGGAGACCGGCAGCTTCGCGGCGAGGTCGACGTGATTATTCTGGCGCGCGGCGGCGGATCTCTCGAAGATCTCTGGACATTTAACGAAGAAGCGATCGCGCGCGCCATCGTGGCGTCGCGCATCCCGGTGATTTCCGCCATCGGCCACGAGACCGATTTCACCATCGCCGATTTTGTCTCGGACTTCCGCGCGCCGACGCCCTCGGCCGCCGCGGAACTCGTGATCGCAAGCAAAGTGGATCTGCATCGCCGCATCGACTCGCTGCGTCTCGCGCTGGAAAAAGCGGCCGCGTATCGCGTGCAAAGGTTCTGGCGCGCGGTGGACGAACTGGACCGCCGCCTGATGCGCCAAGATGTCCGCCAAAGACTGCATGCTGGAAGTGTGCGTGCCGCCGATCTCGCTACGCGATTGCGCCACGCTGTGCATCTGCGTTTGGAGCGTGAACGCTCGCGCCTCACCCTATCCGCCGCCGCGTTGCAGCAGCTTGGACCGCAAGCCGTACTCGATCGCGGATATGCGCTCGTGGCCGGCGCCGACGGCAGCTTGGTGCGCGATCCCTCGCAGGTTCAGCCGGGCGATCGCCTCGATGTGCATGTCAGCAAAGGCCGTTTCAAGGTTGATGTGGCCACGGAACTTTAACCGTCGCGCCTCCGTAACAGACATCGGTAACTGAAACCGGGCGGTATATACTGCCCTTGGAGGCCGTCATGTCCATCAAGGATTTCCTCAAGAAACAATTCATCGACATTCTTCAGTGGACCGAAGCGACCGAGGGCGTGCTTGCCTGGCGCTTCCCTGTGGAGGATATGGAAATCCAGAACGGCGGCATGCTGATCGTGCGCGAGTCGGAAGTGGCGGCGCTGGTGAACGAAGGCCGCATGGCCGATGTGTACGGGCCGGGAACATACAAACTCACCACGCAAAACATGCCCATCCTCACCGACTTGATGAATTGGGACAAGATGTTCAAGTCGCCGTTCAAGACGGACGTGTACTTCTTCTCCACGCGCTTGCAAACGAATCAGCACTGGGGCACGCAGCAGCCCATCACCATCCGCGACAAGGATTTTGGCGCGGTGCGCGTGCGCGCTTTCGGCATTTACTCCTACAAAATCGCCGACGCGCGGACGTTTCATACCAAAGTCAGCGGCACACGCGACACCTACAGCGTGGCCGATCTGGAAGGTCAGCTTCGCAACACGATCGTCGCCAAGATGACCGACGCGTTCGGCGGATCCAATGTGCCGTTCCTCGACATGGCCGCGAATCAAGGACTGGTGGCCCAGAAAATCGCCGAGCAACTGAAGCCGTGGATGCAGGAAATGGGTTTGGCGCTCGACACGTTTGTCGTGGAGAATCTTTCACTGCCGGAAGAGTTGCAGAAGCGCCTCGACGAAGGCATCGGCATGCGCATGGTCGGCGACATGGGCAAGTACACGCAATTTCAAGTGGCGCAATCGATGCCGATCGCCGCGGCGAACGAAGGCGGAGGCGCGGCGGGCATCGGCGCGGGATTGGGCGCGGGACTCGCGATGGCGCAAACGATGATGCAAGCGATTCATCCGCCGGATGGCGGAGGAAGCGCACCCACGGCGCCCGCGGGAGCGGCACCGCCGGTCGCGCCAAGCGGTGGCGGCTCGGCGGCGAGTGCGGAAACGAAATTCTGCATGGAGTGCGGCAAGCCGATTCCACGCAAGTCGAAATTCTGTCCGGAGTGCGGGGCAGCTCAGGGTTAGGTTAAAGCAGGCTAAAATCAAGGCGCGATGAGCGGATGCGAATGGATCATTGAAGCGTACGGCTGCGATCCTGCGGCGTTGTGCGATCTCGCGCGCATGCAAGCGCTCTTTCGCCGCATCGTGGAAGAAATGTCGCTGCATCCCATTGAAGACGCCACGTGGCATCGCTTCGCGGGACCCGGCGGCATCACCGGACTGTGGCTGCTCGCGGAATCGCATCTCGCGTGCCACACGTTTCCCGAGTACGGCACACTGTGCCTGAATCTTTTTTGCTGCAAGCCGCGGCCGGAAGGCGATTTTACCGCGGCCTTGCGCGACGCCGTGGCCGCCGCCGATGTGCGCGTGCGCCACGTCGATCGTCCGTACGAACCGTAACACGTATGCCCGCGAAAACGGCCAATTGCCCGAACTGCGGCGCGCCGGTGGAATTCCTTTGGTCGGCGGCGGTGCAGACCACTTGCCCTTACTGCAAATCGATCATCGTGCGTCGCGATGTGAATTGGCAAAAGGTCGGCGAAATCGCCGATCTTCCCCTCGACGCGTCGCCGATCCAGATCGGCGCCGAGGGAGTCTACCGGCAAAAAGCATTCGTGGTCGTCGGCCGAATTATTTATGAATACGAGCGCGGCGGATGGAATGAGTGGCATCTCGCGTTCAACGACGGGACGTCTGGTTGGCTTTCGGATGCGCAACTCGACTTCGCGATTTCCTTTCAGCACGCGCCGCCGAGTCCGCTGCCGCCCGCCGGCAATCTCCAGCCGATGCAAACGTTCGCTTGGTTCAATCAACAATACTCGGTGACGACAATCACGGTGGCGAACTACGCCGGAGTGCAAGGTGAATTGCCGTTCGAATACTGGGACAAATCGAAAGTGACGTTTGCGGATTTGAAGTCGCCCGACGCGCATTTCGCCACCATCGACTACAGCGAATCGACACCGCTGCTCTTCGTCGGCGAATCGATCGAGTACGATGCGTTGCAGTTGAAGAACGTTCGGTTGTTCGAAAAATGGTGACGAACTGATGCCAACGGGCGAATCAAAAGCCGACGTGCGGCTGGATGGGCCCGGCGGACCATCCGGAGCTGTGGCACTCACGCGCGCGCTGAATTGCCCGAACTGCGGCGCGTCGCTCACGATGCGCGCCGCCGGACACAGCTTGTCCATCGTCTGCGACAGTTGCCATTCCGTCCTCGACGCGAAGGACGAAAACTACCAAGTCCTCTCGCAATTCGAAAGCAAGATGCGCTTTCAGCCGCTCGTACCGCTCGGCAGCCGCGGGCGAATGGCCGGGCAAATTTGGGAAGTGATCGGCGCGCAAGTGCGCACCATCGAAGTGGACGGCGTGGCGTACTCCTGGAGCGAGCATCTGCTGTTCAATCCGTATCAGGGATTCCGCTACCTGACGCACTATCAAGGTCACTGGAATTTCGTGCGCACGGTGCAGGCGCTTCCCCTGGGATCGAGTCACATGGGCAAGCCCGCGGTGATCCTGCAAGGCGAAACCTACACGCATTTCCAAACGGCGCAAGCACAGACCACCTTCGTGGTCGGCGAATTTCCGTGGGAAGTGCACTCCGGCGACGTCGCCGAGGTTCGCGATTACATCGCGCCGCCGCACATGTTGTCCTCGGAAGCCACCACCGCCGAAGCAGGCGCGGAGGAAATCACGTGGTCGCTGAGCACGTACATGGCCGCCTCGGAGATCGAACAAGCGTTCAAGATTCCGCGATTGCCGCCGCCCGCCGGTATCTTCGCGGATCAACCGAATCCCTACGCGGCGCGCGCCAAAGGAATTTGGGGAAGTTTCGGATTGCTGCTGTTGGCACTGCTCGTGGCGGCTATCGGCTCCATTGCGCTTTCGTCGAACAAGGAAATTTTCTCGCACGACTACTCGTTCCGCCGCGGCGCGGGCGAGCCCTCGTTCGTCACCGAACCATTTGAACTGACCGGACGCACGTCGAACGTGGAGTTGAACCTCGACACCGACATCTACAACAACTGGGCATACTTCAATTTCGCGCTGATCGATCAGGACAACAACAAGGCGTACGACTTCGGACGCGAGGTCAGCTACTACACCGATTCCGACGGTTCGGAGGGAAGCAAGAGCGACACCGCCACGATTCCCTCGGTGCCGCCGGGCCGCTACTACTTGCGCGTGGAGCCGGAAACGCCCGACGCCGCCTACGATTTGCACTATCATCTGCGCTTGCGCCGCGACGTGCCCAATCTCACGTTTTTCCTTCTCGCTTTCTTCGCACTGCTGATTCCGCCTATCATTGTGCAATGGCGCTCGGCGGCGTTCGAAGGACATCGCTGGATGGAGAGCGATTACTCGGGCCGCGGCGCAGCCAGCGTGTTTTCTTCTTCAGGAGATGACGACTGATGCGACATCCTTTGTATCTCGCGTACGGACTGCTGACGCTCTTGCTCGCGGGCACGGCGCAATATCGCGGCTGGAGCCTGAACAAGGTGAACGAGCTGAAAGACGTGCCGAACACGGTGCGCGATAATCCCGGCGCGTATCGCTCGCACTTCGCCAGTTACTTTCGTTACATCGGAGGGAAATAGACTATGCCGAATCCCAATTCCATGGCCGGCAATCTGCTGAACGCGGCGATCTACTCGTTCCTAGGCATCGCGATTTTCTTCGCGGCGTTCGTGATCATCGACAAGATCACGCCGTATCATCTCTGGAAGGAGATTGTGGTGGAGAAGAACCTGGCGCTGGCGATTCTGCTCGGCGCGATGTCGCTGGGAATGTGCATCATCATCGCCGCGTCGGTACACTAAAACAAGAAAAGCAACCGCAGATGAACGCAGATGGACGCCGATAAGACCAAACCTTGCATCTCCATCTGCGTTTATCTGCGTTCATCTGCGGTTGCTTTTTCCGGTCCTCATGCCTATCGTTCTCTTCGTATCGGTTTTTCTGATCGCTGCGTGCGGCTTGGTCTATGAGCTGATCGCCGGCACGTTGGCGAGCTATCTCCTCGGCGACAGCATCTTCCAATTTTCCACCGTCATCGGCTGCTACCTGTTCGCGATGGGTATCGGCAGCGGCATGTCGCGCTTCATCGCGCGCGGATTAGTCGCACGATTCATCGCCGTCGAGCTGATGGTGGGATTGCTCGGCGGATTTTCGTCGTCGATCATGTTTCTGGCGTTCGCGTATACGCAGGCGTTTCGCCTGGCGCTGTACGCGCTGGTGATCGGCATCGGCGCTTTGGTGGGATTGGAAATCCCGCTGCTGATGCGCATTCTTCGCGATCGATTCAACTTCAAGGACGTGGTCGCGCACGTGTTGACGTTCGACTATCTCGGCGCGCTCGGCGCGTCGCTGTTGTTTCCCGTGTGGCTCGTGCCGAAAATGGGCTTGGTGCGCGCGGCGCTGGCGTTCGGGATCGTCAACGCGGCCGTCGCGTTGTGGTCGACGTTTATCTTTAAAGACCAGATTGGTCACACCGGCGGCCTACGTGCGTCATGCGCGGTGGTCTTGGCGATGCTCGGCGCCGGTACGGTGTTCGCCGACCGCATTTCGTCGGCGGCTGACAATTCGCTCTACTCCGATGAAGTGATTTTCTCTCGCGCCACGCCGTATCAGCGCATTGTCCTAACGCGATGGAAAGACGACGTGCGCCTTTTCCTCAGCGGCCATCTGCAATTCAGCTCACGCGATGAGTATCGCTATCACGAAGCGTTGGTGCATCCGGGACTCTCCGCCGTCCCCGGTGCGCGCCGCGTGCTGGTGCTCGGCGGCGGCGACGGCTTGGCGGTCCGCGAGCTGCTGCGCTATCCGAATCTTGAGAGCATCACGCTGGTGGATCTCGATCCCGAGATGACGCACCTGTTTTCCACGCATCCGTATTTGAAGCAGTTGAATGGCGGCTCGCTGCTCTCGCCGAAAGTTCACGTGATCAACGCTGATGCCTTTGTGTGGCTCGGAGATCACAGCGATTACTACGATTTCATCGTGGTGGATTTTCCCGATCCCACGAATTACTCGTTGGGGAAGTTGTACACCACGGCGTTTTATCGTTTGATGGGCCGTCATCTCACACACAACGGCTTGGCGGTGATCCAAAGCACGTCGCCGCTTTTCGCGCGGCAATCGTATTGGTGCATCGCGGAGACCTTGAAACAAGCGGGCCTGCGCGCGTATCCGTATCACGTGTACGTGCCGTCGTTCGGCGAATGGGGTTACATGATCGCGAGCGCAGAGGAGCGCGGTGTCTACGCGCCGCCTGAGTCCTTGCCGCCGGGCCTGCGATTTCTAACGGTCGCGGGTTTGCGCGAGCTTTTCGATTTTCCGACGGACATGCGCCCGGTGCAAGCGGAAGCGAATCGCCTGAACGATCAAGTGCTGGTGCGATATTACGATCGCGATTGGGCGGACATCGCGCGCTAAATGACGAAAACTTCCGCGTTCGGCATCGACTTCGGCACCACCAATAGCTCCGTCGCGTGCGTCGACTCGAATGGCCGCGTCCAAATGGCCGAGTTCCCGTCGTTCGGCGGCGTCACGGACGCGTATCGATCGCTTCTTTATCTCGAGAAAATCAAAGAACACGGCGCGAATAGCGTGAAGTCGTGGAGCGGCCCCGAGGGCATCGAGCAATATCTGGCGGCCGACACGAAGGGCCGCTTGATTCAATCGCTGAAGTCGTTCTTAAGCAGTCGCACCCTCACGACCACCGACGTTTTTGGACGCCGCCGCAAACTCGAAGAACTGATCGCGCGCATTCTGCGTGAATTACGCCAAAAATCGGAAGTGCAATTCGGCGAGGCAATCCGCGCGGCAGTCGTGGGCCGTCCGGTGCAATTCGTGGGCGCGGAAAACGCGGACGACAACGCCTACGCCGAAGCGCGCTTGCGCGAATCGTTCCGTCAAGCCGGCTTCGAGTCGGTGGATTTTGAAATGGAGCCGGTGGCGGCCGCACATTTCTACGAGTCCACGCTCGATCACGATGAGTTGATCCTGATCGGCGATTTCGGCGGCGGCACGAGCGATTTTTCGCTGATCCACGTAGGACCCACCATCCGCAAACGCGGCCGCTCCGCTGCGGATTTGCTGGGCAACGCGGGCGTCGGCGTGGCCGGCGATGCCTTCGACGCGAAGTTGGTGCGTCACCTTGTGTCGCCGGCGCTAGGCGCGGGATCCGAATATCGTTCGCTCGAAAAAATGATGCCGGTGCCGACGTGGATTTACTCGCGACTGGAGCGCTGGCATCATCTCTCGCTGCTGAAGGGCCGCGAGGTAATGAACATGCTCGACGAGTTGCATCGTTACGCCGTGGAACCGCGGAAGATCGCCGCGTTGAGGTATCTGATCCGCAACGACCTGGGATATCACCTGCATCGCGCGGTGCAGAAAGTGAAGTGCGATTTGTCGAGTGGTCCGGCGGCGGTTTTCCAGTTTGCCGATGGTCCCATCGAGATTGAAGCGAACGTGAAGCGCTCGTCGTTTGAGAGTTGGATCGCCGAGGAATTGCACTTGGTGGAAAGTTGTGTCGACGCCCTCCTGAAGTCGGCGCGCGTGAACGCGAAGGACGTGAACATGGTGTTCCTGACCGGCGGCTCGTCGTTTGTGCCCGCGGTGCGGCGGATTTTCGAGTCGCGCTTCGGCGTCGCGCGATTGCGCTCGGGCAACGAGTTCACGTCGGTAGCTCGCGGATTGGCGTTACAAGCGTTGGAGCGTTCGAAACAAGCTTGACAAGAAAACGCCGCGGCGTTACCGTGAATCTAGCTGGACCGAGACGCGCTCGAAACGGTTTACGAATCGCGCTGCACCGATGGGCATCACAAGTCATTGCGACTGACGCCCGATTCACCTGCGGCCGGACCAAACCAATAGCGTGGAGCGGTCGCGGCTTAGACTGAACAAGATCGGGAAAATGACCAAGGCCTCCGTCCTCATCGGCGAAGGCCTTCGGTTTTTGATGTATACTGTTTTAATCGGTCCGATACTCCTCAGTAGCTCAATGGTAGAGCATTCGGCTGTTAACCGAAGGGTTGTAGGTTCGAATCCTACCTGAGGAGCCATTCTTAGCATTGTCCGACCCGTGGCTCTTGGCCCATCCTCATCGTGGATAAAACTTCTATTGCTCCTTGTCGGTCCACGCCTGGAGTTGTCAGAAGACATACTGGCTATCTGGCCGTGCGGTCGGGAATCTTCAAGCGTTCCATCAGCGCCTGGAACCTGGGCTCGGCACGCAGACCGTCGAAGAGTGGATCGAACTTGATGAAGATCACAAGATTGCGCTGGTCAAACTCCCTTTCCAAGTAATTCAGGGCCCGCCCATTGTCGCCGATTGCGGCGTAGGCCAGAGGCAGTGCATAGGAATCTCCTCCTCCGGTCTTTTCAGCTTCCGCAATCAACCTGCGAGCTTCTTCACGGCGCCCTGTTCGGCCGAAGACACGCGCCAGAACCAGGGAGTTCTTTCTTCCCCTGCGGCTAGCGGCTTCTTTAAGCATCGCTTCAGCTTCGGAAAAACGACCGAGCACTTCATATACATCACCAAGACGGCTGTAAGCTCCGTAGTTCGACTCGTCCAGTTCGATCGCACGCTTCAGGTGGGCGATCGCGTCGTCGTACTTACGAGCGCGAAAACAGATGCGTCCGAAGCTGCTCTCTACCGTCGAAGAGAGCGGATCGAGAGCCAGTGCCTGACCCACCGCGGCAATGGCCTCCGGAAAGCGGCCCAGAGTCATCAGCAAGGTGGCATAGCCTGAGAGCGCTTCTAGCTCCGCGGGGTCCAATGCGAGCGCTTTGCGATACTCACTTTCCGAGGTCGTCCAGTCCCAGTCGTAAATCTCTTTCAAGGCTGCCTGTTGCGCATGAGCGTCGGCCAGAGTATCGTCGAGTTCAAGTGCCTTCAGCGCGGCCGCCCGGCTCGGTTGCTCAACCTCGCGAAAAGACTTGGCTCCCCAGATGCCTCGCTCTCGCCACGCCGCGGAAAGACCGGCGTAAGCGGCCGCATAGTTCGGATCCGCCTGGATGGCGCGTTCATAGTATGCGATCGCCTGCTTGAGATTGTTCTCGTCCAGTTTCCAGCGATGATAGCGGCCCTGAAGATATGCTTCGTAAGCTGCCGGCACTACCCGGCGAGATTGATTGAGGCGCCTGGATTCTTCCGCCGTCACTTGGATGCGGATTTCTCCGGCGACGGCTCTCGCGACTTCGTCCTGCAAATCCAAGACGTCGGTCAAGTCCCGCTCGTAGTCTTTGGCCCAAAGATGGGAGTCGGTGGCCGCGTGAATCAACTGCGCGGTAATCTTGACCCTTTGGCCGACGCGTTGAACCGAACCCTCCAACACGGCGTCGACGCCTAACTCGTGCGCGATTTGCGGCAGAGACTTCGGCGATCCCTTGTAGCGCATTACGGAAGTGCGCGAGATCACTTTGAGCGCGCGAACCTGAGCCAGGCTAGAGATCAGGGACTCCGTCATTCCGTCCGCAAAAAACTGCTGGTCGGGATCGCGGGAGAGATTCTGGAGCGGCAGGACGGCCAGGGACGCGATACGGGGAGGCCCTTGGATTGAAGGTGCCGGCATCCTGATTCTCCAAACCAGCGCCAGCGCAATCATTAGGAGCAGACCTGCTCCTACGGCCATCTCACTCCAACGTAACCGTCGCGGCTGAACGGCCGGCGGTTCTCCACGGACAATTCCCGACGAGGGGACGATCTGGAGCGCAGCCTCGACTTCAACTGCCGAGCCGTAGCGCTGCCTTGGCTCCTTTGCTAAGCATTTCTCGACGACAAGGCGTAGGCCCGCCGGTGTCTCCGAAGGCAACGCCGCCGGTGAGTCCCGCAGAATCGCGGAGCAAAGCTCCATGCCGCTATTCCCTTTAAAAGGCCGCCGGCCGGAAGCCATTTCAAAGAAGGTCACACCCAAGGCCCAGAGATCGCTTTTCACCGAAGGCGGCTCTCCCTTCAGGACCTCGGGAGCTAGATAGGGAAGCGTGCCAGCCCACTGCTTCTGTTGATCGAGGCCCGCGTTCGATTGTGTGACTCCCTCCAAGCTGGTCTCAAAACGGCTTGCTAAACCGAAGTCGAGAACCTTAAGGCGCCCATCCGGCAGCACCATCACGTTGGCGGGTTTGAGGTCGCGATGCAAAATGCCGCGGGCATGCGCATGACCGGCTGCGGCGGTGAGTTGCACGGCATAACCTAACAGAGTCACGGGGGCGAGGCCATCTGGCGGGATGGCATGGTTGAGCGATTGCCCCTCCACCAGTTCCATAGCGATGAAGAGTTGGCCGGCTGCTTCGCCGACTTCGAAAATCGTGCAGATGTTGGGATGATTGAGAGAGGAGGCGGTCTTGGCCTCGCGGAGGAAGCGCTGACGGCTTTCCGAGTCCTCGCGCGCCTGTGGCGGCAGGACTTTCAGCGCGACCTCGCGATCCAGTCTTTGGTCCTTGGCGCGGTAGACCTCACCCATTCCGCCCGCGCCTAAAGGCGCCAGTATTTCAAAGGGTCCCAGCTTGGTGCCTTTGGTGAAAGGCATGATCCATGATGCTACCCTGTAACCGAACGGAGGTCCAGTTGACTGACCGCCGGGTAGTGGTCAATTATGCCCTCCGAATTCCCGGCTTCAGAGGCGAATGTTCTTCCTAGCTTTGGAACGGATGGTGTGTTCGGAGATCCTGGCGCACATACCAGGCTGAGTTTTTACTGGAAAGTACTGAAAGTTCAGGGTTTCGCCATCGTCTCTGGCCGTCGAGGTTCCGGAATTTCGTTAACGTAGCGGGTGGCGAGCCAATTTCCTCCTGTTAAGTCAAGAAGGCCGAACGCTATCTTCCAGAACGGCTGTCGTCGCCCATCGGAAACGTCGAGTGCGTTCTATAGCAGTCCAGTGATTCGCACAATATCGGCGTCGGTCTCGGCTACCGCGGCATAAATGAACCGGCCATCCGGCGACCATGCGAAGCGGCGAACGATCAGAACCGGACGCTCCCCGAAGTCGGTCAAGCGCTTCATTGGCCCACCTTCCACCGGAAGCGCATGGATGTTGCGCGGGAGAACCGCCAGCTTCGAATCCATAAATCGCCGCAATTCCGGGATGATTCAGCGACGCGAGGACCTGCGCCTCGCGCTGGAATCGCGCCAGACGAGCGGGATCAGCAGCGAAGGCCGCCGGCATGATCTTGATGGCGACCTCGCGATTCAGTTTGGCATCACGCGCGCGGTAGACCTCTCCCATTCCGCCCGCGCCGAGTGGGGCAAGCACCTCATAGACGCCGAGACGCGACCCAGATGCTAAAAGCATTCCGTCATTCTACACGCTTCGACGCGCTTCGGCCTCGTCCGCTCCCTGCGGTTTCGGATGACGCCAACCGCGGCAACCGGCATCGCCAGAGTCTCCAAGAGTGTCCCGGGACCTCCGGCGGGCGAGGCGCGAGACCGCTTCATCTCCCTAGGGTCTTGAGAACATACTGCATGTCGAAGAAGGTGGCCGGTTCCAGTCCGTCCGCTGGAGAATAAAGGGCGCGCGCAGTAGATGACGCCTGCGTGGCCACGCCAAACGTGAGTTGCGATTGGATGTTGTTGGCAACTCCGTTGCGAGTTACCAAGCCGTCCTTTGAGAACGAGGGACGGGAATGTTCCAGACTCTTTACATAAATGTAGCGGTCCCTCACGATTCCGGCCGGCAGGCGAGCGGCAATATCGGCGGCGCTGTGCGTGGCGATGAAGCGGTTCGCTTTCACGATCACGTTGACGACGCTCTGGACAAGTTGAGGGCGCGTCGCAATCAAATCGGGGCGGGTCAGCAATCCGGTGAATTGGTACTCACCGGTGAAGATTCGCTGGGTCTCTTCAAACGTGACCATGTCCAGCAGCAGGGATGCATCGCCACTCATCAGCAGCTCGGTAGTGGTTGGATCGGTCGCCATAGCGGCGTCCACTTGGCCGCTCTTCAAAGCCTGGATCAGGCGCGGACCGGAACCGACCGCTACGACTTGAACGTCGGCAAGGGAACAGCCGGCTTTTTTGAGGATGGAGGCCGCCAGAACGTGAGTGCCCGCGCCGATCGCGGTCACGCCCAGTCGCCGCCCTTTGAGATCCTGAATGGTTCGGATCTGCGGCTTCAGATCGCGGCGGATGACTAGGGTCACCGTCGGCAACGTCGTGAAGGATACGATCATCTTCAGATCCTTGCCCGCGGACCGTAGTTTGATGGCGTGATCGATCGAGTTGCCGGAGAAATCGGCGTGACCCGCGGCCAGGGATAGGGCCGCGTCGGTTCCACCGTCGAAGTTGGTGAACTCCACTTCCAGGCCTTCGTCGGCGAAGTAGTTCACGGCGCGAGCCAGATCCAGCGGCAGATAAACCAAGTTGCCGGGCTTCGATCCCACGGCGATCCGCACATGTTGCTTGGGCGCGGCAGCGCCCGCTGCGGAAGTTCCCGCCAACAAAAGACCGAGCGACACCGCCACTCGCAACAGCATTGACCGCATTCTACCGGAGAACGTTCCACCAGCGCCTTGCAATCGTGTGACGCGCGGAATACTCTGGTGCCATGTTTCGTTCCGTACGCGCACGCTTGACGTTGTGGCATGTCGGCGTGCTGGCCCTGCTGCTGGTCGGCTTCAGTTTCGGGCTGTACGTGCTGTTGCGCGACAATTTTTATGAGCGCGCGGACGGTATTCTGAAATCCGTTTGCAGCGCCACCGTTTCCATTTTGACCAAGGAATTGAGCGAGAGCGGATTGGATGAACTGGCCGCCCGCGACGCCGTTAAAACACTGAACCTTCCCGATCATACGCTAGCGATTCTCGACGCTCAAGGCGGCCTGTTAGCGGAAAAGCCTGTTGGGATCAGCGAGCGCATCCGCTTTCCGGCCGGCGAATTGGAGGACGGCGCCATCCATTTGGCCACCGTGCAGGCGGCGGGCGGAGACTGGCGCGTCGCCGCGGTGCGCGTCACGCTCGATCCGGTGGGCCGCACTTACACGATCGTCACCAGCCGCTCGTTGACGCCGCTGCTCGGCGAGCTCGCTGCCGACCGTTTGATCCTGGCGATCGCCGTGCCGTTCGGTTTGCTGCTGGCCGCAACGGGTGGCTGGTTCCTGGCGCGCAAGAGCCTGGAACCGGTGATGGTGATGTCGGAGCAAGCGCTGCGCATCGGCGCCGAGAATCTGGATCAGCGTTTGTCCATTGCCAATCCCGCCGACGAGTTGGGCAAACTGGCCAGTGCCTTCAACGATCTGTTGTCGCGCCTGAACGCGGCCTTCGCTGTGCAACGCCAGTTTATGGCCGACGCTTCGCACGAGCTGCGCACGCCGGTTTCGGTGCTGCGCACCACGGCTTCGGTGACGCTTGGAAAATCGCGCCGCGACGAAGACGACTACCGCAGCGCGCTGACCATCGTGGACGAACAGAGCCGCCGCCTCACGCATATCGTCGAGGATATGTTTCGGCTGGCGCGCGCCGACTCCGGCCAACTGAAATTGCAAAAGCATTTCTTTCACCTGGACGAGTTGATCCTGGAAGTCACGCGCGCCACGCGCGTGCTGGGAGCATCGAAGGACGTTGCGGTGCAGTCGCCGCCTTTGCCCGAATCGCCCTGCGAGGCGGATGAAGATATGCTGCGCCAACTCGTTTCGAACCTGCTGGACAACGCCGTGAAGTACACGCCCGCCGGAGGAAAAGTCACCGTGGATTTGCATGGCGAGAACGGCGCCTACGTTGTCTCCGTCAGCGACACCGGACCGGGCATTCCTCCGGAATCGCAAGCGCGCGTCTTCGAGCGTTTCTTTCGCGTGGACAAACCACGCTCGCGCCCAAGCGATCCCAGCATCGGAGGCGGCGCGGGCTTGGGGTTGGCGATCGCGCAGTCGATCGCCCAGGCGCATGGCGGAAGTTTGTCGCTGGAACGTTCCGATTCAACGGGCAGCGTTTTCGTCGCGGTGTTACCGATTCTACCGAACGGCAACACCTAATTGACGCAGTTGCGCGGCGATCACCTCCTGCGTTAGCGGCAGGTACGTTGCCTCGCGAGCTACGTCTTGCTGTCCTTCGGCGCTGAGGATGTAACTGAGAAAATCACCGACCTTCGAATCGAGCGGCTGCTTGGGATCGCGATTCAGGTAAATGTAGACCGCGCGCGTCAGCGGGTAGGCGCGAGAACGCACCGTCTCGACGCTGGCGGTTACGCCATCAAGCGCCAGCGCTTTCACATCGCGATTGGCGTAGTGCGGATTGGAAACGGCCAGCCCCAACGGATCGCGCGCCAGCGCGTCGAGAATCAACTGTCCTGAGTCGATGGTTTCGCCGCGCGCGTTGGTCTGATTGGCGAATTCCTTCGTCGCGCTGTCCCAACGGTAGCCATCCTGAAGCACGCGACGGCGAAAGAACAGCGCTTTGTCGTTGTCGTAGTCGAAATTGTACAGATGGATCGCCTTGCCGGCCCACTCTCCGCCGATTCCGAGATCGCCCCATGTGCGCGCTTTCGATCCGAAGGCCGCCGCCACCTGATCCAGGGTCAGTTTCGTTAGCGGATTCGATTTGTGGACGTAAATCACCAGCGCATATGTTGACTTCGGAATGTCGTAACTTCCCGTGGCTACCTCGATCTCCACCGGCTTCCAGGGAAATACCGTTTGGAACGCCAACGTTTCCGCCGGCCAAATCTCGCGGCCCATCAGCGCGAGGTCCGCGACGCCGGTGTACAATCCTGCGATGCCCGAGGCGGTTCCGTGGAGTTCGTCGTGAAAGTCGATTTCGGGATGATGCTTCTGAAAGCCTTGCTCCCACAGGCGCATCACACCACTCATCTGCGGGCTGCCCCAAACGCGGATGGTGGCTTGGCCGTGGCAGGCAATGGCGGCGAGCATGGACAACAAGACGGATAAGCGGCGCACCAGAGTAGTGTACAGCGGGATGGCATGGCTCCCTGTTCATGCTGCATTAAGCTGGACCGAGATAGACTGCGCAGCGTTAAAGGGGATCTCGCTATGCGAAAAACGCTTTTGGCCTCATTCGCCTTGCTGGCGGCGGCCGGTTTGTACGGGCAATCGATGGTGCAATGGGTCACGCCGGCGCTGCCCACCAACAAGCCGCAAACCGACGCCGAAGCCGCCGCGGGCCGCGCCAACGGCCGCAAGCTGCCTGTGCCGGAAATCCTGCAGCCAACGCTGGACGCCGCGCTGCAGGCGTATGAGCCGCACGCCGATCGCAAACTCACCGCGAAGTTCAAGGCGGCGTCATCGGACGTGTTGCCGGGACTCGCCGCGAAGTGGATCGAGGCGTTTCGCAAGTATTATCCCGGCGTCGAGATTGATGTGGCGCCGCCCTACGCGGGCAGTTTGGGCGCACAGGAATTGGTGAAGGGTAACCTCGATCTGGTCTTCGTGTCGCGCGAACTGCGTCCCGACGACATCACCGGTTTCCGCGCCGCGTTCCACTACGATCCATTGAGTGTGCCGATCTGCGGCGGAACGTATCGCCATTTCGGATTCCTCGACGCCATTGGTTTTTTCGTCCACAAAGATAATCCCATCGAAAAGCTGACCTTCGCGCAGCTCGACGGCATGCTTTCCTCCACGCGACATCGCGGCAGTGCGGCGATCACCAAGTGGGGCGATCTTGGATTGACGGGCGAATGGGCCGACAAGCCGATTCACGCATACGGCGTGCAGCCGTGGAACGGCTTTGAAGAATTTGTGCGCCAGCGCGTGTTAAGCGTGCCGGGAAAACGCGGCGAATGGCGCGACGGCATCTCGTTCGACAAAGTGGTTTTCCCGCTGGCCGGCCGCGTGGCCGCTGACCGCTACGGCATCGGCTATGCCGGACTGGCGTATGTCGATGCGCCGGTAAAACTGTTGGCCTTGGCGCCAGAGGGCCGCGAGGCTTACGCGCCGACCTATGAAAACGTGGCCGCGGCCGCGTATCCGCTGTCGCGCCTGGTTTTCCTGAATTTCAATCGCGATCCGGCGAAACCGGTGAATCCCGCGCTGAAGGAATTCTTGCGTTTCGTGCTCAGCCGTGAAGGACAGAGGATCGTGCTCGATCAGGCAATCTATCTTCCGCTGCGCGAATCGCAAGCCGCGCGCAGCCGGGCGCTATTGGATTAAGCCATGACTACATTTCTCGTGGCTCTGTTGTTTTTGGCGCAAGATGCCGCCGCACCAATGCCGGAATATAAGCCGGAGCGGCCGGTGGAGGGCGTGATCCGCACGCTCGGTAACTATCACATGGAGACGATTCTGAAATTCTGGGAAGAGGGCTTTCGCCGCTATCATCCCGGTGTGCGATTCGAAGACAAGATGCTTGGCACGGCCAACGCCATCGCCGGATTGTATCTGGAAACTGCCGACATCGCGCTGATGGGCCGCGAGATTATCCCCATGGAGTCGATCGCCTTTCGCCGCGTCTTCCGATACGACGCCACGGAGCTGTCCGTTGCGACGGCGAGTTTCAACGTACCGCTCGAAACCTTCGCCTTTGCGATCTTCGTACACAAGGACAATCCCATCTCGCGCCTGACGCTGCCGCAAGTGGCGCGCGCCTTCGGCTGCGGCGCTCGCGCGCCTTCCGGATGCGTCGCACCGACGTGGGGCGATCTCGGAGCCACGGGCGAATGGGCCAAACGTCCGATTCATCCGTACGGATACGAGACCAACACGGGTCTCGGCTATTTCTTCGAACAAAAAGTGCTCGGCGGGAAGCACCTGTGGAATTGCAATCTGCACGAATACGCCAACGTCAACACGCCCGACGGAAAAGTATCGGCCAACGCCGGCGACCTGATGGTTCGAGACTTGGCCGCCGATCCGGAAGGCATCGCATTCTGCGGCTTCGGCCACAAGACCGCGCAAGTGAAGGCGCTGGCGTTGGCGGCGGACGAGCGCGGTACTTATGTGGAATTGACCAAGGCGAACGTGACCAATCGCACGTATCCGTTGACGCGCACGGTCTACTTCTACGTGAATCGCGCGCCCGGCAAACCGGCGAGTCCGTTGGTGCGGGAATTCATGCGCTACATTTTGAGCCGTGAAGGACAGGCCGAAGTGTCGCGACAGCAGATTTACCTACCGCTGACTTCGGCGATGGTTTGGAAGGAACGCGCCAAGTTGGACTGAGTTCTCAGATGAAACCGAAAGGACAGTTTTGCGGTTGACTTGCCCGTCTGTCGATCGCGTAAACGAGCGCGGTTTTGTATCAAGGCACGGCTTTAGCCGTGCCGCATGCTCGCGGAAGAGGAATCGGCTTTAGCCGCTGCGCACGCCAGACACAGGGGCTAAAGCCCAGTAGCAATGAAACGAGGTCGGCACGGCTGAAGCCGTGCCCTGATACAAGGCGCATGTCCCCGCGCGCAATCCAATGCCCTATCGACTACTCGCAGACAGCCCACTAGCCGAGCAAACGCCTACTCGATCTTCTTCAACTCCTCTTTCACAAACTCGAGCGGCAACGGCAAGAAAACGCCTTCCTGTTCCACCACCGCCTGACCTTCCTTACTGAGGACGTACTTCAGAAACTCCTTGATCTTCGGATCGAGCGGTTTCCCGGGCGCGCGATTCACGTAGATGTAGATCACGCGGCTCAACGGATACTTCTGTGCCGCCACTTCTTCGAACGTTCCTTTGTAGAACGGACCGTTGTCACCGATCGATAACGCCACCGCCTTGATTTCCGGCGTCACATTGCTGAAGCCGGAATATCCAATAGCATACGGATCGCCCGCGACACCTTGCGCGATTGCGTCCAGCGCCGGCAGGTTGCCGACGGTGGTGCGCTCGGTGATCGGACTCTTGTATTCGCCCAAGTCGTCCGGTTTGATGCTGAGCACGCGCTCTTGCACGAAATTGGCGATGCCGTTGGGACGAATCAGTCCCCACAGGTGGATCGGCTTGTCGGCGAACTCGCCCTTCACGCCAACCTCGCCCCACGTCTTGATATCGGCGTGGCCGCGCTTGCGCGTCGAGGAGAACATCGCGTCCAGTTGTGCGTAGGTCAGCTTCTCGACCGGGTTCTTGGCGTTCACCAAGAACGTGATCGCATGCGTCTTCCCGGGCGTCCGGTACGATCCGCCGGCCACGCGCACGGCGAAGGGTTTGTAGCCGTACTTCTTGACGAACGGTTCAACCTCGTTCGGTAACATCTCGCGCGCAACCGGTCCCATATCGGCGGTTCCGTCCACCAACGCCGGTCCCGCCGTGCCGCTGGCTTTCGCTTCCATGGTGAATTTCACGTCGGGATAGAGCTTGTTGAAGCCTTCCAGCCAGTTCTTGGTGATCTGCTCCATCGTGTCGGCGCCCACGCTGCGAAGCTGGCCGGACAAGCCCTTCACGGGCTTGTAGGCGGCGAGGCCTGCCGGGGCCTTCGCGTGATTCGTTTCGTGAAACGCCGGATGCTTGGAATCCTGCGCGAAAAGGGACAGCGTGGCAAACGCCAACAGCACAGTTAGTTTTTTCATGGTCTCCCCTATTTGACAGGTGCAAACAGCTTGGCTTTGGTAGGCGCTTGTTTCTCGATCTCCGCAAGGATCGCTTCGGCTTTCTGATGCAGTTTCTCTTTGTCGTCGCCGTCTTTGTAGGCGAACACCGCGGCCAGCGCGCCGATCGTCTTGCCGGCCGAGTCTTTTTCGGCCATTTCCACTTCGAAGTGATCGCCGTAGGTATTCACTTCCAGGTTGGGCTTGCCGGTATTGATCACGCGCAGATCGTCTTCGTCGCCGACTTTGCCAATGCGACCGATGTTGGAGGCGATGATCACGTTGGTGGTTTTTCCGGGAGGCGTGACGTGAAAGACGAAGATCAACAAGTCGGGATGTTTTTCGAGAGCATCTTCCACCAGCTTTTGGGCGTAGATCTTGCCCGCCGGCTTCCATGTGGCGGCTGCGGCTTTCGGCGCGGATTTGGTCTCCGGCGCCTTGGTTTGTCCCGCGAGAGCGGCGGCCAAAAGCCCGGTCAGCAACGACGAAACAACGGTTTTCATAGGGTGACGGTTCTCCGGACGCCCAAGGTAACAGGGAGGACATGAACCCAATATGAACTTCCGGCCGGCTTCGATTCATCTTGCGTTCAGCTTGGCTCACTTACAATCAGGCCCGATCAACGATGCTTGGGGGTTCAAGATATGTTGCGATTCACTTTGCCATTGGCCTTGCTTTTAGTCGCGTCCGCGGCGGCGGCGCAACTTTCGGGAGGTTCGTTGTCGGGAACCGTCACCGATCCCACAGGTGCGGCGGTGGCAGGAGCGGCCATCACCATTGAGAAGATGGACACCCATGAAGTTCGCCACGTGGAGTCCAGTTCGTCAGGTTTGTACAGCGCGCCCAATCTGACGCCCGGCACCTACCGCCTGACCGTGCAGATGCACGGCTTCTCGACCACGGAGCATCCCGGAATCTTGATCGAAGTAGGAGCTTCGGTGGTGATCGATGTCCAACTCAGCCTCGGTGCAACCGAGCAGAAAGTAGAGGTGCGGGGGGACGCCCCCGTTGTAGAGACGGCGTCGTCCGACATCGGCGCGGTCAACAATGGCCAAACGGTTCGCGAACTTCCTTTGAATGGCCGCGACTGGACCAGCCTTGCGGCATTGCAACCCGGAGTCGCGATTATTCGCACCGAGGCCGCTGTCGGCGCGGGACTCGCCAACACGCGCGGCAATCGTGGCTTGGGACAGATGATGTCGATCGGCGGAAACCGGCCGGAGCAGAACAACTATCGTCTCGATGGCGTCAGCCTTAACGACTATGCCGGCAGTGGACCGGCCAGCGTCCTGGGCGTGAGCTTGGGTGTGGATGCGATCCAGGAATTTTCGGTGGTCACCAGCAACGCGCCAGCCGATTATGGCAAAACGTCGGGCGGCGTCATCAACGCGGTCACCCGATCGGGTACCGACCAGTTTCATGGATCGGGCTACGAGTTTTTCCGCAACAGCGCGCTGGATGCGCGCAATTTTTTCGATCCCGCGGTCATTCCGCCCTTCAAGCGGAATCAGTTCGGAGGATCGGTCGGTGGTCCGATCCACAGCGATCGCACGTTCTTCTTCTTGGACTATGAAGGAGTGCAACAAGGTTTGGGTGTCAGCACGGTTGATACGGTGCCTTCCGCCAACGCGCACAATGGAATCCTGGTGGCCGGAACGGTGAAGGTGGATCCGAAGGTGGCGCCTTATCTGGCTCTCTTTCCGCTGCCCAACTCCGGAACGAAAGGTGATGCGGGCACTTTTGCCTTCAGCGCGGAGAACATCACCCACGAGAATTTCTTCACTACTCGATTGGATCACCGTTTTTCCGACAAGGACTTGGTGCACGGAACCTACTTGATCGACCGGGGCGACACAAACGGGCCGGACGCCTACGACTTCGTGCTCGATGGCACGTTGTCGCGCCGCCAAACCGCCAATATCGAAGAGAGCCACATCTTCTCGCCGACTGTGATCAACTTCGCGCGGATTGGCGTGAACCGCGTGGTCGCCGAGCAGGTGGCGTCCATCGCCGCGATCAACCCAGCGGCGTCCGATCCCTCGCTGGGATTCGTGCCCGGCCGCAACTTGGGGCAAATCAACATCGGCGGGTACACGCTCTTCCTCGGCGGCGTGGGAGCGATCGGCGATTATCACTTCAACTACACCTCCTACCAAGCCTACGACGATCTTTCCATGACCCGCGGCAGCCACTCGCTGAAGATGGGCGCGGGTTTTGAGCGTCTCTATTCCAACGCCCAAGGCGCGGGCGCTTCCAACGGTACGGCGACCTTTGGTTCCATCGCGGGGTTCTTGCAAAATCAGCCCACCGGTTTTTCGGCCAACGTCCCCGGCACCGGCACTCCACTGGGACAACGGCAGTCCATCTTCGGCGCTTACCTGCAAGACGACTGGCGCGTACGCCACAACTTGACGCTGAATCTTGGAATCCGTTACGAGATGGCCAGCGTGCCCACCGAAGAGCACAACCGGCTGGCGACGCTGACCACGCTCAGTTCGCCGGTGATTCACATTGGATCGCCGTATTTCAACAATCCGACGAAGCTCGATTTCTCGCCGCGCGTCGGCTTTGCGTGGACGCCGTTCAGCAGCGGCAAAACGGTTTTCCGGGGCGGTTTTGGAATCTACGATTCCCTGCCGTTGACCTACGAAATGTCGCTGCTGTCCTCGCTTTCGGCTCCCTATCTGGAACAAGGATCGAGCACTACGCTGGGAACGGGATCGTTTCCCAACAATCTCTATGCCTCGGTGGCCGCGGGCGCGTTGCGCACGGCTTTCATCGAGCAGAATCCCAAACTGAATTACGTGCAGCAGTGGAACTTCAATATTCAACACGCCCTGAAGCAGGACTTGATCGTGGAAGTGGCTTATGCCGGTTCGCACGGCGTCCACTCGCCGTTCATTTCGAGCGACATTAACGACGTCCAGCCGACGCTCACGCCGGCGGGCTACGTCTGGCCGCTGCCGCAAGGCAGCGGGACCAAGCCGCTGCCGACTGTCGGCAACGTCACGGCGCTGTTCTGGCAAGTATCGTCCACCTACGATGCGTTGCGAATGCGCGTGCAGAAGCGCCTGGCGCACGGCTGGCAGGTGCAGGGCGCCTACACGTGGTCGAAGAGTCTGGATACGTCTTCGGCGTCGATCCAAACCGCGTACACCAACAGCGTCTCGAGCTTGCCGATTTTCGATTCGCACCTACGCAAGGCGCCCTCCGATTTCAATGACGGCCGAATCGCCACCATCAACGGCATTTGGGAAGTTCCCGAATGGAAGACGACGGTGAAGCCGCTCAACTGGCTGGAGCGCGGTTGGCAATTCAGCACGATCCTGCAAGTATCGGACGGCTTGCCGTTCACCGCGGCCATCTCCGGCGACGCCCTGGGATTGAACAGCAGCGTGCCGTACGACTTCCCCGACCGTCTGAACTCACCGGGTTGCGGGAATCCGGTGAATCCCGGCAACCCCACGAGCTACATCAAACTCCAGTGCTTCGCCGCGCCCACGCCGATCACCCGCTTGGGCGATGGCGGACGCAATGAAATTGTCGGGCCGGGACTGATGAATCTGGATTGGTCGATGGTGAAGAACATTGCGGTGCCGAAGGTTTCCGAGCAGTTCCGCATCCAGTTCCGCGCCGAGATGTTCAACATTGTGAATCACACCAACTTCAGCCCGCCCACCGCGGCCAGCGCGCAGTTGTTCGGCTTGTCTGGAAAAGGCGCGACGGCGGTGCTGAACCCGATCGCGTCAGCGGGATTCCTGAACTCAACGTCCACCACTTCCCGGCAGATCCAGTTTGCCTTGAAAATCTTTTTCTAGAGGATTAGCTCATGATTCGTTTTCGACAATTGATTCTGTTGGTGATCCTGGCCGCAGTTGCTTACGCGGCAGAGACCGGCCTGAAACTGAGCAAGAAGTTTCCGGTTCCCGGTGAAGGCACTTGGGACTACATCACCTACGACGCGACGGGTGGGCGGCTGTTCGTCGCTCATCAAACCACGGTCAATGTGTTGGACGCCTCGTCGGGAAAAATCGTCGGTGAAATTCCCAAGACGCCCGGAGTGCATGGCATCGCGCTGGTTCCGGAAGCGGGCAAGGGCTACATTTCCGCCGACGGAATCAACTCGGCCATCGAGTTCGATCTGAAGACGCTAAAGGTCGTCGGCCATGTCCCGACCGGCACCAAGCCAGATGCGATTGTCTACGACGAAGGATCGCGCCGCGTGCTGGTGTCGAATGGCGACAGCAACGACATGACCGTGATCGATCCATTCGCGAATCCCAACAACGCCCGCTCCGTGGGTCCGATCGCGCTGGGCGGCGCGCCGGAATATATCGCCGGCGACGGCAAAGGGACGGTGTGGGTCAATCTCGAGGACAAGAACGAAACGCTGATGGTGGATCCCAAAGCGATGGCCGTGAAAAAGCGCTTCAAGCTGGCGGGATGCGACGAGCCGTCGAGTATGGCCATGGATCGCGAGACGCGTCGCCTCTTTATCGGATGCGGGAACAAGAAGCTGCTGGTATTGAACGCTGATTCCGGCGCGGTAGTCACTACGTTCCCCATCGGCGAGCACGTCGACGCGACCAGTTTCGATCCGGCCAAGAAACTCGCTTACACTTCCACGGGCGACGGCAAGCTCTTTGTGGTCCATGAAGATTCCGCCGACAAGTTCACGCTAGTGGACACGATCGCCACGCAACGCGGCGCCAAAACCCATGCATTGGACGCCGCGGGCGGACGCATCTTCCTGCCGACCGCGGAAGGCGTGCCTTCCACGGCGACAGGACCGCCCAGCGCGAAGCGCGGTATGTACAAGCCTGGGCCGTTCGTCGTGTTGGTGGTGGGAAAATAAGTTGAAAGAGTAAAGCGAGGAAATTGTGACGTCAGAAGCACGCAGAAACAAAATCAAAAACGTCATCCGGGTTGCCTCCGGCAATTTTCTGGAGATGTACGACTTCATGGTCTTCGGCTACTATGCCGCGGCCATCGGACGCACTTTTTTTCCCAAGGGCAGCGAATTCGCTTCGCTGATGCTGGCGCTGATGACCTTTGGTGCGGGCTTCCTGATGCGCCCGCTCGGCGCGTTGATTCTGGGCGCGTACATCGACAAACGCGGCCGCCGCGCCGGATTGATTCTGACGTTGGGGCTGATGTCGATCGGCACCATCTCCATTGCCTGCGTACCTGGTTATGCCGCCATCGGCATCGCCGCGCCGGTCTTGGTGTTGGCCGGGCGTTTGGTACAAGGATTTTCCGCAGGCGTGGAGTTGGGTGGAGTCTCGGTTTACCTTTCGGAGATCGCGACTCCCGGTCACAAGGGATTCTACGTGGCCTGGCAATCGGCCAGCCAGCAGTTGGCGGTGGTTTTTGCGGCCTTGCTGGGAGTGCTCCTAAACTCCCAATTGAACAAGGGCCAAATGGACGACTTCGGTTGGCGGATCCCTTTGCTGGTGGGTTGCCTGATCATTCCGTTTCTCTTCCTGATTCGCCGGTCACTCGCGGAAACCGATGAATTTCAGTCGCGCAAGCGTCATCCCGGGACCTCGGAGATTTTCCGCTCTGTCGCGGCCAACTGGAGACTGGTGCTGATGGGAACGATGCTGGTTACTATGACTACCGTGTCGTTCTACTTCATCACCGCCTACACACCCACGTTTGGAAAGACCGCGTTGCACTTGGCCGATAAGGATAATTTGATCGTGACGCTCTGCGTGGGCATCTCAAACTTCATCTGGTTGCCGTTGATGGGCGCGCTCTCTGACAAAGTGGGCCGTCGTCCGTTATTGATCGCCTTTACGGTGCTGGCGCTGTTGACTGCGTATCCGGCGCTGCTGTGGTTGGTGGCCAGCGCGTCTTTCTCGCGTTTGCTGATGGTAGAGTTGTGGCTCTCCTTCATCTACGGCAGTTACAACGGCGCGATGGTCGTCTACCTGACCGAGATCATGCCGCCGGACGTGCGCGCCTCCGGATTTTCGCTGGCCTATAGCCTCGCGACGGCCCTGTTCGGCGGATTCACGCCGGCCATCGCCACTTATTTGATTGAAGCGACGCACAACAAAGCGATGCCCGGCGTGTGGCTGTCGTGCGCCGCGGCCGTTGGGCTGATCGCCACATTGTGGTCGTCGAACGGTTCATCGCGTGAAGCAGCGCCTTCGGCCGTCGCGGAACCGGCGTGACGGGTTCTTCACATCGACCGACAGGATGTACAGGATGGGACGCGGTGTTCATTTCCTCCTGTGCATCCGGTGTATCGATGTTAAAAAGCGCGAGGTAAACACTCATGCAATCCCCTCCGCAACCTGCTACAATGCCCCGCAAGGAAGGCGCCTTGCGAATTCTGCTTGCGGAAGATGAGTTGGCAGCAGCCCGAATGTTGTCCCAAGGGCTGCGCGAACAGAGCTATGCCGTGGACGTCGCCGGCGACGGCGAAGAGGCCGAGTTCAAGGCCGCCGTCACTCCCTACGACTTGATCATCCTTGACCTGATGCTTCCGCGGAAAAGCGGCATCAAAGTTTGCCAGGAAATTCGCGCCGCCGGATCGAACACTCCTGTGCTGATGTTGACGGCCCGCGACGGCGTGGATGATCGCATCACCGGATTGGACGCCGGCGCCGACGACTACCTGATCAAACCCTTCGAGTATCGCGAATTGCTGGCTCGCGTGCGCGCGCTGCTGCGCCGTGGACCTACGCCGCACGTGGAGACAATCGAAGTGGGAGATCTGCGCATCGAAGTGCGGGCCCGCAAAGTAAGTCGCGCGGGAAAGCGGATCAATTTGACCGCAAAAGAATACGCGTTGTTGGAATACCTGGCGCGGCGCGCCGGCGAGTTGGTAAATCGCGAGGAGATTTCCGAACACGTTTGGGACGAAGCCTACGATCCTTGTTCCAATTTGATCGAGGTCTACATCCGCCGTCTGCGCCGCAAGGTGGACACCGGCTTCGATCCACCATTGCTGCGCACGCGTCGTGGCGAAGGATACATGCTTTGCGCCGATGGCGTGGCCGAGGACTAACCTACTTCGCAAATAAGGCGGCGAGAGTCGGCGTCTGCTTGCGAATTTCGTCGCGGATGGCCAGGCCTTTCTTTTCCAGCGCCTTCTTGTCGTCGCCCACCTTGTAGGGAAACACGATTCCCACCGCGCCCACGATCTTGCCCGCGCCGTCGAGCATGGCGGCTTCCACCTCGAAGCGATCGCCGGTCTTATTCACTTCCAGATTGGCCTTGCCCGTCTTGACCACGCGCATGTCATCTTCGTCGGCCACTTTACCTATGCGCTGGATTTCGGTTTTGCCGGGCGCGGTGGTGAAGCGCGACGCCACGATCACGTTCTCCTTGCCGCCGGGCGGCGTGACGTGCATGGCGATGACCAGCACCTCAGGATGGTCCTTCACCACTTTGTCGGCGATGGCTTGTGCGGGAGCATATTTCGGATTCGGCGCGTCTTCCGCCATGAGGTTCAGCGCCAACAGGGTCAAGCTGAGGATCGCAATAGTTCCAAGGAGTTTTCTCATGGGCACCGTTTATATCCTGCTCAAGATAAACCCACGATGAAACGCTAATGACGAATCGCACGGTATACGGACGCTTCCAGTTCCTTGCGCACGGCCGTCTTGTCGTCGCTGAAGGCTTTCCACACGGGGTCGCCGGCCGCAAGCTCCGCGCGCACCTTGTTCTTCACAACCTCGCGACGGCCCAACGCCTGACTGTCGGCGTATTCCAGCACCATGAACGCGGACCACGGACCGCCGGGGTTTTGCGGCACATAGATCCAATATCCGGTGAGCGCGCCTTCGCGCAGCCATCCTTTGAACTGTGGCGCAACATAGCCGTCCACGTACTTGAGATATCGCCCCGCATCCACCAGCACTTCGTAGCGCAGCAGCATGTAGACAGCTTTGGACGTGTCGCGCTTTCCGTCCGCGTGCGCCACCAAATCGGCGAGCGTGGAGCTTTGCGGCGCGGCCATGGCTAGCGCTTCCGGAGAGAGCCCGCCGGGCCAGTGTTTCTCGATTTCCTGCCAGCGTTCGGTATCGGAATAATGGTCGAAGTTCAGGATCACCGCCAGGTCCCAGGCGCTTCCCGCGGCGTAGGCGCTGTAGAGGATTTGGTAGTCGCGATAGACCGCGGCCTGCTTCCATTTTTCAAACTGAGCAACGCCCGACGTTTCCATGTATTCCAGGAATTTCGCGCGCAACTCCGGTTTGGCGCGATAGGAGATCACCAGACTCGTCGGCCCGTTCGGTTGCTCCTGAGACCCGTTCAGTTGCGCCTGGAAAAAGAGTAGCGCGGGAAAGGCCAGTGCGAAGTAGAGCGATCTCACACGTTCACCTCGGCGGGACGGACGACACGGGCTTCCACCGGTTGCGTGGCGCGCTTGCGCCACCACATCCAGAATCCGCTGATGGTTTGAATCAGCACAGCCAAACTGGTGAGAAACGCGAGCAGACGCGACGGCCATCCGTACAGCCCGCCGACGTGAATCGCCCGATTGACAATGGGAATCCGGCTGCCCAGCGGCGCCGTCCGGGAGTCGAGCGTCGCCAGCGGTTGCCCGCTGTATTGATCCACCACTACCCAGCTTCGTCCTGGTGCGGTGGAATCGCCGGGAAACTTCATCGTCACCACCCACGAACCGTCCTTGCCTTTCGGCGGCGCGATGCGGCCGATCGCCGCGCCCGGAAGCTGCGACTTGGCCGACGCCACGGCGTCATCCACGGTGATTCGGGAAACGGTCGTGCCGGCCGGCCGCTTCGAGGAGAGTGCGCGCGTCATGGCCGGAGAGTTTGTGACGCGATCGAAGAAGGGCTGCAATTGGTCGCCGTAGGCCTTGATGAGACCGGTCACCGCAATGACGCAAACCAGCGCGCTGGAAAAAAATCCCACCGCGTGATGAAGGTCGAAATTGACTCTGGTCCATGACGCGTCCCACTTCACTCCCACGCGTTTAAGGGGCCACCACAAGTACAACCCGGACAGGCTTTGGAGGACCAACAGAGCCGAGGCGATGTTGACGATGAAGGCTCCCGCTTTGCCGCCTATCAATTCGCGGTGAACGTGTCGCACCCAGAATGACAGCGGCTCTCCCGTCCGTGTTCCCAATATTTTGCCAGACCCATCTACGAACACGCGTAGGCCGCCGCTCGTCCGGACCATGGTGGACTCACCCGGGGCGCCCGGGTTGATCTCCGTAATCTTCTGGCCGGGAAATTTGCCTTCAACCGAAGCCAGAACCTGAGCGATGGGAATCGGCGGGGCCTGCGACGCGGCATAGGAAACGTCGGGATCCAGCCAGCGATCCATACGGAGCTCAAAAACCAACAAACATCCGGTCGTTCCAACGACCAGCAGGATCAGACTGACGCCCAACGCTACGTAGCGGTGAATTTTCAGAAGAGTATCGCGCAAGGAGCTCCCTTCACGTGGTCCACGTCCAGATTCTAAGGGTTGCTAACTAAACCAGAGATGAACAGAGCAGAACGTTCAGACTCCTGCGCCGACGGGGGCACGAGGCGCGAGAGCCAATTTCCTGCGGTTCCCGCACCTCAGATGGCTGTTGAAAATGTTTGGCGAGCCCTTACACATGTAACAAAGGCCGAGCCTAACTGCATTCCCCAAAAAGCCAGGGGGACGGACTGGCCTTGATCGACGCCGCAGGATCACCTTCTCCGCGTCCCGCGCAACGCTGATGCGGAAATTCACAAGTTGCGTTCACGCTCGTAAAGTTCGAGAGGCTTCACGCGGCCCGCCGCAACATCAGCGAGACCACGGTCCAGTGCCGCCAGTGTTTCGGCATCGAGCGGAGGCCCATCCTCGTCCGAAGCGTCGCAGAGGTCTTCGAGCCACGTGCGAGCGAGTTCCGCTTGCGCGTCGGGAAGCTGTTCGATGAGTTCGTGGAGCGCTTCGCGCGTCGTCATACCAGGGACCTCCATCTACTCGGTCATAATGCTCTCGGGGCCGCCAATTTCGACAAAACTTGGTGTATTGCCGGCCATCCGAGTCCGTCCGCCACATTCCGTGGACTTCATTTCTTCGATCGTTCAGCCGGCGCAAACGCGCAGGCCTGCGCGACGAGCTTTGTCGGCGCGATGGTCAGCCCTGGCAGGTTGGACTTGGTCAAAAGCCCGTTAAACGCCGCCAGATCGCCCGACTGCATTTTGCTCCATGCGGCGACGGTTTCGTTGAAGTTCTTGCAGCCGCTTTCCCATGTGTCGATTTGCGCGGGCGTCGGCGCCATGTCCAGGCCGACTTGCATGAGGCTGACGAGCGAACTGAAGGTGCCGTTGAGCGACGTGAATGATGTGACGGCGCCCGGCGTTGCCTGCGCTCCACCGCGTCCGCCGAATCCACCGCCACCGCCGCCGAACCCGCCGCGACCTCCGCGCTCGCTCGCGCCGCCGAAGGGCGCCAGCTTGGCGTCGAGCGCGCTCGCTTCTTTTGCGACATCGGCCGGCGCCTTCCCGCCTGTCAGCGCGGCGATCTGTTTGCGGATCGCAGCCACTTCGTCGTTGCCGGCGTACGTGTCTTTCATCGCCTGATATGCGAGTTGCGTCAGCTTGTTCTGCGCGCGTAGTGCGGCCATCATCCCCGCGCTCTCGCCCGAGCGTGGATCGTTCCGCACCAGCAGCGTTTGCGTGTAGGTTTGACCGTCGACGTTCAACTTCAGTGTGTACGTGCCGGGCAAAGCCTGCGGACCGTGCGGGCCGGGCGTCACAAGGCCTGCGATCGCGTTCATCTGGTTCTGAAGGTCGTGGTTGAACGCCGGTGGATCGTCGTATCGCAGATCCCAGTTGATACGGTGCATTCCCGGATTCGTGGCCAACGACCGGCTCTCCGGGGACGCGACCCAGGAGTCGACGTACAGCGCGCCTTGGATCGGCGGCGGCAGCGTGCTCGAGATCGTGCGAACCAGCTTGCCGGCGGCATCAAACACCTGCAGCGTCATCTCTCCCGAAGGTGGACGGCTCAAGTGGTAATAGATGATCGCACCGTACGGGGCGTTCGGTGCGTTCGGTTCTTCACGGTTGATCGGTTGATCCCAATTTACGTCGATCCGCGCGCGAATTGCGTCGCCGGGCTTGAATAGATACGCCGGCGCCGACGCGATTGCTTGCGCCTTCGTCATCTCTCGCAACGGGCTCATGTCGTCGAGCACCCAGAAGCCGCGGCCATAGGTGGCAACCACGAGATCGTTCATGTGATCGTCGTTGTGAGCCACCAAGTCCCGGATCGACGTGCTCGGCATGTTCTGCCGCAGCGATTGCCAGTGATCGCCATCGTCGAACGAGACGTAGACAGTGGTTTCCGTTCCGGCGAAAAGCAATCCTTTCTGCTGCGCGTCCTCGCGGACGACGTTCACCCAACTGCCGTTGCGTTCATCGCTCGGAAGACCGCTCACGATCTTCGTCCATGTCTTGCCGCCGTCATGCGTACGCCAGATCAGTGGCGCATTTAGCGTGCTCGGCGCGCCGCCACCGCCACCCCCGGCGCGCGCGGCTGCAAGGTACGCGGTACCGGCATCGTTGTGTCCGGCTTCAATGGTGTTGAATGCTGCGTTGGCCGGGAGATCGGTGACGTTGGACACGTTCGTCCAATGCTTGCCCGCGTCCATCGTGTTGTAGATTTGTCCATTGCTGCTGACGGTCCAGACCACACCCTTCTTGGCGGTCGAGAGTGAAAAATCGACGATCGCGGGGCTAGGTCCCGGGGGACGTACACCGGCCGGGGGTGGGGTCTCCGGCGTCGCGGCTGGGGCGGGCGGCGTTGGCACGGGCGTGCCGCACGCGACCGTTGGCTGATCCTTCGCCGTCGTGAGGTCGGGGCTGAACGCGCTCCACGTCATGGCGCCGTCGCGGGTCACGAGCAGGCACTGATAGCCGACGTACATCGCGCTGGGCTCGAACGCCGTGTCGAAACGCTTCCAGAAATCGCGGACCTGGCGATACTTCGTCGAGTCCACGCCGAAATTCGGCGCCACGTTCCCAAACTGCCCGGTCGTCATATTGATTTTGATGAGGCCGCTGCCGCCTTGTCCTGCACCGTATCCGACGCCGTAGATGATCTCGGCGTGGAGCGGATCGGCGGTGATTGTGCCGAACTCCGACGATGGAAGCAAGGATGCGTCGAACACGTTGATCTGTCCGAAGTCGCCGCGGCTGCGCGTCATCACCGCGCCGGTATCCTGCTCCGCGCCCATCACCCAGTACGGATAGTGGGTGTCGGTCGATACGTGATAGATCTGCCCGATCGGCTGGTTGAACCACGTGCTCCACGTCTTTCCGCCATCGAGCGTTACGGTCGCGCCCTGGTCGACGCCGAGTAGCATGCGCTGCCCGTTGGTCGGATCGATCCACACGTAGTGATAGTCCTCGCCGCCGGGGGAGCCTTTGAAGATTTTGAAAGTGTTGCCGCCGTCCGTCGATCGGTAGAGCGGAACGCTGACGACGTACACGATGTCCGGATTTTGCGTATCGACCCAAATGCCGGAGCTGTAATTCCCTTGCCCGTTACCGATGCGCGTCTCGCCGTTGCCCATGTGCTTCCACGTCACGCCCCCATCGTCGGACCGATACACGCCGGAGCCGTTCTCGATCGGGTTGCCGACCACGAAAATGCGCTGACCTTTGGTGTGCATGGCGATCGCCACGCTGATGCGGCCCGGGTACGACGGCAGAGTCGTGATCTGCGTCCACGTTTTCCCTTCGTCGGTCGACTTGTACAATTTCGCGGGCTCGGTAGCGCCGCCGCGCCCTCCACCCGTGCCGAATCCGCGGCCGCCTGTGCCCTGCGTCGCGGCGAAGATCACATTCGGCATGTCGAAGGCGTATTCCAAGTCACGCGTGCCGTTCACGCCCTGGGGTTTCAGCACGTTCTCCCAAGTTTTACCGCCGTCGCTCGATCGATACACGCCGCCCGCGCCCGAGTCTGCGGTTGTGGACGCGAGAACGAGGTTGGGGTCCCGTGGGTCGATCACCAGCTTGTTGATTTTTGTCGTATCTCCTAGGCCGATGTTCTTCCATGTCTTACCGGCATCGGTCGACTTGTACATGCCTGTGCCGTCGGAACCACGAATGGAATCGCCGGTGCCGACATAAATAGTGTTCGGGTCGGACGGCGCGACCTGGATCGCACCGATGCTGTCGGCCTCGGTCACCTGATCGAAGATCGGATACCAGGTGGCCCCCGCGCTCGTCGTCTTCCAGACGCCGCCCTGCGGCGCGCCCACATAGAACGTGCCGGCTTCGCCGATCACGCCCGTCACCGCCGAGATGCGGCCTCCGTGGAAGGGTCCGATGTTGCGCCAACGCAAGCCCTCGTACAGATTGGGGCTGACCGGAGCAGGTGGCGCCTGCGCTGCTGCATACATGACAAGTGCGGTAAGGAACAAAGCCGTACGACCAAGGAATCGATTTAACAAGGATCACCTCACGGAATCGGGCACCGCCCGAGAGCTATTCCACCAATTCGTTCCTGCAGAGCGGAAAGCGTATCACGGAATTGCATGATTGGAATGCTCGGTACCGCCCAGTAGTGTCCCACCGAGTGCTTTGCTCTATTGGATGGAAACTTGCCCCCGAAGCAGTCTGGGTGACAACTCAGCGCCGAGCCTGCGACAGCAGGCGCCAGCGTGTAGCCCAGCGGCGCAGACCGCGCGCTTTTTCGCGGGCCAGCCCTGGGTCGCGGATTACAAGAATTGAAAGCCCACAAAGTGGGCGGCAGGCTCAGCGCCAAGTCCTGTCGCCCACGTCGTGGGCTTTCCTTTCCTCCGACGCAGACCCAGAGCTTTGCCGAAGCCAAAAGCGCTTCGGCACGCGCTCTGGGCTACACGCTGCCGCCTGCTGTCGCAGGCTCGGCGCTGAGTCGTCACACAGAGTCCTTCGGGGCCGTCCGCCGTTCTCTTTCAATCGGACCTTACTAATTCCAGCCTCCGCCCAGCGCCTTGTACAACTGGACAACGCTCAGCAATTCGTTCAGGCGAATCTCCGCGAGACTCAATTGCGCCTGGAACAAATCGCGGTCGGCGTCGAGGGCGTTGAGTTGCGTATCGACGCCGCCTTGATAACGCACATACGCCAGCCGCTTCCGATCCTGCAACGCGGCGACCAGCGCCTCCTGTTTCTCGCGGCTCTCGCGGACGCGTTGGTGCGCGATCAGCGCGTTCGAAACGTCTGTGAACGCCGTTTGAATCGTTTTCTCATACTGGATGAGCGCAGCTTCGCGCTGCGCTTGCGCGAGTTTTACGCCCGACTTCAACGCTCCCGCGGCGAAGATCGGCTGTGAGACCTGCGGCACAAAACTCCACGCGCTGTGCGGACCGCTGAACAAGCTCGAGAGTTGCGTACTTTGTCCACCCAGAAATCCACTCAGGCTGATTCGTGGAAAATACGACGCCTTCGCGACACCGATGTTGGCGTTCGCCGCCACCAGATTCTGCTCCGCCGCCAAAATATCCGGCCGGCGTTCGAGCAACGTGGATGGCAATCCCGCGGGCACTTCCGGCGGCAGTTCTTGTTTCATGAAATCCTGGCCGCGGATAATTCCAGAGGGATTCTGTCCCAGCAGCAGCGTGATTTGGTTTTCGGTTTGCTCGATCTGCTGTTGCAACTGCGGAATGGTCTGCTCCGCGGTATCGACCAATTGCTCGGCTTCGCGCAGATCGAGCAGCGTGGCGACGCCACCGTTTTGGCGATCGGTGGTGAGTTTGAGCGAATCCCGCCGCGTGGCCAGTGTGGCTTGGGAAATCTCCAGTTCGTAGTCGAGTTCGCGCAAATGGAGATAATCGGTGGCGACGTCGCTGACCAGGGTGACCACCACGGCCTTGCGATTCTCCTCCGCGCTCAGCAGATTCGCGCGAGCCGCTTCGGTGGCGCGCCGCAACCGTCCCCACATGTCGACTTCGAAGGAAAGCAGGTTCAGTGTCGATTGACCGAACGTGCGGTTCTGCGACTGTAGGACCGTCGCCGGCAGCGGGGTCTGGCCGTTGCGCGACAGCCGATTGAATTCGATGCTGCCGCCGGCGCCGAGTTGTGGGAACTGGTCGGCGCGCGTGATACCCAGGTTGGCACGGGCCGCATCGACGCGAACCACCGCGTCGCGCAGATCGTAATTCGCGGCGAGCGCGGTGCGAATCAGGTCCTGAAGTTTCTCGTCTTTGAAAACTTCGAACCACTTGAGATCCGCGAGCGACGTCGCTTGCGGCGCGGGAAGAGGATCCGGCGCGCGGAAATTTTGTGGCGTTGCCACCACCGGGCGGCGGTAATTCGGTCCCAGCGTGCAACCTGCCATCACTATCGCCGCTACCAGGATTGCAAAGAGTGCGAGGAATCGGTTTTTCATTTTCAGTCTCCTGTTACCGTCGCCGGGGTTTGCGGCGCGATCGCGGGCACATGCGCCCGCGTGGCGCCGGAAATTCTCTCGACAAGACAAAAGATGGCCGGAACCAGAAGGATGTCGACGCTGCTCGCCGCCAGCATGCCGCCGATCACGGTGGAGCCCATGATCTGGCGCGCCACCGATCCCGCGCCGGTCGCCGTCCACAGCGGAACGCAACCCAGAAGAAACGCGAGCGAGGTCATCACCACGGGACGCAAGCGAAGTCTCGCGGCTTCGAGCGCCGCTTCCACTAACGGCTGCCCGTTTTCAAAACGCTCCTTGGCGAATTCAACAATCAGGATCGCGTTCTTCGCCGCGAGACCGATCAACATCACCAGGCCTATTTGCGAGTAAACGTCGTTCTCGATTTGCACCATGTACGCGGGATAGATGGCGTTGAGCACCGCGCGGCGCAACCACAAAACCGAGAGCGCGCCGAAGACCGCGCCCGACGTTCCCAGCAGAACGCTGAACGGCAACGACCATTTTTCGTAGAGCGCCGCGAGAACCAGGAACACGAAAAGCAGCGAGAACCCGAAGATGACCGATGGCGAAAGTCCCTGGCGCGCTTTCTGCTCTTGATAGGACATTCCCATGTAGTCGAAGCCCATTTCGGCGGGCATCGTTTCGTGGAAAACCTGTTCCAGCGCCGCGGTGGCTTGATCGGAACTGTAGCCGGGCGCCGCGGCGCCGTTGAGTTGCGCCGAGCGATACTCGTTGTAACGCATGGTGAACTCGGGTCCATTGCGCGACTCGAATTTCGTCAGCGCGGAGAGCGGCGCCATCTGGCCGCTGCTGTTGCGGACATAAAACTGTCCGACGTTCTCGAGATTCGACCGATACGGCGCTTCCGCCTCGATGTACACCTGCCAGGTGCGGCCGAAATCGTTGAAGTAGTTGATGAACAATCCGCCCATGAAAGCTTGAATCGTTCGATAAACATCGTTGACCGCAATGCCTTGCTTCAGAACTTTCTCGCGGTCGACATTCACGAACTTCTGCGGAACGCTCGGCAGAAACGTGGTGCTGATCCCGCCGATTTCGGGACGCTTGCGCGCGGCCGCAATGAATTTGTCCAGATTGTTCGCCAGGAACTGAACGTCGCGTCCGGCGCGGTCTTCCAGGACGAACGTAAATCCTCCCGAGGTGCCAACGCCCGGAATCGCCGGCGGCGAGAAATTGAAGGCTGTTCCTTGCGGCAAACTCGCGAGTTGCCCGTTCAGACGCGCCTTGATTTCCTGATACTGTTCCGCTCTAGTTTTGCGATCGCTCCACGGCTTCAACGTGACGAAGTAGAAGGCGTTGTAAGACGTGCGCACGAAGCTCAGCAAACTGAAACCGTTCACCGACGTTGTGTACTGCACGCCGGGCGTATTGGCCAGGATCTCCTCCACTTGTTTCGATGCGGCTTGCGTCCGTTCGATGGAAGCCGCATAGGGAAGCTGCATGTTGATGTACAGGTAGCCCTGATCTTCATCGGGCAGGAAGCTCGATGGCAGATGGCGGTCAAAGAAAAATGCGCCCAACGCGAAGCCCGCGATTACCACGAAAGCCAGCGCGCCCTTCCGAATGAAACTGCCGCACAAGCGGACGTAGAGCTCGGTGCCGCGGCCGAAAACTCCGTTGAACCAGTTGAAGAATCTCTGCAGCAAACCGCCGCTCTCTTTCCTCGGGCGCAGCAGCAACGCGGCCAGCGCGGGACTGAGCGTCAGCGCATTGAACGCCGACAGCACCACCGAGATCGCGATGGTTACGGCGAATTGCTGGTAGAGTCTGCCGGTGATGCCGGGAATGAACGCCGTGGGCACGAAGACCGACGAGAGGACCAACGCAATTCCGATCACGGGACTCGCCAGCTCTTCCATCGCTTTTCTCGCCGCGTCTTTGGGCGACAAACCCTCTTCGATGTGACGTTGTACGCCTTCCACCACGACGATGGCGTCATCGACTACGAGACCGATCGCCAGCACCAACCCGAACATCGAGAGCGTGTTGATGGAGAATCCGAACAGCGGGAAAAAGATGAACGTGCCCACGAGCGACACAGGCACGGCCAGCAGAGGGATGAGCGTAGCGCGCCAGTCTTGCAAGAAGATGTAGATGACCGCGATCACCAGCGCAATCGCGATCAGCAACGTCTCGATGATTTCCCGCATTCCCTCCGTGACGGCCTGGGTTTGGTCGAGCGATATGGCGTATTCCATATCGTCGGGGAAACTTTGCTTCATCTGCGTCATCAATTTCCGTACGCCGGCGGCCGCTTGCACAGCATTCGATCCCGGCAACTGATAGATCGCCAGGATCGCGGCGTTCTTGCCATTCAGGCGACTGACAATGCTGTAGTCCTGACCGCCGAGTTCGATGCGCGCGACATCCTTCACGCGCACCGTTCCGCCATTGGGATTCTCGCGGACGATCACTTCGCCGAATTCTTCCGGTGAAGTCAGGCGGCCTTGCGCGAGCACCGAATAAGTGAATTGCTGATTGCTCGGCGCGGGGGCCCCGCCGACTTGTCCCGCGGGATTCACCGTGTTCTGCGCCTGCACCGCGTTGACGATGTCGGTGACCGTGATGCCGAGCTTGGCCAACTGGTCGGGCTTCACCCACAGTCGCATGGCATACTCGCCCGCGCCGAAAACGGTGGTCTGCCCGATGCCGTAGGAGCGCGCGATGGGATCGTTGAGGTTGATGAACGCGTAGTTGGACATGAATTGCGCGTCGCGAGTGCCGTGCGGCGAGAAGAGCGATACCAACATCAGCGGAGCCGTCACCGACTTCTTGATGGTGACGCCGTAACTGTTCACGTCGGGCGGAAGTTGGCCCGCCGCCAGATTCTCGCGCGACTGCGTCAGAATCAAATCCGTGTTCGGATCGGTCTTGATGTCGAAGTCCACGACGATGGTCGTCGACGAACTACCCGTGGCGTTCAACGAGTACATGTAGTTCATGTTGTCCACGCCATTGATTTGCTGTTCGATGGGCGTGGCAACCGCCTGCTCCAGCGTTTTGGCGTCCGCGCCGACGTAATTCGCTTGAAGCTGAATCTCCGGCGGAACGATGGCGGGAAACTGTGAGATTGGCAGGTTCGAAATCGCCACGCCTCCCACAATCAACGTGATGATGGCGATGACCATCGCGACAATGGGACGATTGATGAAGAACTTAGACATGTTAGTTGCCCTCCACAAAAGGCTTCGGGCTGACTTTCATGCCGGGACGCACCTTTTGCGCGCCCTCGGCCACTACGCGCTCGCCTGCCTGGAGTCCTTCGGTTACGATCCACATGGTTCCGATTTGTCCGCCGACTTTCACCTTGCGAACGTCCACGGTGTCGGTGTTGTTCACAACGACCACTTGATAGCTGCCTTGTAGTTCCGACACGGCGCGCTGCGGAATCAGCAACGCACCTGCTGTTGTGCCCGTGGCAGCGCGTACCCTGCCGTATTGTCCCGGCCGCAATCGATTCCCGGGATTCGGAAAGAGTCCCGTCAACTGAATCGCGCCGGTGTTTTGGTCCACTTGCCGATCGGCAAACGAGAACGTGCCCTTCGTTGGGTAGACGCTTCCGTCGGCGAGAACCAGTTCGAGTCGCATTTTTGCGAGATTGCCCGCGCCGCGCGTCAAGCTCAGATACTCCTGCTCGCCGACCGTGAAATTCGCTTTGATCGGATCGACGGTCGACACCGTGGTGATCGTTCCGGTCGTTGGGCCAACGAGATTGCCCACCTGCACGAGGGCCTGTCCGGCGATTCCGTCAATCGGCGAAATCAAGTGCGTGAAGCCGATGTTCACTTTTGCCGCGTCCACGGCGGCGGTAGCCGCTTGGATTTGCGCGCGCGCCGTCTCGACATCCGCTTTCGAGGCTTCGATCTGCGCTTGGGCGGCGATGTTGTTCTGTACGGCGTTGTCGAGGTCTTGTTGCGTGATGGCTTGCTGTTTCGCCAGGGGCGTGTAACGGTCCACGTCGAGCTGCGTTCGTCCCTGATTCGCCACCGACTGCGCGAGCTTGGCTTGTGCCTGCGTCACCTGCGCCTTGGCCTGTGCGAGTTGTCCTTGCGCCTGATCGAGCGCCGCTTGAAACGGCCGCGGATCGATTTCAAAGAGTAATTGCCCTTTTCTGACGAAGGAACCTTCGGTGTAATTCTGTAACATCAGATAGCCGCTCACTTCCGCCTTGATGGCGGCGTTGACTTTTCCGTCGAGCGTGCCGATCCATTCGCGATCGATCGGAACGTCGCGTTGCTCGACCGTCGCGACCTGCACCACTGTCGGCGGCTGGCCCGCATTGGCGGACGCGTTCCTCGAACACCCCGCTAAAGTGAGCATTGACGCGAGGATTCCCGCCGCGAGTGCCGCTGCGGCCAGCTTTTGTTTGAACGATACATTCATGACAACTTCCTCCTTGCCGTTCCCAGTCGATAGGGCACCGCGAATGCCAAAGGCGGGATCGCGCCATAAACCATTGACTCAATGGAAAAAGAACGGCAATGTCGGCGCGCGACGGCAGCGAAGTGTCGAGGCGTCCGACACAAACTCCGACACATTGTCGGAAAATGTGCGACTCTGAAGTTAGGTGCGACATCCAATCTGAAGAGAGGTGCAAAGGATGAGCTCTGCGCCTGTGCTGGACTACTCGTCGGATGGAGTGCTGGAACTCCAACGCGAGCGCGACCGGCTGAGATTCCTGCTGGACATCACCAACGCCACGGTCTCGAACCTTGACCCGCGCGAAGTTCTGCGCGCGATCTCCGCGAGCATTCGTCAACTCATGCATTGCGAAGGCGCCAGTGTGTGGCTGCCATGTGGGGACCTGCAGCAAATACGCCGGTGCGGCATGGACTTTCCGGACCGACAGACCGACCCTCCTTTGTCGTTTTCCATTGAGGACTCGATTATCGGCACGGTCTTCAAGTCCAGTCAGCCCTTTATCGCGCGGCTGAACGACGAAATGCTGAATGATGTAGAAAAGGACTTCATTCGCGCTGAAAATATCGTGTCGAGTTGCATCCTGCCCTTGATCAGCCGGAACCGGACGCTCGGCGTTCTGGCCCTCGGCAGCAGACTCGAGAACTCGTTCGCCCCGGACGATGTCGATTTTCTGCTGCAAGCCGCGGGACAAGTTGCGATTGCCGTCGAAAATGCGCTGGCGTACAAGCAGATCGCCGAGCTGAAAGACAAGCTTGCGCAGGAAAAACTGTATTTGGAAGAGGAAATTCGCACCACGGCCGACTTTGAAGGAATCGTGGAAGGGGTCGTGGGCCAAAGTCCGGCGCTTCGCCAGGTCTTGCAACTGATCGACACGGTTGCGCCGACCGATTCGACGGTGCTCCTGCTGGGAGAAACCGGCACCGGCAAGGAACTGATGGCCCGCGGCATTCACGATCGCAGCCGCCGCAAAGAGCGGACATTCGTGAAGATGAACTGTGCCGCGATTCCAACCGGCCTTCTCGGGAGTGAACTCTTTGGTCACGAACGCGGCGCGTTCACCGGCGCGGTCACGCAGAAGACGGGTCGCCTGGAACTTGCCGACGGCGGCACTTTGTTTTTGGACGAAGTGGGAGACATCCCGTTGGAGCTTCAACCGAAGCTGCTGCGAGTTTTGCAAGACGGCGAATTCGAACGCCTGGGAAGCACGCGGACGAAGAAAGTCGACGTCCGGTTGGTCGCGGCAACGAATCGCAACTTAGATCAGATGATCGAAGAGAAGCAATTTCGCAGCGATCTGTTCTACCGGCTGAATGTTTTTCCGATTGCCATTCCTCCGCTGCGCGCACGGCAGGACGACATTCCCTTGCTCGTAAAATACTTCAGCCAGAAATACGCGCGGCAGATGGGCAAGCGAATCGAAAACATTCCGGCCGCCGCGATGCGCAAGCTGACGCAATGGCACTGGCCGGGCAACATTCGCGAACTTCAGAATCTTGTGGAACGCGCGGTGATCCTGACGCGCAGCAGCACGTTGGCGATCGCGGTGCCGGAATTGGCCAACGGCGCCGCGCCACCGGCGACGGCAAGATCGGAAAACGCCGGCGAGCAGGAAAACATTCTGCGCGTTCTGAAAGAAGTCAAGGGACGCGTCGGCGGTCCCAACGGTGCAGCCGCGCGTTTGGGCTTGAAGCGCACGACGCTGATCACGCGAATGAAAAAAATGGGCATCGATCCTCGAACCGTGTCGTAGATTTGCTGGAGCTGGTCCTTTCTTCCCGCCTTAGCGACGTGCCTTGCGGATATTTCGCGTATACTGTGACTCGGAGGTCGAATTGAAAGCAAGACTTCACGCCCCGCGCCGGCCGAATCGTACGAAGTCTTTTCCCGTCAACCTCAAGACGGAAAGCAAGACCGTCCAAGAACTTGCTCGTGCGCGCGGCGCAAAGCCATTCGATCCCCAGGCCTTCGCGGGAATCGTCCCACCTGGCGAGGACATCGGTGCCTTCGTCAAGGAGATCTATCGCGCGCGGAGCTAAGAGTTTTTGATGAGCGATCTCCTGGACATCGTGCTGCTCGACACAGATGTCTTCTCCTATCTGATGGAACCAGGCGACCCGCGTGGCCGGCCCTATCTCCGCCACGTGGAACGGACCACGACGGCTCTTTCATTTATCACAGTGGGCGAGTTGCTATTCGGGGCCTTCTGGCGAGATTGGGGTGAACGGAGAACTGCCGATCTTCAGCGTCGCCTCGACGCAGCTTTCATACTACCGCTCGACCACGAAACGTCGGTTGCGTACGCTCGCTTGAAGACACGGCTGCGCAAAGAAGGGCAGGCTTTGGCAGACAACGATCTATGGATCGCGGCGTTGGCCATACGCCATGCCGTGCCGCTGGTCTCCAACAACCGGACGCATTTTGCGCGCATACCCGGTCTTGCTCTGATATCAGAAGCTCCAAAGTAGGCGAAGCCGGTATCAATCTCACGCGGCAGCGGCGCTCCTCGCCCCGCTGTGTTCCCTCAAGAAATCCCAGTACTCGTAATGATTGTGTTCCCGGATCTGACCGTTCTCATCGATGCGGAAGAACAAGACCGTCTGTTCACGATAGCTTCGGCCGGTCGGCTGACGCGTCTGTCCCCGCCAGGCCAACGGCCGCATGAAAGTGCCGGTCCAAATCACTCTGACGGCAACCGTATCGCCCGACACCACCATGTTCGCCGTCGTCCACCTGCTATCGGGAAATGCGAACGCGGCGCATGTCAACTTGTCCCGGTAGCTAGCTTTCTGAATGGGGTCCCAATTCGTGCTCGCCCCAACGGTCACGAAATCGTCGGCGAGCAAAGCCATCGCACCGTCGAAATCTTTGGCGTTGTAGGCATCGAGAAATGCATAGACTACTTCTTCCGGACTCATTTCTGACGTCGTCATTTTCTTTTCCCTCTCAAGCGATCAAGGACATGTTGGACGTACACATCGCCGGCCACACATTGCGCGCCTTGGTTTGCCAATTGCCGCAATAATCGTTCACCGCTGCTGTCGATGAATGTTACGTCGTCAAGGTTCACCACTCGCCGCCGCCCCTCGGCCGTGTCGTGCTGCTGCCAGCACGCCTTCAACTGCGCAACGCCCGGCTCGACGAGGCGGCCCTGCAAGGTCCATAACTCTTCCTTCGCCGTATTGCTAATCGTGATCCTTAACATCGCGTGCTTCTCGTTTCACCTCTTCCATATTGCAAGTGCAAGGCCAAACAAACCCTAGGCCCGCCAAGGAGCTAGCAGGCATCAAGATGTCGTAGATGCCCGACACGTGTCGAGAGAACTGTCGGAAGCGCCGACACTCACCGAGGGAAAGTGCCGTTCGTGAGTGAATTGCCACGATGCGTCCGTGGCACGACAGTTGCATTTAGAAAAATGCGATTTGAGGAGGCACCCGATGCAAGGCCTGTGGATCCAAATCAACGATTTGTGGTGCAGCGTGGTCCATGATCAGCCGATGTGGCCGATTCATGGGCAATATCGCTGCCGCGTTTGTGACCGCGTACACCCGATCCATTGGGGAAAACGCTCTGAAAGCCGAGCCATTTTGCCGGCGTAAAGGAGACTGTCATGATTATCTTCGGAACATTCGCTGCGCTGGTGTTGGGCGGCGCGATCCTGGCGGCGCTCAAGAATCTCCGTAAATCCGATTCGCACGATCCGCTTCATCTTCGCTGACACGTGGAAATCTCTTGGCATCCCCTCGGGGCCCTCTCCGAGCCGTCAACTATTGCGACCCTTATGAGTGTTGTACATGGTGCGACGTACTCCAGCAATTTCATGCACAACTACTCACTGGTTTACGGCTGCGTTCGTGCGTTTTGTCGCGTGGATCGGCGTGGGCGAGGTTGTGACGAGGACTCGGATCCAGGTGGTTCAAGAAATGGTTCCACAGGAATGCGCTGGTAACACACTTCCAGTACGTCCAGATATTCTGTACCGCCGGGCGCTTGCAGTACAACGCTGTCGCCCGCTGCTGACTTCAGCAATGCGCGCCCTAGAGGCGACTCCCAACTGATGTAGTTGCGGTCGAGATCGATTTCGTCGGTGCCCACAATGCTGACCACTCGCTCCACCCCTGCCGCATTGGCATAGCGCACCGTTGCGCCGAAGAATGCTCTGGTGGGCGCTTGCCCCGATCTCCGAGCTTCCGGGTCCACCACTTCCGCAGCTTTGATTCGCTTCGTGAGAAAACGAATCCGCCCATCGATCTGGCGCAGCCGCCGCTTGCCGTACTGATAGTCGGCGTTTTCACTGCGGTCGCCGTTACTGGCTGCCCACGCCACTACCTCCGTTACGGCTGGGCGTTCCCTGCCGAGCAGAAACTTGTGCTCATCCAGGAGGCGCTTCAGCCCGCTCGGCGTTATGTAGTTCTTGCCTTGCGTCGAGGGCTCGTCCGCCTTCGGTTTTCTCGTAAACCCTTTTCGCATCTCGGAGTCCTTCCAACGCAAATCCGGTGGGTGTCTCCACGCTCCCACACGAGAAGAGCTTGATCCCGGTGTCCCTAGCGCCGGTGGAGCATCCAGTTTGAGTGTATGCGAATTTACTCTCCAAGCGGTCGCTTAGGGTTTCAATAGCGGCCTTGTTTGGCTTTGTTTTCGCGCCTCCCTATGAAGCTGCGCGTTGCGAAGGCCACTGTGGGAGAATCGTGAATCATGCCTTTGACGTCCGGCGAGAGATGGACAAGAAGACGCCTGCTCACAACCGCCGCGGGTCTAACCGTGTCGGCCGTTCTGCCGGCGACATCCAGGCGAAGTCCGCCTCTCGACTCATCGGCGACATCCAGGCGAAGTCCGCCTCTCGACTCATCGGCGACATCAAAACGAAGTCCACCTCCCGATTCGCCGGGACAGGTGGCATCTTCGAATAATCCCTGGTACCGGCGCGTGTCGCGTTGGGGACAAACCAATACCACCGAGAAGGACCCGCTACAATACGACATCGCATGGTGGCGCGAGTACTGGAAGCGAACAGTGGTGGAGGGCGTGATCATCAACGCCGGCGGGATCGTGGCGTATTACCCGAGCAAGTTTCCGCTGCACCACAGAGCCGAGTTCCTCAATGGCCGCGATCTGTACGGCGAATTGGCCGACGCCGCCCACAAAGATGGACTCGTCGTGGTGGCGCGCATGGACTCCAACCGCACGGCTGAGGATTTTTACCAAGCCCATCCCGATTGGTTCTCGCGCGACGCGGCGGGCGCGGTGATCCGCGCCGAAGACAAATACGTCACTTGCATCAATAGTCCGTATTACGACGAGTATCTGCCCGGCGTGTTGACCGAAATTATCGAGCGGTCGCATCCCGAAGGCTTCTCCGACAACAGTTGGTCCGGGCTGTCGCGCAACACGATTTGTTATTGCGAGAATTGCGCGCGACGATTCAAGAACAACACCGGCCAGGCGCTGCCAAAGACAAAAAACTGGAACGACCAGGCGTATCGCCAGTGGATCGAGTGGGGCTATGCGCGCCGCCTCGAAATATGGGACCTGAACAATCGCGTCACGCGGGCGGCGGGCGGGCCTCACTGCATCTGGTCCGGAATGAACAGCGGCTCGATTACCAGCCAGAGCAATTCGTTCCGCGATATGAAGCGCATTTGCGAGCGCGCCGACATGATTTTTCTCGATCACCAGTCGCGCTCCGATTCCACCGGCTTCCAGCAGAACGGCGACACCGGCAAACTCGTCCACGGACTCCTCGGCTGGGACAGAATGGCGCCCGAGAGCATGGCGATGTACGGCAACAGCCGCCTGACTTCGTTTCGAGCGGCGAGCAAACCCGCGGCGGAAGCGCGCCAGTGGATGATTGAGGGAATAGCCGGGGGCATTCAGCCGTGGTGGCATCACGTGGGCGCTTATGGCGAAGACCGGCGAATGTATAAAACCGCGGAGCCCGTCATGCAGTGGTTCAAGTCCAACCAGCGCTTTCTTTTAAACCGCAAGCCGGTGGCGGCGGTAGGCGTGGTGTGGACGCAGCAGAACACCGACTATTTCGGTCGCGACCATGCCGCCGAGCTTGTCGATGCTCCCTACCAAGGCTTCGTGCAGGCCATGATCCGCGCCCGCATTCCGTACCTGCCAGTCCACGCCGACCACATCGATCGCGACGGGCCCGGCTTTTCGGTGCTGGCGCTACCGGGAGTGGGCGCGCTTTCCGGCGCGCATTGCGCGGCCATCCTACGTTTTGTGGAACGCGGCGGCAGCCTCATCGCCACCGGCCCCACGAGCATGTACAACGAGTGGGGCGACCTGCGTGCGGACTTCGGCCTAGCCGGTATTTTCGGCGCGCACTCCACCGGCCAGGACATCGGCCGCACGAACGCACTCGTTTCCCGCCACACTTATTTGCGGCTTACGCCCGAACTCCGCGCTAAGGTTTGGGGACCAAAGACGGGCGACGAACCCGCACCCGTAGGCGGGCGTCATCCGGTGCTGGCCGGATTTGAGGAGACAGACATTCTTCCATTCGGAGGCATGCTGGAACCGTTGCGCACCGATCCTGACGCGATCGTTCCGCTGACATTCATCCCGGCTTTCCCGACCTATCCTCCGGAGACGGCTTGGATGCGAACAACCAAGACCGACATCCCCGGCCTCATACTTCGCACTAGAGGGACGTCGCGCATTGCCTACTTGTCGGCCGACATCGACCGCCGTTACGCGCGGGAGAACTTGCCCGATCACGCCAACCTCCTGGCCAATATCGTACGCTGGGCGGCGGATGGGCGCATCCCGCTCGAGGTGCGCGGAGCGGGACTGGTGGATTGTCATCTTTACCGGCAGGAGGATCACTTGATCCTGCATCTAGTCAATCTGATCAGCGCGGGCACATGGCGCGGACCCATTGACGAGTACATTCCCATCGGGCCGCTTGAAGTGCGGATCAAATTGCCGGCCGGTGTGGCGGGAAGATCCGCGCAATTGCTGGTGGCGGGAGGCAAAGCGGCCGTCGGCACGAAGCAAGGCTGGGCCACGGTCGAAGTCAAGCGAGTGCTGGACCACGAAGTGCTGGTGATTGCGTAGAGCCGCGAATGATCGCAGTCGGCCGAACCAAGGTGACCGGTGGGTCGACAGTTCGCAACACCGAAATCGCACCCGCGCAAGCCGTGCTACGATGAGCCGTCTCACATCGTTCCCACATGGAGGATCCATGATCACCAAGCGACTTCTCCCTTTCTTGGCTCTGTGCGCCACGCTCGCCGCCGCGCAAACCTCTCCCGCCATCGCCATTCGCGCCGGACTCTTGATCGATCCGGAGACGGGAACCGCCACGCCGAATCAAACGATCGTGGTGCAAGCCGGAAAAGTCGTCGCGATCGGTGCGAATCCCACCGTGCCGGCGGGCGCGGAGATGATCGATCTCTCCAAGCAGTCCGTGCTGCCGGGACTCGTCGACGCGCACAACCATCTCGCGCTCACTTACAAGAAAGATCCTGAGAACAATGTCTACTACTTGACCTACGTGATGGACTCCACGGCGATTCGCGCCGTGCAAGCCGTTTCGAACGGCATCACGATGCTGAATTCCGGATTCACCATGGTGCGCGACCTCGGAAACAACGGCAATTACGCCGATACCGCGTTGCGCCAAGCCATTGACCAAGGTTGGATTCCCGGCCCCACCGTGATCAACTCCGGACTCATCATCGGTGGATTCGGCGGACAGTTTTTTCCCACTCCCGAGCACGCCAATCTCGTGTATCCCGAATATCTCGACGCCGACACGCCCGACGAAATCGTAAAAGCCGTGCGCAAGAATGTTTTGTTCGGCGCGAAAGTCATCAAGATCATGGTGGACGCCAAGCCCTACGGCTACACCGTCGACGAAATGAAATTGTTCATCTCCGAAGCGGCCAAGAGCGGCATGAAGGTCGCGGGCCACGTGCAAACGCCCGCCGGCGCGAGCCGCGCGGTGGAAGCCGGCCTGTGGTCCATCGAGCACTCGACCGCGCTCGACGATGAAGTTCACAAGGCGATGGCCGCGAAAGGCATTTGGCGCGTCGGCACCGAGACTCCTTACACCGGATATAACGCGCAGACCGAAGCCGGATTCGCGCGCGTGGTGGCGGGATTGAAGAACGCCTACGCCAATCACGTGAAAATGGCTTTCTCCACCGACGCCGACTACTTCATCCCGGGGATGACACGCGGGGAAGTGGTGATCGATTTTCTGAAATCATGGAAAGCTGCGGGCATTCCGGCACCGGCGATCCTGAAGATCATGACCGTGAACGGCTACGAAGTCTGCGATTTGAAAGACAAGCGCGGCCCTTTGAAAGTGGGTCTCCCGGCGGACATCATCGCCGTGAACGGAAATCCGCTGGAGAACATCGACGCTTTGCGCAACGTGCCATTCGTAATGAAGGACGGCATCGTCTTCAAGCGCGACGGCGTGATGACGCCGGCGAAATTTTTCAACAGTGGTCCAGTGAACGGTTGGCGGATCCGTTAGATGGGGGCTATCGGCTGGAATCGGGATCAAACTGGCTGACCCGCACTTCGCCTTCGGGGAAGCGCGCAACGATCTGGAGTTCGCCACCCATTGCCTTCACAAAGCCACGCAGCGTGCTGATGTACATATCGGCTCGGCGTTCCAACTTGGATACCGAAGCCTGCTTGATCCGAAGCAGTTTGGCCAAGTGTTCCTGCGTGAGCTGCCGCGCCGCGCGGATATCGTTCAGCGGCATCTCGGCCATCAGTTTTCTTGCCTTCCGGTCAGACCGCGCGCGCGATGCGGCGGACATTTTTCGCTCTAGACTTCGAAACGGTTTAGCCATCGATCCAACCCTCTTTCTTCAGTGCATCCAAGTACTCGTCGTACAACCGGTCGGCAGCCGGAACGTGGATTTCGTACCAACGACGTTCATCCGTCTTCCGGCCTCCGATCAATAGGATCGCCGAGCGCCTCGGGTCAAACGCATACAGCACGCGATACGGTTTTCCACGGTGCTGAATGCGCAACTCCCGCATGTGCGAATGTCGCGACGTCGTGATGCCCGAACTGTGTGGATAACGAAGCGCGGGGCCGAAGGTCCTCAGAAGAACGACGACAGCGCGAACGTCTTCTTGTTGGGCCGCGGAGAGCGTGTTCCACCAATCCTCGAACTCATCGGTGACTTCGATCTCCCATTCCACATGATGAATATAGCACAGCGGCTATATTTCGAGAGGTCTTTCGATGAACCGTCCATGTGGACAAGGCCACGCTATCGAAATGGGAGAACGATGAAGATCCGGTAGGCGTCCAGAGCGACCTCTTGATTCGCTTCCTGGCGTTAGCCTTGGGCGATGGTTTGCAAGATAAGACCAGCGCTGCCGTCGCCGGATTCCAGAACATCAGCCTTCGGCGGAAGCCGGTAAGAATCGAACTGGCGGCGCGAACCCTCGACTATCGGTACGCGTGAGTTGCTGTAGCGCGGGAAACACGCAGATCAGCCGTAACGCCGGAACCCTAAGGACTCACCGACATCGTCACGCCCGTCCGGCTGGCACTCGACGAGCCCACCGCGATCGCAATAGGTTGGCTGCCCGACAGCCCTGCCGGGACGATGGCGTTGATTTGATATAACCCCACGAATCCCGCGGCGAGGCCGCTGTGCAAAACCGTTGCGGCGCTGCCGCCAATCGTCGCGGTCACGACGTTCACTGTTGTGTTGGCGCCCGCGGCCGCGCTGCCTGTTGCCACCAGCGGATTCGTTGCGCCCAGCCCGGTGCAGAAAATCAAAACCTGTTCGCCGGACTTGGCCGGTTTCGCAGGAGTCACCGCCGAGTAATCCGCGTGCAAGATCACTCCGTCGCCGGCGCCCGTCGAGCTTTGCGTGAAGATTCCGGGAGATGCCGGTGCGAGATTGAACGTTTGACCCGCACTCGTCTGCCCGCCCGCCGTGACCGTCATCGCAACGGATCCTGTCGCTGGACATTCGAAAGGCAATTGCGCATTGATTTGGCCGGGAAACGCGCTGAACAGCGGAATGTTGCTTCCGCAAGCGTTCACCGAAATGTTATTCGAACCAAGTTGCACCGGCAGCGGGATGGCGGACGCGTTGGCCTGCCCCGAAGCCATGAAGTTGCCGCCAAAGATCGAAACGATTTGACCGGCGGCGACCTGATTGTTCGGCGCCGGCAGGAAACTCGCGGCGTTCACTACGCCGCCGGTGTTCAACGTCGGCGGACCCAGAGTCACCGGGCTGAGCACCACTTGAAACGCATCGACCCAAATGCCCACTCCGCCGGAACTCGGGTTGCTGTTTCCCGTCGCTTCGATGGTGACGGTGTGCGGTATCGCGGGCAGCCCGCTGGCGCTCCAAGCGGGAAACTCGGCTTGGGCCGACAACTGGTAGAGGTCCACGGTGGTTTGCAGCACCCCATCGAGATAGACGTTGGCGATTCCCGACCATTGGTCGCGGTACGCGAGCCAAATGACGCTCGTGCCGTTGAAGGTGAACGTGGCGCGCGACCCCGCTTGATCGCTAATCAGCGCGGACCCGCCGCTGAATACGGCGCTGGACTTCGATGTCCAAGTGCCAGTGGTCACGATCGCTGGATTGTTCTCCTCCACGCGTCCGGCGGAGGCGCTGGTTCCGTTCAACACCGCCGAGCCATTGGAGATGTCGAACGCGTTGACCCAAACCCACGAACCTTGCGTGTAAGCGTCGCGAATGTGCGGCACTTCAATCGCGATGGTGTGTTGGCCGGGCGCCAGATTCTGATTCGAAAACAGAGGCTGCTGATACAACGTAGACGCGTTGTAGGAATCAACCGTGGAGACCGTTCCGTCCAGATAAACCCACGCGATTCCGGAGTAAGGGTCCTTCACTCCGATCCAGGTGATGCCTGTGCCTGTGAACGTCAGCGCGGTCATTGATCCTTTGGCGTTGGTCAGCGCGACGAGGCTGTCGATGTTGGAGGAACTGTTGTTCGTGTACCACGTACCGTCATACGTGACACTAGGATCGGTTTGGATTACGCGCGTGACCGTGGACTGCGCCAGACATACTGTCGCGAGCAGCGTGAAAACCGCCGCCAGAATCGAGCACGACAGTGCGTTTGATCCAGGCGCCAGAATCGAGCACGACAGTGCGTTTGATCCAGGCGCCAGAATCGAGCACGACAGTGCGTTTGATCCAGGCGCCAGAATGGTCCGCGTGGGGACTCGGCTAAACATGCCTCGACTAAACATGGAACTCTCCCTTGCTGGCAGATTACCAAGCGGAAGTTGCCCGTGTCTGTTCCGTGGAGAGCCCGCGTCTGTGCGCTAATGCACAAGCGGTTGCTTTGCATCCCGGTGGAAATGAAGGCCGACGACGTGAACATCCACGTGTTTTGGGAAAAGTCGTTTTGCTTCGATTGGTTGCGGATGCTTCGATTGCATGGGCCTCATAACTTTTCAGCGCTATTTTGAGGGTGGTTCGTTGGCTTTGCGCTCCGCTTCATCTTCGCGCTCTGCTTCCTCTATGAACCGATCCAGTTCGGCGCGCTGCTTCCGATACTTTGGAAGGTAGTACATTAGACCGACATAGAGAAAGAACAACCCTCCGGCAAACACCACGGCACGTCTCCAGAGGCTCACCTCATGGCCGTGGGGGTCCCGTCCTATTAGTGCAAGGGATAGGAAAGCTATTCCGACGCAGCCCCAAAAGATCCGCAGCAATGTGTCGCGGACTTGAAGCAGCTTCTCTTCACGTCTCAATCCCGCTCCTATCAAGCTGGTTGCTTGGCTCGCTGCTTGACTTCCAGCAAGGCTACCATATCGGACACTTCCCACAGCCGATCCGAGACGCCAGCGGCTATAGCCGGAGTCATGCCGCGGCGCTTCGCCCGGCGTTGAAAAAAGGATTTCGGTCTCCACTTGCGTCATAGTAGGCAAGCAGACAGGAGATACAACGATGCAACCCCACCCGCCGGAACCACAGGGCGGCGACGACGCCATCTGTTTCACAGCCGGACCCGCCGGCGCGGTTTTCGGCGCCGGGACGATTCATGCGTATCTCGCCGCGGAGCGCAAGCCACCCGCCATTGTCGCCGGTATTTCGATGGGTGCCGTCAGTGCGGTCGCCATGCAGACGGCGTATCGCGAAGCGGCCAAAGGCGCGGGCTTGCCGGCGCCTGCCGAAGAGGCCGCGCGCTGGCAATGGTTTCGGAAATACCTCCAGGAATTCACCGACAATTCCTGGGCGGTGCTCTGGGAGGCTTTGCCCGATCAATCCGATTTCTTCGCCGACATGATTCCCATTCGCGACTCGGCCGCACCCGACTATCTCAAGCCGGTGGAACGCGACGCGCGCCGGCGGCGATACTTGTTGGTTCGCTTAGGTCGATGGCTGGCTCGCTTGCCGTTGCGCGTCGGCCGCGTGGCCCAACTCATCGTGAGTTGGGTACGCGTTCAAGAAAAGTTCCCGGCCTTTCAAAGATTCAAGAGCGCTTTGAGTGTGCTCTGGTCCGCACTCGTGTTGGTCACGCAGTTGGTGATTTACGCGATGCTCTCTCCGGAGATGTTTCCGGATTACCAGTTCGATGCCCCTGCCGCGGAACGCGGAGCTTCGCCGCCATTTGGTTGGCGAATCCTCGGCGCGTTCAACCTGGTGAGCCTCATTTTCGGCTTGATCATCATTGCCCTGGTGGGGATTGGAGGATTCGCCGGAAGTTTTCCCGACGCGGTGTCTCGCAAGGTGGGTGAATGGTTCCCGAGGATCTGGTTTAGCGTTGGCGCGGTCGTGGTGTTGTTATGGGGCATCAGCTTCACCGCTCGCCTCCGGCGCTGGATCATCAGCCGGCCGTTTGTTCGACGTTTCGTCAGTCCCGTGATTCGCGCCTTCATCTATGGCGGTTCCATTTTCAACTTCGTGACCCTCCTGGCGCTTGGGGGAGCAATAATCTGGGCCATCGTCGGGCACTCCGACGCCGCGGGAATTGCAATTGTTATCGGGTTCTTCTGGTTGCTGGTCAGCTTTATCGTCTCGGTACCGCTCGCCGCGGTTCCGGAACTTCGTCATTGGATGGTGCGTCGAGGATTGTTGCCCAAGCTTCGTTTGAGAATCCAACGGCCGCTATTTGGTTGGCCAATCTTTTCGTTTCTCACAGTTCACGCGATCAGCCTGATTTGCTACACCGAGACCTGCATTATTCTGCTCATCTATCACGGATATCACGCGCTGCACCCTGAGCGAGGAGACGAAGCGAACGCGCGACTGGAAATCGTGAAGCGCCTGTTGCCGGCGATCTGCGCATGTGTTGCCCCGTTTGCGAGTGCCTTGATCCTGGCGATCGGCGCCTGGTTTCTGCGCCGGTGCGTCATGCGGAGCGATTGGCTCAAGCGACGCGCGACTGCCTACCCGTTGGTGTGGCGCGGCGCGGTCGCTGTCCTGATGGCAGTCGCTTGGTGGGTTGCGTGGAAGCTTCTGACGTTGATTGGGGCGTTCTTTCCGTCCGACACGCCGGACCTGCTCATTTATTATCTTTCCGGCGCGGTCTTGAACCTGACCTGGGTGCGAATCTTTACGGTAGCCTCGATCCCGGAAGTGGGGCGGCCTGTGATCTCGGACATCCTGAAGCAGGTGGGTTTGCTCAAAGGCATCGTGCCGCATTATCACCTTAGTTACCGCTTGGCCAAGCTCTTCGATCCGGCTTGGAGTGTGTCGCACGATTCCACCACGCATGTTGGGGCCGTGTTGAGCGAAGATCCCATGCCGGTGTTGATCGTGGCTGCGCCCCTTCAAACCCTCACACTGAACGACAAGCCCAAGGACGCGATGCAACTGTGGGCCCGCACCGGCACGCCATTGGTCGATGCGTTGCGCACGGCGCTGGCGCTGCCGCCGTTGTTCGAGCCTACGCTTCTGCGAACACCCGAGGAACGGGAGTGTTGGTTGAGCGCGGATCTGGAACAAGAGTGGAAGGCCAAGAACAAAAAGGAGCCGTTGGCGCTGGTGGACGGCAGCGTGGTTCGGCAGAATCCGATTCCTGCTCTGTTCACCTACCTGCGGCGGAATCCCACCTCGCCGGTGGTCGCAACCTTGACGGCGGGGCAGCGGCGGAACAGGCGGCCCGCGATCCATGTGGTTTACTCGGTTCCCATTCGCCCGCGTTCGGGCGCGGAGATTCCGACCTCCGACACACCTCCCGACATCATCGACGTTGGCATTCGCAGCATGACTCTCTCGAAGCGCCGCGACACCCAGCTCGAAGTCATCAATACGAATTTCCTAAGCGCGCTTGAACGAATGATTCCGGAAGGAGTTCCAGGTCCCGAAGGAACCCGCGCGCCGGAGACGGTGTTCGCCGACGAGATCGCACCGGATCAAGAACTGGAATTCAAACGACCGCTCGATCCATCGCGCGACGACGTTTTGGCGGTGGTCGCGGCCGGCTGCCGAGCCTCGCTGGAGCGTTTATATCGCGACGATCTCAGGGCGATACCCGGCGAGGGCCACGTTCCCTGCCGCGAGTTGCTCGTGCGCATCACCGATCGCCGCGCCGGATTCCTAGGCGAGACGCCGGGCTTGCCTGAAGTTTGCCGCCGCTGCACGCAACAATTGCGGAAACCAAAACCTCACGACACCGTTTCTCCCCTGGTATCGCTGGTGGCTTCGATCGGTGAGCGCACCCAGTTGTTGAAAACATTCCCGAATCTCTCCGGCGCCGAGCCGCGAATCGTTTTTCTAGCCAATGGCGGAGTTTTCCGCGGCGCATTCCACATCGGAATGGTGGCGGCGCTGGGCGACTGCAATATTCAGCCGGATCTGATCGTGGGCGCGTCGGTCGGCACGTTGATGGGCGGTGCGCTCGGCGCCATGTTCGCGTTCCAAAGAGATACTCTCGATCGGTTGGTCAAAACATTTCTGCACGTCGACGACAAAGTCGCGCTGACCAAAACGGTGAAGGCGGCGGCCCGCGAACTAGGATTACGCGGGCGTGCCGTGCATCTCTCGCCGCGGGATATCCATCGCATGGTTCACCGGGGAAGCCGCTCCGACGCCGGTTTTGCCGTTTCCGGCGCGCCGGCGGCGTTGATCGACGCCATTTCCGACTTGTTCATGGTCCCGCACCGTCAAACTTCCCGGATCGCCGCGGCGTTTGTCGCCGGTCACGTGGCCGAAGCTGTCCAATTGTTTGGAACCCAACTCAAGCGAGAGACATTGAGCCGCATGGGAATTGAGACGTCCGTGATCGGCACGTCATTGTTGGAGATTGCGGCACGCGATCTACTCGGCGAACAAATCGCGCCAGCCGGCGCTCGCCAGCCCTTCGCCGGCTTCTCGCAATCGCGGCCGATTGCGTACTTCGGTGACACCACCGACTTGGGCACGCAGTCGTCCGTCTTGCTCGGCGGTTGGGGACTCTACCCCGGCGCGCCCTACGACTATGTGGAGGCGGCGCTATCCTCCAGCGCATTTCCAGCCGTCTTTGCGCCGCGCCGCCAGAGCTCGGTGTTCCCGGGCGCCGGCCTTCCGAACGTTTTCTATTCCGATGGCGGCTTGTTCGACAACCTGCCGTTTTTGCCGGCGGTCCAGATCCTTTCCCAAGCGCAGCTTGCTCACCTCGAAGCGCATCCCAAGGAACGCGTCATGGATTGTCTTCAGGCGCGCCACGATCGCCCGGATCTGATTCTGGCCGGAGCATTGGACGTGTTGCCGTCCCGAGCCGAGGACAGGGACGGACCTTACGACTCGATTCTCGCCACCAAGCAGCGCGCCGATTCGCTGCAGGACAACGTCAAACTCGTGTCCATGCAAATGACGGCCGAAAGCGTCCATCGCCAAGTGGGCCGGCTGCTCACTTCCGGGGCCACGCCGGCCAGCCAGCGCGAGCTGGACTTTCTGAAAGGCGTGGTGGTTTGCAAAGTGATGTCGATTTATCCCCGCTCCAAGGATCACCTAAACGGTACGTTTGCATTCTGCAAGTCCATGGGCATGGATCAGAAGCGGATTCAGCGATCGATCGCCAACGGGTGTTACGAAACCCTCGCGGGATTTGCGAAAATGCAGGCCCCCGCGGATCCCAATGATGAGAGCACCCAGACCGGAACAAAATGTATGGATGCCCTGGTCCAGCTCGGACGCATTCCGATGATCCGGCGGCGCGAGGATCGCCGAACCGCAATGGATGAATGTCCCCATTTCATGAGAGGCACGCCGAATCCAGCGGCGTTCACGTGTCCGTTTGCGAAAGCCTCGATGTCGGATGAATCGCACGAGGTCCATTGGGCGTGCGTCCGCGATGGCACCGCGCCGCAAAGGTAATCCGCTACCAGGCTGGCCATTAGTCCCTGGTCTAGTCCCCTTGGTCCCTCGACCAATCAGGGTTCTCCCTGTTTCGGCGCCGCGGACATGGAACGTCGCTCGGACCACCTGTCGTAAACGAATAGGCCGACAGCCGCCGCGATCACTAGGAGCAACCTCGTGCCGTTCATCGGTTCACATGGATTGCTGCCAGGACCGAGCGTACATGTGAACTCCAACGCACCATAGGCCAGCGCCATGAAACCGATGGAACGCCAGTTGGCGAGCGCAATAGCCGTGGCGCCAAGGATCGCCCAAACCAGCAACATCAGGAGGCCGCCAACCCACATGTAGCCCCGCTCCACAAATATCCAGAGGAACGCCACTCCCATCGCGATCCGCCAAAACACTTTCACGAGGCGATCATCGGCTGAAGGTGCGGATGGGAGACCGGCCTTCTGCGGTGTGCGAACCGCGCGGTTCTCGAAATCGTATCCGCAATCGCAGACGCTCGATGACGGTGGATTGACCCGTCGGCAGTTCGGACACTCCATAGGGTTTCCTTCTCGGTGGACGTGATGATACCGCGGTCAGGGAGACGGTGTCATCCTGCGTTGACGAATTGTTCTTTCGGGACATGATTCTTATACGAGCCTGCGGTTTTTGAGAAGAAACTCGTCAAGTCCAGCTTGTCCCCGTATTCCCCCCAAGAATCTCGTTGTGGCGGTGAACTATCTTCATTCGCGCGGCTGGCATAATTTGCGTTCCCGCGACATTACTCCCACCGGAATCGTTACGGCGCCCAACGTGAGTACGGTCTACCTTTATGAGTCGAGCGGAATCTTCAAGCAGGATCAACTGGTCACGAACCTGACGGCGCGAATCAACGCGAAGATCTCGTTCAACGGCTCCTACGCATTCGGCAAGGCCTCGAGCGACACCGACTCCGCCTCAACGTTTCCCGCCGATTCCTCCAACCTTCATCCCGAGTATGGACGCGCCGGATTCGATATTCGCCACCGCGTCCAATTTAGCGGTTCGTTTCTTTTCCGCTGGGGTTTGCGATTGAGTCCGATGCTCGTGGCAACGTCGACGCGTCCTTTCAACATCACGATCGGCCGCGACCTGAACGGCGACACCATTTTCACGGATCGCCCCGCCTTCGCGACCGATCTCAGCCGCTCCTCCGTAGTGCAAACGGCGTTCGGCGCCTTCGATCTTGCGCCGATGCCGGGGCAAACGATCATTCCTCGGAATTACGGAGTCGGCCCGGGCTTGGTATCACTGAACCTGCGGCTCGCGAAGACCTTCAAGTTAGGGCAAGAAGTGAAAGGCAAGCGCGATCCCATGGAGCTAACTTTTACCGCATTGTCCCGGAATCTGTTGAACCATCCCAACGTTGCACTGCCGGACGGAAACTTGAGCTCGCCCTATTTCGGCCAATCGACGGCCCTTGTCACTGGTGGCGGCGGCAATCGCCAGCGGCAATCGGCGAATCGAGTTTCAGTGTCGGCTGGCATTTTGAAACGTAGCGACCGAGCTTGGTGAGAGCCGTCGTTGGTAGAGGCGTTTTTTCCCGAACGAGATGTTGGTGTTTTAAACAAGCTAAGCGATAATGACATTCATGAAGAAAGAAGTCCTTAAGAGAGCACGAGGCCGTCGCCGAACCGCGAAGCAACGCGCGCTCTTGACCTTTCTCGACGAATTGGGCCGGGCTAGTTCACGCGGCGATCAGGGCCTTTGGACGGACTTCGACCGGGATCTGAAATCGGCCCGGCTGACGTTCCGGGGCTACAGACAATGGCTGACGACGGTCTCGCCTATGTCCTAGCACGGCGATTGAGAGCATGCGGCGTCTGTCGATATTCCGCCGGGCGTCGAAGGCATGATTCACGATTTCCCACAGTGAATGCGCACCGTAGCGCCGAAAGGCAGATCACTTGGACGTGCATTCGGCGGCAAACGACGAGAATCAACTCTCGCTATTCTGATGTTCGCCGGAGACTCGTGAAGAACAGGTTTATGCGGATCAGGCGGTCCGCGCATTTCACAGGTCAGATTCTGTTATGCTTGCACTGAAATCCGATAGTAGTAGACAACGATCCGATGGTCACGAACCTCTTCCTGAAAACTAAGCGCAAAGGGCATCTCACCGAAGCTAGCCAACTACGTGTAGCACGACGCGGAATTGAAGGTAACGTGGCCGTGTCGCCAATCAGGCAGGTCCTAATAGTACCCTTTAGCACACTATTGCAGTTTCAACTGCGGCCAGGCGATCTACGAGAGAACATCGTGATTGACGATTCGCTGACTGGCAACTTGCACGAGCATCCTTCCGGGACGGTCCTTGAAATCGGGTGTGTGCTCATCCGGCTGACGGTTCATTGTGAGCCCTGCTACAGGATCAAGGACGTCGTCAACCTCAAGGCCATTGAGCACAAGCGTGGCTATTTCGGAGCGGTGCTGAAAGGTGGCACGATCGAAATCGGCGACAAGATCCGATGCCTACAGCAGAAGAATGAAGCGATTCCATACGATATCAAAGAGCGATTGCGCTGGTACCTCGCGCGCCTCACTGCGCCGGTTCAAGTAACTAGGCTCGTGCATGAAATCGGTGTTCCACAATCCTATTGCAGGGTAATACCCAATCTTCTTAGGGACCAACCAGAGTTTAGGGGCATGGTTCTATTTCGAGGGCGCCGCAATTGAGGAATACGCAGACGCCACCTCGCGCTATCGCGGCACGTCTGTGAGCCATCTTTTTGCGTCGGGAAATACACGAACGCTGTCGATTCGCAGGGGGAGTTGAGAAGCCAGCGTCCAATTACCCGTCTTTTTCCAGAGTGACGGTCTTCGCAGGACAAAGGTTTGCTGCTGCCTCGGGCGACACAGAGAACGTAACGCGCGCCCGTGCTGCTGATGTCATTTGCGGTTCAACATGATTGGCCCGGGTCGCTTTGGTTTGTTCCCAAATTCTGTCGTGAACCAACTGGGGATGGAACGTTGAGTCTAGATCTGCGAGATGAACCTGCACACGGCCATCTTCACGGTGCGCCGGCGTCCGTTTCTCTTCCTTGACCCGAAGGAACAGGGCTGTGAACGGACTGCGACGCGTCAACGGCATTGTAGCGAGTGAAGCGAACCCGAGCACGTAGTTAACACTAGTTCCACCTTTCAATATCCACCGCAGCCCAATCAAGCGAAGCGCACCCGACTCATCCGGGTCGATGCCATCGTCGGTTCGATACCAGCGGCCGGACGGGTCACTGCAAAGGGCATTTACGAGAGCCACAATGTCTTGCGGCGTAACCACGTCAGGGAAGATGATCGCGACAGCCTCGTGGCTGTCGCTGGCGTCGTCTAAGTGAGAATTCAGTTGACCGCCGAGTTGGTTCCCTTCTGATAAAGCGCGGAGTTGCACGATTGGCAGCCATCGGTTCTCTCGCGGTCTTTTCGCGAGTTTAACGGCAAACAGACAACCCAATTGCCCGGTGGTGACCCACTGAAAGAAAACTTCAGCGATAAGGTGGCCATAGTTCTCAACAAGATCAGCTTGGTCTCGTACGATTCCCTGCGAGATGTAATGTTCTAAGTAATCGTTAAGGGCCGGGTATTGGCGTTCCGCCCCGTCGTTGAGCGTGCAGACTATTGATTTGTTGAGAGTGGGCAGATGCGGGCCAGGCTCAGGATCGGGCCGTACGTAGCCCTCGGGCACTGGCACGCCGGGCATACGCGCTACTTCGGCTCACTCGAACTAGATTCGAGAGCAGATCGGAGGATCTCGTCTAGAGGATCTGGGTCAGGATCAGGTAGGTAACGGTTTCCGTTTAAGCCAACCACTGCACGAACCGAACCGTCTGTTCCGACAACAGCCGTCTGGATCCCTTGGTCAGCATTCCGAAGAACCTGAGCGCCATTCTCGCGGACTTCCTGTTCTGTTGCTCGCGTCAGGTGGTGGTGGGTTTCTACTTTGTAGCCGATGTTCAATCGTTGCCTCTGTTGCGCCATTTCTGCCTCACCGGGGGGAGGTTCGCTCGCAACACCCTACATACAGTATGACGCACGAACGAGGGAATCAAGAAAAAATGATGGTGATTGTGCACTTGACCCAGAAAACGACATGTTTAGACATGTAAAGGACGTATACAACTAGGGACTTGACAAGAGCAGAAGGAGAGAGGTCGGGAGGGCCTGATCTGCTTCGCTGTTTTCTTTTGGATGCACTACGCAGCTTAAGCTGGCCGCGCATTTGCCCCGCATCCTCCGCATCCAAGCGGAGGAAAAAACAGTCAAGCCCAGGCCGACGCCTTTCCCCCCAAGCAAACCGTACGAGGCTTCGCGCGCCTTTCTACTAGCGGCCTTTCTTGCTTTTGAAGCGGAGCACGCCGTCCAGTTCCGGCAGGAGTTCATCCTCTTCACTTAGTCGGGGCGGTGCCCATGATGGCGGTGGAATTTCTTCGTCTTCGAACGACAGCAGAGTTAACGTTTGGTCCCACTCACTGTGATAGCGGGCCTCTTCCATCAGCGTTCCACCGCGATCCCAATCGTTAAACCAGTCCTCCGCATCGATCGCCTCGGCGACCAGATTCTTCTCGCCAGCCCTAAGGCGTCCCGAGACGCTGCCTGCAGGAATATCTCGCCGCGGCGGGATCCATGCACTGGCTTCTCTCAAGGAAGTGGATCGCGCAGCGTATCGGACCTTTCCTTGCTCAGACAGGACAAAGGCGCACGGAGCCTTAATGACGGTTGCGAACCGAGAACCCGTTGCGGTTCGTGAAGCCATAAACCGCGCGGCGAGTTCGTCGATCGAGGTGAAGCTGATTGCCATTCCTTCTGCTAACGGTTGGAAGAGGCGGAACGGAAGAAGCAATTCCGCGGCAAAGACGTCACAGAGGATTTCGGTTTTCGGCCGTTTCATGTAACTCCACCAAGGGCTTGCCTTGTGTTCGGACGGTAATTGAAGGACTATGTGCGCCAACTCATGGCAAATGGTGAATCGCTGCCGTTCTTCGCGGTCGTTGCCGTTAACCCCAATGTACCACTTGCCATTACTTTGGAATGAAAAGCCTGCTTCATCTTCTTCGAGATCATCCTCAACACGCAGAGTCGCGCCGACGTGATTCAGATACGCCTCGATGGGTACGGGAATCTCAGTCGGCTTCACTTCAGCAACCAGCCCCCGGGCCCTGATTACCACCGTAGTCTCATCCATCATTCTGCTCTTCCTCCAGAATCCTTCGCACAAGGGCGATCCTCTTCGAATAATCCGGACGTCCGGTACCCCGAAACACCATGCTGGCAGTAGAGGTGAAGATCTCATAGGTCACGGTTGGGTCATTCATGACGTGTGAAACCAGCGCAGCGTCCGTATCGGGATGTTCTGCCAAGTAGCGCAGCATATTAGCCTCGCGCTTTCCCGCTTTCAGTGCCCGTATGAACTTCGTCACTACTTCCTCGGACGGCGACTCTTTATCGCCGGCCTCCAAACGGTAAACATAGGCGTGATCCACGTCCGCCAACTGCGCAAACTCACGAAGTGAAAGACCTCTCTGATCTCGCAAATAACGAAGTAAAAACCCGAAGGACGGCTGATCCACTAGCTCTCCTTGACACAAAGATGCGTGCGTGATACTGTTGTCTGTATGGACAACGATTTGAGGCGATCCTCAATGGAACACCGCGCCATGTCGAGTAAATGGCGCGGAGGAACCGTTGTCCGTCAAGACAGTACTATGACACTTCGGCACTTCCGATGCAAGCCCCTATGACGGGGGGAAAGGTGATTTATGCACAACGATGAACTGGAATTGTTCGTTCATGGGCAGGCGGCGAAACCGAAGGTCGTTGTCGCCGCGCCCGGCGAGATCCTCCGAGATGTGTTGATCCGGACGGGATTTTTCAAGGAAGGCGAGGACACCCTCGTCTTTGTTGGAGAATGCGAAGATGCGTTGCATGAACCCAAGGAAATCGAAGATGGCTCGGACCAGCACGAGCCGATCGACATCACGTTGACCATTGAGACCCTCAAAATCAAGCATCACCATCACATTCACTGCCATCGTTGCCGCCGCGTGGCTGTTGCGGTAAATTTTGGCCACGACACGAAGCACCGGAGGTTTTCCCCCGCAGCTACGGTCGGGGTTGTGGCTCATTGGGCGCGCCGGAAGTTTCCCATCGATCCCAAGATCGCGAGCGAATACGTTCTCCAACTCTGCAAAAGCGCGGAGCGCCCGCGCTCCGACTTCCATCTCGGCGAACTCGTGAGTGCGCCGCACTGTTCGCTGTGTTTCGATCTTGTCAAAGAGATTACGCCACAGGGCTAGTGCATATGGATAAACCTGATCAGCGTTTGTTCGGTGAGGATTTACTGTCGGCCGAATTCAAAGCCGGTGCCGCGAAGGGGTTCTGGGGCATTCCCGACCAGGACCTCGTTCCGGAGCCGCCCGAGTGGCCGAACAGGGTCTTGTGGATCGCCGCGGCGGAGAGGCCTAACGCTCCGCAGCGTTATTTCGTTCTGCTTGATCTCAGCGGATATCGGTCCGTTCCACCGACCGGCACATTCTGGGACGTGTCGACCAAGGCTGCGCTCGAAATCGAGAAGCGTCCGAAAGGCGCTCCCAACAGCCGATTTGCGAAGGTTTTCCGTACTGACTGGAAGAACCACGCCTTCTACCACCCATATGACCGGATTGCCGCTCAAGAGCACGCCGACTGGCCGACAACTCAACCGCACCTCATATGGACGGGCAACCACACTATCGTGGATTATTTGCAGGAAATCCATTCGCTTCTGAATTCCGGAGATTACCTTGGCAACTAACCCTTTGACCATTCCAATTCGCCTTCCCGTGGTCCTCTGGCGAGAGGTCATTCTACGGTTGCGAAAAAAATGCGCGGGGCGTCGAGAGAGCGGTGCGTTTCTGCTCGGGATTCCGCACAAAAACGGCGCGAAGGTCAGCCGGTATATTTGCTATGACGAACTCGACCCCGACGCCTATCAGCACGGAGCTATCGCCTTCCATGCTGCCGGACACGCAGCCCTCTGGCAATACTGCCGCGAAAACAAGCTGCGGGTGCTGGCCGACGTGCATACACATCCCCGCGGCGTTCTACAGAGCCCAACCGATCAGCAGAATCCCATGGTGCCGATCGTAGGCCATACGGCCTTGATCATTCCGAGTTTTGCCCGCACTCCGTGGTGGTCGCTTAGTGCGATTGGCATCTACGAGTATCTTGGCGACTGCAAATGGCGCACGCACCGCGCCGCCGCGAAAAATGCACGCATCGCGTTAACACTTTGGTGAGAGTAATGAATAACCAAGCAGTGGATTTGTCTCGCATTTCAAAACTGTTGGTGGATCGTGACCAGACCGGCGTGGCCGAAGTCATTGACCGCCGTCGGCAGTTCGCCGTCAATCTGCTCGGCGGCCGAGACCTCCGGCATTCTTACACGCTCCAACTCGCCCTGCTCACCGCCGCCAACATCGCCCATCGCTGCTTTCCCGGGGCCGTAACCGTCGCCCTTGAGCCCGATGTCGCCGACACGCCCCTATTGATCTGGCCATCTCGCAAGCAAAATCTTGGGTCCGCAGTGCGCACTATCCTCAGCACAGACGCACTCACGACAGTCGACAAGATGGCATCCGGGCACGCCGTTGTTTTTGGCAACGCTCTCGCTCCCCACGACGCGTTGCGTGCCACGTTCGACGGATGGATCGCGAAAGTGGGATCAGCTCACGTCGTCGAGCCGTTGCCCCAACGTGAGTATTGTTCACTCGCAGGAGTTCTGGCCGGCTCGCTTGCGATCGCCGAGCTGTTTTCCGCGTTTGCCGACATCAGCATCACCGCGACTCGCCGGACGGTAGCGTTATCGCTCTGGCGGCCGGACGCAGATGTGAGCGCCCCTGAGGCGCTTGGGGTTCCGGTTGAGTTTCTTCCCCGCGAACTCTGGGTCCTCGGCTTGGGACATCTCGGGAATGCTTATCTCTGGTCGCTCGCGACAATGCCATATTCAAATCCCGGCGAAGTAAAAATCTACCTCAATGACTTCGACAAGGTCGAGGGACCAAACTTGGAGACCGGCCTTCTGTTCAGGAATGAAGACCAGGGCCGGTACAAGACGAGAATATGTTGTACTTGGCTTGAGGAGCGCGGTTTTCAGACGCGGCTGATCGAGCGCCCCTTCGATGAGCACTTCCGATGCCGCACCAAAGAACCGAAGCTCGCGTTCTGCGGCTTCGACTCCAATCCGCCGCGCCGCGATCTTGGCACTGCGGAGTTTGCTCGCGTTATTGAGAGCGGTTTAGGCGGCACGGCGAGCAACTTCGACACAATTGCCCTGCACACGCTTCCCAATGCGCGTCTGCCTAACGATCTGTGGCCTGACATCAGCGCGGACGAAGAAGAAAAAATGGCTGCCGAAAAGCAACGCATGGCGGACGAAAATCCCGCTTACCAAGCCCTGACCGACGATGAGTGCGGCCGATACCAGTTGGCCGGGAAAGCCGTTGCCGTTCCTTTTGTCGGTGCGACCGCTGCCAGCCTTGTCGTGGCGGAGGCGCTCCGGATTTTTCATGAAGGGGCAGCCTATTCCGATCTCAAGCTGTCGCTGTCCACTATGGATAGGCGGCTTCTTCAGCCGACCGCCAACTACAATAGTCACGACCTCGTGGGGCTATGCTCCTGCGACGCCAATCGCTTGCAGCCACCCATGACCGCCGGCGGCTGAGCTCGATGGTTCTTGCTAGTTACAGGGAAGAGGCGGGATAGCCTGATCTGCAGCGCGCGGGACATCCATGATAAGTAAAGTCAAGAGGGCAGACGGAGTTGCCCTGTCGACGTGCTCGAAGAGCCGCCTGGGGACGATGGAGCACGGAGCGACGATCACGCGT
>JAJPHL010000068.1 GCA_021325275.1 Terriglobia bacterium | reverse complement strand
GTGGCGATTTCCGCGAGATCGCGCTGCACCGGATGATCGGGCGGCAGACCGCTGGCGGCCATGGCCGCATTGCCGGAGATCGCTTGCAACACGTTGTTGAAATCGTGCGCGATGCCGGCCGCGAGCGTGCCCATCGCTTGCATTTTCTGCGACTGGATCAAGGACGCCTCGGCGTCCTTCAGCGCCGTGATGTCGTTGTTGACCTCCAGCACGCGCATGGGCTGCGGACCGCTGTCGTAGTAGAGCACCTGCGTGCTCGCCACCACCACGCGGCGATTGTCTTTGGTAAAGTGCGTCAGTTCGCCTTCCCAAACGCCGTCGCGCATCAATTTGCGGCGCACTTCCAGGCGCGACTCCGGATATTGCGTGCGCAGCAGTTCATGCACCAGCGCATCGGCGGCTTCCTCCGAGGTGAATCCATAGAGTTTCACCGCGCCGCGGCTCCACATGGCAATCCGGCCGTCGAGATTGTGCACCAGCACCGGCGCCAAGTCGAGAATCCGGGCCTGTTCTTGACGGCGTTCTTCGGAAACGCGCAGAACTTCGTCCGCTCGTTTTCGCTCAGTCACGTCATGGGCGATGGTGGCCGCGCCCACGATTTCATCCTGCGGGTTGCGGATCGGCGAAATGGTCAGGACGACGTCGCGAATCAGGCCGTCCTTTCGCCGGCGCTTGGTTTCGTGGTGGATCACCGGCTCGCCGCGGCGGATTTGCTCCATGAATTGCGGAATCTCCGCCTCCAAACCGCTCGGCGTCAGCAGGCTGATGTGCCGGCCCACAACTTCCTCGGTGGTGTATCCGTACAATCGCTCGGCGCCTTGATTCCAACTGGTGATCACGCCGCTCAAATCCTTGCCGATGATCGCATCGTCGGAGGAATTCACGATCGCCGCCATGCGCGCGTCGCGCAGCATGGTCACGCGAAGGTTCTCGGCTTCGCGGTTCAAATCTCGCGAAGCGATCCAAATGCCGGCGAAAAACGCCGCCATGTATACGAGGGTCACGAGCAACAGTCCGGTGCGCGCGTCGTACAAGCGCAACTCCTGCCCGCGCATTCCCAGGTATCCCACCAACACCGGAAAAATAAGTGCCGCCGGCAAAACCCGCCGGGCGTTCCTTCCGCCGCTCAGAGGACTATTGATCTCGCCGACAAATCCCGCCGCCGGCCGCGACAGCAGTACTCCCACACTGACCAACGCTGCGAACGCGCCGGTGTGAATCGCCATCGTCGACCAGCTGTCCGGTTGCAACGTCCCTCGGACATGATAGACGTAACCCAAAATCCCCACGAAGGCCACCAGGCCTCCCAGCAAAGCCAGCACTTGCGCGGGGCGCCCACCGCTTACTTCCCAGTCGAGAAGCAAGATCCCCATCGCAGCGCAAAGCAGCGTGACGGCGGCCAGCGGCGCCATGCGCGAACCGACATCCGCCGCGTGGCTCGGAGCGAGACTCTTCAACAAGAGTCTTTCAAACGGCAGATTGACGTGCAGCAAATGTTCGGAGATGGTCAACAAAGTGACGGCGGCGGCCACTGCGGCACATACCCTCGAGAGATTACGGGACCTCTGCTCTGCGGCCAGCGCAAGGCCGACCAGAACAAACGTCAACGCTGTCACCGGCTCCATCGGCACAGCACCGGGCACCAGGGTTTGGAGTGACGCGATTCCAGCGATCCAGCCGAACAGCACGAGCGCACCTAGCGCGGCGGCGGCCACACCAATGGCACGAGCACATGCGATACTGCCGGTGATCAAGCGACGATCCGGATCCATAAGGAGGCGCAGTCCTCGTTACCTGGACAAATAGTAACACCGGGCTTCGCCGAGAGATTTACAAGAAATATTTTAATAAATTGGATTTCCCGAATTAAAACGAGGACTTTCAGAGCGAATATGCTTCGCGCGCTGTTCGACCCATCACCCACTCGCGCTCGGTCTCCGAGAGCGGCGCGATGGAATCCTCGACAATCTTGAGCCACCGCGCGTACGTGACCGCTGCGAGACAAACGGGCCAATCGGACCCGAACATGACGCGGCGCGGACCAAAGGCGTCGAGCGTGGCGTCGATGTAAGGCTGAAGCTCGCGATGGTCGCGCCTTGGATTCGTAAAATCCGCCTCGGTAGCCACGCCAGAGAGTTTGCAGTAGACGTTTTGGCGCTTTGCCAATTCACGAAGCTCCGTGCGCCATGGCTCGATCGCGCCGGTACGAATGGATGGCTTCGCAATGTGATCGAGCACGAAACGCTGGCGTGGATGGCGATCCACAAACTCAATCGCCACGGGCAAGTGTCGGGCATAAATCAAAATATCGTAAACCAAATGTCGCGCGGTCAGCTCCGTGATGCCGCGATTGAAATCGGACCGCAGCAGGAAACGATCGTCGGGCTCCGATTGCACGATGTGGCGGATCGCTTTCAATTTCGGCCACGCGGCCAGACGGTCGAGCGTGCGGCTGACGTCGGGATCCATCAGCGGCGCCCAGCCGACGACACCGGCGATTTGCGCGTCATGCCCGGCGAGTTCCAGCAGCCATTCGGTTTCCTCGATCGATTGCCGCGCTTGCACGCTGACCGCGGCGTCGACGCCGGCGCGCCCCAGAGTCATGCGGAGGTCGCGCGGAAGAAAGTCGCGGCGCAGCGCGGCCATGGAGTCGTCGATCCAGCCGTACTCGGCGGCCGAGTATTTCCAGAAATGATGATGGGCGTCGATGATCTGCATTGGGAGTGCGGTGCGCCGCTACGCCGGCACGATCAATCCGCCCGTCTCCGCCGGTGCGACCTGCGGGAATTGCTGCTTCAAGAAACCGAGAAACGCGCGACACTGCGGGCGTCCATTGTTGCGCGCGGCGACCAGTCGCGCCAGGAACACGAGACACTTCAGAATCTCCGCGTCTTTCAGTTGAACCTTCGGCGCGGTTTCCTCGAGAAACGCCTGGGTGTCGCGAAAGATCGCTTCGGGCACGGGCCCCGCCGGAACGCTCTCGTACAGCAAGCCGCTGGCTGCGGTCTCGCGCGTGCGGATCAAGCCGTCCAGCGCGTCGCGTACGTCGGAATCCCGCACCGCGGGCAATTCCAGCGCGCGTTTCAGCATTTGCGCCGCGATCATGCCGATGGCGGCGTCGTGATGGTAGAGAAAGTTGTCGTGAATTTCGTAATTCGCGTAAGGAATCGCGTCGAGCGGCGCGCCGGGCCGGCGCTCCCATTCGTAGCGATGCGCCTCCTGCAAGTACGGGCAATCGAGCGGACACGTCACCGTATTTTCGCGCTCGGTGCCGCAACACAGCGAGCAGATTTCTCCATGGACGCCCGGACAATGGCGCTTCGGTTTGCGTTTGTGACAGATGGCACAAGACATGAGAGTCAATCTTACTGCATAATGCGCGAGTGGCTGAACTACCGCCCGAACTGAAGCGTGTCATGGGCCTGGCGCCGGTGTCGGCGATCGTCGTGGGTACGATGATCGGGGCGTCGATCTTCGTGCAGCCCACCGAAATCGCGCGACAGGTTCCCAGCGTCGGCGGGACGTTGCTGGTTTGGCTCGCCGCGGGAATCTTGACCATGTGTGGCGCGCTGGTATGCGCGGAGTTGACGGCGGCGTTCCCGCAATCGGGCGGCGTGTACGTTTTTCTTCGCGAAGGCATTTCGCCGCTGGCGGCGTTCCTGTGGGGATGGTCGATGTTCTGGAGCGCGCACACCGGGATTATCTCGGCGAGCGCCGTGGTGCTGGCGCGATACGTCGCGTACTTCGCGCCGATGGGCGAAGCGGGCATTCGCGCCACGGCGTGCGTCGCGATTCTCCTGGTCTCCGCTGTGAACTACGCCGGTGTGAAGCAAGGCGGGCGCTTGCAAAGCACCGTAACGTTCGCCAAGCTAGCAGCCATCGTGATTCTGTTGGTGCTGGCGGCGTTTCTCGGGAAACCGGCGCATGCCTCGCCCGCCGCGCCGTCTGCAACGCCGGGGTTCTTCTCGCTGCCGATGGTTCTCGCGATCGGTGCGGGACTGTTCGCCTACGGCGGATGGCACCAAGCGACATACACCGCGGAGGAAACGCGCGATCCCGAGCGCACTATCCCGATGGCGCTCTTTTTCGGCACGCTGATCGTCACGGCGTGTTACTTTGCGCTGAACTTCGCGTACTTTTATCTGCTGCCAGTGGACAAAGTGATCGCCTCGACGCACGTGGCCGCCGACGCCGCCGAAGCGATCTTTGCTGGAGGTGGGGGCACGCGCGCGGGAACGGCGGTGTCGCTGCTGGTGCTGGTGTCATCGGTGGGCGTGTTGAACGGAGTGATCCTGGCGGGTCCGCGCGTGTACCTCCAGATGTCGCGTGAGGGATTACTTTTTCCCGCCGCGGGGAAAATCCATCCGCGGTTCCATACACCGTACATCGCCATCGTGCTGCAAGCCGCGTGGGCGTGCGTGCTGGCCGCCACGGGAACGTATCGCGATTTGTTCACGCGCGTGGTCTACACCGAATGGCTTTTCTTCGCGTTCATGACGATCGCGATGTTCCGCTTGCGCCGGCGGCCGGATTATCAACCGGCCTATCGCGCGTGGTCCGTCGTACCGTGGTTCTTCATCGCCGGATGCGTGATTGTGGTTGGCGGCCACATAGCCGCGCAGCCGCGCCAGTGTCTCGAGGGATTTCTCTTCGTGCTGGCGGGCTGGCCGGTTTATCATTTCTGGGCGCGGCGGAACGCCGCTACTCATCATGCCAATCATTGACTTTCACAACCACTACTATCCGCCGGAATATCTGAAGCGCCTTCAAAACGAACCGAGCGCCGTCCGCGTGACCATCGACGCGGACGGCAATCCGTGCCTCCATTATCCCGGCGACTACAACGTCTGCGTGCCGGGCCATCGCGACGTCGCGTATCGCGCCGGCGTGTTGAAGGAACACGGCGTCGACACACAGGTGATTTCGCTCACCACGCCGGGAACACACGTGGAAACACGCGAGACCGCGATCAGCCTGGCGCGACTCGTCAACGACGCGTTCGCGGACGCTGCCGCGAAATATCCGGGACGGTACGTTCCCCTGGCAACGCTGCCGCTGAACGATCCCGCGGCGTCGTTGGCGGAATTCAAGCGGACGGCAGGCGACTTGCGCTTTCCCGGCGCGACACTCTTCAGCAACGTCAACGGAACGCCGCTCTACGACAAACGTTTCTGGCCGATTTACGAAGCGGCGAATGAGCGCGGCGCGGTTTTCTTCATCCACCCGACGCATCCGGTCGGCGTGGAAGCGATGCTCGACTATTGGCTGATGCCGCTGGTGGGATTTTTGATGGACACGACGCTGGCCGCTGCGGGGTTGGTTTTCGCCGGCGTGCCGAAGCAGTTTCCGCGAATTAAGTGGGTGCTCGGGCATCTCGGCGGCGCGATTCCGTATCTCGCCGAGCGGCTCGATCGAGGCTACGAGGCGTTTCCCGATTGCCGCGTCAACATCAACCGCAAGCCCAGCGAATACTTGAAGGAACATTTCTACTTCGACACCGTGAACTTCGATCCCCACGCGATCAAGCTAGCGATTTCCTTCGCCGGCGCCGGACATGTGCTGGCGGGCAGCGACTATCCGCACCAAATCGGCAGCATTCCCAAGATGCTCGACGTTCTTCGCAAGCTGGATGTATCGGAACAAGACCACGCAGCGATCCTGGGCGGCAACGCGGCAAGGATTCTGGGCTTGTAGGATTTGATTTGGAGGAGAAGAGCGACCGGAAGTAACTGGCGCGTTGAACGGGCACCAGGCTCAGGGCCGCGGCAAGAAGTAGTCCTACACGCAGCCCTGGTCTGTATACAAATTATCGATCGCTGCTTCTCCTTATGGGGTCACGCGCCGAACGCGTCGAGTCAAATTAGCGAGAGTCAACATCAGAGTACCGATCAACAATAGTGCGACTGGTTCCGGGAGTCCGTTCACTTGCAGAATTGCCAGTTGTATCAAGTTTTCCATTGTGCTTACCGCACTCCCTTGCTCACACACCCATCCTATCGGTGACATATGGGTCCAGACAATGAGTGAAAGGTCCCTCGGGGCGTGGAACATTGGTACTACTGGGGAGTTAGAATTTGCCGCGCATCGGTACAGTTCTCGGCTCTGCTATAATCGCCCTGATGTTTGATCGCATCACTTTCGATCCTCAGATCATGGGCGGACGCGCCTGCATCCGCGGCATGAGGATCACCGTGTCCCTGATCGTCCGTCAAATTGCGCACGGAGCGAGCTTCGAGGAGATTCTTGAAAGCTATCCGGATTTGGAGCGCGCCGACATCCAGCAAGCCATCGAATACGCAGCTTGGCTGACCCAGGAACAGCTCGTCACGCCGTGAAGGCCTCGTGAATTTCCTAGCCGATATGAATGTGGATTGGCGCATCGTGGTTTGGCTGCGCGAGCGGGGCCACGACGCGACGCATCTGCGTGACCAAGGCTTGCAGCGAATGCAAGACGTCAACATTTTCGCCAAGGCTCAAAGAGAGAAGCGAATTGTCGTGACGTTCGATCTCGACTTCGGCGAGATTGCCGCTGCAACCAGCGGGAAGCCGGCTAGTGTGATCCTCTTTCGCCTGCAGAACACACGGACATCGTTTGTGATTCAGAGGCTCGCGCCGCTCTTGGAGAGCGAGACCGCGAAGCTGGCTCTGGCCAACGGAGCGGTGGTCGTCGTGGAAGATTCGCGCTACCGAATTCGCGAACTGCCGATTGGAAAGCCATCAGGCAACGAGTAAGATACGGTTGCAGTTCGACGCCATTTCCTACGCGTTATAGCATTCCACGCAAACTTCGCGGAAGCGCGCCATATCCTGGGCCGATCCTACGGTGACCCGGACCCAGTTCGGCATGGCGCCCCACACGCGCCCGATGTAGACATTCTTGTTGGCCATCAAGCGCGCGAATTCCCCGCCCGGACGCTTCACGTTCATCATGAACATGTTGGCGTCGGACGGCAGAAACTCGATGTTGTTCTTGGCCAAAAACGAGAACGTTTCGTTGCGGATGTCGGCGATGACCTTGCGCCGCGTGGCGACCAAATCCTTTACGGCCAAACTGGCGTTGACCGCGGCCATTGAGGTGATCGGCAGGAAGCCCGTGCCGTAGATCTGCACACGGCGCATCAGGTCGGGACGCGCGAACGCCGCGCCCGCGCGAATGCCCGCCATGCCGTAGAGTTTCGAGAACGTCCGCAGGATGATCACGTCTTTGTCCTGCGCCACGAGATACGATCCCGGTGTGGCCTTCGACAAATGGATGTACGCTTCGTCGAGCAGGATCACCGATCCCGCCGGCTTATTCGCGACGAGCCATTCAATTTCTTCCTTCGTGTTCACCGTGCCCGTGGGATTGTTCGGATTGCAGACGTAGATCAATCCCGGCGACTTGTGCGCGGCGGCCATGGCCTTCACGTCGTGGACGCGCGTATCTTTCGTCAGCGGCACGTAGATCGTCTCAGCGCCGACATATTGCGCGGCGCGCGCCGGCGCTTCGTATCCGGGATCGCCGACGACGAGCGGATGTTCCTTCGACACCGACGCCAAAACGAAACGATGCAGAGGATCGGACGATCCAGCGAACATCTGCACGTAATCGGCGCGGAGTCCTTCGACTTCCGCCAAGGCCTGCTGCGCCGCGCGAACGTCGCCGGAGCCGTAGCGTCCGCCGTTGGGCAGCGTCGCGGCCATGGCCTCGCACGCTTCCTTGCACGGACCCATCGGGTTCTCGTTGGAGTTGATCTTCACGGCGTCGGCGGGCATCGCGCGTCCACCGAGTCCCCGCTGCGCCAGCGCCGCTTCGTTGTAAAACGGCAGCGAACTGCCGGCCGCAAGCAAGGTCAGTGCGCGGTTGAAGCCACGACGTGAAAAGCCACCGGAAATGAGGTTGTTTTGAGCTGGCATTGGTCCTCCCCTGATCTCCTGCCCATTATGAATGATCTGCGGGCAAATTCAAGGATGAAAACTTCTTATGGGTAGCTGCTCGACCAGGTTTTCTCTGCGCTCTCTGCGTCTCTGCGTTAGGAAAACCGTTAGCCAAGGGTCAAAGGTGTTTTTCAACGCAGAGACGCAGAGACGCAGAGAAAATCTCAACCCTTTAGCACGATCACATGCAACTCCCCAGGACCGTGCACGCCCACCGTGAGCGTCCGCTCGATGTCGGCGGTGCGCGACGGGCCCGTGATGAAGATCATCGCCGACGATCGGTCGGGAAAACGCGGCTCGCGCTCCATCAATTCGTCGAGACTCGCAAGGATCCGCGACTCTTCAAGCACCGCCACGTGAATCGGCGGCAACAGCGACAGCGTGCGCCCTTCGCCTGTTTCCGAAAACACGACCAACGTGCCCGTGTCGGCGAGCGCGTAGTCGGCTTGCGTGATTCCGATATTCACGGCGGAAAGTTTTTCTGCGGTAGACATAGGCGGAAGATTCAGCCGCGTCACCGCGGGCCGCGACGCCGCACGCGCGGGACCGCCGCGTTCGAACAGAAGCTTGGCGATATAGTCGCGCGCTTGTCCCGCGTCTTGCGCAACCAACGCGTGGCCGCCCAGCGCCGTCAACTCCGCGGTGAATCGCTCGGTATTCATTTTCTGCGCCGCTCCCATTCTTCGCGGAAACTGCGCGCGGGCGTCGCCGGCCACTCGCGCGTCTTTTTCCAAATTCCCACAGGACCGAACGAAATCGAGTCGCCGGCCACGCGCCCGGCAAGCGAGCCGAGCGAGTACGCCCACGGCCGCTGCATCGCCCACGCCCACGCCCGGAAAATCAGCTTTTCCAGCTTGTGGCGTTGCGGCGCTTGCTCGGTTTCGCGCTTGCGCAGTTCCAGCAGCAACTCCGGGATGCGGATTTTCACGGGGCAAACATCGCGGCAGGCGCCACACAGCGACGACGCAAACGGCAATGTCGGTTCCACGTCCAGCCCTTGGATCTGCGGCGACAGAATCTTGCCGATCGGCCCGGAGTAGACCCACGGATAGGCGTGCCCGCCGATTTTGCGATACACCGGACACACGTTCAAGCACGCGCCGCAGCGAATGCAGTAGAGCGCCTCGCGCATCAGCGGATCTTTCAGAATTTTTCCGCGTCCGCAATCGAGAATCACCAAATGAAACTCTTCGGGACCATCCGGCTCGCCGTCGCGACGCGGCCCCGTGATGAAACTCACGTAGCTCGACATCTTTTGTCCGGTGGCGCTGCGCGCCAGCAGTTTCAGAAAGATTGCCAGATCGGCGGGCTTGGGAATCACCTTCTCCATGCCCATCACCGCGATGTGTACGGGCGGCACCGAGGTCGAGAGTCGCGCGTTGCCTTCGTTCTCGACAATCACGATGGTTCCCGATTCCGCCACCGCGAAGTTCGCTCCGCTAATGCCGACGCCGGCTTCGAGGAATTTTTCGCGTAACACACGTCTCGCCAGTGCCGTCATGCCGGTGATGTCGTTGGGATCCATCTCCGCGGCGAGTTTTTCTTTGAACAATTCGGCGACGTCGAAACGCGTCATGTGGATCGCCGGCGCGACGATGTGCGACGGCGTTTGTCCCGCGAGTTGAATGATGTATTCGCCGAGATCGGTCTCCACCGGCTCCACGCCGCGCGCTTCCAGGTAATGGTTGAGTCCAATTTCCTCGGTCGCCATCGACTTCGACTTCACCACGATCTTGGCCTGGCGGCGATCCATCACTTCGCCGACATATTTGTTGGCCGCTTCGGGCGTGGCGGCGCGAAAAACCTTACCGCCGCGCGCGGTGATCGCGGCTTCCAGTTGGTCGAGATACCGCGGAAGATTTTCGATGGTCTCGCGCTTGATGGCGTTGGCGCGCGTGCGCAGCTCCTCCCAATCGGGCATTTGCGCGACCACGCGGCTGCGCACGGCGATGAATTGCGGGAGAGTCCCGCTCATCGCGCGCTGCAATCCTACGTCGTGTAAGGCGACGTCGATGCGTTGATCGAATGGTTGGCTTTGTGCGTGCACTACGTTCTCCCCGCCAAGACCTGCGCCAAATGCACACAGCGCAGATCCATTCCCCGGCGACGCGCGCGACCATCCAGGTGCATCAGGCACGACATGTCGCACGCCACAATGTGCTTCGCACCGGATTCCGCGGCACGATCGAGCTTCGAATCGGCCATGCTCGCGGAAATGCCGTCGAACTTCACGGCGAAAGTTCCGCCGAATCCGCAGCAATCGTCAGCCAGGACCATTTCGCGAACGTCAATCCCCGGCACGGCCGCGAGCAGTTTCTTGGCCGGTTCGCGAATCCCCAACTCGCGCGACAAGTGACAGCTCGGGTGCAGCGTCACGGGACCGTCCCAACGCGGGGCGCCCGCGTCCTCCACGCCCATCACGTTGTAGAGGAATTCCGAAAACTCATACGTCCGTGCGGCAAGTGCGCGCGCCTCGGCCAATTCGCCCGGGGAGTCGTGGAAAACCTCTTCGAATCCATGACGAACCATCGCCGTGCACGATCCCGACGGCGCTACAACCGCTTCGGAATCGGCGAAAGCGCGCAAGAGCGTCCGCGCGACTTGGCGTGCTTCGTCGTGAAATCCGCTGTTGTAGGCAGGCTGGCCGCAGCAGGTTTGCGACGCGGGAAAGTCAACCTGGACGCCAAGGCGTTCCAACACGTCGACTACAGAGAGTCCCACGTTTGGAAAAAACTGATCGACCACACAGGTGATGAATAGGGAAACTTTCCGCGGAGCGGCCATCGCACGAGGATTCTAACACGAGGCGGCTACGGCACGCCCGATTGGTGTGGCGCGTGGTATCCTCGTGATCGCCTGTGAAACGCACGTTTCTTGACGCGCTTTGGCCCGCATTGCTGGCGCTTTTTCTCTACCTGCCGTCGGTCGGTGACGCGACCGTGTGGGACGATCACGAGTTCTTCCAGAACGAGAATCGCATCGTCAACATGAGCGTGCGCCAAGCCTTCACCACCGACTTCTGGGGAAGCACTGCGCATCCAGCCGTTAATCAAGCAGGTGTCGATCACATTTCGCACTATCGCCCATTGGCGCTGCTGGCGTATTCGGGCGTGTTTCGGATTTTTGGCGAAGATCCGGAGGCCGTCCACTTGACCGATGTCGTGCTGAATGCGCTGGCGACATTCGCGTTCGTGTATTTGCTGGCCGGCCTGGGCTTCGACCGCAAGGTTTACCTGACCGCGGCATTCCTGTTCGCGGTCCATCCCATCCACGTGGAAGCGGTCGCGTGGATGACGGGCATGACCGACACGCTCGCCGCCGCCGCGCTGCTCGCGTCGCTGGCGTTTTACGTGCGCGGGCAAAACCTTTTGGCCGCGACCCTCGCGGCGATTGCAATGTTGATGAAGGAAAGCGCGATCGTTGCACCGGCGCTCATCATCCTGATTGAATGGCGCCGTGAGCCACGCTTCAAGCGCGCCTTCGGGGCGGCCGCGCCCTATGCGGCTCTCGCGGCGGCGTATCTTGTCGCGCGCGCGCTGGCCATTCCATCGTTGCGGCCGGGACTGACTCAAACGCTGTTCCTGACGCGATATCACTTGATGCCCGCGATCGCAGGCCGCTACGTCGCCGAGTTGTTCGTTCCATGGCCGCTGGCATTTTGTTACGACGTCCATAGCCGGATGATGCCCGCGTTGGGATTCGGAATTGTCGCGCTGTGGGTGTTTGTGGTCCAGCAAGCGAAATCCATGCGCGACGATTTGCTATTCGCCGGCGGAATCGCGGCGATTTGCCTGGCAGTGCCAATTCTCGCTTCGCCTCTCGCGATCCGCTTGGACGTCGCAGTACAAGATCGTTACGCGTACTTGGCCAGTGCCGGAGTCTGTCTGTTGCTCGCGGTGGTGTTGAGGCGTATCAGGCGTTGGGTCATCGTCGCGATCCTATTGATTGCATCCTTCGCAACGCTCAAGCAACAGCAAGTTTGGCAAAGCGAAGAAGCGCTGTGGACCCACGCGCTGAAGGTGACGCCCTCATCGTCCCTGGCAAGTTACGAGCTGGCCTTGAAACTGGTGAGTCTCGGGCGATCATCAGAGGCTCTCGCGGTATGCCAAGAAGGCTCGCGCTACCACCCGGAAGAGAAAACGATTCAGGATTGTTTCGCTGCGGCGCGCCAGGGAAAAAATTAGCCACCGCCGACAAAATGGACAATCTCAAGTTGATCGCCGGACTCCAGCGAGGTTTCCACCCACGCCGTACGCGACACAATCGCGCGATTGCGTTCCACGGCCACGCGATCCCCTTGCAGTTGCATGTGCTCGAGCAGGCTGGCGATCGTAGCGGGAGCGGCCACGCGTACCGGCTCGCCGTTTACGCGCACTTCAATCTCCCTTGCGATCGTCACTCTTGCTGCCTCAAGTGAAATTTCAGCGCTTGGATGTGGCCTTCCGTCACGGCGCGGAACATCACCTGCGCTTCGGCGGCTTCCGGCACCAGGAAGGTCACTTCCGCCACGCCATCCTTGTCGCCGATCGTCTCGGCGCGTTGCGCCGGCGAGTCGTTCACTTCCAGAAAGGCTTGAACGCTGCTTCCAGCGGGAACTTTCAAGCGGAACAGCAAGCGTCCGTTCAAATCCAACGATCCGGGATTGAGCAACTCCACCGTGACGTTGTGCGCTTGTTGAAGATCGGGAATGAACGATCCCGATTTCAGCGAGTCGACCAACTCGCGATGCTGGCCCGTCACCAGTTCCTTGATCCGTTCGGCCGGCGTGTCCGGTTCGTACTGCGTGCGGCGGCGGTCGAGGATCTGTCCTTTATAGTAAATGACCGAATCGATGGTGGGGCGCTTGGGGCCGCGGTCTTCGGTTTGCACGTGATAGACACTCTCGCCAACTTTCACGTCCGTGTTAAATCCGAAGATCATGATGGCCGTCCCCGAGTGAAAAATTACTTTCCCAGATACGCGCGCGCCGGGGGAAGCGCGCCTTGACTTGGTCTACCTGCGTCAGTATAGTTGAATATTACAAGATTGGCTAGCCCGGTTTGCGCCACCCGAAAAAATGCCAACGAGCTACCTAGATCGCTACCTCCCCATCCTGATCCATGCCGGTTTGGCGTTGGTGGTCGGCGCGGCCATGCTGACGCTCTCCAGTTTGCTCGGCCTCCACAAGCCGTCGCGTGAAAAAGGTATGCCCTACGAGTCGGGCGTCACCCCGGTGGGCGATACCAAGCATCCCATGAACGTGAAGTTCTATCTGGTGGCGATGCTTTTCATCCTGTTCGACGTGGAAGCGGTGTTCCTCTATCCGTGGGTCGTGGTGTTTCGCGATCTGAAAATGTTCGGCTACTGGGAGATGGTGCTGTACATGGCCTTCATCGTGGCCGGATTTTTCTACATTTGGAAAAGCGGCGTGCTCGATTGGAGTAAGAACGAGTAGCAACCGAACGCCATGATCCCGGAATCCCTACAAACGTTCGCCGACGTGCAAGCCCTGAGCGGATTCGACGCCGCGTCCATCCTCAATGGCAAATTCGATCGCAATGAATTGACACTCGACATCGCGCCTGCGCGGATCGTGGCGGTCTGCGAGTTTCTCCGCGATCAATGTGGGTACGATTTTCTCGCCGACCTCACGTGTCGCGACGACTATCCCACCGAGCCGCGCTTCCAGGTGGTCTATCATCTTTTTTCCGTCGCGAAAAAGCAGTTCCTGCGCCTGAAAGCCGGATTGCCGGGCGAGGCGCCCGAAATTTCCACCGTCATCAGCGTGTGGCCCGCCGCGGGATGGCATGAACGCGAGGTCTTCGACCTGTTCGGCGTGAAATTTTCCGGACACCCGGATCTGCGGCGCATCATGCTCCCCGACAATTGGGAAGGCTATCCGCTGCGCCGCGACTACGCCACGGAGGGTCCGCGCTAATGGCGACCACTCTGGTTTCGCAGCACGCGCATCTGGAGCCCGCTGCCGGCGGCCTGTTGACGCTCAGCCTGGGCCCGCAGCATCCGTCGACGCATGGTGTGCTGCGCTTGATGCTCGAAATGGACGGCGAGAACGTCGTCAGCATCAAACCGGAAATCGGCTTCCTCCACACCGGCATCGAGAAATCGGCGGAATCGAAAACGTATCACCAGGTGATCACGCTCACCGATCGCATCGATTACCTCTGCCCGATGACCAACAACCTGGCGTTCGTGTTGGCCACCGAAAAGTTGCTGGCGCTCGAGCCGCCGCCGCGCGCGATGTACCTGCGCATCCTGCTGAACGAGCTGACGCGCTTGAATAGCCACTTGGTTTGGCTCGGCACGCACGCGCTCGACTTGGGCGCGGTCACGATGATGTTGTATTGCTTCCGTGAGCGCGAGGAAATCCTGAAGCTGTTCGAGGCCGTCTCGGGACAGCGCATGATGACGAGTTACTTCCGCGTGGGCGGCGTGTCCATCGAGCCGCCGCTGCCGTTTTACGAGCGCGCCAAACGATTCCTGGGCTATTTCCCGGATCGCGTGGATGAATACGAAACGCTGTTGACGAAAAATCGCATCTGGCTCGATCGCACCAAGGGCATCGCCGCGATGTCCGCGAAGGACGCGATCGCCTGGGGCGTCTCGGGTCCCACGCTGCGGGCTTCGGGAGTCGCGCTGGATTTGCGAAAGACAAACCCGTACGCCGGCTACGACAAATTCGAATTCGACGTGCCCACGCGCACCGAAGGCGACGTTTACGCGCGTTACTTGGTCCGCGTCGCCGAAATGCGCGAGAGCGTCAAGATCGCCAAGCAAGCGCTCGAAGGAATGCCGGAAGGTCCCGTGAAAGCGAACGCGCCGCACATCGTGATGCCCGATCGCGAGCGCATGAAGACGGAAATGGAAGCGCTCATCTACCACTTCAAAATCGTGACGGAAGGCTTCCGCGTTCCCGCCGGCGAGGTTTTCCAGGCGATCGAATCGCCGCGCGGGATCATGGGATACTACATCGTCTCGGACGGCACGTCGCACCCCATGCGCATGCACGTGCGCACTCCGTCGTTCGTGAATTTGCAGGCGCTGCCGAAAATGTGCGAGGGCCGCCTGATTTCCGATTTGGTGGCGTGCATCGGCAGCATCGATATCGTTCTAGGAGAGATTGACCGGTGACCTTTTCCGCGCCGCTTGAAAAACGTTTCGCGCGCATGCTCCAGAGCTATCCGCAGAAGCGCTCGGCGCTGGTGCCGATGCTGATGTACGCGCAAGACGAAGTGGGATCGCTCACCGACGAAGTGATCGCGGAAATCGCCGACCGTCTTGGCGTTACGGTCCTGCAAGTCAATGAAGTCATCGGGTATTACTCGATGATGCACAAGAAACCGCTGGGCCAGTATCACGTCCAGGTGTACACCAACATCTCTTGCATGCTGCGCGGGGGCTTCAAGGTTTGGGATCACGCGCGGAAAACGCTGGGCATCGGACACAAGCAAGTCGATGCGGATGGGCGTTTTTCGCTCGAAGAAGTGGAATGCATCGGGTCGTGCTGCTGGGCGCCGGCGATGCAAGTCAACTACGATTACCATCACAACGTGACTCCCGAAAGTTTCGACCGCGTCATCAACGAGTTGAAAAAAGGAGGCGGGCAATGATCTACGGTCTCCGTGATTTAATGCCCGGCTCCGAGCACGAAGTGAAAGTGATTTCGCGCCGCTTCGACTTGCCGAACTCCGCGTCGATCGACACGTATCTTGCCAACGAAGGCTATCAGGCGTTCCTGAAAGCCCGGAAGATGACGCAAGACGAAATCATCGAGGAAGTCAAGAAGTCGGGACTGCGCGGACGCGGCGGCGCGGGTTTTTCCACCGGCATGAAGTGGAGTTTCGTGCCGAAAAACATTCAGAAGCCGCGCTACATCGTCTGCAACGCCGACGAGAGCGAACCGGGCACGTGCAAGGACCGTTTGCTGATGCAATTCGATCCGCACGAGATCATCGAAGGCATGATGATCGCGGGTCTGGCGATCGACGCGCACAAGGGATTCATCTACATTCGCGGCGAATATCGTTTCCTGATTGAGATTGTCGAGAAGGCCATCGACGAGGCGTACGCGCGCGGCTGGCTGGGAAAGAACATCCAAGGCACGGGCTTCGATTTCGACTGCGTGGCGCATTCCGGCGCCGGCGCCTACGAGTGCGGCGAGGAATCGGCGCTGCTCGAATCGCTGGAAGGCAAGCGCGGCATTCCGCGCATCCGCCCGCCTTTCCCCGCCGTCGCGGGATTGTATCAATCGCCCACGATTCTCAACAATGTCGAGACGTTCGCCACGGTTCCCGCGATCATCTTGAAAGGCGGCGACTGGTATCACGCTCTCGGCACACCGAAAAATGGCGGCACCAAGCTCACCAACATCAGCGGACACGTGAAGCGTCCCGGATGTTACGAGTTGCCGCTGGGCATTTCGCTGCGCAAGGCGATCTACGAAGTCGCGGGAGGAATGGAAGGCGACAAGAAAATCAAAGCGATTATTCCCGGCGGATCGTCCACGCCGATGCTGGTGCCCGATCAACTCGATACGCCGATGGATTTCGATTCCATGGCCAAGCAAGGTACGTTTTTGGGATCGGGCGGACTGGTGGTGATGAACGAAGACACGTGCATGGTAGAAGTAGCGCTGCGCGTGATGCGTTTCTACTCGCACGAAAGCTGCGGATGGTGCATCCCGTGCCGCGAAGGCACCACGTGGCTCAAGAAAATGCTGACCCGCTTCCACGCAGGCGGCGGCGAGGAACGCGACATCAACCTGATCAACGAATTGGCGCAAGCCATGCTAGGGCGCACGTTTTGTCCGCTCGGCGACGCGGCGGCCATGCCGATGATCAGCGCGGTGAAACATTTCCGGGCGGACTTTGAAGCGCATTTAAACGGGAACAAGTGTCCTTATGAAGGAAGGCAATAATGACTGACGGTTTTTTCACCGCAGAGACGCAGAGACGCAGAGACGCAGAGAAGACCTGGCACACGCAATCTCCAGGTTTTCTCTGCGTCTCTGCGGCGAGAAAACCGTTGGAGTTTCGGTATCGCTTAGGTTAGAAATCATGCCTGAACTCGTCAAATTCAAACTGAACGACAAGGAACTCACCGCCGAAAAGGGTACCCTCCTCATCGAAGCCGCGCGCCAAAACGGCGTCGAGATTCCCGCGTTCTGCTATTACCCCGGACTCTCGCTGCAGGCCGCGTGCCGCATGTGTCTGGTGGACATCGAGAAGCGCCCGAAACTCGCGACCGCCTGCACCGAGCCGGTGATGGAAGGCATGGTCGTGTGGTCGGACAACGAAAAAATCCACACGGCGCGCAAGACCACCCTGGAGTTTCTGCTCACCAATCACCCGCTCGATTGCCCGGTGTGCGACAAGGGCGGCGAGTGCGAATTGCAAGACATGGTGTTCCGCTACGGGGCCGGCGGCAGCCGATTTGTCGAGGAAAAACTGCACGTGCCCGAGCAGAAGTGGTCGCCGGTGGTGTACTACGACGCGCCTCGCTGCATCCTTTGCTATCGCTGCATCCGCATTTGCAATGAAGGCATGGGCGTGGGCGCGCTGGGATTGAACTATCGCGGCGTGAACTCGGAGATCGTGCCGAACAAGGGCGATCATCTGGAATGCGAAGAGTGCGGCATGTGCATCGACATTTGCCCGGTCGGCGCGCTGACCTCGGGAGCGTATCGCTATCAAACGCGACCGTGGGAAATGACCTACGTCGCGACGCCGTGCGCGCATTGCGGCGACGGCTGCAAGGTCACGCTGAGCGTCCGCAACAATCAGATCATGCGCGGCAACAATCGCGATGCCAGCGGGTTGAACGGCGAGTTCCTTTGCATCAAAGGCCGCTACGGCTACGATTTCACGCACAGCGCCGAGCGCATCACCAAGCCGCGCGTGCGCAAGAACGACGAGTTGGTCGAGTGCACGTGGACCGAAGCAATCGCCGCGGCCGCCGCGGGATTGAAAGCCGCGAAAACGCATGGTGTCATCGGGTCGACGCACACGACCAACGAGGAAAACTTCTTCCTGCAGAAATTCGCGCGCCAAGGATTAAAGACGCCGCACATCGACCATCGCCGTTCCGCGGATTTCCCTGCTCTGATGGACGCGCTCGCCGGACGGCCCGCGACTCCCAGCGCGCTCGCGACATCGCGCGACGTCCTCGAAGCACCGGCCGTGTTGCTGATCGGCAACAATCCTACGGATCAGCACCCGATGCTTGCGTGGAACATCCGCACCGCGGTGCGCCTGCGCAAGCAACACCTATATATCGTCAACCGCGCATCGATTCCGTTGGTTGCCCAGGCCGAAGCTGCGAAAATCGCCAAGGCCGGCGAGGAGATTGAGGAACTGGAGCGATTCCGCGACGCGTTAGCCAAGGAAAAAGACGTCGTCATCATTTTCGGCTCGGAGGTCAAAGGCGCGGACATCACGAAACTGGTAGCCTTCGGCGACACCCTGCCGGGACACACGCGCTACATCGCGCTCGCCGACAACGCGAACTCACGCGGCGCGGTTGACATGGGTGTACTGCCGGATCTCGGGCCGGGCTATCAGCCGGCCGCGCAGGCGGGAATGGCGCTCGATGAAATGCTCGCCGGAAATCTCGAAGCGTTCCTGATTGTCGGCGCGAATCCGGCGCGGCGCTACCTGATACAAGCGGGAAAGGCCTTCGTTGTCGTGCAAGACATGTTCCTCACCGAAACCGCGCAGATCGCCGACGTGCTGCTGCCGAGCGCGGGTCCTTACGAAAAAGGCGGCACGGTCACCAATACCTACGGCGAAGTGCAGCGCCAGAAATTGGGCTTGCTCGTGAACGGCGCTAAGACCGACCTCGAAATTCTCAGCTTGATCGCGCGAGCCATGGGATTCGATCTCGGCGCGGCGAACGCGGCGACGCAATCGAACGAAGTGTTCGAGGAAATCCGCCGAAGCGTGAAGGGCTACAACATCGCCGCCGCGGCGCTGTGGACCGGCTCGGCCGTCCCGGCCGTCACGCTGAACGGCGCGGTGCCGCATCGCGACCGTCCTGACTTGATCGCGTCGTCGAACGACACCCTGTTTACGAGCGGAACGCTGGGCCGCTACTGCTCGGCGTTGAGCGCGGTCGCGGAAGCGAAAGAGCGCAAGAATCCCGAGGGAATTGGGAAGTAGCGAAATGCATCATGCCTGAGATCTCGCGTTTCTTGGGAATCGTGATCGGCATGTTTTATAATGAGCATGGAGTAGCACATTTCCACGCCAGATATGGCGGGTACAAGGTCTCCATCGAGGTTGAAACAGGAATCGTTCGAGGGACGTTTCCGCCGAGGGCGTTGAGGTTGGTGGAGGAGTGGGCGGCGGCGCACCGGCTGGAATTGCTCGAAGACTGGCGGTTGGCGCGCGAAGGACAGCCACTAAAAGAGATCGAACCATTGGAATAGAACTATGGACTACGACATCCTCGAAGCAAAATACATTTCCGGCCATGTCGTTTGGCTCCGCTTCCGCGACGGAAGCGAGGGCGAAATCGACTTAACCCCGGCGTTGCGCGGACCGATCTTCGAACCGCTGCGCGATCCGGAATTCTTCCGGAACTTCTCAATTCATCCAGATTTCCAAACCTTGGTTTGGCCCAACGGCGCGGACATGGCGCCGGAGTTCCTGCACGACAACATCAGGCTAACCGTACAAACGCACTGAGCGATACTCCGCTATAATGACCTCGTGCTGGGGCGCACGATTTCACACTGCAAGATTCTGAGTAAGAACGACGAACAGAGGATCGGAAATGTCCCCGGCAAGGCCATTCCTGGCGCGGCCACGGTGCTGACCGCAGCCTTCGCACCGAGCAACGATCCGGCGGTGTATGCCCATGTGGTCACGACGGCGCATAGCAACATCTATCGCATTCCGATTCCCTTGACGTGGCCGGCGCGCTCATTCCCACCCCGAGGAAATCGCTCCGATTCTTTGATGCATGCGACGCCGCTTTGTGTAAAAATAATGCTTCGCCCCATCCACAATGAGCCCGTTCCAAGATTTCCTCGTAGCCAGCCTGATTAAGATTGCGTTGGTGCTGTTCGTGTTGTTGACGGCGCTGGCGTACATCGTGTGGATCGAGCGCAAGATCGCGGGACGCATCCAGAATCGCTGGGGCCCTACGCAAACCGGACCGCATGGATTGTTGCAGCCGCTCGCCGACGTGATCAAGTTCATCTTCAAGGAAGATCCCACGCCGGCGCAGGCGGAGTTGCCGACGTATTTCATCGCGCCGCTCATCGCGCTGGTGCTGGGACTCCTGTCGATCACCGTGATTCCCTTCGGCGGCATAGTCACCGTGGCCGGCCACAGCACCTACTTGCAGATTAGCGATCTGAATGTCGGTATTCTCTTCATCCTCGGCGTGACGTCGCTGGGCGTCTACGGAATCGCGCTGGCCGGATGGTCGTCGGGAAGCAAGTACGCGCTGCTCGGCGGATTGCGCAGTTCGGCGCAGATGATCAGCTACGAGTTGAGCTTGAGTTTTTCGGTGGTCGGACCGCTGCTCGTCGCCGGGTCGCTGAGTTTGCGCGATATCGTGAACGCGCAAAGCGGCTATTGGTTCCGCGTGATTCCGCACTGGAATTGCTTTCCGCAGGCGATCGCGTTTATCACCTACCTGATTTCGGCGTTCGCGGAAACCAATCGCGTGCCGTTCGATTTGCCGGAGTGCGAAGGCGAACTCGTCGCGGGATTCCATACCGAATACAGTTCCATGAAATTCGCCATGTTCTTCACGGCGGAATACGCCAACATGGTCACGGCATCGTGCCTGGCAACATTGCTCTTTATGGGCGGATGGCTCTCGCCGATTAACTCGCAGTACTCGCGCTTCGTTCCGGTGGTGGTTTTCTTCGCGCTGGCGCTGGTTCTCGCGCGCTTCTGGCTCACACGCCGTCGCCTCATCGAGAAAATCGTGTTGCCCGTCTTTATGGGCGTCTGCGTCCTGCTGGGATTGCTCTTCCTGTGGCCGGCGTTCTACACGCCCGCCGAGGGAGTCTTCTGGTTCCTCGCGAAAGTAGGATTTTTCCTCTTCCTTTACATATGGGTGCGCTGGACCTTGCCGCGATTCCGCTACGACACGCTGATGGAATTCGGCTGGAAGCGTCTGCTGCCGATTAGCATCGCGAACCTGTTGATCACCGGCTTCATCGTCGCGTGGAGGGCCTCCTAGTGGACGCGGTCCTCTTCTTCCTGTTCGCGGGAATTGCGCTGGCCGGCGCGATCAATTTGATTCGGGAGAGCCATCCGATTTATTCGGCGCTATCGCTCGTGGCAGTGATGGGCGCGCTGGCGGGACTCTACCTGATGCTTGGCGCGGAGTTCATCGCCGTGGTGCAGATCATCGTCTATGCCGGCGCGATCATGGTGTTGTTCGTCTTTGTGCTGATGCTGGTGAACGCCGCGCCGGAAGTAAAGCTCGACCGCTCAAAGATGGCCAAGAACGTGGGGCCGCCGCTGTTGACCCTGCTGCTCGTCGAGATCGTCGCGGTCCTGCGGGGCAAGTATCCGACGTCGGACCTCGTGCATCCGTCGCTGCTTTCGGGCGACAACACGCGGCAAATCGGCAAACTGCTTTTCAGTAAGTTCCTGCTGCCGTTCGAAGTCACCTCCATCCTGATCCTTGTCGCGATCATGGGCGCGGTGGTCTTGGGCAAGAGGAGGCCGGATGATTCCCGTTAGCTGGTATCTGATCCTCAGCGCCGTATTGTTCGTGCTCGGCGTGGCCGGATTTTTGATCAAACGCAACGTCATCACGGTATTCATGTCGATCGAGTTGATGTTGAACGCCGTGAATCTTAGTTTTGTCGCCTTCGGATACATGCTGGGCGATTACAACGCGCACATTTTCGTTTTTTTCGTGATGGTGGTGGCCGCGGCGGAAGCCGCCGTGGGGCTGGCCATCATCATGCTGATGTATCACAACCGGAAATCGCTGAACGTGGACGATATCGAGCTGCTCAAGTTCTAAATGGAAACGACCACGCCCCAACTTTGGATTTTGCCGGCGCTGCCGCTCTTAGGGGCAGCGATCAACGGGTTTTTCGGCAAGCGCCAATCGCGCGCCTTCATCGGCGGCGTGGCGTGCTCGACCGTGGGACTCGCGTTTCTGTACGCCGTGTATCTTTTCTTCACGGCGGGTGTCGGCGACACGCCGCGCATCGATTACATCGCACCGTGGATCTCCGCGGGCAGTTTCCACGCCGATTTTTCGCTCTATCTCGACCCGTTGTCGATGCTGATGACGCTGGTGGTCACCGGCGTCGGCTTCTTGATCCACGTCTACGCCACCGAGTACATGGCGCATGAGGATGGCTTCTATCGTTTCTTCTGCTATCTCAATCTGTTCATGTTTTTCATGCTCACGCTGGTGCTGGCGGGCAATTACTTGCTTCTCTTCGTCGGCTGGGAAGGCGTGGGACTCTGCTCGTACCTGCTGATCGGCTTCTATTACCTGAAACAGTCGGCGATTATCGCCGGCAAGAAGGCGTTCGTCGTCAACCGCATCGGCGATTTTGGATTCACGCTGGCGATGTTGTTGATCATCGGCACAGCGGGCAGTCTCGATTACGGGACCGTCTTCAAGGCGTTCCAAAACGCCCCGGTGGAAAACGGCGTCGGCGCGGTGACGATCATTTGCTTGCTGCTGATGATGGGCGCGTGCGGCAAATCCGCGCAGGTTCCGCTGTATGTCTGGCTGCCGGACGCGATGGAAGGTCCCACGCCGGTGAGCGCATTGATCCACGCGGCGACGATGGTCACCGCGGGCGTGTACATGGTGGCACGATCAAGCCACTTGTTTGTGAAGTCGCCGGTGGCAATGGAAGTGGTCGCGGTAATTGGATGCATCACGTGTATTTTCGCGGCGACGATCGGCTTAGTGCAAACCGATATCAAGAGAGTGCTCGCCTACTCGACCGTCAGCCAACTTGGATACATGTTCCTGGGCTGTGGCGTCGGCGCATTTTCCGCGGGCGTTTTCCATTTGATGACGCACGCGTTCTTCAAAGCCCTGCTCTTCTTAGGCGCGGGCAGCGTGATCACGGCGATGCATCACGAGCAGGAAATGGGCGCGATGGGCGGGCTGCGCAAGAAGATTCCCACCACGTTCATGACCATGCTTCTGGCGTGTCTGGCAATCTCGGGCATTCCGCCGTTCGCGGGATTCTTCAGTAAGGACGAAATTCTCTGGAGCGCGTGGCACAACGGACATCCTTGGCTGTGGCTCGGTGGATCGATCACCGCCGGCATGACCGCGTTCTACATGTTCCGCTTGCTGTTCCTCACGTTTTTCGGCGAGCCGCGCAGCGATCACGCGCAACACGCGCATGAATCGCCGTCGACGATGACCGTGCCGCTGATTTGTCTCGCGGTGCTCAGCGTGATTGGCGGATGGATCGGCGTGCCGAAGGCGCTCGGCGGGTCGGCGCACTTCGAGCATTTCCTCGAGCCGTCGTTGGCGCGCGTGCCCGTGGAATTCAGCGCGTACGCGCGAGCGTCCGGCAGCGATCCCATCGATATTCCCCGCCCCAATCCGGAGCCGGCAGAACCCGAAGAGCCGGGCGCCGAGCGATTGTTCAGCTTGATCGCCGTCGTGATCGGCGCGTCGGGCATTGGACTCGCGTATTACGCGTACGTTGTGAAGCCGGAGACGGGACAAAAGCTCTCCGCGCAATTCCACGGGGCGTATCGCGTGCTCTTGAACAAGTATTACGTCGACGAGTTGTACGAAGTGCTGTTCCTGAAGTCGACCACCGCGGTTTCGCGCGAAGTCTTGTGGCATGCGGTCGACGAAACGGTGATCGACGGCGCGGCCAACGGCGTGGGATCGACGGCGCGCGCCATGGGCGGATTCGCGCGGCTGATGCAATCGGGATTCATTCGCAGTTACGCGGCTTGGGTATTGTTCGGCGCTGTGGGGGCGCTGTTCTACATGATTTTGCAGTGGGCTAAATAGATGTTGCTGACACTGGTCATCCTATTGCCGGCGGTGAGCGCGCTCGCGCTGCTCACCATCCCAAGCTCGCAGCCGGAAACGATCCGCCGCGCGGGATTCGCCGCGGCGCTGATCGTGTTTATGCTGTCGCTGGGATTGCTCTGGCAATTCGAGAGCAACGCCGCGGGCTATCAGTTTGAAAGCGACCTTCCGTGGATCGGGATTCCAGACATTCACTTTCACCTTGGCATTGACGGCATCAGTCTGTGGCTGATTCTCCTGACCACTTTCCTGATGCCGATTGCGCTCTTGGCCTCGTGGGGAATCACCGAGCGCGTGAAGGCGTTTTTCTGTCTCTTCCTGCTGTTGGAAACGGGCATGATGGGCGTCTTTGCGTCGCTCGACTTGTTCCTGTTCTATGTTTTCTGGGAAGTGAGTCTCGTGCCGATGTACTTCATCATCGGAGTGTGGGGACATGGCCGGCGCGTCTACGCGGCGATAAAGTTTTTCCTGTTCACGATGGCCGGATCGACGCTGATGCTGGTGGCGATTGTATGGCTCTATCGCGCGGCGCATACGTTCTCGGTGCCGGCGTTGCTGGCGCATCGCGAATTATTCTCGGGACCCGAGCAGGGCTGGCTCTTCCTGGCATTCTTCGTGGCGTTCGCGATCAAGGTGCCGATGTTCCCGCTGCACACCTGGCTCCCCGACGCGCATACCGAAGCTCCCACCGCGGGATCGGTGATGCTGGCCGCGGTGATGCTGAAGATGGGAACGTATGGCATGGTGCGCTTCTGTCTGCCGCTCTTCCCAGAGGCCGCGGGGCGTCACGCGCCGTGGATTATCGCGCTGGCGCTCATCGGCATCGTTTATGGCGCGCTCGTGGCGATGGTCCAACCGAATATCAAGAAATTAGTCGCCTATAGTTCCGTCAGTCACTTGGGATTTGTGGTGCTCGGCGTTTTCGCCTTCAACCAAATCGCCATGGACGGCGCGGTGTATCAAATGCTGAATCACGGCATTTCGACCGGCGGGTTGTTCTTGCTCGTCGGCATGCTCTACGATCGCCGCCATCGCTTCGAGATCGCCGAATACGGAGGACTCTCGACGCCGATGCCGATCTACACGTCGTTCTTCCTGTTTGTGACGTTGTCGAGCATCGGATTGCCGCTGCTGAACGGATTCGTCGGCGAGTTCCTGGTTCTGGTGGGTGCGTCGCAGGCGCGCTTCGTGTACTCGATCATCGCCGGGACCGCGACGATCCTCTCGGCGGTCTACATGCTGTGGATGTATCAACGCGTTTTCCTTGGGGAAAACACCAATCCCGCCAACGCCAATCTGCCCGATCTTTCGCTGCGCGAAAAAACCGTGGCGATTCCGGTGATGGCCATGGCCTTGATCATGGGCGTGGCGTCGGGATGGTTCTTCAAGCCGATGGAAGCGTCGACGGCGCGCGTTGTGAAGCAAACCGGCGTACCCGCACATGTGAAGAATGCGGCACCGGCAACATATGAAGGGGGCACGCGTTGAGCTATCTCGACCAAACGCTGCATCTCTTCCCGGAGACCGTCCTGGCCGTCGCGGGCACGCTGATCATGGTGCTTTCGCCCACGGTGAAAAACGCGCGCTGGCTTGGACGCATTGCGTTGTTCGCTCTGGTGCTGGCGCTGTTCGGATCGCACGTGTCGTATCACCACGGTGAGTACATGGGTTCCGCATTCGACGGCCTGGTGACCAACGACGCGTTCGCGATTCTCTTTCGTCAACTCTTCATCATCGTCGCCGCGCTGGCGGTTCTTTCCTCCTTCGATTACCTCAAACGCGAAGGAATCGAGACCGGCGAGTATTACGCGCTGATCCTGTTCAGCGTGGTCGGCCAGGGATTGATGGCCTGCTCGACGGATCTGGTGATGATCTTCATCGGGCTCGAGATCTCCTCGATCTCCACGTACATCTTGACGGGATATCGCCGCCACGACGCGCGAGGCATCGAAGCGGCCCTGAAATACTTTTTGCTCGGCTCGTTCGCCACGGGATTCCTGCTCTACGGCATTGCGCTGGTGTACGGCGCGACCGGCAGCACGAATCTGGCGGCGATCCGCGCGGCGATTCCGCAGGCCAACGGTCCGCTGGTCGCAATGGGCGCGGCCCTGATGTTCGTAGGAATGGCGTTCAAGGTTTCCGGCGCGCCATTCCAGGTTTGGACGCCCGACGTTTATCAAGGCGCGCCGACGCCGGTGACCGCATTTATGTCGGCGGCGCCGAAAGCGGCGGCCTTCGCGATGTTCCTGCGCGTCTTCCTCACGGGATTGACGCCCGCGGCCGGATACTTCTGGCTGCTGTGGGGATGCGCCGTGCTGTCGATGTTCGTGGGCAATTTGGGCGCGTTGATGCAGAGCAACATCAAGCGCATGCTGGCGTATTCGTCGATCGCACACGCCGGATACGTGCTCGCGGCGTTCACAACGCGCTCCGCGATGGGCGGGGCCGCGGCGATTTTCTACCTGGCGGTTTATTCGGTGACTAACGTCGGCGCGTTCCTGGTGGTGGCGCATCTCGCGGGCAAAGACGAATCGACCGTGGCGATTTCGGATTATCGCGGCCTCGGCAAGCGCCATCCGGTGCTCGCTGCATGCTTCACGATTTTCCTGCTCTCGCTGCTCGGCGTACCACTGACCGGCGGATTCTTCGGCAAATTCTACATTGTGACGTCGGCGGTGGCCGCGGGATTGCCGGGACTTGCCATCATCACCATGATCAACAGCGCGATCGGCGCGTATTACTACCTACGCGTGGTCGTGACCATGTACATGGAAGATGCCGAATCCCCAGCCGCCACACCCGCCGTACCCGCGTCCGGCACGCTCGTCCTGATCTTCACCGTGATCGGTGTCTTTGCGCTGGGCGTTTTCCCCACGATGGTCCTCGAGTGGGCCTCGCAGGCAGCGGACATTCTCAAGTAAGAAAAAAGCAACCGCAGATGGACGCGGAGGAACGTCGATAGGAACGGATGCGCGTCCGCTTTTATCGGCGTTTATCTGCGTTCATCTGCGGTTAGTCTTGGTGTTACTGCGTTAGTGCGTCATCGCGTACAAGATGTAGTTCGTTCCCACGCGATAGCCCTGCGCCGTCATCGTACCTGGGTAACCGGGATCGTCGGCGTGCTCCCAGGAATCTCCCATATCCATGTTGAAGTTCATGGCGGCCATCAGGCGGCCGTCGTCGTCGTAAAGACCACGCCACGTGGGCGGGCCTTGCATGCCGCGCACCATGAGTTCTCCGCCGTTCCAGCCGCGGACGTGGCGCTTGCCGGGAATCTGAATCCTCTGATCGATGTCGAAGAAGACGTGCAACACGCTGTCGTCGGCGGGAATGTCCACGATCGCGCGATCGGGAAACGAGCGCCGGAAGCCCGCTTCGAACACCGCCCACTCTCGCTCGCCGTGAAAATCGTCGACCAGTAGGAACCCGCCGCGCAATAGGTACTCGCGCAGTGCCGCGGCTTCTTTGGCGTTGGGATCCCAGTTTCCACGTCCCGGCTGCTGCATGAACAAGAAGGGGTATTGGTAGACGCGAGGATTCACGACGTCGAGGTGACGGCTATCCTCTGCCACTTCGGTGCGCGTCATGCGGCGCAGCGCGGGAAGGTAGTGTTCCTCGGCCAGTGGGTAGTCGATGGCCCACCAAGGTTCCCAGAATCCGTGCGACCCTCCGCCGTTGTAGGTGCGATAGATCATGCGAGCCATGTGGAACTCGGCTTCGGGAGGAGAAATGGCGTCCTTGGCGAGATCGCGGTATCCACGCTCGCTGGCAGCGGCGGCGAGGAGAGCGCCTGCGGCCAATAGGAAGACGAGTAAGGCGGCGCCCAGCATGCGGCCGAACCGGAACTTGCCTAACATGGCCTCATTGTAGCGCATTCGACGGCGCAAAACCGCCGTGGCGCATGGGCCGGGATATAATTTCACAATGACGCTCGCCGTAAGTTCCTCGGGCCGCGCCGCACGTGTACGTCAAGCACTCTTTCACGGCGACAAGCTGACGCTGGATCATCCGCGATACCTGCGGACGTTGGAGGCCATTGCCGGCACGCTGTTCCAGGAAGATCGCGAGCCGCGCGACGCGACGGCCGCAGCGCTAGGGCTCGATTCGCCCTCGCGCATGTCGGCGCGCATCGTCACAAAGGAATCAGGCGTTGCCGCAGGACTCAAGGAAGCGCAATGGCTGGCCGCGCGCGGCGGCGTCGAGGCGCGCGCGATCTCACACGATGGTGATGCGCTGCGGCCGGGCGATGCCCTGCTCGTCCTCGAGGGCGCCGCGGCACAACTCCTCGGCATTGAGCGCGTCTGTCTGAATATCCTGCAACGAATGTGCGGCATCGCCTCCGCCACGCGACGCTGGCAGGAGATCGTCGAAGCGAAGTCGGATTCAACCTTTGTCGCGGCCACGCGCAAGACACCTTGGGGATTACTCGACAAGCGTGCGGTTCACTGCGGCGGCGGGGCCACGCATCGCCTAGGACTCGGCGACGCCATCCTGATCAAGAACAATCACCTCGCCCTGCTCGATGGGCGCGAGGAAACCGCGGTGTCCATGGCGCTCGATCGCGCGTGGCCCCGGCGAGCTGACGCCGCGTTCGTGGAAGTAGAAGTTCGATCGCTGGAGTCCGCGCGGATCGCCGCCGTGGCGTTCTCGCAATTTGCGGCGCAAGAGGCGGCGCCCCCATGCCCGTGCATCATCATGCTCGACAACATGACGCCCGCGGAAACGGCGCGCGTGGTCGCGGATCTGGAAGCCAACAAGCTGCGCCAATCCGCGCTCCTGGAATCGAGCGGCAACATCGACGAGCGCACGATCGCCGCCTACGCCGCCGCGGGCGTCGACGCCATTTCCTCGGGCGCGCTCACCCATTCGGCACGCGCGCTCGATCTTCATCAAAAGTTGATAGAATAATGAGTGAGCCACTCGTGATTTCTCAACTTCCCTACGAAGAGCGCTATACGCTTCCTGCGATCGAGCGCCTGGCGGACACCCCTGAACAAGTGCTCCACAAACAGACGCGTATCCGCGAGTTGCTGCGCAAGCGCAACGCCGTGCTATTGGCGCACAACTATCAGCGCGACGAAGTGCAGGAAGTCGCGGACTTTGTCGGCGATTCCCTGGGACTGAGCCAGCAGGCGGCCCGCACCGAGAGCGACGTGATCGTTTTTTGCGGCGTGCACTTCATGGCCGAAACGGCCTCGATCCTCTGCCAGGACAAAACCGTGCTGCTGCCCGATCTCAAGGCGGGATGCTCGCTGGCGGCGGCGCTCTCGATCGAGGAGTTGCGCGAATGGAAGGCCAAGTACCCCGGCGCGGTCGTAGTGGCGTACGTGAACACGTCGGCGGCGGTGAAAGCGGAAAGCGATTACTGCTGCACGTCGGCGAACGCGGCAAAAGTGGTGGCGTCGATCCCGGAGGACAAGGAAATCCTCTTCGTGCCGGACAAATTCTTGGGCGCGTTCGTGGCCTTGCAAACGAAGCGTAAGAATTTGATCGCCTACCCGGGATATTGCCACGTGCATCGGACCATTCGCTCTGGTCAGGTCACCGCGATGTTGGAATCGCGCCCGGAAATCGAGCTGATGATCCATCCCGAATGTGGCTGCGTGAGTTCCTGCATGACCAAAGTGCTCGACGGCACGCTTCCGCAACGCCGCACGTTCTTCCTCTCGACCGAAGGCATGTTCCGCCACGTACAGGAGTCCCCGGCGAAGCAGTTTGCCGTGGCTACTGAAATCGGCATGCTGCACCGGTTGCGCATCCAGCAGCCGGATCGCGATTTTCTCCCCGTCAATCCCGACGCGGTGTGCGCGTTCATGAAGACGATCACGCTCGACAAGATCTTGCGGTCGCTCGAAACGCTGTCGCCGGAAATTCGCGTGCCGGCGGAGACGGCGCGGCGCGCGCGGCGCGCGGTTGACCGGATGTTGGAGATCGTCTAGCGGTTCTTCAGGGCAACAACTCAAAACTCCGCGCGAAGCGCGGACCCACCCGAATTGCACCGAAGTCGCGCCGATCGATTGTGAGGACGCGGTATACACGCCGGCGTTCGGCCACGGCAGCCACGGTCCCGTCCACGAGTCCAAGGCCTAGCTCTCCAAACTTGGCATCCAGCTCAAGCGCCCGCGCGATATCCGATGGTAACGGCGATTCATATTCGTAACGCGTCGCGGGATCAAAGATTTCCGCGACCAGTTTTCGCATCGCTTCGCGTTCCGCTCGCAGAAAATAGTCGATTTCGGCAAGAACGAGGCCGGGCACAATGATTGCGGCCGCTGAGAGCAGTGCTTCTTGATATTCCGGGAAAGTCGGTTTTCCGTCCGGCAACCGGGCAAGCGCCCGAAGAAGCCCGCCTGTGTCGGCGACGAGAGGCGGCGTCACTCCTCGATATCCCGGAAGAGTTCGGATTCGTCCCCAAGCTTGGCGTTTGTGGATTCGAAAAGCAGTGTGGATGGCGGCCGTCGTCCGGAATAGTAGCGCGCCGCGGCCACGCGTAGACCCTTGCGAATGAGATCGGACGCGGAAAGACCCGCCCGGCGAGCGCGCTTCAATGCCCGAATATCTTCTTCAGCCAAGCGAACGGTCGTGGAAATGAGCTGCGCCATACACTCAATATACAACTTTTCGGCAGTGCTGGTAGCAAGGTGTAAAGTTTCAGTTGCACGCTAACCCGTTTCTTTGATCTGATAGCAAAGCGATGGAGAATAAAAAACCAATGACCTGGGTTCTCTTTGCTCTGGGTGCGGCCCTTGCATGGGGCTTTTACGGCGTTGCTTTGCAAACCGGACAAATCAAACTGGCCAGCCCGATGAAGGCGCTACTCTTTGTCGGTATCGCCTATTTTGTGATCGGCGTGCTGGCACCGGTTTTCGTGCTGGGAGGCGCCGGCCAACTGAACAAGTTTTCGTCAGGAGGCATGGCGTGGGCCACCATCGGCGGCGCGCTCGGCGCCATCGGCGCGGTGTGCATCATCTTTGCGTTCAAAAACGGCGGCAAAGCAGCGGTGGTGATGCCGCTGGTATTTGGCGGCGCGCCACTCATCAACGTGCTCGTCGCGATGATCGTGAGTCCGCCGAAGAATACGCCGAATCCCCTGCTCTGGGTCGGCTACCTGATGGCTTCGGCCGGCGCGGCATTGGTGTTGTACTTCAAGCCGGCCTGAACTTTTTTTCACGCCCTCGCGGGCGGTCGCCACACCGTATAAGCTCGCAGCAAGAAAATCGCGCCGAAGATCGCGGCGTACATCCACACGTCGCTTTCGTCGGCGCGCATCACCAAGTAATAGTGAAACACGCCGAGGAACACCGCCGCGTAGACCAAGCGGTGCAGCCGGCGCCACCAGCGTCCGTGCAGGCGAATGATCCAGCCGCGCGTGGACGTGATCACGAGCGGTAGCAGCAGGACAAAACTGAATGTGCCGATCGTGATGTAGGGATGATACGCCAGGTCGTGGAAGATCGCGTCCAGGTCGAAGAACTTGTCCATCCAAACGTAGGTGTAGAGATGCACCACCGTGTAGAAGAACGCGAAAAGCCCCAGCATCCGGCGATAGTGGATCAGCTCGGGGATTCGCAGCAGCTTGCGTAACGGCGTCACGGCTAGCGACGCCATCAGGAATTTCAATACCCACTCGCCGGTTTCGTGCGTGAGGTCTTCGATGGGGTTGCCGCCGAGGTCTTGGCCGAGCCATGCGAACCATCCCGCGGCCTCGGCGGCCAGAGGAATCAGACAGCCGATAAAGACCACGGGCTTGGTCCAGCGATTGGTGAGGATTTTGCGAGTGAAGCGCGCGCACTTTTGCAGAAAGGCAAGCATTAGTAGTTTTTCTTGAGGTCCATACCCGCGTACATCGACGCGACTTCCTTGATGTAGCCGTTGAAAAGCTGCGTGGGCCGCTTGCCGAATTCGCCGAGACGCCGCTCGTCTTTCTGGTTCCAGCGGTAGTTTTCGATCGCAGGATTCACGTTGGAGTAGAAACCGTACTCCACGGGGTTGAAAGTGTTCCACGTGGTCGCTGGCATCGACTCCTGAAACGTGATCTTCACGATCGACTTGATGCTCTTCAGTCCGTACTTCCACGGGACAATCACGCGCACAGGAGCCCCATTTTGATTCGGCAAAGGCGTTCCGTACAAGCCGACGCACAGCAGTGTCAGCGGATTCATGGCCTCGTCGAGGCGCAGTCCCTCGACGTAGGGAAATCTTAGCGCCGCGGCGTCGGGCATTTTCTTCGCGTCGAAGTACGTTTGGAACGCGACAAATTTGGCCTTCGCCGTCGGTTGTACTTGCTTCAACAGTGCGCTGAGGGAATAGCCGATCCACGGCACGACCATCGACCATCCTTCGACGCAGCGATGGCGATAGATACGCTCCTCAAGCGGCGCGAGCTTCATGACGCGGTCGAGATCGACGGTCACGGGCCTCGAGACTTCGCCGTCCATCGTGATGGTCCATGGCGATGTGACAAACTTCGCGGCATTCTGTGCGGGCTCGTCTTTCGCGGAACCAAATTCGTAGAAATCGTTGTATCCGGTGACGACGCTCTGCGGCGTCAGCGCTTCACCCGCGCCATACGACGTTTTCGCGACGTTCGCAAGCGATGGCTTCGCGATGCTGGTGAAGCGCGTGGTCTGGCCGGCTGTCGCGCGAGAAATCGGCAGCGCGAGGGCGCTCAGAGCCGCCAACGCACACCGACGCGTGAGATACACGCTGTGCGGCGTGACGTCGGAATGTTTCAATCCCTCGGAGTGGAACATCGCTCTATTGTAGTCTCGGTTTTCTCTGCGTCTCTGCGTCTCTGCGTTGAAAAGACGGTTAGCCAAAGCGTTAAGGTTTTTTTAACGCAGAGACGCAGAGACGCGGAGAAATGCGATAAAACAATTGTGTGCCCCCGCGCAAAACAAAAGTAACGACAGCGTCCATCCAGTCGGCGAGGCCGCCCAGCGGCGTACTCGCCGGAAACGGTGGGGCGGGATCGCGCACCGACATGGTGATCATTACCGGAATGTCCGGTTCCGGAAAAGGCTCGGTGCTCCGCGCCTTCGAGGACCTCGGATATTTCTGCGTCGACAACATGCCGGTGGAGCTGATCCCGACGTTCGCCGAATTGTCGGAGCAATCTCGCGCCATCGCGCGATCCGCCCTGGTGGTGGATATTCGCGAAGGCGAGGGACTGCGCCGCTTGCCCGCGATCCTGAAACGGCTGCGCCGGGAAATCAGCATCTCGCTGGTGTTTCTCGAGGCCACCGACGAGGTGCTGATGCGCCGCTACTCCGAGACGCGCCGGCCACACCCGATGGCGCCCGATCAGCCCGTGAGACAAGCCATCCGAGCCGAGCGGCGCTCGCTGCGCGCCATCCGCGCCGAAGCCGATGTGACTCTGGACACCACCAAGTTCAACGTCCACGAGCTGCGCGCGTTCATTGTCGAGCGCTTCCAAGGACGCGAGGGCGCGCGGCCGCTCTTGATCGCTTGCACCAGCTTCGGTTATCGCAACGGAATCCCCGGCGACAGCGACCTTGTGTTCGACGTGCGCTTCCTCCCGAACCCCAACTACATCCCGCAGTTCCGCCACCTGACCGGCCGCCATCCACAGGTCGCGAAATACATTAAGTCTTTTCCGCAGACCATTGAATTTATTCAAAGAATCACGGAATTGCTGGTCTATTTGATTCCTCATTACATCCGCGAGGGAAAAAGCTACTTGACCATCTCGTTTGGATGCACGGGAGGCCAGCACAGGTCGGTGGCAATGGCCGATTCCATCCGCAAAAACCTGGCCGCAGCGGGCTTTAGTGCTAAGGTTTTACACCGCGATCTGCCATCGTAATTGGCGCTGTCCGCGAACGCACACTCCAAGCACGTCGATTGCCAAACATCACAAACCTTAGGAAATAAATCGCTTTACTTGGTACGTTCGCGGATGCTACTATAAACCTTCAACTAAACTACACGGGCAATCCCCGCCAACTGAGCTATCTGCGTTGGCACACTGAGAGGATCATGCGCACAGTTGATATCATTCGGAAGAAGCGCGACGGTGGAGAACTGAGCCGCGAGGAGCTGGCTCATGTGATCGAAGGATACACCAAGAAGCAAGTCCCCGACTATCAAGTTTCATCGTTTTTGATGGCCGTTTATTTCGCCGGCTTGTCGGAAACCGAAGTAGCGGATCTCACCGATGTGATTATGCGCTCCGGCGTAGTCGTGGATCTTTCCGCGATCCCCGGCGTGAAGGTCGACAAACATTCCACCGGCGGTGTGGGCGACAAAACCAGCCTGATCGTGGCGCCGGTTGTGGCCGCCGCCGGCGTGCACGTGCCAATGATCTCGGGCCGCGGCCTGGGACACACCGGCGGAACGCTCGATAAGCTCGAATCCATCCCGGGATTCAACACGCGCCTCACGACGGAACAATTCCGCGAAGGACTTTCTTCGGTGGGCGCGGCTCTGGTGGGACAAACGGACGAACTGGCTCCCGCCGATCGCGCGTTGTACGCCCTGCGCGACGCCACCGGCACCGTCGAGAGCATTCCGCTGATCGCGGCGTCGATCATGAGCAAGAAAATGGTGGAAGGCATCGACGCGCTGGTCCTCGACGTGAAGACCGGCTCGGGCGCCTTCATGAAGAAGCAGACCGACGCGCGTCGTTTGGCGCAAGCGATGGTTTCCATCGGCCGCCGCATGAACAAGCGCGTGCTGGCGCTGATCACCGACATGGATCAGCCGCTCGGCAACGCCGTGGGCAATTCACTGGAAGTGATGGAAGCGATCAACACGCTGCGCAATCAGGGTCCACCCGATCTCACCGAGTTGTCGGTGGAGCTTTCGGCGCGTATGTTAATGCTGGCGGATTCGGCAAAGAGTTACGATCAGGCGCGCGAGCAGTGCACCACGCTCTTGGAAAACGGTCAAGCGCTCGAGAAATTCAAGCAATTGGTCGCCAACCAGGGCGGCGACGCGGGCGTGGTCGACGCGTTCGAGAAATTGCCGACGTCGTCGGCCGAATACACCGTGGCTTCGCCGCGCGGCGGCTTTGTGTCGCGCATCCAGGCTGAAGACATCGGCACGGCGGCGATGCTGCTGGGCGCGGGCCGCGAAACCGTCGACTCGAAGATCGATCACGGTGTGGGCATCGTACTCGAGCGCAAGGTCGGCGAGCGCGTGGAGTCCGGCGACACGCTCTGTACGCTGTACTACAACAGCGACGAGCATCTGGAAGAAGCGACGCAGATGGTGGAAGATTCCTTCCGCATCGCCGCCGCCGCGCCGGAAGCGAAACCGTTGATCTACGAGATTATTCAATAAGCAGTTCCGAGTTCCGAGTCAAGGCCCGAGTGAAAAGCTCGGGCCTTCCTTTTTTCGCACTCGGAACTCGGTACTCGGAACTCGGAACTATGTTTTAATGGTTCCCCTATGGACAAGCTTCAAGGCTTGCTGGGCATCGTCGCGATCATGGGGCTTGCCTACGCGTTGTCAACGAACCGCAAAGCGATCCAGTTGCGCGTGGTCCTTTGGGGATTGGGATTGCAGTGGGTCTTCGCGTTTCTGGTGCTGAAGACGCCATTCTCTGTCGTTCTCGAAAAAATCCGCGACGGCGGCATGAAACTGCTGGGATACTCCACCGCCGGCAGTAGCTTCGTGTTCGGACCACCCGGCGACAGCAATTTGTGGGGCAAGGTCATGACCACGTCGTTTGGGCCGGAGGGCGCGGCTTATGCCGTTTCGTTCGCGTTTCAAGTGCTGCCGATCATCATTTTCATCGCTTCGTTCTTCGCGGTGCTCTACTACCTCGGTGTGATGCAGATCGTCGTGAAGGCTTTCGCCAAGGCCATGAGCTACATCATGGGTGCCAGCGGCGCGGAGTCGCTCAACGTGGCGGCCAGCATCTTCATGGGACAAACCGAAGCACCCCTCACGATCAAGCCGTTCCTGCACGACATGACCGAGTCGGAGCTAATGACGGTAATGACCTGCGGCATGGCGCATGTTTCCGGCGCGGTGATGGGCGCTTACGTCCTGATCGGCCACGTCGACATGCTGCATCTGCTGACGGCGGTGATCATGACCGCGCCCGCGACGATCCTGATGGCCAAGATGTTCATTCCGGAAACCGGCACGCCGCGCACGGCCGGAACGGTCCACATGGAAGAGGACGAGAATCGTCCGGTGAACCTGATCGACGCCACCGGGCGCGGCGCCATCGACGGCTTGCATCTGGTATTGAACATCGGCGCGATCTTGATTGCGTTCATTTCGTTGATCGCGCTGGTGAACGGCATCCTGGGCCTGGTGAGTCTCAACCAAGCGCCGATGAGTCTCGAGCGGATTTTCGGTTGGGTCTTCGCACCGGTCGCATGGCTCTTGGGAGTGGCGTGGAAAGACGCATCGTCAGTGGGCAGTTTGCTCGGTACGCGGCTGGTGATCAATGAATTTGTGGCCTTCCAGAAGCTGGGTCCGATCAAGGACACGCTCGATCCGCGTTCCTTTGTGATCGCCACGTACGCGTTGTGCGGATTTGCGAATTTCAGTTCCATTGGAATCCAGATCGGCGGCATTGGATCGCTGGCGCCGAACCGGCGATCGGATCTGGCGCGCCTGGGATTGAAAGCCGTGCTCGCGGGAACGCTGGCGAACTTCATGTCGGCGTGTATCGCGGGGATTTTGTTGTGATGGTTGCCGGAGGAAAAGCAACCGCAGATGAACGCAGATGAACGCAGATAAGACGCTCGCTCCGATGTTCATCTGCGTTTATCTGCGTTCATCTGCGGCTAAGTTTTTTAGTTTATGAATGACGTCCTGAAAGCCCGCGATTTTCTGCTTTCCAAAACTGCGCTACGGCCACAAGTAGGTTGCGTGCTGGGATCGGGTTTAGGCGCGTTCGCCGGTGAAGTGGAGGAGCGCATCGAAATTCCCTACTCCGAGATTCCCGGCTGGCCCCTTTCCACAGCCATCGGACATGCGGGAAAATTGGTGATCGGCAAAGTCGCAGGGACGCCCGTGGCGGTGATGGCCGGGCGGGTGCATTTCTACGAGGGATACTCGATCCATCAGGTGGTTTTTCCTACGCGCGTGCTCGGCGCGCTCGGCGTGAAGTCGCTGCTATTGACGAATGCGGCCGGCGGCATTCATCCCGGCTACAAACAAGGATGCCTGGTGCTGTTGTGCGATCACATCAATCTGCAGGGTACCAATCCGCTCATTGGACCGAATGACGACGGGTTTGGTCCACGCTTCCCCGATATGACCGAAGCGTACTCGCGCGAGCTTCGCGAACTGGCGCACTCGGCGGCACGCGAGCTTCGCATTGAACTATATGAAGGCGTTTACGCGGGCCTTTCGGGACCAAGCTACGAGACGCCGGCGGAAATTCGCTACCTGCGCACGATCGGCGCGGATCTTGTGGGCATGTCGACGGTGCCCGAGGCGATCGTCGCGAGTCACATGGGGATGCGGACGCTGGGAATTTCTTGTGTGACGAATCTGGCAGCCGGAATTTCGCACCACAAGCTGTCGCATCAAGAGGTCACCGAAACCGGCGAGCGAGTCCGCGGCGATTTCACGGCGCTGTTGCGTGCCGTTTTGCCGCGCATGGCGTAATCGATATGCCTGTCAGCGAAAATCAATTGGTGGATGCGGCTTTGGCCGCGCGGAAAAACGGCGTCGCGCCGTATTCGCATTTTCTGGTGGGCGCAGCGCTCGAAACAAGCGACGGCGAAATTTTTACCGGCTGCAATATCGAGAACGCCACTTATGGACTCACCGTGTGCGCCGAGCGCGTGGCCATCTGGAAGGCGCTCAGCGAAGGACGGCGGAAATTCCTGCGCATCGCCGTGGCCGCCGATACCGACACGTTGACGCCGCCGTGCGGCGCGTGCCGTCAGATTATCTGGGAATTTTGCGGCGATATTCCTGTTGTGCTCGTAAATCTTAAGGACCAACGCGCCACGCATCTGATGAAGTCCCTTTTCCCGCACGCCTTCGACTCCTCGTTCCTCGGCGATCCTCGAGCCTAATCGGCCACCGCATTCATTAGAGATAATTGATGCCGGGAGGGTTCCGGGCCCTATACTGTTGGCTGTTGGGGTATGGTTCGGGGCAACGCGATATAAAAGGACAGCGCCATGTCCGATCAGAAGGCTCCGGTTACGACGGCTTCCGAAGATAAGGCACTCCTGGAGACGATCTTCGATCACATCCCAGTGATGCTTTGTCATTGGAAAGGCAATCGAATTCTTCGCGTCAATCGCGCCTTTGAGTGCCGGCTGGGGTGGTCGCTCGAGGAGACGCAAGCTCTCGGAGTGGACGGGCTTCTCAAGGCATGCGCCCCAACCGAAGAGGCCCGCCAGGAAGTTACCAACTTCGTCCACCACGCGAGCGGCGAGTGGGGAGAACAGCGAACCCGGAGAAAAGACGGACGCATCATCGATACCGCGTGGGCCAATCTACGACTTGCCGACGGCTCGACCGTGGGTATCGGACGAGACATTTCCGAGCAAAAGTTCGTCGAGGAGCAGCTCCGGAGCCAGAACGAACAGCTTCACGCATTCTCCGCCCGCCTGCATTCCGCGCGAGAAGAAGAAAGCGCCAGGATCGCGCGGGAGATTCACGACGAATTCGGCTGTATGCTGACAACCTTGCGATGGGACTTGGTCACCTGCGAGGCCCTCGCCGTGAAGCTTGGACAACTGCAAGACACCGGACAGCTTCAAACGAAGATTGAAGGCATGGTCAAGCTGGTGGACGGCGCGTTCACGGCCCTGCGGCGAATCGTGTCGGAACTCCGGCCCAGCGTACTGGACCATTTGGGATTGGCTGACGCGATCGAGTGGCAGACGCGACAGTTCCAGGAACGGAGCGGCATCACTTGCCAATGGGAGAGCTCGGTGGAGCGTCTGAATCTGAACTCGGAGCAAAGCACCGCAGTCTTTCGCATTTCGCAGGAAGCGCTTACCAACATTCTCCGGCATGCGGGTGCCACTCGCGTCGAGGTATCGTTGGCGGAAGAAGACTCCGCCGTGGTTCTGAAGATTCGAGACAACGGGCGCGGAATCACCAATCAAGAAAAACAGGCGGAGAATTCGCTCGGACTCGGAGGCATGCTGCAGCGCGCGCGGATGGCCGGCGGAACGGTGGACATCTCGGGTGCGGTCAATGAAGGAACAGTGGTCACGGTGCGAGTCCCGCTGCAGCGCGTGGACGGCCAGTCCGCTTGATGGATAAAGTTGTGCTTCGCGTTCTCATTACCGACGATCACGCCATTCTCCGGAAGGGTCTCATGGAGATTCTCACCGAGAATATCGGCGACGTTGTCTGCGGCGAAGCGCGAAACGCCGAGCAAGCCATCGCCCAGGTTCGCTCGCGCGAGTGGGACCTGCTAATCCTGGACATTGCCATGCCCGGACGCAGCGGCGTCGATCTCCTGCGCGATCTCAAGAAAGAAAAACCACAGCTTCCGGTTCTGATTCTGAGTATGTATTCCGAAGACCAATACGGGAAGCGAGTGTTGCAGGCCGGCGCCTCCGGGTACGTGAGCAAAGACAGCCCTCCGAAGGAGTTGATCCGCGCAGTTCGCAAGGTTCTGGCGGGCGGACGCTATGTGAGCGCCACGATGGCGGAAAAACTGGCTGGAGATTTGGAACATCCGTTGGGACCCCGGCATTCCTCCCTCTCCGATCGGGAGTTGGAAGTGTTGCGAATGCTGGCTTCCGGCAAGACCGTTTCAGGCATCGCCGAGGAATTGCATCTGAGCGTCACCACGGTCAGCACCTATCGCGTCCGAATTCTCGAAAAAATGGGAATGGAAACGACCGCGCAATTGATGCACTACGCATTATCGAACCACCTCATCGATTGAGAGATCCCAGCACGGGATGTCGTGTTTTTCACTACAAAATAATCCAATTTCCAGCGATACCCCCCTTCCGTCCTATCGTTTCATACTCCCATTGGGCACTTAGTACTGAGGAAAACTTCGGTAGTGTGGTAATTTCTGGGGGGCGTTCGGCTATGAGGTGTCTGCGTCCTGTGTGGATTCAGCAACTTAGCGCGAATCGCTGCAAGAGACGATTCGAGCCAGGGGTAGCCCCTTGCCCAAGCAGTCCCACCGGGCATCGACCCGCTTCAAAAGCGAACCAGCATGATCAACCTCTAGCTTCCCGCGTTCCTTTCCGACATTCCTGCCCTGCGAAATCGGGGATCGCCGACGATTCCCGATTCGGAACTGCAATCATTCCCATTTTGACACTGGCCGTCGTTGAAAGTCATTTCCTTGCAACTAGTTACGTTGGGCACGGTTCGTGCACTGAGTCACGGTCGTATCACCCAGGCGCGTTATTCAGAAAAAAGAGGTGTTTTTATGACAGCGACCGAAGAATATACCGAAGAATTGCAAGTCGAGGGACCTCTCCATTTGTTAGTTGTGGACGACGAAGACCACTCTCGCGAATTGTGTGCGGCGTTGGCCACCGCGCAGGGCTTCCGCGTATCGACCGCCGGCGACGGAAACCGTGCGCTGCAAATCCTAGAGGACGACTCGGTCGACATTGTGCTCGCCGACGTGATGATGCCCGGCATGACCGGTCTCGATTTGCTCGAGCGCATCAAAGAGGTTTCGCCCGCCACCGAGGTGATCATCATGACGGCCTTCGGCACGGTCGCCACGGCCGTGCAGGCCATGCGCCTGGGTGCGTACGATTACCTCACAAAACCTTTTAATAACGAAGAATTTAGTTTATTATTAGAGCGCTTGGTGGGGAAATTGGATTTGGAAAACGAAAACCTCGTGCTTCGCGAGCAACTCCGCAAGGGCGGCTACGCGCGTCTGCTGGGCAATTCTCCGCCCATGCTGAAGCTCTTCAAGCTGATCTCTAAGGTCAGCCAGAATCACTATCCGGTGCTGATCCAAGGGGAGAGCGGCACGGGCAAAGAGCTGGTAGCCCGCTCGATCCACGAGGCGGGACCGCTGGCCACAAAGCCGTTTTTGCCGATCGATTGCGGGTCGCTGGTTCCCACGCTCATTGAAAGCGAGCTCTTCGGATACGTACGTGGGGCGTTCACGGGCGCGGTCCGCAGCAAAGAAGGATTGCTGGAAGCGGCTGGAGGCGGCACGGTATTTCTCGACGAAATCGGCGAGATGCCGGTTGATTTGCAGTCGAAATTCTTGCGCGCATTGCAGGAAAAAGAAGTGCGGCCGGTGGGCAGTAACCGCCGGGTGAAGATTGAAGCGCGCATTATCGCTGCGACCAACCGCGATCTGGATCAAGCGATCCAGCACGGCGGCTTCCGCAAGGACCTCTATTTCCGCCTAGCCGTGGTGAGCATGCGCCTACCTCCGTTGCGCGAACGCAGGAGCGACATTCCCCTGCTCGTGAACCACATGATCGACAAGTACAAGCCGGCGGGCAAGCCGCGAATGGCGGTGTCGGAAGAAGCCATGAATCGCCTGATGGCCTACGATTGGCCGGGTAATGTGCGGGAACTGGAAAACTGCATCGAGCGCGCGGTGGCGTTGGGGTCGGGACCGGTGCTGCAAAGCGGGGATCTCACGACGAACTTGCAATACGGTCGAACGTCCCCAACAAGTTTGACGAACACCATGGCGAACGTGGCCACGGCCGACGGCGGAATGCGTCCGCACACGCCGCTCGCTGAAAATGGGCGCGCGCCGTTACGTCCACCGATGGCCAGCAATGGAAATGGATTTGTCGCGAGCATGCCGGGCGTGAGCACGGGCGGCGCGACCTTGAGTCCTCCGGGGTTGTCAGGATGGAATTCGTCGGCCTCGCGGCGACCGTTACCGGGGGCTTCCGGCGCGTCGAGCGAGATCCCATTGGAGGAACGCATCATTCCTTTAGCGGAATTGGAAAAACGCGCCATCGTCCGAGCGGTCTCGGAAGCGGATGGCGACAAACTTCTCGCCGCGCGGCTCCTCGGGATCGGCAAGACCACGCTGTATCGCAAGTTAAAAGAATATGGTGTGAGTTAGACCAGCGGTTTTCTCACCGCAGAGACGCAGAGGCGCAGAGAGAACCTGGTTTTTCTCTGCGCCTCTGCGTCTCTGCGGTGAAAAAACCGCCTACCATGAAATACTGTCGGAATGCGCGTTGCGCTTGACGCCACATATTCCGTAGCCCCCCAGCCGACCGGCGTGGCACGCTATTCTCGCCGGCTAGTAGAATCACTGGCGGCAACGGACCTGGTCCTCACACTGGCTGCGCGGCCGCGGAGCATTTCGGCGCTCAAGCGCACGTTTCCGAACTTCCAGCGACGAATCCTGCAAGAACCGTTTCGTTTTCTCCTGCCCCGCGACATCGACATATTTCATGGACTCAATCAGCGGCTGCCTGCCTTGAGATTTCGGCGGACCGTCACGACGATCCACGACATTTTTCCGCTCTCGAGCGATCGTTACTCGTCGCCGGAGTTTAATTCAAAGTTCAGCAAAGTGATCCGCGACGCCGTGTCGCGTTCCGATGCGTTAATCGCCGTGTCCGCATACACGCGCGACGAGATTTGCCGCGTCCTCGGCGTGGACCCGGCGAAGATCACCGTGGTTCATCACGGTATCGATCCCGCCGCCATGGTGGCGCGCGAAACGCCGGACGAGCCGTACTTGCTTACGGTCGGCGTGGTGCAAACGCGCAAGAATACACTGGCCGCCGTGCGGACCATCGAGCGCTTGCCGCCGCGTGTGCGATTGATTGTCGCGGGCGGCGTGGGTTACGGCGCGGAAGCGACGCAGGAGTACGTGCGCCGGGCGGGTCTCGCAAGCCGCGTGGAATTTGCCGGGCACTGCGACGAAGCGGCGCTCGATCGTCTCTATGCCGGCGCGTCGGCGCTGCTTTTTCCCTCGTACGAAGAAGGCTTTGGCTTCCCGGTCCTCGAAGCGATGGCACGCGGTGTGCCCGTGATCGCGGCACGGACGTCGTCGATCCCCGAAATCGCCGGTGACGCCGCGCAGTTGTTCGATCCCGACGACGATCGCGGGATGGCGGACGCCGCCGCGCGAATTCTGGAAGACTCCGCGTGGGCGAAACAATGGTCGGAGAAAGGCCGCCGCCACGCCAGGCAATTCACTTGGGAGCGCTGTGCGCAAGAAACGCTGGCCGTTTATCGCCAACTAGTGAGTTAACGCCGCCACGTCCGCAACACACGATATTCCGGCGTGGCAGTTCGCGACGCCCGGCGCGACCGCACCAGTGTCCGGCCTTCGAGATAGCGAATGGCCTTCTGCGTCGAGCTCTTTGACAGACCTGCCGACTGGGCAATTGTACGGTGACTCGCACGCACCCACGCCTTCGACTGCCGGTGCGATTCGCTCCACAAATGCAAATACACGAGAAACGCCGAGGGCATGCGGTCGTGCCCCACGATGTCGCGCATCAGGACGTCGAGAACGTATTCGTCAACCGCTATGGTCTTCGCCACTATAGTACAATACCATATAGTAAGCGAAATCGGATTGACGAACCGCGGCACGCGCCCTTAATCTCGAAAACATGATCAAAGGCATCAAGCTCATCAACATTCCCGTCACCGACCAAGACCGCGCGCTGACTTTCTACACCGAGAAACTCGGCTTCCGCATCGCCACCGACCGCCCCTTCACTGACAAACAGCGCTGGATCGAACTATCGATCCCCGGCGACGACGTGCTGCTGACGTTGTTCACGCCGCCGGGCATGGAAGACCGCATCGGCAAGTTCTTCCCGGCTTCGTTCTTCTGCGACAAGGTGGAAAAAACGCACGAAGAACTCGTCGCGAAGGGCGTGGAATTCGTGTCGCCGCCAAAAAAAGAACATTGGGGCACGTTCGCCATCTTCAAAGACCCTGATGGCAACCAATTCCTGTTGTCGACCAGATAGAAGACAAGAAACTGCAACCGCCGATGAACACCGATAGGCCGCGTTTTTCTTATCGGCGTTCATCTGCGTTCATCGGCGGTTGCAGTTCTTTTGTCTTTGTTACGGTTTTTCGCGGCGGAAGCGCCATAGCGATTCGCGTTCCGGGACTCCCGAGGCGATGAGATGGCCGTCCGGCGTCCACGCGGGATGATCGATGTCGCCGCGATAGTCCACCGGAAGTTTCTCCACGTTTCCGGTCGCTGGATCGAGGACCGCGGCGCTGTAGAACCAGCGATCCGGCGAAGACACGGTGATCGCGATGCGGCCATCCCCCGCCACACTATGCGGACTGAGCCACACGATGCGCAAATCGCTATTGAACGGAATCGGGTGCTCGGAACCATCGGACAACGACACGCGAATGAGATGAACGGCGTCCTGCTGGTTGCGCAGAACGATCAGGTCCTTGCCGCGAGGATCGGCGGCGATCTGGTCACCGACGGTCAGTTTGCGCGGATCGCCTCCCTGCGCCGGGATTCTCCAAACGTCGCCGCTGGACACGTAATACAGTTCGCCGCCATCCGCGGCCGACGCCAAAGCGGCGATCACCAAGCCTTTTGTCGCGGGAAAACGCCGGACGATTCGGCCGTCCGACAGTGTGGCGACCGCGAGGCTGCGCTCGGATCCACTGCCTGCCAGGAAAGCCACTTCTTTCTCGCCGAGCCGGACCACGGGAGCGGCGGTCTCCTCATCGGTGCTGAGAAAATTTGTGGGATCTTTGCCGGGCCGGAACACCAAGATTCGTTCCTTGTCGGCGACAAACGCGGGAAGCATCACCGAACCTCCCAGCAACGGAACAACGCCTCTCGATAGTGCGCCCCGCCAACTCGTGAGGCGTTCCGGCGCACCGCGCGTGGCATTGAAGCGAAGCAGTTCCGTCGGAAAGTTCGCTTGACCGGTAAACAACGTGCCGTCGCTCGAAAAATCAAAGCCGTTGAGCTCTTCGGTCAGGGACATCTCCGGCCGTGGAGGACCGTTTCCATCGGGGTCGAGCGAAAATATCGTCGACGACCGGCGAACAATCAGGCCTACGTAAATCCGGCGCGTGACCGGATCGGGGGCCAGCGCGATGTTAGTAACAGCTGGTGAAATCGCCCAGTCGGGTGCAAGCTGGCGCATCTGCTTGGTCGAGAAGTCCAAAGAATAGAGATGCGGAGCCGGGGATTTCGAAGCGTTGGCGGGGATCGCGGCAAACAAAACCTTCGAGCCATCCAGGGTGAGGCGTGCGCCGCCCTCGGGTGCCACGGAAAAAGGAGCGATCCAGAGCAAGCCCGGATCACCCAGCGCTTCCAACTTCCCGGAGTCCGGCCAGAAGCGAAACGCTTGCGTATTCCGCTTGGCATTGATGCGCATCACCACCAGGCTGCCGTCGGGCAACGCCTCCGGTGACGCCGCATCTTCCAATATCAGACGCTCTTCGCCGCCCAGGGCGGAAACGGTGTAGATGCCTTTGGGAATGCTCGAGACACGATCGAAATAAATCTTCGAGCCGTCGCGCGACCAGCAGAGATTGTCCACTTCTCCCAGCGTGCGATCATGCGTGAGAATCGTCCAACTGCCCGACTCCGGATTCATCACCGCCACTTGCGTGAGTTCCTCGACCATCGCCAGAAACGCCAGCGTGTGGCCGTCCGGTGAAATGCGCGGGTTCGTGGCCATTTCCGCGCCGCCGAGTTGCGTTGCCTTCCATCCGGTCGTGACGGTGTCGCGGCGCGCTTGCCACCACTGGCCCGCCGTGAAGACTCCAGCGGCGAAAAGCGCGGCGGCCACGACGGCGACCGCTGTCATCGCATGGCGCGGTCGCGGCACATCGGTCGCAGCGGGTTGCGCAACGGTGCTGCCGGACATGCCCGACATCGCATCGATCGCGAATCCCAAATCGCTGGCCGATTGAAAACGCTGCTCCGGCGATTTCTCGAGACACCGGCGCACCACTCGTTCCATCGCGGCGTCGGGCAGCGGCGGTGGATCGTCCTTCAAGATAGCGGTGAGCGTTTCAAACGAAGTGTTGCGATGAAACGCGCGCTCGCCGCTGAGCATTTCGTAGAGGATCACGCCGAACGCGAAAATATCGGAGCGCGCATCCGCGCCTTCTCCGCGCGCTTGCTCCGGCGACATGTAGCCGACCGTTCCCAGCGCGACTCCTGGCGTGGTTCCGGCGGTGCGCGTCATTTCTGCGCCGGGCGCTTCCACTTTGGCTAAGCCAAAATCCAAAATCTTCACGCGGCCGTCGCGGCACACGAACAGGTTCTCCGGCTTTAGATCGCGATGCGTGACGCCTTTCGCGTGCGCGGCCGCCAGTCCCGTGGCGATTTGCTTGCCGTAGTCGAGGGCTTTTCGGCGCGGGATCGGCAGTTCCTCGCGCAGAGTTTTCCCTTCCAGTAATTCCGTCACCAGATACGGCGCGCCCTCGTGCGTGCCCACGTCGTAAACCGCCAGAATATTGGGGTGATTCAACATGCCTGTGGTGCGCGCCTCCTGCTCGAAGCGGCGCAGACGATCGGTGTTTTCGGTGAACGATGCGGGCAATACTTTGATCGCCACCTCGCGGCCGAGACGCGTGTCGCGCGCGCGGTACACTTCGCCCATCCCGCCGGCGCCGAGGGGCGCGACGATTTCGTACGGCCCAAGCTTCGTGCCAGGAGACATGTCGAGCGATCTTAGCACGGTCGAGCGGCGGCCACGCATCGCCAAATCCTGCTAGACTCGCGCTATGTCGAAACGCTCGCGCCTCACGTCAGCATTCTTACTTTTTCTCTCCACCGTTTTCGCGCTGGCGCAAGGTCCCACGCCACCGGCCGCGCCGATTGTCGATCACAAGGAAACTCGCCACGGAGCAACCGTCACCGACGATTATTTTTGGCTTCGCGAAAAGTCGAATCCCAAGGTCGTGCAGTACCTGGAAGCAGAAAACGCCTACACCGAAGCGATGACCAAACATCTCCAGCCGTTCGCCGACGCGTTATACAAAGAAATGCTGAGCCACGTCAAGCAAACCGACCTGAGCGTGCCCACGCGACGCGGCGAGTATCTTTATTACACGCGCACCGAAGAAGGCAAGCAGTATCCCATCCGCTGCCGCCGCAAAGGTGCGATGACCGCGCCCGAGGAAGTTTTGCTCGATGCCAACGAGCTGGCGAAAGATCACAAGTTCGTTGGCGTCGGCGATTTCGAGTTGAGCGACGATCAGCAGAAGGTCGCCTACACCGTGGATTTCACGGGATTCCGCCAGTACAGCTTGCGCGTGAAAGACCTGCGCTCGGGACAAACGCTGCCCGACACGACCGAGCGCGTCACGAGCGTCGCATGGGCCGCCGACAACAAGACGCTCTTCCTCGTGACCGAAGACGCGGTGACAAAGCGCTCGGACCGCTTCTATCGCCACGTGCTCGGGTCGGCGGACTTTCAGGAAATCTACAACGAGAAGGATGAGCTTTACGACCTCGGCGTCGGGAAAACGCGTGACAAAAAATATTTGATTCTCGACAGCGAGAGCAAAGACACCAACGAGAACCTGTACCTCGCCGCCGATCATCCGCAAGGAACGTTCGCCGTGCTTCTGCCGCGCGCCAAGAAGCACCGCTACTACGCCGATCATCGCGAGGGCCTGTTCTACATCCGCACGAATCGCGACAATCGCAATTTCGAAATCGTCACGTCGACCGACGCCGCGCCGGGAAAAGATTGGAAGCCGTTTCTTGCTCCCAGCGACGAGGTGCTGATCAACGACATCGACTTATTCCGCGACTTCTTAGTCTCCAGCGAAACGTCGCAGGCCCTCCCGCGGATCCGCGTCTACTCGTTCGCCGCGAAAAGATGGTCGAGCGTGGCGTTTCCCGAGCCCGTATGCTCCGCATTCCCGGCCGGCACGCCGGATTGGGATTCGCAAACGTATCGCTACAACTATCAGAGCTTGATCACACCGAATAGCGTCCTCGACTACGACACGAAAACGGGAAGATCCACGCTGTTGAAGCAGCAGGAAACGCCCGGCTACGATCCCACGAAATACGAATCCGGCCGCTTGTGGGCGACGGCGCGCGACGGCACAAAGGTTCCGATTTCCATCGTCTACAAGAAAGGATTTGCGCGCGACGGCAAAGGCGCGCTCTTCCTCTACGGATATGGATCCTACGGCATTCCCACGCCGCCGACGTTTTCTTCGTCGCGTCTGGCCCTGCTCGACCGCGGGATGGCCTACGCGATCGCCCATATTCGCGGCGGCAACGAGATGGGCGAAAAATGGCGCGAGGACGGCATGTTGATGAACAAGAAGAACACGTTTTTCGATTTCATCGATTGCGCCGAGTATCTCGTGAAGGAAAAATGGACGACGCCGAATCGCCTGGTGATCGAGGGCGGCAGCGCGGGCGGATTGTTGATGGGCGCGGTGACCAACTTCCGTCCCGATCTGTTCCGCGCCGTGCACGCGGCGGTTCCGTTCGTCGACGTGATGAACACGATGATGGACGCGACGCTACCCTTGACCGTGGGCGAGTATCTCGAGTGGGGCAATCCCAATGAGAAGCCCGCGTACGACTACATGCTGACTTATAGCCCGTACGACAATGTCGCGAAGAAGAATTATCCGGCGATTCTCGTCACAACCAGCTTCAACGACAGTCAAGTGATGTACTGGGAACCGGCGAAATACGTCGCCAAGCTGCGCGCGATGAAAACGGATCACAATCCGCTGCTGCTGAAAGTGAAAATGGACCCCGCGGGACACGGCGGCGCGTCGGGCCGTTACGATCAGTTGAAAGACAAAGCGTTCGAGTACGCCTGGATGATGAGTGAAGTTGGGATTGAGAAATAAGAGCCGGAAAAAACGGAACCGCAGATAAACGCAGATGAACGCAGATAAAATCGAACCCTCATCGCGTTATCGGCGTTCATCTGCGTTTGCATTTTCCCTCGAGCGTTAACCCTTCTCAATCTTTTTCAGCATCGCGATCAATTCCGCGCGGCTGAAAACGCCCTTCGACTCGAGATTGTCCACCAACATGCACCAAAGATCGATCGGCAGCGACACGGAGCGATTCTTGCTGATCGCTTCGGTGATGGCTCTCATGGTCGCGGAAGGTGATTCGGCTCCGCTCGCCGGTCGCAGCGCCGCCGGCATTTTCGGACCCGCGGGCGCCACCGGCACGGGCGCCGGTTCGGGATCCACCTCTGATCCCTCCAAATCCAAGCCCCAGAAATTTCCGTTGCTGTAAATTTCCAATCCCGTTTCCATGCGGCCGTCGGGACCCGGTGGGCGCTGCCAGGCAATCCGGCACGGAACCTTGCGGCCCGCGGCGATGAACATCGCCGTGCCCCGCGCTTCCTTCTGCATGTGGCGGCGCGCCAAAACCTTGGCGCCGTGTGCGGAAACTTCGAGCGTCACCACGATGTCTTGCACAGGCGTGGGATCGGTGATGTCCAGCATCACGCGCTCACTCTTGGAAACTCGCTTGCTTCGACGGCGAAGCGCGCTCATTTAGCGCCCTTCACGACGCGATTGGTAAGGTCGGAGATGCTCGCCAGATCCCGAGCTTGCAATAGCGAAAATACTGCCGTTTCCACGGCGGCCAACATCGCGGGACGCTCCACGGCGTCCGATTTTTCGAACGCGGCCTGGAAAAACGGAATCCAGCCAGCCGATTCGAGACGTCGCGCCAAAATACCGGCCGCTTCCGGCATCGGCATCAGCGGCGTGGTGTGACCTTCGATTTCTGCCGCCGGCGCGGTGGCCGGACGCAGGCGCAATTCCATCAGCCAAGTGCCGACTTCTTTGCCGCGCTCCACCGCGATCACTTGCCCCGGCGTGGTCGTGGGAAGGAACGAGGCCATCGCCGTGACCGTCGTGCCCAGTTCATATTTGGTGCGGCACATTACGCGCAGCACCGGGCCTTTCATGCCGATTCCGCGCGCCACGGCGCTTTCGCTGATGCCGTTCGAGTAGCGGCAAACCAAGCGCACGGGCGCGTCCATGAAATTCCACGTGGAATTGGGCTTGGGCGCTTCCAATTTCCCACCTTGCGCGCCGGAATTCTTCGGCTCTTCCATCAGTCCCACATGTTAACATTTCTCTCCGGTAACTTCGCTCCCATCGGACGCGACAAGTTTCCGGCGCCAGGATGGATGCGGGTGGACGCGTCCTGTTCGCTCAAGGAAGATTCTTGTGAAGCTTGGCTGGATTGATTTGTCGGTGATTGCCGTTTATTTGGCGGGAATCACCGCGTTCGGCGCGCGATTCCGCGGCCGGCAACATTCCCTCAAGGATTATTTCCTCGGCGGACGCACGATTCCCTGGTGGGCCATCGCGCTCTCGATCGTCTCGGCGGAAACCAGCATTCTCACGATCATCGGTACGCCGGCCATCGCCTACGCCGGCAATCTCGGATTCCTGCAAGTGGTCTTCGGATACTTACTGGCGCGCGTGGTGATCTCCACCGTTTTGCTGCCTCATTATTTTCACGGCGAGTTATACACGGCGTATCAGTTGATCGATCGGCGGTTCGGCGCGCGATTGAAACGCCTCACGGCGGCGGCGTTTCTGGTGATCCGGGGACTCGCCGAAGGCGTCCGCGTGTTCGCCATCTCCATTCTTGTGGGTATCGTTTTAGGCACGGGCCAGTTGACGTCGGTAGTAATCATTACGATTCTCACGCTTTTCTACACGTTTGAAGGCGGGATGACAGCGGTAATCTGGACTGACGTGATCCAAATGTTCATCTACGTCGCGGGCGCCGCGCTTAGTTTTTTCCTGCTGCTCCATCGCGTCCCCGGCGGATGGCATGAAACGGTGGCACTCGCCGCGGCAACCTCGAAGTTTTCCATTTTCGATTTCAGCTTTGATCTCACCAAGGCGTACACCTTCTGGGCGGGCCTGCTGGGCGGAATGTTTTTGACGACCGCGTCTCACGGCACGGATCAACTCATGGTCCAGCGATTGCTTTCCGCGCGGGATGAACGCGACAGCCGCAAGGCGCTCTACGGAAGTTGGATCGTGATCCTCGTGCAGTTCACGCTGTTCCTGGTGATCGGCGTGATGCTATTCGCGTACTATCGCCATTTCCCGCCGGCGACGCCGTTTGCGAGTAACGACGCGATTTTCCCGACGTTTATCGTCACGCAATTTCCACCGGTCGCGGCGGGCTTGGTGATCGCGGCGATTCTGGCGGCGGCCATGTCGAACCTGAGCGCGGCGCTGAATTCGCTGGCGTCGACTTCGGTGGTGGACTTTTATCGCTCGTGGGCGGCGGGACATGACGAGTCTCATTACTTGCGCGTTTCTCGGTTCGCGACATTGGGATGGGGCGTGGTTTTGGTCGGCGTAGCATTGGCGGCGTCGCGATTTCATCGATCGGTCTTCGAAATGGGCTTGAGCATCGCAAGCGTCGCTTACGGCGCGCTACTCGGCGTCTTTCTGATGGGCGTGCTCACAAAACGCGCGACACAGAACGGTGCGATTGTTGGGATGGTCGTCGGTTTGATCACGATGGTGGGTGTTTCGACGTATACCCACGTCGCATTCACCTGGTACGTGCTGATCGGCACGGCGGTGACTTTTTCCGTAGGAATGCTCGCGTCCGAAAGGACATCGTAATTCATGCTGCTTTTTCACCGCAGAGACGCAGAGACGCAGAGAAAACCTAGAAGTGGTGATGTCAGGTTTTCTCTGCGTCTCTGCGTCTCTGCGGTGAAAGAACCGTCGGCCCAAACGCAACGCCCGAGGATTTCGCAATGACCCAGCAGCCGAAACTCGTGCGCGGCCTCGGCCTCATGGGCGCATCCTCCGTCGTCATCGGCACGACGATCGGCAGCGGTGTATTCCTGGTGTCGGCGGAGATGACGCGCGGCATGGGCACGCCCGCCGGCGTGTTCTTCGTTTGGATTTTTGCGGGCGCGCTTTCGCTGGCGGGCGCATTGACCTATGCGGAACTGGCGTCCGCACTGCCCGAAGCCGGCGGCGAGTACAACTATCTGCGCGCGGGATACGGTCCGCTGTGGGCGTTTCTTTATGGATGGATGCAAATGCTCATCGGCAAGCCGGGGTCGCTCGCGACGCTCGGCGCGGGATTCGCGCGCTACTGTAGTTTTTTCTTCCCGACTGTTCCGCAGAAAGCCGTCTCGTTCGCCACGATCGTCCTGCTCGGCGTGGTGAATTATTTCGGCGTGAAGACGTCCGGCTTCGTACAAACGCTTTTGACGTTTTTGAAGATCGCCTTGATTCTCGGCCTCGTCGCCGGCGCTCTACTTACGGGCAAAGGAAGCTGGTCGAATTTCTCGACCTCGATTCCGGTAGGCGGAGCATTTGCCGGATTTATCGCGGCACTTGTCGCGGCATTGTGGGCCTACGACGGATGGAACAACGTGGCGATGGTCGCGGGTGAAGTGGAAAAGCCGGAACGCAATTTGCCGCTGGCGCTGATTGCCGGGACGGCCGCGGTGGGAGCGCTCTACATCTTGGCAAACGTCGCGTACTTCTACGTGCTGCCCGCGGCGAAAGTCGCCAGCGCCGAGCGCGTGGCCGCCGACGTGGCGCGCGTCTTCATGGGCGATCGCGGCGGCGCGTTCGTGGCAATCGCCGCGATGGTTTCGATTTTCGCGGCGATCAACGGCTCGATACTCTCGGGATCGCGCGTGCCGTTCGCCATGGCGGCCGACGGTCGATTCTTCCGCGCGATCGCGGTGGTGCATCCGCGCTTTCACGCACCCAGCAATTCGGTGATTTTCCTCTGCGCCATCGGCGCGTTGATGAGTCTCACGGGGACGTACGAACAGCTTTTCAACTACGTGATCTTTGGTTCGTGGATTTTCTATGGCGCTGCGACCGCCGCCGTCATCGCGCTGCGCATCAAGCGGCCCGACTTGCCGCGCCCGTATCGCACGTGGGGCTATCCGGTGCTGCCGGCGATCTTCGTCACGGTGGCGGCGGCACTGGCGGTCTCGATCCTATGGGAGCATCCGGCGCGCGCGGGCATCGGATTGTTGATCATCGCCGCCGGCGTACCGGCGTTTTATTACTGGGAAGGAAAGCGCGCATGAAGACTCACGCAGGCTTGGTGTTACATGCGGCGATGCTCGCGGCCACAGTGGCGTACGCGAAGCCCGCGCGACCTACCGTTCCCACGAAATCGCCGGTTCACGCCGCGCCGCGAGTGGCCGCCACACGCCCGACGGTTCTGGCGTTTTCCTTGGGCGATCGCCATGCCGCGCAATCGCTCTCCGAACATGCACGCAACCTCGACATCCTTTCGCCGGCGGTTTTCTCGGCGCACGCTGACGGTCGGCTCACGGGCCACATTTCTCCGGAGTTGGCGTCCGCTCGCGGACGTGTGCAGATGATGCCCTCGGTGGTGAACGCCGATTTTTCGGTGGAAGGCTTGAGCGCGCTACTCAATTCCAAGAGCGCGCGATCGCGACTGGCGCAGAATCTCGTGACCACGGCGAAAAAACTTCATCTCCGTGGCTTCGTCATCGACTTTGAAGGACTCTCCCGCAGTGAGCGCCAGCGCTACCCGGCGTGGCTATCCGACGTTCACGCGCGATTCCGAGCGGCGGGCTTACGCCTCGGCGTGGCCGTGCCGGCGCCGGTAGGGACGTTCCGCGAAGCATTCGACAATCGAGCGATCGGACGCGCCACCGACCTGGTAATCCTGATGGCCTACGATCAACACTCGCGCGGCAGCGCGCCGGGACCGATTGCCGGTTACAACTGGGTGGAACGCGTGCTGGCCGACACGGTCGAAGCGATTCCGCCGTCGAAATTGCTGCTCGGTCTTCCGATGTATCACCGCAGTTGGACCGAGTCGTCCGGATCGCGCGACTCAACGGCGGGCAGCCACCGGCAAGCACTTTCGCTTCTCAACGAGCTTGGCGCTGAGCTACAATGGGACCCGCTCTCTCGTTCGCCGTGGTTTCGAATCGAGAGTTTGGGGACGGAATCCGACGACGCCTTGTCCGGTGCCAAAGCGACCAACACGGTTTGGCTCGAGGATTCCCGAAGCGTTTCTGAAAAAATCGAACTGGCCCGCCGCTTCAAGCTGGCCGGAGTGGCCGCTTGGCGACTGGGACAGGAGGATCCGGACATTTGGGGAGTTTTCGAAAGCTATCGCGGAGTGACGATCGCGTCCGCGAAATCCGCGCCGCCGCGGCGTCATCGGCGCGCACCAAAACTGGCGCAGCGCTAGTCGCATTTGTTCTGATCTTCCTCGCTACCGCGCATGCCGCGGATGCGCCGGCGCAACCGATCGTCTTCAATCACAAGCTGCACGTCACCGAAGGCAAGATGGAATGCACCGATTGCCATCAATTGGCGATGTCGACGCGCCGCTCGGGAATCCCGACGGCGAATCTTTGCATGACGTGCCATCGTTCGATCAAAGCGAATAGTCCCGAAATCAAGAAAGTCGCGCAATACAAAGCGGAGAGCAAACCGATTCCTTGGGTGCGGCTCTATCGATTGCCTGCATTTGTTTACTACAATCATGAGCGTCACGTGCGCGCCGCTGGGTTGGCGTGCCAAACGTGCCACGGAGCGACGGGGACGGAAGATGCGTCAGTAGCCTATCGGACTTTCACGATGGGATTTTGCATCGACTGCCACAAGGAAAGAAAAGTGTCGAATGATTGCTCGACGTGTCATCGTTGAGGCTGTCACCGCTGGGAAGAACACATGGATCGTCGAGATTTCATCAAAGTATCGAGCATTCTCACCGCCGGCAGCGCCGTGCTAACCAGTTGCGGCAAGACCATGCGGCAGACCGTCGCGTCGACGATTCCTTCCGATCAAATGACGATCGGCGAGGAGCGTCGCGTGGCGAGCGTCTGCAACGGATGCGGCGCGTCGTGCGGACTGGAAGTGCGCTGGGCTGACGGACGCGCCATCAAACTCGAGGGCGCGGCAAATCATCCGGTGAATCGCGGACGGCTGTGCGCGCGCGGTCAAGCCGAATTGCAACTGCTCTACAATCCCGACCGCGTGCAGTCGCCGCTTGTAAAAGGACAGCCCGCCGAGTGGGATGCGGCACTCGCGACGCTCGCGGAAAAACTGAAATCGACCGATCCCAAGGGAATCGCGTTCATCACGCCGCGGCTCTCGGGTCTGCGCGCCAAAGTCGTCGACGATTTTCTGGCGCGGCTTGGCGCTCCACCGCGCGTGGAAGCGGAACCACTCAGTGAGGCGTCGGTTCGCGAAGCACAGACCGCACCTCATTTCGATAATTGCAACTATGTGCTTTCTTTCGGCGCACCGCTCATCGAAGGCGGTGCGTCTCCGGTGCAACAACAGCGCGAACTCGGCCACATGCGACAGGGCCGTCCCGGTTTGCGCGGAAAACTCGTGCAGGTGGAGTCGCGATTCTCACTGACTGCGGCGTACGCCGACGAATGGGTCTACGTGAAGCCGGGGACCGAGGGCGCGTTGGCCTTGGCGATGGCCGGCGCATCGGGATGGAGCGCGTCCCGCGCAGCGGGAATCACGGGCGCAAAAGCGGATCGCATTGAACGGCTGGCGCGCGAATTTCGCGAGCACCTGCCCGCCGTCGCGGTGATTGGTGGCAGCACGGCCGGGCATTCGAACTCGCAAGCCACCGCCGAAGCGGTGGCACAACTGAATGCGCTGAACAAGGGCGTAACGCATCCGCCGCCGTCACGTCACTTGCGATCGCTGGACGACATCGCCGGTAAGCCGGAGTTGCAGCAAGTTGTTTTCATCGCGGGACGCAATCCCGCGTACGAGTTTCCCGGATTGATTGCGCCGTCCGCGTTCGTCGTGAGTTTTTCTTCCTTCCCCGACGAAACAGCCGAAGCCGCGGCGATGGTCCTGCCGAATCACACGTCGCTCGAAGCGTGGCACGAGTCGCAATCGGACAAAGGAGCGATCGTCGTGAGGCCGGCCGTGCTGCCGCTCTACAAGACGCGAGACACCGCCGATGTGTTGCTCGACGTTTCCGCGCGCATCGGCAAGGCGCCCGCGGAAAAAACGTGGCGCGAGGTACTCGACGCAACGTATCCGGAGGAAACAGTCACCGCGACGAAATCCGCGCCGGCACCGGCGTGGGAACCGCCGACGTTCCACGGCTCGGGCGAATTTCACTTGCAAGTTTATGGCGGCGTCGCCCTGGGATTGGGCGAGGCGGCCAACGTTCCGTGGTTGCAGGAATTGCCCGATCCGCTTTCGCAAACGGTGTGGGCGTCGTCGCTGGAAATGAATCCGCGGACGGCACAGCGCATGGGATTATCCGAAGGCGACACCGTACAAATCGAATCGCCAACAGGACGCGCGACCGCTCGACTTTCCATCAACCCGTCGTGCGCGCCCGACCTCGTGGCGATGGCCGCGGGTCAAGGACACACATCGTTCGGACGATACGCAAGGAATCGGGGAGCGAACGTTTTTGCGTTGATTGATCGCCGGCATTGGGCGGCAACGAAGGTCTCCGTAAGGAAAGTGTAGTTTTTGAATCTGTGCCATCTGTGTCATCTGTGGATTGTTTTTGATCCGGGAATCTGAGGAATCCGTGGAATGCGCTGGGGAATGACGATCGATCTCGACCGCTGCAACGGCTGCGAAGCTTGCGTCGTGGCGTGCCGCGCGGAAAACAACGTGCCCACCGTCGGCGAAGAAGACTGCGAAAAGGGCCGCATGATGTCGTGGATGCGCGTGGAACGCTATTGGGAAGGCGAATTTCCCGACGTAAAAGCGCGCTTCATGCCGGTGCTGTGCCAACAGTGCGACGAAGCGCCGTGCGAGCCGGTCTGTCCCGTCTACGCCACGTATCACTCGAGCGACGGCTTGAACATTCAAGTCCACAATCGCTGCATCGGCACGCGCTTTTGCGCCAACGCCTGTCCGTACACGGCGCGCGCGTTCAATTGGTTCGACTACAAGTGGGATGCGCCGCTCGATCAGCAGTTGAATCCTGAGGTCAGCGTGCGCTCGCGCGGCATGATGGAGAAATGCACGTTCTGCGTGCAGCGAATTCGCGGCGCGCAAATCAAAGCGGAAGACGGCAAGACCACCGTCAAAGACGGCGACGTGCAGCCGGCGTGCGCGCAATCGTGTCCGTCGGAAGCGATCGTCTTCGGCGATCTTGACGATCCCACCAGTCGCGCGTCGCGCATGTCAACCTCGGGCCGGGCCTTCCGTTTACTCGAAGATCTCGGCACGAAACCGAAGGTGATTTATCTGAAGCCCGTCGATTGGAACACCTCGCAAGAGAAGGAATCCGCGTCGTGAGCGAATCCACCACGGCGCGTCCTGCGTTGGTAACGCGCGCCGGCATCTCCAACGATCGCATCATAGGAGACTTGTTGCGCCCGATTGTCGAAACGGGCGCGGCATTCTGGACCGCCATCGGCGTGTGCTCGCTGTTCATGGCGTGGGCGATGTTTTGTTGGGGCTATCAGATTTACTACGGCATCGGGGTCACCGGCTACAACCGCACCTCGATGTGGGGATTGTACGAAGTAAATTTCGTGTTTTGGGTGGGCATCAGCCACGCGGGAACGCTGATTTCGGCGATCCTGCGCGTCACCGACGCCAGTTGGCGCCGGCCCATTACGCGCGCCGCGGAGTGCATCACCGTTTTTGCGCTGATGATCGGCCCCATGTTCGTGCTGATCCACTTGGGTCGCGTGTGGGACTTCTACTGGGTGGTCCCCTACCCCAACTCACGCGGACTGTGGCCGAATTTCCGGTCGCCGCTGCTGTGGGATTTCACCTGCATCAATTCGTACCTGCTCGGCAGCATCACGTATCTTTATTTACCGATGATCCCCGACCTCGCTGCGATCCGCGACGCCGCTGAGAATCGCCTGGGACCGGTCCGCCGCAAGCTGTATCGCATTTTATCGCTGGGCTGGCAAGGCACGTCGCGCCAATGGTCGCTGCTGGAGCGCTCCATCACGATCATGGCGGCGATCATCATGCCCCTGGCGGTCTCGGTGCACACGGTGGTCTCGTGGATTTTCGCGATGACGCTACAGCCGATGTGGAACAGCACGATCTTCGGCCCGTACTTCGTGGTCGGCGCGATTTTTTCCGGGATCGCCGCGGTGCTCGCGGCCTTATATGTGATCCGCTGGGTTTTACATTTGGAGGCGTACATCGAACCGGTGCATTTCGATAATCTCGGGTTGCTGCTTCTGGTGTTCAGCCTTCTGTGGGGATATTTCACCTTTTCGGAATACCTGACGCCGTGGTACGCGCATCAAACCGCCGAGATGGCAGTGATGCATCACCGCATGTTCGGATACTACGCGCCGTTTTTTTGGACCATGCTCGCCTGCTGCCTGCCGATTCCCCTGGCGCTTCTCGTTGGGCGGCGCACGCCGGCGAAAACGTGCATGGCGTCGCTCTCGGTGCTGGTGGGGATGTGGATCGAGCGCTTCCTGATCGTTGCGGGAACGCTGACACGGCCGCGTTTGACGTTCAATTGGCACGCGTATCATCCGTCATGGGTGGAAGTATCGATCACGGTGGGAGCGTTCGCGTATTTCATCTTTCTGTATTTGGTGTTCATCAAGTTTTTCCCGATCGTGGCGATCTGGGAATACAAAGTCGATCGCGGACTCGCGGCACAGGAGAACGTGTCATGAACGATTCCAAACTGATCGGCGTCTTCAACACGGGCGAGGCTGCGCGCGCCGCCATGTTGCGGCTCTCTGGCGCGGACTGCGAGATTTTTTCGTCCGAGCCGCTGCACTCGCCGGCGGTGAAGAATCATTTGCTGAAAGCGGCGATCTGGGGAGGACTGATCGGCGGCGCGTCGGGCGGAGCGCTGACGGTTTTCGTTTTCACAACCATGGGATTGAAGACCGGTCACATGGCGATGATCACGTTGTCGCCCGCGGGAATCATCGTGTTCGGTCTGGCGGCACTGGCGTCGATCGCGGGCGTGCTTTTCGAGTTGCTGCGCGAAGCAGGATTATTCGGCGGCACATTGGATCTGCCGCATTCGGTGCGCAAAGAAGTGACACACGGCGCGGTCGTGGTGCTGGTGCGATCGGCCACTGCGGAGACGCGGCAGATTCTCGAGAGTCAAGGCGCGCGTTTCGTTTTGTGATTTTGGAGTGCGGCGACTTGTCGCCGCTTTCACAGTTCGAGACTTGTCTCGCACGGTACCGAGGATCGCGCGAACGCCAGCGTGTCCGCGACAAGTCGCGGACTTCCAAAGCGGCGACAAGTCGCCGCACTCCAAATTAGCGGGAATGTTGCGGGACCGTATCAGCCAAGCGCCGCATCAGCATGAACAACGGCGCGGGCGTCGGCAATCCGCCGGGTTCAAGCGACAGCGTTAACGTCAGGTGCGGACTTGCGGGGTCGAGTTCGAGATGCGCCATGCCCACGGCGGTGGCGTCGAGAAGAGAGTGTAAGAGTTCGCGGTAATCTTCCACGAGTCGGCGTTCTGAAGTCAGCGCGTACAATCCCAAGCGCCGCATCTTCCATTGACCCATTTTTTCGTCGGGACGGATCGGCCGGCTGCACAATCCCCAGCGCGTGGAGCTGATCAACGCCGTGCGACGCGGTGGGCGGTCCAGATCGCAGCGCAAAACCACGTCGACGGCTTCGCCTTGTTCGCTGAAATGAACGGTGGCGCTGGCGTTGCGCAATCGGGCGTCTTCGAAGCGGAGAGGAACGCGAAGCACCGCGCCTTCCGGCAGCGCCGTACCGATGCGGCCCAAACCGTCCATGCCGCTCCGCACCCACTCGACGACCGAGCGCGCCTCGGCACGACCGGAGCGCCATCCGCGGAGCCAGTACAGCACCACGAGCGAAACGCTCACGAGCAAACTTACAATGAAGACCGTGTTGAGCGGTGCCGCCATGCCTCAGCCCATGTTAGCACTCTTTGTCTTTTGCGCAATAGGCTTAGAGTACCGGAAAGTCTTCAAGAACGTCAGAACCCGGCGGTCGAATTCATCTTGGTCGACTGAGCGCGCGCCACAATGCTCCGCACGCGGCACTTCCCACAAATCGACGTCTTTTCGCGATTCCCGAATCCGGCGCGAATGATCCGGCTGCAGGTGAGAGTCGGCCAATCCGTGGATCAACAACACGGGCACGCGTGATTTCGCAACCGCCTCGAGCGGCGACGCATCGGCGAGCGCCAAACCGTAACGAATGCGCGCGTACCACAGTCCAATTTCAATGGAAGGGCGGAAGAACGTCGCGCCGAGCCACGGTCCGGCGTTCAAGAAGCGCGCGGTTTGGTCATACGCAGCAGCGCGGAACGTACTGAAGGGCGATTCGGCGACGACTCCACAGAGGCGCGGCTCGACGGAGACCGCTTGCAGGATGATCGCGGCCCCCATCGACTCGCCAAATCCGTATACGCAGCGCGGATGCACGCGCGCGACAAGCCAATCGGTCCACGCGTGCACGTCGCCAGCCTCGCGTACGCCGTACGACGCGAAGCCGTCGCTTGTGCCGTGCGCTCGCGCGTCGGGCGTCAGCACCGCGTATCCGTGACTGCGAAACAGCTCGGCGTAATCGCCGACTCCTTCACGATTGTCGGCAACGCCGTGCAGGAGAATCACGGCGTCGCCATTCGGTTGCAGAACGTTTCCTGGTGCGCCAAACCACGCGCGTAGCGTGAGGCCATCGCCTGTAGAAATGGAAACATCCTCCATGCCCTGCGGCGTCGGGCCAAGGGTACGGCGCGGCGGATGAATGCGTACCTCGGCCAGAAAAACACCGAAGGCAAGCGATCCCAGAAGGTAATAGATGACACCGCGAATCGCGATCTTCCTAAGGATGCGCACAATCATCAATACGTTCGACGGAGTGAAACCTTACATCGCTCACCAAAAACGCCCTACTGTGAGCGAATCGCGTCGGGCAGTACCGTGCTACCCTACGACTACGGAGGGCGCATGCCGACGGCCAAGGAAGAAGTTCGCAAGCTGCTTGACGAATTGCCCGAAGAAGCTTCCTTCGAGGACATTCAATACCACATCTACGTCCGCGAAAAGATCGAGAAGGGCCTCCGGGATGTTCGCGAAGGCCGAGTGGTATCAGAGGAAGAATTCGAGCAGCGGACCTCCAAGTGGTTCGCGGATTAGCCTGGACCGAAGCCGCCATTCGCGATCTCGAGGCAGCGGTGGTCTATGTCGCTGAAGACTCACCCCCGATACGCTCTTGCAATTTACAACCAAACAAAGGATGCGGCACGCCTGGAAAGGTTCTCGCGGATAAACCGCTTCCCACAACACCGTTGTTCTCCGGCTCCGCTTGACTTACAATGCCGTCCAGATACCAATCGGGTGCGTCAGGAGGAAAATCCATGTCAACATCACGCCGGACCTTCTTAAGTTCCGTGGGAGCCGCTGCGGCTGCCAGCGCGGTGTCCGCGGCCATTCCCGCAGCCGCCAAAGCCACGGGAAAATCGCCGCTGCCGCCCGCGACTACCAAGCAACTCTATTACGTCGCCGCGCCGACGCCGTGCGACAAGTCGCTCAAGTTCGACGAAGCGCTCTACAAGGACATGCTGGCGTGGTACAAAGAAAAAGGCGCCGACGGAATCGTCGTGCTGGGCACCACGGGCGAGTTCCCGTCGTTCTCCGCTGTCGAACGCCGCAAAGTCGCCGAGACCGCGCTGAAACATCGCAGCGGACTCCGCATCATCGTGCAGCCCGGCGCGAGCAATCAGCCGGAAACGGTCGAACTGTCGCAGCATGCGGAACAAAACGGGGCCGACGGCCTGCTCGTGATCCCGCCGTTCTACTACAAGAATCCCCCGCTCGACGGCCTGATTCGCTACTACAGTGCGGTCTTCGAGGCGGTGAAGATTCCCGTGCATCTTTACCACATTCCCGGCACCAGCGCCGTGCCCATCTCCCACGAGTTGTTGCACGCGATGGAAAAGTATCCGCATCTCGCCGGCATCAAGGACTCCACCGGCGACGCCGCGGGTTACGCGAAATTCCAGGAGGCTTTTCCGAAGCTCAACATGATGAGCGGCACCGAAAACAACTTGAAAGCCGCGCTGCAAGGCGGGATGGGCGCGATTCTGGCCGGCGGCGTATTCTGCGGCGAGACGGCCGCCGTGTTCGCCGCGCATCGCGCGGGCCAGGACATCGATGCGCCGCTTGCGAAATTGCGCGCGGCCTCCACACTTCTGCGTCCGGGCGGGATTGGCGCTTACGGACCAATGAAATTTGCGCTGGCGCAACGTATGGGTACGCGGCAGGCGTTTCAGCGTCCGCCGTTTGTCGACGTCACCGAGGAACAGAAGAGCGTGATCACGGCGAAATTGGCGGAGTTGAAACAGACCGCAGCGGGAGCGTAAAGACCGGCGGTTTTTTCACCGCAGAGACGCAGAGACGCAGAGAAAACCTGTTGATCGCGTGTCCCTGATTTTCTCTGCGTCTCTGCGTCTCTGCGGTAAAAAAGCCGGCTGGTATTAGGTAGAACTTTGGGGGTTGATGAATGAAGAGAGTATTGATTGCGAGTTTTTTGGTAGCGGTGATGGCCGCTTCACAGGCGGCACCGAAAAAGCCGGCGACACCGGCGGCTCCGAAGCCGCGCGTCGACAAGACCGGCGAATGGCCCACCTACGCCGCCGACTTGGCGGGCACGCACTATCGCCCGCTCGATCAAATCAACTCGAGCAATTTCTCGCAACTCGAAATCGCCTGGCGATTCAAGACCGACAACATCGGTAATCGCGCCGAGTACAAACTGGAAGGCACGCCCCTGATGGTCAACGGCGTGCTCTACGCCACGGCCGGATCGCGTCGCGCGGCCATCGCGCTCGATCCCGCTACCGGCGAATTGCTTTGGGTGCATGGCGAAAAGGAAGGTGCGCGCGGCGCGGCGGCTCCGCGTCAACTTTCCGGCCGCGGACTCGGTTACTGGAGCGACGGCAAGGAAGAACGCATCATTTATTTCACGCCCGGCTATCGCATGGTCGCGCTGAACGCAAAAACGGGCCAACGCATTCCGACATTCGGCGACAACGGCATCGTCGACTTGAAGCTGAACGACGATCAAACGTTCCTGCCCGATCTCACGACCGGCGAAATCGGCATTCAGTCGGCCCCGGTGATCGCCGGCGACACGGTGATCGTGGGCGCGGCCTTCCGCGAAGGATTCACGCCGAAGAGCATGCGCAACAATAAAGGTTATGTGCGCGGATTCGACGTGCGCACCGGCAAGCGCTTGTGGATCTTCGACACGATTCCGAAAAAAGGCGAGTTCGGCTACGACACGTGGCAGCAAGGCTCGGCCGAGTACACCGGCAACACCGGACTGTGGACGCAACTCACGGTCGATGAAAGGTTGGGACTCGCGTATCTGCCGATTGAATCGCCCACCAACGATTTTTACGGCGGCCATCGCAAGGGCAACAACTTGTTCGGCGAAACACTGGTTTGCGTCGACCTGAAAACCGGCGTGCGGAAGTGGCACTATCAGTTGGTGCATCATCCGCTGTGGGACATGGACATCAGTTCCGCGCCGATTCTCGCGGACATCAATGTCGATGGACACGCGATCAAGGCCGTCGCGCAGCCGACCAAGCAAGGCTTCCTCTACGTTTTCGATCGCGTAACGGGCAAACCCATTTGGCCGATCAACGAACAACCGGTGGAACAAGGATCGGTGCCGGGCGAGTGGTATTCCAAAACGCAACCATTCCCCACAAAGCCGCCGGCGTACTCACGCAACGGAATTGCCAATGACGATTTGATCGACTTCACGCCCGCGCTGCATACGCAGGCGCTCGAGATCGTGTCGAAATATCACATTGGTCCGGTGTATACGCCGCCGGTGGAGAGCAAGATCGACGGACCGCTGGCGACGCTCACGCTGGGCACGGCCAGCGGTGGCACGAATTGGCCGGGCGCGTCGTATGATCCTGAAACGCACACTGTGTACGCGTTCGCGTGCAACGCGTGCGTCACGCCGATCGGCATGGTGAAGCCGCCGGCCGATCTTTCCGACATGAATTACGTCACCGGCACCGCGGGACAAACACCGCGGATGCGCACAGGCCCCGGAGAAAACGCCGGCGCCGATTCGCCGATGCCAAGTCGCGCGACCGTGGCCGCTGCACCCGCGGGCGGCGCGGCACCCACAGGTGGTCGCGGTGGACGTGGACGGGGCGGCGCGGCCGCAGCTCCGGCTGCCGGCGGTGCGGCGCAAGAAGCCGGCGCCGGCGGTGGTGGCGGCGGTGGGGCGGTGGGGGCGGTGGGTTCGGACTCCTGGTCCAAGGATTGCCGCTGATCAAGCCACCGTACGGCACCATCTCGGCCATCGATCTGGACACCGGCACGATCCGCTGGCAAATTGCGCACGGCGAAACGCCCGACAACGTCCGCAATCATGCGGCGCTGAAGGGCAAGGAAATTCCGCGTACCGGACAATCGACGTACAACGTGGGATTGCTCATCACCAAGACGCTGGTGATCGGCGGCGAAGGACAAGTCACAACCACGGCCGATCATCCACGCGGCGCGATGCTGCGCGCCTACGACAAGGCCACCGGCAAGGAAGTGGGCGCGGTCTTCATGCCCGCTCCACAGAGCGGCACGCCGATGACCTACATGCTTCACGGCAAACAATATATTGTGATCGCGGTGAGCGGCGGCAATTACTCGGGCGAATACATCGCCTTCACGCTGCCCGCCGCGACGGAAGGCGAGTCGCGAAATTAATGGCACGACATTCCAAGTTTCTGATGGCCGCGTTGCTCGTTGTCGCGGCCACTCCCGCCATGACGCAAGAAAACCTGAAAAGTGTTTGGGACGGCGTTTATACCGCCGAACAAGCGGAGCGCGGCAAACCGCTCTACGCGCAGTCGTGCGCGTCGTGTCACGGCGACCGTCTCACGGGCGGCGAAACGGCGCCCCCGCTCGCCGGCGGCGCGTTTCTTTCCAACTGGAACGGCCTGAAGGCCGATGAACTTTTCGAACGGATCCGCAAAACGATGCCGCAAGACAAGCCGGGCAAACTGACGCGCCCGGCCATCGCCGACATGATGGCGTTCATGTTCCAGGTGAACGAATTCCCCGCGGGCAAGGAAGAACTTTCCACGAAACCCGAGGCGCTTAGCCAGATCCGGATCGACGGCACGAAACCGGCTGGCAAAAAATAACTCCCGGAAGCTTACGTGTTGAGTTTCTTCGGCGGGTTGCGGCGTAATGCTCCAAGAGAACTAGGAAACTATCACAGCTAGATGCAGATGAACGCAGATACCAACTTGCGTTATCGGTGTTCATCTGTGTCCATCTGTGGCAGAATCACTTCTCGTGACCGGCTCTCGCATTGGACCTTACGAAGTTCTCGCACCCCTTGGCGCAGGCGGCATGGGCGAGGTGTATCGCGCGCGCGACACCAAGCTGAATCGCGAGGTTGCGCTAAAAGTTTTGCCGGCGGCCACGGCATCGGATCCCGAGCGTTTGCGGCGCTTCGAGCGCGAGGCGCAGATGCTCGCGGCGCTCAATCATCAGAACATCGCGTCGATCTATGGGATTGAGTCCAACGCCCTCGTCATGGAGTTGGTGGAGGGCGAAATGCTCTCCGGGCCGAAGCCTGTCGATGAAGTCATCGTCATCGCGAAGCAAATCGCTGAAGCGCTCGAATACGCACATGAAAAAGGCATCATCCATCGCGATCTGAAGCCGGCCAACATCAAAGTCACGCCGCAGGGACAAGTGAAAGTCCTCGATTTCGGATTGGCCAAAGCGTTGCAGAACGCGCCGTCCACTGTCGACGCCGCCAACTCGCCGACGGTGAGTCTCGCCGCGACACAGATGGGCGTGATTCTGGGCACGGCCGCCTACATGGCGCCCGAACAAGCCAAGGGACAAGAGGCCGACAGACGCGCGGACATCTGGTCGTTCGGCGTGGTGCTGCTTGAATTATTCACGGGCGAACGCGGCTTTCCGGGCTCGAACGCCAGTGAAGTGATGGCCGCCGTGATTCTCAAAGATCCGGTGATTCCGCCGGGATTGCCGCCGCATCTCGATCGTTTGTTGCGCCGCTGCTTGGTGAAAGATCCGCGACAACGCCTGCAAGCGATCGGCGAAGCGCGCATCACTTTAAGTGCGCCGGATGTCGCGCTGGGTGCGTCGGGGGCCACGCTGAGTGCGCCAGCCGCGGTGACGCCCGACGTCGCGCATGTTCGACAACCACCGTCACGCGAACGCCTGTGGATGGCGATTGCCGCCGCCGCGATCGCTGTTGCGATCACGTTGTGGGCTCCTTGGCGCGGAGCGCCGAAGCCGCAACCTGTTCGGCGAACCAGCATCGCTTTAGGCGCCGACGTTCCGATCAGCCTACCGTCGGCGCCGATGACACCGTCCCTAGCGATTTCCCCGGATGGCACCTGGCTCGTTTTCGTGGGAGGCGTTCCGGGCGCAGAGAGGCCGCAACTTTATTTACGGCGATTCGATCAATTGAGGGCTGCCGCCATTCCCGGCACCGACGGAGCATCCGTGCCGTTCTTCTCGCCCGACAACGCATGGATCGCCTTCTTCGCCGGCGGAAAACTTAAGAAAATCCACGTGCAGGGAGGCGCGGCCACTACGTTGTGCGATGCGATGGTCGGCGTCGGAGGAGCGTGGTCTGAGGATGGAACTATTTATTTCACGCCCAATCGGACCGCCGGCCTTATGCGCATCTCCTCAGCCGGTGGGACTCCCGCTCCCTTCACCACGCCGGACCCTAAGACTGTGGAAAATGCTCATCGCTGGCCGCAGGTCTTGCAGGGTGGGAAGGCGGTTCTTTACACCTCCGGCAGGGCGTTGAGCTTCAATGAATCCAACATCGTCGTCAAGATCGTTGCCACTGGCAAGACCAAGGTCATAGAGAAGGGCGGATTTGCCGGCCACTATCTGGCGGCTGGTTATCTGGTCTTCCTACACGATGACACGCTGTTCGCTGCGCCGTTCGATCTGGATCGTTTGGAGCTTACGGCCCAACCTGTCCCATTGATCGAAGGCATCACCACCCAGCCCAGCAGCGGCGCCGCGCAAATCTCCTACGCAAACGATGGAACGACGGTCTATCTTCCCGGCACGGGGATGGCACTGGGCAACGCGACCACAAGCGGCGGTGTCGAAAGCTCCCTTTTGTGGCTGGACCGCGCGGGCAAGACGCAATCGTTACGCAAGGAAAACGCCAAGTACTCCTATGTTCATTTCTCGCCTGATGGCCATAGTTTGGCGACGCAGATTCTCGATGGCCGGTCGAGCGATCTTTGGGTATACCAGTGGGAACACGGCATCATGTCCCGGATGACCCATGACGGCTTGGCGGCGAATCAGGCGGCTTGGTCGCCGGACGGGCGCCGCATCGCGTACGTTGGTTACCAGCCGGGATCGCCATGGAGCAACGTCTACTTGCGACCGGCGGACGGTACCGGGGAAAGTCAGAGGTTAACCGACATCCAAAGCATGGAAACGCTGGGATCCATTCACCCCAGCGGAAAGTGGCTGGCCTTTGTCAGAACCGGAACGATCATGATTCTTCCGCTTCCCACAGATCAGGCTTCGGCCGGGAAGCCCGTTGTCCCGTACACGTTTGTGCCGAACCCCAACGATTTCATCTTCAGCTATCCGGCTTTTTCACCGGATGGGCGATGGCTGGCCTACCAGTCCAATGAAACGGGCGCTGCTGAAATCTACGTGCGGCCCTTCCCAGGACCCGGTGGGAAGTGGCAAGTCTCCACGCAATCCGGCCAATTTCCTGCGTGGTCGCGGACGGGGAAGGAACTGCTCTATTTAACCCCGGCGCCCGATTCCAAGATCATGACCGTCGGCTACACCGTAAAGGGCGACGCCTTTCAAGCCACCACGCCGCGACCGTGGTCGGCGTCCCAACCGACCGGGATCATGCGATTTGATCCGCATCCGGATGGGAAACGCTTGGCGATCTTGCAGGTGCCAAGGCTGACCGGCGAGTCGACGCGCACGTCACTGGTAATGGTGGAGAACTTCTTCGAAGAACTGCGCAGAGTCGCACCGGTGAAGAAATAATTCGAGGCCCGAGTAGAAGTCGGGCCCCTTTCGGTGAAATTACTCGCCCTTGGTGTAGAGCATTTTCTGGGTCATCGCGCCCATCGGACTGTCGATGTTGCGAGTGACGGTCATCGTCTTGCCGTCCTCGGAAACTTCGTACGTGGCGTCGATCGTAATCGCGTTGCCCTGCATGTCGGCGGTGGAGTGCATCACCAACTTCTTGCCTTCCCACTTGGCCTTGGTCTTTACGTCCATCGGGCCCATTTTGTTGGTGCTTTCCGAGCCGTCGGTGGTGTAGTTGAGCTCAACGTTCCGATCGCCCTGCGGTCCGCCTTTGACGGCAGACTTGATGTTGATCTTGGGATCCTTGTGGGTCCACACGTCGGTTTGCGCGTCGGGTCCCGGGAACTGGCCGAAGTCGCTCTTCGACGTGTCCAGTTTCCACGTGCCGCTCCAATCGGGAGCCTCGGCCGCCATCGCAACCACCGACGCCGCACACAACCCTGCAAATACCACTACAACAAGAACCTTCTGTAATGCTTTCAACGCCTGATTCATTGGAACGCCGCTCCTCGTACGGCGGGACAAGTATACACCGGACCTTCGGGCGCCGCTGCCGAGCTCGGCTTTGCAGAGAAGACCGGGACGTCACGTCAGGCGGATAACAACAGTCCTAGGCCGAGACACAGCGGAGTAACAGAACAAAATGGCTTGACAATGTTCGCTAGCGCGCCCATGTTATAATTCAATTACTTTGAAGCGTTTTACCTTGATCGCAATACTGCTGGGGCTCGGCGTAACCGCCGCTTCCGCGCAGCTCGCCTTCTATGTGGACGAGACCGGACGGCGCGTTTACGTCAACCCAGAGCCCAAACCGGATACCTCCGTTCCAAAGGCAACGGCTCCGTCGCGCCTCGTGCGCGGCGTCAAGAAACAATCGAAAATCGTGAAGCCAGCGGCGACATTGGCTCAGCCGGTCGTGAAATCGGCGTCGTTCGCTGCCCCGGCCGCGCCGAGCGCGCAAGTTGCTTCCGACTCCGCAACAAACATCTCAAAGACTCCGTCCAGTACTTCAACAAGTCTTGACGCTGTCGTGGAACAGACTGCTCGCCGTCACGAAGTGGATGTGAACCTCGTGAAGGCAATGATCCACACCGAATCGAACAGTAACCCGCGCGCGGTTTCGAGCAAGGGCGCGCTGGGACTGATGCAGTTGATGCCGTTTACGGCGCGCGATCTCGGTGTGACCAACGTTTTCGATCCGGCGCAAAACGTCGATGGCGGCGTGCGCTACTTGAAGTCGCTGCTGACGCAATTCGGCGGCGATTTGTCGCTGTCGCTGGCCGCGTACAACGCGGGTCCGGGCGCGGTGACGCGCTACGGCGGCGTTCCACCGTATCGCGAGACCGTGAACTACGTGAAGAAGATCGGCAATCTTTACGGCTCGCTGCACGCGCAAGCGCCGCAGCCGGCGAAACAACCGGGAATCACGCGGACGGTGGACGAAAACGGCAAAGTGGTCTACACGAATTTGCCCTGATGATCGGGGAGAGCAGATGTTGGGCGAGCGGAGGGGTGACGCGGTCATGTCCGGCAAGTCGATAGCCCGATGGATCACGATGGCGCGCTTATTCGGCGTGCTGCTCCTGGCTGTCGCTTCCCTTCCCGCCGCGATTCCTGCCAGCCAGCAACAAAAGCGTCAATCGGCTCGCGCACAATTCGACAAAGCGGAAGCGGCCCGCGCCACGCTGGAAGCCAAGCCCATCGCCGATCGCCGCCTTTCGGACTATCAAGCCATCCTGAAGATGTATCACTCGGTGCTGGTGCTTTCGCCAATGGTTCACCAGGCGCCGGACAGCCTGTTCCAAGCCGCGTCGTTGAACGAGGAGATGGCCAAGCGCTTTCCCTCCGACGCCGGCAAGTATCGCGCCGAGGCGCGCAATCTTTATCAGACGCTGCTGCGCGAGTATCCGCAGAATCGCTACCGCAAGCAATCGAATCAAGCGATCGCCATCATGGAGGCCGAAGACGAAGAACACCCCGCGTCGGCCGCGCCGGTGGTTCCGGTCACCCGGACCGCGCCTGCCGCCACTGAAGAGCGCGCGCCCGGAAAACTCGTCGGCATCTCGAATATACGCGAGTGGACCACGCCGAATTACACACGCGTGGTAATCGACGTGGACGACGAAGTGAAATTTGAAGCGGGGCGCATCGCCAATCCCGACCGCATTTATTTCGACCTGCACAATACGAAGCTCGCGCCGGCGCTCAAGGATCGCAACAAGGACGTCGATGACGGCCTGCTGAAGAAAGTCCGTACGGGTACGAACAAACAAACAGGAACCACGCGCGTGGTGCTCGAAGTGGGTCCTGTGGCGACGTACTCGGCATTCCTGCTGCCGAATCCTTATCGCTTGGTGATCGATATCCAAGGCGGATCGCACACGAACTCCGCGAGTGCGTCGAACACGCCGCCTGCTCCAACTCCTCCGCCATTGTCGGCCAAACTCGATCCGGTCCCGGTACGTGCCACCGCAAAGCCGGAAGCGAAGCCCGAGACGAAGAAAGACAAAAAGTTAAAGCCAGCCGACTTACCGGTGGAATCGCAAGCCGAACAGCCGCTTGAATCGAAGCCCATAGAAGCGATACCCGCGACATCGCCCGATTCGGTGCCGGAAGCGGAAATCCCCAGCACGAAGGGTCCGACAACAGAGCCGGTCTACGCGAAAGTCTCGCCGGAACTGGTTCCGAGCCCAACAAAATCGCGCGTTGTCGACGCGACGAGCGAGCCGCGCTCGATCACCGCGCCGCTTCCCAATGCCAGCGGCCAGCGCTCGCTCACGCGCGCACTGGGACTGAAGATCGGCCGCGTGGTGATCGACGCCGGACACGGCGGTCACGACACGGGAACGATCGGGCCCACGGGATACACGGAGAAGGAATTAGTGCTCGACGTCGCGCTGCGCTTGGGTCAAATGGTGCAAGAACGCCTCGGCAGCGAAGTGGTTTACACGCGCGATGATGATACATTCGTGCCGCTGGAAATGCGCACGGCGGTGGCCAATCAAAAACAAGCGGATCTATTTGTCTCCATTCATGCGAACGCCAGCCGCGACGCCAAAGCGCGCGGCATCGAAACGTATTACTTGAGCTTCAGCACCTCCCAGGACGCGCTGGAAACGGCGGCACGCGAAAACGCGGTATCCGAAAAATCCGTCCACGAATTGCAGGACTTGGTGAAGAAGATCACGCTGTACGAAAAGGTGGAGGAGTCCAAGGAGTTCGCCGCCGAAGTGCAGAAGTCGCTGTATACCGGAATGTCGCGTGGCAACGCGGGGCTGCGCAACCGCGGCGTGCGCAAAGCGCCGTTCGTGGTGTTGATCGGCGCGAACATGCCGAGCATCCTGGCGGAAATCAGTTTCGTCTCAAATCCGCAGGATGAAAAGCTGCTCAAGAAACCGGAGTACCGCCAGCGCATCGCCGAATCGCTCTTCCACGGAATTCAACGCTACGCCAGTTCGCTGGGCGGCGTGAAAGTCGCAAGCCAGCGCGCCGAAGTCCCGGTCCAGTAGAATTGCTCCCCGCTCCCTCTGATTTGATCCCCGATTTAGTACCTTGGTTAACGTTTGCCATCGTTGTCGCTGCGGCGCTGGCGCTGGACCTCGGCGTGTTGCGGCGTAACAACGATCAAATGACCGTGAGCCATTCCCTTGCCTGGCTCGCCGGATGGGTTGGGTTGGCCGCTGCGTTCAACGTCGCGGTGGTCTGGTGGTTCGGACCCGCGCGAGGTCTCGAGTTCACGGCGTCGTACCTGGTGGAAGAATCCCTCAGCGTCGATAACATGTTCGTGTTTTACGTGATTTTTTCCTACTTCGGTGTGGAGCGCGCGCACCAACATCGCATCCTGTTCTGGGGGATTTTAGGTGCGCTGGCGCTGCGCGGGATCTTCGTGGCCCTCGGCGCGGTGTTGCTGTCGCGCTTCGATTGGCTCGAGTACGTCTTCGGCGCGTTCATCGTTTTCACCGGAGCGAGGCTGTTTTTCCATCGCGGACAAACCATGCAGCCGGAAAAAAATCCCGTCGTAAAACTCTTTCGCCGCTTCGTTCCGCTCTCGCCTACGTTCGCCGGCGATCGGTTTTCGATTCGACTTGACGGAAAATGGTTGGCCACGCCGTTGCTGCTCGTTCTCGCGCTGGTCGAGGCCGTCGACGTGGCGTTCGCCACCGATTCCATCCCGGCAGTCTTTGCGATCTCGCGTCACCCGTTCATCGTGTACACGTCGAACGTCTTCGCCGTGCTGGGACTTCGCTCGCTGTACTTCGTGCTGGCCGGCGCCATCGGTGGATTCCGCTACTTGAATTACGGACTAGGCGTGGTGCTGGCGTTTGTGGGAATGAAAATGCTCGCGGCCGCGTATTATCCGATTTCGACAGGCGTATCGCTCGCGGTGGTAGGCGGCGTGATCGCGGTTTCCATCGCCGCGTCGCTGCTGCAACCGGCAAAATGAGTTCACGCCGCTCCATTCCAGTCGCGGCTCATTTGTTGTCTTTCAGCAATCCTAATCGCACCAGACTCTCTGCCGTCGCGACAATCGCCTCTTCCGCCGATCGCGGCGACCACCCGAGCAAGCGGCGTGCCTTCTCGCTCGTAGCGTTCTTGCGCTTTCCGAGTTCGGGCACGATCTGCGCCACCGCCGAATCGCGCAATGCCGCCAGCCGGACGAGCCAATTCGGCACTTCGCGCGTCTTCACGCGTTTTGCCGCCGCGCCCATGCGATCTTTGAGGACCTTCGCGATCGCCGATAGCGCCATGAAGTCACCAGCGACCGCGAGAAACCGCTCACCGTTCGCGGCAGGCGCGGTCATCGCGCGGATGTGCAGGTCGGCTACGTCGCGCACGTCCACCACGCCGAAGTGCAGTCGCGGACAGCCCGGAATCGCGCCGTCCATCATGCGCTGCACAGCGAGAATCGACGTCGCGTAGTCTGCCGATAGCACGGGACCAAAGACGCCCACGGGATTCACCACCGCAAGCTCCAGCGCGCGACGTTCCTTGGCGATAAATTCCCACGCCGCCCGCTCCGCCAAGGTTTTCGATTTCACATACGGCTGGACATCGTCGCCGTTCGGATCGGTCCAATCACTCTCCGTGAAGGGCGTGTCGCGTTCCGGTTGACCGTAGCCGATCGTCGCGAACGACGAGGTCAGCACCACGCGCTTGACCCCAGCTTCCGCAGAAGCACGAAGCACGCGCAGCGCGCCGCCGCGAGCCGGGATGATCAGCTCATCTTCGTGCTTCGGGACCGCGCCCGGAAACGGGGACGCCACATGCAGCACGTATTCGCAGCCGGCCACGGCTTCCGGCCATCCACCATCGCTCTCGAGATTCGCGGCGACAAACGACAATTTGCGCCCGGGATCTGCCCCGCCGGTTTTCAACATCGCGCGCACGTCCTTCTCGCGCTTCAAGTCGCGAACCGTGGTGCGAACTTCGTGGCCCGCTGCCAGCAATTGCAAAATACAGTGGCTGCCGATGAAACCCGATCCGCCGGTGACCAGAACTTTGCTCATGCGTGACAGTCTCTCATACCAATGCGCTATAATGGCCGGCATCATGAAAAACCCGCGAATTGTTGTGGCCGCGTTGTGCTTGGTCGTTTCCGCCACGCTTTGGTCTGTTGGAGCTTGGTCCGTCCAAGCCGCAGAAAAAGGAGCCGGCATGCTACTCGTCGCCAACAAAGGTGAACAGACTCTCGGCATCATTGATCCTTCTGAAGGTAAGCAGGTCGCCACGGTCGCGGAAGGAGGCGTCACGGGACACGAAGTGATCGCATCGCCCGACGGGAAGACGGCGTTCGTGCCCATCTACGGGAATTCCGGCGTCGGCAAGCCCGGCACCGACGGCAGTACGCTCGCGGTAATCGACATCGCGTCGCGAAAACTCGTGCACACCATCGACTTTGGACACGGCGTGCGTCCGCACTGCCCGATGTTTGGTCCCAAAGATGGCATGCTCTACGTGACCACCGAACTCGAGAAAAGCGTGACGATCATCGATCCGAAAACGTACAAGATTGTCGGCTCCGTGCCGACGGGATCGGAAGAATCGCACATGCTGGTGCTCTCGCACGACGGAAAACGCGGCTACACGGCGAACGTCGGCCCTGGGACGGTCTCGGTGATCGATCTCGCGGCCAAAAAGGTTGCCGCCATCATCCCAATTTCGAAAACCACGCAGCGCATCGCGATTTCCGTCGACGACAAGTGGGTCTTCACGGCGGATCAAACCAAGCCGCAGCTTGCGGTGATCGATACGGCGACGAACAAAGTGGCCAACTGGATCGAATTGCCCGACGTCGCTTATGGAACAGCGACTACGCCCGATGGAAAATATCTCGTCGCGGCGCTGATGAAGACGAACAAAGTTGCGGTAATCGATTTGAAAGCGATGAAGGTCGCGCAGACCATCGACGTGCCGAAGTCGCCGCAGGAAACGCTAGTTACGCCGGATGGGAAAATGGCGTACGTGTCGTGCGATGCGAACGGAAAAGTCGCGGCGATTCGCACTTCTGACTGGACAGTAGCGTCGGTGATCGACGCAGGCAAAACGGCCGATGGCTTGGCCTGGGCGGAAAAATAGAACGAGAGGGATCAATGGAGAAGGTCACAGGAATCGGCGGTTTCTTCTTTCGCGCGAAAGATCCGAAGGGTTTGGCCAAGTGGTACAACGATCACTTGGGCGTGTCGCTTGTCCCGAGCGGCGCGGGAGACGAGCCGTGGCATCAAGAGGCGGGACCAACTGCGTTTTCGCCGTCCAAAGAGACCACCGACTATTTCGGCGACATGTCGAAAGTGTGGATGCTCAATTTCCGCGTGCGGAACATGGACGCGATGGTCGCGCAACTCAAAGGCGCGGGAATTACGGTCGGCGAGGTGCAGGATTACCCGCCGGTGGGCCGCTTCACTCGGATCCACGATCCGGAGGGAAATCCGATTGAATTGTGGGAACCGGGCAAATAATTACCGCGCGACCATTCCTTCCAGCGGACTGCTCGCCGTAGCGTAAAGTTTTTTCGCCATTCGCCCCGCAAGAAACGCCTGCCGTCCGGCGAGGACCGCATTCTTCATCGCTTCGGCCATCAGTTCGGGATTCTCCGCGCCGGCGATTCCCGTGTTCATCAGCACCGCGTCCGCGCCCAGTTCCATCGCGATCGCCGCGTCGGACGCGGTGCCGACACCGGCGTCGAGGATCAGCGGAACTTCGGTGATCATCTCGCGCAGGATGCGGAAACCGGCGACGTTCTGCAATCCCATGCCGCTGCCGATCGGAGCACCGAGCGGCATCACCGCGGCGGCGCCCGCGTCGATCAAACGGCGCGCGGTCACCAGATCGTCGTTGGTATACGGCATCACCACAAAACCTTCCTTGGCGAGCACGCGCGTGGCTTCCACGAGTCCAAAATTATCGGGAAACAGGGTGCGTTCGTCGCCGATCACTTCCAGTTTGATCCAGTGCGAAAGGCCGACTTCGCGCGCGAGGCGCGCGGTGCGGATGGCGTCGTCGGCCGTGTAGCAACCGGCCGTGTTCGGCAAAATGAAAATCTTCTCGCGATCGATGTAGTCGATCAGCGATTCTTTCGACTTATCGGTGAGATTCACGCGGCGGACGGCGACGGTGACCATATCGGCGCCGCTGGCCTTATGGCAGCGCGCCATCTGCTGGAAGCTTGCGTACTTTCCGGTGCCGACAATCAGCCGCGATTGAAATTCGCGCCCGGCAATTTTGAGCGGAGTATCCATCGGTTTGATTATACGCCCGCCGTTACGGCCGACCCACTTGGCGGCGATGATTCTCCAGTTCCCGCGCTTGATCCGGCACCATGTGACACGTCGACGGCACTTCGCCCGCGCGCCACGCTTCCTGCGGATGATTGGATGTTCCATACAGCATTACAATGTTTCGGCGCGCGTTGTAGCTGCAAGGATCGAGTTGGAGCGCGCGTTCGTAGCTCTTCAAGGACTCTTCGTATTCCTTCAAACTATAGTGTGCCGCACCGATGTTGTTCCAGTTGTCGGCCGTTTCGCGCGTCAACGCCATCGCTTTTTGAAAATGCACCATCGCCTCGGCCGGTTCCTGCGCACCCATCAACGCGACGCCGTAGTTCATCTGCATCTCCGCGTTGTTCGGATCGATTTCCAGGCCTTGGCGCAGCAGTTGCAACGTGCGTTTCGGATCGTCGTTCATGTAGGCGCGGGCCAGACCCAGATACGATCGCGCCTTGTGCGGCGATTTCGCCATCACGTCGTTCCAAAACGATTTCTCGTCGTGCCAAGCAGTGTTTCTCACCACGGTCGCCGCGAGCATCACCGGCGCGAGCACGCAGATCGCGATCGTCGATTGCCGGCGAGGCACGCGCTGCAACAAGAATCCCAGCGCGATCACCAAGCAGACCATCGGCAAATACGTGCGGTGCTCGAACATCAGATCCGCTTGTGCGACAATGCTCGAACTTGGCGAGATCAACACGAAATATCCGAGAGCCCAAAAGGCCCACGGCCGCCCTTTCCACGCCTGCCACAGCAAAAATCCACCGAGCGCCGCGAGACCGATCCACGCAACGGCCGTCGTCCCTGGATCAAACAACCCGTGCGATACCGCAACGTCGTGATCGAGCGTTTGGCCCACGGGCAAAATCGTGAGCCGCAAGTAATCCCACAGCACGCGCCCCTGGGTCAGCAAATACGACGCGCCGGAAATGCCGCGCACGCGGCCGACGCCCGGATCGACCGGCGCCGTGTAGATCAAGTAGAACAAGCGCCCCGCCGCGAGCGTCGCAAATCCTGCAAGCGCCGCGAGGAATCCGAGCCGTGGTCGGCGCTTCTGCGACCAATCGAGCAACAAGAACAACGCGGGCAGCGCGACCGTTTCTTCCTTCGCCAAAAGCGACACGCCGAACATCACCGCGCTCCACACCCAACGATCGCGGGCGTAAAACCATATCGACCACAGAGCAAGGTGCGTGCTCAAAAGCGTCGACCGCGCGAAAACGTACGTGACCGCCTCGCTCTGTAGCGGATGCAGCGCGAAAACCGCCGTCACGCATGCCGCGACGAACGGCGACAGATATTTTCGCGCGATCACCAACAGCAAAATGCAATTCGCGGCGTGGAGGAGCAAATTGATCCAGTGGTATCCCTCGGGATCGCTGCCGCCCGCCAGATAATTCCAGTGAAACGTCAGATAAGTGAGGGGACGCGTTTGTGACGGGCGGAAAATATCCCAACCGAAGCCCGGATGCGTGATGTATCCATCGACCAGAATCGCATAATCGTCGAAGTGAAAACTCGCGCCGAGGGAATTCGCGTACGCGGCAAACACCAACAGCAGCAGCGCGACCGCCTGCCAGTTCAATCGATCCTGTAAGGGGATGTCCGGGGCGGCCACGCGAGTGGCGGCCGCTGCCTTCTTCTTCTTGGCCACAGGACTTTATGTTATCCGAAGTAGGACACAGGCATGCTTGCCTGTCCCGTTCCTAGCGATGTCCGGAATCGGCGATAGCCGCAGCGTTGGGGTTTTCCTGCAAGTGATAATTCGCGAAATCCACGTTGATGATCGCCTTGCCGATCACGCGTACGTGCACTTCGGAATGAATGCTCACGGGCAGCGACACGCCGTTCTCGATGCGATAGGTTCGCGTGAACGTGGCGTCTTTCAGCCAAATGGAAGGCAGCTTCTCGAGCTTTCCTTCCTCCATCAGCGGCAAGCGCGACTGCGGATCGAGCCACACCGTTCCCTGGAACAATCCCGAATGGTGATGCGAGGGCCTCACTTCGTACACCAGCGCATCGCGGTCGCCGATCTTGCTGTGACCCTTTGGGGTGAACTTGTAATTTAGCGGCGAAATCTCGACGGCTAGCATTTCTTCCGGCTTCTGCGCTTCGATTTCGGCGTTCAGGTAGCGCGCGATCACGTCGGTTTTGATGATGCCGTCGCCGTTGAAGCTCACCGGCTCGTAGGTGTTGTTATCAGTGCCGTGTTTCTTGGTGGCTTTGAAAATACCGGATTTCGAAAGTCCCGGGAGCGACGCGGCGATCGTAACGTCGACGGAGTACATGAGGCGGTCGCGCTGCACACGAATGGCGCGGACGTACTCAAGCACCTCGTGATCAACCGGCTGGCTGAACGACGGGATGCCGATAACGCCACCAAGCAGAAGCGCAGCCACAAGCTTCTTAGTCAATTCTTTGATTATATCGCAGAAATGGACAGTTTCACCCTACTTCCGGCCGCCGGAAGGTACTGTTCGATAAACCCGTACCGAAGGGTATGCTGATCAACTACACGGACCAGCTTTATCCCCACCGTCCGACCATCGTTGCGCGCCTCAAAATCCGCCGCCTCGGCGTCCGCCGCGTGCCACGAGCGCCGGGAGAATTCGCCGGAATTTAATAGTACCCGTTTTGCGATATTCTGGGTTCCCATGCAAATCTACGGCGACCTCTATATCGACGGTGAATGGCGCAAACCGGCATCTGATTCCAGCATCGACGTGCAATCCGCTTCCACCGAAGAGACAATCGGCAGCGTTCCCGAAGGCACGGCGGCCGATGTCGACCAAGCCGTAGCGGCGGCCCGGCGTGCATTCACAGGACCTTGGGGCGAAACCACGAAGGAAGAACGCGCCGCGTGGCTCACGAAGCTAGCGGGCGCGTTGAAGGAACGCGGCGAGGCTATCGCGCGAACCATCAGCCGGGAAGTCGGCACGCCAATTTCGATTTCCGGCATGATCCAAGCGGGATTGCCGGTGATGACGACGAACAATTACGCGCAAATGATCGCCACGTTCGTCACGGAGCAAGAAGTCGGCAATTCCCTCGTGGTGCGCGAGCCGTTCGGCGTGATCGGCGCGATCACGCCGTGGAATTATCCGCTTCATCAGATCATGAACAAGGTCGCGCCGGCGCTGGCCGCCGGATGCACGGTTGTTCTCAAGCCGTCGGAGATCGCGCCGCTCAACGCTTTTATCTTGGCCGAAGCATGTATCGCAATTGGATTGCCCGCGGGCGTAGTAAACATCGTGAGCGGGACGGGGCCGACTGTGGGCGAGGCGATCGCCGGACATCCGGGCGTCGACATGGTGAGTTTCACGGGATCGGTTCGCGCGGGCAAGCGCGTGTCGGCGCTCGCGGCCGAGACAATCAAAAAAGTCACACTGGAACTGGGCGGCAAATCGGCATTCGTGATCCTCGACGACGCGCCGTTTGAAAAAGCCGTTCCCGCCGGCGCGAAAAACGCCATGCTCAACTCCGGACAGACTTGTTCGGCATGGACGCGCATGGTGGTCCCGCGTAATCGCCTGGAAGAAGCGGAAAAGCTCGCCGCGCAAACTTTGTCGCAACTCACGATGGGCGATCCGCTCGACCCGGCCACGAAACTCGGCCCCTTGATCAGCGGCACACAGCGCCAACGCGTGGAAGGCTACATCGCCAAGGGAAAACAAGAAGGCGCGAAGCTGATCGCGGGCGGCAGGCGTCCCGCGGCTTTTGGAAAAGGATTCTTCGTCGAGCCGACGCTCTTTTCCGGCGTGCAATCCGACATGACCATCGCACAGGAAGAGATTTTCGGCCCGGTACTTTCGATCCTGCCGTACGACACCGAGGACGACGCCGTGCGCATCGCCAACGACTCCATCTATGGACTCGCGGGCGGCGTTTGGTCGGGAGATCCCGCTCGCGCGTTGCGTGTGGCCCGACGCATTCGTACAGGTCAAGTGGACATCAACGGCGGACGCTTCAATCCGCTGGCGCCGTTCGGCGGATACAAGCAATCGGGTGTCGGCCGCGAACTCGGTGCGTGGGGACTAGAAGAGTTTTTCCAGGTGAAATCAATCGCGCGCTAATTTGGAGTGCGGCGACTTGTCGCCGCTTTCGACGCGCGAGGCTTGACTCGCGCGCCCGTTCGTAACTGCGTGAAGCGCGGCGTCAAGCCGCGGGCTACCAAAGCGGCGACAAGTCGCCGCACTCCAAAACTAGTCGCCTTCCGAGAAAAACGCGCGCGTCTCTCGCAGGAAAAGCTCCAACTGGTCGTGATGCAGCCAGTGGCCCGCTTTTTCTACTCTTACAAAGCGCTTGTTCCGGATTCCTGACGCGCGCCCGTCCTTCGTTGGATCGCCCGCAAAACTTTCCGTACCCCAAAACAGCAGCGCGGGACACGTAATATGCGAGTGAATCTCGGCCATATCCGTGAGCGAGTGCCCGTACGGCGGAAAAAGACGCGCGTAGTTATCAAATTTCCAAATCAGCGAGCCGTCAGCGTTCCAGTTCGTGCCGTGTAGCGTGAGATGACGCGCTTGCTCGTCGCTCAAGTGCGGATTCGCTTCCTTCATGCGATTCACCGCCGCTTGCAAATTCGGATACGCCTTCGGCTCGCGCTGTTCGCTGTTCCGAATTTCCTCGATCCATCGGCGGAGTTTTTCGGTCAGCGGCCGGTGCACGCGATGACCGTGAGGCAATCCCAAACCCTCGATGGCCACGACTTTTTTCACGCGATCGGGATAGACGCCCGAGTACAACAGCGAAATCACGCCACCGAGCGAATGGCCAATGATGTAAATCGGGAACGTTTGGATGATGTCGGCGAGCGCCGAGAGGTCGAGGACGTGCTCGACAACGGTGTACGTGGCGCCAGGCGCCCACGCACTGTTGCCGTGACCACGCAAGTCGAGCGCGTACACGTGATAGTCGCGGGAAAGATCGCGCGCCACCCAATCCCAGTTGCGGGCGTGATCGAGCGCGCCATGCACCAGTAGCAGCGCCGGCTTCCCTTCACTGCCCCAATCCCAGAATTGCAGGCGCAGGCGATGCGAGTGGAAAAAATGGGAAATTGGTTCGACCAAACGCGGAACCTCCGGCAACGATCATATGCCGGATTGCGTTTTTGGAACCGTTTGCGACAGCAGACGGGTAGCGGGCCGCTACAAGCCTGCGAACTGCTGATACGTCCGCGCGACTTTCACGCGGCGAAGCTTTCCGGCAACGGCGGCGCGCCGTTCGAGCAATCGATCGCCGAGACGCTCGATTCCCGCTTGCAGCGCCTGAAGATTCTGGCGATATTCCTGCAACGCCGCCCGTTCCTGGTCAGTAGGATCCGTGCACGGCAAAAACGGCGCTACGCCGGCCAATCCGTCGCGAACCGGCGGCAGCGTGGGGCACTCCGCTTCCAAGAAAGCTGCGATTTTCCGATTGGCGCTTGCGATGGCGCCTTCCAGCGGTGACATTAGGCGTTCCAAGTTCCGGCTCCCGCCAACTGACCTTGTTCGAGACTCGACTTCAGGTCCGCCTCACGCCATGCGTCGCGGACGCCTTGCAGTTGCCCGGCAATCTTCACGATGGCATCTTTCTTCTGACTGATATTCGCGCCCAGAATCGCCCCTCGGCATGCCTCGTACAGGCGATCCAAGGTGGCGGCAACATCGCCGCCTTTTTCGAAATCGAGCGTGCGCTGAAGCGTGTCCAGCACTTGCAACGCGCTATTTAACTCGGTGACGCGCAATTCGATTTGGCCGGCGTCGAAGGCGCGAATCGCGCGATTCAGCGACAACAGCAGCGAATCGTAAAGTAGGACCACCAAACCCAAAGCGCTCGCCGTGCGAACAGCTTGCTGGCGGTATACGAGAGCGGGATTCGTCATTTTTTGGATCGCTCCGATCGGACTCTTGCGGGCGCTCTCCGCTAAATATTCTGCAACTGCGCCGAGGTCTGCGCTTGCAACGTCGGCAATTCCTCGAGCGTCGTGTTGATCGCGTTGTACTCGCTCTCTAACATCGACTGTTGACTCGTAAGGTTTACCTGATCGTCGTTGATCGAGTTTTGCAGCGCCGAAATCGTGGCGTTGTTGCCTTTGACCACCAAGGCGACTTCACCTTGCGTCGGATCTGTCAGGTTGTACAGGTCGCTGGAGAACGTCGGCGCCAAGCCCGAGGCATTCTGGAAGAAATTCTGCACCGCGGAGAAGTTCGTGTTCAGCGCGTTGTTCAGTGTGGCCGTGTTGACCGTCAACGTGCCGTCGTTGTTCATCTGCACGCCCAGCGTCTCGAGATTATTGATGCCGCCGTTGCCGGTCAGGGACGTCGTGACGTCGGTGAGGATGCGCTGCTGAATGTCGCGAATCGTGGAATCGCCGGCCAAGACCGCCGACGACGACGCGCCGCTCGAACTTGTGGCGGCCTGCGCGTTGATTTCGTTGATGACCGTGTTGTACGCCGAGACAAACCCTTGCACGGCGCTCGATGCCGCCGAAGTATCGGCGGAAACACCGACGCTGATCGTTTCGCTCGGCGCGGCGCTTTGCAGATTCAGCGTGATTCCGGGAATTGTAGTGACCGTATTCGACGCGCTGTCCACCGGAACGCCGTCGACGGTCAACGAAGCGTCGACGCCCGCAACGGCTTTTGTCATCGTCAGACCCGTGGTGTTGCCCGTCACCGAAATGTCGCTGGCCGCGCCGCTGGAATTGGCGACCATCGCCAGGCGAGAGCCACCGGCATCGGTGACAACCGTCGCGGTGATACCGGCATTCGCGTTATTGATGTCCTGCGCAAGGCTGGTCAACGTGTTGGCCGTGCCGCTGGCGGGAATTGTCACCGCCGATCCCGATCCGACCTTGAGCGTGATCGTGCCGGCCGTAAAGGTCGTGGAGCCGCTGGCGAGTTCGCTTGAATAGTAGGACGATTTCGTGGCCAAATTACCGACCACCACGGTGTGATTGCCGGCTTGCGATCCGGCAGCCGCGCTGGCCGTGACCACCGAGGTGTCGGAACTGGTGGTGGTCATCGAATTCAGCGCTCCCCAGGGGTCGCCGAGAGCTTGTACGCTCGTCAGCAACGAGGAAAGATCGGTTGAAACTTGACTGAGCGAACTGTCCTGCGACTGCAGCTTGCTCTGCTGCTGCTGCAGCAACTGCATTGGGATTTCCGCCGCCGCCAGCGCCGTGTTCACCGCCGAGTTGACGTCAATTCCGCCCGAGACGGTGTTGCCGAGCGTCGGTAACCCTTGACTGTTGGTGCCGACACTAAGAATCGACGTCGAGGAAGAAGTTGACATGCGTGGTCTTTCTTATTTCATCGGCGGGAAAGGCGAAAGCCTGAACCGAGGCGGCGAGCTTGGTGGCGCTCAACCGGCCTCGGTTCTTTCCCCCAACTCGAAGTTACCTACTACCGTCCTGTTTAGTGGAACAGTTGCAGGATTTGCTGCTGCGTCTGGTTGGCTTGCGCCAGCGCCGACATGCCCGTCTGGTTCAGGATCTGATACTTCGCCATGTTGGCAACATCCTCGGCGATGTTGGCGCCCATGATGCCGTTTTCGGCCGAAGTCAGGTTCTGCACCTGCGTCTGCATGACGTTCACCGCGGAGTTCAAGCGGTTGATCGTCGCACCGAGGTTGCCGCGCGTGGAGGCGACCGTACTGATGGCGTTGTTGATCGCCGTCAGCGCCGTGGCCGCGTTCGCCGTGCTCGTCATGCTGTTGCCGTTCAGCGACAGCGTGGTGGCCGACAGCGTGCCGACCGTCGTCGCGATCGTGCTTTGCGTATTGGCGTCGCTCAAGAAGATCGACGTGGCGCCGCCGGTGAAGACCGACGAACCGTTGTAGGTCGTGTCGGTGCCGATGCGCGAGATTTCGTTCTTGATCGATTGGAATTCCGTGTCGATCGACGCTTGTTGCGAGGAGGTCACGGTGCCGTTAGCGGCTTCGGTAGCCAAGGTCACGGCGCGATTCAGCAGCGTGGTCACTTGGCTTAGCGCGCCGTCGGCGACTTGCAATTCGCCCACGCCGTCGTTGGCGTTCTGCACGGACTGATTCAGGGCCGTGGTGTTGGCTTGAAGTCCATTGGCGATCGCCAGGCCGGCGGCATCGTCCGCACCGCTGTTGATTCGCTGACCCGAAGACAACTGCTGCAAAGTCTTCGACAGACTTCCCTGCGTAATGTTGAGCTGATTCTCAGCCGTTAAAGCTGAAACGTTGTTAAGTACACTCAAGGACATAAAACAGATCTCCTATTTGGGGGTCGAGGCACTTCACTGTGCATCGGGGGCTTGAAGCAACTTGCGTGTACTTCGCCCTCAAGAGATCTATCGGCCCATCGTGTTACATGCTTTAGTGTGAGGCAGTGGATTTTGTGCGGGAAAAAAACGTTAAAACTCACTCAGACAATCACTCCGAAAGGCGACAGGCGAGGAAGCCTGTCCTCCATCTTACTCAGCGGCGGCCCGGGTAGCTCCCCCCGAAGTTCCGGGCCGCGCCGAGAGATCCATCGACCTGCTTTAGTGGAGCAGGGTGAGGATGGATTGCTGCGTCTGGTTGGCTTGCGCCAAGGCAGACATACCCGTTTGATTCAGGATTTGATACTTCGACATATCGGCCACGTCCTGCGCGATGTTCGCGCCCTGGATGCCGTCCTCCGCCGAAGTCAGGTTGGTCACCTGCGTGTTCATGACGTTGACCGCGGAGTTCAGGCGGTTGATCGTAGCGCCGAGCGTGCCGCGCGTGGACGCGACAGTGCCGATGGCGGTGTTGATCGCCGTCAGAGCCGTGGCTGCATTCGACGCACTGGTCATGCTGTTGCCGTTCAGCGACAAGGTGGTCGCCGACAGCGTGCCGATGGTCACCGCGATGGTGCTCTGGCTCTTGGCGTCGCTCAGGAAGATCGACGTGGCGCTGCCGGTGAAGACCGACGAACCGTTGTAGGTCGTGTCGGTGCCGATGCGCGAGATTTCGTTCTTGATCGAGCTGAACTCGGTGTCGATCGAGGTCTGTTGCGCCGAGGTCACCGTGCCGTTGGCGGCTTCAGTGGCCAGCGTGACAGCGCGGTTCAACAGCGTGGTGACCTGGCTGAGGGCGCCGTCGGCGACCTGCAACTGACCCACGCCGCCGTTGGCATTCTGCACCGACTGGTTCAGCGCGATGACGTTCGCCTGCAAGCCATTTGCAATGGACAAGCCGGCTGCATCGTCGGCGCCGCTGTTGATGCGGTTGCCCGAAGACAATTGATTCAAGACATTGGAAAGATTGTTCTGCGTCGCGGAGAGTTGGTGCTCGGCCGAAAGCGCGGAAACGTTATTGAGAACACTCAAAGCCATATACGTTGCTCCTTGTTTTTCCGCGTCGGGTGATTCGCGTTCAGGCTTTTGCCTCACGAGAGGCTTTATTACCCGTTTGCGCGGTTTGTTTTCTTGTTACACAGACTAGATCGGGAAGAAACGGAAAGGCTTTAGCGAGGAGGAAACTGTGGAGAGAGGCGTGCTTGTAGGACTGTCGCTTAGCGAGACAACTCGGTAAGGCATTGGCGCAATTTTGGAGCCTCGGGAAATCGCGTGATGCCGGCGTGAAGCAACTCCACCGCGCGCGCGCCGCCGCCCGAGCGATGGCGCAACACGGCCGCGCGAAGATAGGCGTCGGCATCGGGCGCAGTATTGCGAATCTTGCACTCGGCAGCGGCGGCCGCATCGTCCAAGCGATTTAAACTCACGGTCGCCGCGACCAAACGATCGTACAAGTGGCCGCATTCGGGCTGGCGCTGCAACGCCTGCACCAGATGCGCGATTCCCGCGTCGCCGCGCCCTGCGCGCACGCAGGCGAGGCCGAGCTTGCTCTCGACGGTCGGCGATTCCGGCGACAGTTTCAACGCGCGGCGATACGCCTGCTCCGCGGCCGCGAGATCGCCGAGGTTGAATTGCGCGTCGCCTTCGGATTCCGCGATGATCGCCGTGTCGCGCATGGCGCGCTTCGCACGATGCAAGCAGTCGACGGCGCGGCGATCGTGGCCGAGCTTCAAACACGCCAGTCCTTGAAAGAGCCACGCGACTGAAAGTTTGGGATTGAGCTTGGCGGCGACTGTGAAATGCTGGAGCGCTTCTCTCAATAAATCTGGCGCCGCTCCGAAATGCTCGAACAATTCGAGGCCGAGCTCAAAATGCGCCTGCGCGTCGCGCGGATTCTCGCGGACTTTCGCTTCTCCCATGCGCCGGTACAGTTCGTTCTTGCGCGTGCGCTCGTCGCCTTGCACCGCAAGTCCGAAGTGATGAATGAGAAAGCCGGCCTCGCCGAGCATCAGGCCGTGCGCCTGCACCTGCGGTCCGACGCTTTCGTGAACGCGATGGACGAAGTGAATCCGCGGATCGCGGCGGAAGAGTCGCACGTTTTTGTGTTCCAGGTAGGCGGGATATTCGCGCGACTCCTCGAAGGTTCCGGGATTCGCTTGCGCCGCCTGGTCCCAGAGACGCTCGTTCAAGCTGCGCACGTAGTTGCGGATAATCACTTGATACGCGGCGGCCTTTCCGGCCATCAGTTCCCGCAAGCGTTGGGCTTCTTCGGGGTCGAGACGCTCGTCGGCATCGAGGGAAAGCACCCAATTCGCCGTCACTGGCGCGAGCGCAAGGTTGCGGGCCTTCGCGAAATCGTCTTCCCAGGGGATTTCGATCACGTGCGCGCCGAATTCACGCGCGACCGTGATGCTGTCGTCCGTCGATCCGGTGTCGGCGACCACGATCTCATCGACAAAAGGCCGCGCGCTCGCCAAGCACGCATTGAGTTGCGCGCCGCCGTTGCGAACAATCATGGAGAGCGCGAGCGTCATACTGTCACCGGCGCGGCCGTCAATTCTTGCACGGCGTGTGCGTATCGCTCCATGATTCGCGGCCACGCATGGGTGTGATGGATCCGTCGCGCGGCTTCGGCGCCGCGTCGTTGCGCTTCTTGGCGATTTTCGTAGATGGCGCGCATGGCACGAACGAGCTCGTCGAAGCGCGGTTCGAACCACGTGAGCGGCTCGCTCAACTCGCCGACAGGCGGCGGATCGTCCGGAACCGCAGCCGGCACGGCGGGAATCAGCCATCCGGTTTCTTCGCAGCAGAATTCCGGCGCAGGACCTTCGGCCGTGGTGATGACCGGCGTTCCGCAAGCCATTGCTTCCGCGAGCGGCATGCCAAAACCTTCGCCGCGATACGGATGCACCAAACAATCGGCGCGGCGATAAAGCGCCGCGAGCGTCGGCGCATCGACGGGCTCGGTGTTGAGCATCAAATGAGGCAGCCGCGATCCCGGCGCAAAACGCCGCGTCAACCCGAGAAGCGAGTTGTGCGCGTAGAAACTCGCTGAACCACACTCCTTGATCCATAACGTCACATCGTCGCGCGAGGTAAACGCTTCTTCGTAGGCGTTCAGCAGCAGATCGAAACCCTTGCGCGGAATCGCGCCGCCGACGAAGAGAAAAACACAACCACGTGCCTCGTCGTTCTGGATCGCGGGACCTTGCGGCGTGAAAACTTGCGGGTCAATACCGTTGGGAATCACGCGGACTCTGGATCGTTCCAGGCCGGCGCGCTCCAACTCGCCGGCGATCCAGCGCGATGGTGTCCACACTTCGTCGACGTTCTCGCGCATCTGGCGAATCCAATGGCGCGGAACTCCTCGAAACTCCCACGGGAAAATCACGCAGAGCTTGCCGCAAGAAGGACGCGAGAAATCCGGAGGCCAACACATGCGAATCGTCAGACCGAGTTTCGAGGGATGGCGCAGCATGGCCTGGGCGATCGATTCTCCGCCGGGAATTTCGCGCACCGCTTCGGTCGCGAATCCATGAGGTTCCAGGCACAGCTCTACATCGGAAAGCCCGCGCGCCAGGGCCTTGGCGATGCCGCCGAGACTCGATTGCTGGAAGAACGGCGCTTGAATCACCACGCCATCCCCTTGCTCGGCACCGCCGGCAACAAACGGCGCTTCCGCACTTGCCACGCGCGCGGCGAGCGCATCACGCATCGCCGCAGGCATGGGATTCGTCTCGATCATGGCACGGACCGCATCGAAGCACCGATGCAAGAGCAAATACTCGGCGACCATGCGAAGATATTGCGGCTCGCGGCGGACCAAGCCACGCAATTCAAGCGACAACCGATCGACTGTTCGCGACGGTATCCGCAGATCGAGCAGCGCATCGACCGCCGGCGCGAAGGCCGGTCGCGCGCAAACTCCGCCGAGGAAATAATTCAGCGCCATTTCCTGGCGTCCAGCGACGGCCGAGCACACGCCCATGATCCACGCAGCGCGATACGTCGACTCTCCGCCGCTGCCGATCCACAACGCACTGGGGGCCATCGCAGTGGCGCGTTTCGCGTCGTTCAACGCCGCGGTGTACTTCCGATTCCGCAGCCATTCGACCGCTGAAATGAAGCGCAACTCGGCGTACTCGGGATACGCCTTCATTCCGAGATCAAGTAACTCGCGTGCCTTGTCGGCGCTTCCCTGCTTGATCAGCAGCACAACCAAATTGCGTAGGATCAGTGAGCGCAGCGGCGCGGGCGTTGTCTCGCAGCGCCACAAGCGGCGCAAACGATCGGTGGCCGACGGAAGGTCCACCAGCGATTCCGCCAGCGCCACCGACAAGCCGGCCCACGGCGCGGTGTTGTCGCGCAGCGCCGATGCGATCGCCCGCGCTTGCTCCGATGCGGCAGCGATGCGAATGCCCGTTGCGATTTCCGCACGATGCGGCGGTTGACCGTAGGCGCGCGGCTCAAGCCCGATGAGATCGAGCCCTAACTCTGGCAACGCTGGATAGTGCACGGGAATCTGCAACTGGCATCCAGGCGTCCGCAAGCGATGACGCAAGATCGCCTGTGATCCTTGAACGATCCGCTCTCCCGGAAAAAGAAGAATCGCGGCGTCCGCATCGTCGGCCGGGCGCCGGCGATGAAACTCCGGCGCGTCGATCGTGACAATGCGCGGCGAGCGCGCATACGAAGTCACAACGCGGCGGGATCGAGGAGCGATGGTCGAAAGTGACATGAGATTATCTCTTCTGTTACCCCAGCAGCCGTTGAAATTCTCGGGCCCAGCGGCGGCCACACACCGGCCAACTCCAGTAATCGACCATCTGTTCGCGGCCGCGGCGCGCGCGAGCGTGCGCCTCTTGCGGGTTGCGAAAAACGTGGCGCATCAGTTCACGCAAGTGATCGACGCTCGGCGCGGCCCAGCGATGACCGGCGACAATTTCCGTATCGATGTCGGGCGGCGCGACAGCCAAGCCGTCGATATCGATCAGGTAGCTGTTCTCGTCGTCGAGGAAATCCACTTGACCGCTCCACCGCGTGGCGATCACAGCACACTCGCACGCCAGCGCTTCCATGAACGGCTGTCCCCAGCCTTCACCGCGCGTCGGCAGCACAAACGCGTTCGACGCGGCGTACAAGCTCGGCATGTCGGAGTTCGGCAGGAATCCGTTGATTAAAATAATCGGCGGCGTGTCTTCGAGCGTCAGGCCCATCTCGCGCTCGATGAAATCGGCGATTTCGGCTTCCACGTCCGACGTTGAATTGTTGATTTGATAGACCTTCAGGATGAGAGCGACGTCTTCATCGGCCTTGAACTCGCTCAAATACGCGCGCAGCAAAACGTCGGGACCCTTGCGGTAGTGCCAATCGAAGACGGAAAGAAAGTTGAAGCTGCGCGCGCCGGGGATTTTCATCGGCTCGGTGCCGGGACGATAAGCATTCGTGTCGACGCCGCGCGAAACGATGCGCAATTTCTTTTCCGGTACGCCGGCGCGCGTAAAAACGTCCACGAGGAAACGCGAGGCAATCCACACTTCGTCCATGGGACGCAGGTAGTCGATCCAACCGGCCGGCAAGCGATCCGTTTCAAACATCGTGCGGCCGATTTGCAGGCGGCCGCGCATCTGAATGTCGAAACAGTCGGCGGTTCCCGCCTGGCAAAAGATGCTCCGCGACAAATCGACGCGATTGTTCTTCATACGATCGAGCACCGCGCGCGATTCCGCGGGCAGCAGTTTGCGGCTGTCCTCCTGATCGCCGAGCGGCAGCGTCTGCACCGGCAATCCCGCTTCGTGCAGGCCCAGCAACACGCCCAGGCATTCGTCGGCGTACCCGCTGCCGCCGTAGATCGGCGCGCGATAGACGATGCCCGCATTGTCGCGCATTCTCACTGGCCAATCTCGCGAGAGTTTTGGAATGGCGGCCGCGTAGCGTTGCTTTCGCGCAGCAGGCGTTGATCGTCCAGGTATTGGTTCAAGTGAATGCGAATGTCACTCTCCGGTTGGATGCGCTGCGGGAAACGTCCGCGCGAATCGACTTCCGTGGGATAGCGCTTGCGCAGCACCAACTCGATGCACGATTCCGACACCGGCGTCAGCGTTTGGTCGAAACGCGGCAAGTCGTAGCGATACGCCACGTCGATTTGCTCGATCTTGATGACATGCGCGGCGGGACCGAGCGAAGAAGCAAGGTCGACGACGTTCAGCGAGTTCGCGCTCCACGACGCGGGCTTGAAGATCGTGAAGGTCCACTTGTGGGTCTTATTGAAGGTCGAGGGAAACGTGCCCTGCTCGTAGAGATCTTCGTCGGGAAACGTGATGGTGAGATAGCCGCCGGGACGCAGAATGCGGAACCAGTTCTTCAGTCCTTCGCGCGCATCGTTGAGGTGCTCGAGGCAATGGCTCGAGTGTACGAAATCGTAGGTTTCATCCGCTACGCCGGCCATAAACTGCGCGTCGCCGTCAGCCATGTCCCACGTCTTGATGTTCGCTACCAGCGGAAACAGCGAGCGGTAGAGCGCCAGCGGGTCGGGCGCGCCACCAATGTCGATCCCCGATCCACGGAAATATCGCGTGGCATAATTGGCGCTCAGCAAGCGCCGCACAATCGATTTACTGCATTCCCTCATTTCATTCTCCTCATGAGGCCGTTCTAATAAAGGCCTACCGTCTCACTTCTCGACACCTGCTCAGTTAGCACGCGTCATGCCATCTCCCGGTTTGGAACGCGTTAAAGATGGCCCTAAACGTGCCGATTGGCTAAATGATGGACACTCCGTGTCTAATTCTCGCAGGCGGTTTCGGTACGCGGCTCGCGTCGATCGCGGGCGATCGCCCCAAACCGATGGTCGAAATCAACGGGCGCCCGTTCCTTGAGTACTTAGTGCTGCAGCTTCGCGCCCAAGGATTCCGCGACATCGTCTTTTGCACGGGATATCGCGCTCAGGCGCTCGAAAAACATTTTGAGGACGGCCGCCGCTGGAGCGTATCGATCCGCTATTCGCGCGAGCCGCAGCCATTGGGTACGGGCGGTGCTTTGAAACTTGCCGCCAGCGCCGTAGCGGCCCGAGAGTACTTAGTTACGAATGGCGACTCGATCCTGGAAGCCGATCTTGCGTCGCTGGTGCGATTCCATCGCGAAAAGCGCGCACGTGCGACCATGGCATTGGCGCAAGTTCCGGACGCCGCGCGCTACGGAGGTGTCGAGACGGCACCCGACCGCCGCGTCAAGCGATTCGCGGAAAAGGGACAGTCCGGCCCAGCAACGATTAACGGCGGAATTTACGTCATCAATCGGGAAGTGCTCGAAGGGATGCCCGCTGGCCTGAGCTCGATTGAACGGGACGTCTTCCCGTCGCTCGATGACCTTTACGCCCGTGCGTTCCCGGGCTTCTTCATCGATATTGGAATCCCCGACGATTACTTAAGACTCGCTAACCATCCGGAATGGCTCGCCGGGTGCTTATCTCCCGGCATGGAAGGAGATGGGAGGCTGCATGTTAATACGCGCTAAAGCGCCGCTGCGTGTGAGTTTTGCGGGCGGCGGCACCGATGTCCCGCCGTTTCCGCAACAAGAAGGCGGATGCGTGCTCAGCGCCACGATCAACATGCACACCTACGGCACGCTTCGGCCGCGCAACGATTCGCGCATTCAAATCGATTCCGCAGATTTCGAAATGCTGCTGGAGTTCGATCACGACAATCTGCACTACGACGGCAAGATGGATCTGGCCAAAGCCGCCATTCGGCAATTTGGCCGTGAAGGCGCTGCGCAATCCGGTTTTTCCCTCTATCTCGAGAGCGATGCGCCTCCCGGCTCGGGCCTCGGATCGTCTTCTTCGATGATGGTGACTTTAGTGGGTCTTCTAAAAGATCGCCAAGCGCTCCCGCTCACCGATTACGACGTCGCGCACGCCGCGTACCTGATCGAGCGCGTGGAACTGGGGATCAAAGGCGGGTTGCAGGATCAATATGCGACGGCATTCGGCGGATTCAACTTCATCGAGTTCTCGAGCGATCGCGTGATCGTCAACCCGCTGCGCATTCCGCGGCATTCGATCAACGAACTCGAGCACAACTTGCTGCTGTGCTACATCGGAGCCACGCGGCAGTCGGCGGGCATCATTCAGGATCAAACCGAGCGCTTCGAACGCAGTCAGAAGGAAACGGTCGAGGCTCTGCGCAAGCAGAAAGAGCTGGCCGTGATCATGAAGGATTCCCTGCTCCGCCACCGCTTCAACGAATTCGGCGAACTGCTCGATGTCGCGTGGAACGCCAAGAAAAACATGTCGCCGAAAATCTCGACGCCGGCTATCGAGAGCTTTTACGCTGAAGCCCGGCGCCATGGCGCCTTGGGCGGCAAGGTGATGGGCGCGGGCGGCGGCGGCTACATGATTTTCTACTGCCCCTTCGAGACGAAACGCCGCGTGTCGCGCGCGCTCGCTCGACTGGGCGCCGTGCCAACGCCGTTTGCGTTCACCCAAAAGGGTCTCGAAACGTGGCGAGTGAACGGAGAAGGCCAAGGATGTAACCTGGCGCGAGTTTCCGAAAGCGGGGTGCTGCCCATTGCGGTCTAAACACGCCTCTGGAATCCGAAAAAGAATCCGTGAGAGCGCACGCGTCAAGCTTGCGCTTATCCGTCACGCCAGTGTCATCGACCGAGCGGCCGGCGCGATGGTGAAAGCACTACGCGCCGGACACAAGATCGTGTTTTTCGGCAACGGCGGATCCGCCGCCGACGCCCAACACCTAGCCGCGGAACTTGTTGGCAAGTATTACTACGATCGTCCCGCGCTGCCGGCCCTGGCGCTGTGCGTGAACACGTCGTGCGTCACCGCGATCGGCAACGACTACGGATACGATCAAACATTCTCGCGGCAAATCGAAGCGCACGGCGCATCGGGCGACGTCGCGGTGGGCATTTCGACGAGTGGAAACTCCGCCAACGTGGTCGCGGCACTGAAGGCTGCACGCTCGAAGGGCATGATCACGGTCGGCATGACCGGAGAAAATCCCGGCCGCATGGCCGGCACGGCCGAGTTCTTGATCGCGGTGCCGTCGCGGGAGACGCCGCGCATCCAAGAAGGTCATACTCTGGTCGGCCACATTCTCTGCGAAATTGTCGAGAAGGAACTCTTTCCTAAGGCGTGATCCATGCCAACGGCTTTCCTCGATCGCGACGGCGTGATTAATCGGAAAGCTCCCGAAGGCAGCTACATCACGCGCCCCCCTGAGTTCCAGTTGCTTCCCGGCGCCGCCGACGGCATCCGCAAACTCAAAGAACACGGCTGGCGATTGATCGTGGTCACCAATCAGCGCGGAGTAGCGCTGGGCCGCATGTCCGCCGACGATCTGTCCGCGATCCATGCCAAGATGCGTCGCGAATTGAAAGATCTTGACGCCGACGTGGATGGCGTTTATGCCTGTCCCCACGACAAGGGCATTTGCTGCTGCCGCAAACCGGAAACCGGCCTGTTTCATCAGGCGCGCCGCGATTGGCCGGAGATCGATTTCCTCGATTCCGTCGTGATCGGCGATTCCCTGAGCGACATGGCCGCCGCCACGCGCCTCGGTTGCCAGAAAATCTGGATCGGCCACGATGCCGCGTCCATCGACGATGCCGCCGATCAACTGTTACGCGCCTCGAGCGCACCATAAACCGCAACAGTTATGAAGCGACGCGGCCTCAGCCTTGGCGTGAGGTCCGGCACGAAACACGCAGCGCTAGGCGTCTCGCGTCTTCATTCAGAAGGTCCGCATAGCTGAAGTTCCGCCGCTCCATTACTGTCGCGGCTCATTGCCTCGAGATTCTCGCGTGCCATTTGATCGCCGGGATCAAGCGCCAGCGCGATACGAAATCCGTCGGCGGCCTCTCGCTTTCGTCCGCGCGCCAGTTGCGCGACGCCCCAATCGTTCCATCGCTCGGCTGTCGGCTCCTCGACAACGGCGGCGGCAAAGCACTCGACGGCGTCATTAAATGATCCTTGCAGATAAAGACGCAAGCCCTGTTGATGGCTTTCGCGTGCGGGCGTTGCGGTGGCCGGCGGAGGCGGATGAATGCCAATCGATCGCAGCGGGACTTCCCAATCGAGATAGCTGTATCCCCAATAGACATGGAGGTTATTACGCAGTCGATTCGTCTTTGGCGCTAGTTGCAAATCCGGACACGCGCGTACGTTCATCACCGGCGCCAGCAGTTTCGCCCAAAACGTGGGATTGAAAAACGCATCGTAAATCGCAACGTACTTGAACGGGTCGCACTTGAACGCATCAGTCGGCTCGTCGCTCGAACCATAGAGCATTGGCCGGGCCGGCGAGAGATAGGTGACGTTTTTGCCGAAATACTCCGCTTCGTAGATCGCGCAGGAGCTGATGCCGCATACTTCGCTGATATTTTTCTCGACGACCAGCGAGTAGATATTGTCGTGAACCACGCGAACGCGATCGGAGTCGCCCGCCAGTGCGCGCAAGAATGCGATCACCGGCGCGGTCAACCGCGCGTAAGGATGCGGCTTCACATATATGTAAGGATGGCGCTCGACGAAAGCGGCGATTCCCTCGCGATAGTCCTCGATCTCCTGGAAGCGGCCGCCCTCCACCAGCGACTTATCCACACCTTGCTGCGCCGCGAACAATCCTGAGTTTTCCGGAATGTCGCGCGGCGCGCCGCGCAACAAGCTGGCGCGATGAATCGCGGCCTGCAAACGGATCATTTCCTCTGGGCACGCGTACGTGCGCAGGACGTTGTGCATCGCGGGCACGTTCGTACGAACGGCGAAGAAAATGTCGTCCATGAAGCGCGCGGGATGCAGCAGGAAGTCGAGGTACGGAATCCCTGCGGCGTTGAGAAAACGCAATTGCCAGTTCGTGAAGTTGTGGCCGATGACAACGCTGCCTTCAAGCGCTTGCCGCAGATACTCGGCGGCAGCATCGGTGATTTCGGTGGCGTCGACCAGTCGTGCCCAATCGCCCAGACACGGCGTCATGCCGTTCAGGGCGTAGAACTTGTCCCCGGAGAAATGCGACGGATCGGGATCATCCCAAATCTGCACTTCGATTGGTGGCGGGCTTCCTGCGTCGGGGCAAGTTAGCGAAATCTGATATTCCAACAGATTCGCAAGCCAGCGCGTTTCGAGTGTCGCCGAAGTGCGACCGCCGCCTTCCAAGCGCAGGTGGTCGCCGGTAAAGACAATTCTGTTTACCGGCTGCGCCGGGTTGGCGATGGAGCGATCGGTTAGGACCATAAGAGGAATCCCAAGTGAAATCCTTGCAACTCGGGTTCCAGACTGAAACTCTCAGGTCCGCCGAATTCTAAGAGTGCTCCAAGGTGATTGGGCGGCGCTGTCGAGGGGGCGCGGCCGGCGCAGTTCACGATACGCCGTTAGTCCGATCACAATGACTTCGCGCGGTGGCGCGCCCGTCAGCCGCCAAGGGAAAAATATCGCCGGGCCCGCCCGGAAATCGCGCTGCGGTGTCTGCTTCACCGGATATCGCGACGCAAACTTCAGCAACGCGCGCGCGCGGATCGCGCCGCGATCGACGAACCACACAATGTCACCAGGGTGCGCCGCCAACTCCGTCGACTCATCGAGAACGACGTGCAGCGAATCTCGCGCCTTCACCACGCTTTCGCTTCGCACCACATGGATCGCCGGCCGCGCGCGATCGGCCGTAGCCCACAAATCCTCTGCGACTTGACGGAATTGCCGGCCGAGCACGAACAGCAATCCCGCGCGCCGCGCGCGAAAATAATTCCAGCCGAGCGTGTCCTCAAGGATTTGCTCAGTGGGCGCCGTGCCGCCGCGCGCCAGAATCGCCGAGCGTACACGCAATGCAAATTCGCGAAATGCGCTCACCCGTTCGGCCGTCGGCACGCCGCCGAGTGCTCCCGCGTACAACGCCGCCATGCGGCCTTCCAGATGACGCCCGAAAACTTCCTTCACAGAATAGGCTGGCGCTTCTTCCTTCGCCGCGATCACTGATCGCACGCCGCCTTCGCCCACGGCGACCAATCCCACGCGCCGCCGCACCATCAACGTTCGCAAGCGGCGATCCAAGGCGAATGGCTCTTTCACGGCGATCACCGATTGCCACACGAACGCGCGATTCCGCACAGCTTGGGTAAGCGCGAGCCGCGAGAATCGCAGCTTCATTTCCACCGCGACCGTGCGCGCGGCGCTGTGAGATGTTGCCGCGCCGTTCTTCACCGCCACCAGATCCATGTATCCCCCGTGCGGCGCGGGAAGTTCCGCGTACACGCGATATCCCTGGCGCTCGAAGTGACGTTTCAAAGCGGGATACATGTGAGCTTCTCGCAGTGCGCGCGCCATGCTAAGATTATATGAGGATCCCGCTCGGGCTCTTCTCCACTGATCGCCAAAATGATGAGTATGTTTCCGCAGAAACCTGACAAAGACCCGCAGGAGAATCCTTCGCCTAACTCCTCCGGCGGCGCGCCCGACCCGACGCCCGCCGGCGATTCCGGCGCCGCGCAGGACGCCGCGTTCGCGGCCGTCAACGCGGAGTGCGCGCGCATGGGAAAAGAAATCGCCGAACACCGCGAGAGTCTCTTGCGCCGCCAAGCAGAGTTCGAGAATTTCCGCAAGCGCACCGAGCGCTAACGCGCCGAGTTTCGCGTAACCGCGACGATGGACGTAGTCGCCGCGATGCTGCCGGTGCTCGACGGCCTGGAAGCCGCGCTGAAAGCGCCGGTGAACTCCAACGGCGCGGAAATGCGCAAAGGTGTCGAGCTGGTCGAAAAGCAAATGCGCGAGATTCTTGAAAAAATGGGCATGAAGCGCGTCGATGCCATGGGCAAACCGTTTGATCCGCAATTGCATCACGCCGTCGAGATGGTTCCGACAACGGAACATGAGGATCACACGGTAATCGGCGTCTTCCAGCAAGGTTATTTGTTCCAAGACCGCTTGATGCGGCCGGCCATGGTTCGCGTGGCTTCTCGCGAGGGAACGGAGAAGAAGTGAGCAAGCGCGACTATTACGAAGTCCTGGAAGTGACTCGGGAAGCCTCCGAACAGGAGATCAAGAGCGCCTATCGCAAAAAGGCGATGCAGTATCATCCCGATCGCAATCCGGACAATCACGAAGCCGCCGAGCACTTCAAGGAAGCGGCGGAAGCGTACAGCGTGTTGAGCGATCAGCAGAAGCGCGCCCAATACGATCGCTTCGGCCATGCCGGACTCGCGGGCCAGCAGTTCGACGGAAATTTCCAGGATCTCGGCGATCTCTTCGGCGATTTTGGCGAAATGTTCGGACTCGGCGATTTGTTCGGCCAACGGCAGGGCCGGCGCAACAATCGCGGATCGGATCTGCGCTACGATCTCGAAATCTCCTTCGAAGAAGCGGCCTTCGGGATGAAGACGCGCATCAAAGTGCCGCGTCCCGAAACCTGCTCGGAGTGCGACGGCACTGGTGCGCGCAAAGGAACGCAGCCGGAAACGTGCCGGACTTGCCGAGGAACCGGCCAAGTGCGTTATCAGCAAGGCTTCTTCAGCGTCACGCGAACGTGCGGCGAGTGCCGCGGCGCGGGACGCACGATCGCCGCGTATTGCCAGAAGTGCCGCGGTGAGGGCCGCGTGAAGCGCGAAAAAACTTTGGAGGTCGCGATCCCCGCGGGTGTCGATAACGGCACGCGCTTGCGTTTCGAAGGCGAAGGCGAAGCGGGACATCGCGGCGGTCCCTCTGGCGATTTGTACGTGGTGCTGCGCGTGCGCGAACATCCCGTATTCGAACGCCACGAACAGCACATCGCCTGCGTGATTCCTGTCACCGTGTGGCAAGCGGCGCTCGGCGACGACGTGCTCGTGCCGACGCTCGAAGGTCAGGAGAAACTCCACATTCCCGAAGGCACGCAGCCCGACACCGTGTTTCGGTTGCGCGGCAAGGGTATCCCCGTAGTGAATGGTCACGGGCGCGGCGATCTGTACGTTACAGTCAAATTGCAGGTGCCCACGCGACTCACCAAGGAGCAGCGGCGCATTCTGAACGAACTGGCCGCGATCACGCCAGCCGACAATCAACCGTCACCCAAGGGAGTCTTCGACAAGGTGAAGGATTTCTTCGGCGCCTGAGTTACTCCGGTTCGAGGTGATCGAGCACAATGATTTCCAATCCGGGCAAGCGCAGCCTCGAAAAGGTAAGGTCGTTGGTGACGAAGGCGACCGCGCCGAAATGAACGGCGGTTGCGACTTGGATAGCGTCGGGCGTCCGCAAACCGTAAGTTGCGCGCAAGCTTGCCGCTTCCTCAGCAACAGCCGCCGTCACGGAGACAATCCGCAGACCAGGACCAGATGAGAGAATCTCTCGGTACTGCTGGACCAATTCGGTTTTCGATTGTCGGATCGGCTGGACCAGCACTTCCATCAGGTTACGGTGGACGTAACGGCAGAAATCTCGCCACTTGCCAGCGCCGCGAACACCGGTCGAACGCGCGGGCCAAACACCGGATGCTTTTCAATGAAATAGATGAGGGGCGCGGTGTCGAGCGCCACAGTCTTACCGCGGAATCGATCTAGCCATCCCAAGAATCGCGCTCCCGCTTCACATAGACCTGGGCGTCCATCCCCTCCCAGACTTCCTTGCCGAGTCCTTCGAGATCCATGATGCTATGGCGTCGCGGCGTCGCGTCCCCCGACCGCGCCGCCAAGAACTCGCGAAGTTGTTCGCGTTCCGCGTCGGTCAGCGCCGGGATTCTGGCAAGCACTTCGCTGTATGCCGTGGACATGCAATATCTCCTAGTGCGATTATAGCCCACTCTCCACCCGCCTAAACTGGAGACGATGCCGCCTGGGACTCCGCTTTTTCCACGCGCACTTCCGCCACGCGACGGCGGTCCATCGCCAGCACGGTGAATCGCCAGCCGCCAAAATCGAACGTTTCCCCGCCCTTCGGTACGATTCCCAACTGCCACAAGACGAATCCGCCGAGCGTTTCGAAACCATGCTCGCGCGGAAGCGTGACGTCGTAAATGTTTTCGAGATCGAGCAACGACGTCGCGCCGTCAAGCTCCACGGGCGCGTCCGCCGGCGAGATGCGCGGACGCTCTTCGCTATCCAGTTCGTCCTCCAACTCGCCGACGACGGCTTCGAGAATGTCCTCCATCGTCACGAGACCGGCGATACGTCCGAATTCGTCGACCACCAAGGCGATTTGCCGGCGTTCCTGGCGAAATTGCGCGAACAAACGGTCGAGCGGTTTCGTGTCGGGCACGATCAACGGCGGATGAATCCATTGACGCAATCGAAAATCCACCGGCCGCAGTTCGCCGCCCGAGCGAAACTGCGCGGCCCACGCGCGGAACAATTCCTTCGTAAAAAGAATGCCGACGATTTTCTCCCGCGTGTCCTCGTAGACCGGCAACCGCGACAAATTCGTTGCTTGCACTTTGCGGACAATCTCGTCGAGCGTTGCGGTCACCGGAATGCTCACCATTTCCTGGCGCGGCACCATCACCTCGCGCACCAGCACCTCGTCGAGATCGAACAATCGTTGGATGATCGCTTCTTGCGCGGCGGGTAGCAATCCTACTTCGCGTCCGGCGGCGATCAGCATCTTCAATTCCTCGGGTGAATGCACGGAATGCTGGCCGGCGGTCTTCTGATCCGACGCACCGAAGACGCGCGCGACGCGGCGCGCCGCCTCGTTCACGAAGCGCATCACCGGCCAAGTCGCGACGACCAGCAAATCCATGGGCCGCGCGACGAGCAACGCTAGGCGGTCGGCGCGCGCCAGCGCCAAGCGCTTCGGGACGAGTTCGCCGAAGACAATGTGCATTCCGCTGATGAGAAGAAACGCGAAGCTGAGCGCGATCAATCGCCCGGCGAGTCCACCGAGCAGCGGTTGAAGAATTGTGGCGACCGTCTCCTCTCCCGCCCAGCCAAGACCCAAGCTTGACATCGTAACGCCTAACTGCACGGTCGAGAGCAATGCGTCCATGCGACCGACGAGGCGCAGCGCCACGGCGGCCGCCGCTTCGCCGCCCGCGGCAAGTTCGCGCAATCGCGTGGGACGCACCCGCACCAAGGCGAACTCCGCCACAACGCAAAAGGCGTTGGCGGCTATCAGCGCAACGGCCAGCAAAAGACGAAGGATGATGCCGGTGTCCAGATGCGGTCCTTTGGTGATTGTAACGCAAGCGACGATTCTGTCAGAACCGTCTGCGGCAGCAGATGGGTACCCCATTCGCTACCACGAATGGTTCTGACAACCGCATCGCCGATCCGCGTTAGAATTGGAAAATGCCGGAAACAAGTACTGCACTCTTACAGCAGGATCGTCCCGCTCCTCTCACCGTTCTCACCGAAGAAGAAGAAATGTTTCGGCGCAGCGTTCGCGACTTCGCGCGCGAAAAAGTTCAGCCTCTAGCGCGCAAGATGGATGAGGAAGCGCACTTCGACTCGGCTCTGTTGCGCGAGTTTTTCGACCTGGGACTGATGGGCATCGAGATTCCTGAAGAATACGGCGGCGCGGGCGGATCGTTTTTCCAAAGCATTCTGGCGATCGAAGAAATCTCCTACGCCGACGCGTCGGCGGGCGTGATCGTGGACGTGCAGAACACGCTGGTCAGCAACATCTTCATGCGTTGGGCGAGCGAAGACCTCAAGCGCCGCTACTTTCCGCGCCTGGTTAAGGACACGCTCGGCGCTTTCGCGCTCTCCGAAGCCGGGTCTGGATCGGACGCCTTCGCGATGGCCTGCCGGGCGACTGAAACAAGCGATGGCTTCGTCCTGAACGGACAAAAACTTTGGATCACCAACGGCAACGAAGCGGGGCTGTTCATCGTTTTTGCGAACGCCAATCCGTCGGTGGGATACAAGGGCATCACCGCGTTCGTCGTCGAGAAAGGCGCGCCGGGATTCCGCGTCGGCAAGAAGGAAGACAAGCTCGGCATTCGCGCGTCGTCGACGTGCGAGCTGCTCTTCGAGGATTGCCATGTGCCGCGCGAAAACGTGATGGGCTAAGTCGACAAGGGGTACAAAATCGCCATCGAAACACTCAACGAGGGACGCATCGGAATCGGCGCGCAAATGTCGGGACTGGCGCGCGCGGCGCTCGACTATGCGCTGGCGTACGCGAAGGAACGCAAGCAATTCGGCAAGCCGATCGCGGAATTTCAAGCGGTGCAGTTTGATTTGGCGCGCATGGCCACCGACGTGGAAGCGGCGCGACTGCTCACCTACAATGCCGCACGCTTGAAAGACGCGGGCATGCCGTTCTTAAAGGAAGCCGCCATGACCAAGTATTTCGTCTCGCAGATCGCCGAAAAGGTGTCGTCGATGGCGATTGAAATTTTCGGCGGCGTGGGCTTCACCAAAGACTATCCGGTGGAAAAACTGTGGCGCGATTCCAAAATCGGGCGCATCTACGAGGGAACTACGAACATGCAGCTCTCCACCATCGGCAAGCTGCTGCTCAGCTAATTCGCTATGTTATACTGAACAAGTTGGGCGGCTAGCTCAGCTGGGAGAGCGCGGCGTTCGCAACGCCGAGGCCGCGGGTTCGATCCCCGCGCCGTCCACCAAGAGATCAAAAGGCCCGGAAGCAAGCGATTGCTCCCGGGCCTTTTTATTTCTGCCGCGTGCGCTTAGTCGGTCGGAGGATGGAGTTGCGCCGAAATCCGGCGGACTTTCTTGGCCAACTCATCCGCCTGCGGGATCGCATCGATCGCGCTCTTCACCCAGGGATCGTTGTTGATGTAGATGCGATCGCCCTCGCCGCGCCCGTAGATCGCGCTGATCAAGTTGGCGCGAATCCCGAGCGCCAAGTAATCGTGATTCTCCTTGAGATCGTCTTCGGTGAACGGGATTTTGTCTTTCTTCAGATACTCCCGGAAATCGTTCAGCGCGGCGTCGTCCAACTTGAAGTCGCGCGACACGCTGTTGTGGATTCCCAAGTAGTATTTGCCGAAATTGAAGAATGCGTCCTTGTACGCCAAGATCGACTGGAAGCGATTCAACTTGATCGGATCGAGTTTCACGTCGGGCGTGATTCCGCCGCCACCGTAAACCAACCGCCCACTGTCGGTGGTCTTCACTTCCTGACCCTCATGCGACGTGTTGGCTCGAGCCTGATCCCGATTCGAGTAGTAATAGTCGAACAGCGAAAGGCCGGTGTAGTCGCGCTGAATCAGGCGGCCGCTGGGGGTGTAGTACTTCGCCGTGGTCAACGCGAGACCCGCGTTTTCGCTCAGCGGATAAACCGTCTGCACCAAACCCTTGCCGAAGCTCTGTTCGCCCACGACCAACCCGCGATCGTGATCCTGAATCGCGCCGGCGACGATTTCAGAAGCGCTGGCGCTGTTGCGATTCATCATCACGACCAGCGGAAAATCGAAGCCTTTGTTCTCGTTGCCTGCGTAATACGGCTTCGACGGAGAATTGCGTCCGCGATGGCTCACCACGAGCTGTCCTTTGTGCAGGAACATGCTGGCCACGGCGATGCCTTCGTTCAGCAAGCCGCCGGGATTCTCGCGCAGGTCCAGGATCATGCCCTTCAACGTGGGCGCGTTCAACTTCTTCAGATCTTCCGCCATCTCGTCGTAGGTGTTCTCGTTGCTAAATCCCGCGATCTTGATGTACGCGATGCGCGGCGCCACTTCAAACGCCTGCTCCACCGAGTAGCGCCTGATCTCGTCGCGCGTCACCGTGATTTCCAGCGGCCTCTCGCTGCCCTCGCGGATCAGCGTGATTTTGACTTGCGTGCCCTTTTGTCCCTTGAGCATGTCCGCCACATCGGTGGTGGTCAAGCCGTCCGTCGATTTTGCATCGACGGCGGACACGATGTCGCCGGGACGAATGCCCGCTTTGTAGGCCGGCGATCCCAGGAACGGCTCGATCACGACGGTCTTGCCTTCGCGCGCCTGCACCGTCATGCCGACGCCGTAGTAGCGTCCGCGCTGTTCTTCGCGATTCACCGAGTAACTGCGGGGATCGAAAAAGCTGGAGTGGGGATCGAGCGTGCGCAACATGCCGGGGATCGCGCCTTGATAGATGGCCTTGTCGGCGCTGACCGGATCGGCGTAGTTCTCTTCCACGGCGCTGTAGACGCGCGTGAACACCTGATTGCTTTCGGTGAGTTCGGTTTCGCCGGTGATGACGGCAGCGGCGCCGCGGCCCTGTGCGCCGGCCCCGTAGAACCCTCCAAGAAACGCGCAGCCAGCGATGACCACCAACGCGGCCAACAGCGAACGGAATTTGCGCATTGCACGTTCTCCTTCACGTATCCATAACGAGGATTACGTGTCCCTACTGAGAAGTATAGCACCTGCGCAATGGCCTGTTGAAGTGGAAAGCCCAGTGGAACTTGTGAATTCGTGTGTGCTATGCTTACCGCATGTTCAACATCGGACCACAGGAGATGATTGTAATCTTCGTGGTGGCTCTCGTGGTCTTGGGACCCGAAAAACTCCCGGGATTGGGCCGCGCCATCGGCAAAGGATTAGCGGAATTCCGGCGCGCCTCCGCGGAGTTGCGTGGATCCCTGGAGCGCGAGATGCAGAACATCGAACAAGAAGCCAAAATGCGCGAGACCGTGAAGGACGCTGTGACAACGCCCGTGGAAACCGCTGCTTTGCATGAAGGCGAACATAGCTCGGAGCTGCCTTACGACTCGCACCCGGAAGTGCACAGCGAATCCCACGAACAGCAGTACCTTCCGTAAAGCCAAATGAGCGATTCGAACGGACCTTCGTACTCCGCCCCTGCTGGGTCTGTTCCCCGGTCGTCGGACGAGTCTGCCAACGTCGAATCGGAAAATCACGAATCACAATCCACCGTAACGCCCGATACGCCGGAAAGTGCCACGCCGGAAACGCCGGCTCCGACGCCCGTCCTGACACCCACGTCAGTGGAAGTATCCGGCGGTGGCGGGGGCAACAATCGTCCGCCGGGATTCGGCGGTGGCGGCGACGATGAAGGCGGTGGCGGTGACGACGAAGAGATGGTCAAGATGTCGTTCCTCGACCACCTGGTCGAGTTGCGCCAGCGCATCATTCGCTGCTTGATCGCCATCGCCGTCGGTTTCTTCGCGTGCTTTTCGTTTGCCAAGAAGATCTTCCTCTTTCTAGCGGCGCCGGTGTACAAAGCGCTGATCGCAAATCACCAAGATCCCAAGCTGTTCTTCACGCACCCCACCGATGGCTTCGACATCTATCTGCAAATCGGCCTGGTGTGCGGGCTGATCCTGGTGCTGCCCTATGTGATGTGGCAAGTTTGGGGATTTATTTCTCCGGGTCTCTACAAGAAAGAAAAGCGGTACGCGATCCCCTTTGTGGTTGTCTGCACAGGACTCTTCTTGTGCGGCGTGGCATTCGCCTACTTCTTTGCGATTCCTTTCGCGCTGAAATTCCTGCTCGGTCTGGGCGATGCGCAATTCCAACCGCTGATCGTCGCCGAGGAGTACCTGAACCTTTTCACGATGTTGATCCTCGGCCTGGGCATTGTGTTCGAAATACCTGTGCTGATTATGGTCCTGACGGCACTGCACATCGTGACGCCGAAGTTCCTGCTCGACAATTTTCGCTACGCGATTCTGGTGATCACGATTTTAGCCGCCGTGCTCACGCCCACTACCGACATTCCCAACATGATGATGATGGGCCTTCCGATGGTGGCGCTGTATCTCCTCGGCGTGCTTTTCTCGAAGCTCGTGGTCATGAATCGAGAGAAAAAGAAAGCGGCGCGCGCATGAGGGCGCTGGCGATCGTAGTATTCGCAGCGTCGCTGGCAGCCGCGCAAACCGCGCCCACATTTTCCGGCCGCGACGCCCTGGCGTATACAAAGACCGCCGTCGACTTCGGTCCGCGGCCGTCCGGAAGTCCGGCGCTCGATCAAACGCGCAAATTCATCGAGACGAAACTCGAATCCTGGAAGCTGAAGCCGGAAGTCGACCAGTTCACCGCGTCCACGCCCATTGGACCAATCAAGATGTACAACTACATCGTGAAAATTCCCGCGTCGAACGCGTCGGCGGTGGATCGCGTGGTGATCGTCGCGGGACATTACGATACGAAACGCTTCAAGGACATCAAGTTTGTCGGTGCCAACGACGGCGGATCGTCGATGGGCGCGCTGCTCGAACTGGCCCACGTGCTGGCCGCCGCGCCGCGGAAAGACGTGAGCGTGTGGATTGTCTTCCACGACGGCGAGGAAGCACAGGAAGGTCCTTGGACGGCGGCGGATTCGACGTGGGGCGCGAAACATCTAGTCGCGAAATTGCAAAAATCCGGCGAGATCAAGAAAGTTCGCGCGCTGATCAACATCGATATGATCGGCAACAGGAACTTGAGCATGCTGCGCGACACGTACTCCACGAGCTGGCTAAACGATTTGGTGCGCCAGAGCGCCGCCAGCGTCGGTATGGCCGCGGTGTTCAACGATCAAACCACCGACATCGAGGACGATCATCTCCCCTACCTTGCCGCCGGCGTGCCGTGTGTCGACTTGATCGATTTCACGTCCGGCGACACGTTTTGGCATAACGAAAAAGACACCATGGACAAGTTGAGCGCCGCCAGCCTGCAGCAAATCGGCGTGGTCGTGCTCGCGTCGATCGACGCGATTGCTGCGAGAAAATAACCCACATGATTCGCGTGCGCGTACCCGGCGGTAGTTATCCGGTGATCCTGGAACCCGGCTTGTTGTCGCGCGCCGGAAAAACGCTCAAGAAGCTTGGCGCCAGCCGGGTGTGCGTGGTCACCAACGATGTCGTTTGGCATCACTGGGGCGCGACACTCGAAAAAGGATTGGGCGCACAGGCGACCGTGATTCGCGTTCCTGACGGCGAGCAGAACAAGACACTTTCCACTGTGGAGACCATCGCCGAGGAACTCGTGCGAGCGCGGGCTGATCGGGGAGCGTTGATCGTCAGTCTCGGCGGCGGCGTGATCGGCGACATTGCGGGATTTGTCGCCGCGATTTATCTGCGCGGCGTCGATTATGTGCACATCCCCACGACGCTTCTCGCACAAGTCGACAGCTCGGTCGGTGGGAAAACCGGAGTGAATCTGCGCGCCGGGAAGAATCTCGTCGGGAGTTTTCATCATCCTAAGATGGTGCTGGTGGACCCGAGCGTCTTGAGCACACTTCCCGAGCGCGAACTGCGCGCGGGATTGTTTGAAGCGATCAAGTGCGGCGTGATCGGCGACCAACCGCTCTTCAATTTTCTCGAAAAGAAAGCCGGCGACGTGCTCGATGGTAAACTGCCGGCGCTCACGCGTGTGATCCACGATTGCCTGGCCCTGAAGGCTCGCGTGGTTTCAGCCGACGAAAAGGAAAACGGCTTGCGGCGCATTCTGAACTTCGGCCATACGATTGGTCACGCGCTGGAGGCGGAAACTTCGTATCGCTATTTCCTGCACGGCGAGGCGGTGGCGTGGGGAATGCGCGCGGCCACCAACATTGCGGAAGCGCGCGGCACGTTGCATGGAAGTGCCGCCGCGCGGATCCACGCGCTGATCTTGCGCTACGGTCCCGTGCCGCCGATCGTCGAAATTCAGCCGCAGGATCTGGCGTCGCGCCTGCAAGCCGACAAGAAGACGCGCCAGGGAGTTGTGCACTTCGTGCTGCCCACCAAAATCGGCGCGGTGAAAATCGTCCCCGACATCACTCTCCACCAAGCCACGCGCGCCATTGCCGGCCTGCTCTCATGAGCGGACACGTCACAGGAACGTATCAATCGGCCGCACGCGTGCGAGAGATGTTCGGCCGGGTCGCTCCGCGCTACGATTTCCTGAATCATCTTCTCTCGATGAACATCGACCGCTTGTGGCGTCACGCCGTCGCTCGCGAGTTTCGCGATATTCTGTCGCGTCCCGGCGCGCGCGCGCTCGATCTGTGCTGCGGTACCGGCGACTTGACGCTGACGCTCGAAGAATCGGGACCGCTCGAAGTAATCGGCGCGGATTTCTGCCATCCCATGCTCGTGCTGGCGCAGGAAAAACTGAAACGCAAGTCCGGTTTCGTGGAAGCCGACGCGTTGCAACTCCCTTTCGCCGACGCGAGCTTCGATTTGGTGACGATTGCATTTGGATATCGCAATCTCGCCGACTACCCGGGCGGTTTGCGTGAAATGCTGCGCCTCTTGCGCCCGGGCGGCCGCCTGGGAATTCTCGAAGCGTCGCACGTCACGGGAATTCTCGGGCCCGCGTACCGATTTTATTTATCGGAAGTGTTGCCACGCATCGGAGCTCTGATCTCCGGAGATGCGATGGCGTACGGGTATTTCGCGAAAACCGTGGAGCGATTTCCAGAAGCGGACGAACTGGCCGAAGACATGCGCGCCGCCGGATTCAGCGACGTCCGTTACCGGCGATTCACTTTCGGCATCGCGGCCCTGCACTCGGGCACTCGCGTGGCCGGCTAACAATCTATTCGTAACGCAACGCCACCAAGGGATCGACGCGCGAGGCTCGCCGCGCGGGCACATACCCGGCGAGGGCCGCAGCCGCCACCAGCGCCGACGTTGCTAGAAGCAACGTTAGGGGATCGCGCGCATTTACGTTGAACAGCATCGACGATATGGAACGCGCCGCCACCAGCGCCAACGGCAGTCCCACGCCCAAACCAAGCGCGACCAGTCCCAGCGACTCGCGAAACACGGCAACCAGGACGCGCCCGGGCGTGGCGCCCAGCGCCATGCGAATGCCCAGTTCCGGCGTGCGGCGCGAAACGGCGTACGACATCACGCCGTAGAGTCCGAAACACGCCAGCGCCAGGGCCAGCACGCCGAACACGGAGGCCAGTCGCGCCACCAGCCGCTCTTGCACGACGCCGGATTCGATTTGCTCCGTCATGGCCCGGACGCGCACAACGGGAACTTCCGGATTCACGTCGTGGATCGCGCGGCGCACCAGGTCCGCCAACGCCGCCGGATCGCCCGCGGCCCGTATCTCGATGCTCGCCGCGGGAGTGCCGACACTCGCTTGGCGCAACGCCAGCCACACCATTGGCTCGGCGGCTTCCTGAACGCGATTGACTCGGGCGTCGCGCACGATTCCCACGATCTGCGTGTCGGGCTGCTTGTTGCCGAAGCGCAAACCGATGGCGTTTCGGCCGGAGAAATATCGCCGCACCATCGCTTCGTTCACGACGGCCACGCGCGGTGAAGTTTCGGTGTCGCGGGCATCTAAATCGCGCCCAGCGACGAGTTGCATTCCGACGGTTTGCAAATAGTTGGGGCCGACAACGTTGATTTCGATCAACATTTGCTCGTCGGGCCGGCTTTGATACCCTTCCACCGCGATGCCGTCGGAGTACGAACTGCAACCCACGGCGAGTCCACACATTGCCACCGACGCCGTGCGCACGCCGGGCGTTGCCTCGAGACGCTCGACGACTCCGCGCTGCAGCGCCAGCCACTGCGACGACGGCACTCCCGCGGTTTGCGGATCGATTCTCGCTTCCAGCAAATGCTCGCGCTGAAAACCGGTGTCCAGGTTCATCAAGTTTTGCAAGCTGCGCACGAAGAGTCCCGCGCCCACTGCCAACAGCAGCGACAACGCCACTTGCGCGGCCACCAGCAGTTTCGCGACGCTGAATCGCGATCCGCTATAGACGCCGCGGCCGGATTGCTTCAGCGAACTGTTTAGATCTACGCTCGTGGCTCTGAGTGCCGGCGCCAAGCCGAACAGCAGCGCCGTGAAAGCGGAGAGCAGCACGGTAAACGCGAGCACTCGGCCGTCCGGCGCCACGGAGAACGGTGCGGCGGTGATGCCTTGCGCGGCGAGGTCGAGCGTCGCGCGAACCAGAAGATCGCCGGCCCACCACGCCGTCAGTATGCCGAGCCCCGCAGCCATCGCGACGATGAGCAAGCTTTCGGTGAGCAGTTGGCGGACGAGTCTCGAACGCGTCGCGCCCATCGAAAGTCGCACCGCAATCTCGCGCTGACGAGCGGAAGCTCGCGCCAACAACAGGTTCGCGGTGTTGGCGCAGGCGATCAGCAGCACCAGACCCACCATGACCATCAGCGCGTACAACGGCGATTCGAATTTCTGACGCAACGATGAGAATCCGCGGCTAAAAGGCTGGAACGCGAGTTTCTGTTCCAGCACCAGCTTGCGCCGCTCGGCGTTGCCGATGGTTTGAGCCAACTCTTCCACCTGCCGGTGAAACGCCAATTGCATCGCGGCCTCCGCCGCCGCACCGTTTTCGTTGCGAACGGTCAAGTCGAGCCAACGAATCCCCTGCTGCGTCGCCCAGGGCTTGGAATCCTGCGCGTTGCTGGAGCTGTAATTCTGCATGTAGCGAACGTCGGACTGCATCATGACCGGAATCCACACGTCCGCTGGGAACTCAAGCTGTGTTCCGGTGAATCCCGCAGGACCGACGCCAACGATCGTGAAATGCGTGCCGTTGAGGACAATGTCGCGGCCCAACACATCGCGAGCGCCGCCGAAGCGCCGCCGCCAGAATCCTTCGCTGAGCACGGCCACGGGATGTGCGCCGGGCGTAACGTTGTCCTCGGGGCCGAGCAGGCGGCCGAGCGACGGAGATAGCGCGATCACCGAAAAGAACTCGCCGGAGACAAGTTGGTCCCAAAGCATTTCTGTTTCGCGGCCCGTCTCCAGAGTTGCATACGCGCGTTGGATCTTGGTGGAAGCGGCTATCGTGGAGGGCGCAGGCAGCGCGTTACGCAAAAGCTGGAACGCGGGATAAGAAAAGCGCTGCGAGACGGCCAGTTTTGAATCGATTTGCACCAGGGAGAGCTCGGCCGGTTTCGCCACCGGCAGAGTGCGCAACAACACCGCGTTGATCACCGAAAAGATCGCGGTATTCGCGCCGATTCCCAAGGTCAGCGACAAAACGACGGCCACGGTGAATCCCGGACTGTTGCGCAGCCGACGCCAGGCATAGCGGAAATCCTGCCACATAGACGGAGTCCTCCCGCAGAGTGACACGCAGGCGTCGAACCAAACGGAAACTATTGCAGGGCAGTGCTCGGGAGGGGCAAACGAGCGTTTCGAGTGTCCGCTTTCGAACCGGCCTGCCCGATTTCGCGCAGTTAGCCCGCCGCGGAGATGGTCAGCGAATCGGTTTGAACTTTGTCCCACTCGCGCACCACGAATCCATGCGCGTCAAAGAAGCTGCGAATCCGCGGCGATTCCCAACCGGCGACTTCTTCCAACACCGGCACCACAACGCTCAGCGCGTCTTCGCTCAACACTGTGCGCCGCGCGATGGGCGTGATGTATTTGTTTTCGGACACGGCGATCGTCAATCCCTCGCGATGATTCACGTGCAGCATCACGTGCACGTCGGAACTGCCGTCACCGACGTAGATCACGCGATCCGGGCTGACCTCCAATTGCTCGCGAATCTCCTCGAGCACCGCGACTTTTCCGTAACCGGCGGGCACGCGCACGATCGACTGGATTTCTCCCGAATCGTCGTAGTGAAATCGGGTGCCGTAAATGTGATCGGCCGGGACAATTCCCTCGAGAGCCGACTGGATCACTTCTTCGGGCGCGGCGGAAATCACGTAAAGCGAGAAACGATAACCGTCGACGGAATTCAGCAGCGGCTCGAGCGTCGCGATGTTGTGCTTCAGGCGAATCCGCTTCCCCGCTTCGATCAGATGCTCGCGGCGCACGCGTCGATATTCGGGATCATGTAACAGTAGATATGCCAGTTCCCCGCCCTGTTGAACGAAGTGGATGCGGGACAGTCCGGCGATTTTCTCCTCGAATCCGGACGTGCCGAGCAATTCGCTCAGGACGCGGCCGGAATCGTGAAAACTCAGCGTCTGATCGAAATCGCTGGCGAATAGATAGTGTCGAAGCTTTTTTTCAACCACCTATCAAGCGTATCGCTTGCATCTGTCGGCGTCCAATCAATTGTCCTTATAGGCGCGATTAAGGCATACGAAAACTTATGGAATCCATGCGCAGTCATCGCTGCCGATCGGCATTCCATCTGGCGGCTCAAGTGGTTTCGGCAGATTCGCCGGACGTGGATCGTCCTGGAAGCGCTTGATGCGCGCGAGTGCTTCAATTACTTGGCCGTCAAACGGTCGTGCGGCGCGTTGCTTCCCGAGCGACGCTTTTAGTTTTTCGAGCCCCGACCACGCGCCGGCTCGCGCGCCGCTGGAAGCTTGATCGTTCGCCGCCAGCATCATCAAGTGATAGAGCGCGACGTCCTTCACTGTGTCCTGAATCGCGGCGTCAAGTGCCGCTGCAGCGCGCGGAGCTTCCCACGTCGCGGCCAGCAAGCGGTTCAGCACTTCCTCGAGCCCGGGATTCTTCGCGTCGCGCGCATGAAACTCCACCAGTCGCGCGGCGCGTTCGGGATTGAGCATTAGTCCGATGGTCTGGTGCGCCGCCGTTTCCGCCGCGCCGAGCGCGTCGAATGTCATTCCGGTGTGCAAACGAAAATCTTCGCGCGTGCGTTCGTATCCCGACGGATGCGGCGGAATCAGCTTGATGATGCTTTCAGGCAGGCGCAGCGTTTCCGGTTTGATCGTCAATAAAAGCGCGTCAAGCGCGCGCCGCTGTTCGGCCGGCGCGACAATCGCCGCGGGAACTTGGCCGTCGCCCTTCAGCGCGTAGCGATAATCCTGGCCGCCTAGCACTTTCGACACGGCTTCGGTTTGATAGCGATGATAAAGATAAACCGGCACGAGCACTTCTTCGAGCGTCGCGAGCGGTTCGTGCTCACGAATGTTGCGCTCGCCGAAGCGCGCCAGCGCCGCGGCGCGAACTTTCAGCAAGCGATTCAGTTCGTCCACGGCATTCGTTCCGCTGTCCCACAAATGCGTCGATGGATGCGCGCTGCCCGGCGGTCGCGCGTCCTGATCGGTGAGAAAAATCAGGCCGCGGCCGCGGGCCTTGTCCAGAATGTCGTCGAGTTGCTTTCGCTCATTTGTTCCGGCTGGAAAATCGGAATATCCCCAAGTGATGGAAACTTTGTCCCACTCGCCGATGCCAACGGCGTAGGCGTCGCTCAAATCAATTTCGCCCGACGGCAAGAGTTTCACGGTCGGCGGCGGATAATCCATCACTGAAGCGCGGCCTTCAGTGCTGGCGATGTAATTGTGCTGAAGCCCGAGCGTGTGCCCGACTTCGTGCGCGGCCAGTTGGCGCAATCGCGCCAGCGACATTTGCAACATCGCGGGATTCACCGGCTTGCCGTCGGCGTAGTCCGCCACCAATCCTTCGGCGATCAAATAATCCTGGCGGACGCGCAACGATCCAAGCGTCACATGGCCCTTGATGATCTCGCCGGTGCGCGGATCGCTGACGCTCGCGCCGTACGACCATCCGCGGGTCGCACGATGCACCCATTGGATGATGTTGTAACGCGCGTCCATCGGGTCGGCGTCCTCGGGCAGCATCTCCACGCGAAACGCGTCGCGATATCCGGCGGCCGTGAATGCTTGATTCCACCAACGCGCACCTTCAAGTAACGCCGAGCGGATCGGCTCGGGAGTCCCGCGATCGAGATAGTAGACGATCGGCTTCACGGGATCGCTCATCGCAGCGCTCGGATCTTTCTTCTGCAGCCGGTGACGCGCGGCGAATCGATGCACGATGGGATCGCCGATCGGCGTCGAATAATCCAAGTAGCGCATGCCGAAGAATCCGGCGCGCGGGTCTTCTTCACGCATGTGAAATCCCGGCGGCGGCAGTTCGAAGAAAGAATGATGCTCGCGAACGGTGATCGCGCCCGGCGTGGGCGCGACGCCGCGAACCCAGAAGCCCGGATCGTCGCTCAGGAACGTAAGCGTTGTCTCCACTTCAGTGTTCTTCGGAAAATTCTTGGTGCGCGGCAGATAGAACGCGCTACGTGACGGATCGAGACGGAACGTTCCTCCTCCTGGACCGGCGCGGCGCATCGCACCCGGAATATCGTGCGCGTCGCGGAGGTAAAACGCCGTGGCATCGACGAGCACGCGCGATCCTTCCTCGGCGGCCACATCGAATCCCCAAATCACCGACTGCGAAAACGATTGCTCGACCGCGCGGCGTTCATCGGCGCTGTCCGACGTCGCACGAAACATGTAGTTCGGTTGTACGAGCAGAACTTTCGGTCCCGAGCGCGTGAACTTCACGATGCGCTCGCCGCCGAGTTGCCCGCGGTCGAGGCCGATGTCGTTCGATCCCATGCCGGCGGGCATCGAATCGACGTAGAGAAACTCGGAATCCCAGCGATCGATTTCCAGCCAGATCTTGCCGGCCTTCGCGTCCCAGTGATAGGTGAAGTATCCGGCGGCTTTGTCCATGCCTTTTGTCTTGTCGGCGATGGTTTCGGCGGAAAGGACAGCGGAAAAAACGAGGAGAACGAAGGCGAGCCGTTTGGTCATGGCTCTAGAGCTTACCAAACTCTTGGGGCGAATTTAGAAGCCGAGGAATCCCCAGAGACGCTTCTTCGGCGGGCGCGGCTGAAACGTCGCGCCGCCCTCGATGATCGCTTTGGGATTGTGCGTGAAAAGCAAGTCGGCGGTATCGGCGTCGATTGCTTCCGCGACGACGTCGAACGCTTCCTTCAACTTCAGCGGACGGCTCGAGGTGTTGTGCGCGTCCGATGCCACGACGTGCACGATGCCCTGCTTCAACCACTCCATGGCGTATTTCTGTGGACCTTTGCCCATGCGGCCGGTGATCGATCCGGCGGTGATCTGCACCACGCAGTCCTGCTGGGCAAGTTTTTTTAGCAAGTCCGGCTTGCGCTGCCACAAAGGATTGCGCTCGGGATGGGTCAGCACGGGAATAATGCCGCGGCAGCGAAGATTGAAAAACATCTGCTCCATCGCCGGCGGCAGACTGTAGTTTGAGTTTTCCACGAGCAAATGATTCTGCTGGGCAATCAAAAACGGATCGGCGTTGACCTGCAACAATTCCAGGTTGATGTCGTTCAAGTGGAAATCGCAGCCCAGCAGGAGTTGCGGCTTGGGTCCCACGGCTTTTTGCAATTCGTCGCGCTTGGCCGTGTTCACGTCCCAACTGAATTCGTAGTTGTCGTCGCAATGCGGCGTTCCCACGACATGCGTCACACCATCGGCAACCGCGGACTGACACATCCCGATCGACGTCTCCAAGTCGGGCGAGCCGTCATCGATTCCGGGCAGGACGTGACAGTGAATATCAACCATGTAGTTATCGTACTAGGGATTGACCGCCAGAAAATCTCCCATTACCAACACGTCCATGTGCGTCGATTGAAAACACTCGACGGCATCCTCCGGCGAGCAGACCATCGGCTCGTCTTCGTTGAACGAAGTGTTCAGGAGAATCGGCACGCCGGTGATCTTACGGAATTCGTCGATGATTTCCCAGTAGCGCGGTTGAATCTCGCGCGACACGGTTTGCAAACGCCCGGTTTGATCGACGTGGCAGACCGCAGGGACGAGCGCGCGTTTGTCTTCCTTGAATTTGTAGACCAGCAGCATGAACGGCGAGGGATACGTGTTCTCGAACCACTCGGCGACGTGCTCCTCCAAGATCGATGGAGCAAAAGGCCGGAATGACTCGCGGCGTTTCACGCGCGCGTTCAACGTGTCCTTCATATCGGCGCGGCGCGGATCGGCCAAAATGCTGCGATGGCCGAGCGCACGCGGACCAAACTCGGCGCGCCCTTCGAACCAACCGATCACTTTGCCGTCGGCCAAGTGCTTCGCGACTTGTTGCAGCAAATCTTTGGGCTTTGTGTATTTCACGCCAAGACGGTCCATCGTCGAGGTCATTTGCTCATCGGTGTATTCGGGTCCGAGGTACGCCGTACGCATACGGCATTGCCGCGGCTGACCTAATTCCACGTGCTGCACGTGAAATGCGGCGCCGAGCGCCGTGCCGGCGTCGCCCGCGGCCGGTTGAACGTAGAGGTCCTTGAACGGCGTGCGATCGAGAATTTTTCCATTGGCCACGGAATTGAATCCCACGCCACCGGCGAGCGTCAATCGAGGACACTTGGTCCGTTCCCACAAACGGCCGAGCACATGGAGAATGCCTTCTTCGAGGACAATCTGCAGCGCGGCGGCGAGATCGGAGTGTTTCTGCTCGAGTTTTTCGCCCTTCTGCCGCGCGGGACCGAACACCTCCACCACTTTGTCGGAGAAAACGCGTTCGATCACCGGATAGCCTTTGTCCCAAACCATCGAGACGCCGCCGGCGTGATGGCAGAAGTAGTCGAGGTTTAGTTCGAATGCCCCATCGCTCTTGAAGTGCACGATTTGGCGCATACGTTGGAGATAATCCTTGGGATCGCCATAGGGAGCGAGGCCCATCACCTTGCCTTCATCGCCGTAGTGCGGGAATCCGAGATATTGCGCGACCATCGTATACATCAGCCCGAGCGAATGCGGAAAACCCACGCTGTCGAGCACCTTGATGTTGGTTCCCTTTCCGTACCCGGTCATGGTGCTGCGGAAATCGCCGAAGCCGTCGACCGAAAGAATCGCGGCGTCCTCGAAATCGGAAACCAGGAACGAACTGGCCATGTGCGCCTGATGATGCTCCACGTTGTGAATCTTAGCGCGCACGGATTTTTCGTCGACGCCGAGCGCGTCGGCCACTTCAGCTTTCAGGCTGCGAACTTTCGCGGCGTTCTTCAGGCGCTCTTGCGTGAGTCGAGAAAACACCAAGCCCTGCTTCAACACGAATTGCATTTTCTCAAGCAGATGCGCGCGCGGAGAACGCGCGATGGCGATGTGATCGACCGCGTCGATCCCGATTCCGGCGTACTCGAGCGCGCCGCGCAGCGCCATGCTCGGAAATCCAGCGGAGTGTTTGACGCGGTTCAGCCGCTCTTCCTCGAGAGCGAAAGCGATTTGACCGTCCTTGAGCAAAACAACGGCGGCGTCGCCGTGATAGGCGTTAATTCCAAGAATATACATGATCGGTGTAAGGTTCTATCATATCGTGACTGCGCGAGGAGTGCGCAGGCTGCCAGTGACTCAAATTGTGCACGCGCCACTAGGCTTGGCGCGCCAGAAACGCCGCCACGGCTTCGGTTTGTTCGCGTAATTTTACGACGTCGGCGCGCATCGCCGACTCTTCGATCGCCGCACCCCAATACGTGATTTCGGGAAATCCGAAGGTGCTGCCGGTGCCTTTCAGCACGTGACCGATGGATCGAATGCGGTTGAAATCGCCGGCTTCGAGAAGCGTGGCGAATTGCGCGACGTCTTTGCGGATGTCAGCCAGGTAGCGCGGCACCATGTCGCGCACTTTGGCGCGGAATCGCGCTTCTTCGTCGTCGGGTCCCGCTTCGTTCGGTCGGTCAAGCGGCTCTTCCTTCATCCCTTTGTCCATGTTTTCGTCAAGGCGCCTTGCTCTCTCCAGACTTCTGCTACACTGTGACCGCGATGAGCGAATACAAAATAAAGCCGCTCGATTTTTCCAAACTGCGCACCGTTCCCCTCGCGGGTCGGCCCGCGAAAGTCAACTTGTCGCATTTCGGCCGCGCCTACCGGCCGCAAGGCTCCAGTATGACCGACTTCGTTGATTCTTTACCACATCTGCTGGGCGCGGATCAATTTCGGGAATTGGCAGCCTCCATTTTGCACGCGCGCGTGGCGGGCCGCGCGATCCTTTGGGGAATCGGCGGACACGTGGTGAAGTGCGGTCTCGCGCCTGTGCTGATCGACTTGATGGATCGAGAGCTTTTGACGGCGCTGGCCATGAACGGCGCGGCGGCGATCCACGATCTTGAGATCGCGCTGAGCGGCGCGACATCGGAGGAAGTGGACGACGTTCTCAAGGACGGACGGTTCGGCGTTTCCGACGAAACAGCCGCGACATTCCACGGCGCGGCGACGGCCGCCGCGCGCAACGGCATCGGGCTCGGTGAGGCTCTTGGGCGATCGCTCGCAGGCGCGACCAATGCGGAGAAAAGTTTGCTGGCAGCGGCATGGTCGCGCAAAATCCCGGCAACCGTACACGTCGCGCTCGGCACCGACACGCCGCACAACGATCCGCGCATGGATGCAGCCGCGCTGGGCACGACGAGCTATCACGATTTTCGCCTGTTCGCGTCCCTGGTTCGCGGACTCGACGAAGGCGGCGTGTACTTAAATGTTGGATCCGCCGTGCTGTTGCCGGAAATTTTCTTGAAAGCGGTGTCGGTGGTGCGCAATCTGGGAAATCCTTTGAGCCGATTCGACACTGCGAACTTGGACTTCATCCAGCATTACCGGCCGACGCGCAACGTCGTGGAAAGACCCGTGGCGGGCGGCGGTCATGGTTTCGCGCTTACAGGACACCACGAAATCATGGTGCCGTTGCTGGCCGCTTATTTGGCTGAGTTTGAAGACTAAGCGCGGAGTTGCCGATACCAGCGCGCGAACACCACCGCGCACCAGATCCTCGACCAGTGCACGCGCTGGGCGAGGAATCCCTCCCACATTTGCTGCAACAATTCCATGCGGCAGAATTCGCGCAACGGCGAATCGCCGGAGATCATCACTTCTTCCGCCAGCGGACGCAATTCCTTGTTGAGCCACACGGCGAACGGCAGCGTGAATCCTTTCTTGGGACGCTGCCAGATTTCCGGCGGCAAGGGCGCCGGAAGCGAAGTGACCAAAAGGCGTTTGGGCTCCGCGGCCGGCGATCGTTTCAAGCGCGCCGGAACGCGCGCCAACAATTCCACCAAGGGATGATCGAGGAACGGAACACGCAGTTCGAGCGAATGCGCCATGCTCATCACGTCGCTGTCGCGCAACAGTTGATTGTGCATGTAGGCGCGCAGTTCGAGAGCAGAAACGCCGTTCGGACCCGGCCCACCGTCGAAACCGGCGAGGTAACGTGTGGCGTCGAATCCGTGACCATTCGCAAATTCCGGGCGAAACATCGCGTGCAGCGAACGCGAATCCAGCAATCCGCGATAGGCGAAGTAGGCGCTGGCGAGCGGCGCGTCGCCGGAAAGATCCATTAGTCGCGCGGCGCGCGATCCCGGCACGCTGGAATCGCGCGACAATCGCGCACCCGACCGGATCAATGCCCCGCCGGCGGCGGCGAGCCGCGCCATGCGAGGAATCCAGGTAAAGCCGGAATAGCCGAAAAAGATTTCGTCGCTGCCAAGGCCGGAGAGTGCCACGATCGTTCCGTCGCCGCGCGTAACTTGCGACACCAGATATGTGTTCAGGCCGTCGACGCTCGGCAAGTCGACGCTCCCGATCATCCGGTCGATTTGCCTGAGAGCGTCGGCGCCGGTCACCACGTACTCGTGATGATCCGTTTCAAACTGTTGCGCGATTCTCCGCGAGTACGACGCTTCGTTGTAGGCGGCTTCGCCGAAGACCACCGAGTAGGTGCGCAATTTGGAGTGCTCGACGTGCCGCGCTAACGCCACGGTCGCGCTTGAGTCGATGCCCCCGCTCAAGAAAATGCCGACGGGACGATCCGCCACCAAGTGTCGCTTCACGGAATCGAGCAAGGCGTCGCGAACACGCTCACGCCACTCGGCTTCGGTCTGTTCCTCCTCGTCAAAACGCAGTGTCCAGTAAGGACGCAGCGTCTCGCGACCGTCTTCGATCAGCAGATAATGCCCCGGTGGCAGCGCGCGGACTTCCGCCAGCGGAGTCTCGGGCGTTTGCGCCGATCCCATCGCAAAATACCCTTGCGTTCCCGTGGGATTCAACTGGCGCGAGACGCGCCCGCTCGCCAAAAGCGATCGCACTTCGGATGCGAACAAGATTCCGCCGTTCTGTCGCGAGTAATAGATCGGCTTGATGCCCAAGCGATCGCGCGCCAGAAGCAAGCGGCGGCGTTTGCGATCCCAAATCGCCAGCGCGAACATGCCGCGCACTTGCGAGAGCATTTCTTCGGGCGGCGCGGCGGAAAACATTTCGAGCACCGACTCGGTGTCGGTCTGCGAACGGAAACGATGCCCTTTCGCCTCGAGCGACCGGCGCAGTTCCGTGTAGTTGTAGCACTCTCCGTTGAAGACGATCGCCGCCGACTGGTCGGCGTTCCACATCGGCATGTGACCGGCTGGCGAAACGTCGATGATGGCAAGACGCCGGCTGCCGAGCAAGGTGCGGCCGTCGCCGGAAACCCAATGTCCGCCATCGTCGGGACCGCGATGGTACATGGCATCGCGCATGGCAATCGCCTGAGCTTCGTCGAAGCCGGGCGCGCCGTCGGGCATCCATCCACCGCAGATTCCGCACATTGTGCGTTTCAGTTTATCATTGCGAAATGAGAATGCTGATTGCCGCAGCGTCCCTGTTTGCAACGCTCGCCGTAACACAAACGCCACAATTGTTGCGCCCGGACGACAAAGATCCCAACCCTTCCACGATCACGCCGTATTTACCGTCGGCCAACGCCGTGGGAACGGGCATCATCATTTGCCCCGGCGGCGCCTACGCACACCTCTCGATGGAAAAGGAAGGCAGCGACGTGGCGAAATGGCTAAACACGTTGGGAGTAGCGGCGTTCGTTTTGAAGTATCGCCTGGGTCCCACATTTCATCATCCGGCGCAAATGGAAGACGTGCAGCAAGCAATCCGTTTGGTACGCAGGCAAGCGGACAAATATGGAATCGCGCCGAATCGCATTGGCATCATGGGATTTTCCGCGGGCGGACATCTCGCGGCGACGGCGTCTACGCACTACACGCCTGATTCCCGGCCGGACTTCGCGATCCTTTGCTATCCGGTGATCGCGTTTGGTCAGCCGTACACGCACAAAGGATCGCAGGAAATGCTGCTCGGCAAGGATCCCGATCCTAAGCTGATCGAAGAGATGTCGATGGAAAAGCACGTCACCGCCAACACGCCGCCGACGTTTCTGTTTACCACCAACGCCGACACCGGAGTGCCCGCGGAAAACAGCTTGAGCTACTACGCGGCGCTGCGACGCGCCGGAGTTCCCGCCGAGATCCACATTTACGAGCGGGGACCGCACGGCGTGGGCATGGCTCCGAACGATCCAGTGTTAAGCACGTGGACCGCGCGGCTCGCCGACTGGCTGAAGATTCACGGATGGCTGGTGCCGAAGTAAATGCGCGCTAGCCGATGGGATTGTCGTTCACCGTCGCGGTGGTAGTTCCGTTGGATCGCACAATTCCAGTTTGATCCATGAAAAACGATCGCTGCCCCGTGTTGCCGCGCACCAACGGGTCGGCGGTGAAGGTGTATTGCTGCACGCCTGGGTAGGTTCCCGCCGGCGTGTACGTGAATCTGTACCCGGCCTTTTGAAATTGTGCGAGTTGTCCGCTGATTCGTCCACTCAAGACCTGATCCACTAGATCCGCGCTGGTGGCGCTCGGGAGGGTGTTGGCGGGCGGCGGTCCCAGCGTGTTGAGATCGCCGGAAAAACTGTTGTAGTTGGATGCGAATTGCGTTTCCGCGCCATAGAGGACGCGCAAAGTGGAAACGGCGCTGGTTTCGTTGGCCGTGTAGCGCGATCGCAGCAAGGTGGGAATCGCGAAGGTAACGATCACCAGGATGATCGCGACAACCATCATGAGTTCAACGAGACTGAACCCACGATGATCGCCTCGGCGGCGATGGAACCAAAGGGGCATTCGAGTACTGACTCTATCCCAATAGGCCTTTCGTGTCTAGTGGGTAAGCCAGCTTTCCAGACCGCTAGGTTTTTGATGGCGAGTCGCCCTGCCCGACCAGGTCCACTAAATAGTTCAAATGGCTGGCGTTGGCCGCCAAGTGAGTGGACAATTGGGCGCGCTCCTCGGGAGTCAGCCGCTCGGCTTCTCGATGAATCGATCGCGCAAGGCGCACGCAATCATCAACCATGTTTCGAATGCGAATCAAATCGCCGCTTATCATGTCAATTCAGTATACTCGCAAAACTCATTTTGCGCTGCACACCAGACACACCACGTTCCCAGGAAAGTTTTTATAGGGCGGGGAGCAGGCTGCGGTCAAGTCTAGCTAGGCGAGATAGCCTGCCCCCCCGCTTGGTGGGTAATTCATTTGTACTCCTATATGCGAAATGAATGCAAGCTTTTTTTTCGAAACTTTCGTCGTGGGCCTGCGCGCGTGGCTAGTGAGGTCAGTTTTTGCGGGCCGACTGACAGCGATTGCCGTTGTCAGGACCGCTGGCGGTCGCGAGTGGTGCAACTTCAATCCATTTGCTACCGTAGATGTAGCTGCGTGGGTCGCTTGGCAAACTTCGAAACCGATGATAGTATGTCTAGACCGGTGCGAAGGTTGCTATTCGCCCGGGCGATTAGCTCAGCCGGTTAGAGCGCCTGCCTTACAAGCAGGAGGTCCACAGTTCGAGCCTGTGATCGCCCACCATTTTCGTGACACATGACGCTTGCGGTAGGTCATGAGCCGCCAGGAACACCGCCGGCGGCGTCCCAACCAGAAAGTCTCTGATTTTCAACGGCGTGGGGACGTAGTTCAGTTGGTTAGAACGCTGCCCTGTCACGGCAGAGGCCGCGGGTTCGAGTCCCGTCGTCCCCGCCACCTTTTCAAGAATCTCTCCCACCATTTCAAACGCTACTGGGAAGTGATCGTCAGATTCCCTGCTGCGCTCGCGACTCCATTCACTGTGACGATCACGGGCTGCACGCCTGTGGGAACGCCGGGCGGAATCTCGATGTTGATCTGCGCCGTGCCGATCAACCCGGGTGTGATTCCGATGAACGAGATGAAGGCTTCCACTCCTCCTACCGTCACCGTCACCGGAAGCAGCGGTCTCGGCAAGCTGGCCAAGGGAGTGCTCGCTGAAGGCGCAAAGGCTGTGGAGAGAGACACGGAGATTTCGCCGATACCGGTGACAAACATCGTCGCGAAGCCGCCCGGAGCGACGGAAGAATTCGGATTCCCCGCCAGATTGTTGCTGCCATCCACGAAAATGCCGGGGTTGGCCGGGAGCACCTGCACTTGCGCGCCGCCACCCTGTCCGTTGTACGTGACTCCGACTGTTCCCGCGCCCGCGCCCGCCGCGTAGGGAACTTGCAAGTTGATTTGCGTCGGCGACACGTAAAGCAACGGCGCGGCCACACCATTCACCGTCGCGGTCACGCCGCCCAGCGTGTACGGCAGCGGCGAGCCGGTCGAGGCGGTCACGCCGCCCGCGAGATTCGTGCCGTACACTGTAACCAAACCGCCGGGACTCACGCCCGGCTGCGAACTAGCAGCGTTCACGACTGCCGCTACGTTCGGCGCCGAGGCGCCGCCACCGATCACGAACATCACCGGCACATTCACGTTCCGCGGCATCGCATTCGGCGATTGAATCACGATGGTCGCACGATAAGCCCCGCTCTCAAACTGTCCGCGATTCGCGGTCAGCGTGACTTGCGCCGAACCCGTTCCCGACGTTTGCGACAACGTAAGCCACGAAGTAGTTCGATTCGTCGGATACACCACTGCGGACCATGACTGTCCGGCGCCCGGATCGACGTTGAGCGTCCCGGTAACGGATTGCGCGGTGCCAGCTGTGGACAAGCTTAACGTTGCGGGCGTCGCCGTGATCGTCGTGGGATTGGCGAGCGGTCCGGTGAACGAAACTGTGACTTGCTCGCCGTCTCCGTTGGAGTAGAACGTCTCGACATTGCTGACTCCTCCGGGCGTGACATTGGAGAAGCAGACCGTTCCTTGCAGGCCGGCCCACGCGCCCACACGCTTGGTGCCGAGAATCGACGCCGGACTCAGCGAGATGCCTGGAGCAATACCGCCGCCTTCGGTGAACGACGAAATCACGTTCAACGTACCGCCCTGATCGTCCAAGTTCACTTGCGTCGACCATTGGCACGACGCGGGCGCCGAGGGATTCTGAGCAATCACCAACGGCGTGGCCGCCAGAGTGAAATTGGTCCCGACCTGCTGCGGATAGAACGGAATCGACAACTGTCGAGACCAAGTATTTCCCGCCGCATCAGTGCCACTGACACCGAAGGTGTGCGTCACCGGCGCCGAAACGCCGCGAAGCGTCACCGCAACGGCGAGCGAACCATTGGCAGGAAGCGCGTTCGACGGGAAATACTGCGCTAGCGTCAGTGGCGAACCGTCCATGGTAAAACCCGTCACCAACGCCGGCACGCCGCCAAATTCCGCTAACGTCAAGTTGGCGATCCACGTGGGTCCTTGCGCGTCTGGGAAGCCCGGCCAAACAATCGTCGGTCCGGTAAGAACAACCGCAGCACCGCCCTGCGGAGCGGTCACCTTGATGGTGGTGGTCGCGCCACCCGCGCTAAACGAAGCGTCGCCGGAGTAATTCGCCGCCAAAGTGTACGTGACGAGTCCGGAAGTGGCCAGCGATCCCAAAGGCAAAGTGAACGTCGCGGTACCGGACGATAGCGTCGCCGTGCCGAGTGCGTTCGTTCCCGCGACGAACGACACCGTTCCCGTGGGGGTCGCCGATCCCGTGGCCGCCGCGACGGTCGCGGTGAGCGTCACGGTGGAATTGATCGTGCCGGTCACCGCGCTGGAAGTGAGTTTTACAGTGACCGCGTTGGTCGCGGTGCTCCATTGGGTCACGAAGGCGTTCACGTCGAGCGATCCTAAGCCGGTCGCCATGTCGTATCCGGCACCGGCTTGATAGCCGTAGCTTCCGGAGGTGCACGATGGACTCAATTCCGAACACGGAACCACATTGCTGCCCGTAGTAATGTCGTGAAACACCGAAGGCGCGGCCTGCGCCAATCGGTAGAGTTGTGGATTGATGTTCCCCAGGGCCATTTGCGTCGTTTGTCCTGGGGGAGCCAAGGATTGTTCTAGCAGCGCAACGATTCCCGCAAATGACGGCGACGAGGCCGACGTTCCCCCGACGCCACCCAAGTTGCCGCCGGTAATAATGAGATACGAGTCGTGAACCGCCGCGCTGAACGCGATATCGGGAACATGACGGAAGTTATCGTTGGGCACGCCGGGTCCGGTTTGCCACGTCGGCCGTTCGAAGAACTGGCTGACTCCGCCGCCCGACGCTCCCAATCCATTCGCGGTGCTCGATTCGTTCCACGCCGCCTCGGGGATGTAGGAGAGCGCCGAGCCGGAGGCGGCATCGTTCGTGGTCGCCCAATACGTGCTCGCCGGCGTGTCGAGGAACATCGTCCCGCCGACGCTGGTGACCTCCGGCATCGCTGATGGGAACGTGGCCCATTCGCCGAGAGTTGCCAGCGGTTGCGAGCCTTGCGCATCGCAGCCGGCGGCGCCGGAATCTCCCGACGCCACCATGATCGTGATGCCCTGCGCATTTCCCTGCTGTAACAACGGACGATAGCCCGGAGAGAAGTCGATCTCGCAACTCCCATAGCTAACGGTAATGATCGGCGAAATGTTCAAGTCGATCGCGAAGATCAACGATTGGAACGCGCTGGTGCTGTACACAAAATTGATGGTGGCATTGGGCGCAACCGCGCCCGACCACTCCAGATCCAAGTTCGCCTCTACGTTGCTGCCGCTGCCCAAGCCGCCGGGATCGGGGCCGAACAGGAACGGGTGCGGAAGATTGGTAGTTGAAAGCTTGAATTGCGAACGGAAATTGCGGATGTCGGTCGTGGAAATATCCGATTGTCCGACCACCACGATACTTTGGCCCGTCCCGTTGATCCCGGCCGTATAGAGTGGAGTGATGTCGTAGATGGTGGCAAAGTCTTCGGGCGAAAGAAAGTGGTTCGAGCCGCTATTGAATTGCGGCGCCTGAATAAACAGGGGCCGGGGCTTAAAATCGTCGAGGCCCATGAATCCGCCCACGACATCGGCCAATGCAGCCGGCACTTCGGGATCCGTCATGTTGGCGAAGTGGCTTTCTCCGTTCACATCCAAACGCCGAAATGTCGTGCGCAAAGCCTTCGACACTCGCTCCGCCGTTCCGCTGAACGCCACCCAATTCCGGGAGCGTCCCGATTGCTCGATCTTCAATCCCTGCGACGCCAGCCACGCGACGACCTTGGAGTGATCGCTGGGGCTGAGACCGAAGCGATCGCCGAATTGCTCGGGCGTCAGCCATCGATGAAATTGCGGCGACGACGGATTCTGCAAGTCCTGCAACAACTGGTCGAGGTCTGTTTGCTGCGCCGCCGATGGCTTGTACAGGATCAGCACGCGATTCATCGACATCGCCGGATCCACTGCGCCGCGGTCGAAGCGGGATTGCGCCAAGCGATGCACGTTTCCGGCGATGACCTTGGTTTGAGCGGGATCCACGGTGGTCAAAATGCGATTGGGCGCGGCGGCGGCCGGAAGATTCGCGAAAACCAGCGAGACAAATGCCACAAAGAGAGACTTCGAATGTTGAGGAATCGACATATTGGAAAGAGGGAGCGGCCTGAATTTGACCGTGCATTGCTCCCGGATCGAACGAAGATATCGCGAGAATCGCGCGTGAGGCAAGGTTTATTTGCCGCGTGCCGTTCTTAAAATTTAGATGAAGAAATCGGGGAACAAAGGACGACACGTCTCCGCTAAAAAAAGATCGCCGCCGGAAATGCGCCGGATCGCCAGCAGCCGGTCGGTGACGGAGTTGGCCAGTTCTACCACCTCTTGATTCGACACCGCCGTGCCGTCGCTGAACTGAATTCGCAACTCGGTCTTCGGCGTGATCCAACGAATCTCTGGATGAATCTCCGGAAAGTGGCGCTCCGCGATCACCAACGGCGCGCTGTGCAGCATCACTTTTTTCAGAATCGCGCTGACGCCGTGCTCGCTCTGGTCTTCCACCGGGGCCGGCATGTTGATCCAGCTGGAAGGATAGTGCAATCCGTAAATCTTTCCCACCGGCGTGTCGACTTCCGCGAACCAATCGGTCAGCGCGGAGGTTTGCATCACCACCATCTGGTCGACGTCGCGCACGTCGATGCGGCAAACAAACGCCGCCGGCGCGTTGAGGAACGCCGCGAAACCGAGATCGCGAATCACACGCGCGGCCGCGCCCTCGGAACTAGTGGCGATCAAAAAACGTCCCTGCCGAAAGTGTTTCTTGAATAAGTGCTGAAGCTGCGGCGGCGCGCCACCTTGAGATTCGGGCGCGGATTCGGCCTCGCCCTCCTCCGGAATGCCACCCTCTTCACGGACTTGCTTGAGAACCGCGGCGTCTTCTTCGCTCAGTCCTTCGGACTCCAGTTGCGCCATATAGTCGACGGCGGTGATCGCCGGCGGAATGATCAAATTGTCGACTTGAATGAGGAGCACGAGGAATTATCGCATGTTTAAGAACGAACACGCCCGGGGCTCGATACCGGACACCTACAGCGCCCCACTACGGCGCAGTTCGGCGATTTCCTCCGCTGACATTCCAAGTGTTCGCGACAGCACTTCGTCGGTATTCGCACCCAGCAACGGCGGCGCCGTGGTGATTCGCCCAGGCGTTTCGGAAAGTTTTACGGGAATCCCGGTGGTCTTGATCGGCCCCAGCGTCGGATGATCCACTTCCTGGACCATGCCGCGGAACAATACCTGAGGATCGGCGAGCACGTCACCGATGCTGCGCACTTCGCCGCACGGGATTTCCGCGGCGCGCAGGTCGGCCAGCCACTCGGCGGTGGTGCGGCGCGCGATCTGCGGAATCAGAATCGCGGCGAGCTCTTCGCGACGCTCCACGCGCTTGGCGCTGGTCGAAAACTTTTCGGCTTCCGGTCCTGAGAGCGGCAGTCCCACCATGGGACAAAACTTGCGCCACATGCCGTCGTTCCCTACCGCGATGATCACATAGCCGTCGGCGGTCTTGTATGTTTCGTACGGCGTGATCATTGGATGCAGGTTGCCCTTCCGCGTGGGACTCTTGCCCGTGGCGAAGAACGCGCCTGCTTGAAATGTCAGCAGCGACACTTGGCCGTCGAGCAAGGCGATATCCACCCATTGCCCGCGCCCCGTGCGCTCGGCCACGCGCAAAGCCAGTAAGATTCCCTGAAATGCAAGCAATCCCGCGACAAGATCCGCCATCGACACGCCGACCTTGGTCGGCGGGCCGTCCGGAAATCCAGTAACGCTCATGATTCCGGATTCGCCTTGGACCACCGCGTCGTAACCGGGACGTTCACGCTCGGGACCCGTTTGTCCGAAGCCTGAAATCGAGCAATACACGAGTTTGGGATTGAGCGCGGCCATCGCCGGATAGCCGAGTCCCAGACGCTCCATCGCGCCGGGTCGAAAGTTCTCCACGAGCACATCGGCGCGCGACGCCAAATTCTTTGCAATCTTCAGTCCGTCGGAAGACTTCAAGTTTAAGGTGATGCTTTTCTTGCCCCGATTGACGGCTAAAAAATAGGTGCTCTCAGTTCCAATAAAGGGTGGTCCCCAATAGCGCGTATCGTCTCCGCCGCTACGGCCGTCTTGGCCGGGATCTTCCACCTTGATGATTTCGGCGCCCATGTCGCCCATCATCATGGTGCAGTAGGGTCCGGCGAGAACGCGGGAAAAATCGAGAACGCGGATACCTTCAAGCGGTGCGGACATTGAGGGAGGATAGCAGAAAACGAAAGCGGGCAGGATTTCCTGCCCGCTCGCCAAATCAAAAGCCGATTACGGCTATTAGTTAGTCCAGTTGCCGCGCTGTTCCTGGCACGCTACGCAATACTTGGCCCACGGCACCGCTTGCAGGCGTTTCGGTGAGATCGGCTTCTCGCACTCCGCGCAGACGCCGTAGGTTCCTTCGTTGATGCGCTGCAACGCCTCGTTGATTTGCTTCAACTGGTCGTTAGTGGCCCGGTTGCGATTCAAAAACAGCCACTCTTCGTGAGACTGTTCGGACATATCGCCGTAGTCGTTCGGTTCGTCGCGACGCGCGACGACTGCGGTTGTGGAGGTGCTGCGGCCTTCCGCCAGTAGCCGGGCGCGCTGCTCGAGCAGTTCCTTCGATTGATTCTTCACCTTCGAATTGCTCTTCAATGCGATCGAGTTGCTCTTCATTACGCTTGCTGCCTTTGCCATATAGTCTCTCTTCCTGTTCGCCGGTTTAGGTTCGGCCGGACGAAACTCGCCCACTCGTACCTGCCCTTCCGACTCCAACATACCGTACCGCCTCCAACATGCTCCACAGTTTGATGCCAGAAGCTGTTAATAAGGCGTCAAAATAATCTAAAGTCTCACAACACTTTACACATCCAGCCGTTAGCGGCCTTTTCCTTCCGAGCCTTTGACGGCCCTCGCCGCCGAAACGTTACGTGGCGCCGAAATCGACCGCATCGCAAAGTTAAACGCGAGGCTTCGGTTGAAGCCGCATTTATATGGCATGAAAGAAGTTCTTGTCAACCCTTCGTCGGTACCAGCCACCCAAAATGGAACGTTCCCGGATGAAACGACAAACCCTGAAAGCTAGACTAGATTCCGTAAGTCTAGCATAATCCGATGGATAGCGCAATACCTACGTGGCGGGTGGTGAGGCGCAAGGTCAGCCCGGCTCAAAAAGAGTCACAAGCTAGGCAATGGCAAATGGTCGTGCAAATCACGGATCGTGGTCCGAATCCGGGTAATATTGGATGCTTGCTTTTGCAGCGACGCGAGCCATGATCCAATCGGGAAAACTCAAGCTCCGAGAGCACACGGTGAAATCCGCGTATGGCGACATCGTCGTTGTGTCGCTGGAGGGAACGGTGACCCTCGGCAAGGAATCGGTCCTGTTGCGCGACACGCTTCGCGAGCGGTGCGACACCGTGTCCAGCCGAATTCTGCTGGATCTGGAAGACGTGACCTTCATGGACTCGTCTGGGATCGGCGTTCTCGTTGAGTTAAAGGCGCACGCCCTGCACCACATGGGCGACGTGCGCGTTTGCAATTGTCCCAGCTTCGTGACGCGAATCCTTTTCCGCCTGGCGCTTCACCGAATCCTGGAAGTTTATGAGACCGAGGATCAAGCGCTGCACGCGTGGGGCGTCCCGATCTCCTGACGTCAGAATGTGAACCGCAACTGCAGCTCCAGCCGCCGGTTATTGGCGCTCTCCGAAAAGACTCCCCCGCCCTGTCCCGCCGGCTGATTCGCTTGTCCGAACAGCGGCGATGCAATGTTGCCGATGATTGGCCCCGGATTGTTGTGATTCGTGACGTTGCGGATCTGCATGGCGATCGTGAGGCCGTACCGCTTCGTCGCCGCCGCGTCGCGGCTCTGATTGCCTGCTGTCGCGAAGGGACTCGTCGGCCCGCCGCGTCCGCCGCCTCCACCGCCGCCACCGCCGCCACCGCCACCACCGCCGCCTCCACGAGGATCGGTTGGCGCGCCGGCTTCGCCCCCGCCAAACGAAAACGTCTTGCCGATACGCGTGTTCAGCATAATTTGCCCTGGTCCACGGCCGGCGTTCCGCGAAAGCAGCTTCTCGCCCGCTGTCGGATTCGGATCGAGCAAGCCATACGGCGTCTTGACCACGCCGGGCTTGGTCGTATCCGTGGCGATTCCCGGGCGGCCGTTGAAAAGCGTGTCGCCGTAAAGATCTTGTCCCGCCGTGATGTCGAAGGGTGGTCCGGTGTTCGCCGTCAACAGAGGATTCAAGCGGATTCCCCACTTCGTTGTGATCGTACCGGCGAGGGTCACGCGATGATGAATGTCTGTCGCCGCCGGACCGTATTCGCCCACCATGCTGTAAGGGTTCGCTGAAAACGTGCCGAGACCATCGGTGTTGCTGGACGCGCGATTGTACATGTACGAACTATTCAGCGAAATGTTGTTCGTCGCGCGCGTGTTCACGTTGACGATCAACTGATTCTGGTTGTATAAGCCCGCCGACTCCGTGAGGCCCACGAAGCCGGGCCGTCCCAGTGGGTACACACCGCTGCCGGACACCGACGGCATGTACGTGCCAGGCAACGGCGCGTTGATGTCCGCGGACCGCAGCAGGTGCAAGCCGTGCGAGCTCGCGAACGTCACGGCGATGGTGGTGTTGCGCGGCAGTTGGCGCTCGATGGCCGCCGCCGACTGCATCAAATACGGCGCTCGCAACGACGAGCTGATTTCTTGAATCGTGCTGGGCGTCGCCGATCCCGAGAGCGTCGCGATCGCGGGCACGTTGGGAAAGAAACTTGGATTGGAGATGATGTATTGCTGTTGTGTGACGCCGTTGTAGCGCTGCGCCGCGAGCGTATTCCCCAGGCTGAAGCGGTCATAGAACATGCCGAAGCCCGCGCGGATCACCGTTTTCGGGCGAACCGTTCCGGCGCGCGCTGCGGGCGCCCACGCCACGCCGATGCGCGGCGCAATATCGCGACTATCGGAAATGTTCGTCTGATTCTCGTAACGCAGGCCGAGATTCAGCGTGACATTGGGACGCACGCGCCAGTCGTCGCCCACGAACGCGCCGGCATCGAACTGCCGGCCGGAGATCGCCGGATTGCCCGCGTTGATGCTGAACTGCGAAGGTCCGCCACCCAGTGGCCGGCTCAAGTTCAACAGCGTTCGCCGATAGCTCTCGATCGACGTGATGTCCACCATCACGAAATTCCCGGAAGCATCGAGCACCGGACGGTTGTTGGCGTCGAGTTCCGGCGCGAGACCACCGTTGAACGTAAACGTGCCGCCGAAATTGTACGGCGCCACGCTCGCGTCGGACACTTCTCTCAGACGAACTCCGAATCGCCAAGCGTGCTTACCGTGGATGATCGACATGTAGTCCTGGAATTCATAGCTGTTCTGCGTATCGGTCGATCGCCCGATGGGATTTCCGCCGCCATTGAACGCGCCCCCAACTTGCAGGGAGTATCCGGGCGTGTTGGCCTGCGACAAAGTCTGGGGCCGGAAGTATTGGAAGCGTACTTCGTTGATCGTGGAGGAATTCACGACGGCGGTCTCCGTTACCTGAACCGTTTGATTCGGCGCGCTGAATTCATATCCATTCGACGCGAGGTTCAGGCTGCCCGTGCCAGCGTTGCGCACCACGTCGCGGGCGTAGGAGTAGCGGACCACCAGCGTATTGTTCGCGTCGATCTGATAGTCGAACCGCGGCGTGGCCTGGGTTCGCCGCAATTCGGCCAGCGGCGTATCCGTGAAAGGCGTCGCGATCAGCGTTTGCGGAGAGAGAATCACTCCGTTCACGGGGTTGCCGTTGTCCGTGATTTCTCGAGTGAGATTCAAGCTGAACGACGCGCGCTTGCCCGCCGGTCCGCTGACCGTCCCGCTGAATTCATTCAGACGAAGAGGACCTTTCTCCGCCGTGTAGGGGTTGCGCGAATTCCATACGGCGTTGGCGAAGTTGTACTGGAGCGTGCCGCGAAACTTGTCGGTGCCTGGCTTGGTGAAGATTTCGATGCGCCCGAGGCCGAGTTTGTCGTACTCCGGCGAAAAAGGGTTTTGGTTGATGCGAATCTCGCGGATCGACTGCTTCGGCGGCAACTGGCCGCCGCTGAATCCATCGATGAAGATGGAACCGCCATTGGGCCCGGCAGCGGGTCCCGCCAGCGCTTGCAAATCGGCAAGAAGATCGTCGGGATCGTCGGATAGCGCGTCGAGGTCCGCGCCCTTCAGCACCACGGCGCTGGCGTTCGACGAGGCTTCCGTGCTCACTGCCGGCGCCGCGCTGTCTTCCACGGTCACGTTCTCTTTTGCGGAGCGACCGTGAGCACCAAGTTGAGCGTCTGTGTGGTGCTGGCCAAAGAAACTTTCTGCACTTCCGCCAGAACCAGTTGCGGCGCCTTCGCGTCGACGGCATATTCGCCGGCCGGCAATCCGGTGAAGACATACCCACCATCGTTGCCGGTGGTCGTGGTCTTGGTGCCGCCAGGTCCTTTGATACCGACCGTCGCTTTCGGAACGATCGCGCCACTCTGATCGGTCACGACGCCGCGCAACGCGGCCGTTTGCGCCCACAATGATGCGGTGAGCACCAACAAGAGAAAAATGCATTGTGCCAAAGTAGAGAGTCGCATGGGGCTTCTACAATCTATTGCTTCAACCTGAGGGTTTCATGAAAGTGGATTTCAGTCGGAGACTTACGCACCACAATTAGCTAACGCGGCCGCCTGACTAAATCGAGGCGCACAATCGGGCGCGGCGGAACGTGACGCGTGGCCATTTTGAAACCAAGACGCAAGAACGTCGACACATAACCAGTGCTGGAAGACGACGGCGTCAGGTTGGCGTCGAGTGGGTAGGCTTCGAGCACCTTCGCGCCGCGAGACCGCGCCGTGTCGATGGCTGCTTGGATCAACGCGGTCGTCACACCACGCCGCCGATAACCGATCCGGATGTAAAAGCAGGAAATCGACCACACGGGCGTGGCATCCACGGCTCGCAATCGCCACGACCGGTTGAGCCAAGGCAAATCGTCACGCGGCGTCAGTTGACACCAGCCGACCGCCCGGTCGCCGTCGAACGCCAGTAGTCCGGGCGGCGGACCGTCGCGCACAATCTGCAAAAACGCGTCCTTGTTCTCTTGGCGCGTTTGTTTCTTGTACTGGCTTCCAATCCTCCAGTACATGCACCAGCATCCGTTGCACGCACCGAGCTTGCCGAAGAGGTCTTCCAGGGCAGGCCACGTGTCCCGCGTCAACGGGCAAACCGTGAGGGAATCGAGATTGGATTTTACGCGCCGAACCATAGACCAATTGTCATCGTCACGAGCAAAACCACGCAGACCGCCGTGTATCGTGGATCGCGTTGGCGGATGTAGAGCCAAATCGACAGTGCCACGCGAACCCAGGGCGTCGCGATCAGCAGAATGATGCCCGCTTGAACGATCGCCAATGGATTGCCGTGCGCCGCGCTCCGCGCCACGTCGCTCAAGATATTCCACAAGGTTTCGCGAGCCGCCGCGGGTCCCGCGTGTAGAACAAACGGTCCTTCGCCAACAGCGAACGGCGTTTTCGATCGCACCATTTCCAGCAGCGCGCCGGCCACAACGACAATCCCGCTCAACCACACGCCCGCGCGCGTCACCAGCGCGATGCGGTCTTCGATCTCGATTTCCCCTGCTTCGTTCCAGGCCGGTTCTTTCATCACGCAAGCCTCATCGAGCAACGCCATTCCAAGCTCTCGCCAACATCTGCCATCCGCCGATTAGCAACACAAAAAAGAAAATCCGCCGCAGCAACAGATTCGGAATCACGCGCAAGAGTTTCGTTCCAAGCGGCGCGCCGACCAGGATTCCCAACGCAACGGGCGCGGCGATGGACGGATGAACGTCGCCGCGCGAGAAAAAGATACCGGCGCTGGCCGCAGCGTTCAATCCCACCATGAAATTGCTCGTCGTGGTCGACACCTTGATCGGCAACTGCATCAGTTTGTCCATCACCAGCACTTTGAAGGCCCCGCTGCCGATCCCCAGCATCCCCGAGATCACGCCGATCACATAGAGCAACGCGAACGCCGGCTTGAAGCGTTGAACGTGGTAGTGAACTTCGCGTTTCAAGTCGGTATCGAAGTAGGAATTGTGCAATCGCCAGGGATCAGAAAAGGATTGATCGGACTCCGAATCGCCGGGCGGCGGCGCCGGTGCGGGATCGCGCGCGCGAAGCATCAAGATCGCCGACCACAGCAACACGATTCCCAGCACGGCGTAGAGCACGCGAACCGAAACCATGCCGGCGATAAACGTTCCGCACACCGCTCCGGCGACCGTAGAGATATTCAGGATTAACCCCAAGCGCAGGTTGACGAACTTGTCGCGCAAGTAAGCGACACTCGCGCCGCTCGATGTCGCCACCACGCTCACAATGCTCGCGCCGGCGGCGTAGTGCATGTCGACGCCGGCCACCAATGTCAGAAATGGAAGAAGAATGATTCCGCCGCCGATCCCCAATAATGCTCCCGCCACACCCGCAAAGATCGAGAACAAGAACAGCTCGGCGAAAAAGCCCATCAATTGAGTATACAATCTCGCTATGACCCCTGCGGAGATTGCCCAGAAGATGCGCGAACATCTCGGTCGAGTGAGATCGGCCGCGCTGATGATGGCCAACGCACAGTCCGCGCTGAATCGCGAGCGTTACCTGCAAAACATCTCGAAAGAAATGAAGTCGGCCTTCGCCCTGCTCGATAAACTGGAGAAACTCGAGAAACTAGAGAACGGCTAGGGCCCGCTCGATGTCCGCACGAATATCTTCAAAATCTTCCAGGCCTGCCGACACGCGCACCAAGTTGTCGCCGATCCCCAGGCGCTGACGGGTCTTCGGCGCGAGATCGCGGTGCGAAGAAATCGCCGGATACAAAACCATGGTGTGAACGTCGCCGAGACTCGTCGCCGGCACAACCATTTTCAACGCGTTTACAAACTTGAAGACGTCGGGCTTGCCGGCGTCGCGAATTTCAAAGCTGACGTTTCCCCCGTACAAGCCGTTGAACATGCGGCCGGCCAGCGCGTGATCGGGATGCGCCGCGAGTCCTGGATAATTCACACGCGCGACGCGAGGATGGCTGCCGAGCCATTCGGCGAGTTTCGCGGCATTCGCGCAGTGACGCTCCATGCGAAGCGGCATCGTCTTGATGCCGCGCCGCGTGAGCCACGCTTCAAATGGCCCCAGCACCGGCCCGATCAGCCGAGAGAAGTATTTCAGCGGCTGACGAAATTCTTCGCGGGTCGCCACGACGCCACCCACAAGATCGCCGTGTCCACCCATATATTTTGTTGCGCTGTGAACCACAAAGTCCGCGCCGAGCGTAAGGGGACGCACGAGCGTGGGTGTCGCGAACGTGCTGTCGACAATCACTCGACACTCGCGCGCGCGTGCAAGTTTGGCGATCGCCTCGAGGTCGCAAATGCGTAGCAGGGGATTCGAAATCGTCTCGAGCAAGAGCACGTTCGGGCGGAACTCGTCCAGTTCCTTCTCGAGCACCGCGAGATCGAGCGTATCGGTGAAGCGCGTCTCCACGCCGCCGGGACCCCAAACGTCGAGCAGCAGCTTATAGGTCACGCCGTACAGGTCGCGCGCCGCCATGATGCGGCTGCCCGCGTGCGCGCCCGCCGCCATGATCGCGAGATGCAGCGCCGTCATGCCGCTCGCGAACGCGACCGCGAGATCCGCTTCCTCAAGCGCCGCGACCACCGCTTCCAAACACGCCGTCGTGGGATTGTCGTGGCGGCTGTAGGTGAATCCGGTGCGCTCGCCGCCGGCAATCTGGTCGATTGTCTCGAGGCGATCGTAGACGAACGCCGACGAACTGTGGATCGGTGTCGTGACCGGGATGAAATCGGCGGGGGCTTGACGTTCTCCGGCGTGAATCGCCGCGGTTGCTGCGTTGTGTTTGGGCATGAGAAAGTTTCGCACACAAGATTGCGGCGACTCAAGCGGCTTGCTGACGCTTTGCTTGCGCGGACCTCGAACTTGTCTGTTACAATAGAGCATGGTTGACAAACACCTGCCGGAAGCGCTCACTTTCGACGATGTTTTACTCGTACCGTCCCGCTCCTCCGTCCTCCCCGCGCAAGCCAACACTGCCACACGCCTGACGCGGCGGATTCATCTCAACATTCCCATTGTCAGTTCGGCCATGGACACGGTGACCGAGTCGCGCCTGGCGATTGCGCTCGCGCAACAAGGCGGACTCGGCGTGATTCACCGGAATATGAGCATCGCGCAACAAGCCCGCGAAGTGGATCAGGTGAAGCGCTCGGAAAGCGGCATGATCGTCGATCCCGTGACGATCTCGCCGGAGAACAAAATCAGCGACGCCATGGAGATGATGGCGCGCTTCAAGATTTCCGGCGTCCCTGTCACGCGCGACGGCCGGCTCGTGGGCATTCTGACGAATCGCGATCTTCGCTTTGAAACGCGCCTCGATCTGCCGATCTCCGAGGTGATGACCAAAAAGAACCTCATCACCGTGCCGGTGGGGACCACGCTGGAAGAAGCGCGCGAAATCCTGCATCAGCATCGCGTGGAAAAACTGCTGGTGGTCGACAAAGAATACAACTTAAAGGGTCTGATCACCGTCAAAGACATCCAGAAGAAAATCAAATATCCCAACGCCGCCAAGGACGATCACGGACGCTTGCGCGTCGGCGCGGCCATCGGCGCGACCGGCGATTTTCTGGAACGCGCCATGGAACTCGTGCGCGCGCGCGCCGACGTGATCGTAATCGACACGGCGCACGGGCACACCTCGCGCGTGCTCGAGGCGATCGGAGAGGTGAAAGCGAAATTGTCCGACGTGGAATTGATCGCCGGCAACGTGGCAACGTTCGAAGGCGCGTGCGAATTGATTCAAGCGGGCGTCGACGGCGTGAAAGTCGGCATGGGCCCGGGATCGATTTGTACCACGCGCATGATCTCGGGCGCGGGCATGCCGCAGATCACCGCGGTTTCCGAAGCCGCGCGCGCCGTGAAGGACTCGGGCGTTCCGGTGATCGCCGACGGCGGCATCAAGTTTTCGGGCGACGTCGCCAAGGCCATCGCGGCCGGCGCGAGCACGGTCATGATCGGCAGCTTGTTCGCCGGCGCCGACGAGAGCCCCGGCGAAACGGTGCTCTATCAAGGACGCAGTTTCAAGTCGTATCGCGGCATGGGATCGCTCGGCGCGATGCGCGCGGGATCGGCGGATCGCTACTCGCAAGTGGACGACACGCCGTCGAAGCTCGTGCCCGAAGGCATCGAGGGGCTGGTTCCCTACAAGGGATCACTCGACGTGTTGGTGCATCAACTCGTCGGCGGACTGAAAGCGTCGATGGGATACTGCGGCGTCGCGAACATCGAAGAGATGCAATCGAAAACGCGCTTCGTCCGCGTGACCGCCGCGGGACTCCGCGAGAGTCACGTTCACGACGTGGTGATTACCAAGGAAGCGCCGAATTATCAGCCCGATTAGTTTGACGCTTTACGCGAGTGGATGTAGAGGCTGTCGGCGGCCCAAGAGATCGCCGGAACCTTTTCGCTAATTTTCCGCAAGATGTCTGACGCGCGGATCACCGCGCGATACCTCGCCGGCATCAGCGGCAAATCCGACCGTTGGATGCCCAACCCGAAATATCCGTCGACGGAAATGCGCGAATCGCCGACGATCTCTTGAAAGCAACGGCGCAATTCTGCCGGCGTCCAGTAGCGGACGTCGAAATCGCGCGGCTCGCGAAATCCGCGCATCACTTGATGCTGCATAGATCGCACGCCGAGCATATTCGCCATCTGAATCATGCTCTCCCCGCCTGGCCGCAGGACGCGCGCGGCTTCGCCGATCGCTTGACGCGCGTTTTCCTTGCTGAAATGTTGCAGGACGCTGTACGAAAAGACGCGATCGAAGCTCGACGCCGCAAACGGCAGAAATCGTGCGTCGCCGACCACGAAGGCGGGCGTCAGCCCGAGCTTGTTGCACATGCGTTTCGCGGCCAGCACCGAGCCGAGCGCCGGATCAATTCCCACCGCGCGGTATCCCTTGCGTGACGCCGCGGCGCACCAACGTCCCCAGTTGCACCCGATGTCGAGCATCGTCTCACCATTGCCGCGCGGCAAGCGGATTTCGGGAATCGGATACTCGCGCAACTTGCCGAGCGCCCCGCGATACAGATTTCCGTTCGTCGCATTCAACACCGACTGCACGACGGGATCAACGAGCCCCGTCTGATACGCGGCGATTTGCCGGCGGATCATCTCGCGCTCTTGCGGATTACACGGGATCGCATCGACGTACCAGGAATCGGCGTGCGGCTGGATGCGCGCTTCGCGCAACGAATCAGCCGCCACTCCGATGGTCTGCGCGACGTCGTCGAGCAACATCACCGGAACGCCCTCGACAACCGGATACCCGTGGCCGCCGGCGCAAATTAGATTTTGTCCCTCGGCGCGAAGCGCTTTCTGATCGCGCGGACACACCAAATGCTGGCCGAGCCAATTGGCAGCCCAATTCTCAGCCATTCCGTCTCCCTCTCAATTCGGCAAGTCGCGCGCGGAACTGCGCTTCGAGGCCTTCGTTGACGGGATGATAATACTCGCGCCCGGCCAAACTGTCCGGCAGACATTGCATATCGGCAACGCGATCCGGCAAATCGTGCGCGTACTGATAACCTTCGCCATATCCTTCTTTCTTCATCAGCGGCGTCACGGCATTGCGCAAATGCAGCGGCACGGGATCGGCTTCCGTCGCGGCAATATCGGTTTGCACGTCGGCGTACGCGGTGTAGAGCGCATTCGATTTCGGCGCCAGCGACAAATAAATCGCTGCTTCCGCCAGCGCTAGATTTCCCTCAGGCATTCCCACAAAATGCACAGCTTGCATCGCCGCGACGCACAACTGCAACGCCTGCGGATCGGCCAAGCCAATATCTTCGCTCGCCATGCGGATCAGGCGACGTGCGATGTACAAGCCGTCCTCGCCCGATTCGATCATGCGCGCCAGCCAGTAGAGCGCCGCGTCGGGATCGGAATTGCGCACGGATTTGTGCAGCGCGGAAATCAGATTGAAATGCTGCTCGCCGCTCTTGTCATATAGCAGAATCTTGCGGCTAATCGCCGATTCCACCATCGCCTCGGTCACCACGCCCGCGCCTTCGCCCGAAGCCGGCGCGGCCGACACCGCGGACTCCAGCGTGTTGTACGCGGCGCGCGCATCGCCGCCGCTGTAGACAGCGATTTGACGAAGTAAGTCGTCGGAAATCTCAACGCGCGACGCGCCCAAGCCGTGTTCGGAATCGGAAAGCGCGCGCTTCAACAGTGCGCTGATCTGCTCCGTCGAAAGCGGCTTCAGCACATAGACTTTGCTGCGCGACAGCAACGCCGAATTCACTTCGAACGAAGGATTTTCGGTTGTAGCGCCGATCAAGATGATGTCGCCGCGCTCCATGTACGGCAGAAACGCGTCCTGCTGCGCCTTGTTGAAGCGATGAATCTCGTCGACAAACAGGATCGTGCGGCGTCCGTACTGCGCGGCGCGCTCGGCATCGGCCATCACGGCTTTGATCTCTTTGATACCACTCGTGACCGCGCTGAAAGGAATGAAATCGCCGTGGGTGCGTTTGGCGATGATGCGAGCGAGAGTCGTCTTCCCCGCTCCGGGCGGTCCCCACAGAATTACCGACGCCACCTTGTCGCCTTCAATCTGACGTCGGAGCGGTTTGCCGGGAGCCAGAATATGCTCCTGCCCAGTGAAATCCTCAAGAGTTTCGGGACGCATGCGATCCGCCAGCGGACGCGGCGCGGCGTTCTTCAGCGACTGCGCATCGAATTGGCTGAATAATCCCATGACTTACGTCCTCTGACGCTGGCGCGCGGCTTCGTACAACGCCAGCGTTCCGGCGATCGCCGCGTTCAGCGATTCCACCCGGCGCGTTCGCGGAATCGCCACGGGGCGCGCGTTGTCGAGCAAGTCCGGCGGCAAGCCCGCGCCTTCCGCGCCGATCGCGAACGCCAACGGCCCGCGCAGATCGGCGCGATCGAGCGTATCTCGCGCGCCGGGGTCGAGCGCGTACACCGTGGTGTGATTGGCGGCGCACATCGCCAACGCCTGGTCCTGCTGTACTCCGCCGAGGTGCGGCAATCGAAAGGTTGATCCCGCAGCCGCGCGCAACATTTTCGGATGCGTCGCGTGGACGGCCCCGCGCAACAGCAACGCACCCGTTGCACCGAACGCTTCCGCCGATCGCAAGAGCGTTCCGGCGTTTCCGGGATCCTGAATGCCCGCGAGAATCACCACCATCGCCGGCGACGGAGAAAAAAGGTCGTGCGCCAGCCAATCCTTTGGTCGCACCAGCGCGAGCATTCCTTGCGGCGTTTCGGTGGACGTGATTTTCTTGAACGCTTCCTGCGAAAGTCGATGCAGCGCCAGCGACGTTCGCACGCCGCTAAGCAACCCGAGGGCCCTTTCTTCGGCTTCTCCCGTGAAAAGCAGCGCGTCGATCGCGAGTCCCGCGGCGATCGCCTCTTCCACCAAATGCGGCGAATCGAGCGCCAGCGCTCCCGCGAAATCGCCGCGGCCCAGCGGCTCGCCTCGCTTCAACGCACGGCGAATCTCCTTGACCAGCGGATGGTCCAAGCTGTGAATCTCGCGGACCGCCGATTGGATCGCCACCAAATCATCTTAACTCTAACCATGGTGATAACGGGCGGGCTGTCACGAAACGATGCTCTTGCGAACGGCTCTGATAAAATCCAACTGTGCCGGAGCTTCTCAAAATCAATCGCGATCGCCCCGACCCCGAGCGCATCGCGCACGCCGCGCACTTGATTCGTTCCGGTCAAGTGATCGCGATTCCTACCGACACGCTCTATGGACTGGCCGCCGATCCGTTCAATTTGAGCGCGGTCGACGCCGTGTTCCGCATCAAAGGACGCCCCGGACACAAGCCGCTGCTTTTGATGGTGAATTCGGTGGAACAAGCCGAAGAACTCACCACCGACGTTCCCGATAGTTTCTACAAACTGGCGCGCCGCTTTTGGCCTGGTCCGTTGACGTTGGTTGTTCCGGCATCGCGAAAAATGCCGCGCAAGATCGCCAGCGATACCGGGAAAGTGGCGCTACGCTTGCCGAACGCCCGCATTCCACGCGCGTTGATGGACGAACTGGACACGCCGCTGACGGGAACGAGCGCGAATCTCGCGGGACTCGAGGCGTGCACGACCGCAGCCGATGTGCAGCTTCAACTCGGCGATCGGTTGCCGCTGATCGTCGACGCGGGTGATTCCGGCATTGGCGTGCCGTCGACGATTGTTGATCTTGGACCGTCCGGCTGGAAGGTCGTGCGTGAGGGCGCGATCGCCGCCGCGGACATTGCCGAGTTTTTCGAGACGTAGAGGCACAAACGAAACAATGACACCGTCGCGCAAGCTGAAAGTGCCAGTGCTCACCGTGTGCCTCGTGGCGCTGGCGTTGTTGGCGGCCGCCGTGACATATCTTTATCGCGAAGTACGCGCCGAGTCAGTTCAAGATGAGAGCCGGCCGGCGCAGGCCATCGTGGTCTTCGGCGCCGCGGAATATTCCGGGCGTCCTTCGCCCACGCTGCGCTCGCGGCTTGACCAGGCGCTTACGCTGTATCGCCGTAAGTTTGCGCCGACCATCGTCACGACCGGCGGCCCTGGTGGCGATCCGCGATTCACCGAGGCGGAAGTGTCGCGAAATTACTTAGTGGAACACGGCGTACCGCCGGAAGACGTGTTGGTGGAAAAGGAAAGCTCCACCACCGATCAGTCCGTCGTGCAAGTGGTCGAGTTGCTGGCGCGCAATCGCATTTCCACGTGCATCGTGGTTAGCGATGGCTATCACTTGTTTCGAATCAAGCGCCAGTTTGCCGCGGGAGGCGTGACGGCGTACGGATGTCCGCGCGCGTCGCAGCAAGAACCGTCTCCGTGGACGTTCCTGAAGCAAGTGTTCGCATATTTGCTGTGGAAAGCGGGGATTCGCGTCTAAGCAAGTTCGACTTGCACGCGCGCGTCGTTGTAGCACGCTCCTCCGGCGACCACGTTCACATGCGCCGGCGAAAGCGCGTTCGACGTTTGCCCGTTGCGCGACGATTTCCGCCACGCACCCTTCGGGATCGCAGCCACGCCTGCGCGTAAGCGCTCGCTCAGATTGGCGCGGCAAACCACTTCCCCAAGTTCGTTGAACACGCGCACGAGACTGCCTTCGAGTATTCGGCGAGAAGCCGCGTCCGCGGGATTGAGCGTCACGAACAATTCCGGGTAGTTGAACTCGCCCATCGTGCTGCTGATCATCTTGCTGTTCGAAGGACTAATCAACGCCAGCGGGTACTCCGCGCTCTCGACGGGGTGATATTCATACGGATGCGGTCCAAGCCCCGCGGGCGTCAAGTGCGCCTTGCGTTCGGCGTTTTGCGGCATGGCGTTGCCGAATTGCGTTGGCGTTTTCCCTGGAAAATCGTACGTCTGCGCTTGACCTGAGAATAGCGGCGCGGGATCGGCCGGACGTCCGTGCATGACAAAGCTCTCGGCGACTTTCTTCATGCACGTTTCGGTATCCCACGTGAACGGCTCGTCGCGGAATCCCATGCGGCGCCCGAGTTCCGCGAAAACTTGTTCGTTCGATCGCGCCTCGCCGCACGGCTCGATCACCGGCTGCACGCCGCCGACGATGTAACTGCCATAACCGCGCTTGATTTCGTATTGTTCAAAGAACGTGACCGACGGCAACAAAATGTCTGCGTACAAACACGTATCGGTCATCACCTGCTCATGCACTACGGTAAAAACCTCTTCGCGTGAGAATCCCGCAATCACGCGATTCTGATCGGGCGCGGTCGCCACTGGATTCACGTTGTAGACAAACATCGCACGGATCGGCGGACTGATGCGATCACCGGGATCATCCATCAAAACCTGCCCGATGCGGCTCATGTTGATCGTGCGCGTGGTCCACGGGACATCGCCGAAGATTTGCTTGGTGTCGATCTTCGCCGCGCCGGAATTCGAGAACGTGTATCCGCCGCCGCGCAGGCCGAACTTGCCCATCAACGCAGGCATCGCCATGATCGCCGCGATCGCTTGACCGCCGTTCAAATTCCGTTCCGGCCCCCAACCGACGCGCACCACCGCCGGCGACAACTCCGCGTAGCGGCGCGCCAGCGTGACGATGTCGGAGGCATTCACGCGCGCCGCAGCAGCGGCCCGTTCGATCGGCCAACGCGCCGCTTCCTCGAGCAGCGTCTCCGCGCCGTCCGTGTGGGCCGCGAGAAAATCATTTGCAAGCTGGCCGTTCTCACGCCAGTAGTTGATCATCGCCAGCGCCAACGGAAGATCGGCGCCCGGATAAACCGGAATGTGCAAGTCGATTTCCTGCGCACTGAAATTGTCCACCGGATTCACCGACGTGATGAACGCGCCGTTGCGTTTGGCCTGCCGCAAATACGGCATCAGGTGAATGTTTGCGACTTTCGGATTCGCGCCCCAAATGATGATGCACTTCGCCGCCGGATAATCCTCGTAAGCGACTCCAGGCATCTTGCCGTACATGCCCATCGACACTTCCGACGCCGGCGCCGCGCACAACGTGCGCGCCAACTGCGACGCACCCAAACGCGCGAAGAAGAAGCTGTCGAGAAATCCGTTGCCCAGCATTCCGTTCGACCCGCCGTAGTGGTACGGCAAGATCGCTTCCGCTCCGTAGCGCGCGATCACGTCTTGGAATCGCGCGACGATTTCGGAAAACGCCTCGTCCCACGTAATGCGCGTGAATCGTCCCGAACCCTTGGGTCCCGAGCGGCGCATCGGATACAACAAACGATCGGCGTGATAGACCCGGCGGTCGAAGCGTTGGATCTTGTCGCAGATGTATCCGTTGGTGTTCGGGTGGCCGTTGCTGCTCTCGGTGCCGCCGGAAATTTTCGCGATCCGGCCGCCGGTCACCGTGACTTGCAACGCGCAAGCGTCCGGACAATCCATCGTGCATGTGGTCGAGACAACGGTAGTGGCCATGCTTCCTCCCTACTGCGCAACGTCCATGAACGCGCTGACCGAAAATACCGCGCGGCCCGCACCGGGATCACCGTAACCGGGCGGCGCGGCGAGTCTGTATTTCGCTTGCGTGTCGCGCCACGCTTCAAGCAAGCGCACGTGATACTCGAGCGGCGCGCCTTCGGGATTCGCGTCGCCCAACTCGGTGTTCGGCTCGGGACACCATGTGGTGAATCGTGGCGTCACACCCTTGGACATGAAGAACTCCAGACCCTCGCTGGTGGATTTGATCGCCTCGTCGACGTTTGCGAATCCATACGGCTTGGCCATCTCAATGCCGCCGACAAAATTCGGGATCACCTTCGACGCGCCGAAGATTTCGGTGGCGTCAAGGATGCGCTTGATCCACTCGTCGCGGCCTACGTAGCGATTTTTTCCTGGGCAAATCGCCGCGAATTTCCCGGAATCCCAAATCTCGAAATTCGGATGATAGATCTGCGTGCCAGCATCCTTGAACTTGCGCGCTTCTTCCTTCGGCAGCGCTTGCACCACCATCTTGCTGATCCAGCGCCCGGCGTAGCGACCCTCGATCGCTGCTGCGTAGCGCGCGTAAAAGTCTACTTCAGCGAGTCCCGCGAGTTGGCTGGTGACCGATCCCCCGGTGATCGTGTACGCTTTGCTCGCCGTGTCGGACTCGGCGATGATCCCCATCGCTTCCACGACGTCGTCCACCGATTTCACCGCGGTGTACGGACGCCCCGCTTGAATCTGCTGGCGGTAGTTCTCATTCATGTCGCAAAACTTGCATTCTTCTTCTTTGCCGAAATACTGGCAGATGCGATACACGGTGAGATAAATGAGATATCCCCACTCGATGTTCGGCGCGACCTCAATCAGCGGCTTCCCGTTCGCCAGACGCTTCGCGTAGTACGCCGGCTGATCGCGAAATCCTACACCGCACAATCGCGCGCCTTCCAACTCCAATGCGCATAGGCCGCCGTCTTCGACAACTCGATACGGCGAGCTCGGATTCAACCGCACCGAGACGATCGTGCGGCGAAATCCCAGCGGCCCGCCTTCCAGGCACAATTCCTCGGGAGCCTTGCGATATTCCTGGCCCTCCATTTTTTCGAACGGCGTCAGGTCGAAGGAAAAAATGAAGTAGGACTTGCTTTGAAACGTCGCGGCGACTTCCAGCGCTTCGTCGGAAAAGCACACGCCGGCGCGGAGGAGATCCTCTTTGACGATCGCTTCCTTGGGAATGTGCGGATAGCGCTCGATGAGCGAGTCCACTAGCTGCGTGCGCGTGCTTACGGCGGTGGTTGCCATGGCCCTGAAGCTCTATTATAAGATTGAAACATGCAGATTAAGTGGCTTGGGCACGGTACATTTCACTTGACGCTTTCATCCGGACAAGTAATTCTCGTGGACCCGTGGGTCGGCGGCAATCCCGCTTGCCCGGAAAACTGCAAAACGTTCAGCCGCATCGACACGCTGCTGATCACCCACGGACACTTCGATCACATCGCCGAAGCGGTAGAGCTTGCCAAAAAGCATTCACCGAAAGTCGTGGGAATTTACGAGCTTTGCGCGTGGCTGCAGAGCAAAGGCGTGGAAAACACCTGCGCTATGAACAAAGGCGGATCGCAGCAGGTGGGCGACGCGCGAATCACGATGGTACACGCGGACCACAGTTGCGGGATCCTCGACGACGGCAAGATCATCTATGGCGGCGAGGCCGTCGGTTACGTCGTGAACGCCGATGGGCGCACGTTCTATTTCTCCGGCGACACGAACGTGTTTGGCGATATGAAATTGATCGGCGAGTTGTACCACCCGCAGCTTGCGTTTCTGCCCATCGGCGATCTTTTCACGATGGGTCCGATGGAAGCGGCGACGGCATGCCGTCTGCTCGGAATCAAAAAGCTTATCCCAATGCACTTCGGAACGTTCTCCGCGTTGACGGGAACTCCGGCGAGCCTGGAACAAGAACTGAAAGGTTCCGGCATCGAGATGCAGGTGTTGTCGCCGGGCCAATCAGTCACGTGGTGACCTTCGATTCAGATTTTTTGGGTTATACTGAAGAGACGTTTCAGCCGACGTAGCTCAATTGGTAGAGCATCGCTTTCGTAAAGCGAGGGTTACCGGTTCAAGTCCGGTCGTCGGCTCCAGATTTCCCTCGCGCTTCATCGATCACTTCACGCACCGCTTCCACGATTGCCTCGGGAGCCTCAAACAACACGCGGTGCTGGCTATTGGTCACGATCGTTTGCTTGCCACGCGTTGAAAGTTGGGCCAGCTTCGAGTTCAAAGTCACTCTGCGTTCGTACGTCTCGTCGTACCAAGTGTCGCTCGGAATCCCAGATGTCAGAACAACCACCGGCAGATCGCCGAAGCGCCCCGCTTTTCTCGCGAGCTCGCCGCTGATCCAGATCGGAGGTTCCTTCACGCGCGCGGCCAGTGTTTTTGGCTGACGAAGGAGCGCCCTGGCCTCTTCCCATTCCTCGGACGTGAAAGCTCCGGGATGCTTGCCCGGAGGATCGGCCAGGAAGCGCGACAATCCGATCAAACTCAGCGTCTTCATGAAGGCAACAACGCCGGGGCGCAACGGTTCAAAGTGGTTGTGGATCGATACCGTCGTGTCTTCATTCCAAGGCTCCACCAGAACCATTCCGGCGGTCTCAGCCGGATAGTATCCGCGGAAGACTCGCACGTGAAACGCTCCAAACTGATCGCCGACCAAAATGTAGGGCGGTGAGACTCCCGCTGCAGCGAGCAGCGCATGTAAGTCGCGCGCCGCAGTGTCGGCGTGATTCGGAAACGGTCCGGCGTCGCTCCAACCGTAGCCGGCGCGATCGTACCAGCAGGCGCGCGCGAATCGCGAGACTTCGTTCTGCACCGAAGACCAAATGACCGATGCCGAGGCTTGATCGCTCTCGAAAACTACGGTGGGACTTCCCTCTCCAATACAGGAAATGTTGAGTGACCGCGCGCCGATGTTCACGGACTTTCCGATCTGCGGGAATCTCCGGCGGTCGCGCCACTCGCCGATCTGCTCGTAGATGATGCCACCGATTAGCAGCAGCGCGAAACCCGCGGCGAAAGGCCGGACTCGCTGCCAGCGCGTGCGTCCCATCGTGGTGTCGATCGATTCTACCCACGCTTGATCGCCCAACCACTGGCCATCCTGCCGCAAGTCCAAGGGCGAAACTTCCGCCTGTGGCAAATCTTCGAACTGCACCCGGTTGAACGGCGATTCGTCGAACTCTTTGTTGAGCCGATGCCAGCGCACGGTCCACGCGGCCAACGCCGCAACGATCACGACCACGCGCACCGGTTGCTGGAGCGCCCAAATCTCGATGCTCGAGACCATACTGACGCCGATCAGAAAGAGTCCGGCGTAGATGCCGATCTTGAACTTCATGTCGGAACCACCGGGCAGATAGGAGCACGCAAAAGGAATCTTGCGAAACTGATAGAAGAATCCTTCGACTAAAAGCGCAGCGGCGAGCGCCAGGATCAAGCAATGTTCTATCGCCGGCTCGGCGGGCCACACGGCCAGGTAGAACACCGACGATATCGCCCACACGGGTCCCACGATGAGTAGATAAAGTGATTTTCGAACCGCCGCGAAATAGTTAGCCGGTCGATAAACCGCGGTGATCTTGAAAATCCAATTCGCTGCGAGCGACAGTGGCATCGAGAAGACGGCGCGCGAGCCGCCCACGGCGATCGCCAACAGCAGGAGTCCGACGGCGGCGACCGGCGCATTCGGTAAATCCCAGCGATCTTTGTACGTTCCCATTAGGAAACTGCGCACCGACGCGATCGCAAAAGGAATGCCGATGCCGCCGAAGATCGCAAACAGCAAACGATGTTGCCGGCTGCGCGCCATCGTGCGGCCGGTGAACAGGAAAATGGCGCGATCGAGCGGCCGATCGAGGAACTGGTTCGCTAACGCGCGGCCCAAGCGCGCCGCGGTGCGGGTGCGATCGCCCGGTTGAATGTCAGGTTCCTCGACAATACGGCGCAAGCTTCGGCTCCACGCCAGAAAATACGCGACGCCAGCGACCATCATGGCGATCGCGGTGTTGCGTACCGCTCTCCCTGCTAGCACCGCGAAGAAACTCTGCGGCGATCCCATTAGTTTCTCGAAGAGTCCCAGGCACCAATAGGACGGCAAGACCTGCAACCATCGCTGACTCTCGGGGGCGCTCAATCCCTTCGGTGATGCCATCGGCGGCGCGACAAAAAACGAACCCAGGATCAGCACGAGAGCAGCGAGCTGCATCGCCGCGGAGATTCGCAGAAAGATTCGATAGCTCACCATCTGCGCGAGTACGCCTTGCGCAGCGAGCAGCGCGCAGAAAACGAAAAATGCGCCGGAAAACGCCGCGATCCAGTAGGCCGCGACGGAGGCAACAACGCCCACGAGCGTATACGGCGTGGCCACGACGACCGGATATCCCAAGCCGACAAACACGTTCATCGCGACCACCGCACCACCGACCGCCGTTGCAATGGCCGCCGATTTCGCGACCACGATCGTCCGCAAGCGAATCGGTAGCGGCCCAAGCACCAAGCTGTCGCGACGCTCCGGCAGCAACGCGTTCCAAGCGAGCACCGTGAGCAATCCGACGACGACCAGGGTCACTCGGAACAAAAATTCCTCGAAACCCCACAGCGCCAAGCGCGGCGCACTTCGCAAATTCACTACAATGATCCCAAACACGAAACTGACGGCACTCAGGATCGCGGCGGCATTCACGACTAGGTCCATGGGATCGCCGCCTGAGGAAACGATCTCAAGGTCGACGAGGCGGACAAGGAAATCGCGGTAGAGAATGCGGAACTGACGAGGCTCGTCGAGGTGAGTCGGCGACGGCATGTTAGCGCTCGATCAGTTCGAGCATCTCACGCGTGACGCTGGCAGTATCCTGCTCCACGGCGAGTTGCGAAAAAATATCCTCGAGCGTCGGCAGCGACATGAGCTCGCGAAGCTGCTCGATGGAATCGTTGGCCACGACGCGTCCTTTGTGCAGGATGACGATGCGATGTGAAACGCGCTCCACCGTTTCCAGTTCGTGCGAACTGAACAACACCACTTTTCCGTGGGCTGCGAGTTCCCGGATAAGTCCGCGCAACACGAGGCCGGAGCTGACGTCAAGGCCGGAAAACGGCTCATCAAGCAGGATCAGGTCTGGATTGTGAAGGAGCGCCGCGGCCAACAGGATTTTTTGCCGCATCCCCTTCGAGTACGACGAAATCTGCACGTGCCGGTCGGGGTGCAGCGACAGCAGGTGGAGAAAACCATCGACTTTTTCGGAAAGGATGCGATCCGGAATGCCGCGCAATTGGCCGACCATCTCCAGATACTCAGCGCCCGTCAAGTGCGGGTAGAGTTGCGGTTCCTCCGGGACGTAACCTAGTCGTTGCTTGTAGGAAATGCGGTCCTGCTGAATCGGAACGCCGTTGAAAAGGATTTGCCCCTCGGTGGGATCGAGCAATCCCGTGATCATTTTCAAAGTCGTGGATTTGCCGGATCCATTCGGGCCGAGATATCCGGTGACTTCACCGGCGCGCGCAATGAAACTGACTTTGTTGACAGCCGGAGTCAGCGAGAAGAGCTTGACCACACCGCGAAGTTCGAGCATCGCGAGTCCTCAGTGAGACAGATGATTGTGGAATCCGCGGCGCGCAAGGAGTCCCAGAAGCTCCACGAAAAACGCAAACCAAGAGCCGGCGGCGATCGCCGCACCCCACATGCGATATCCCAGGAACCATTGCCGGACCGCGGAGATCACGCCATCGGCGAGCAAGGGGAATGCCGCCGCGGATCGCGTGGCCAGCGATTCTTCGAAAATCAACGCCATCTCGTCGCCAAATTCCTCGCGGAAACACGGAGGGTGCGCAGCTAGAACCGCTCGATATGTGGAACAGAGGAAGCGATTCAACATCATGTCCTCCTCGCAGCGGGTCGCAGATGGGCGGCGGCCTCGCGGACTACGCCTTCCAAACGCTTGATCTCCGCCGACAGGAGCCCTCGCCCGGTCGGCGTGAGTTTGTAGTATCGGCGGCGCGGATCGTCCCCGGCGATGCGTCGCGACGATTCCTGCACGAAACTCAACTCCATCAGCTTTTGCAGATTGTCGTACAGCGTGCCGGGACCAAGTTTGTACTGGCCGTCGGACTGGCGTGCGATCTCCTGCATGATCCCGTAGCCGTGACGGTCGTCGGAGGCGAGCGCCAGCAGGATGTGCAGGGCGGCGGGCGATAACGGCAAGTGCGGGCTGAAATCGATGTTCATACTCGGAACCCGTTATATCGGATTCCGAGTGAGTATGTCAAGGGGTTTTTCCAAGGCTTAAGCGTCGGCGCGGACTCAGCCGTGCCGCCGCCCTCAAACCGAGCGTCTTCATAATTCGCGGCCGATCCAGACGACCTCCCCGCGGATGATGTCCAGAATGTCGTGGTCTGCCAGCGGAATCGTACGCGGTGAGAAGCCGCGCTGCTGCATGTTCTCGGGCATCACCACCAACTCGCGGCCGACCACTTCGCAACGCTTTACGGTGCCGCCTTCTTCGAGGCTCACCGCGTAGATACGCGTCATTTTCGGATGACGCCGGCGCTCTGGCGATTGGTCAAGCAGCAGTAAGTCGTTCGGCTGAATCGTCGGCAGCATGGATGTTTCCGACTTTCCAACTTTGACCAGAATCGGGTCGTGGTAGCGGTTGAGGAATTCCGTCGTAAAGACGCGACTGCCCGACCACACAACCTCCAGCGGAAACGGCTGACCGGCCGCGATGTGTCCTTTTAAGATGCGCACTTCGCGGAACGGCGAGTCTTTCGTCGACGGCTTGCGCTCCGGCAGCAAGTCCTCCAACTGAATTCCGAGCGCGCGCAGGCCGGCATCCGCAAACTCTGGCGTCAAGCCACGTTCGCCCTTCAATACGTTGTGGACTTGCGGCTGGGAATAGTTCATGTGCTCCGCCAAACCACTCTCCGTAGTGTTACCTTCGGCGACGAGCGCGTTGAGGTTGTCGAGCAAACGCCGGTAGGCGGCTGTAAAGTTCACACCTCACGTTGTATCAGGGACTTAGGCAGCCGTCAATTAAATTATTTCCATTTGATATTTTCTATTGACATCATTATTTCAACTAGCTATACTTCGTAAACTCTTCGCTAAAGGAGAAGCCCTATGGAATGGACCCCGAGTATCGCTGCCGAGATTTCCCGTTATGGATGTCCCGAGTGCGCCGGAACCGGAATACCGGTGCGCCGTCGGTTGTCGTTTTGCCCTCCTCCGCCACCGCCGCCAACTGTGACCACGTTGGCCGCGGCACCGGGCGACGGTGATCCGGAGCCGCTCGTCCGGCTGTGCGGTTGTGTCTATCGCGCCGTCTTCCGCGCCTGCCATCGGCGCTTTGTTTTTTGCGGAAAGCTCGATCCCAGTTTGCGGCGAATCAGTTACGATCGAACGCCTCGCGCCGTCGACCGCACTCTGACTTGGGTGCGGCGTAACGAGGACTACCGCGCAGACTTTCACCACTGCGGCGAGCGCTCGTTACCCAAGCACTTATACCAACTCTTCAGTTTCTATCATCTTCATGGCGGGAAAATGGCCATGGTCGCGCGCCGTCTTGGATTTGCCGAACGCCGGGCATGGGAGTACGTGGTGGAAATCGAGCGGATCGTGGGCCGCGAGATTGCCCACTTGCAACCTTATAGTCTTTTTCCGCCCGCCGGCTACATGGTTCCGGCGAACCGTGCGACTCGCGCCAACGAACCCTTGCGGAGGGCTGGTTAAACGTGCTTGACACGCGCCACGTTTCCCGCGGCCGGCGAGAAATTCCGACGATTTGTTTTCAATTAATTACCGGGAATTCCGAAATGTCACTTTTCGGCACTGCGAACTATATCTGCGTTGTTTTCAGCCGGTCACGGGCGAAGTCGTCGTCTTCGCCCGTTCCGGCTTGTTACAGTAAGAGCAGATGAAACGACGCACGAAGAAAAAAACGACCGGCTCGTTGCTCCCCGACGCTGAGATTCACAAGCTTCTGGATTGCGCCATCAGACTGGTCGCGCAGCGAGTGAACGAGAAAAAGATGCAACCGTCCATCAGCGATTTAGCGAGACTGTTGGAGATCCGCAAAGGACTCACCGACAGAAATCCAGCCCGAGAAACGATCATCACGTGGCAAGAAGAGCGTCCGCGCAAGCAGCCGTCACGCCAAGACGTAAACGCCGAGAAGACCAACGTCGACTAAAGATTCCGTACACGCACCTGCCTACGCAACGTGCCTTTCACGATGCGGAGGCGCGATTCAAAGTATTTTGTGGACCGGTCGGTTCCGGCAAGAGTGTAGCTCTCTGTCAGGAAGCGCTGAAGTTGGCCACGCTCAATCCGGGCAGGCTCGGATTGATCGCAGCGCCCACGTACCGGATGCTACGCGATGCGACGCAGCGCCAGTTCTTCGAGATTTGCGACAAGGCCGAGTTGAAGCACGAAGTGAACTTGGCGGAGGGCCGCGTCACGCTGCTCGATTCGGGATCGGAGATTCTGTTCCGTTCTCTCGAGAATTTCGAGTATCTGCGCGGTCCCAACCTCGCTTGGTTCGGCGTCGACGAACTGACCTACGCGACCGAAGACGCGTGGCTGCGCCTCGAAGCGCGGCTCCGCGATCCGCAAGCGAAGCGGCTGTGCGGATTCGGCGTCTTCACACCCAAGGGATTCGATTGGGTACATCGGAAATTCGCATCGGGCGGCGACGGATACGAGTTGATCCAGGCTGAGCCGTTCGAGAATACGCACATTCTTGAGGCGGTGCCGGATTACTACGATCGCCTGAAGCGATCCTACGATCCAAAGTTTTACGAACAGGAAGTGCTCGGCCGCTTCCTGAACGTGCGGCAAGGACGCGCGTACTACGCGTTCTCTCGCGCGGATCACGTGCGGAAAGCCGGGTACAACGAAGTCCTGCCGATCCACTGGACATGGGATTTCAACGTTTCCCCGATGTGCTCGCTGATTTGCCAGCGGCACGACGACGAAGTCTGGGTTCTTGACGAAATCGTGTTGCCGACCTCTTCCACTCCGGAGGTCTGCCGGGAATTCGTAGCACGGTGGGGCAAGCATGGTGCCGGCCCCAATCGCAGAGTGTTGATTTATGGAGACGCGTCTGGCGCGCACAGCCACAGCGTCTCCGGACGGTCTGACTACGACGTAATCCGCGAGTTTTTCCGCGGACTCCCGGAATTCGATGTGCGCCTTCAGGTTCCGTCCGCCAATCCGCCGGTGCGTGATCGCTTGAACCAAGTGAACGCGCGCTTCGAAAACGCGGAGGGACAGCGGCAAGTAATGATCGATCCGCGATGCAAGGAATTGATCGCCGACCTCGAACAAGTGGTCTACAAGCCCGGCAGTTCGCAGATCGATAAAGAAAGCGACGCGGCGCGAACGCACACGTCCGACGCGCTTGGCTATTACTTGTGCCAGGCGTTTACGGGGCAAATTGGCGAAAAAACCAGACGACTACTATGACTTCCCTTCCCATCGAAACGCTGGATCGCGAACATCCCGATTACGCCATTCGCAAGACGATGTGGCGGCGCTACTCCGATCTCTACACGGGTGGCGAAGTCATGCGCGTCAACGCCGGATTCTTCCTGCCCAAGCGTCAGAAAGAGCCGGCGGAAGTCTACTACGAGCGGCTGTCGCGAGTTTTCTACGAGAATTACATCGGTTCGATCATCGATTGGTTCGCGGCGACGCTGTTGCGCACCGAGCCGATGATTTCGCTCACCGGCGCCGAGCAACAGGAAAGCTTCTACAACCTGTTCCTCGACGACTGCGATCTCGCCGGCACCGACATCGTGGAGTTTTTCCGTAAAGCGTTTGTGCAAGCGCTGATTTATCAGCAGTCGTTCGTGCTGGTGGACTTTCCCCGCGTCGACGGCGGATCGTTCCAGAGCCGCGCTGAAGAAGACGCCGCCGGAAAATCGCGCGCTTACCTGGTGAACTACACGCCGCTCGACGTTCCGAACTACAAGATGGACTCCGCCGGGAACCTCGAGTGGATCGTGATCCGCACCAAGGAGCGCTTCCAGGAATCCTTCGAGAATCCGGTTATGGTGGAGCGCACCACGTGGACCTACTTCGATCGCCACGAGTTTCGCAAGTATCAGTTGGATTGCTCGCCGGACCGCGTATCGCCGCTCGGCACAGAGGCGCCGCTCGTGGAATCGGGTCCGCATTCGTTGAGCGCACTGGGCCGCGTTCCGGTGGTGCCGATCACGGTGAGCGACGGTCTATGGCTCGCCAACAAAGGCGCGCTCCTTCAGATCGAGCATTTCAACAAGTCGAATGCGCTCTCCTGGGCGCTGCACATGGGCTTGTTTGCGATGCCGGTGATTTACTCCGAGCGCGATTGGCATCAAGTGGTCGGCGAAAGTTATTACATCCAGCTTGGACCGCAAGATCGGTTCGGTTGGACTGAGCCGGAAGGCAAGGTCTACCAGATTGCGCAGGACAATCTCGATCGTTTGAAGGATGAGATTTACCGCGTGTGCTACCTGATGGTCCAAGCGGGCGGAAATGAGTCGCGCAACCTGGGACAATCGGGCGTCAGCAAGCAGCGCGATTACAGCATCACGCAAGAAGTGCTGCGCGCTTACGGCGACATGCTGAAGGGAGCGATGAAGCACACGCTCCAGATGGTCGCCGGCGCGCGCGAGGACGAAATCGGTGTGGATGTAAAAGGTCTCGACCAGTTCGACATCGCCGATCTCTCCATCGAGTTGCACGACGCGCAGCAAATTCTCGAAATCGTTCCCGATTCGCCGACGTTCCGCAAAGAAGTGCAGAAACGCCTGGCTCTGAAGATGCTCGACGATTCCGAGCCGGCCTTGAAGAACCAAATTGCCAGGGAGATTGATCAAGCATGAGCAACGAAGCGATTCCCGAAATGCCCGTTCCCGCCAGCGTTCCTGGTTCCTCCATGAGCTCGTCGACGGCCGACCTTTCGAGCCTGATCGAGCAGACCGTCAGCCAAGCGATCGCGCAGTTTCAAGAGCGCCAGAAGGCGCAGAGCGATCCTCAGGATGCGATGATGCACTCCGAACTTGCGCAAGAACGCAAGAAACGCGAGACGCTCGAGCGGCGCGTTAACGAGCTGATCGACGAAGGACGCCGGGCCCGCGAGGCGGCCGAACAGGCCGATCGCTACGCCAACATCAAGAGCGAGCTGCAACAGCTCGGCGTAACGAAAGTGGATCTGGCGTTCAAGGCTGTTCGCGACGATGTACGCCGCGACGGCGACCGATTGGTCGCGCAAACGGATGATGGCGCTGTGCCGCTGCACGATTACCTTTCGCAGTGGGTCACGGCCAATCCGGAATTCAAGCCCCCGCGAATCGCCGGCGGCGCCGGGACTTCCCCTTCCCGCTCCAGCGCCGCCGGCCAATCCACTTTCGACCTGGACCGCATCCGTCCCGGCATGTCCGCCGAGGAAATGGAACGCGCGCGCCAGGAAATCGCTCGCGTGGCCTCCCATGCGATGGGCGGCTTGATCCTCTAAACCACAACAACCACCGAGGTGAATGGGAATCGCGGATTCTTCCCGCGACGCTCATCGCGCCGTGTCGGTGACATTCCTTCAAGGAGAACAAATGCCCGCAATCACTTCAACGAACGTCGCGCAGGCCATCGTCAAGCTGGTGGCTGCCGACGCGCTGCCGGCGCTGGTCGGCAACTTGGTGATGGGAAACCTGGTGAACCGGAATTATGAACCGGTGCTGGCGCAGGCCGGCGACACCGTCAACGTTCCCATCGCTCCTCAGCTCACGGCGAACAACATCGCCGAGGGCAACGCGGTCCAGCCGCAGAATCCGTCGCTGGGCAACGCGCAGATCGTGCTGAACACGCACGTGGAAGCGACCTTTCAAGTGCCGGACGTCACGAAAGTCCTGGCCGTGCCCGACTTGCTGAAGACATACATGCAGCCGGCGGTCGTGGCAATCGCCGAAAACATCGAGTCGAGCATCCTGGGCCTCTATGCCGGTTTCACTAGCAACACCGCGGTGGGCACGGCGGGAACGGCGCCGACCGAAGCGACCATCGATTCGGCGGAATCGGCGCTGTTCAAAGCGAAAGTGCCGGCCGGACAGCAGAAATATCTCGTGTGCAACTCGGACTTCTATTCCGCGTTGCGCCAAATCCCGCGCTTCAGCGAATTCGAAAAGACGGGACAGCCCGGCGCGGATGCTTTGATCAGCGGCAACGTCGGCCGGATCAAGGATTTCTTGGTCTACCGCTCGCAGTACGTTCCGCAGACGACCTCCAGCGGCGTCACCAACACGCACAACATCGCGTTCTCCAAGGATGCGATCGGGTTGGTGGTCCGCCGTCTGCCGCAACCGATCCCCGGCACCGGCGCGATCGCCGAGTACGCCGAAATGGGCAACTTCGGTATGCGCGTGATCATGAGCTACCAGCCGAACACTCTGGCGCAGCAGTTCACCGTTGACGTGCTTTACGGCACGGCGGTGCTGCGCAACGGCTTCGGCGTGCAAGTCAACAGCTAAAACATAGGCCCGAGCCTAAAGTTCCGAGGCCAGAGTCGAAGGCTTGCAGTTCTTCCACTCGGGCCTCGTGCCTCGGGCCTCGAGGCTAAAAAATCATGGAAATCAGGACTTTCTACCGCAAGTTGCGCGAGATCGAAGCCACGCTGCCGGACGAAGTGATTCTGGTCAGCAAGGAAACGCCGGAAGGCGGACGCGCCGGTCGATTCACCGAAGCTCCGCGATCGGTGGCCGCGCGCATGATCGTGGAAGGCGTCGCGGAACAAGCGAGCGATGCCGACGCCGAGAGCTATCGCGAACAAGTGCGCGCGAATCAGGTCGAGGAAAAGCGCCGTCGCGCCGCCGCCAGCATTCAAGTGAGCGTGATCACCGAAGAGCAGGCTCGCGCGCTGTCTGCGAAACCGGCGGCCTCCGCGCGCGGCAAGAACGAAACGAAAAGCTAAAGGACAACTCTCATGGGCAATCAGAATCTGATCTTGACGTCGCAAACCGGCGCCACGGCTTCCGGCACGTCCAGCGTCCCGTTGAATGTCTCGCAGATGACCGAGATCGCGTGCTTCTTGAAAGTGTCGAGCGTGGCGGGCACGTCGCCCTCGATCACCGTCACCTTGCAGGATTCCGCGGACGGCATCAACTGGGCTAACGCCTACACGTTCCCCGCGGTGACCAGCGGTTCCACGGTGCTGCGCGCGTCGTGGGCGAACCTGGGCCAATGCATCGGCCACTACCTGCAAGCCTCTTGGACCATTACCGGCACGTCGCCGAGCATTTCGTTCTCGGTGAGTGTGGTTCCGGTTTCCACCGAATAATCCAAATTTGGACGGCGGCGGTTTGACGCCGCCTTGCGGAGACTCAATGCTCTTCACAGACGGACCAATCTCCACGGTCGACCAACTGGCGGATTACGAATCGGAAATCCGCCAGGTAGCCGTTGCCGAATCGATCAACCTGGACACGAAACTGGGTCTGGCGCAGACCGAAGTCGGTATCGAACTACTCGCCACCAGCACGCAACCCGACGATGGCAATTTGATCGGCTGGGTCCGCAACGGTTTTCGATTGGAACAGGTGGTGGTGACGAAGTCGCTGCAGTTGTGGCACATTTTCGCCACGCTCGCTTCGGTTTATCGCGACGCCTACAATCGCAAACTGAACGACAAGTATCTGCCGAAGTGGAATGAGTATCGCGGACTGGCGGAATCGGCGGAAAACAATTGCCTGACGATCGGCCTTGGCTTGGTCAATCGGCCGTTGCCTGCGCCCGGCGCGCCGACGCTGACCGCGGTGAGTGGCGGATCGCTCGCAGCGGCGAACTATTCGGTCCAAACGACGTGGACCAACGAGACGGGCCAGGAAAGCATGCCGGCGGCGGAAACAAGCTTAGCCGTCGGCGCGAATCAGCTCCTGATGGTTCAGCCGGCGGCGCCGCCGGCGAACGCGACGGGCTGGTACGCGTACGTGTCGTCGGTTTCCGGGCAGGAGCAGAAGCAGTTCTACACGCCGATCAATCCTTACTACGCGTGGACTGAGCCGGTATCGGGACTGGTCACGGGACCGGCGCCCGGCAACGGCCAGCCGTTCGACATTCTGCGCACCGTGCCACGCACGCTCCAGAGAGGCTAACGCAAATGGCGCAAACCACGGCGGCGGCGCTGAATCGACTGCAAGCGCTGCTGATCAATCCGGACTCCGGCGTCAACGTGCAGATGGCCGCGATCGAGGCACGGGACGGCGTCATCATGACGCGCATCCCGAACTCGCAGGTCGTGACGATGAACTTGTCCGCGGAGCTCGCCGACGAGAACCTCGATTACGAGTATCCCGCGATTTTCCTGTGGGGCGAGGAGTCGCAGAACGACAATCGCGAGAAATTTGCGTGGTTCAGCGGAACCATCGAACTGGGCCTCGAGCTGCGAATCAGCGCGGAGCTTCCGGACAATCTGGAAAGTTCCTTGCACCGGTATGTCGAGGCGATCCTCGACGTCCTGCAAGCGTCGCAGGGCGAGTGGACACCCGGAATGATCTTCAGCGGTCAATACGCGGTGCAGTACGGTCCCGCGCGCTTAGGCGGCGACAATTTTCTGCAAACGGCCAAGCTCTACTTGAGTCTCGAGCAATTCGTTTCGTTCTAGGTTCTTGCTGCCGACCTTAGGGTTTCGGTGTCAGGTTTTTACTGGAAACGCGGCGGAGCGCCACGAGCGCCTGTTCGTGCCGATAAATGATCCGCGCCGTTTTCTCACCACGCGAACCTGACACCCAAGCCCTAAACCTTCGATCCCACTGGTAAACACATGCCCTACGTCTCAACTGAACTCAATCGCCAATACGCCGCTCTCGAATCGAGCTACGGCGCCGTCCCATCGGCCGCGCCGTCGAACGCATTTCGATTCCTGAAATCCTCGATCGAACTTGTGCAATCGTATCTGGAACGCCAGGACAAGACCGGCAGCCGCAGCTTCGCGGGCGTCGCGCCGGGCGGACAGCGCAGCGCGAAGTTCGACGTGCAGTCGTATCTGATCCCAAGCGGCGCCGCAGGCACCGCGCCAAATATGGATCCGTTTTTTCGCGCGGCCTGCGGCGGTTCGCCAGAAACATTTGCCGGCGGCACCGCGATCTCGGGATGCACCGCCAGTTCCATCCTGTTCTCGGCAGCGCACAACTTGAGCGTCGGCCAGGCGATTGCCGCCGGTAAGGAAGTGCGATTTGTCACCGCGGTGAACTCGTCGACGGCCGTGACCGTCGATCCGCCGTTCTCGACAGCCCCGCCCGCCGCCACGGCGATCACGCCGACGGTGACATATCCGCTGGGCGACACGCCGCCGACATTGTCGCTGTTCGACTATTGGTCTCCGTCAACGGCGCAGCAGCGAATCCTGTGCGGCGGAGCGGTCGAGGAGCTGCAAGTCAACGTCAACGGCGACTTCCATCAAGTGTCGTTCTCGGGAGTCGGTCAAGACGTGATCGATTCGGGTACGTTCACTTCGGGTCAAGGCGGATTGAGCGTATTTCCATCGGAACCGTCTTCGCAAACGAACAATGGAATTCCGCTGGCCGGCTGTCTCGGCCAGATTTGGCTCGGCAGTCCGGCGAACGGTTTCGCGACGGCAAAGTTCTCAACGCTCTCAAGCGCCAAGCTGCAACTGCAGAACGGATTTCAGCTCCGCGGCAACGAATTCGGCAATTGCACGCCGCAAGCGGCGATAGCCGGACAACGCAAGGTCACGTTCGACTTCGATGTCTTCGAACTCGATGACGCCGCGACTGCCGCGCTCTACAACGCCGCGCGCAGCCGGCAGTCGGTGACGGCGTTCCTGCAGTTAGGAACGAATACCGGCAGTATGTTCGGCGTCTACATGAGCGCGTTGACGCCGCAAATTCCTACCGGCGACACCGGCCAGAAACAATTGGTCTGGAAATTCTCCGGATCGCGCGCCGGAAACGGCACGCCGAACGCTGAAATCTTTGTGGCGTTCGCGTAATCGGCTATGAACTACACGAGCACCATCGATGTGGAATCGCAGGCGATTCCCGGCGTACAGTATCGCCTCCGCCGCGTGTCATTTCAACGGCGGGTGAACTTGGCAAGAACCCTTCGCGATCACCTGGAAGCGCTGTCGCGATTAGCGATTTTGGAAGACACGGCCGAGCGCGCGGCGCAAACAGCGTTGATCTCAGCGGAGATGGACGCCATCCAATTGCGCTGGGCGTTGGATTCAATCCAAGGCCTCGAGATCGACGGCGCACTCGCGACGGTCGATTCGCTCATCGAGGCGGGACCCGAGAGTCTTGTCGCAGAAATTCTCGCCGTGGTTCGCCGCGAGACCGGCTTGAGTGACGAAGAAAGAAAAAACTCCGAGCCGCCTTCCACTTCCTGCGCGGGCGAGGAGCCGGACCGCGCGATGCGTGGGAGTGCGGAAAATGCGTCCGCGGCGGTCTCCATGTCAAGCGAAATTGCCGGCGATTCTTCCCCGAACTCTGGTGCGCCGATGACGAACGCATCGTCTGGGGATGGCGGGATCCGCACGGCAAGCTCGAATCGGTCGTCCTGAACGAGTGCCCGGTGAGCTACATCACCCGCGATAGCGAGTGGTGGGTCAGTCAATTCATGGCTGCTCGCGTTCTTCGCGCTCCGCTGACGAGCGAAGGACTTCGGCAGTGGCCGGCGCGCGAGGTCGACGCATTTCTTCTGCTCGAAACTGAAACACAGCTTCAAAACCAGAATGTTTAACTCCAGACACCGCCGCAACAGCAGCGTCAAGGTTCGTCCTTATAACACGCGCCTGCACGCGAGCAATCCTACGATGCTCGGCCTGCAAGTCGCGCGCCAGGTGATCTCGCTTCTCGGAGGAGGCGGATCGCGCGGCGGAAGGGGTGGGTACGGCATTCCGTTTTCCGGCGGATCTGCCACGGATCCCACTGCGCAGGCGATCGCCGAACTGACGCGCGCACTGGGATCGCTCCTGGCGGCCGAGACCGCCAACACGTCGGCGATTACCGCGAATACGGCCGCAGCGCGATTGTCGCCACTCGAGAGCGGCTTCGGCGGATTGCTCGGCTCTGCCGGCGGTGAAAGCGGCGGACTGGGCAGCCTGTTGGGCGGTGGAGGCGGCGCTGGAATCTTCGGAAATTTGCTGGGAGGATTCGGCAGTCTCCTCGGCCTCGGAGCGCTGGCGGCGGGCTTGTTCGATCTTTTCTCCGGCCCAAGCCCGCGACAACTCCTGAATCCCTATATCCCGCCAATTCCGCAGACACTCGAAGTCACCGACGCGCCGGGATTCCCGGTCGCCGGAACTTCCGCGGACGGCGCCGCACGCATCGAACCAAATTCAGGCAACGCGCCGGCGACGTCTGCCACACACATCACCGTGAACGTGAGCGCGATGGATGCGCAATCGTTTCAAGATAACGCGCCGGCGCTGGCGTCAGCCGTGCGAACCGCGATGTTGAACTTGCACCCGATCAATCAATTGATCCGCGAGAGTCTTTAGGTAATCATGCCGGGAACATTTCCAACGCTCAGAACCGGGGCTGTGGCGCAGTATCCACTGACGCGAGCCGCCTCGATTCCCGTGGAGTCGTACACTTTCCTGAATTTTGCTCGACAAGCGTATCGTGACGCGGTCGCACCGAAGAGAACGTGGACCGTCGCGTTGAATGAGCTGGACTCCGGCGAAATCACGACGTTAAAAGCGTTCTTCGAGCAACAGCAGGGACAGTACGGTGTGTTTACGTTCATCGATCCCTGGGATCAAACGACCCACACGAACTGCTCGTTCTCCAACGATGTCTTCGATCATTCGCAGAAGAACGCTGAAACGCTGAACAACACCTCGCTGACGATCTACGAACATGCTTGAGATCTTCCCAACGATCTTTACGCTGCCGCTGTCGCGCGAGGAGCGATTCACGTCGCGCGTCAACCGCATGCCGGATTACTCGGAGCTGCGCGCGCAAGACCAGTCGACGCCGCTGTCCCGATGGAATCTGCAATTCGGGCCGCTCACGGACGCCGAGGCCACCACGCTCCAGAGTTTTTATGCGAGTTGCAACGGTGGGTATGACAGCTTCGCATTTCTCGATCCGTTGGACAACCTTCTCCAGTGGAGCGAGAACTTCGCACAAGCACCGTGGCAAGCCACCACGCCCTCGGGTTTGTCAATCGCCTCGGGAATCGCGGATCCACTCGGAGGATCGGCCGCACAATCGCTCACGAATACAAGCGGCGCAGTGAACACGATCTCGCAGGCGTTGGCGGTAAATCCGCAGGGCATGACACTGACTGCGTCCGTCTGGCTCATTGGAAGCTCGGCCGTAACGTTGCGCGTCAGCGACGGCGGCAGCCAGAGCGTTTCGACAATCCTTTCGCTAACGGGAACGTGGAAGCGGTATTCCGTGACGGGCGTATTCGCGGCCACCGGATCGCAGATTGTTTGGTCGGTCGATCTTCCGGTCGGCGGCAGCGCCGAGTTCTTCGGCGCGCAGCTTGTCGTCGCGCCCGGCCCCGGAGCGTACGCGCGAACCACAACCGTTTCAGGATTTCATCCAAATTGTTGCTTCGATTCGCAGAACTTCTCGCATCGCGTGATTGCGCCTAGCCAAAACCAAGTCAGCGTTTCCATAGTGGAGCACGCCTAATGGGCACAACGATTCCGGTCCTCAAAGAGCAATCGCTGGCGGAAACGCCGCTGCTGTTGTTCGACGTGACGTTTCCGGACGGCTCAGTGTCGCATTGGTGCACGCACGCGGTTACGTACAGCGGCACAGCGTACGAGGCGCGCGTGGTGCGTCACAATTTCTTCGAAATCCAGGCGATGAGCGAGCAAGGAATCGATCAGATTCCGCGCCTCACGTTGGTCCTCGGGAATGCCGATTCGGAAATGTCAGAAATCGACATGATCAAGGGATTCAAAGGCGCGACGGTCACCGCGCGATTTCTCTTTTATAGCTTGGCAACGAATTCGCCGGCGTCGGATTCGCTGATTCCCTTCACCGGCTACTTCAATCCGCCGGATAAAGTCACCGACCTGGAGTTACAAGTGACGGCTGTGAATAGCATGAACATGCAGCGCGTGTACATGCCGCCGTTCCGTATTCAGCGCCGCTGTCCATGGTCCTTTCCACAAACGGTCGCGCAGCGCACAGCCGCCGTGAACGACCGGAACTCGCCGTTCTATCCATGCGGCTATTCGCCGGATATCGCCGGCGGATCAGGTGCGTTCCAAAGCGGCAGCACTCCGTTTACAACGTGCAGCTACACGCGTCAGGATTGCATTCAACGCGGCATGCTCAGCCAAGACGCTTGCTCCACGCTCGCCGCGCCGGCTTCGAGCGGTGCAACAAGCATCAGCGTTACGAACGATGTCGGCCCCGTGGGACAAACGATCGACATCGGCGGCGGTCTTGATCCTAGCGTCTCTGGCGGGAGCCAAGACGAATGCTCCATCGTTAGCAAATCCGGCTCTGGACCGTACACCTACACGCTCTCCGCGCCATTGAAGAAGTCGCACTCCACCGGCGCAGTGGTCGGCCGCCCGACGCGGCGCTTTGGCGGACTGGAGTTCCTGCCGCCGACCATTAGCGTCCGGCCGTTCGGCTCGCCGTCGATGGTTCCCTCGGCGGTTCAACCGAATGTCGCGCAGTACAACGATCCGATCCCGATGGTCTACGGCACGGGTTGGATCGAGCCGATCATCACCGTCCTTCGCAACGACGGCAACTTGACGCGCATGGACTGCCTCGTCTCTCTCGGACAAATCCAGAGCATTCGGATGGTCGTGGTGAACGGCTACCAGATTCCCGCCGCTATCGCTGGACGGAACATGAACGCGTCCGGTTGGTACAACGTAGTGAACAGCGGATCGATCTACGGCGAGTTCGATCTAAACTTCACCGATTCTAACGGCAACCCACAGGGCGATCCCTACGGTTCGATGGCCTACCTGAGTGTGGTTGTTCCCAACAGCATTAGCAATGGGTCGAGCGTTCCAAATGTGCAAGTGCTCGTCGATGGACGGCAGGTCGAGACATTCGACTCGAGCGGCAATTCCCTCGGGTGGAGTTTCACGAACAATCCGGCGTGGATCTTGCTCGATGTTCTGAAACAGAGTCGTTGGACGACTGCGGAAATGAACCTGCCAAGCTTTGCAGCGGCCGCGGCGTATTGCGCGGCCACGATTGCTGCGACGGATAACAAGGGCACCACGGTTTCGGTACCGCGATTCCAATGCAACTTAATGCTGCCCGACCGGCGACCCGCGTCCGAAGTGATTTTGGGAATCCGCACCAATGCGCGCCTGTTCTTTACGTACGGCACGGATGGATTGCTCCACCTGAACGTGGAAAACACGATTGCCACGCAGCAGCCGTCACTGCCCTACGGCTCGAATGCCACGGCGGCGATCAACGGCGGATGGCCGGCGTATTGCTACGACTCGTCGAGCATCGTGCGACAACCTAACGGCGCATCGAGTCTCAAGGTCACCTATCGCTCAATCACCGACACGCCGAATCGGCTGGCGTTTGAGTTTCAAGACGCGTTCAACAGCTATCAGCAGGATTCCTTCGCCATCGACGACATGCAAGACCAGGATCTCGTTGGCCAGGAAGTCACGCAAACGCTGATCGTCGATGGCATTCCGACCTACGACCAAGCGGAACGCGTGGCGGCCTTCGCGTTGAACAAGTCGATTGACGGAAACCAGTTCGTGACCTTCCTGACCACGGTGAAGGCACTCGGCCAACAGGTGGGACAGATCATCTCGATTACCTATGCGAAAGAAGGTTGGGTCAACAAGCTGTTCCGCATCCTCAAGCTATCGCCGCAGCAGAATTTCCGCCTTGTGCAAGTGACGGCGCAAGCACACGACGATGCATGGTACAGCGATTCGAACGGACAATTCGCTCCGCCGTATGGCGTCCCCGGTCAACCTGGCTCTGTTTCACGCGCTCCCTTCCCTCTGGCAGGAACCAAACCACGTGCGGACGATGATTTCGACTGGGATATCGCGGAATCCTCAACCATTGCGTCAGACGGATCGGCCGCCGTGGAACTGGTCGTGCCCTTCGCGGTGCCGGCGACGACATTTTCGAAGTTGGTTGGCCCCCCGCTCGTGGATTTGACAGCGACGGTCGGGCCAACAGGTGGAACGCTTCCAGGCAACGAGACGCTGTTTTACGCGCTCACGGCTACCGATGCGTCGGGACTGGAGTCGCCGCCATCGTTCGCCGTGAGTGCGGCGATTCCCAGCGGAAGCAATACCAACACGGTCACGCTCACAGGCGTCGAGTTGGGATCGAACGCGGCGTCCTTCAACGTCTACCGCGGCTCGACACCGCTGAAGCTGTTTCGGATCGCCAGTGGAGTCCCGCCCGCGACTTCGTACAACGATAACGGCGGCGCCACAGTTCAGGACGTACCGCAGCCCGATGCGTTCTTCGATCATGCCAACTTCTATTGGAAGTACCAGCAGCTCGCACCAATCAGAGCCACAATCTTCGGACCGTCGCAGATCGGCGCGTCGAGCCTCAGCCTAACGACGAATCAATATCAAGGATTCCTGGTGCGAATCTGGAGCGGCACGGGCGCCGGTCAAATCGCCACGATCGCGTCCAACAGCGCCACCACGCTTTCCGTGACGCCGAACTGGCCGATTCCGCCCGACGGCACAAGCGTGTTTCTTGTGGAGGACCCCGCGTGGCGTCCGGGATGCTCGGCGCAATCGAGTCCCGCACAGTTCATTGTGCCCAACCAAAACAGCCGCGTGGTGCTGGTACAAGGCGTGGCTGCCGACGGGCAGAACAACGAATCGCCCAACGGCTTGGCGGCAGTAACGGCCTGGACCATCGGCGGAGCGGGACCCATCGTCGGCGATACGGGACTTCCGCCGCTTCCAACGCTCGGCGTGAGTGCGCCGCGAAATGGGACGATTGTTTTTCAACTCCCAGCGTTCACGAGTCTGACAAACACCAACGGGATCACGTCGTGCACATACACGGTGAACTATATCGACGAGTCGAGCACCACTTCGACGACTCTAGCGGCGGCCGTGTCGTCGTCCGCTACAACGATTCAGGTTGCGTCGTCGACGGGCTTCACTGTGGGCAGCATGGTGGCGATCGACATGGAGACGGTGACTATCCAAGCGATTAGTGGAACTACGTGGACCGTGCAACGAGGCCGCATGGGCTCCACCGCGAGCGGCCATTCAAGTGCCGCTGTGGTATTTCTGCAAACGAGCAAGATTTTCGTGTACCCGTTCGCTCTGAACTTCCTCAGTTCTTCGGCGGCCGCGCTGTGGAGTGCGGTCGAATCGATGCCGTGCGCGCGAATCGCGTCGGTGGAATTACTGGTAACCAATACCTTCGGGAATAGCCCGACGGCGGTGACCAACTTCTTGATCGCATCGCCCGACGGTAGTGAGAGCGGCGCGTTGCAAGGACTGCGAACAAACCAAGGCGGCCAGTTTAGCGTTCAGGTAAACGGCGTGTTGTTCGTGGAGTCCGACGTGATGGCGCCGCTTTCCGTGCATACGACTGGAAGCGTTCGCGACATCTACGCGATCGTGGGGGCGGCGCCGTCCGGTGCGGCGGTCACGATCTTGGTGAGACGGAACGGTTCGCCGTACGCCACACTCACTATTCCAGACGGACAGACCGTATCGACTCCGAGCGTGAGCGGCGCGTCGTTGCCCACGCTGAATGAAGGCGACCTGCTCACTTTCGACCTGACCGGAATCGGAAGTTCAACCGCAGGCCAGGATCTGACGCTAGTGATTCGACTGTAGCGCGATATGCCGGAAACCATCACCAAGATGCAGCCCGATCGGACCCTGTACGTGGCGTCCTTTTCGCCGCAGAGCGCGATTGGGACGATTCATCATGCGACGCCGACAGGTTTCGAACTGAGCGGCCGCTTCAACGCGCTCACCGACAACGTGATCTTGGAGTGGAATCGCGACAATGATTTCGAACACCCCCAGCTCCGCTATCTGCCCAACGGCGACTTCACGGGATTAACGCTGAGCTACGACTACGCCCACTCGGGATTGGCCGACATCGCCTCGGCGATCTTTCCATACACGGGCTTCCCGTATCTCAACGTTTACGCAGGAACGCCGGAGTCGTTGTATCAAGTGGCGCTACAGAACTACGCGACGCCGGTCACCGGCGACTCACACCGACCGGCATCGGCGACCGTCACGCTCGGCGGAACGATGACAGCCAACGACGCCGTGAAGGTGTTGTTTTTCGGCGAGGCGTATAGCTACACAATTGTGACAAACGGTGAATCGCCCGCGCTCGCCGTGGCGTCGCTGGTGAGCCAGATTAACTCCGGTTCCACGAGCATGACCGCGGCCGCGGGCAGTGGCGCCGGCGATTTGATCCTCACCACGCTTCGGAAAGGCAACGACGCGAACCTGATTCGTGGATACACGCTGACGGTCGGCCACTTGATCCAGGCAACAGGCGGCGTGACGATCGGCGGAACACCGGTCTCGGGCGATCAGGCGTCGGTGACGATAACGCTGGCGAGCGGCACGTCGTTCACAAGCAGCTACACGGTACAACCAGGCGACGGAACCGGTACGATCTCGCAGCAACTCGCCAACGCGATCAACGCAAACAGCGGGAATAACACTACAACCGGTGTGGCGGCTTTCTGGCCAGGATCGGGCGGCACGTCAACGATTCTCTTGGTGTCGTGGCAAGGCGGCACCGTTGGGAATCGCATCGCGTACCAAGCCGCGGCGACAGGCGGAACAACTATTTCTCCGACGACGAGCACGAATATGACGGGCGGCGGTCAAGCGACGCCCACTGAAACGTGGTCGCCATCTGTTTTCCAGTGCTCTGGCGGTCATACGCCGACATGGCAAGTCACGTTGCCGTTCGGATCGATCACCGACATCACGGGACGAACCGTCCCAGCGTCGCCGATCCGCAAGATGCAGTGGCTGTTCTCGCCGCCACTGCCGGATTCGCAAGCGATGGCGTTTCAGGAATTCTCGGCCCAGTTCACGAACTGGAGCATCACCGGTTCCGGGTCGACGCTTCTCAAACGAGCAAATCCCGGAGTGCGTTACGAAGACGATTCCGGCGATGTGGTGCGGTCCGGGAACTGGACGCGCGTCGACGGTCAATACTCGGCAGGCGGCTATTCCGCTTCTGCCACCGGCGGCGACTACCTGCAACTGACTTATCACTCGCCGTACACGCACGATCTTTACGCCGGAGTCTATCAGGACAACTTCAGCGGGATCGCGTTGGTGACACTCGACGGAGTGAGCCAACCCAACCAGGATCTCTACGGCGGCGCCTACGATTCCTATCGCGCACTTGTAAAACTCGCCGCCGGCATCGCACCGGGATTGCACACTGTGCGTGTCACGGTCAGCGGCGCAAAGAATGCGGCGTCGAGCGGATGGAACTGCAACATCGATTTCATCGAGGCTGTCGCACCCGGCGATTGGAACGATCCTGCCGTGACGACAAGCCAAGTAGGATTCGCCACGGACTTCGATACGGCGGCGTTGTCGCTCTCGCCGCAACGGCTGGCATGGGGAATACACCAGCTCGGCGTTCAAGGCCAAGTCGATCACTTCGTCGGAATCGGCCAGTTTTGTGAGCGTTCGAGAAGCGGCGGCTCATTTCCACAAATTGTGTACACGTTCTCGGGAACGGCAACGCCGAACGATCAGATCTTCTTGAACTTCGACTCTTCGGCCGCAGGGCATTTCGTTCAGATTGGTGACACGCTCGACACCATCGTGCAGGCGCTCGCGTTTGAGATCAACGAGAACTTCAGCGCCATTTTCGCGACTTACTCTGGCACGGTGCTCACGGTCACGGCGCGCGATCCAAGCTTTAGCCTTGCCACGAGCGTGCAGGTAATCGGAGCCGGCACCGAGACGATTGGCGTCAGCGGCAGTTTGACAGGGGGAGTCGTCGGCACTTGGCAAGTCGACCCTGCGTTCGCGACCGCTCTCAACCGCGGTACGCGCGACTGGCATCAGGATTTCGCTAGCACATTGAGCGGCCTCGGCATGAGCACGATTTTTTCGTACTCCACGGAACTGATCAATCCGCCGGCGGTCTTCGCACAGCAGTATCCGGATGGAACTTCGGTGCTCACGTCGAACAACAGCATCCAAACAGCGTTCCGTCCTGAAACACAGAGCTATTGGAAACAGGTTTATCTCGAGACCGCGCAGCTCATGACTGCGGCGGGCAGCACCCCTGCGCTGCAATTCGGCGAAGTTCAATGGTGGTACACGCCGAATGCATCGGGCATGTCATACTACGACAGCTACACGACGTCGCAGTTTCTCGCTGCCAACGGCCGGGCGCTACATGTTTTTCTTACGAACAACGACAATCCCAGCGCGTGGCCCACGGACGCCGCGTTCATCCGCGGACAACTCGATGCGCATGTAAGCGCGATCCAATCGTATGTGCTGGCGTCGTATCCGAGCGCACAGTTTGAAGTGTTGTGGCCGATGGACGTCAACGATCCGGCCACGCGACAGTTGAACTACTTTGTGAATTTGCCGACCAGTTGGTCGCCGAGCCAGTTCTCCTCCTTCCGTGCGGAAGCGTTTGGCTACACCAGTAGCGGAGCGATGAGCAACGCTACGGCGGCGATTCAGTTTCCAGTGAGCCAGCAAGGCTTTTCTTCCGCCCAATCGCGACACATTGTCGGCGTCTTCGGATACCCGTGGCCGTGGCAACGCGTGTTGACGCTCGCGGGCCGCGCCCATCTTGGCGGAATTAGCCTTTGGGCTTACGACGAGTTCTGCCTCTTCGCACTGCCACTGCCCCTCACTGGCGAAGTGCGACGGGCGCAGTTTGTTTCCTGATTCACCAATCAAATCACGGAGGAAAACACCATGCAGACACTCGTCAAGCACACGCTGTTACTGTCGCTCGTCATTGTTTTGTTCTCGACCACACGTCCCCACGCCCAATCGACGGAGACCGCGCAATCTGCGCCGACGCCTTCCGCTGCTCCGGGCGCCAATCCAAAGAGCCCGGGCGCGGATCTGACTCCGGCGGAGACTCGTCAGATCGACCGGTTCGCGGATCTCTATGAGGAATACGCGCAACAGGCCGCCGAGACGCAGGCGCGGCTCAAGGTCTTGCAGGAAATGCAACAAAAGCTGATGAACGACTTCAACAGTTTTCAGGCCGGCACGTTGGCGGCGCGCGGTTTCAAGGCAGGTGAGGCTGTCCTCGACCTGAAACAGCGCAAAGTGACTCCCGTTCCCAGCGACAAACCGGCGACGCCGAGCAAGTAGCCACAGACTTCCCTCAAAAGGATATCTCGTATGAAGCGAACGCACATTCTGACCGCCGTGGGTCTTCTCACTCTGCTCATCGGCGGATCGATCACCTGTTGGGCTCAAAGGAAGACGCAGATTTCCGACACGCTCTATGAAGCCACGGGGACTCTCGCTTCAGGTACGGCGACGATCTCCTGGCCCGCCTTCACGTCGCAGGACAATTTCCCGATCGCGCAAGGCTCCACGACGATCACGATCTCGAACGGGTCCGTCAGCGTGCAGTTGGTGCCGACGATCGGCGCGACGCCCGCCGGTACCAGCTACACGGTGACGTATTTCCTGCAAAACTCGGTGACCTACACCGAGTATTGGACCGTTCCGCAAAACGGACCCGTTACGCTGACGCAAGTCCGTACGACGCCGGTGCCGACCCCAACAACAACGTTCGGCGAACAGCAGCTCACACTGGGAAACGGTCTACAGGCGGTGTTGGGCGTTTGGCGACAATCGACGGCGCCTGTGGCGACAGCGGAAGGCCAGTGCTATTGGAATACTTCGTCGCACGCCATCAACTGCACCGATCAAACATTGACGTTTAATGCGCTGGGAGGCAGCGATCCCACGAGAGTGTCGAAAGCGGGCGACACGATGACGGGGAGCTTGCTGGCCTCAGGTGGCAGTGTCCAACTGGGATCGACATCGCAGCCGTTTGCCGGACTGTATCAGAATCAATCCGCTGCCGGTTCTCAGAGCTTGACGACGGTATTAAACAGTACGGGACTCAACCTGACCTCTAACAATGGCAATGTGGCTGCGGATCCGAATAACGCGATCGCCCAGCAACTAAACTTCACGACCGACGCAACCAATACAAACCCAAATTTCAGCAACGAAACCGGTTTCCAAGTCAACATGACCTCGCTGAACGGCCAAAATGACGGGGATCAGGCTGCAAAGAAGACATTCCTCAGCATCAACGCAGTGGCGAATCACAGAGGAGCGGGACAACGGGTCAACATCGGTTCCACCACAAACTGCTGGGGAATGGGTGATTGCTTCACAAGTACCGATCAGCTCACAATGTTCGGCGGGCTGAACGCCTCGGGAGACGAGGGAACCGCGTTTCGCTCGATGAATCTTCTTCAAGGCAATTTCCCAGTTACAGCAACGATCGTGTCAAATTCTCCTCAAACGACATGCAACACGACAACGACGCAGGCAATCACAAAAAACATAGCCGCACAGCAGGTAACGGTCGCGTCCACGACCGGGTGCAACGTTGGAGACTGGGTTGTGTTGGGACGCGGGGCTGCATATGAGACAGATCAAAAGCTCGAAGCTGTCCAGTTGACGTCTGTATCGACCGGCGTCATCACTGGCATTTTCCTGAAGAACCATATTCTGGGAGATACTGTCACGCCGGCCACGGTGTTGACTCTGTCCGACCTCTACGGAATGGGCCAATTGCGCTGGATGGTGAACAATTCCCAGCCTGCCTACAACCAAGGCACGATCAGCAGGGTTTCTGGCCTAGCTTTTCTTGGATCGAGCACCAATTGGAGTAGCAACATGGTTGGCGGTGACAGCGTGCTTCCAGGATGCGTCTCTTTTGCCGCGGATAACTACACAGGCGCTCCCTTCTCTCCGAGTTCTCCGTTGATCGCATGGTATCCAATCACGCAAGTCTTTTCCGTAACCGACATCGGCTATTCGCACCTAAATGCCGCCGGTCTAAAGGTGTATGAAGGAAACGGCCCAGGAAATGGCAGTTACACGATTCGTCCCTGTGCTCGCATCCTGAATATGCCTGCGTTCGGCGCGAATTCCCGCCAAGTGGTCCTTGAAACCAACACCTTCACTTGGAATGTAGGCGACACAGTTGAAAACGCGATGTCGGCCAATGGGGTTGTTGCGGGCGAGCTCATGCGGGTTGGATGGTATATGCCCGGAGTCGACTCGGCCGGAATTTATAACGCCGTAAATAGCGGGGCCCAGACACTCTACGCGGGGCTCAATGTGTTCGAACAGATGACTACCAACAATGACGGGTTCACCTACGGCGTGGCGGTGGCAGCAAATACGACAACGGGATTGGCGATCACCGGTCCGTCCTCTAGCGGCATCGGCATTCAATTGACCTCTCAGTCGGAAGCTGACACCAAGAAGATCGCCTTCGTGGGCGGAGTGAACGGGGCAGCAATTTTTGGCGATTACAATAGTGGCGGCCTCACCCTGCAGGCCTCCACGATCGCACCGAGCTTTGCCCAGCTAAACCTTATGGGAACCACCGCCTCATTGCAAGGGAACCTCACCGTGGGATCTCAGTTCTTCCAGCCTAAGATTCGCCTGCAGAACACCACGTCCTCTGCGGCCACTTCCTTTGAGTGGCGCAACGTGCTGAATAGCGCATATTACAACGGTGACAACGCCATCGACTTTTACGTCGACGTTTTGAACCGCCCCCTGTTGAGCATGGCGGTTTCCGCGGTTCCCTCTGGAGAACTCGGCCTGTTCTCGACTGCTTCGGCGACGGTGAGCGCGAACGCTCCTTCGTTCAGCATTGGTTATGCGTTCGAAACATTTAACGGCATTTCTTCCGATCGCCGGTACATCCACCAGCGGGTTGTTCCCAGCAGCGGCATCGTCGGCACGGGTGGGAATTTCGCGCCGGCGGAATGGCAGTTGTCGGGCACCAACGTGATCGAATCGAATCCGCCACCGCCGATTTTTGCAGGAATCAAGAATACCGGTGTGATGCGCTTCGGAAGCGGCCAAACCGGGTTCCTTGTTTCCTTCGACGCCTCGGGGCTGACGGCAAACCAAACGGTCACCGTGCCGAATGCGACCGGAACGTTAGCGCTCGCAACCACACCCGGCGCCTCCGGCACCGCTCCGAACTGGAGCGCCACGGGCACGTTGAATATCCCTTTGGCATCATCGGGCGGCGTGACAGCAGGATTGTTGGGCAACGCGGACTATCTTTCGTTTTCGGGCAAACAGAACGTTCTGACGTTCAGCGCGCCTCTCCTCGAGACCGGCACCACGGTCGCTTGTCCGACGTGCGAAGTGCAATCCAACAAGAATGTGGCCAGCGGTTACGCTGGCCTTACGTCGAGCGGAAAGTTGGTCACTTCTCAAGGGCAAAAGGTTTGGGCCGCGACTGATCTCACGACATACACGAGCACATCCGGACAAGGCGCTACGGCGTTGCAAAGCACGATCAGCGCGCCATCCGCCGGACAGGTACTCACCTGGAGTGGAACCGATTGGATCAATCAATCATTGCCAGCGGTGACTCCCCACAATTTGCTCTCCGCGACGCACGGCGACACAACTCCCGGGTCGGTTTCGCGCGGCGCGATCATTGTTGGACAAGGAGCGTCGCCGACCTGGAGCCTGCTCGCGCTGGGAGGCATCGGAAGATACCTGCGAAGCAACGGAACAGACTTGACGTACTCGGGCGTAGCAGCCGGCGGAGCCGGGGCCTGCAACACGAATCAATGGGTCACAGCGGCGAACGACAACGCGGCGCCGACGTGCGCGCAACCGGCGTTCTCGAATCTGAGTGGCACCGCGACAACCGGACAATTGCCGTCCACAGTCGTCTACAACAATCAAAGCAATACGTATTCGTCGGGAACGCAGGATTTCAGCTCGGCGGGCGTGATTCTGCCGAAGTCCTCCGATCCAGGATCTCCGACAAACGGACAAGTGTGGGTGAATGCAGGATCGCTCAAGTATCGCGACAACTCTGGCTCGCCGGCTACCCAGGTGGTCGAGATTCAGAGCAACAAGAATGCCGCGAGTGGCTACGCGGGTCTCACGTCGGGCAGCGTGCTCGGTGCAGCCCAGTTCCCCGCTCTCATTGGCGACATCACGACGACGGCCGGCGCACTGACCACAACCCTCGCAAACGTGGTCACGGCCGGGACAAATACCAAGATCACGTACAACGCGAAGGGTCTGGTCACGGCTGGAGCGCAGGCGCAATTCAGCGACATCGGCGGCACGCTCGGCGCAGCACAGTTCCCGGCCCTCACGGGCGACATCACGACGACGGCCGGATCACTGACAACAACTCTCGCGAGCATCGTCACAGCCGGCTCAAATACGAAGATCACTTATAACGCCAAGGGGCAAGTCACGGGCGGCGCGCAGGCGGGGGCCTCGGATCTTTCGAACGGCACCACGGGAAGCGGCTCCATTACGCTTTCCGGCGCGCCAACGATCACCGATTTGACTGTGAATCAAAACGCGAACGGCGATGACACCATCGCGGGTAAGCGCAAGACCGATACATCGCCGACGGGAAACCTCGAGCACTTCCAAAATGCCGCAGGTAACGCGGATTTGTGGCGCGTCGATATCACTGGTACGTTGCAAGCAGGCGCGGTTCCGGGCGCGAACGTCAGCGGAAACATCAGCGGAAACGCGGGAACGGCAACGGCCCTCGCCGCCACGCCGTCGCAATGCTCTGCAAATCAGTTCGCAACGGGAATCGCCGCCGGCGGCAACGCGAATTGCTCGCAACCGAGCGCTGCGAATCTATCCAACGGCACAACCGGCAGCGGAGGCGTCGTTCTGGCGACGTCGCCAACGATCACAACACCGACGATCGCTTCCCCTACGATCAGTGGCGCGCTGGGCGCCAACCTCGATTTCGGCAGCAATGCTTCGGTTGTAGAAATCGCCAACGACACAACGACAGGTACGGGCGCGAATCAACTGGCGAGACTGAACGGAGCAACAAGCGTCGCGATCAAAACAAGCACGGCTACAACCAGCGGCATCGTCGGCATCGTCGTAGGCGGTGCCGGCACGAGCGGAAACGCTCAGATCGCGCAACAGGGCCGCGCGTCCTGCGCATTTGATGGCAGCACGATCGCCGGCGACTACGTCCAGGCGAGCTCCTCGGTCGCTGGCGATTGTCACGATGCCGGGTCTTCGTATCCCGGAAGCGGTCAAGTCATCGGACAAGTCCTCACGACCAACGGCGCGTCGGGTACATATGCGGTAGCGCTGTTCTCACCGGGCATTGTTGCGTCCGCCGGTGCGACCGGACCCGCGGGTCCGACGGGACCGACAGGTCCGACGGGGCCAGCCGGTGCCAACGGGTCAAACGCTCGCGCGTTCACATGGCAGTTCTACGACGGCGGCGCCACGCTCACGACCAGCAGTGATCCTCTCTCGTATTTGACTAGTCCTGTGGCGTGCACCATCGGTGGATCCAGCAGCAATTCCGTGGCGATCGCCGCCGACACCGGAACGGTCACCATCAAATTCTGGAAAGTCGCCGCCGGCACGGCGGTGCCGGCGTCGTCGAATTCGATCAGCACGAGCGGCATTTCGCTTAGCAGCGGAACGCTGCTGGTGACAAGCAGCACGAGCGATTTCACGACCACTTCGATCTCAGCGGGCGACACAATGCGCGCGGCCATCACGGCCCTCACCGGTTCGCCTACCAAAGTAACTGCAACGCTTTTCTGCCAGTAAGGCTCAAGAGCTGGAAGGAACAATGAAGTGCCTGGCCCATCTCTGCGACTCATTCAAGATAAGCTCGTCAACGCGGACGGCAGCACCGTCATCGCGACTCTGCAAATCTCCTGGCTGCCGACAATTTCGCAGGATGGCTTTGCCGTCGCGGGCGGAATGCAAACAATCGTGCTGAACAAGGGAGATTTCTCCGTGAGCCTTGCACCCGGCACGTATCAAGTGAAGTACATCCTTCAAAACGGCGCGCAGCGTAAGGAAACGTGGATCGTGCCTAGCGACCCTGGCCCATTCCGCCTCCCACAGGTGCGTCAGTGAACGAAAAAAACGTTCTGGAGCGCACCGATCGGGAGCGATTGGCGGCGATCGAAGCGATCGTGTTGCGCATGGAGCAGCGATTGCTCGGGAATGGCCAACCCGGCGTCATCGACAAGCTTGAACGTCGCGTGACGCGTCTCGAATCCTGGTTCTGGCGCGCGGCTGGAGCGATCGCGTTGGGTGTATTCATCCTGGAAATCACCAAGCGGTAACCCCGAGTCTCACAGGAGAAGAGATGCCCCTTCCATCGGAAAGTTCGCGTCTGCGCTCCGCCTTGGACGATCGCGTGCTGGGCCAACCCGACGCCGTGCAGGCGGTTGTGGACGGCTACGTGCGATGGAAAGCCGGACTCGCGGGCATCGACAAACCGGTTGCGGCGTTCTTGATGTTGGGTCCGACCGGCGTTGGAAAAACTCTCACGGTGGAAAGTCTTGCTGAGATTCTGCACGGCGATGCGCGAATGCTCATCAAGATTCACTGCGCCGAATACCGGCACAGTCATGAGATCGCGCGATTGGTCGGTGCGCCGCCGGGATACATCGGCCACAAAGAAACGCAGCCGCGGCTCAGCCAGCGCCGACTCCAGGAAGCGCAGTCGAAGAGCTGTCCCCTCGTGATCATCCTTTTCGACGAGATCGAGAAGGCGCATCCGGACCTCTGGGATCTGTTGCTCGGCGTGCTCGACAAGGGCGATCTGCACCTCGGCGATGGAAGCAGCGCGGACCTCCGGCAGAGCATGGTGTTTCTCACGTCCAACGTCGGGGCGCGCGAAGCCGCCGGAGCGATCGGCTATTGCCCGGAGCGATCGCAAAATGCGGAAAGCGCCGCGCGCCGTTTGTTCTCGCCGGAATTCCGCAACCGGCTCACGGCGCAACTGACGTACCAACCGCTCAGCGAGTCGCAAGTCCGATCGATCACCGATCTGGAGTTGCGGCGATGCTCGGCACGCGTGCGCCAGACTCGCGGCGTCGGGCTGGCCTTTCGTGAATCGGTAGTGAACTGCGTGCTCGAAGACTGCCAAACGCCCTCTTCCTCGACGGACCAATCCGTCGCGACATATGGCGCGCGACCGATCCGCCGCACTATCGAACGGCTGCTGGAATTGCCGCTCGCGCACATGATCCTCGATGGCCGCATCGGGCCGGGCGACGAAATCGAAGTCGGAGGAAAGAACCGCGCTTTGACATTTCACCGCCGCCGCGGCGTGTAAGGAGTAACCGATGACCGAAATTCTTCACTACTTCGGATTGATTTGTCTCATCGCAAGTTTGCTGATGCGGATTCTTCCGTTGCCCAGCGAAATTCCCTGGACTCCTTACCGAATTTTCTACGGAATCGTGCGGCGAGCATCTCTCAATTTGCCGACTTCCAACCCGATCGACGCCACACCGAAAGTGAGTTGAGGTTATGCGGACACTTCAGCGGTTCCTCTCTTGTGTTTTGCTCGCCATGTTGAGTTTGGCGGCCGTCAAGTTTGTTTTCTTTCTGGATCAGCTCAGTACCGTGTTGGGCGACGCCCAATCGGTCGTCGCACAAGCGGGACCGCAGTTGGTGGGCGCGTCCATCGATGCGCGCCGCGCCGCCGCGGAGCTGGCGAACGCCTCCGCGGAACAACGCCGCTACTACAAAGCTACCGGAAAAGCGTTAGCCATCGCGACGGCCGGCGCCGCGCGTTTGATCGAACACAGCGATCAAGCGATTGTGAACTTCGACGCGCGCACCGCGCCGGTTGTGGCCGCGGCCGGAAAGTTGATTTCCCACGTCGACGCGTCGCAGGAAGCCCTCGAAACGGCCGCGCAGCGGGCGTTGTCGGATGCGTCGGTACAACTCGATTCTAATGGAGTCGCGCTTCAGCAGACGCTTGGCGCGGCCCGCGAAAACTTTCAGCACGCCGACGCGCTGTGGCCACCGATGATCCAAAGCGCGGAGGCTCTCGCGGCGTCCGGAAAAAATGTTCAGGAAGCCACCGAGAGCATCCGCCTGGCTTTGGAACCGCTTCGCAAGCCAACCGGCCGGCTCATGCTGGTTCTTCACTGGCTTCTGGGTTTGCCGAAAATCAACCTTCCGTAAGTCGTCCGAAAACCAATCTCAGGAGGATTTTGTTTATGACTTTCAGTATTCAAAGCGTGGAACATGGTATTGCCGCTGTGGCGTCCGACATTGTGAAGGGTGCGGCCAAGATCGCTTCGGCAATTGGCAAAGTGCAAGGCGCCGAAACGGCCGTGGAAGCGTTGACTTCGGTGATCGATCCCAGCGCCGTTGCTTTTGAGCGCGCCGCCTTCGCGTCGCTGGGCGTGATCTTGAAGGCGGTCAACGACGCTGGCGCCGCGGCCAACGCGGGAACCGTGAATGTGACGCTCGATTCCGCGTTCGTCGCCGATCTCAGGGGGCTTTGGCCGGCGATCCAGCAAGCCGCCGCCGCCGCTGGATTGAAACTCTAGCTTTCGGGCGTGGAATTCGCGATGGCCGCGCGGACGTTGCGTTGAAAACGCTTAAATCCCAACCGGCGCACGGGGCTGTTCTTGAATTTCTCGCGGAAGTCTCCTTCCGCCATGGCTGCCAATTCTTCCAGTGGCGGATTCACAAGCCCCGCGCGCGCTTGAAACTCATCGAGATGCGTCGCGGGCGCGCGCCGGTTCCACGGACAAACGTCCTGACAAATATCGCAGCCAAAAACATGGCGGCCCAGTCCCGCGGCGATTTCCTGCGGGAATTCTGCTTTGAACTCAATCGTCCAATAGGAAATACACCTCGTCGCGTCGAGCACGCGCGGCTCGGTGATCGCTTGCGTTGGACACGCGTCAATGCATCGAGTGCACGTGCCGCAACGATCCGCCGCGGGCGTCGCCGCGTTTCCGGGAAACTCCAGCGTTGTGAGAATCTCGCCGATAAAAAGCCACGACCCGCGGCGTTCGTTGATCAGGCAGGTATTCTTCCCCACCCAACCAAGCGGCGACTGACGCGCCAACGCGCGCTCGAGAATCGGCCCCGTATCCACATACGCACGTGCCTCGAACGGGCCCGGAATCTCCGACCTCATACGTTCGAGCAAACCGTCCAGTTTTTTCTTCAGCACATCGTGATAGTCGCTGCCCCACGCGTAGCGTGATACCCATCCGCACGACGGATCGCGGCATTCGACCGACCGCGGTGCGTCCGTGTTGTAGTTCAACGTGACGCAAATGGCCGATCGCGCACCCTCCAAGATCATCCCGGGATGTCGCCGCTTCTCCGCCCGCTCGCCTTTCAGATAATTCATTTCCCCCGCAAATCCGCGATCCAGCCATCGACTAAAGTAGTCGCCGTCCTGAGCGGCGAAAAAGTCCTCCAGACGCACGATGGCCACGTCCTCAAAACCCTCGCTCCGAGCCGCTGCCTCGACGATCGCGCGCAGATCCGTCATCGACATCAGGATATCGTGGTAGGATTGGTTCAAGCGATGCCGATCTACGAATACATTTGCAAGGATTGCAAAGAGCCATTCGAAAAACTCTTGCGGCGCACCCAGGACCCGGTGAAATGTCCGTCGTGCGGAAGCAAGAAGGCCCAGATGCAGCTATCCGTTTTCAGTGCGAAAACCGGCGGATCGTCTACCAGTTTGGGATCATCCGGCGGCAGTTGCGGCTGCACTCCTTCCGGTTGCGGATGCCGCTAACCATTTCCTTCACTCTCGTTTTTTAGTCAATTCTTCTTCTTGCGCAGTTCTCCAATCAGGGTTAATCTCTTCTTGATATGGCAAAAGGTACAGAGGATATTTTTGCGAAGCTTGCAGAGCTAGAAGGCTTTCGAAAGAAAGCGATCCGCAGTCTGATGAAAGAGCGCCGCAAGATTGATCAGCAACTCGGCAAACTCGGTCATATCGATCATGCCGGGAAAATGCACAAGATCAAGCGGCGCACTTGTAAGACATGTGGAAAGGTAGGTCATAATTCTCGAACCTGCCCGCTAGCGAAGGCGAAGAAGGCCTAGCTTCGAAGATCTACTGATCTGGGATCGCAGCGGTCCCAGTGAACTCTCGGGTGCCCACATTGTTGGCGATTCAGTCCGCTCTCAGACGCCCTGGGAGAAGTGTGTCTTCTCAACATGGCGCAGTGCCATTGCATGCGAGGGACTCTTGGGATAATCTAAAGATTGCGCGCCCGTAGCTCAGCTGGATAGAGCGCTTGCCTCCGGAGCAAGAGGTCAGAGGTTCGAATCCTCTCGGGCGTACCACTTTTTCTCAGCGAAAAATGAATCAAACAGCGGATGTAGTCATTGTCGGCGGCGGCATCGTTGGATGCAGCATCGCTTGGCACTTGGTGGAGTCGGGCTGCCGCAATGTTCTAGTCCTCGAGCGCGAGAGCCACCAAGGAAAAGGCTCCACCGGCAAAAGCATGGGCGGCGTGCGCGCTCAGTTTTCCACTGAAGTGAACATTCGCATGTCGCTGTACTCGATTCCCTTCTACAGCCGATTCGATGAAGTGATGGAACATCCCGGCGGCTATCGGCCGCAGGGATACATGTTTTTGGCGACGCAGCCCAAGCACATCGATTATTTGCGCGCCAATTTCGAACGCCAACAGAAACTGGGACTCACTACCGTCAAGTGGATCGATCGCCATGACGCCGCCAACGCTGTGCCGCAACTCTATCTGGATGACGTGATCGGCGGAACGTTCTGTTCGACCGACGGATTCGTGGATCCCTATAGCGTCATGACCGGCTTTTGGCTTTCGGCTTCGCGCCGCGGCGCGCAATTGTGGCGCGAAGCGGAACTCACCGGCATCCTCCGCGACTCCGCGGGGATCGCCGGCGTGCAAACGACTCGCGGCGACGTTGCTACTCGCGTCGTCGTGAACGCGGCCGGCCCCTGGGCCGCGCAAGTGGCCAAACTTGCCGGCATCGATTTGCCGGTAGAACCGCTGCGCCGCATGCTCGTCCCGACCGAACCGTTCCCGAAGGTCTCGCAGCATGGCCCGATGGTCGTCGACATGTCCAGCGGATTTCATTTCCGCCCGGAAGGCCTTGGCCTTCTTCTCGCGTGGAACGATCCCGAAGAAAAGCCCGGCTTCAAGACTTACTTCGAGCACTCCTTCATCGAAAAAGTACTCACCCATGGCGCGCGCCGCCTGCCGTGTCTCGAAGAGGCGGAAGTAAATCCCAAGCGCGCCTGGGCGGGACTCTACGAAATGACGCCGGATCATCACCCGATCCTCGGACCCGCGCCCGGCGTCTCCGGGTTTTTCCTGGCCAACGGATTTAGCGGCCACGGCGTGATGCACTCACCGGCCACCGGAAAAATTCTCGCTGACCTGATCCTCAAAGGCTCGTGCGATCTCGTCGACACGAAACTGCTCAACCTCGAACGTTTTGCCGAAGGCCGCGAGATCCATGAAACCGCCGTGCTCTAGGTTAAGCTGGACGGCATGACCTTTTTCTCCCTGGCATTTTGGATCGCGCTGCAAACCGCGATCACGCCCGGCGCCGCCGGCCACACTTGGCGCCTAGCGCACTCCTCGGCGATCCTCGAGCAATTCACTGAATTCCTCTCGATCCCCAACGTCGCCACCGACAAAGCCAACATCGCGCGCAATGCCGATTGGATCGCCGGACAACTGAAGAGCCACGGTGTAAATGTCCGATTGCTCGAGTCTCCGGGCGCGCCGCCTGTGGTCTACGGCGAGCTCTCAACACCGGGCGCACGCCAAACGCTGGTGATCTACGCTCATTACGACGGCCAACCCGTCGAGCTGGCCAAGTGGACGCGGCAAGCCCCGTTCAAGCCATACATCACCGGCGACGTTTCCGATCCCGCGCACGCGCGCATCTACGCGCGATCCGCCAGCGACGACAAGGGCGTGATCATCGCGCAACTGGCGGCCCTCGACGCGCTGAAATCCGCCGGCATCGCCCTCAAGTCCAACCTGAAGTTCTTCTACGAAGGTGAAGAGGAACAAGGCAGTCCTCACATGGAGGCGATCCTCGAGCGTTATCGCGATATTCTGTCCGGCGATCTCTGGGTTTTCTGCGACGGCCCTGTGCATCAAAGCGGCCGTCAGCAAATCGTGTTTGGTGCGCGCGGCGTTACAGGCTTCGAGATCACGCTATACGGACCGCGCCGCGAACTGCACAGCGGTCACTATGGAAACTGGGCGCCAAATCCGGCGATGGAGTTAGCGCAACTTCTCGCGTCGATGAAGGACCCGAACGGCCATGTGACGATCGACGGTTTCTACGACGGAATCACACCGCTCGGCGACGTCGAGAAACGCGCGATTGCGGCCGCGCCGAATATCGACGCAACGCTGAAACAGGAAATGGGTTTTGGTTGGAGCGAAGGAAACGGCGCACGCCTTGACGAGTTGTTGCAACTGCCATCCCTCAACGTTCGCGGATTGCTGAGTTCTTCCGTCGGTGCGACGGCGCGCAACGTGATTCCCTCCGAGGCCACCGCATCGATCGACATTCGCCTGGTGAAAGGCTTGGACGCCGCCACGCAAGTCGATCGCGTGATCGCGCACATTCGCAAGCAAGGTTATTTCGTTTCCGATCGGCCTCCCGACGATGAAATGCGGCGCGCGCACGAGCGCATCGCATACGTCAATCGCAAGGAAACCGGATACAACGCGCAACGCACGCCCATGGATCTTCCGATCGCGCGTCAACTGATCGCCGCGGTGCAAGCGGCGCGCGGTGAAGTGGTCCTGTTGCCGACGAGCGGCGGCAGTCTGCCGCTGATTGTTTTCGAAAAGGTTTTGAAAGCGCCGGTCATCGTCGTGCCCATCGCGAATTACGACAACAATCAGCACAGCCACGATGAGAATTTGCGTTTGCAGAACTTGTGGGACGGAATCGAAACCATGGCCGCCGTTTTCGCCATGTGATATCTTTCTCTATCGATGAAAATCGAAAAAGCCACGGCTCGCTATGAAAAATGGTTGGGCCGGCAGATCACCCTGTTGCCGCACGATCTCCGTCTAAAGCACGACCGCATGGCGGAATCGCCGTTTCCATTCTTGCGCGCGACATTTTACCGCTGGATGCAAACTTGGCCCGAGGTCAGTCCCGCGACGGCCCACGCGCCTGTGGTTCTCGCGGTCGGCGATCTGCACGTGGAAAACTTTGGAACGTGGCGCGACGCCGAAGGCCGCTTGATTTGGGGCATCAACGATTTCGACGAGACCAGTCCCCTGCCCTACACATGCGACTTGGTGCGCTTGGCCGCCAGCGCCGTGATCGCGCGCAACGAAAACCATCTCACACTGCCGTGTTCGAGTATTTGCGGCGCTATTCTCGAAGGCTATCGCGAAGGAATTCGCGGCGGCGGGCGCGCCTTCGTCCTGTCGGAGCATCATCACTGGCTGCGCGAAGCGGCCACCGGCGTGGAACGCGATCCCGTCGCGTTTTGGACCAAGATGGACGCGCTTTATCGCTGGCGCAAAGAGGTTCCCAAGCGCGCCCGCAAAGCGCTCGAAAAAATGTTGCCCGATCCCAAGATTCCCTACATGCTGTGCACGCGCATCGCGGGACTCGGCAGCCTCGGGCGGCAGCGCTTCGTCGCGATTGCCGAATGGAACGGAGGACGGCTCGCGCGCGAAACCAAAGCGCTGGCACCGTCGGCGTGTTTGTGGGCCGGAACGAAGCGCGCGACCAAGGAAATCCTCTACCAGAGGATTCTCGACACGTCCGTGCGCGCCGTCGATCCGTTGGTGCGTTTGCGCGACGGTTGGATCGTGCGAAGACTCGCACCGTATTGCTCGCGCATCGAGTTGGTGCAGCTTCCGCGCAAACGTGACGAGTTGAAATTGCTCGCGGCCATGGGCTACGAGACTGCCAACATTCATTGGGGAACACCGAGCGAAATGCCCAACGTGAAGAAGGACCTCAACCGCCGTCCCGCCAACTGGCTGCACGACGCCGCAAACGCAACGGCGGAGTCAGTGAAAAAGGACTGGAAAGACTGGCGCGCGGCTTGGAAGTAAGCGGGAAGTAAGTTAGACTCTGCGGCATGAAGATTCTTGGGGTTTTCCTTCTGGCCGCTGCCGCTCTGCCGGCGCAAGTTCGCGAATTCATCACCGCCGACACCTACACGCGCTACGAATTGCAAGCGCCCGAGACGAACAGCTTTTACATCGTCTACGAAGTCACCGAAACGCGACCCGGCGCCAAATATCACTTCAATCAGATTCGTCCCGGCAGCGAGGCCAGCAATGAGGCGGTCACCGACCGCGCCACGGGCAAGCCGCTCGAATTCGGAATCGTCACCGGCAAACAAGCGAAGGCTGAAGGAGCGGGCGCAGCCGATCGTTTGCAAGACGACGCGAGTTACATTCGCGTGAAACTCGCGCATCCCGTTCCGGAAAAAGGCGAAGCGCGCATTCTCATCACCAAAACGTACAAGGACAAAGCGAGTTACTGGGCGGACGGCGATCGAATCACATTCAAGCGCGGGCTCGGTATTCCCAAAAATGCCGTGGTGCTGCCGCCGGGATATCAATTGTTCCGCGTGAACATTCCAGTGCAAACCGCCACCGAAGCGGACGGCCGCGTGCGCATCAGCTTCATCAATACGTATCCCGGCGAAGCGCCGTTGGAGATTGTAGCGAAAAAAGCCGCGACCCTGACCGCCAGCCGTCCAGCGTCCGAGCGCGCGCATCAGGATCTCGAGATCCTCTACGAATTGCAGGAGCCGGAAACGCATTCCTTCCGAATCATGCACGACTTGACGGAGAGGGCCGCGGGAACGAAGGTGCACTTCAACATCGTGCGTGCCGGCAGTCACGTGAAGAATCCCGAGAGCATTGATCTCGACTCGGGCGAATCGCTCAAGTTCGAAATCATGACCGCCGGTGAAGCGAAGAAGCGCCAGTTGCAGGGCGTGGGACGCTCGCCTGACGACACCGAAGTTGTCGCGACGTTTTTCGCGGCGCCTGTTCCCGCCGGCGGCAGCACGCGCGTGCGATTGATGGAAACGTACGAAGATCCTACCTACACGGTGAAAGACGGCGAGCTGGTTTTCGATCGGACGTTTGGGCGTCCGCGTAATCTCGTCGTGTTGCCGGCGGGCTGGACGCTCACGGAGTCAGTTTGTCCCGCGGTGATTTCCACGCTCGCCGACGGACGCACACTATTGACCTTCGTGAATCCGCGAAACGACGAAGTTCACGTGATTATTCACGCGCGCAAGACTACTCCTCCCGTAGCGCCCTGATCGGATCGATCCCCGCGGCGCGACGCGCTGGAATCAACGCGGCGAGCATCGCCGCGGCGCCGAGCACGCCGACAACCGCGGCTAGCGTGATCGCGTCGGCGGGCGTCACACCAAACAATTCGCTGCGAACCACTTTATTGTTCAGCACAGCGGCGGCCAGCAACGCCCCGATCCCCGCGCCCGCCAGCACAGGGCGTAGCGCCTGTTTCATCACCGCGGAAACGATGCGTCCGGGCGTCGCGCCCAGGGCCACACGCACGCCGATCTCGCGAGTCTGCGCGGTTACCGCGAGCATCATCAAACTGTAGAGTCCCACCACCGCCAGCGTCAGCGCACTCGCTGCGAACAACGCGACCACTTCGGCGTTCAGCCGCGGCTTGTCGAGCGAAGTTTCGAGCGTCTCCGCCAATGTATGCACGCCGAACAGCGCGCGCGTCGGCGCGACGTTGTGGACGGCCTGGCGAATCTCGCCGAGCACTGCGCGCGGATCGCCCGACGTGCGGACCACGTACTCGGGATCGGGCCACGCTCCGGCCGGCAGGCACATGTAGACGAACGGATAGGGCGGCGCGTCCAAGCCGTCTTCTTTCGCGTCGGCCACGACGCCACTGATCGTCGGCGTCACACTCCAACGTTCCGCCGTGGCGATGGTCCGACCGATCAAGGGCCGGCCCTTTCCATATAAATCCACAAAGCGGCGATTCACAAGCGCGTTCACGGGCGCTTTCGGATCGGTGGTCAGTGACTGACAGCCGCTCCCCTCGACAATCGGGATGTTCATCGCTTGCAAGTAATCGCCAAAGATGGAACGCTCACCGGCTAAGACTCTGCCAGTGTCGGAATCGCCCGTCGAACCTGACAGTTGAAATTCGTAGCGCAACGTCGCGCCGGTCGCAGGGAGGAAATTGGCCATGCCCGCGGCTTGCACGCCCGGCAGATTCTGCAATTCGCGCAGGAGGTCTTGTTGCAGTTTGCCGATTTGCGCGCGATTCTCGCTCCACTCCGCGCCCATGTGAAAAGAAATCGCGTGGGACGCATCGAATCCCGGCGCGACGCCGGTCAACTTCGCGTAACTACGCACCAGGAGTCCGGCACCGGCAAGAAGCACCAGCGTCACGGCGAATTGGGACGCGACCAACGCGCGTTGCATCAGCTTGCGCCCTCGCGATTGTGTGCGCGTCGCCTGATACAAGCGTCCGGAAACGTCGGCGCGCAGCGTGGCCATCGCGGGACCCAAGCTCGATAGTAGAATCGCAGCCAGGCTCGCGCCCAAAGTGAACAGCAAGGCGCGGCCGTCAAGATGCGCTTGATCGATGCGCGGCAGCGTTCCGAATGCTGCGCGCGCGGCGGTCACGCCCCAATACGCGAGCGCCAGACCGATTGCGGCGCCCGCACTCATGAGGATCGCCGCTTCACGCACCACTACCGCGATCAACGCGCCTTTCGACGCACCCAGCGACGCGCGAATCGCCATCTCGCGTTCGCGGCGATGCAATTGTCCCAGCATCAAACCACTACTGTTTGCGCACGCGATCAAAAGCAACAGCACGACAGCCGCGAACAAGATCGAAAGCGACGAGCGGTAATCTCCGACGCGCGCGTCTTTCAGATCGGCCACTTGCGCCGACCATCCTGCATCGGTCTTGGGAAATTGCTTGGCCAGTCCCGCCTCCACGCGCGACAAATCGTCCTGCGCCTGCTTCACCGTGATTCCCGGCTTCATGCGGCCGATGCCGCCAAAAAATCGCGCGTCGCGTATCTGCAAAAGAAATGGCGCCGTTTGCGCCGGCAGCCACAATTCAATGCGCGGATCGGCGAAACCATCGGGCATCACGCCGACGATCGTGTAACCCGCGCCACTGAAGACGAAACGCCGTCCGAGCACGTCCTGCGCGCCATGAAAACGGCGCTGCCAAAGGCTGTAGCTCAGGATCGCCGCGCCCGGCCCGCCGGCTTGCTCTTCGTCCTTGCTGAACCAACGCCCCATCAGTGCCGGCGTGGCGAAGACTTCAAAATATTTCGGAGCCACGCGACGCGCCGCCATCCTCTGGGGATCGGGCGAGCTGGTATCCGTCACGTTTTCCGCATAGGAGCCGGAGATCGCCGTAAAGCTGTCGCTCAAGCGGGCCCACTCGACGATCCGCACGGGCGCCATCAAACTAGTGTTTTGATTTTTCGCGGGATTCGCTTCGTAGACGGTCACCAATTGGCCGGGATCTGGATACGGCAGCGCTTTCCACAGCACCGTGTCGATCAGGGAGAACAACGTAGTGGTCGCGCCAATGCCGAGACCGAGGATCAAGACGGTGGCCAACGCAAACGCGGGACGTCGCGTCAGTGAGCGAAATGCCGTTTTCCAATGAAGCATGTGGGAATCCCCTAGCGCTTGGACGTCCGAGAAAAATGAAAGTTAGGAAGGAAAATGGTGAGGCGGGCGGGGATCGAACCCGCGACCACAAGGTTAAAAGCCTCGTGCTCTACCAACTGAGCTACCGCCTCGTGCGTTTCTGCTGTGCGATCTCTCTATTGTACACTGATTCGATGAGTGGACCGGAGCGCGACCGCGAGGAAAATGCCCAGAGCGAGCCGCGTCTGTCCGAATTCACCGCGCTCATTTTCCGCGCCGCCAATTTTACCGTCGGTGGAGGCGGTCCCTCGATTGCCATTCTGCTTCGTGAACTCGTCTACAAGCGGCGCTGGATCGACGAAACCGCGTGGGCCGTTTGCTTCGCGATGGCGCGCATCACGCCGGGCACCAACATGCTCGCGTTTTACACGGCCGCCGGTCTCCGGGTAAAGGGCTGGCGCGGCGCGCTCGCGGCGTTGATCGCCGCGTCGGTTCCCTGCTGCGTATTCACCGCGCTGTTCACCGCGGGATTCGCGCGCATTTCGGAAAACCGTTGGGTGCAAGGCGCGCTCGCGGGCGCGCTGGCAGCGTCGGTGGGATTGCTCGCGGCGGCGTTCTGGCTGCTCGTTCAACCATTCTTGAAGAAGACCAATTGGAAGAGCGGGACATTGATCGTCGTGGCCAGCATTGTGCTTTCCCTCGGCGTGGGCCTCTCGCCGATCCCGGTGCTGATTCTCGCCGCCATCGCCGGCGCGTTTCTCCCCGTGGAGCCGGCGTCATGAGTTTCCTTTTGCTCTACTGGCTTTTTCTCAAAGCGTCGCTGAGCGCGTTCAGTGGACTCGCTTCCCTTCCGATTGTTCGCCACGACCTGGTGGTGGAACGTCACGTGCTCACCGATCATCAACTGAACACCGCCGTCGTCATTGGACGCACCACGCCGGGACCGCTCGGGCTGTACATGATCAGCGCCGGCTACTACGTTTCCGGATATTCCGGCGCGCTCGCCGCGGGACTCGCACTCACAACGCCCGCGCTTCTGGTGATTCCACTGATGGTTTTCGCGGGACGGGCCACGGCGAATCCGCGGGTGCAGCATGCATTGCGCGCCGTGGTGCTGGCGACCGCGGGCGTCAGTTTGTCGGCCACACTGCCGCTGGCATCCGACGCGCTGCACTCGCCGCTGGCCTGGGTGATCGCGGCGGCAAGTTGCGGAGCGCTGATATTTACCAAGCTCGATTCGCTGTGGGTGATGGGCGCCGCGGCAGCGGCGGGAGTCGTCGCGGTGTTCATTCGATAGGAAGCGGGAATAAGCGATCGAAATTCCCACCGAAAACTCTCTCCGCCGCCTCCGCTGGAACGAGCTTCGATTGTTTCTCGTAAACATCGCGCACCCAACCGCGCGGAAAGAACGACGAGTCGCTGCCGAAGAGCAAACGATCCGGTCCGGCAACTTCCAGCGCCTGACGGAACACGGTTTCGAGCGTCAAGCCGGGATGATAGCGGATCCAACCGTTCGAACTCGACGTGTCGAGATAAACGTTCGGACAACTATCGGCCAGCATCAAAGCCTCGCGAAACATTCCCGCGCCGAAATGGGGAATGATGAACGGCAACTTCGGAAACGTCGCCGCCGCCAGGTGGAGGTCGAGCGGATTTCCGAAGCGCATGTCGAATTTCGACGGCAGGCCGAGTTTCTTCCGCACACCGACGCTCAGCACGCCGCAGTGAACAAACACCGCCGCGCCCGGCGTGGCGGCCACCACTTCAAACACACGCGCGACGCGTTCTTCGTGCAGAGAAAAACGCTGCATCGCGGGAAACAAGCAGACCGCGCGTATACTGGGCACCGACAATCCGCCATGCGCGCGATCGATCGCATTCGGCGCGGTGGGATCGACCATGAAGAATCCCACCAGGCGTTTCGGATGCCGCGCCACCGCCGCTTCCACGGAATCTTCGTCGGCCGGAACGCTGGCGATGATCGCGGCACGCGACACATCGTTGCGATCCAGCTCTCGGACCCAGCGATCGGCCAGTTCTTCGGGCGTCCCCGGCGCTTCCCAACCGAGGTCGGCGTGCGGATCCATTCCAGGTTTCAGGGTTTGAAAAAAGTGATGCGAAAAGAAATGGCAGTGCGCGTCGTTGATCATGCTGGTTCAAACATACCAAACAAAAAAAGGCCCGAGCCCCGAATCGTACCGACTCGGAACTCGGGCCTCGGAACTCGGAACTATCTTTCTAGTACATTCCGCCGCCACCGCCGTGACCGTGCGGGTCAGGAGCCGCAGCCTTTTCCTTCTCCGGAATGTCGGCGACCAACGCTTCGGTCGTCAGCATCAACGCCGCGATCGATCCGGCGTTTTGCAGCGCGAAGCGCGTCACCTTGGCGGGATCGATGACGCCGGCTTTCACCAGGTCCTCGTACTCGCCGGTCAGCGCGTTGAAGCCGTAGTTCGCGTTCTTGTTCTCGCGCACGTGCTCCACCACGATTGCGCCTTCCACGCCGGCGTTCTTGGCGATCTGGCGAAGCGGTTCTTCCAACGCGCGTCGCACAATCTGCGCGCCCACCGCTTCGTCGCCTTCAAGCTTCAGCTTGTCGACCGCCGCAACCGCGCGAACCAACGTCACGCCGCCGCCGGGAACGATGCCTTCTTCCACCGCGGCGCGCGTCGCGTGCATGGCGTCCTCGACGCGAGCTTTCTTTTCCTTCATCTCGGTCTCGGTCGCCGCGCCCACTTTGATTACAGCCACGCCGCCGACCAGTTTCGCGAGACGCTCTTGCAATTTCTCGCGATCGTAGTCCGACGTCGTTTCCTCGATCTGCGCGCGAATTTGCTTCACGCGTCCTTCAATCGCCTTCGACTGGCCATTGCCCTCGACGATCGTCGTGTTGTCCTTGTCGATGGTGATGCGCTTGGCGCGGCCCAAGTCTTCGAGCTTGATGTTCTCGAGCTTGATGCCGGCTTCTTCCGCGATGTTCTTGCCGCCGGTGAGGATCGCGATGTCCTCGAGCATCGCCTTGCGGCGATCGCCGAAGCCGGGCGCCTTGACGGCCGCACCGGCCAGAGTGCCGCGCAGCTTGTTCACGACCAGCGTCGCCAGCGCTTCGCCTTCCACTTCCTCGGCGATGATCAGCAGCGGCTTACCGGCGCGCGCGATCTGCTCGAGCAAAGGAAGAATGTCCTTCATCACCGAAATCTTTTTCTCGTGAATCAGGACGTAGGGATTGTCGAGCACCACTTCCATGCGCTCGGGATCGGTGACGAAGTAGGGCGAGAGATAGCCGCGGTCGAACTGCATGCCTTCCACGACTTCCAGCGCCGTTTCCATCGTGCGCGACTCTTCGACGGTGATCACGCCGTCCTTGCCGACCTTCTTCATCGCCTCGGCGATGATTCCGCCGATCGTCGCATCGTTGTTAGCGGAGATCGTGCCGACCTGCGAGATCGCCTCGCCGGAAACGGGTTTCGACAGCTTCTTCACCTCGCCGACAGCCGCTTCGATGGCCTTCTCGATGCCGCGCTTCAGCGCCATCGGGTTCGCGCCCGCCGTCACGTTCTTGATGCCCTCGCGGAAAATCGACTGCGCGAGCACAGTGGCGGTGGTGGTTCCATCGCCGGCGACGTCGGAGGTCTTCGACGCCACTTCGCGCACCATCTGCGCGCCCATGTTCTCGAGCTTGTCTTCCAGCTCGATTTCCTTGGCCACCGTCACGCCGTCCTTGGTGATGGTGGGCGAACCGAATTTCTTCTCGATGACCACGTTGCGGCCCTTGGGACCCAGCGTAATCTTCACCGCGTCGGCAAGCTGATTGACGCCGCGCAGAATCTTGCTGCGGGAATCCTCGCCGTGAACAATTTGCTTCGCCATTCTTTCCTCCGTTAAATTTGCGCGCGCTTTGAGGCGCGGCTACTTCTTGGCCGATTTACCTTGCTGGGAGAGAATCCCCAACACTTCGTCTTCGCGAAGAATCAAATACTCTTCGCCGTCCAGTTTGATTTCCGAGCCGGAATACTTGCCGAACAGGATGCGGTCGCCGGCCTGCACGTCGAGCGGCACACGGGTGCCGTTCTCCAGCAGTTTGCCGTTGCCCACAGCGATCACTTCACCTTCCTGCGGCTTTTCCTTGGCCGTATCGGGAATGATGATGCCTCCCCGCGCGGCTTCCCGCTCTTCGACCCGCTTGATGAGAATCCGGTCGTGTAGCGGACGAATCTTCATGTTTCGCTCCTTTAGGTCCTGCTAGTTTTTGGGATCTGTTCCGCGCCCACGGCGACGGACTCGCAAGGTGTCGCCGATGCGGTGGGTACAACCTAGTTAGTGTAACACGGTTCAGCCCGCGCTTGGCCGCCGGATCGGCATCCACGCCAGAGCGACGATTCGGCCGAACCAAACTTCTTGAGATCCATACTGTTGAGCTCCATACTGCACTAAAGCGCAAGACCACTGTACTAAGCGCAAGACCGCCGCTAGATGTGACAGTGGCTCAGGCCGCGCTTTTCCAGATACTGTTGGTGATATTCCTCGGCGCGCCAGAACGTCGTGGCCGGCGTGATTTCCGTGACAATAGGGCGACGGTACTTGCCGCTCGCTGTGCGTTTTTCCTTCGACGCTTCGGCGGCCTTGTGTTGCTCCGGCGAGTGATAGAAAATCGCCGAGCGATATTGCGTGCCGGTGTCAGGTCCCTGGCGATTCAGCGTGGTGGGATCGTGGTTGTCCCAGAAAACGTCGAGCAGCGCGTCGTAGCCGATTTGCGCGGGATCGAATTCCACTTCCACCACTTCCGCGTGACCGGTGCGGTCGGTGCAAACGTCTTTGTATGTGGGATGATCGAGCGAGCCGCCCTCGTAACCTACTGCCGTCGCGGTCACACCTTTGAGTTGACGAAACGTTGCTTCGACGCCCCAGAAGCAACCCGCTCCAAAAGTCGCTTTTTCCATACTTCGATTGTAGCAGGCGTCCACGCCCTGACCTTGTTTTCTCAGAACCATTCGCGGTAGCGAATGGGCTCGCTGGCCCTTCTGCTAAGCAAAGTCGGTTCTATCAACGCAAATTCGGACAGGCCGCGTTCGAACGCGAGTCGTCTGCGGTGCCGACGCCAGCGAACCCATTCGCTACCGCGAATGGTTCTGACAACGCAGCCAGCGCCTGTGCTACACTTTCATTGTTGCTCTCCGAGCTTCGCTCGCCTAAAGATTGTCGAGCGGTCATCGCCACGCAATCCAGGGCCGGAAGCCGATAGGGTGCGGCGGGAAACGGTCGCGCCTCCCTCAGTTGGAAAGGAGAAGCTTGTCCACGCATCTCATCGACGGCTTGGGCCGCCGCATCTCCGATCTGCGCATCTCGGTCACCGATCGCTGCAATTTCCGCTGCTTCTATTGCAAGAGCGCCGACCCCATGAATTACAGTGGGCACGATGCGATGTCGCTCGAGGAAATCGCAAGACTCGCCCGGATTTTCGCGAGCCTGGGCATCGAGAAAATCCGCCTGACTGGCGGCGAGCCATTGCTGCGCTCGGGAATCGAAAAACTAGTGGCGGAAATCGCCGCGATCCCCGGCGTGCGCGACGTTGCGCTGACGACCAACGGCTGGCTGCTCCCGGAAAAAGCACAGGCGCTCGCCGACGCGGGACTCGATCGCGTCAACATCAGCATGGACGCCGTCGATCGCGCGAAATTCACGGAGATCACGCGCACACCCGATGCGTACGACAAAGTGATCGCCGGCATCGCCGCGGCGCGCCGCGCGGGTCTTGAGCCCATCAAAGTAAACGCCGTTCTGGTGCGCGGAATGAACGACGATCAAGTGGAGGACTTCGCTACGTTCGCGCGCGAGCATCAAGTGATCGTACGCTTCATCGAGTTCATGCCGCTCGATGCCGATCGCCACTGGACGCGCGATCTCGTGGTGACCGCGGAAGAAACGCGCCGGCGCATTCACGCCGTGTATCCGCTTGAGGATTTCACGCGCGACACACCGAGCGAAACGGCGCGGAAATATCGCTTTGCCGATGGACACGGGGAAATCGGCTTGGTCGCACCCGTGTCGCTACCGTTTTGCGGCGCATGCAGCCGCATTCGCATGACCTCCGACGCCAAGATCCGCACCTGCTTGTTCTCGACGCGCGATCACGACTTGCGCCCGCTTTTCGACCGGGGCGCGAGCGACGCGGAGATTGCGCAATTCATCCGCGACCTCACGCTGCACAAAGAGCCGCGCCATCACATCAACGATCCCGACTTTGTGCCGGCGAATCGCAGCATGGTGTTTATCGGCGGATAGCGTTTTTACCGGGCGCCCCTAGACTTCGACATCGGAATTCTACCGAACGCAGGAACAAGTCTTCCCTTGCCTGGCCCGCTATTTCGCCGGCGCGGGCTTCGTCAACGGACCTTCGCTATCGCAAACGAAAGTCGCCAAGATTCTCGCGGGCACCGTGTCGCTGGCATTGCGCGAGACCGCATGTGTGCCGTTGGGCGGTTCGAAGAAAGTCTCGCCTTCCTTGTACGTCGTCTCCGGACCCTCGTCCACCTTCGAGCGCACCGCGCCTTCCACCACGCGCACCAGCACGGGACACGAATGGCTATGCGACGGAGACGCTTGACCCGGCGCGTAGCGTACCTCGACCTGCGTGATCTGAAGTTGCTTGCCGTTCATCTCCGGCAATTTATGTGTGGCGCGCGCCCACCCAGTGCTCGGTGGATTCTGCGCGGTCAAGATGACTCCAGCGGCCAGCGTTACGATCGCAATCCAAGGTCTCATGTCGAAGAATTCCTCCCGAAAAAACAAATGCTCTGCAGACTCAAGGCCATTGATACGAAATCGTCGCCTTGGCCTCTTCGGAATCCCACGGCAATTCCCAGCGATCGGGAGCGTCGTACTCGTAGAGGCGGCTCGGCATGGAGATAATCACGGCTTCGCTGTCGGCAATGTTTTTCCAGCCGTGGTAGACACCCGGCGGAATCACCACCAAGCCCTGATTTCTCTCGCCGAGAAAAAACTCGTTGACGCAGCCGAAGGTCGGCGATTCGCGGCGCGCGTCGTAACAAACGATGCAAAGCGAACCGCTGGCCGCGAAAAGGCGGTCGACGGTGTAGCGGTGCAATCCCCACGCCCGGGTTTCGTAGGGAAACGTGTTGGTCATGTTGATCTGGACAATCGGCGCTTCGGTCACGCCCCAGTCGGTGCGGAACACTTCGGTGAGATGACCTTGGCGATGCGACACCGGTCGCGTGAGGCGGTAGCGAACGCCTTCGATCGGATCGAGCCGTAATACTCCTTCGGCGGTTGTATGCGACCGTCGCGGTGCAGCCGAAGTAAATCCCTCGACTTTTTCCAGCGCCGCGGCGGCTTCTTGAGTGGAACGAACACCTTTCTCTGTCATGGCGGGTATTATACCGAAGTGCGCCACGCGGATCGCCGCCTCGTAACCGCCCCTAGTTATCGTTATAGAAAAGGTGTTATGCTACAGCGCATGACGATCACGCGCCGCACCGCACTGTCCTCTTTGGCCGCTACTCCATTGGCGTTGCCGCTTCTATCACAAGGTCCACCCGCCTCACAGTCGCCGATTGAAAAACAAATGGCCGCCACACGCGACCGCCGCATGCAGTGGTGGAAGCAGGCCAAGTTCGGAATGTTCATTCACTGGGGACTCTATAGCGTCCGCGGACGCCACGAATGGGCGATGGAGAACGAAGCGATTCCCGTCGCCGAGTACGAACAGCTCGCCAAGCAGTTCAAACCCAAGCCGAACGCGGCACGCGATTGGGCGCGGCTCGCGAAAGCCGCCGGACAGCGATACATGGTGATGACCACCAAGCATCACGAAGGTTTCTGCCACTTCGATTCGAAACTCACCGACTACTGCGCGCCGAAGCAAGGTCCCGGCCGCGATCTGGTAAAGGAATTCGTGGAAGCCGCGCGCGCCGAAGGTTTGACGCCGGGCTTTTACTACTCGCTGATGGACTGGCATCATCCCGACGGCGCGAAGTGCGCGTCCGATGAAGCCGCGCGCCGCCGATTTGTGGATTATATTCACGGGCAGATTCGCGAGCTGCTGACGAATTACGGAAAAATCGGCGTGCTGTGGTACGACGTGGCGTGGCCGCTGGACGCCGCCGGTTGGGAATCGGAAAAAATGAACAAGATGGTGTTCGAGCTTCAACCCGACATCATCGTGAACAATCGCAACAAGCTCGACGGCGATTTCGCCACGCCCGAGCAAACCATCCGCGCCGAAACGGGCGGCCGCGCGTGGGAGTCGTGCATGACGCTGAACGATAGCTGGGGCTATCAAGCGGCCGACGACAATTGGAAGCCCGCGAAAACCGTGGTGCGCAACGTGATCGCGTGCGCACACGATGGCGGAAACTATTTACTGAACATCGGACCGCGCGGCGACGGATCGATCCCCGAGGAGTCGGTGCGTATCTTCACGGAAGTCGGAAAATGGATCGCCGGAAATGGCGACGCGATCTACAAGTCCGAACCATGCCAGGTCCGTCGATCGAACTACGCGTCGTTCACGCGCAGCGGAAACACGCTCTACATGCACGTGCATTTCTGGCCCGGCAACGAATTGTCGATTTCCGGACTGCGCGTGAAAGCGAAGAGCGCGAAACTACTGCGCACGGGCGCGAACGTTGCGATCAGCCAACCCGACGATTTCCGCACGCATCTCACGGGTTTGCCGGCCATTGCGCCGGATTCGCCGGTCACCACGATTGCGATTGAATGCGACGGCGAGCCGCATCAGGATACGGATTACGTGAGAAAAAATCGTCCGCGCGGGAAAGCTTAAACCGCAGATGAACGCAGATCAACGCAGATAAGACAAATTCCGAATCCGTTTCTATCTGCGTTCATCTGCGTTCATCTGCGGTTCAATAAGCCCGACGGATTTCATCAGTTCTAACGCGTTGGAGTGCGTCACCACGCCATCGCGCAAGCGATAATCGAAGTGCATCGCGCCGCCGACGAGTTGATCTTCAAAATGTACGTTGCGGGCGCGCGGCGCAAGCGCGTCGGCGATGCCCGCCAGCGCCAAGTCGTGCGTGGTGACCAAACCAATCGCGCCTCGGTCGATCAAACCGCGCAAAACGGCTTCCGCGCCGAGACGGCGATCGTGGGAGTTGGTACCGTGCAACAATTCGTCGATGAGAAACAGCACCGGCACGCTTTTGTTCGTTAGATCGAGAATGTTTCTGAGACGCGTGATCTCGGCGTAGAACAGCGATCGCCCGTCTTGCAGCGAATCGAACACCCGAATCGACGCGCCCACGGCCAGCGGTGAGAGACGCAATCGTTTCGCGAGAACCGGCGCGCCGGCCCACCCAAGGACCGCGTTCAACGCCACGCATCGCAGCAGAGTGCTCTTGCCGCTCATGTTCGATCCTGAAACGATCCACAATTGCGAACCGCCTTCACCGATGTGTACGTCGTTCGCAACGGCTTGCGCGGCGGGCAGCAAGGGGTGTCGCAATCCTTCGCCGTCGAACAGCGTTCCTTCGGCAAATTCAGGAAAAACCGCGGCGGGATGTTCCAGCGTGAACGCGGCCAGCGAGCAAAGCGCTTCCATCTCGCCGACCACCGCCAGCCACTCGCCGACATTCCGTCCCCAACGGCGGCGCCAGCGCTCGACGAGCACCGCGTGATGCTCATCCCAGAGGAGAAATCGCGCGGGAATCTGGAAAATCATGTTCCCCGACCACTCGCGGCGCTCGAGCAACGCGTTAAGTCGCTCGATCGCGTGGGACGCGGGCTTGTCTTCCGCGGCTAACTTCGCGGACAACTCGCGAAGCCGCGACGCGTGAAATGGCTCTCGTTCCAGTCGATCGAGCAACGGCGCCAGGGCCTTAAGATCGCGCGATGCGGCATTGGCTGCTCCCAAGATTCGCTGCGAGGCGTCGAGCAAGTGCTTCGCCGCGAGCAGCGCGGCGAGTCCCACGAACAGGAGCGGCCGCCCGTCGGCGATACCGAAAATCCACGCGGCACTTGCGCCTAGAGTCAGCGCGGGAATTCCGTAGAGCAGCAGCGTTGCGCCGCCTGGGAAATCCATGGGCGGCGCGGCACCCCACTGCGCCAGCGATTCTTCGTTGACGGAATCTCCCATCTCGCGTCCGGAAGCCGGACCAATCACCGCGAGATCCTCGCGCAGCGCCAGGTTTTCGGATAATTCGCGCACCGCCTGCTGGCGCGCGCGCACCGTATCCGCGGTCGCCGAACTCTTGGAAAGCCAAGCGGCGAGGGTCGCTTCGCCTGACGCCATGCGGACGGTCGAGAGGAGTTCGAAGAGCGATCCGCGTCCAAACAAATCGACGTCGTTTGCAAAAAGATGATCGGGATCTTGAAAGCGTTTGCCTTGCGCGCCGCCGCCGGCCCAGCGATCTTCCAGGCGCGCCAGTCCTAAATCATAGAATCGCGCCGTGCGGGATGCCCGGCGCTGCTCGTCGACAACGCGTTCGTGCCAAATCGCCAACGCGACGAAGACGGAGACAGGCGCCGCGATCCACCACGCGGAAAACCAGTGGCTGACAAACGCCATCCACGCCAACGCGAACGCGGCGATCATCATCGCGAGGCGCGCGTTGCCAATGTTTCGGAATAAACGGTCGGCGGAGGCGAGATCGGCACCGGCCTTGGCGCGGCGCGTCGAGTACTCGGCGTGAGCGTCCACGCCTTCAGTATATGATGGCGATGTGAAAATGCCGGCGCTCGCGGTGTTGCTGATTTCCCCCGTGTTGTTGGCGGCGGGAACGGGCGAACGCCTCTTTCTCGCGCACTGCGCGCCGTGCCACGGGAAGTCGGGCGACGGCGGAATCGGTGCGAATCTCGCGACGCCGCGACTTCTCCATGCGCCCGACGACGAAGCGCTCCGGCTGGTGATCGTCGGAGGAATCGCGGGAACGGGCATGCCGCCGACACGCCTGACGGCGAGTGAACAACGCGATCTCGTCGAGTACGTTCGTGCGCTGGGTCGCGTGGAACCGGAAACATTGCGCGGCGATGCCGCACGCGGCGAACAAATATTTCGGAACGAGGCGAAGTGTCTGCAATGCCACGCGGTCGGAGTTTCAGGCGGCCACGTGGGCTCCGATTTGTCGACCGTCGGCGCGCGCCGCAACGCGGCTTTCTTGCGACAGGCCATCGTCGATCCCAAATCCGCGCTCACCGACAAGTTCATCGTTTACCAGCGCTACATTTCATTTCCCGGAAACTTCCTGCAGGTGCGCGTGGTCACGGCTTCGGGACGGCGAGTAGTGGGAGCGCGCATCGATGAGGATGCGTTTTCCATCCAGATTCGCGACTACAGCGGGCAACTGCATTCCTTCTGGAAATCGGAACTGAAGGAACTGCACAAGGACTGGGGCGCGACGCCGATGCCCGCCTACAAAGGCGTCCTGAGCGAAGCGCAGTTGGATGATGTGGTTGCGTATCTCGCAAGTTTGCGCGGTGATCGCAAATGAAGCGCGCGTGTTTCCTCCTGCTGCTGGCGGCGGCCCTGGCGTCGCAAGTCACGCCAAAGCTCCTGCTCAATCCTCCGCCCGGCGACTGGCTCACGTACTCGCGCACTTACGACGGTCAACGACACTCGCCGCTTCGGCAAATTAACGCGACGAACGTCGCGCGATTGCGTCCGGAGTGGATCTATCAGATTCAAGATTTGAGCGCGTTCGAAACGTCGCCGCTCGTCGCGAGCGGTGTGATGTACATCTCCGAACCGCCCAGCAATGTCACGGCACTTGACCTGCGTACGGGCCGCCCGCTGTGGTTCTTTAAACGGCCCGTGCCTGCCGACGTGCACTTATGTTGCGGACAAGTGAATCGCGGCCTCGCGATTCTCGGTGGAACACTGTACATCGCGACACTCGATGCGCACTTGCTGGCGATCGACGCCGTGACGGGCCGTCAACTGTGGGACGTGACGCTCGCCGACTACCAAACGGGACACTCGAGCACCGGTGCGCCGCTCGTGATCCCAGGGCAAAACGGCGCACCCGATGAAATCGTCACGGGAATCGGGGGCGGCGAATTCGGCATCCGTGGATTTCTCGACGCCTACGACGCGCGCACCGGCGCCCGCTTATGGCGATTGTGGACGGTGCCCGCGCCCGGCGAAAAGGGCGCTGAGACGTGGTCCGGCGACAGTTGGATACACGGCTCGGCGCCCACCTGGGTGACCGGCAGCTATGATCCCGAGTTGAATCTGATTTACTGGGGAACCGGTAATCCGGGACCCGACTATAACGGCGAAGAGCGCGCGGGCGACAATCTGTTTTCCGCCAGTTTAATCGCGGTCGACGCGACGAGCGGCACGATGCGCTGGCATTTTCAGTTCAGCCCGCACGACACGCACGATTGGGACGCGAACCATGTGCCTGTTCTCTTCGACGGGCTCTGGAAAGGCCGGCAGCGGCGCTTGGTGGCCGTCGCGAATCGCAATGGATTTTACTATTTGCTCGATCGCGCGACGGGTGAGTATTTGCTCGGCAAAGAGTATGCCAAGCAAACGTGGGCCGACGGTTTAGACGCTCATGGGCGGCCGATCGCGCGTCCCGGCATCGAGCCAACCGAGCCGGGAACGCAGATTTATCCGGGACTGCACGGCGCGACAAACTGGTTTAGTCCTTCATACGACGCGGCACTGGGAACATTGTTTGTGACGCTGCGCGAGGAAGGAACCATCATCTATAAAGGAACGCCGGAATATCGAGCGGGATTCTACTACAGCGCCGGCGGGATGCGCGGATTGCCGGGAGTCGAGCCGGGCGGCTCGGTGAAAGCACTCAATGCGCTGACCGGAGAAACGCGCTGGGAATTTCCGCTGCATTCCCCGCCCTGGGCAGGATTACTCTCAACGGCGGGCGGCGTCGTTTTCGGCGGATCGAACGAAGGCCACTTCTTCGCGCTCGATTCACGCACCGGAAAACCACTCTGGCGATTCGCCACCGGCGGCGCGATCACCGCGAATCCGATTTCCTACCTGGATCGCGGACGGCAATTCGTCGCCGTCGCCGCGGGTCACGCGATTTTTACGTTTGCGTTGGACGCTACCCGTTAATCCTCGCTCGAGAAAACATCCGCGAGACCACCGAGCGCCTGCAACGGACTCTTTTCCTCGCCGCCGTGATGTTCATTCGTGCCGAGTTCGCGGCGCAGCCGCGCCAGCGTCAAGGTTTGCACGATGCAGCGGCCGGGACCGGTGAGCGTGGCGAGGAACAAACCTTCGCCGCCGAAAATGGCGGTCTTGATGCCGCCGGCCAGTTGAATGTCGTAGTCGACGGTGGAATCGAAACCGACGATGCACCCGCAATCCACTTGAATCGTTTCGCCCGGCTTGAGATTGAACGGCACGAAGTCGCCGCCGCCGTGGATGAAGACTTTTCCGGGACCTGTGAATTGCTCGAGAATGAATCCTTCGCCGCCGAAGAATCCCGCGCCGAGTTTCTTCACGAACGCGACCGAGAAGCTCACGCCGTTTTCCGCGCAAATGAACGCGTCGCGCTGCGCGAGAAACGATTGCCCCGGCGCCAGCTCCACGCATTCGAGCTTGCCCGGATACGATCCCGCGAAACCCACCTCGCCTTCGCCTGCGAGACAGCGGAAATACGTGAAGAACAGCGACTCGCCGGTGAGCTTGCGCTTCAACATGCCAATGATTTTTTCGGCGATTCCCTGGCCCGACGCGCGCGACTCCCACGCCACGGAGTTGGTCTTGTAAACCATCTTGCCGGCTTCGGCGAAAACTTCCTGACCCGGCGTCAGCTTCACCCGCAACATCTGAAGGTTGCTTCCCTCGATGCGGTACGAGATGGGTGGCGCGGCCATCGGCGGAGGAGGCGGAGGCGCGCCGGTTGTCGGGGCGGCGGGCACAGCACCGGCCGGTCGTCCACACGAAGTACAGAAACGAGCCGTATCACCAATCGGATTTCCACACGAGGAGCAGTAGGCCATTTCGTGAGGATAACATGGGGATCGGTGTTAACCACCGCGTGTCCACATCCGTTACGAAGTACTGGAACCGCGCCGCTAAAGTAATGGAACATCAGCACCGCCGAAATTTTTGGGTTAGTACTATTGTTCCGCAGAAAGAAATCTGCGAAACTGATTCTCGTAATGATTGGGGGATTCTAATCTTATGTACATGGCAGGAACCATTCAAAGCGAAGTCGCCTGGGCGAAAGTTTTTTTAGCATTCTTGAGGGAAGCGGAGATGGAGGCCGACCAAGTCCGCTTGCACGGCATGGGAATTCGCTGGACCAACGCTCCCACGCCCCATCATGGCTCCGACCTGATGGCATACTTTGAACGGCTCGACACCACCCGCGCCGCCGCGCCGCCGCAGAATCGCATGGCCAAAGCGGTTGGCAGCCGGATTGTGCGGCACGTGAAATAACGGTTGCCGGTCGCCGGTTGCCAGTTCCGGTCGATGCGTTACAGGCTCATCGTTACGTTCCTGCAATCCTGAAAATCGGTTTCAACTAGCAACCGGCAACTAGCAACTGGCAACCGGCAACCGGCGACTAGCAACCGGCAACCGGCCTTAAATCTCCAACCCCGCGATCGCTTGATCCAAATCCTGCTGCGTCTGTCGCAAATTGGTACGCTCCGTCGTCAGCGCGGCTTGCAATGCTTCCATCGTTTTTTCCTGATCACTTAATTTCGCCGCGTAACGATTCACCTGGTCCTGCTGGCCGGGCAATCCGCGGAGTTCGTTGATGTTCTGGCGCAAGCGGCTCTGATCGCTCGATAGTTCGTTGATCTCCTGCTGGCGCGCGGTGATCTTCGCTTGCGTCGCGGCCAAGCGATCCTTCAGGGCCACGATCCCGCGCAGTTTCTCGGCGGCTTCAGCCGACAGCGCCTTGTTGCGGATGTAGGTCGCGATCAAATCGGAGTTCAGATTGTTCACTTGAGTGACAGTGGGAAACTCCATTTCCTCGCTGACCGCCAGTTTCACCGTTTCCTTGGCGGGCAGCGCGAGACGGAAGCGATAATGTTGCGCCGTCGTTTCCTCGGGGCTGGCCGTGCCCGAGGAAAGTTTCCATCCTTGACGCACAGGATGTTGGATGATGAGCGGACGCGCGCTGTCGCCGGTGTTGCGCACAGTATACGTCTGCACCTGCACGGTCTTTTGCGTCGTGGTGATGGTCCCGCGGTGCACTTTCACCGACGTGATGTGATCGCTCGACGAATCGAACGCGGTGGTGATGCGCGTGCCCAGATCCACCGCGAACGCCACCGGCCGGCCGTCGCCGGGCTTGAGGTTTTCGATGAGCGCTTCACCGAGATACCGGTCGCCGTCGAGCACCGTGATCGATCCGCCGTCGAGCGTGATCTTGCTCGAGTTCGTCAGCAACACTCCGTCGAATGGATTGGCGCGTCCCGACGCGGAGTCGTAGAGCAAGACGCGTTCGGCCTTCACGTCTTCCTGGATCACCGGAATCATCGCCGACTGATGCTTGAGAATGTCCAGGCGTTTGTCGATGCGATACTCGAAGAGGTCGCCGAGCTCCATGCCTTGCGCGCCCACGGCGACGCTTTCTTCCATCACCTGCGTGAGATTGCGTCCGTTCACCGGAAGATCAATGCCGTCGCTCCGACCGCGGCCGCCTCCGCCGCCCGCGATACCGCCAACAACACCGGGCCTCATTTGCATGTTCTGAAAACGATTGACCTCTGCGTCACGAAGCGCGGCCATCGGCATAGCGGGCGCTGCAGACGGAGTAGAAGCTACTTCCGCCTTCTTGTCCTTCATAGCGCCCTCATAGACTTGCGGTCCTACGGCCATTTCGAAAGGCAGCGGCACGTTGGGACGCCGCATGTAATGCGGATCGTATAAATTCTGCGTGAAAGAAATCGGCAGACCGGAAACCAGCGACAGTTCGACGTCTTTCCAATCCTCGTTTGTGGGATTGTCGACGATGGCCCAACCCTGCAACAACGCGGAGCCCGCGCGTTCCTTCGCGGTGTGGAACGCCAGGCGATAGCTCGTCTTCCAAACCGGCGCTTCGATCACGTATCCCACGGTTAAATCGCGCGTCGTGCCGGGATGAATGTGCAACGTGCGTAGATCGTGATGCTGCATGCCGGCGATGATGCCGAGATACGACGCGAGATCGCTCTGGCGGCGGGGATCTTCAAGCTTCAGCGACGTGGCTTCGGTGAGCGGCACGCTGCGAATTTCGCCGCCATCGAGAAGCAGCGTGAGGACTTGCTGTTCCGACTTTTCCTGCGTGATTCGCCGCGCGCCGACGATGACTCCCACCGCGTCCGCCGCGCTGGGATTACGCACGGCAATGCGCGCGCCATGGAACTGCGCGAGAATCTCAGGCAATCCAGCGTCGGCGGGCAGGCTGAATCCGAAGTTCTGAAGCTGCTTGTCGATGGGATCGCTCGATTCGTACGTCACGCCCGAGACGCGTCCGCCCGAGCGGTCCAGCAGCGTCAGGGACTTCAACACGTCGTTCATTTCCGACGCCTTGAATTCCAGGACCACATCGCCGCCGGCGGGATTGCCGGATCGCTCGAAGTATCCGACGCCGTGTTTATAGAGCATGATGCGGCGGATCGGCAGGTCGGCGGCCGAAAGTGGCGCAAAAGTAGAAGCGAAAGTCGTGGCGAAGACCAAAAGGAAGCTAGTGGAACGTTTGAGCATGAAATCCTCCTCGGTGTAAGAACGGCGGCCCTGGCTAATTCTTGCACGAGACCAAAGATTAGCCAAAGACCAACGGTTTTTCTCTAACGCAGAGAAGGACGCTTTGGAGCAGTTCTCTGCGTCTCGGCGTCCTCTGCGTTGAAAAAGGACGGCGGGCTGTGGCTAACGTTTTGGTAGGAACTTAGTGCGAAGGACTCGAAAGCACTCGCCGGGCCATCTCTTCCACGGCTTCACGGCCCGACTCGAGCGCCCTTTGATACGCGATGCGCTTTTCGCCCCACGAAAGGCGTCGGCCCGAGCGATTCCAGTGCGATAGCGCGAGTCCCAGCGTGTAGGTACCGGCGAACGCGATGCATCCCTTCGCGACCACGCCGCCGCCCGCGGGAATCTTGCCGGCCAACTCGCGCGCTAGCGCGCGCAATCCAAACGCCGACCCGAGAATGGACGCCATCTGTCCACGCTGCTCACCGAATCCCACGGGAGTGTCGCAGGCCGCGGCAATCGCCAACGCCATGCGCACTTGGTTCGCGGTGATCACCACGGTGTCGGACGCAAACTCGCCGACCGCCCACGGCAATTCCAGCGGAGTCGGGACGACGTTGGGAATCGCGCTCAAAATCGCGAAGGCGGCGTTTTCCTTGGCGGTGCGCGCGATAATCTTGCTGACCACCGCATCGCGCAGCGCGGGAAACGACCGCGCCATGGAGAGTTGCAAATCGGGATGCGCGCCGGCGATCCGCGCGGCGAGAGCGGAGAGGTCCTCGGGCGTGAACAACAAATAGTCGCGGCAAACGCGGTGCAAGTCGTGACTGATGGGTGGAACCGCCGACCATCCGGCCAGCCGCACGGTGACGTTCGGCAAGAACGCCCGCTCGTTTTCAGTGAGCGGCACATTCATGCTGTAAATCAGCCGCCGCGTTTGCGACTGCTGCGCGGGACTCATGGAAGGCGGCACCAGCCAATCTTCCATCCGCGACACTTCCATCGGCGCGCCGATCAGAGCAACGGTAAACGGCGCCTCGCTTTCCCGCACCACCGTTTCCGGACTCAGCTCCTTGAGCGCGGAAGCGACTTGCTTCCAGATTCCCAAGCTCATATCCTTGAGTGTACCGCAAATTTCCATGAAAACAGAATGGGTCACTTTTGATTGCTACGGTACGCTGATCGACTGGGATTCCGGCATCCGCGGCTTCTTCCAAACGATCCCAGGCGTGACCGACATCGACCAAATGCTGGTGGAGTGGGAAGAGATCCAATTCCAAATGGTGAAGGGACCTTATCGCCGCTATCGCGACATTCTGGCGGCGAGCTTGCGCGAAACACTGGCGCAGCGCGGATTGCCGGCGCAACCCGAAGCGGAAGCAGCCTTCGCGGAATCGCTGCCCACGTGGACGCCATTCCCCGACACCAACGCCGCGCTCGAAAAACTGAAGGCCAACGGATTGAAGCTCGGACTCGTCTCTAACATTGATAACGATTTGCTCGAACGCACGCTTCGCCATTTCACCGTGACGTTCGACATGCTGACGACGGCGGAACAATCGCGCGCGTACAAGCCAAACGCGCCTTCGTTCCAGTTGGCGCTGTCGCGCATGGGAGCGTCCATCGATCCGGGGAAGGTGACGCACGTGGCCTTTGGGGAACGCTACGACTTGCAAACGGCGCGGGACTGCGGAATGCAGGTGGTTTTCGTGAAGCGTCACGGACGGGACATTCCGTTTCGCTCGGACGCGGTGGTCCCAAGCCTGCGGGAATTACCCGATATGTTCGATTAACGGCACGTGCTAGGATGCTGCTAGACGATGTTGCGATCGCCAAAAGCGTGCTCGCTACTTGCGGCGTGGGCGCTGCTCGGCGGAAGTGTCGCCGCGCACCCGCAAGATCAATCGCAGACACCACCTTCTCAAACGCCGCAAACCGCGCCGAAACCAAAGCCTAGGCCACGGAAGAAACCGGCGCCGAAAACACCGGCCAAGCCTGCCGCTACGCCTGCGCAAGCGACGGCCGCGCAGACGCAGCCCACCGAAACACCGGCCCCGGCGACATCCGCCCAACCGGTGATGCCGCTGGCGCCCGATCCACCGCCGCAGCCGTCGCTCGCGCAGCCCGCACCGCCCGCGCCGTCGATCGTGCAACCGACCGCCGTGCAGCCGTCGGCATCAAGATCGTCGACCCATCAACCATCGCTGGCGCAGCCTCGGCCCATGGAGGCGTCGGCCAGTTCGACATCGGAGAACGTAGCCGCGCGCGCAGCGTCGCTTTCCACGGCGCGACCACTGGGCAGTTCGGACTCGCGGTCGTCCACGCCGCCGCCCTCGGGATCGACGGGCGCTCCGCCGCCTCTCGCGTTGCCGACCGGGAACCTGGCACAGACCACCGCGATTCAACAGACGCTGGCGCAATCGAGCGCGCTAGCGCCGAGTCTGGCGCAGTCTTCGGCGCCCGCGTCGTCATCTGCACCGGCGCAGCCGGTACCGGCGCAGCCTTCGGGGAAGGCGCCGGATACGTCGAGCCAAGCGTCCGCTTTGTCGGGACGCCGCTTGACATTCACGCAGGACAAATACGAATCGCCGGCGCACGATGCGCCCTACGCGGTAGCGGTCACGCTGAAAACGCGCACCGCGATGCATCCGGCGTCGCTGGTGTTTCAATGCAGCGAGCGCATCGATCGCGCCGGCGTTCCGGTGCAAGAAGGAAAGTCCTTCAAGCAACTTCGCGAGAGTTATTTGAATCCGGAAAAAACGGCGTATTGGCTGGTCTTCGACGAACCCGCCCTTCAACAAGGCGATTCCTTCACGGTGATCTTGATGTCGGCGCGTCCGGTTCGCGTGATCAACGTGACCGAAGGCCCGTCGGTGAAGTAGCTACCGCGCGGAAAAACTCTTCGCCCACCACACAACCAGGCGCAGGTCGTTGTAATCCGATCGTCCCGGCAGCGTGTAGACGCCGTGCAGATACGCCACGTAAGCCCACGCCTGCTTGAAGGGCGTGAACCCGAAGCGATACGCGGGTCCCGCTTCGACGAGATTGTTGTAGACGCTGCGTTGCTGGTCGGCCACTACGTTCGCTGCGAAGAAAAACTGCTGTCGCAACCCGAGCGCTTTTACCGGCGGCAGTTCGTAGCCGGTTTTGGTTTGCGTGTAGGAAATCGTGTCGCGATTCACGCGCGAGAGCCACACGGCGTCGAAATTCGCGTCGAAAAACGCGCCCGGTTCGTCGTTAAAGAGCTTCGCGCCCCACACCCGCGCAAACGCCAAGCCGCCGCGATAGTCCGGCTGCGTGCGGTGCGTCACCGCGCTGTAGGATTCCCCTCCCTCAGCCCACAGCCACATTGATTGATTTACCGCCCGAATCGCGCCCACCGCGGCGGTGACTCCATCGGAGGAAAGCACCTCGGGATTCGTGCCGCCCGTGCGCGTGGTGGAATCGCCCTCGAAGCGGAGGCTGACGTATGGACGAAACGGCAGCTTCTTGGCGTTCCACTCGGTCTTGATTTGTCCGTAGCCGAAGGCCGTGTCCCAACGCGAACTGACCAGCGGCAGCGCCCACACGGTTGTGGTGAACCGCGGACCTTGAAGATTGCGGATGGCTTGGCGCGCTTGCGCCGCCACTTTCGCGCTGCGGCTGGCGCCGGCGCGCCGAAACCATGTCAGCGCCGTGGCGTCGTCGTGCAGCATGTTGTAGATGTAGCCCAATTGCAGTCTCGACTGATCGTCGGAAAGATCGAGTCGCACGGCGGATTCGAACTCGCGCGCCGCGTCCGCCAGATAGCTCTTCTTCAGGCTGGCGTAGCCGAGTTCGCGATGACGCGCGGCGGAATCGTTCGACTCCGGCGCGACAACCGGCGCAACAAGTGGAGCAACAACCGGCGCGGCAACCGGCGCGACCACCGGCGGCGCCGCCAGCGCGCGCAATTGCGCAACGCTCTCGGAATCCTCCGGCGTCTCCCGCACGACGCGTTCCAGGAGCGCCGTCCCTTTGCTCGGCTGGCCCAGCTTTAGGTACAAAAATGCCAGTTCCTTGCGAATGCCCGTCTGCCACGACTCGAGTTCGAGCGCTTTCTCGAACTCCGGACCATAGGGATATCGCTCCGGCGAATCGCCCTGGAACAAAGCGCGCCCTTGACCCGACACGCGCGCATCGGGCGAGCGCCAGGCGAGCAACGCGTAGGCGCGCGCCGAGTCGGCGTGCGCGGCATCGGATTTCGCGTCGCCGGAATGCGCGAGTTTTTCGTGCAATTCCGCAAGCGTAATTAAATGGCGGTAGCGCGTCGGGGCTTCTCGGCGCAGCCACTGATATTGTTCCGCGGCCCGCGCGCTGTCGCCGTGGCGCACGTACGCATCGCCCAGCGACTCACGCGCATCGAAGTTGCGTGGATCGTCCACAATGGCTTTGCTCCATCTCGCAATCTCGGCCGCGATGGGAGCCTCGACGTTGGCGAATCCTTGGCGCGCCTGCGCCGCTTGCGCGCGGTCGGGAGAATTCATCGCGAGACGGAAAAATTCCATCGCGCGGTCTTCTTTTTGCACCTGAACGTAGAGGTAGGCGAGATCGAGAATCGTCTGGTAGTCGCCGGGACGCGCCTGATGAAACGCTTCGAATGCGGCGACGGCCTGCTCGGTCTCGCCCATCTTTTGGAACGTGTATCCGAGGTCTTTGTACACCTGGACCTGCGACGGATCGAGTGCGAGCGCCTGGCGGAATCCGCTGACGGCTTGGTCGTAGTTCTTCAGCCGCAGTTGCCCGTAGGCGCGATTCAGCACCGCGCCGGCGTCCTGCAGCAACAAGGCAGCGAGAAGCAAATAATGCATCGATTTATCGTAGAAAGTAGCACGAAATCACTTCTATTGTGCGAATTTGTCAGATCCGCGCGCCATGCTAGACTTTCACAGTGAACGCGCACGGCGTGAATGACCACATCATCCTTCTCGGATTCATGGGCAGCGGCAAGACCACCGTGGGAGCGCTGCTCGCCGCGCGCCTCGCGCGCCAGTTCATCGACCTGGACGATTGCATCGAAGCCGCCGCCGGCCGCCGCATCGCCGACGTCTTCGAGGTGCTGGGCGAAGCGGCGTTCCGCGACCTGGAAGCTAAGGCTCTCACCGACCTGCTGGCAAAGGCCGATACGCCCCTGGTCATCGCGCTGGGCGGCGGCGCGTTCGCGCAACAACGCAACCGCGAATCGATTGCCGCGGCGCGCGCCTTGACGATTTTTCTCGACGCACCACTGGATGTCTTGAAAGAACGCTGCGCCGGGTTGTTGCATCGCCCCCTGGCGCGCGATCCCGAGCGCTTCGCGCGACTCTTTAACGAAAGGCAGCCGTTGTATCGCCTCGCCGCCTGGACCATCGGTACCGGATCGGGCACTCCCGAGGACGCGGTTTCCGCCATTGCCCAACGCTTCGATTCGGGCCTATGATGGGATCATGCATTTCCGGGCGATTATGTTTTATAGCTCACTAGCGGTTTTCGCCGCCCTCACCTTGGCTCAACCGGCGCCGCCCGCCGATCTGGTGGATCATGGAACGCTGAAGATTGTGGCCGCCGGCCAAGTTGTGGGCACCGAAACGTTCAGCGTGGAACCGGCCGGCACGGGATTCCGCATGCGCGGCGATCTGAAGTTGAAGATGCCGGACGGCAAGAACGCCACCGAGTCGGCGGTGATGAATCTAGCGCACGATCTCACGGTGACCTCCTACACGCGCTTGCAGAATTCGCCGGCCAAGGCCAGCGCGCAACTGGAAGTTGTGGCCGGGCACGCGAAAGCGCACTATCAAACGCCGCAAGGTCCTAAAGATTTCGAGTTCATGCTCGAGCCGGCGGTGGTGATCCTTGACACCAATTTCTTTCACCACTACATTTTGCTGATCGCTCGCTACGACCGCCAGAAGGGCGGCGCGCAGCACGTGCAAGTGCTGATCCCGCAGGAAGCAACGCCGGGAATGGTGCTGCTCGATTATCTTGGCAAGGACGAAGGCCACGATAAGTGGTCCGTGAAGACCGACGCGACGACGTTGCAGATTTGGACGGACGGATCGAAGCTTCTGAAAGTGGCCGTTCCGGACGCGAAAGTGGAAATCGTGCGCGACGTGAAGTAGCGAGACAAATAGAAAAGGCGCAGCCGGCGGCCCGCGCCTTCCCTTCCCCTCGTTGGTTCCTTGGTTACATGCGATCGATGATGCGGTTCTCGACTTTTTCTACCGTGACCGTGACGGTCGTTTCCTTTTTGTTGCGAATCAGCGTAATCGGAAACGACTTTCCGGCGTTGTCGCGCAGTTGGTCGCGCAGATCGCCCATGTCCTGAACGTGCTTGCCGTTGATCTTGGTGATCACGTCGCCGGCTTTGAGTCCGGCGCGTTCCGCGGCGCTGCCTGCATGGACTTCGCGCACCAAGATGCCGTTCCTCTCCGGCACGCCGAAATATTCGCCGAGCTGGCCGGTGATTTCCTCGCCCTCAATGCCGAGACGTGGGCTGCTGGTTCCGAAGGGCGTCCAGAAAAGATCGCCGAGGTTGCCCATGTCGCCGTCCCAGGCGAAGGCGCGCGGCGTGCGGCGGGCGCCGGGCGGAGGGGTCGTTGGCGGGGAGGGCGGCGTCGGCGACGCCCATGCGAAGGAGTTGTTGCCGCCGCGTCCGTGGCCTACGCCCACGCCGGCGCGCTCTTCCAGTTTCAGCGATACGGTTTGCGTCGCGCCGTCGCGGCTGATCACGAGCTTCACGTTGCGCCCCTCGGGCGTTTCTGAAATCATCCGGCGGAATTCCTCGACGCCCTCGACGCGCTGGCCGTTGTAGTCGAGGATCACGTCGTGCTCTTTCAAGCCCGCCTTTTGCGCGGGACCATCCGGCGCGACCGTCACTACTTCAACGCCGCGCTCTTCTTTCAACTTCAGTTCCTTGACGCGCTCCTCGTTGACGTCCAGCACGCTGACGCCCATCCATGGGCCGCCGCCGATGCGGATTACCTGGGCGCGCGGCGTGGCCGCGGTTTGCGAGAACGCCACGGGCGCCGCCGTGGCAAGCACTACTGTTAGAATTGCGAGATATTTTTTGGCTGATTCGAGTCTCAATGATTTAAATCTCATAAAGCCCCTCCTGGTGAATTCCACTTAGTGAATTGACGCATCGGCAGCGCTGACCTTGATAATTTCGATCCTGCCCATCGTCGTGCGAATCTTCAGCGCTGGACCGCCGCCATTGATCTGCGCCGCACCCGACACTTCTCCGTGGCCGCGCGAACCGCTGCTCTGGAAGACCATCGGGAAGTCCGAGCGAATCGCGCCGCGCGACCCCGCACTCTCGACAATCGCTTGGATCGTGACGGCCAGATTCGCCGGCAAGTAGACGACCACGTCGCCCATTCCCGTGCCGATCAGCGATTCGCCCCACGACGCGCGATCGGCCACCACCGTCGCGAAAATGTTGCCGTTGACCGTCTCCGCGCGCACCGGGCCGGCGATGCGTCCCAAGCGGATGATGCCGGCGGTCGATTCCGCGCGAATGATGGCGCGCGCCGATCCCACTTCGATGCCGCCGCCATTGGTTTCCGCGAAGACCGTGCCTTCGATCGTGCCCAAGCGAATGCTGCCGCCCGCCGTTCCCACCCTGATGTCGCCGCCGCCGTGCTTGACGTCCACGTTGCCGCCGGCGGTTTCGGCGCGCATCGTACGCGCGTAGTTTTCTACACTGATATCTCCGCCGCTCGATTCCAGCACCGCTTCGCCTTGCGCATCCTTCACCGTGATCCGCGCGCCCGAGCCTTGCGCGTTGAGGCGTCCGCGAACCGTTCCGATGTCGATCAACCCGCCGGCGGTTTCGACTTTCGCGCCGCCGCCGATTTGATCGATGCGCACATTGCCGCCCGCGGTGGCGACAATCGCTTCGCCCGCGATGTTCTCAATCAAAACGTTGCCGCCTGCGGTTTCAGCGACGGCGTGCGCCAGCGACTTCGGTACGGTGACAAAGAAATCCGCGCCCACATCGATGTGCCGCTCCGAACCTTCGAGCGAAAGGTCGGCCTGATCGCCCGAGCGCCGCGCTTCCAAGCGCATCTGTGCAAAGCGGCGGTGCGCTTCCTCCTCGCTGCGCGCGTGGGTATGCTTCACCGCACGATAGCTGATGCCCGCGCCGTCGCCGCCGCGGATTTCCACGACGCCACCAGGCGTTTCCACCTTCAATCGCGGCGACGCCGGCAAGGTGCCGGAGATTTCCTCCACCCAGTCGCGGCCTTGGCGGGAGATTTTCCCGCCTTGCGCGAGAAGCGCCGCGGGAAGCACGCCGGCCAGAAGTAAAACTTGAATCGATTTGATCTTCATGGTCATTTCTTTAGTACATCTGCACCGGAACATTCCACTTGCGCAGCGTATCGGCGCTCTTCAACCGGATGTAGCTGTTGGAATCTTTCTCCGCTAATTCTTGCAGCGCGACAATCGCCGAACTGTCGCCGGAGGGCGCCTTTTGGCCCGCCAACATCTCGATCGCCTTGATGCGCACGCCGGAATTGCTGTCGGACATCACCGCAGCCACCAGACCGTCGCGCACCGCCGGATCGTTCTCCATGCCCTTAAGCGCGTCGAGCGCCGTCAAGCGCACCGCCGGATTCTTATCGGTCCGCAAGCGATTCAAGAACGCCGCGCGCACTTGCGGATCGGCGGTGAGCGCCGGCGACTTGCCGTTCTCCATGGCCTTGGCGATCAGTTCGGCGGAATCGAGACGCACGCTGGAGTTGTAGTCGCCGAGCGCCGAGACCAGCGCCTCTTTGATCTTGGGATCGTCCAGCGATCCGGAAATGTCTCTGCGCTGCAACGTGTCGAGCGAAATTTCCAGTTTTCCGTCGGGCCGCGCGTTGATGGAGTGCACGCCCGCGATGCTCGCGGCGTTGATGTCAGATGTGTTCGTTCCGCCCGGCACGCGCATGCCGCGCGAGCTCAAGAAAGCGCCGCTGACAAATCCCACCGACAATAGCGCGACCGCCATTCCCGCTTGCCATTGCAGATTCAATCCCGCGAACGGCGCGCGCAACCACTCGAGCCAACGCGAATTCCCCGGCGACACGGCCCGGGTTGGCACGGCGATCGGCCGCTCTTCCTCCAGCGCCTCCGACAACTGCAGGCGGCACTCCGCCATCAATGACGCCGAAGGTTCAAGCTTCGTCCGCAGATCCATAATGCGGCGCAGTTGCTTTTCCGCTTCTGCGTCGCGCGCACAGTCGTGACAGCGTTCCACGTGCTGTTCCAACTCGGCGCGATCGGCGTCGCCCAATTCCTCGAAGACATACAGCGTGATGTTCGACCTAACCCATTCGCAATTCATGGCCTGTTATACCTCTCCTAAACTTTCCCGCAATTTCTGCGTGGCGCGGAACAAGCAGTTCTTGGCGGTTTGCTCGCTGGTTTCCAGCATTTCGCCGATGGTCCGCAGCTTCAATCCTTGATAGTGCTTCAATTCGAAAACCATGCGCTCGCGCGGCGTCAACCGCTTCAGCGCGATCTGAATCTTGTAGCCGATTTCCCGGCGGATCATGTCGCGCTCGGGATCGCCGGCCGGGCGGTCGTCGGCCACTTGCGCGAAAAAATCGCCAGGTTCGGCGTCGCCGTCCGATCCTTGCAGCACCGGTTTTTCTTCTTTGCGCACGGCCTTTTTCCTCAACTGATCGAGACAAATGTTGGTCACGATCCGGTAAATCCAGGTGTAGAACGAGCACTCGAAACGGAAGTTGCCCAGCGACCGGTAGACTTTCAAGAACGCTTCTTGATAGGCGTCGCGAGCGTCTTCCTCGGATCGAGTCAAGTTCAGGGCCAAGCGTAAAACGGGGCGGTCGTAAAGGCGGACCAGTTCTTCGAAAGCCGCTTGATCGCCGCCTTGCGCCGCGCGAACCAAAGCGGCGTCGTCAATTTTGCCCGCTGCGGGTTTTGTTGTCACGCGATGTTCGCGCTCCGTTCCTGCCGCGGGCATTGGCTGGGCCATCGCCCCTGAATTCGCCGTCACTCAAGCCCCCATTTACTTGCTTGACCTTTGTCTTACACAAGCTTGGACGGCCATGTCGTCAAAAGGTGAGCGGCGGTGATATGCTTCGGCCTGAAAAATGCTAACAAACGAAGGATATGTTCAAACACCCGACGGTCTACGCCTTTTCTTCAGGCAAATCGGCGCTGGACCAGCCGTGTTCCTCCCCAACGGATTTCATCTCTTTGACGATTTCCAGCATTTGGCCGATCACCGTACGCTGATATTTTATGACGTCCGCCATCGTGGACACTCCGACCGTATCGCCGGAGCGGCCGCTGGGATTCCGCAAGACGCCGAGGATCTGGAGACGCTGCGGCGGCACTTCGCACTCGACGCTGTCGAGGTGATCGCGCATTCCTACACCGGCCTGATCGCCGTGGTGCACGCGACAAAGTATCCGGCGCACTCGAAACGCCTGGTGCTGATCGGTCCCATGCAGCATGATCTCGCCAAGCAATATCCGGCGCATCTAACCGGCAACGACGCGACATTGACCGCGGTGCTCGGCCAGTTGGCGATGCTTCGCAATGAGCCGCGGTTGCCCGATCCGCAGGCGCAGTGCGAAAAATTCTGGTCGATCCTGCGGCCGGTCTACGTCGTCGATCCCGCGAACGCCTCGCGCGTCCACTGGGGACGCTGCGAGCTTCCCAACGAACGAAACGCCATGCAGTATTGGGGCGAAAGTGTTTTGCCGTCGATCCAGAAGCTCCAGTTTTCGCGCGAATCGCTGGCGGCGGCGCAAGCCGACACACTGATCGTCCATGGCACGCGCGACCGCAGTTCGCCGTACGGCGGCGGCCGCGATTGGGCGATGATGCTGCCGAACGCGCGCTTGGTCACGATCGAAAACGCCGCGCATGCGCCCTGGATCGAGAATCCGCCGGCGGTTTTCGAGGCCATCAAGGAATTCCTGTCGGGGCGCTGGCCGGAGTCGGCGAAGAAAGTCGAATCGCTTGAGCCGTAACTGTAATTTCCTTCGCGAACCTTCGTAACATTTGTGGCGGGTTGGCGGCGTCTGCAGTTGTCAACACAATTCGCACATCCCTGTTACAATCACTGACGAACAAATATGCCCTACGCACTGGAAGTTGAAAAAATCAATAAGACGTACAGCACCAGCCGCGCGGTGAACGACCTCTCGTTCACCGTCCCGCAAGGCGCGATCTACGGCCTGCTGGGACCCAACGGCGCCGGCAAGACCACCACCATCCGCATGTTGATGGACATCATCATGCCCGACTCCGGCCAAGTGAAGCTCTTCGGGGAACCATTCCGGCGCGAGCTCCTTCGCCGCGTGGGCTATCTTCCGGAAGAGCGCGGCCTGTATCGCAAGATGAAAGTGAAAGACATGCTGGTCTTCCTGGGTCTGATCCGCGGCCTGGAGCGGCCGGAGTCGATCCGCGCCACCGAACAATGGATGGCACGATTGGAAATCACCGATTGGTCGCAGAAAAAAGTGGAAGAGTGCAGCAAGGGCATGCAGCAAAAAGTGCAATTCGCCGCCACGCTGCTGCACGATCCCGATTTGGTCATCCTCGACGAGCCGTTTGCGGGACTCGATCCGGTGAACACGGTGATGCTGCAAGAGGTGATGCTCGAGCTGGAGCGGAAGGGCAAAACGCTGATCTTCTCCACGCACCGCATGGAACAAGTGGAGCGCCTGTGCGACTCGATTTGTCTGGTGAACCGCGGACGAGCCGTGCTGCAAGGTAATCTGCGCGAGATCAAACGTGGATTCGGCACCAACACGATCCTGACGCGGATGGAAGGCAACAACGGATTTCTCGCGACGCTGCCCGGCGTCCGCGACGTGATCCATTCCACCAACTTCACGCAAATCAAAATGCAGCCGGGCGCGGACTCGCAGGCGATCCTGCATGAAATGGCGGCGCGCACGAGCATTTCGCACTTCGAACTCACCGAGCCTTCGCTCGAAGAGATCTTCATCATGGCGGTCGGCAAGGTGGACGCATGAGAAACATCATCAACATCCTGGTTCGCGAGTACGTGGAGCGCGTGCGCACCAAAGCCTTTATCATTCTCACGGTGGTGGCGCCGCTGTTCATCGTGGGCATCTTCCTTGGTCCGGTTTACTTCATGGCGCGCAGCAACAAAGCGCAGCACATCGCGATTGTCGATCTCGACGGCCGCATCGGATCGCTGGTGAAGGAGCGCCTGCTCGAAAAACCGAAAATCGAACCCAAGGAAGCACTCCAAAAAGCACAGCAAGGCCGCGGACGCGATAACAATCCGATCCTGGAAGATACCTACAACGTGGAACTGATTCCCGTGGAACCGGGGCAGGAAGCGCAGGTCCGCGCGAGACTGTCGGAGCGAGTGCTCCACGCGAAGAACGACGACGACAAGCTGGACGCCTACGTTTGGATCGATAAGAACACGGCCGAAACCGGAAACGCCGACTACTACGCACGCAACACCGCGGACTTCGGCAACGTCGCGACGCTCGAAGGCGCCATTTCTCGCGCCGTCACGCGGCTCCGCCTACAGGCCAAGAACATTTCGCCCGATCAAGTCGACTCGCTGTTGAAACGCGTCGACCTGCGAACCGTAAAAATCACCGAAGGGGGTGAAAAGGAAGACAAGGGCATCGCGGCCTTTGTGATTCCGATGTTCTTCACCATGCTGCTCTACATGACGCTGCTGATTTACGGCGCGACCGTGATGCGCAGCGTGCAGGAAGAGAAATCGAGCCGGGTTTTCGAGGTGCTTCTCAGCTCGGTGAAGCCGATCGAGCTCATGACCGGCAAGATTATCGGCGTCGCGGCGGTCGGACTGACGCAACTCGCGGTGTGGGCCGTGATGTTCGGCACCGTGGCGGCGTACGGTTTGGCGGCCGCGTCCGCGCAAATCGGCGACATCTCGGTGCCCCCGATGTTGTACGTGTACTTCCTGATTTACTTCATCCTCGGCTATCTGCTCTTCAGTTCCATGTACGCGGCTGTCGGCGCCAGCGCCAATTCCGACCAGGAAGCGCAACAGATGCAGATGGTGATTCTGCCTTTCATCATCGTACCGGTGATGCTGTTACAAATGATCATCCGGAATCCGTCGAGTCCCACGGCCGTGGCGATGTCGCTGATCCCGTTCTTCACGCCGCTGCTGATGTTCCTGCGGATCAGCGTGCAGACCCCGCCGGTGTGGCAGATCGCACTCTCGATCGCGCTGTTGGCTGGCACGACCGCGGGCATGATCTGGATCTGCGCGCGCATCTATCGCGTCGGTATCTTGATGTACGGCAAACGTGTCACGCTGCCGGAGTTGGTTCGCTGGATCGGCACGGCGTAACGCCCTGATGAATGACGCTCACCAGTGAAGTCCGCTTTCTGAAAGGCGTCGGCGAGGCGCGCGCAAAAATCCTCGAGGACAAGGGCATCCGCACCGTCGAGGACTTGCTGTACTACGTTCCGCGCAAGTATCAGGACCGCCGCGATCCCAAGGCCATTGCGGAATTGACGGCGGGCGAAACGGCCACCGTGGTGGCGCAGGTGGCCGGCGCGCAGCTTCGCCAATTACGGCGCGGGCCGACACTATTTGAAGTCACGCTGATCGACGGCTTGCATCGACTCGCGTGCAAGTGGTTCAACTCGAATTATCTCGAGCGAGTTTTTCGACCCGGGCAACTCGTCGCGGTCTTTGGCCGCGTGGAATACGACAAGTACGCGCGCGGCTTGGCGATCAATCAGCCGGACTACGAAATCCTGATGCAGGAAGGCGAAGCACCGCCGGAAGACCTCGGCCACACGTTGGAAGTGGGCCGGATTGTCCCGATCTACGAGACCGCAGCGTACGGCAAACTCAACTCGCGATTCTTTCGCCGGCGGATTTGGCAGGCGCTGGAGGAAGTGCCTAACATCTTTGATCCGCTGCCCGTAACCGTGCGCGACAAGCTGGCGATGCCGAATCGCGGTGACGCCCTGAGGCACACCCATTTTCCCGAGGACTCCGAAGACCTAGCAGCGCTCGCCGCCGTGCGGTCGCCGTCGCAACTCCGGCTGATCTTCGAGGAATTGTTTTTCCTCGAGACGGGACTGGAGTTGAAACGCGCCCGCGCGCGCCGCGCCCAAGGACAATCGCTGCCGGTGAACGATGCGGCGCGCAGCAAGATCCGCCAGATCCTTCCCTTCGCCCTGACCGCCGCGCAACAACGCGTGATCGCGGAGATCGAAGCGGACATGGCCGCGGAGCGCCCAATGAATCGCTTGCTGCAAGGCGACGTGGGCAGCGGCAAGACGATTGTCGCCGTGCAGGCGGCGATCGTGGCGCTCGAAAACGGATGCCAAGTCGCGATCATGGCGCCGACGGAAATTCTCGCGGCGCAGCACCTGCACTATTTCCATAATCTTCTCGGCGCGCTCGGATACCAAGTGGCGATGCTCGCGGGATCGCAGACGGCCGCGCAGAAGGATCGCGTGAAACATCTCATCGCCAAGGGATTGGTCCACGTGGTCGTGGGCACGCACGCGCTCCTCGAGCAGGACGTGGACTTCGCGTCGCTCGGGCTGATCGTCGTCGACGAGCAGCATCGCTTCGGGGTGGTCCAGCGCATGCAATTGATGAAAAAAGGCCGCTGGCCCGACGTTCTGGTGATGACCGCCACGCCGATTCCGCGCACCCTATCGCTCACCCTGTTCGGTGACCTGGAAGTTTCCACCATCGACGAGTTGCCGCCGGGCCGGCGCCCCATTCTCACGCGCCACAAGCGCGATGAAAACGCGCCGGAGGTTTACGACTTCGTGCGCGGCCACGTGAAAGCGGGGCGGCAGGCGTACATTGTGTATCCGGTTGTCGAGGAGTCCGAAAAGCAGGATGTAAAAAGCGTGATTTCCGGCCATCGGCGCTTGAGTAGCGACGTTTTCCCGGAGTTCCGTGTGGGAATCCTGCACGGCCGCATGAAGGCGGAAGAAAAAGAACGCACCATGGCCGATTTCCAGGCCGGCCGCATCCAGATTCTCGTGGCGACGACGGTGATCGAAGTGGGCGTGGACGTTTCCAACGCCAGCGTCATGGTGATCGAGCACGCCGAGCGCTTTGGACTGGCGCAACTCCACCAGCTTCGCGGGCGCGTGGGCCGCGGCGCGCAGCAATCGTATTGCATCCTGGTAACGTACGGTCAACTCACCGACGAAGGCAAGCAGCGCATCGCCGTGATGCGCGAAACCAACGACGGCTTTCGCATCTCGGAAACCGACTTGCGCCTGCGCGGTCCCGGGGAGTTTTTCGGCACGCGCCAATCGGGAATGCCCGCGTTCCGCATCGCCGACCTGCTGCGCGACGCCGAAATTATCGAGTTGGCCCGTAAAGAAGCGCGTGGATTCATCGAGTCGCCGCCGTCGCGCGAGGCGTTGGTGGAATTGGTGACGTATGTGAAGGAACACTGGTCGCGGCGTTATGGATTGGTGCAGGTCGGATAATCTGCAACCTGGCGCCTGGGCCGATAATCCAACGGTTTATATGAAAACCGTACTCGTCCCAAAACCTGGCGCTGATTTTCAAATCGTGGAACGCGAACTGCCCAATCCGCAAGCCGGATGGGTTCGCATCAAAGTGGAAGCGTGCGGGATTTGCCACAGCGATGCCATGGTGAAAGAAGGACACTGGCCCGGCATCGCGTATCCGCGCGTGCCTGGACACGAAGTCGCGGGCGTGGTGGATCTCCCCGGCAGCGGCGTCACGCAATGGAAAAAAGGCCAGCGCGTTGGTATCGGCTGGTACGGCGGACACTGCGGCGTGTGCTTGCCATGCCGCCGCGGCGATTTGATCTATTGCCAGAACCCCGGCATCACCGGATTCACGCACGACGGCGGATACAGCGAGTACATGGTCGCCCCCGCGCAGTCGCTCGCCGCGATTCCCGAAGGACTCTCCGCCGCCGACGCAGGACCGCTGATGTGCGCGGGCATCACCACGTTCAACGCGCTACGGCACGCCGGCGCGCATCCCGGCGATCTCGTGGCGGTCCAGGCGATCGGCGGACTCGGCCATCTCGGCGTGCAGTACGCTGCCAAGTTCGGATTCCGCACGGTGGCGATCTCGCGCGGCGACAAGGCGCGCGATCTCGCCAAAAAGCTGGGCGCGCAAGCCTACATCGACTCCGCAGCAGGCGATCCCGCCGCCGAATTGCAGAAGTTGGGCGGGGCCAAGGTAATCCTGGCCACTTCGCCGAGCGGCAAGGCCATGTCTGCACTGATTAATGGACTTGGCGTGGGCGGCAAACTAATGGTCGTCGGCGCGTCTCTGGAACCGATCGAAGTGTCGCCGATTCAACTGATTCAGGGCGGCAAGACGGTCCAGGGCTGGGCGTCGGGCGCCGCCGCCGACATCGAGGACACCCTGGGATTCTCGGCGCTGTCGGGCGTCCGGCCGATGATCGAGACCTATCCCCTGGCCGACGCGGGCAAGGCCTATGAGCGTATGACTTCGGGTCAGGCGCGCTTCCGGGTGGTCCTGACAATGTAGTTTTTGCATTGTTTTCTTGTTCACATCGGGCCAGGTGGCGCGTTGTAGAGGGGTGAGGAGACATTACTTATGCCCCAGCGCCATCTTCGCCGCATCATAATCCCATTCATTCTGGCCGCCAGCCTAACCCTGGCGGCCGTTTCTCCGCTCGCCGCGCAAGTCAAACGCCGAGCGCCCGCCGACCCGGCCACGTCGGCCGAGGAAACCAGGCAGGCCGAGCGGGAGCTCCAACAAGCGTTGAAAGATCCGCGCTTGGCCGAGGAAAACGATCGCTTCAATACGCAGGTGGCCGAAGAGATGCTGCATATGCGCCAGCAGATGGTGCGTGATGCGATGAACCGGATGAACCAGCGCAGCTACAATAGCCCTAACCATAACGAAGACATTATCCGAATCCTCAGCGACGTCATGGCATTCCTGGTCTTCGCGACGTTCATTTCCACGGCCATCTGGTTCATTGGACGCTTTATGGAGAACCGCCGCTGGAACCGCGTAGCTTCGATTCAGACCGAGATGCATTCCAGGCTGATGGAGAAACTTTCCTCCAACCAGGAAATCCTCGCGTACATGGAGACGGAAGCCGGCAAGCGCTTCCTGGAGTCCTCGCCGTTCGATATTGAGATCGACCACAAGTCGAATCCGGCGTTTCCCTACACCCGCATCTTGATTTCGGCGCAAGCCGGCATCGTGGTGCTCTTCGTCGGAGCGGCACTGGTGTGGCTTTGCGGTCAACTCCCCGATTACGCGCAACCGCTCTTGGTCTTTGGTACACTGGGAATGGCCATGGGGGCCGGTTTGCTGATCTCGGCGGCATTATCGTACTCGCTGTCGCGGCACTTCGGACTCACAGGTCAAGCCAACATGAGGGACTCGCAATGAGCGACTTCGTAACCACTGGAAATGTATTTGTCCCGGCGCTGGAACAGGCAGCCGAGGAAACATTCCAAATGGACGAAGCGAGATTTCACGCCTTCTACGAACGCACGTCGCGGCCGTTGTGGGCGTACCTCTCGCGCTTGACGGGCGATCGCACGGCGGCCGACGATCTCGTCCAGGAATCGTTCTATCGTCTGCTCCGCGTGAAGCTGCCCGATGGCGGCGACGCCATGCTGAAATCGTACTTGTTCCGCATCGCCACGAATCTGGTGCGCGACGAATGGCGGAAGCGCAAGACGCAACCGCCGGCGCTGGAGCTGGAGCCGGAGCGCATCGAAGGACGGAATCCCGAGTCGCGGCACGGCGAGCAGCATGAGAGTCGCGCGGTGTTGGAGCATGCCATGCAATCGCTCAAGCCGAGGGAGCGCGAAATGTTGTGGCTGGCGTATGTGGAAGGGTCGAGCCATCAAGAGATTTCGCAGGTCTGCGGATTGAAGACGGCCAGCATTCGCCCGTTGTTGCTTCGGGCGCGCCGCAAACTGGCGGGCGTGTTGCGGGGAAAGAAGGTCGCCCATGCTTAACAACAACACCTGCCCTCGCGAACAAGAAGTGTTGGATGCTCTGCAATCGGGACGCATGGAGCCGTTGCGCGAGCACTTGACCGCATGCACCGATTGCGCCGACTTGGCACTAGTGGCCGGATTCCTTCGCAACGAGAGCGAGATCGTGCAGGAAGAACTGAGCCGCGGCAACGCCCATCTTCCCTCGGCCTCGTTCGTGTGGTGGAAATCGAAGCTGCGCGCCAAGCGCGAGACGCAGGAACAAGCGATGGTCCCGCTGCGGATCGCCGAAAAGGCGGCGCTCGGCGCTGGTGGCCTGGCGGCGGCGGCAACCGCCTGGTGGTTCTGGCCGTCGGCCACGCAAGCCACGGCCTTGCTCAGCCCGTCGATGGTCCTGTTGGCAGGGACGGCGGCGGTTTGCGTGATGGGATTTGCGCTGTACGCAGTCTTCGCCAAAGAATAAGGCTAAGTCCTGAGTGCTGAGTGCTGAGTCCTGAGTGCTGAGTGCTGAGTAGTCGGAAGTTTACTCAGGACTCAGAACTTCTTACAGGTGTTACTCAGGACTCAGCACTCAGCACTCAGAACTTTTTTACAGATCCACAGGTTTCCGCGACTTCTTCTTGTCGTCGTTCGAACCATCGGTGTGCACGGAGATGTCACCGATATTCAGTTTCACGTTCACGCTATGCTCGCCCTCTTGCATCGCGGTGAACTTCTTGCCCAGGAATCCGCGTTCTTCTCCGTGCAAATTGGTCCGCACTTCCCCGATGTTCACTTCCAGGCGCGCGGTGCGCGGGCGGGCGCCGGACTGATAGTTCACCACCACGTCGCCGATATTCTCGTGTACATCGACGTCGGCAGCCGCGCCGTCGATGTGAATGTCGCCGATATTATTGGTCACGTCGATGTGTGCCGTTCGCGGCACTTCAATCTCGAAGTCGAGGCTAAGGCCGTTGACACCGAAAAACGTGTAAGAGCGATGCTCGCGCGATCCCGTGACACGCACTTCGTTCGGCGAGTGATCCACGCGGACGTCGAGGTCTTTGATGCGCGAGGCCGCTTCGGAATCGCTCATGCCGTGCGCGCGGCGGATCGCCGTGATGCGCACATCGTTGCGATCCGACGCGTGAATCTTGATGTCGCCGATCCCGTTGTGGACCAGCAGCCGGCCGTTGGCCGACAAGGGCTGCACATAGCTCGATCGTTCGGTGTAATCGTCGCGGTTTCCGGCGAAGGCCGGGATGGTCAGGGCTAGTAACGAAAGCGACAATAGCGCTCTACGCATAGATGTCACGCTCCTCTGGTTTCTATACGAGAAGGCTGGACGCGAGTTCCTAAAAAATCGCGCGGACGATGCAAACCAAGAGCACCGCGCCGATCGTCGCCATCACGATCGATCCAATCAGGCCGCCGGCATGGATTCCCAGCAGTCCAAAGACCCATCCTCCCAGCATTCCGCCGATGACGCCGACGACCAAGTCGCCGAGAATGCCGAAGCCTCTGCCGCGCATGATCTTTCCGGCAAGAAATCCCGCGATGACTCCAACGACGAGAAACCAGAGCATAGGCACTCTCCTTGGAGCGAATTCTACTACTCTTTGAGCATCATCGACCACACCGCTTTGACCAGCATCTCAACGCTCACCGGATTGTAGCCTTCGGGAATGATGATGTCCGCGTAGCGCTTGCTCGGCTCGACAAACTCCAGATGCATCGGGCGTACTGTGGCCAGATACTGGTCCATCACGGAATGCGGCGTGCGCCCGCGCTCCACGATGTCGCGGCGCATGCGGCGCAACAGGCGCAGGTCGGCGTCAGTGTCCACAAAAACTTTCAGGTCCATGAGCGCGCGCAACTCGGCGCTCTCAAAAATCAAGATGCCTTCGACTACAATCAGCGGTTTCGGAGCAACCTTAATTTTTTCCGGGCGGCGGTTATGGAGCGTGAAATCGTAATCCGGGCGATCGATGGCGCGTCCGGCTTTCAACTCGCGCAAATGTTCCTCGAGCAAGGTCGATTCCAGCGAATCGGGATGGTCGTAGTTGACCTTGCGGCGGTCGTCAAGGGAAAGATGAGTCAGGTCGCGGTAATAATAATCGTGCTGAAGGTAAACGACGCGGTCTTCCAGCGATTCGAGGATTTTTTCGGATACGGTGGTCTTGCCCGATCCGGTTCCGCCGCAGATGCCGATGATCAAGAGTCTAAATCCACTCCAGGGCGCCCTTCTTCCAAACCCAGATATAACCGACGATCAGCAGGGCCAGGAAGACGACCATTTCGGCGAGTCCAAACATTCCGAGTTGACGGAAGCGGACAGCCCACGGAAAAAGGAAGACGGTTTCCACGTCGAATAGCACGAACAAAATAGCGACGATGTAGAAACGCACCGTGTAACGGCCGCGCGCGTCGGACACCGGATCGATGCCGCACTCGTAGGGGAGCAGTTTTTCCTTGAACGGCGATTCCGGCCGGACCAACTTGGCGGCGATCAACGTGACGATGGGAAATGCTCCGGCGACGGCGAGGAAAATAAAGATCGGAATATATTCATGGGCCATCGGGAACAAATCATAACATAGTGCCGCTTGGTTTTCTCTGCGTCTCTGCGTCTCTGCGTTAAAAAGAGTGCAGGTCCTTTCGCTGGCGGTTTTTTCACCGCAGAGACGCAGAGACGCAGAGAAAACCTAGTCGCGTAACACTTCCACTTTCACGCGTACCGGCGACCAATCCCCTGCTCCCGATGGACGAACGCCGATGATTTCGACGTCGCCCCAAGGCGTGTCGGGCGGCGTGAGGATTTTCGCCGTGCCATCGGCCGCGAGCTTGGTGAATTCGTACGCGACTTCCGGGAGGTGGTCGTTGTAACGATAGCGCAAGTCGATCGTGCGGCCGGCCAGCGCGGGAATTGTCACGGTGTAGCTCGTGCCGGGATGCACGCGATCGGGAGTTACGCTGACGCTGACCGACGTCGGCGTGACTTCGAGGCTCTCGGGAATCGCTAGTGGCCACAGCATCGAATCGCGATACTCGAAAACATGAATGCCGGGCGGTGCGGCGTCGGGGCGCACGGGCATCAAGCGCGTTTCCAAATCCAATTCGTGATCGCCCGCCATCAACCGAAAAAGCCCGCCGTAGAGCCAAGAAAAACTGGGATCGCCTGTTTTCACGACCACCCAAACGCCTCGCCAACGTGGAAGGTCTCGAAAGAGCGCGCGCGAGTAAAGCACAGGCTGGCGCGTGACCCAGGAATCTCGTCCGACCCAGGAATCGATCGAATCGTACCTCGCGCCGATGGCCGAAGTAATCGAAATACAAGCAAGCAATGTCGCGGCTGTGGGAACGATGGTCCGCGGCGCGACCTGCGAACGCTTCCAGGCGGCAACAACGCCGCCGATCCAGAGCGCCGTTCCCATCAACGGCAAGTAGAGATGATGCGGCCACAACCGATGCGTCGAAAGCGCGGCGATCGACGCGGCGCAGAAAAACGCGGGACCTTTCCAGATCGCCGGTTCCTTCCGCCACAGCACGGCGCTCACCAGAACGATGGCGACGGCCGCGATCCACAACAGCGCCGTGACAATCGCGGGACTTCGCCAGCCGTCCGTCTGCGTTCCCGTCGCAATTCCGAAAGACCATCGCATACACGTCCAAAGATTCGCGGCCAGGTGCCCCGGCGACCAGTCGGATGAATAGCTCGGCGGCTGATAGCGTAGCGGATGCATCACAAAGAGATAAACGCCCGCAAACGCCGCGCCGCCTACGCCCGAGATTCCCACCGCCGTCGCCGCGCGCCGCCAGTGGGTGGGCGGAAACAAGAGGATCGCGAGCAATCCTGGCGTGAACACCGCCGTCTCGCGCGCGCTCACTGCGGCGAGAAAAAAGACCGCGCCGGCCACCAGGTATCGCCAGCCGCCGTGCTCGGCGTACCAGTAGAAAAATGCCACCGCACCGAGGATCAAGCCTCCGCCGATCGGCTCCTGATAAAAGCAGACGTCGTAGGTGGCGTAGAACTGAATCGGATGAAACGCGTAAAATGCCGCGCCGACGAACGCGCCCATTCTCCCCTCCGGGCCATCCTTCAAAAAGACCCGCAGCGCGTAGAAAAGCCCGAGGCATACGCACCAATGCAGGAACATCGAGAGCAAGTGGTACGCCGTGAAATTCATTCCGAAGATCGGCCAAAGCACGCCTTGCGTGAATCCATTGGTCAACGGACGATACCAGTGCGTGCCGCCGAGACGGAAAAAGTCGATGAACGCGGCGCGCCAGGAAAGCGATCGCGTCAACAACGTCGAAATGCTGTCGCCGAAGAAATACTCGTCCGCCGGATGCAGCCACAAAGCGACGATTCCGAGCGCCAGCGCAACGCCGGGCGCGAAGCGCCGCAGGATTCGGAGGAGATTCACCATCGGTGTTGAGTATAATGGAGGCATGGAAGCCGACGGAGTACTCTTCACCACGCTCGACATGGCCGTGAATTGGGCCCGCAAGTCTTCGATTTGGCCGATGACGTTCGGCTTGGCTTGCTGCGCCATCGAAATGATGTCGATGAGCGCGTCGCGTTTCGACATTTCGCGCTTCGGCGCGGAGGTTTTCCGCGGATCGCCGCGGCAATCGGACCTGATGATCATCGCAGGGCGCGTTTCCCAAAAGATGGCCCCGATCATCAAGCAGCTCTACGAACAAATGCCCGAGCCGAAATGGGTGATCTCGATGGGCGCATGCGCGACGTCGGGCGGCGTGTTCAACAATTACGCGATCGTGCAAGGCGTGAACCAAGTGATCCCCGTGGACGTTTATGTACCGGGTTGCCCGCCGCGTCCCGAGCAGTTGATCTACGCGATCAATTTGCTTCAGAAGAAAATCATGAACGACAAGGGATCGTTCCTGCGCGCGCTGAACCTTGAGAAAGAACCTGTCGCTGCCGGATAATTTACAGGATCGCGGTCCATTCTGTCGATCCCGTTAAATACTTCGTACCGTTGCCTGGTGACCGTCGATGGTCACTTCCCCGCCCGCATGGGACCGCCGCATGTAACCCAACGCGACCCAGCTCTGCAATCCAGGTGAAAACGCCGCGCTGGTAATTCGACCGAGATCGTCATCGCCCCACGCGATGCGCGATCCCGGCACAATCTCCGATTCGCTCGAAAATCCTGTGAGAATACGCTTCACCTGCCCGCGCGACCGCACACGCTCCACGATTTCCTGACCGATGTAGCACCCTTTCGTGAAATGCAGCGCCCGCAGGCAGCCTGTTTCGTTGGCGATGATCGACTCGTCGGTGTCGACTCCCGCGCGCAAAATGCCCGCCTCGATGCGCATCGCTTCGTAAGCTTGATCGCCCGCCGGAACCGCGCCGGCTTTCTCAATTTCTGCACGCGCCTCAGCCAGCCTCGACGGAGAGGCCCACAACCAGACGCCGCGCGGCACGGAATACTGGATGATTCCCGCCAAATTGACGTGCGACAACACCTCGCCCGTCTTCGGACCTTCCACGGCCAGCGTTCCCATCTCCGCGGTGACCACGCTCATCTCCACTTGGTCCATGATGATGAAGCGGTCGAACAATGCGGCGAGCGATTCGGTGAATTCCGGCGCGCAATCGACGATCAGGCGATCGGGTTCCGCGAAAATGTTGACGTCCGCGCGAATGTGGCCTTGCGCGTCGAGCACGAAGGCATAGCACCCCTGGCCGGCGGCGAGTCCTTTCACGTCGTTCGACACCATGCCGTGCAGCCAGCGGACGCGGTCGTCGCCGGTGAACGCAATTTTCCCGCGCGACGAAAAATCCAGCACCGCCGCGCCATCGCGCAGTGCAAAGTATTCTGAATTGCGCTCCACGACTTCAGGATATAACATCGGATCACACGTCATGGTCCTCGAGACATTTCCTGTCGGCCTGCTGCATTGTAATTGCTCGGTGTTCGGCGACGAATCTACCGGCGAAGCGCTGGTGATCGATCCCGGCGATGAGATCGAGCGCGTCTTGGCGATCGCGCGGCGCCACAGCCTGCGCATCACGCAGATCGTGATCACGCACGCGCACATCGATCACATCGGCGGCGCGAAGAAACTGCGCGACGCCACCGGCGCGCCCGTCTGCATGAATGCCAACGACGCCGAGTTGTATGAATCGCTCGAAATGCAAGCCGCGTGGATCGGCCTGCAGCGCGCGCCCGAGCGCGGACCCATCGATGTGCCGTTGAACGACGGCGACAAGATCACCGTGGGCGGCACGTCGGGAACGGTTCTGCATACGCCGGGTCACACGCAGGGGAGCGTGTCGCTGTATTTTCCTTTGGCGGATGAGAAAAAACTTTTCGCGGGTGACACGCTTTTTCAAGGCGGCTACGGACGCACCGATCTTCCGGGCGGAAACGCCAAGCAGATTTTCCGCAGCATTCGCGATAAGCTCCTGGTCTTGCCCGAAGAGACCATCGTGATTCCCGGTCACGGCGACCTCACGACGATCGGCGAAGAGCGTCCCTTTTACGCAAGACTCTGAACGCCCGCCAATTCGTCTGGATTCAGCACGTGATAGAGGGCCCGAATCCTGGCATTCTCATCCAAATCGAGAGTTGTGACCATAGAAAGCTTGCCGTCCACCGTAAAACAGACGCCCGGTTGCCCGTTGACGTCCGCGAACACCACACCGAAAGCCTGGCCGTAATTCCGGCGCATGAGCCCTGCGTACAATCGCACCACGCGATCCGCGCCAAAAATGGGATTGATGGCGGCGTAAACTTTGCCGCCGCCGTCGCTGTAGGAAACGGCGTCCTCGCGGAGCATCGCGCGAAACGAGGTCATATCGCCGCTGTTACACGCGGCGAGGAAGCGCCCGAGCACTTCTTCTTGCTTGGCGCGATCCACGGTGAATCGCGGACGGCGTTCTTCTAGATGGCGCCGCGCGCGAGTAGCAAGTTGGCGCGCGTTCGCTTCGGACGTATCGAGCGCCCCGGCAATTTCGCCGTAATCGGCGTCGAAAATATCGTGCAGCAGGAAGGCCGCGCGTTCCGGCGGAGACAGGCTTTCGAGCACGTGCAAGAATGCCACAGAGAGAGACTCGGCGAGCTCCAGTTTTTCGGGCGATGGATGATTCACAAGCGGCTCCGGCAGCCACGTTCCCACGTACGTCTCGCGCTTCACCCGCGCCGACTTCAAGTGATCGAGCGCCAATCGCGCGGTGATCGTCGCTAGATACGCTCGCGGCGAGGCGATCTCCGATGCTTCCGCCGCCTGCCAGCGTAAAAACGCTTCTTGCACTACGTCCTCGGCGTCGGCCCGCGTGCCGAGCATGCGATAGGCGAGCGATAAAAGCATCGGCCGCGCTTCGGTAAAGTGGTCGAGACGAGACGCTTCGGTCAAGCGGCAGCGAACTTCCTTTCCTGAGCCGGCGCGCTCATAATTTTTCGGGCGGCGGCCCGCGCACTCGCAACCGCGCCGTCGACCAACATTCCTTCCGCGCCGACCCAATCGCCGGCCATCGTGACGCCCGGCAGATTCAGCGCGTCGACACCGGGGCGGCCCGCCGGCGTCACCACCGCATGAGTCACCGCGAGTTCCGGCAGGTAGCGGGCAAACGTGGAGTGTTGGCGCCATGCGGGCATCGCGAGATCGGCGAACCGCTCCAATTCCTCACGCTGGGCGCGTTCTCCGGTGCGCAGGTACTTCGCCACGTGAACCAGATGCGCGCCTTCGGGCGCCAGTCGCGCCGTGGCGGAATGTCGCGAAAAATAAAATGGTGTATCCATTCCCAGCGCAAAAACCGCGGCCTGCCGTGGCAGCGACTTCATGGCCAAGTCGAGACACGCCGCCCGAATTTGCGTGAGGCCCGGCGCGAGCCCCGCCATTCGCACGCCCGTCAGCGACTCGACAGCGTCCGGCGTAACGGCCAGCACCACGCCGTCACAGACAACGTCGCGTCCGGCGACGCGCACGCGTCCCGATTCCACGCGTTCCACCGCCGCGCCCGTCTCGACACGCACGCCCAGCGACGCGGCGCGATCGGCGAGTCCCGCCACGATCATCTGCCATCCGCCGTCGAGATAAAGCACTCCGTTTTTCGTGGCGAAGCGCACCTGCTGTAGCGCGGCGCGGGCGCTCATTGTGTCGAGAGCGTTCGAGTATGTACTCACGCGGAACAACGCTTCCAGAAACAAGCGGGCCCGGCTGGGACGTTCACGCACGCCGAATTTTTCATCCAACCAGTCAGACACAGTCGCAGAAGCCTTGGGCGTATCGCCCATCAGCCATTGAAACGCCCGCGCCGCCGACCATTTTTCCAAGCCGCGAAAAAGACCGCTGGTCAACAAGCGCACCGGATCCGCCGGAAAAGCGAAAAGCCCGCCGCCCAGCACGGCGTAAGCGTCTCCCTTCAATCGGGGCACGCGTCCTGCCACCCGGACTTTCCATTCGGTGAAGGTCCGGTGCGCGATTCCGTTACGATACAGCGCATGCGGCCCGTGATTCAGCGAAAATCCGTCGCGCGTTTCGGTGCCGCCGCGTCCTCCGAGCTTGCGCGATTGCTCATACACCGTCACGCGCGCCCCGCCCGCACCGGCCAACTCGCAAGCCGCCGTCAACCCCGCGATACCCCCGCCGACAACTATGTAATCCATAAGTATTTCTCCCCGCATGTGAGACGAGATAGCCCGCGGCCCTGTGACACTGGCAATATATAATTGATTTCACGATGAAACCCGACGTCATCGGTTGGATGGCCACGGCGACTTTTTCGCTCTCCTATCTCTTCAAGACCCCGGTCGCCCTGCGGCGCGTGCAGGCCCTGGGCGCGGGACTGTGGCTGGCATACGGCGTGTCGATCGGTTCCCTGCCCGTGATCGTCGCCAATGTGATCGTCGTGTCGATGGCGATTTTTTCGTCATGGCACTTAAAGGCCAGCAATTGAAACCCAAAAACTGACGGCCGATCGCGGTACAATCCGGGCCCATGATCCGTCGCCTGGCTGTCTGCCTGTTTTTTCTTGCGGCTGTTTCGCTCGCCGCCCAAACCTCCGTGATTCGCGCCGCGCACATGATCGACGTGCGCACGGGACGCGTGATTTCCCCGGCCACGATTGTCGTGACTCGCGGCGTGATCGAAGCGGTGAACCCGCCGGTCGCACCCAACGCCAGCTCCGGCTTTGACCTCGGCGAAGTCACGCTGGTGCCGGGATTCTTCGACATGCACGTTCACTCCACCGTCTCCGGCACCGCCGGCCTGCGCATGGACTTGATCGCAGAAACGGGACCCGAGGCCGTGCTGCGCTCCACCGTCAGCTTGAACAAGATGCTGATGGCTGGATTCACCAGCGTCCGCGACCTGACGCAGAATCACTTGACGCCCGACCTGCTGGCCGTGGCACTGGCGCGCGCCTCCGACGCCGGATACATCGACGCTCCCCGAATGGTCGCGTGCGGCCACGGCATCGGCATCACCGGCGGACACATGGATCCGGAAATGCACGCAAATCTTTCCACCGCGCTCTTCCACTTAGGTCCCGAGTACGGCATCGTCGACGGCCCCGAGGACGTGGTGAAGGCGGTGCGCTATCAGATCAAGCACGGCGCGCGCGTGATCAAGATCGGCGCGACCGCGGGCGTGTTGTCATTCGAGGATTCCGTCGGCGCGCAGCAAATGACCGACGCCGAGATGCGGGCGGCCGTGGAAGAAGCGGCGCGCCACAACGTAAAAGTGGCGGCGCACGCGCACGGCATCGAGGGAATCTTGGCGGCCGTCAAAGCAGGCGTAGCGTCCATCGAGCACGGGTCGATGATCAACGACGAAGCGATCCGCCTGATGAAAGAGCGGGGGACGTTCCTTGTACCCACGGTCGCGTTGGGCGAAACCATGGATCTCGCTTCGCTGCCGCCGCCGATCCGCAAGAAAGCCGAAACGATTCTGCCGCAAGCGCGCGTGAACATCCGCAAGGCGATGGCGGCCGGCGTGAAAGTCGCGCTCGGCACCGATGCGCCGCTGGTGCCCTTCGGCGAAAACGCCAAGGAGTTCGTAACCATGGTCAGCTTGGGCCTGTCGCCCGCGGACTCGCTGCGCGCCGGCACGATCAACGCAGCGGAGCTGCTCGGCGTCAGCGATCGCGGTGAATTGGTCGCCGGTAAGCTTGCCGACATCGTGGCGGTCGAGGGAAATCCGCTCGAAAACATTCGCGCCACTGAGAAGGTGGTCTTCGTGATGAAGGGCGGCAAGGTGTACAAGCACCCATAGCGGAAATCCGTAGTGGCTTAGTTTGAATTCCGATCACAGGACTTGCGGAAATCGAACCCTTGCGCATACGTATGGGTTGTATCAGGGCACGGCTTCAGCCGTGCCGCCAGCAGGCCTAGTTCCTGGGGCTTTAGCCCCTGCGGCTTTGCACTTAGCAAAATTGTGGATCAGCCGTTGTTTGCGGGGGCTAAAGCCCACTATTTCCAAACGTCGGGGTCGGCACGGCTGAAGCCGTGCCCTGATACAAAGCCTTGCCCTGATACAAAAAGAGATACAAAGCGGCTGCGCAGGGAATTGCTCACAGTCCCACAGCGATCGTATTCAAATTGAGCCTACAGGGAAATCGCCTCGTGGACGCGCAGCGCGCAACTGTCGTAAAATGTGTTCCGGGGGATCCAACAATGAAGAAAGTTCTGCCGTTGGTATTGATCGTGCTGTGCGCCGTCGCCGCCATAGCCATCGCCCAAGATTGGGCGAAAGCGAACCTGGCAAAGTCCACGCGTCACGGTGAGTGGGTGGACGTAAAGTCGGGCGACCGCACGGTGCACTCCTGGGTGGTTTATCCCGAGGTGAAGACCAAAGCGCCGGCCATCGTGGTGATCCACGAGATCTTCGGCATGACGGACTGGGTGCAAGACGTGACCGACCAGTTTGCCGAACTCGGCTACATCGCCATCGCGCCGGATTTGCTGTCGGGAGCCGGTCCCAACGGCGGCGGAACATCGTCCTTGGATGCCTCGCAAGTGGGACAAGCGATCCAGAAACTGCCCCCCGATCAAATCACGGCAGACTTGAACGCGGTTGCCGATTATGTGACGAAACTGCCCTCGGCCAACGGCAAACTCGCGGCCGCGGGATTCTGCTGGGGCGGCTCGCAAACGTTCCGCTTCGCCACGAATCGTCCGACGCTTTCGGCAGCGCTCTCTTTCTATGGCGGGCCGCCGGCCACCGAAGACATGAAGAAGATCAACGCCAAAGTTTACGGATTCTACGCCGAGTTGGACGCTCGCATCGACGCGTTGATCTATCCCGGCGCGGTCGACAACATGAAAGCGGCTGGAAAATTCTTCGAACCGGTCACGTACAAGGGCGCCGGCCACGGATTCATGCGTTCGGGCGAGGGTCCCGCGCCCACCACGCCGCCCAAAGAAGGTCAGCCGAAATACGAAGACAACAAGAAGGCTCGCGAGGACGCCTGGGTGCGCATCCGGTCGATCCTGAAGGGCATGTAGTTATTTTGCAACTCGAACGGCCTTGCGACCGTCGAAAAGCATAGGAGCTCAATCATGAAACTTGCATCGCAGCTTACTGTTACCGCGCTCGCCGCCGGTTTCGCGATCGCGACGTTCGCGGCGCTCACTCCCGCGGCTCCCAAAGCCGCGTTTCCCGATCCGGCCACCGACGAGCCGCTGGCGAAAACGTCGAGCCAGCAACAAGTGGTTTTCTCGGGCGGATGTTTCTGGGGCGTGCAAGCCGTTTTCAAACACACCAAGGGCGTTCTCTCGTCGACCTCGGGATACGCCGGCGGCACGGTGAAGAATCCTTCGTATGAGCAAGTGAGCACCGGCCGCACGGGACACGCCGAGTCGGTGCGCGTGGTCTACGATCCCTCGCAAGTTTCCTTCGGACAACTCTTGAAAGTGTTTTTCGCCGTGGCGCACGATCCCACGACGCTGAATCGCCAGGGTCCGGACGAAGGCACGCAATATCGCTCGGCGATTTTCTTCGCCGACGAGAATCAGAAGAAACTGGCCACGGCGTACATCAAGCAGCTTGACGATGCGAAAGTCTTCCACCACTCGATCGTCACGCAGCTCGGCATGCTCACCGATTTTTACCCGGCCGAAGGGTATCACCAGGATTACGCCGAGCTGCACCCGATGCAGCCCTACATCTATGTGAACGATCTCCCCAAGATCGAGCACTTGAAGAAGGATTATCCGGAATTGTGGGTCGCCAAGAAGTAGTTTGGAGCGCGCTCCAAAACTAGAACAGCCGTTCCTTCTTCTTGATATTTCCCACCGATCCTACGTTGGCGAAGTTGAACTCGGCGCGCCAAGCGTTCTCGTCGCGCGCCGCGCCGAGCGAATAGCGCCGCCACTCGACAATCAATCCGCAACAATCGGTGTTGTACGCAAACTGCGACGCTTGATACTGAATGCCGCCGTTGTGCAAGTCGGGAACGGCCGTCCAAACCACGTTCGGGCCGCGTCCCGAAGAACTGCCCCAGCCAACGGTCGCGCGCACCAAGTTGTCGTGCGGTTCCAGGAGCGGATCGCCGCGCTCGAAATCGTGACCGCCGTAGGCGAACAACTTGCCGCGCCGCACCGAGCCGCCGAGACTGCCGGCGGTGATGCGATGCAACACCGGATCGTACTGAAGAAAGCTATCGATATCGAAGCGGTGATTCAAACTGATCTTCAGGTTCGAAAAAACCGGCGCCCAGCGGCGCGAGCCGTCGATGAAGGCGAACGCCGAATAGTCGAGCGTGGAGCTAAAGACGTTCCGCTGGCCGGGCGCCACCGCGCCGCCGAACGTGGGATCGAGATAGTAGCGCTCGCCCACTTCCCAACTGACGAGTTCGCGCACTTCCCCGTCCTTCTCGCGCTTCGAAAACAGGCGCTGCGTCACGCTGAAGGTGATGTCTTGCGTGTTGACCATCACGTCGCGATCGTCGAACAACAAAATGCTCTGCGGATTCTCCACGCCGCCGATGTATTGCACGGTGATCTTCGGCTCGATGGTGTGTTTCCACTTGTCGCCCAGCGATTTGATCGGCGACTTGAAGATCTTTTCCAGCGCCGGTGGACGAATGTCGAGATCGACTTGGCCCGCCGTGCGCACGCGATCGGTGCCCAGGACGTGCTCGCCGCCGGACGTGATCGTGGACTCCACGCTGTTGGTGTACCCCGTGGCGCGCACGCCGAACGACGCGACGAAATCCCAGTGGCCGAAGTGAAACGGCGTGGTGGCGCGCGGAAAGGCGTCGAAGCGGCTGACGAACGCCGGCGTCGAGAGGCCCACTTGCGAGCGATTCAGGAAATCGGCGGCGCTGTCGAAACTGAAGAAGATGGGAGCGTCGCCGAACAAAGGGCGATCGTGGCCGGTGAACTGCAAGCTGGGCATGGAGCGAATCTGGATGGAATCGTCGGGCGTTGTGCTTTGGAAATCCTGGTAGCGGAAAACCGCGGTGTGAAAATCGTAGGTGTCAAAGTGCTTCGTGACGAACGCTTGCGTGTGCACTTCGGTGGCGATGGCTTCGGCGTACGATGTGGTGAAGGCCACGCGAAACAAATACGACGACAGATAATTGACGTTAGCGACGGCGCGAAAACCGTACGGCATGTCGTAAGAGCCTTGCACCGATAGCGAGCGTCCGCCCTCGGACGGCTGGCGAATACCGTTCTGCACCAAGCCGTGGTCGATGACGCCGAAAAACACCGCCGACAAGTGATCCTCGCCCTCGCCGCGCCAGCGGAAGGTGGCGTCCTGCGCCCATCCTCTTGACGTGTAGAGCTCGGCTCCCGCGAGCAAGTCCATGCTGCGATTGATGGCCCAGAAATAATCCTCGCCGAGGAAAACACCCTTGATGGTCGACGTGCCGAAGTGCGGTGTGAGAAATCCCGAGATGCGCGGATTCTTTTGCAGCGAGTGGCGGAAATACGGGAAGTAGAAAACCGGGATGCCTTTGATGCGCATCCATCCGCCGCGCGCGGTGAAGTATTGTTCGGGACGAACGAACGTCTTGTCGCCTTGGAATTGCCACAATTCGCCGGGCACTTTGCAGGTGGTGATCCAGCCTTGATGAATCAAATAGGCGTTCGGTCCCGTGCGATCCACCAGCGGCGATTCGAAGAAAAACGGATTCGTCGTGGTCAAGTAGACGTTCTTGCTGCCGCCCGCCGGCACATGAACGCCGTAGGTTCCCGAAGCTTTCGTGAAGTGACCCGTGTCGTCCGCGAGATTGTAGGAAGCGGTGTCGGCGAAGAGGTTTTCGTCGCGCGTTTTGTCGATGAAGTGAACGTGACCGCGCGCGTCGGCGATTTGCGTTTCGTCGCTGTAATCCACTTCATCGGCGTTGAGGACGATGTCGCGATAGAAAATCTCCACTTTCCCGCGCAAATGCGTGACGCTGCCTTCCTTCCATTGGCGATCGGAGTTGAAGACGACTTTTTCACCTGTTCCCGGCAGGGGAGTCGATTGCAGAGGAGAGACTTGCGGCGCCACGGTTTGCGTCGACTGCGCCTGAAGCGATGGCGCGGGCAAAAGCGGCTCGCTCGGCAGCATACACGCGCTCGGACCGTATGTTTCCGTGAACGTTGCCGGCGGCAATAGGAGCGCCAGTTCGCTCGCAACGATCGTCGCTGGTGTGTCGGTCACCGGCGGTAATGTTGACTGCGCCTGCACGCCCGCAGTGCAAAGCAGATGACAAAGCGCGACAGCTATGTTAAACAACAAAAAGCGGGAAAAATGCATTCTTAGTCAACTTAACACGGAAATCGGAGCGCGTTTGAATCACTGTCCGGAGTGCGGATATCCCAACGATTGGAGTGCTCATCGCTGCGAAAAATGCGGCGTGCGTTTTCATTCCTTCGTGCCGCCGGCATCCCGAACCGCTACCGCTGAAAACCCTCTGGAGTTTCCGGTCACACCGCCCCGTGTGCCGCGCGCGCGATCGCGCAAGCAAGGGCAGCCGACACTTCCATTTGATTCTGCACCCGAATCCACTCCCGGCCCGTCCCAAGCACTGACGGCGGGCAAAGTCATCCGGTTTCCACAACCTTCCGGCGCGGGCGCTGCCGCCGCGCCCGCCCTGGCGCCGATTTCGGAGACCGTGGAAGCGCCGGTATTGGCGCCACGCGCGGCGTCGCTAGCGGCTCCCGTGGCGGCTCCTGTCGCGGCTCCCGTAGCGGCTCCTGTCGCGACATGGGGACCACCTGCCGCCGTCCCCCGCCCGCGATCGCCGCTTCCGCCCGCGCTGCAACACCAAATCGCGTTTCCGCGAGTCAATGCCGAGCCGACCACGCTGCTGGAATTTCCCGTGGCTTCACTCCGCGCCCGGGCGATCTCCGCCTTGATCGACGGTGCGATCATCGGCGCGGGATTCGCGGCGATTCTGGCCGCGTTCTTCTACTTAGGCGGTCACATCGCGCTTCACCCCGTGGATCGATCGGCGCTGGTGCCGTTTGTCGCCGCGGCCGCGGTCTTGCCACTGGTGTTCCTGTATCTTTTCCTCGTGTACGCGCGCCAAACACCCGGCATGAGCTGCATGGGACTCCGCCTGGTCAATTTCGACGGCCGACCCGCGACAATGCGCCAGCGCCGCCGCCGGGTGTGGGCGTCGACGGCGAGTTTTGCCTCGCTCATGCTGGGATTCTTCTGGGCGGCCGTCGACGACGAACGCCTCACGTGGCACGATCACATGTCGGAGACGTGTCTCACCGAGCAAGCGGGCCGTTAGCCACAAGTTCGGCTTACAATAGTTTCATGCGTCTTTCGATTCTGCTTGCCGCCTCGCTAGCAGTTTCCATTCCCGCCGCCGCGCAAAAAGCCGGCACCGTGACGCGTGAAGTGCAGCCGGCCAGCGTGGTCAGCGGAACGAAAACCACCGAAGCGTCCGTCAACGAAGGCCTGAAGATCAACGACGTTCTCAAGACCGGCCCCGATGGACGCATCCGCGCCGTACTGAGCGACGGCTCGATTCTCACACTCACCTCGAACGCCAACATGACGGTGCTGGCGCACGACAAAGACACGGGCAAGACACAACTGGAGCTCGATTACGGATACGTGCGCGCGACGGTGGTGGGCGCGGTCGGGGGACAAACTCCGGCGCCGTTCGAGATTCACACTCAAACGGTGGTCTGCGGCGTGCTCGGCACGCAGTTTGAACTCGACACAACCGAAGAAGCCACGCAGGTGCACGTCCACGAAGGTCAAGTGGATTTCACGAACAAGAAAACCGGCGAAAAAATGAATTTGCAGCGCGGGCAAACGGCGCACTTGGTCCATCGCACGGGACAGATGCGCCAAGGCTTGTATCCGAAATTCGCCGCCGCGACGCGCAAACGCTGGCAATCGGAGCAATCTGAAATCGCCGAGGAGCGCCAGGAGCGGAATCAACATCGCGTCCAGCGGGCCCAGGAATTTCGCCAGAAGAACGCCGGGAAGAAACGTCCCGCCAAGGAAGAGAAAGAAAAAAAGGAACGCGAAAAATAATGGAAGCAACGGCAACACGGCCGATCCCCCTGCTCGATCTGCAGAGCCAGCATCGTCCCATTCGCGACGAGGTTCTCGCGGAGATCGTCAAGGTCATCGACTCGCAACGCTTCGGCTTGGGTCCTGAAACCCAGGGGCTCGAGCAGGAAATCGCCGCGTATTGCGGCGCGCAACACGCCATCGGATGCGCCAACGGCTCTGACGCTCTGGTGCTGGCGTTGTTGGCGCTCGATCTGGAGCCGGGCGACGAAGTCCTCACCGTGCCGTTCACGTTTTTCGCGACCGCCGGCGCGGTTTCGCGCTCCGGCGCCCGGCCGGTGTTCGCCGACGTCGATCCCGATACGTTCAACATCGGCGTGGGGCATGCCAAACGCGTGCTCGACGCGCATCCGCGCGTGAAGGCGATGATCCCGGTGCATCTCTATGGTCAATGCGCCGACATGGACCCGCTGATGGCCATGGCGCGCGAGCGCGGCATCGCGGTAATCGAGGATTTCGCGCAGGCCATCGGCGCGGAGTACAAAGGGCGTCGCGCCGGCGGCATCGGCGACATGGGTACGCTCAGTTTCTATCCCACAAAAAACCTCGGCGCCTACGGCGACGCCGGCATGCTCACCACGAATGACGAGGGATTGCGAAAGAAGCTCGCCGCACTGCGCGAGCACGGCGGCGCGGAAACGTATGTTCATAAGTGGGTGGGCTTCAACTCGCGCCTCGATGCGATCCAGGCGGCGGTGCTGCGCGTGAAGATGCGCTACCTGGACGGCTGGACCGCCGCGCGCCAGCGCAACGCCGAGCTTTATTCGCGCTTGCTGCGTGCTCCGGTGATCGTGCCGAAGTCCGCGCCGTACACCACGCGGCACATCTTCAATCAGTACGTGATTCGCGTGCCGCGGCGTGACGCGTTACGCGAGCACCTCAAGCAAATCGGCATTGGCACGGCAGTTTACTATCCGCTGGCGCTGCATTTGCAGGAATGCTTCGCGAATCTCGGGTATAAGTCCGGCGATTTCCCGGTGAGCGAGCAGCTTTCGCACGAAGTGCTGGCGTTGCCGATCTACGCGGAACTCACCACAGAGCAGGTGGAGCAAGTGGCCGCGGCGATCAATGCGTTTTTTGGTTAGGTGATGACGCTTTGGAGTGCAGCGGCTCGCTGCCTTCGCCGTGCGAGGCCTGACTCGCACAACTCTGAGGATTCGACGCAAGGTAGTGGCTCGATTTGAATTCCAGGACTTGCGGAAATCTAACCTTGCGCGTAGGTATGCTTTGTATCAGGGCACGGCTTCAGCCGTGCCGCCAGCAGGCCTTGTTCCTGGGGCTTTAGCCCCTGCGGCTTTGCACTTGGCAAGATTGTGGATCAGCCATTGTGTGCGGGGGCTAAAGCCCATTATTTCCAAACGTCCGGTCGGCACGGCTGAAGCCGTGCCCTGATACAAACCCTGATACAAAAGAGCTACAGAGCAGCTGCGCAGCCGATTGGCCCACAGTTTCACAGGAATCGAATTCAGATTGAGCCACGACCCGCCGCAACTGCAAATTGCAGTTTCCCGGCTCCTGTGGCATAATTCCTTTGTCTACCTCGGGAGGGCTCTTGTTCGCGCTAGCATTTTTCTTGGAAGGTTTGACGCTGGTCACCCTGATCGGCACGGCGATTTTGGTGAGCACGTTCGCGTTCCTCTTCTACGCTGAAAAAGCGACCAAGAAGTAACGCGGCGTTGGGAACGGCTGTTTTCCTCGTCTACCTGATCGACTCTCTGTCTACCAAGTTTGTCCGCTAACCTTGTCTCGCCACAAATCCAGCGGCCGCATCGCCGGCCGGAAGGTGAGTGTGTATGCCAACTCTAATGTTAAAGAACGGGCCCAGCGGGTCCTCGCTCTTGACGAACCGCGGGAAGGCCGATAAAGTATCGCGGATGAAAAAAATCCCCCCTTGCCTCCGCTTGGCTCTGGCGGTGTGCCTGGCCCTGCCGTGTGTCGCGCCGGCCGCCACGCTTCAGATCCTCACCTTGGACCAAATGACCGCCGGTTCCTCGGCCATCGTGCAGGGACGCATCGTAGCGTCGCGCGCCGCTTGGATCAACGGTCCCGGCAGCTTGATCTACACTTTTTACACGGTGCAGGCCGAGAGTTACATGAAAGGAAATCTGGGCCGCACGTTTGAATTGACCGAACCCGGCGGCCAGGTGGGAAATATTGTGGGATCGGTTCCGGGCGCGCCGCAATTTCAAGTAGGCGAGCGCGCGGTCTTCTTCGTGCAATCCGACCCCAAGTTCCATCAAGTGATCGGATACGAACAAGGCGCGTTTCGCGTGCGCTCGGCTCCCGGCGCAACGTCGGCCACGGTCAATCACAGTCAACCGTTGGCGGGCGGTGGACAAATCGTGGCATCCGATGAAATCGCCAACGTGGTGACCGCGACACGTACGTCGCGCGATCTGGGTGAGTTTCTCAAGCAAGTGAGCGAGTCAGTGCGGCGGACGGCCGCAGGAAAGGTGACCCGCTAACATGCGCAACCGATTCCTTTGGCTCTCTCTCGCCGCGGTCATCGCCCTCGGCACACTCGCGTACACCTACACGTTGCAATACGCCGTGACCTTGGACGGCAAGACAACCTACTACCAAAAGTGGGGATCCGGAACGATCTCCATGGCGTACAACTTGACGTTTCCGTCGCAGTTCGCGTCCAGCAATCCGAATCCTTCGCTGGTTCAAGCCGTAATCAAGAACGACATGCTGAACGTCTGGAACAGCGTTCTGAAGGCCAACAAGATCAACGTGCAATTCGCCGATGGTGGTGCGACCACCAGCGTGCAGAACGCCGGATGCGACGGCGTCAACGTGATCACGTTCAACGATCAGAGCGCGGGCAGTCCCGCGCCGACCGGCAGTGTCCTCGCGTTCACCTACGTTTTCTGGGTGCAAGTGCCGGGGGGCGCGTCGGGAACCTGCCCGGCGATTCCGACAACCTTCCCGGGACAGATTTACGAAACCGACATCACTTTCAACATTGGATCTCCCTTCTCGACCGACGGACGCTACATCAACGGCTCCGCTCTCAACCAGGCGAACGATATCGAAGGCACGTTGATCCACGAGTTAGGCCACGTTCTGGGATTGCATCACTCGACCCAGGAAAACGCCATCATGGTCGGCGCCGCCCAACAGAGTTTTCCGAATCGCTCCCTCGCCACGGACGATATTGCCGGTATTCAGGCCGCGTACGGCGTGAACAATTTCGGCGGCTCCGTTTCCGGCAAGATTACCGACGGATTGGGCGCTCCGGTTTTAGGTGCGGTCGTCCATTTGGTGGACAACAAAACCGGCATGCCCGCCGTTGACGGAATCAGCGACTCCACGGGCGCGTATTCCATGATCGTCCCGGCCGGCACATACAACGTGTGGGTGAAGCCGCTCGACGTCTCGCCGACATCGCCGGCGTTTTACACGTCGCAGTACAACACGGCGAATCCCACCGCGTTCAATGCATTTTCGCTGCCGTCGCCGATCACCGTGGCGGCCTCGGGGAACACCGCGATTCCCACATTTCAAGCATTGCTGTCGCACACGGCGCTGTTCCAAGACATCGTGGTCAGCACCCCGAACGCGAACAATAGCGGATTTGCAAATTTTGGAGCGAATCTCGTCAGCCTGCGGCGCGCCGGCGTGGGTAGCGCGTATCCCAGCAACACCGGAACCTACAAAGTTTGCGGCTATGGCGCGGGTCTCGCGGGACCGATCACCACATCCGTGCCCGGTGCGACATCAACCGGATCGACCATTTCCGATACCTGCAACATCGGTGCACTGATCTCGCAAACCATGTCGTTCCCCGCCACGAGCGCACCGGGATTCTACGACGTTTACACCAGCAACGACGTCCAACCGGGCGGATTACAAGTCACCACGAATCCTTTTATCGGCGCGGGTGGCATCATCGACTCCGCGGCCAACACGAAAACGTACGCGGCAGGATCGTTCATCTCCATCTACGGTCTCGACCTGACCACGCAAACGATCGGCAACGCCGTTTTCCCCGTGCCCACGCAACTGGGCGGCGTAATGGTTCGCGTCGGCGACCGTTTTGCACCGATCTTCTTCGTGAGTCCCGGCCAGGTGAACGCGATGATTCCGTACGAAGCCGTTTCCTGCTCCACCGGATCGAGCACCGGTTGCACGGTCGACGTGCAGGTACAGGTCGGCAACAATTCGCTGTTCGATTACGGCACCATCACCGTGGTCGCGTCGGCGCCGAAGCTCTTCTCGATCGATAGCACGGGATCGGGACAAGGCGCGATCCAAGACGGATCGGCGGCGGGCTGTCCGGCCGCGTGTCCGATCGCGAACTCCGCGAATCCAGCGGCGGCGGGCGATGCGCTGGTGATCTACGCTTCGGGATTGGGCCAAACGTCGCCGGCGGCCATCGATGGTCTCGCAGGAACGGGCACAACGGCGGGCGCCACCGTGACGTTCTCGACATCGACGGCTACGAAAACCGTGAGCGCCGTGTACACGGGCGTCACGTCGTGCTGCTCGGCGCTTTATCAAGTGAACGCGGCGTTGCCGGCGGGCCTGGGAACGGGCACGGTCAACGTGCAAATCACCGATTCGCTCGGCAACAAGAGCAATACGGTGACGATCCAAGCTAAGTAACGAGTCCTGAGTCCTGAGTGCTGAGTGAGTGCTGAGTACACCGCTAGTCCCGGGTGCTGAGTTCTTACTCAGGACTCAGCACTCAGGACTCAGCACTGTAGTACGACTTTTCCGAACTGCTCGCGCTTCTCGATGTGTTCCTGCGCGGCGCGCGCTTCCGCCAGCGGAAAGACGCGATCCACCACCGGCTTCAGCTTGCCCTGCTTCACAAACTCCATCAACTCGATCAATTCGTCCTTGCGTCCCATGAACGATCCGATCAACGAAAGATTCTTGCTGAACAAGTAGCGCAAGTCGATCGACGCTTCGTAACCACTCGTCACGCCGCACGTGACCAGGCGTCCGCCGGTGGCGAGACTCATGTAGGAGTGATTCCACGTGGCTTGTCCCACGTGCTCGAACACCACGTCGACGCCGCGTTTGCCGGTGATGCGTTTCACTTCGGCGGTGATGTCCTGCGTGGCGTGGTTGATCGTTTCGTCCGCGCCCAACTCGCGCGCCTTGGCGAGTTTCGCGTCGCTGCCGGCGACCGTGATCACGCGTCCGTGGAAAAGCTTCACGATTTGGATCGCCGCGCTGCCCACGCCGCTGCCCGCGCCAATCACCAGCACCGTGTCGCCCGCGCGCATCCGCGCGCGATTCAAGAGCATGTGCCACGCCGTGAGAAACACCAGCGGCACGGCCGCGGCCTGCTCCCACGAGAGTCCCTCGGGATACGGCATGACGTTGGCTTCGGGAACTTTCACGAGTTCCGCGTATCCGCCGTCGCCCGCGCTGCCCAGCACCGCGTACTGACGGCAGAGATTGTCGTCGCCGCTCAAACACGCCGGGCACACGCCGCAACTGACGCCGGGCTGTAACAATACTTTTTGCCCGGCTTTCCAGTTGCGAACCTCCGCGCCGGCCGCCGCAATTTCACCGGCCACGTCCGCGCCGACAATGTGCGGCAACGACATTTTGCGGACGCCGCGCCGCAAGTGAATATCGAGATGATTCAGCGCGCACGCCTTCACGCGCACCAGCACTTCGGTCGACGAAATCACCGGATCGGGGGCGTCCTCGTAACGCAAAACGTCCAATCCGCCGTGTTCATGAAAACGCACTGCCTTCATGCTCTGCTCCTTAAAAGCCTGCTCCTTTCGCTCCGCGACGCAGGCAAAGAGTTACAATACCAAAGAAAGCACTATGGACGTTCTCGAAGAACTCGTGCGGCTGCGTCGTGCCGGTCAAAAGTCGGCGCTTGCGACGATCGTGAGCGTCAAGGGATCGATCCCCAGCTACGAGAGCGCCAAGCTGCTGATCCGCGACGACGGCAGCATGGTGGGCACCATCGGCGGCGGATGCGTGGAAGCGGAAGTGTGGGCCGCCGCGCGCGAGGTGATCGAGAGCGGAAAGCCGCGGCGCATGTCGTTTAACCTGGCGGGCGACGCGCTGCTCGACAATGGCTTGATCTGCGGCGGTCAACTGGAGGTGTTTATCGAACCGATGTTGCCTGTGCAATCGCTCTATATTTTCGGCGCGGGACACGTGTCGCTGAGCCTTTCGAAAATCGCCTCGTTCGCGGGATTCCGCACGGTGGTCGTCGATAGCCGCGAGCAATTCGCGAACCGCGCGCGTTTTCCGGAGGCCGCCGAGGTACACGCCGCGGAGTACGAAGACGTGATGCCGAAGCTCGACATCAACGAATCGAGTTATCTGGCGATTGTCACGCGCGGACACAAGGACGACATGCGCGTGCTGCGTTGGGCCGTCTCGACGCCCGCGCGGTACATTGGAATGATCGGCAGCCGGCGCAAGGCCATCGAAGTGTTCAAGGAACTGGAGCGTGAAGGCGTACCCGCCGACCGCCTGGAGCAAGTGCACACCCCGATCGGCCTGGAAATCGGCGCGGTGACGCCGGAAGAAATCGCCGTGAGCGTGGTAGCGGAGTTGATCGCCGTGCGCCGCGGCACGGAATTGCAGCAATCCAATAACCGGCAGGCCGTGACGAAATCCGTTTTTGCCAACTGACGCCACCATCGCGGGGATCGTGCTGGCGGCGGGTGAGTCGCGGCGCATGGGATTTCCGAAACCACTCCTTCCCTATCGCGGAACAACTTTTCTTGGACATTTGCTGGCGGAACTTCAGGGAGTTGTGAGCCCTTTGGTGGTCGTGCTCGGCGCGCACGCCGAACGCGTCCGTGCGTCGGTGGCGATTCCGCAAGCTGTTGTAAACGAGAACTACGCCGCGGGACAGCTTTCCTCATTGCAAACAGGATTGCGTGCTTTGCCGGCCGGTGTTGATGCGGCGCTCGTCGCGCTCGTGGATCATCCATGTATCGATCGCGCGCTCGTGTCGCAGCTTGTTTCTACGTGGAGAGAATCGCGCCCGCCCGTACTGATTCCCACGTATCGCGATCGCCGCGGCCATCCCATGATCTTCAGTCGCGAGTTGTTTCAAGAATTATTCGATGCGTCGCTCGACGAAGGCGCACGCGTGGTCGTGCGAAAGCACAACGTGCTGCACGTCCCGGTGGACTGCGAGGGAATCTTGCAGGATCTCGACGATCCTGAGGCGTACGCCCAAGTCACTGGCCTGACTGTGCCACCCGGCGGTTCTTTTTAACGCAGAGGACGCAGAGACGCAGAGAGAACCTGGGGTTCTCTGCGTCTCTGCGTCCTCTGCGTTGAAAAAACCGTTAGCCAACCAGCAACTTCTTAAGCGTATCCACCGCCAACACAGCCGCGTGCTTACTCGCGGACTCCAAACCGTCAACGGCCGCTTCGACATCCGCGGTGGTGATCGCGCGAGCTTCCGCGATCGTGTTCCCCGCCGCGAGTTCGGTGAGCGCCGATCCGCAGGCCATCGAGGCCACGCATCCGCGACACTTGAAAGTCAGGCGGGCGACGTGGCCGTCCTCGATCTTCGCCCACAATTTCAGAATGTCGCCGCACACGGGATTCGATGTTTCCACCGTGACGCTCGCGCCTTCCATCTCGCCGGCGTTTCGCGGATTTTGGAAATGATCGAGCAACCGCGCGCTGTACATCTTTCTACAATAGAATAAAGCTTGTGTTCGAGCGGATCGTTTCTCTTGCGCCAAGCTCCACCGAAATGCTTCTCGCCATGGGCGCGGGCGACCGCTTGGTAGCCGTTACGAAATGGTGCAAGGACGTTTGCCCGGATCTTCCTTCCCTGCCCGAACTCGACGACTGTTGGACCGCCGATCCGCAAACGGTGATGCAGTATCGCCCCGATCTGGTGATCGGCAGCGTGCCCTACTCCGCCGACGTTACGGGCAAGCTGATCGCCGCCGGCGCGCGATTCGTCGCCAAGAATCCCGCGCGGCTCTCTGACGTTTTCCTGGAAATCGAGATGATCGGCCGGCTGATCGGCGAGACCGAAGCCGCGCTGTCGCTCGTCGCGGCTTTTCGCGCGAGGCTGGAAGAAGTGCGCAAGCTCGCGCGGTCCACCGGCACGCGACCGCGCGTCTGGAGCGAGAGCTGGCCGAATCCGCTGATCGCGTCGCCCACGTGGGTCGCAGAATTAATCGCCATCGCCGGTGGCGAGTTCGTTCCTGCGCCGGCCGCGCGACGGGTCGAAGATCACGAAGTGATCGCCGCGCAACCGGAAGTGATCGTTTTGGCGTGGGCGGCCACGGGCGATCGCGCCGATCCCGCAAAAGTGATCGCGCGGCCGGGATGGGCCACCGTGCCTGCGGTGCGCGACGCGCGCGTTCACGTGATTCGCGACGAATGGCTCAACACGCCGTCCTTGATTTTGCGGCGCGGCGCGGAAGCGCTGCTGGAAATTCTGCATCCGGAGGTGGGTATGACGTTGTCGCTCGAGTCGCGGCTGGAATCGGCGCTCGACAATGCGCAAGGTGCGAAGGCCATCGAAAAAGTTGTGGGCTTCCTGAAAGCCAATCTTCCGCACTACAATTGGGTTGGCGTTTATCTGATGGACGGGAACGGCAACGAGTTAATCTTAGGTCCTTATCTCGGCAAGCCCTCGCCTCACACGCGCATTCCCATCGACCAAGGCATCTGCGGCGCGGCCGTGCGCGAAGGCGCCACGGTGATCGTCGACGACGTAAACAGCGATCCGCGATATCTCGCCTGCAGCATCGAGACGAAATCGGAAATCGTCGCGCCGATCTGGTCGAACGGACGCGTGGTGGGTGAAATCGATATCGACAGCGACCGGCCGGCGGCGTTCAAGGAAGCGGATCGCAAGTTGGTGGAATTCGCGGCCGGGTTGTTGGGCGCGCGATGGGAATCATAGGACGGAGATAGACCAGCGATGGAAAGCGCAAGTGCGGTAGCACGGCAAGGCACGAAGGCAAGACAAGAAACGATGAAATCGATAGCGGCCGCGGTCATTCTGAAAGACGGAAAGATTTTGATTTGCCAACGCAAGGCCATCCGGGAATTTCCTTTCAAGTGGGAATTTCCCGGCGGCAAGATCGAGGAAGGCGAGGAAACCACCGCCGCGCTGCGGCGCGAATTGAAGGAAGAGCTCGGCATCGACGCCGAAATCGGTCCGGAGATCGCGCGCTTCGGCTACAGCTATCCGAAGAAGCCGAAAATCCTTTTGATCTTTTTCAAGGTCGACCGCTACGAAGGCGAGATCGTAAACCAAGACTTCGAGCAGATACGCTGGGTGGCGCCGAAGCAGCTCGGGGTTTACGATCTGCTGGAAGCCGATTTTCTGATTCTCGACAAACTGCAATCGCTGTAACAACTAGCGCCGAAGAATCTCGCCGGAATCGGGATCTTTCATCAGCGAACTCGAATCGATCGCTTCGAAGTCCGATCCTTTCACGAGTTTCAATTCCGCATCGACCGCGGGCCTCCAACGTGAGTCGACCGCGCCGCTCAGGTACCACGCGCCGCCATTGTCGGCCAGAAACATGCCGTATTGTTGCAGCGCCGTCAGGATCACGCGCGATTCCCTGCTGAATCCAGACAGATCGAACGACGCGCGCAAACGAAAGCGCTGGCCCATCGGCGGCAAACTGGACTCCCGCAGGCGCGACGCGTCGTGGCGCGCGGGCCACACGTGCGCGGCGCGGGTGCGGCGTGCGGTGAAACGGAGCGCGTGCCGAATGACGCCGCCGTCCACTTCTTGATAGCGCACCAGACCCGGCAGCATCGCCATGCCGGACGCGTCGGCGGAAGTCCAATCGTCGTGACGCAGCGCGTTCGACCGCAGGTCGATGCTGACGCCCGACTCGGCGGTCCACGCTCCGGCGTTGGGCCGCCCGCCCAGAAAGCCGCGTCGCGCGCCAAAAAGTTCGTAGAGGCGGCATTTCGCCGGGTCGATCACCAGCACGTGACGATCGCCTTCCACTTCGATCGGCGCGTCGAGCGCGATCCGGTAAGGGCCGCGATCGCTGGCCGCGGCATACGTGGTGAACGTGACGGCGGTCTCCGGCGCGTCGTTGAGGGCGACGCCGTACGGATATCCGTATTCACGCCCAAAATCCGGATGCAACGGCGCGTCGCGGCCAATCGATTCGACGTACGCCCTCGACATAGCGTCGAGAGGCAAGTGATCGATTCGTGCGTTCCACACGTTGTTCTCCGGAAGCATCGAGCAACCCGGCGGCAAGTGAATCGCGGGACTCTGGTAGGAAGCGCGGCTGCCGCGCAGCGCGATCGAAACCGCGCCGGTAAACGCAACGATCGCGACGGTCACAAAGAGGTAGGACTTCATGGCTAAACGAAACTGTTCGATAGCACGTGCTATCATACGCTTGTTGCGCACTTGATGAACCAACCCCCGACAACGCGCCGGCGTTCACCGCTGGTCTGGATCGTTCCGCTCGTCTTAGCAATCGCCATTTTGATTTGTGCGGGACCCTTGGCCGTTTATTATCGCGCCTATAATGCCACCAGTGAAGCTCCGCAGCTAACCGAGGCGATCGAAATATTCCGCACGATTCCGGGCGCCCAGGAAGGCAACTTCCTGCGCGTCGCGCACGCACTTCTTTTCGAGCAACTCGATCCCGCGGTGCGCGTTCTGCTTTTCGTCGCCGCGCTGATCGGCGGATTCTCGTTCGCCGCGCTGCTGTTGGTCTACGAATATTTTTTCCTGGCCGTCACCGGCGGCGGACGCCGGCGGTCGCGTGCCTACATCTGGCTGCGGCGCGCGATCCTGGGAATTGCGGGCGTTGGCGCGCTGTGCGTGCTGTACGGATACTTCATCGAACCGTACTGGCTGGAGGTCACGCGCATTCAAGTGGAAAGTTCCAAGTTGCCGCACGGAGCGCATGTTCGCATCGTTTTGATTTCCGATTTGCACATGAACCGCAAAGCGCGGCTCGAATCGCGCCTTCCCGGCGTGATCGCCGCGGAAAAACCCGATTTGATCGCGTTCGCCGGCGACGCGCTGAATACGCCGGCCGACGCCGTCCGCGCGCGCTTCAAGGATTTCTTTCTGCAACTGAGCCGGATCGCACCGGTTTATGCCGTGAAAGGCAATGTCGACGACGGCGCGTATTGGGAGCAGTGGCACATTTTCCAAGGGACCAACGCGCACGAACTCACCGGACAGGCCGAAACACTGGACGTGCGTGGCGCAACGCTGTGGATTCGCGGCGCAGGCAAGGGACACTATGAGACGATGCCCGATCTTCCGCCGCCGCCAGACAAGTTCAGCATTTTTCTCTTCCACACGCCCGACGAAATTCTCCCCGTGGCGCGCGATCACTATGATCTCTATCTTTGCGGACACACGCACGGCGGCCAAATCGCTCTGCCGTTTTACGGTGCGCTGCTGACCTATTCCGATTACGACAAGGCCTACGAATCCGGCTTGTATCGCTTGGGTTCAACCACTTTGTACGTCTCTCGCGGAATCGGACTAGCCAAGTGGCCGCAGCCGGAAGCGCGTTTCTTCTCGCGTCCGGAGGTCACGCTGCTCGATGTGGTGGGAAAATAGCGGCAGGCCATGAAATTTCTCGTCTCCCGACCGTCATGGATCGTCGCCGCGCTGATCGCGATCGCCATCGCGCGCATCGTCGCGACGTATCCGGTGCTCAGCGCGACGATGGACGAGCCCGACCACATCGCCGCGGGCATGGAGTGGATCGATCGCGGCACTTATACGTACGGTTACGAGCATCCGCCGTTGGCGCGCGTGATGTTGGCGGCGCCATTGTACGCCAAGGGCGTGCGATCCTCGGGCGACGACGAAATGATCAGCGAAGGCAACCTGATTCTCTACACGGGCCACGAGCACCGTTGGCGGCTCGCGCTGGCGCGCATGGGAAACTTGCCGTTCCTGATTCTTGCCAGCGTCGTGGTCTGGCTTTGGGCGCGGCGATGGTTTGGCGCAACGGCGGGATTGTGGGCGGTGCTGTTTTTCACGTTCCTTCCGCCGGCGCTGGCGCATGCCGGACTCGCCACGCTCGACATGGCCGCGACCGCGTCATGCGCGCTGGCACTGTATGAACTGATCCGCTGGCGCGAAGAGCCGTCCATGACGCGCGCGGTTGTGCTCGGCGTGGCTTTGTCGCTGGCGGTTCTGTGCAAGTTTTCCGTGCCGGTTTTTCTGATCGCTTGCGCGGCGATTGGACTCCTCGGCCTGTGGGGCGCCAATCTTCCCAAGCTTAGGTTTGCTTCGCTCCTGCGGCAAGCCGCCGCGATCGCCGGAATTCTGCTGTTCCTCTTGTGGGCCGGATACCACTTCAACTATCGCCCGATCGTTCTGCCAAAGGAAAAGCCCGAGTTCCTACGCGTGTTGACGGAGCGCGTGACGCGGCCGGAGTTGGTGAGTATCGCGAGTCATGCGGCCGATATTCGGTCACCGTATGGCGGCCTGGCGCGCGGATTTCTGGAGTTGTTGAATCACAACGCCCGGGGACATCAGTCTTACTTGCTCGGCCGCTACAGCACGTCCGGCTTCTGGAATTTTTTCCCCGTCGTGCTAAGCGTGAAGACGCCGGTCGGATTCATGCTGCTGGCGCTGGCGGGACTGGCTATGGTGCTCGTTTGGTTTCGCTCCGCGCCGTGGCAGCTTCGCGTGACCGCATTGTTTCCTTTCGCGATTCTCATTGTCTGCATGAGTTCGCAGATCAACATCGGCGTGCGGCACATCCTGCCCATCTTTGTACCGCTGGCCGTGCTGGCGGGACACGCGGCCAACCAACTCTATGCGATTCGACAAACCAAGTGGCTGCCGGTAGTTCTTACCGCATGGCTGATCGTCTCCTCGGCGCTGGCGCACCCCGACTACCTGTCGTACTTCAACGAATTCGCGGGATCGCATCCGGAAAAAATAGTCGTGGATTCCGATCTCGATTGGGGCCAGGACCTCGACCGCTTGGGACGCCGCCTGCGCGAGCTGCATGTGGATCGCGTGGGCATCCAATATTTCGGCAACGCGCCGCTCAGTTCGGGCGACTTGCCGCCGTACACTCAACTGAAGCCTAATGAAGTTACCACGGGTTACGTCGCCATCAGCTTGCGAACGCTCGAAACCAGTCACGCCCGCGATGGCTCGTGGTCGTGGCTGTACGATCGCAAACCGCTCGAGCGAGTCGGAAAGTCGATCGACTTGTACTACATTCCGCCGGAGAACTCGAAATGACGCCTGAAACAAAGTGGCGGATCGCCGTGGCTGCGCTGATCGCGATTGCCTCGCTGCGCGTCGCGTCCACGTATTACCGTCTGAGCGCCACGACCGACGAACCGGCGCATATCGCGTGCGGAATGGAGTGGCTCGAAGGAAAGATGGGCCTCTACGAGTACCAGCATCCGCCGTTGGCGCGCGCGATGATCGGCCTTCCGCTTTATCTAAGCGGCGTGCGATCGGCGGGATTGCGGGAAATCTGGCCGGAAGGATGGTCGATTCTCTACGCCGACGAACATTCGCGCGACCGATTGGCGCTGGCGCGCTTGGGAACTTTGCCGTTCTTGGTTCTCGGCGCAGTGGTGGTGGGACTTTGGGCCAAGCGCTGGTTTGGTCCGTGGGCGGGATTGTGGGCGGTGTTTCTGTTCCTGTGCCTGCCGCCGATTCTCGCGCATAGCGGTCAAGCGACGCTCGACATGGGCGCAACCGCAACGTGCGCATTGGCGCTGTATCAATTGTTGCGTTGGCGAGAAGAGCCGACCATGCGCAGGGCGCTAATCCTGGCCGCCGCATTCACGCTCGCGCTGTTATGCAAGTTTTCGGTTCCGGCGTTTTTTGTGATCGGCGCGGTGCTGGGATGGTTGGGGATCCGGCACGGCGAGGCGCCAAAACTGTCCGCCGGTTTGTTGCTAAAACAAGCGGCGGCCGCGCTGGGTCTGATGCTCGTTTTGGTGTGGGCTGGATATCGTTTCCACGTTCAACCAATGTTTTCGGCCGACGATCGCGACCTTGTGAAAGTCGGCATGGAAAGAGTTTTCGGGAATCACTCCGCAGTGGCGCGCGTTGTAGATCCGCTTTTCGGCGTCTCCACACCGTTCGGAGGATTGTTCCGCGGATTCGCCGAAGTGGCGAATCACGATGCCAAAGGACAACCATCATTTCTTCTCGGTACGGTGCGAGACACCGGCATATGGTATTTCTTCCCGGTTGTGCTGGCCGTCAAGACGCCGATTGGATTCGCCGTGCTGGCGCTGATCGGACTCGGCGCGGCGCTTTGGCGCTTCCGCGGCGCGAAGTGGCAGCATCGCGTCACCGCACTATTCGCGCTCGGGATTCTACTGGTCTGCATGACGTCGCGCATCAATCGCGGGGTGCGCCACGTTCTGCCGATCTATGCGCCGCTCGCAGTGCTGGCCGGCGGCGCCGCCGCGAATCTTACGACGAAGCGCAAATGGTTCTGGGTCCCGCTGGCATTATCGGCTTGGCTGGTAGCCGTTTCCGTCTGGGCGCATCCGGACTACTTGCCATATTTCAACGAACTCGCACTGGGGCATCCCGAGAAAATTCTCGTCGACTCCGATCTCGACTGGGGTCAGGATCTGGGACGGCTCAGCGCGCGGCTGCGCGAAAAACATGTGGATCATATCGGCATTCAATATTGGGGCGGCGAGCTGATCGAGCACGCCGGCTTGCCGCCTTTCACCAAAATCAAGCCGAGGGAAGAAACCGCCGGTTACGTAGCGATCAGTATTCACGATCTCTACACCGGTCACGCCGCCGACGGCTCGTGGGATTGGCTGTACCGTCTGGAACCGGTCGAACGCATCGGCCACTCGATCAATTTGTATTACGTGCGCGAGTGAGCGCTACTCAGCGGTCACATCGATCACGGTGAGTTCCGGCCGCGCCAGGAATCGCACTTCCGGCTGCGGCCATTTCGCCAAACCGATTCCGCGGTTCACGTACATCGTGGTCGGCCCCACGCGATACAGACCCGCTTCGTACTCCTTGTCGAATTTCGAAAAAGTGATCAGTGCTCCGTAGAACGGCAAGGCAACTTGTCCGCCATGGGTGTGGCCGCACAGGTAGAGATCGTAGCGGTCGCGCGCCACCTCGAAGATTTCATCCGGTGTGTGATGAACGAAGATGCTGAATTCGTTCCCGGGCGGCGGATTTTCCGGCAACGACATGTAGCGCTGCAAGTTGGCCATGCCGCGAATCCATATTTTGTTTCCGCGAACGTCCAGTGTTTCCACTTGTCCCGTGAGCTCGCGCGCGTTGGTGCCGCGATAAATGTCCTTGGGATCCCAGGCGATTCCTTCGTCCTGGTTTCCCTTCACCGTAAAGACCGGCGCAATCTGCGATGCTTCGATCAGGAATTGCTTGAAGCGGCCGAGGACCCACGAGGAATTCATCGCGTCGCCCGCGAACACGATGAGATCGGGCTTTTGCTCGGCCATTTCCTTCATCACGCGCGGCTCCAGGCGCACCGTGCGCGCCATGTGCAGATCGGAAATCAGGACAATGCGAACCCGCGATCCAGGCGCGAGTTTCGACGAATGCAAATCGAGGTGGGTGACCTCGAGCCAATTCGGTTCGATGAAATAGCCGTAGAAAATGCACACCACTCCCACGCCCGCCGCTGTCAGAACCATCCAACGCAGCCACACATACGGCGCGAAGCGATTGCGGCGGCGTCCTTGGGCAAAGAAATAGAAGAAGTACTCGTAGACGAGAATCGCGGCGGCCCACGCAAGAATGCCAAACAGCCCGAGAACGAACAGAATCACTCGGACGCGCGGCGCCATCTTCTGCCACGTCTCCGCTTCGAGGATTTGGCCGATGCGCCGCGCCTTCACGCCGGGCAGCGACTCCACCACACGCTCGGCGTCGGAAAGCTTCGGCGCGCCCTCACTTGTTTTGTATTGGAGATAGAAACTGACGGCCATCCGCAATCCAAACAACAGAAGGATTCCGGCGATCAGTGGCAGGATCCAAACCATCGCGGAGCGCTTTGGCTTGCCTTCGCTCGCGGGTCCACTCATCGAAAACGATTATAGCATCTTGATTATCGCAGCAACGTTGCGGCCGCTTTCGGGTTTAACCTAATACTATGCCCCCTGCTTCCCGACGTGTCTCACGACGTGATCTGCTCTTGGCGGCGGCGCCGATGGCCGTGGCGGCCTCGCGCGCGCTCCGCGGCCAGCCGCCGCAACAGGAACCGACGTATTCTTCCGAAACACGCGTGGTCAACGTGCTGGCCACGGTGCGCACCAAGCACGGCGAGATCGTCAAGAACCTGACGAAACAGGATTTCAGCCTCGCCGAAGAGGGCCGCCCGCAAGTCATCCGCTATTTCGCACAGGAATCCGATCTCCCCTTGACGCTGGGACTGCTCGTCGACACCAGCGGCAGCCAGCGGCGCTTGATCGGCGAAGAAGTCAGCGCGACGCGCACGTTTCTCGATCAAGTGCTGCGCGACAAGGATCAAGGATTTCTGATCCACTTCGATCACGAGGCGGAACTGCTCCAGGACGTCACGCCTTCCCGGCCATTGTTGCAACGCGCGCTGCAAGACATCGGCCAGCCAACGCTGCAGCGAGGTGGCGGCGGGTATCCTGGCGGCGGAGGCGGTGGATATCCCGGCGGAGGCGGCGGACGTCGTAACGGTGGGGGCGGCGGTGGCGGCGGGGGAACGGTGCTCTACGATGCGGTGCTGCTTTCCGCCGACGAATTGATGTCGCACCAGAAAGGGCGCAAGGCGCTGATCGTTTTGACCGACGGCGTCGACCAGGGCAGCAAAGTGACGCTATCGCGCGCGATCGAAGCGGCGCAGCGCTCCGATTCGATGGTCTACGCGCTGATGTTCGAAGACAAGGACGCCTACAACGGCGGCCCGCGCTTCGGCGGAATGGGCGGTGGACGCCACGGCGGCGGTGGCGGCGGACGTTTTCCGCAACAGGAACACGCCGACGGCAGGAAAGTGATGCAACAAATGGCTCGCGAAACCGGCGGCGGATATTTCGAGGTATCGAAGAAAACGTCGCTCGCACAGGTCTATGCGCAAGTGGAAGAAGAATTGCGCAATCAGTACAGCCTGGGCTACACGCCCGACAGCGCCGCGAATGGCGGTTATCGGCGCATTCAATTGACCACTGCCAAGAAAGACCTGGTGGTCCAAGCGCGCGACGGATACTTTGCCGATAAGTAGAAAACTACAGCTTCTCGATCACAACGTACGGCCGGAGCATCGCAGCGGATGGAAGTTCGCGATCGCCAGTCTGCAACCTCTGGCGTGCGAAACCGGCGGCGTGCTCACCGACACGTTTCTCGAGGCCAGTTTCTGCTGGCATGTCGGCCCGATGCTCGCGCTCGGGGAGCTTCCGTATCTACGGCCGTGGATCGGATTCCTGCACAATCCGCCGGGAATCCCCGAGTGGCACGAGTATCGCAGCGCGCCGCAAGTGATTTTCACGCAACCCACGTGGCGGGAAAGCGTGGCGGCGTGTCGCGGGCTGCTGACGTTGTCGGAGGATTTCGCCCAGTGGGTCCGCGCGCGCGTGAATGTTCCGGTGCTCGCATTGATTCATCCCACCGAAGCTCCGCTGAGCAAGTTTTCTTGGGAAGCCTTTGAAGCGAATCCGAAAAAACGCGTGATCCAGGTCGGTTGGTGGCTGCGACGCATGATTTCAATCTATCGGTTGCCATTGCGGACTCTCTCCGCCGCGGTACTCGAACCGCTCGGCGCCGATAAGATCGGGCCATTCAACGATGTGCTGGCGCGTGAGCTCGCATCCTTGAATCTTTCACCGCCGGGTGTAATCGAGCGCATTCCGTATTGCGACGCGCTGGGGTACGACGAACTGTTGTCGCGCAATTTCGTCTTCGCCGACATCATCGACGCCACGGCCAACAATACGGTGGTCGAATGCATTGTGCGAAATACGCCGATCCTCGTGAATCCCCTGCCCGCGGTCGTCGAATACCTCGGCCGTGAATATCCTTTTTACTTCAACTCATTGGAAGAAGCCGCGCGCAAAGCTGAAGATCGCGCGTGTGCCAGGGCCGCGCACCAGTATCTGGCGGAAATGCCAAAATCCCAATTCACGGCGGAGCATTTTTGCAAAACGCTCGCCGATTCGGAGTTGTATCGCGCGCTCTAAGTAGGACAGGCATCCCTGCCTGTCCCTCGACGTAGTCTAGTGGGCTGGCGGCGAGTTCTCGATAGTGTGGTAACCGTGCTGGCCGATGATCAGGTTTGTATCAGGGCACGGCTTCAGCCGTGCCGAGAGCATTCGTTGAGCGTAGGGGCTTTAGCCCCTGAAACTAAGGGCGGGGGCTAAAGCCCAATTCCGTCGGCGTCAGAGATCGGCACGGCTGAAGCCGTGCCCTGATACGACGCCGGTCCCTAAGAACGATTCCTCCGTCACTATCTTGAACTCCCAAACGGCCCACTAGGCACGTTCGCCGCGGACGAGCGCCAAAAACTCTTCGCGAGTCTCCCGGCAATCGCGAAAAGTCCCAAGCATCGCGCTGGTGATCGCCACGGAGTTCTGTTTTTCCACGCCGCGCATCATCATGCACAGATGGCGCGCCTCGATCACGACGCCCACGCCCTGCGGCGCGATCTTTTCCATCAGCGTTTCGGCGATTTGTTGTGTCAACCGCTCCTGCACTTGCAGACGCCGCGCGTAGGCGTCGACGATACGTGGAATCTTGCTCAAACCCAGTACTTTTTTGCTCGGCAGATACGCAATGTGCGCTTTGCCGTAGAACGGCAGCATGTGGTGCTCGCACAAGCTGTATAGCTCGATATCCTTGACGATCACCATAGCGTCGTAGGTGACGTCGAAAAGCGCGCCGTTCAGTAGCTTGTCGATGTTGACGCCGTAGCCGCTGGTCAAATGGCGATACGCTTTCGCTACGCGCCTCGGAGTGCGCAGTAATCCGTCGCGCGACGGGTCTTCGCCGATTTCGCCAAGCAGATTGTGAATCAGTCCTTCGATGTTGTCGGGAGGGTTCTTGTCAGGTGAATTCATGGCAGATGATATTCGAAAAAGTTCTTGCCGGTTTCTTGTAGGCGCAACTTCTCGAGCTTGCCGTCGAAACCTTCTCTAGCCCAGCGTTGAGAAAGCCGTGTGGCGATTTCCAGCAGCAGGTTTTCCGACGTCGGCACGCGCTCGCGAAAACTCGCGACGTCGGTGTTGAGATTGCGGTGATCGAACGGTTCGATGACTTCCGCCATCACCACGCGATCAAGATCGGTGATGTTGACCACCATTCCCGTGGATTCACTCACCGGCCCTGCCACCGTGACTTCCAGGCGATAGTTGTGGCCGTGTCCCCACGGGTTGTTGCATTTTCCGTAGATCCGCTGATTGTCCTCTTCCGACATGCGCCCGTCGTGCAAGCGATGCGACGCGCAAAAATCGTAGCAGCGTGTCAGGTGCGCGTTAGCGGCCATTCGTTTCTCCGAAGTAATCGACAAACAAGTCGGGCGTCTCGTACAAACGCACTTGATGCAACTGTCCGGTGGAGATGCGCGGCGCAAGCCGCCGCCAGATTTCGACGGCAACGTTTTCCGTGGTGGGGATGGCCGCGGCGAACGCCGGCAATTCGTGATTCAAGAAGCGATGATCCATCGCCTGCATCACTTCGGCTTCGATGAGGTCTTTCAGTTCCTTCAAATCGAGCACCATGCCCGTGCGCGGATCCACCTCGCCGCGCACCGTGACTTGCAGGACGTAGTTGTGGCCGTGGCCGCTCGGCGCGTTCGACTTTCCGAAGAGGCGGCGATTCTCCTCGGGCGAAAGCGCCGGATTATGTAGAAAATGCGATGCGGCGAATTCGGTTTGTCGAGTGAGAAAGACCATGAAAGGCCCGGCGGCGCGCCGTGATGAGGTAAACTTGATTATAGCGCATGGCCACTGTCTCGACTCGTCGCGATCTCGCCGTAAAGGTTGCACTACTCATCGCCGTCGCCGGATTCCTCGCGGCATTTTTGTGGAACGCCGACCAGGAACCGCCGGTCGCCGGGCGTCCGATGCCCGACTTCACTTTACCGGCGCAAGGCGGCGGCAACGTCTCTCTCGACGACTACAAAGGCAAGATTCTGGTCCTGAATTTCTGGGCCACATGGTGCGGTCCGTGCGTGGATGAAGTGCCGTCGCTCGACCAGTTCGCGCGCACGTTTCAAGGCAAAGGCGTGGAAGTGCTGGCCGTGAGCGTGGACGACGACGACAAAGCGTACAACGATTTTCTGAAGGCGCATCCCGTGTCGATGCACCTGGCGCGCGATCGCGACAAACGCACCAGCATCAACTACGGCACGTTCAAGTATCCGGAAACCTACATCGCCGGGCGCGACGGCCGTTTGCTGCGCAAAATCGTGGGTCCCGCCGATTGGATGGACGATCGCGTCGTCGGGCAGTTTCAGGAATGGATCAAGGAGGGAAAGTAGTTAGTCCTCGATCTCACGGATATCGAGCAGGTCGCGCGGACGCCCGACCGCGCGTTTATTCCGAATAAAGAGATCTTTCCCAAGATAGCCGGCCTCGATTGGGCCGAAGCGGGCTCGAACGCGAGACTCCCACGCTTCCGCGAAGTTCACAGCCTCGATTCTCGTGAGTAGCTCGACTCGGCAAGGTTCAACGCCCATTTGCCAAATGAGGTCCGGTTGAACCAAGTCGGCCTCCGAGAGGTTCTCCAGCGGTGCTCCGAAAGCTCGTAGAGCGGCGATCACCTTCGTTGCGTTCTCATGCGTTGGTTCAATCCAGAGGTCCAAATCTTTTGTGGCGCGGTACTGACCGTGGACACCGAAGGCAAAGCCTCCCAATCAAGAACCGGACCTCATGCGCGACGAACGCGCTCACCAAGTCGACGAAGTCCGGTAGCATCGGGGAATTTGCCCATCACACGGTACAAAGTTTCTGTTGCCTGCCAAACAATCTCGGCCCGCTCATCGAGCGGAACTTGACGGCGCCACTGGCGATCGGCGGCGTCCATTTCCTCGAAGGAATGGAACTTCCTAATTGTCCAACCCGATCGGTCAGCCATTGCGCTATTTTACAACTTTGGAAGCACTCATGCCATAATCGCGGCATGAACAGCACGAATCGTCGCACATTCCTACGCTCCGCCGCCGCTGCCGCCGCGCTCACCGCCGTTCCGCGCGTGCTCGGCGCTAACGATCGCATCCGCCTCGGCGTGATCGGCACAGGTGAACGCGCCCGCGGGGACTTGTCATGCTTCTATCGCTTCTCCGACGTTGAAGTTGTCGCGCTGTGCGACGCATGGGACGAAGCCATCGCCAAAACCCAGGACACGCTTTCGAGAGCGGGACGCCCGACCGCCAGCGAGTTTGCCGACTATCGCGCGCTGCTCGACCGCAAGGACATCGACGCCGTGCTGATCGCGACGCCCGACCATTGGCACAAGGACATCGCCATCGCCGCGTGCCGCGCCGGCAAGGACGTGTACGTGGAAAAGCCGCTGACGCTGAAGCCCGAGGAAGGCCCCGCGATCATCGCGGCGGCCCGCGAAAACAAGCGCATCGTGCAAGTGGGAATGCAGCAGCGCTCGGGCGACCACTATCGTCAAGCGAAAGAAACGTATTTCGACAGCGGAAAAATCGGCAAGGTCACGATCGCGCGCACGTGGTGGCATGGCAATACATATCATTTGCGCAAATGTCCGTTTCAAGATAAACCCGCGGGACTCGATTGGAACCGCTTCGTAGGACCACTCGCGCCACGCGCCTGGGATCCGCAGCAGTTTTGGAATTGGCGCGCGTATCTCGATTACGGCGGAGGCCAGATCACCGATTTGTTCACCCATTGGATCGACGTGGTGCATTGGTTCATGGGTCAAGACCTGCCGACGGGGGCCGTGGCAACGGGCGGCGTCTACAACTACAAAGATGGACGCACCGCACCCGACACGATCAACGTGCTGCTGGAGTATCCCGGCGAATGGACCGCCACATTCGAAGCGACGCTCGCGCCGGGCGCGCGCGGGTCCGGCATCGAGTTTCTCGCCAGCGAAGGACGATTGAACATCACGCGCGCGGGATACACGTTCACGCCGCTGAAAGGCGATCCCATCGAAGTGCGCGCCGGCGCGGGCGATCCGCTCACGGTGAATCACGTCGACAATTTCCTGCATTGCGTGCGCAGCCGCGCGACGCCGAACGGCGACGTGGCGATCGGTCATCGCTCGGCCTTGGCGTCGCACTTGGGGAACATTGCAGCGTTGAAGAAACAGCGGATCGTTCCGGAAAAAAGCTGGGTGTAACGACTATTTTGCTACCACGCCCGCGGCGGGCAGCTCGGCGTGCGAGTGCATCCACTGGTCGAGCGCGTCCATGTCGCGCGCCACGGTCCGTGACGCCGCGAAGAGCACGAACGCCAGCGCTAAACTGACTGCCGGAATCACGTACATTGCATTGTGCAATCCCGCGGCGCGATTTGCTTCGGTGATCGCCTTGGCTCCCGCGTCGAGCATGGCTTGATGCGCGAAGTGATCACTCAGCATTCCCGTCACCGGCGGTCCAAAGCTGCCGCCGAGCACGTACATCGCGAAAAAATATAGGGCCATCGCCGTGCCGCGCAATCCCGGCTCGACGATATCCTGAATCGCCGAGTAGACCGTCGCGTAGTACACATACATCAGCATCCAGCCGGCGCCCATCAGCGCCATGAACGTGACGAGATCGCCTTTGGGACGCGAGATCGCCAGCAGCACGCACGGCCCGGAGATGAAGAGTGCCGCGGTGGCGATCAGCAATCGCCCGTTTTTGTGCGTGCGGCGCACGTAGTCGCCGATCGCGCCGCCGCCGATCAGTCCCGCCACGCCGACGGCGCCGAGCACATACGCGGTCATGTGATTCGCTTGCTTCAGATTCAATCCGTGGAAGCGCGCCAGAAACGCCGGGAGGAATCCGTTCACGGCGTACGCGTTGAAATTATGCAGCGCGCCCGAGGCGATGATCCACCACATGGTGGGGATGCTGAGCACGCGCCAATACGGCGACCCTTCGCGTTGGCGTCCGGCGACAGCGTGCGATTCCGACGCGCCGCGCAACGGTTCAACCATAAACGGCGCGGCGATGGCCAGCAGCAAGCCCGGCGCGCACGCCACCCAAAACGCGGCGCGCCATCCGTACGCGAAAGCTACGTCGCCGCTGATGATTCCCGAGAGAAAAATGCCCACCGGCAATCCCAACATGAAAAGCGAAATGGCCATGGACCGCCGCGCCGCCGGGAACAAATCGCCGATCAGGGAATTCGCCGCAGGAGCGCAACTCGCTTCGCCCACGCCGACGCCCACACGAGCGGCGAACATCGACGAGAAACTCCACGTGAATCCCGACACGGCCGTGAGCACGCTCCACGCCGCCACGCCCAAAGACAAGATTTTCTTGCGCGCCCAAAAATCGGAAAGACGGCCCAGCGGCACGCCGACGGCCGCGTAGATCAGCGTGAAGGCAGCGCCGAGCCAGCCAAGCGCGGAATCGGAAAGATGCCATTCCTTGCGGATCGGCTCGGCCAGCACGCCGAGCAGTTGGCGGTCGTAAAAATTCATGGTGTTGACCGCAAACAAAATGAAGAGAGCGAAGTATGTTTGACGCCGAGTAACGTTCATGACGATGAGAAGACCTTCAGGCGGCACGCGCTCGCAAGAGACGCCGTGAGCATAGTTCAAACCCGCTGAAAGTGCAATGTAATGTTAAACTACTCACCTTGGAAAACTCCCTTTCCAACCATGCGCGGACAACTCTGTCCGTGGTGATTCCCGCTTACAACGAAGCGTCGCGACTGCCCGCCCCGCTGGAACGGCTGCGCGAGTTCGCGCGCGATTTTCCATCGATGGAAGTGATCGTCGTCGACGACGGGTCGTCGGATCGCACCTGGGACATCGCCAATGAAATCGCGCGCGCTTGGAGCGCCGGCGGCCCGCCGATGCGCGTGTTGCGGAATCCCGGTAATCGCGGCAAGGGATTTTCCGTGCGCCACGGCGTGCTGAACGCGTCCGGCGAGTGGATCTTGTTTTCCGACGCCGATTTTTCCACGCCGATCGAAGACGTTCACACGCTGCTCGATAAAACACTCCAAGGTTTCGACGTAGTGATCGGCTCGCGCGCTTTGCGTCCGGAGTTCGTGGGACGCCATCAATCGGCGCTGCGCGAAAACGCCGGACGTTTTTTCAACCTGATGATGCGCCTGATCACGGGACTTCCCTTCCTCGACACGCAATGCGGATTCAAATTGATGCGGCGCGAACCGGCGCGCGCGATTTTCTCGCGGCAAAAAATCGACGGTTTCGGATTCGACGCCGAAGTTCTCTACCTCGCGCGCAAGCTCGGCTATCGCAGCGCGGAAGTTCCCGTGCATTGGAACAACATCGCGGGAACCAAAGTGAGTACGCTTTCCGGTCTCGACGCTTTCGTCGACCTCGCGCGCATTCGCTGGTGGGATGCACGTGGGCGTTACGTTTCATCCAGCGAAAATCTTCTGCCCTAGGTCTGTCGTTCGACTAGGCCCGCCGTTCCATTGCTCATAGCAACATTCCCGCACTAGTCTGGGTTTATTGAATCGAGACACCGCCCTAGCCACTTCCTCTGAAGTCGTTCGCATATGCGAATTGAAATAAGGAGAAGATATGAGGCGCATCCTTTTCTGTTTCTGTCTAGCCGCGATCGCAATTCCGCTCGCTGCTCAAGTTTCCGCGGCTTCCAGCGCCGCGGGCCTTGTTGTTCAACCTAACTTTTTGTTTTTCCGTCAAACCGGCAGTGCGACTCTCGCGCCGCAGCAAGTAAAGCTGAGCGCCGTGGGCAGCGTCGCGCTGGGATCGTTCACCGCGACGGCTTCCACCGCCACCGGCGGTAGCTGGCTGAGCGTTTCGCCCACGTCAGGATCGGGCGCGGCGACGCTGACGGTCTCGGTGAATTCGAGCGGACTCGCCGCGGGCGAGTATGCCGGCACGATCACCATCGCCGCGACGGGTTTCAGCGCGTCCGCGACGATCGGGGTGCTGCTCGAAGTGGAAGGCAATAGTCTTGCGACCATCATCGTGCGTCCGTCACATTTGGAATTTGACGCTGTGGCCGGCGGATCGGCGCCGCCCGCGCAAAGCGTGATGATCATCAGCCCGGCCGCAGCGGCGGCGAGTTGGACCGCAACCGCCACAGTGACCACGCCTCCCGGAGGCACATGGCTCAAGCTCGGCGCGACCTCCGGCATGGCGAACGATGCACTGAAAGTGATGGCGGATCCCACGGGACTCGCAGCGGGATCTTACAGTGGAACCGTCGCGGTCACGTCAGGCGGTTCGGTTGGCACCGTGAGCGTTACGTTCAACGTAGCGGCAACGAAGCCGCCGGCTCTGGATCTCGATCCGCCGGTGATGTTCTTCGATCCCGACGATAATTGTGCGCCTCCAAAAGCGTGTCCATCGACCGGAACGGTGCAACAGAGAACTCTCAATATCACCAACGGCGGATCGGGAACCATTTCCTGGACCGCCACCATCGCGTATGACTCCACCGCCGCCACGTCATGGCTCTCACTGAGCGCGACGTCGGGCACTACTCCTTCCGCCGTAACCGTGACGGCGAATTCCGCGGGTCTCGCGAAAGGAGTTTACTCCGCAAAAATCAACGTGAGCGGCGCGAGCCAAACCGCGGTGACGCACGTGTACATGGAAGTCGACGGCGCGTCGCAACCGGTCGTCCACGTGCATCCGAAGGTAATGGAATTTCACTTCGGCCAAGGCGTGGTCACGCCGGCGAGCCGTGACATTCACATCACCAGCCAAGCCACGGGACTCTCATTCACCGCGGCGGCCAGCACGGCAAGCGGCGGTAACTGGCTGAGTGTTTCGCCCACGTCCGGCTCGATCACCACGTCGAGTTTCACCACGGCGTCGGTGAGCGCGAGCGTCGCGGGGACGCTTGCTCCGGGTTGGTACCTCGGCAAGATCGAAATTCAAACGCCCGGCGCGTCGCAAGTAACGCACGACGTGGTCGTCGCGCTAAAGGTGCACGGGGCGAACGAGTCGATAGAGTTGGAAGTGGAACCCGGCGGCATTGGATTCAGCGCCGTCGCGGGCCAATCGAGTCCGGGACCGCAGAGCGTACTGCTGGAAGTGGAAGGCGGCGCGACGCTCGCTTGGACGGCGGCCGTCTCCACCAATTCCGGTGGAACGTGGCTGAGCGCAACGCCGACATCGGGCAACACGACCACCGCCATCACTGTGTCGGTCAACACGAAGGGCCTCGCGGCCGGCGTGTATGACGGCAGCGTGGTCTTCACGCCCGCGGCTACCGCGACCGGAACGAACACCGTGACACTGCGCGTCCATCTTGTGGTGGTCGCGACCGGTGGGCAGGCAACCAGCAGTGGCGGCGCGATTACAAGCGGCGTCGCCGGTGCGGCCGCGACTCCCACGCTGACGGGATTCTTTTCCGCTCCCGCGATCGGATTCATCAGTCAAGTGAACATGGGATTGAACGTCACATTCAATCTCATGGACCAAACGGGCGCGGCCGTAACAGGCGCGACCGTCACGGTGAGTTCATCGAACACCGAACCGTCGCTTGTGCTGACCGACAACGGCGACGGTACGTACTCCGGCGTCTTCGAGGCGTTGGTGGCGGGACCGCTCGTGCTCACTGCGAACGCGCAGACCAGCACAGCGGTTTCCAACGCCGTGTCCGTGTCGGGCGACATCGAGTCCGACACCGTGACCAGCGCGCTGGTCTATCAAGGCGGCACGGTGAGCGCGGCTAGTTACGCGCCGTCACCCACGCCGCTCACGGCCGGCGGGCTGGTGTCGATCTTCGGCGTGAATCTCTCCACCGGCACGGGCATCGCGTCATCCTTGCCGCTGCCGACGTCGCTCGCGGGCGTCAGCGTGACCATCGGCGGCTTCCCCGCCGCGATGGTTTCGACGAGCACTTCACCGCAGCAGATCAACCTGGAAGTGCCGTGGGAGGTGCAAGGCGCGGCGCAAGCGGACGTGGTCGTGTCAAGCAACGGCGTGATCACGCCGCCGCAAACCGTGATGCTCGCGCCGGCGTCGCCGGCGTTGTTCACGGTGTCGCAAAACGGCACGGGACCCGGCGCATTTCTGCATGGCGCCGATTACTCGGCGGTGAGCGCCACGGCGCCGGCGAAAGCGGGCGAAGTGGTGTTGCTCTACGCCACGGGTCTCGGCGCGGTGCAAACGCCGCTGGCGGACGGCAACGCGTCCGCGGGCACCGACGCAACGGTGTCACCGGTCACGGTGATGATCGGCGGACAAGCGGCCACGGTGCAGTACGCCGGCATGGCGCCGGGTTTCGCCGGGTTGTATCAAGTGAACGTCGTGATTCCGAGCGGCGTTCCGTCCGGCGATGCGCTCGTTGTCGTGTCGGTGGGCGGCATCGCCACGGGCGCGCAGGCGACTATCACGATGCAGTAAGACATAGTTCCGAGTTCCGAGGCCCGAGTTCCGAGTCAGCAAGCTTTTACTCGGGCCTCGGGCCTCGTGGCTCGGCCTCGTCTTTCCCTTCCTGCTAGAATGAAGCTGTGAGCCAAACGCCCATGACGCTGACGCAGAAAATCCTGCGTCATCACGCGATCGGCTGGACGCGCCCTTGGGTGGAAACCGGCGACATCCTGCGCATCCGCGTCGATTGGACGATTTCCTCCGAGTTGGCGTGGAACGGCATGAACGCCACGTACGAAAAGCTGGGCCGTCCGAAGCTCGCCAACGGCGAGCGTTTTTACCTGGCGCTCGATCACACCGTCGATCCCAACACGCTGGCCAACGATCCGCGCACCCAAAAACTCGTGCGTCTCTCTCGCGAGTTCGCACAGGAAGCGCGGCTCAAACACTTTTACGATGCCAACGAAACCATCATGCACACCAAGTTCTATCGCGACTTGGTGCAGCCGGGACAAACCGTCATCGGCGCGGACTCGCATACTTCGTCGCACGGTGGATTAGGCACGTTCGCCATTGGCCTGGGCGGCGCGGACGTTTGCATCGCCATGGTTCTCGGCGAAACATGGATTCAAGTGCCCGAGGCGATCCAAGTGGCGTACAACAATCGCTTGCCATTCGGAATCACGGGCAAAGACGTGATCCTGAAGACGCTGGGCGAGTTGGGACGCAACACCACGGCGATGGAGCGATCGGTGGAATACGTCGGCGACGCGCTCGAGGATTTTTCCACGGACTTTCGGTTCACGGTCGCCAACATGACCGCCGAGTTCGGCGGACTGAACGGCATTTTCCCCGCCGATCGCGCCACGGCCGCCCTGCTGGCGTCGCGGCACAGCGACAACAAGGCGGCCCTGTACTTTCGCGCCGACGAAGGCGCCGAGTACGTGGCGCGTCACGCGTTCGATTTGTCGAAGATCGCGCCGCAAGTGGCCAAACCGTTTTCACCCGACAATGTTTTTCCGGTCGATCAAGTCGCGGGAATGGAAATGCAAGGCATGTTCATCGGTGCGTGCACCACCACCGAAGAAGAGTTGATCCTCGGCGCGATGGTGTTGCGCCAGGCGCTGGAGAACGGCGTGCCCAAACCGGATGCGCCTCGTTTGATGGTCCCCGGATCGCGGGAAATCGCCGAGAACTTGCGCGCCAAAGGCTTGCTGGCGATTTACGAACGCGCCGGCTTCCGCGTGGGCGCGTCGGGATGCTCGATGTGCTTGGGAATCGCCAGCGACAAAGCGGGTCCCGGCGAGAATTGGCTGTCGAGCCAAAATCGCAACTTCGAAAATCGCATGGGACAAGGATCGATTGCCTGGCTGGCCAGCGCGCCGACGGTCGCGGCGAGCGCGATTTCGATGCGGATCGCCGATCCGCGCCCGTTACTGGCGGCGCTATCTCCTGCGGAGTTCGCGTCGTACTTGAAACCAGCGGGATCGCCGCCGGAAATTCGCATCGCCGAGCCCGATACCTCTTCGGTCGCGGCGGCGCACGCCACGCACGCGGCAGCGGCGCATGCCAACGGAGTAATTCGCGGCCATGCGCAACTCTTTGGCAATCACGTGGACACCGACGCGATGATTCCCGGCGAATTCTGCCACCTCGTGGAACCGGCGGCGATCGCCGACGCGGCGTTCCGCTACGTGCGCCCCGATTTTCGCGCGCGCGTCGCCCGTGGCGAAGATATTTGCGTGGCCGGCGAAGGCTGGGGATCGGGCAGCAGCCGCGAACACGCCGCGTGGGCGCTGAAGTACTCGGGCGTCAAGGCGGTGATCGCCAAGTCGGTGGCGTACATCCACAAACGGAATCTGGTGAACGAAGCGATTCCGTTTTTCCTGGTGCACGACGACGCGTTTCACTCCGCGGTCCACGACGGCGACGCGATTTCCATCGACGCCGCCGCGGGCGTGGTGCGGCTCGGCACGCGCGAATTTCGCGCTGATCCCGTGAGTGCCATTGCGCTGCGGATCCAGTCGGCGGGTGGCGTGGTGCCGGCGGTGCAGAAGGAAGGCAAGGAAGCGTTTTCGGTTTAGCTTTTCCGGCCCGATCGTGGACGCGAACGTCGCAATGCAAGCGTACAAGTTTCTCGCGGCCAAGTAGGCGCTAGAATTTCCAGCGCGTGGCCGTCTTCATCATTTGATATTCGACCAGGCCAAACGCCACCTTCGGCGTGACCACGAAGATCGGGCCCATCGCTGGATCGAGCTCGTACTTGTATTTCGCTTTGTAGACAGCGCTGGCGGCCTTCGGCGTTTCGGTAATTTGACGCGCCGTTCCCTCCAGCACCACCGGCTGGCTGGCATCTTCGGTGCAGATCACGCAATAGGCGTTTTTCAGAAGATTCTTGGTCTTCACCGACTGCGCGCCACTGGAAAACCAAAACTGATTCTCCGCCCACACGCCCCACACGCCCATGCAATGCGGCCGGCCATCGGGACGCACCGTGGAAATCCAATAGTTGTGCGACTCCGACAGGCGTTTTTCGGCCCACTCCCAAGGCAACAGGTCGCCTTGATCGGCGGGAACGATGCCGTAGCCCGGCATGTGGGGACGATCACTCTTCGGTTTCGTCGATTCGTTCTTACTCACAGTGCACCATTATTTCACGGCTCATTATTTCACGGCTATGGTCGCCGTGTTGCTCGTCGCGCCGCCGATTTGGATCTGCAACGTCACCGTTCCCGAGGCGGTCCCCAGCGGGATCACCGCGTTCACCTGATAAAGACCCACAAATCCCGGCGCGGCTGCGGAAAATTGCACGCTCGGCGAAGGAGTCCCGTTGAAAAGCACTACGGGAGTCGTGGTGGTCTGGTTGAACGGCGCGGAGCTGGCGCCCGGTTTCCCCGTGGCAACCGCGGGCGACGTCGCGCCCAAACCGGTCGCGAAAATTTGCAGCACGCTGCCGGCCGCGGCGGGATTCGTCGCGCTATTTGGTGAACTGTCCTGGTTGAGCAATGCCGCCTGACCCCGTCCGCTCGAGTCCGCCGTGAAAATGCCGGGCGCCGCGGGCGCGATCGCCAGCGTGACGGAGTTGCCCACCGCGCCGCGCGACGACACCGCAACCGTCGCCGATGTCCCCGTCGCTTCCACCGGCACTTGGAAATTGATTTGTCCCGTTGAAGTGAAGAACAAGGGCGCGGGCGCGCCATTCACAACAACCGATGTGCCGCCGAGCGAAGTCGGCAACGGCAAAGTTGTGGCGCCTGTGGTCCGGCTGGCCAGGTTGGATCCAAACAATGATGCAATCGACCACGGGCTGACCGCGGCTGATGGCGCAAAGCTGGCGCCGTTGACGATACCGTTATTCGGCGCCACCGGCAGTGGGACCGACGCCATTGCGCCGGGGATTTTCAGGATGCGATCGTTGCCGGTGTCGGCAATGTATAAATTGCCTGCCCCGTCGACAGCCAGTCCATGCGGCGATAACACCCGAGCGCCGATTGTAGTGTCCGCTCCGCTGGCGAGAGTTGTGAATGAACCCACCGGGCTCAACTCGTAGACGCGATTAATGACCCCGGCATCGTCGGAGATGGCTACATTTCCAGCGCCATCCGCCGCCAAGCCGAAGGGGCCTTGCAGATCCGCCGTGCTGGTCGCCAGGATCGCGGGAGGAGCGATCTGTGGCTGGAAATCCGGACCCAGCACACCGGTGCCCGCAACCGTGTTGATGATTCCATCGGTTCCGATTCGGCGAACTGAATGATTGGTAGCGAGGAAAATGTTGCCGCTGCCGTCCATCGTTATTCCCGCGACGCCGGCGATCCCGGCCTTCGTTGCGGGTCCACCGTCACCGGTGGATTGAAACCCGCTGAACGATCCGGCCACGGTGTTGATCTTGCCGTCTGGCGTCACGATGCGAAGCCGGCTGTTGTCGCCGATGTAGAGGTTCGTCCCATCGTGAAAGAGGGCGGACTGGAAACCCGCAAGAAACGCCGCGGTAGCCGCTTGTCCATCATTCGGGCTCGCGCCGCCGCCCGCAAAGGTGCTGATGTTTCCATCCGTGCCCACGCGCCGCACGCGGTCGTTTCCGGAATCGGCGATGTACACGTTGCCTTGCGGATCGACGACCAAATTCTGCGGGCTGCTGAGCGCGGCATTGACGGCCGGGCCGCCGTCGCCGGAGAATCCCGGAGTGCCGTTTCCTGCGATGGTTCTCACTACACCGTCGGTGGTGATCTTGCGAATGCGATGGTTGCTGGTATCGGCAACGTACACATTTCCTGCCGCATCGACGGCGACGCCCTGGGGCCCGTTGAAGTTGGCGTTCGTCGCCGGCCCACCGTCGCCGGCAAACTTAAATCCGCCGTTGCCTACGACGGTATTGATCTGGCCGCTCGCCGCGGCGACCATCCGGACGCGGTAATTGCCGCTGTCCGCGATCCAGAGATTCCCGCTTGAATCGATGGCCACTCCCTGGGGCCGATTCAGCGCCGCTTTCGTGGCCGTACCGCCGTCTCCGGAAAACGACAGCACGCCGGTTCCCGCAACCGTGGTAATCAGGCCCGATGATGCATCGACTCTGCGGATGCGACTGTTGCCTGTGTCGGCGATGTAAAGATCGCCGGCGGAGTCGAGTGCGATGCCCTTCGGTTGCGCAAACAACGCGCTCGTGGCGGGCCCGCCATCGCCGGTGCTGCCGGACTTGGTTTGGCCGCACTGTCCGGCGACGGTTGAAATTTTTCCTCCGGCATCGATCTTGCGAACGCAATTATTGTCCGTGTCGGCGAAAAGCAGGTTGCCGGCCGAATCAATCGCCAACGATTGGACAAAATTGATTTGCGCCGAGATCGCGGGTCCGCCGTCGCCGGAGTAGCCGGGGGTACCGGTTCCGGCAATCGTGGTGATGATGCCGCTCGGGTCGACTTTACGGATTCGGTAGGCATTGGTGTCGGAGATATAGAGGTTTCCCGCCGAATCGAAGGCCAGGGATTCGGACACAGAAAGAGATGCCGAAGTGGCCGGCCCGCCGTCACCGACATCGAAACCCTGCGCGCCGCCCACTACGGTGGTCATCGATGTGTCGCTGTTCAGTTTGACCACGCGAAATGAAAACTGATCGAGAATGTAAACGTTGCCCTTGGAATCGCTGACTGCTTGTGCCGGTCCGGTTAGACGATACAATCCGCCGCCCACGCAATTGCCGGTGCCGGCGATCGTATTGAGATTCCCGCTCGCGACGTTCAACCGATAGACCAGACAGTTGCTGGTATCGGGAACCAGCAGATTCCCGGCATTATCAAAGTTGACCTTTTGAACCGCGCCCAGCGGCGCGCTGGTGGCCGCGATCGTCGAGGCGGGGTATAGCCAAGGACTCCCGGCAATCTCCACACCGGCGCGTGGATTCGTCACAAACAAAGTCAGCGCATTGGAGGTTCCGCCGCCCGGCGTGGGATTCGTCACCGTGATGTTCGCCGAACCGGCGGAGGCCAGATCCGCCGCCGTGGCGGCGATTTGCAGGCGCGTGGGATTCACCAAAGCGTAAGCGTGCGGAGCGCCATTCCATTGCACCGCGGCGCCAGCCAGAAAATTCGTGCCATTCACGGTGATTGTGGCCGGTCCCGATCCGGCATTGACCGTGCCGGGACTGATGGAAGTGACCGTAGGCGTGGGATTCGTCGCGCCCGTGACAAACACAAACGGATTCGATACGCCGCCGCCGGGTGCGGGCATGAACACCGTCACCGAGGCCGTTCCCGCAGTGGCAATGTCGGCGGCGGTGATCGCGGCGGACAACTGCGTGCCAGTGCCGGTTGTGACCCTGGAAGCACCGTTCCACTGCACCACCGATCCTGGGCCGAAACCGGAACCGGTAACCGTCAGCGCGAAGGCCGGCGATCCCGCCGTCTGGATGGCGGGAGAGATCGCCGTGATCGATGGCGGCGGATTTTGGCCGCTGCACGGCACCGAAAGATCCCACAGTCCACGACCGTAGGTTGCCGCGCGTAGTGTGCGCGATTGCCGATGGAGCTTCAGTCCCATCACCGCGACGTTGGGAAATCCGCTCCCCAAGGAACTCCACGAAGTTCCTCCATTGGAACTGACGAAGACGCCCAAGTCCGTGGCGAGATACAGGGTGTTGGCGATATCGGGGTCCACCGCCAGATCGTCCGCCGGAATGTCAGGCAAATTCCCGTCGATGCTCTTCCACGTCGCGCCGCTATCTTGCGAACGGAAAACGTGGCCGGGCGTGGATGGCGTCACGCTGCTGAATCCCGAGTAGAGCACGTAGAACGTCGTGACGTTGGATGGGTCCGCAATCACTTGTGTAACCGATCTCCCGGGCAATGTGCCGGTCTTGTCATTCCATGTGGAGGCGTTCGTCGTTATGTAGACTTTTCCCTGAAAGGTCCCGGCGATGATCGTGTTCGCATTGTTCGGCGAGACCGCCAACGAAGTAATGGGAGTTCCGTTGCCGATGGCCGGCGAAATACGATTCCAGGTATTTCCCCCGTCGGTTGTTTGCAGGACCGTGTCGGTCCCAAAATAGACGCGGCTGTTTTGATCGATCACCAGCGGAGCAATGAAGTTCGTCACTCCCGGCGGGATATTGTTGCCGACTTGGGTCCACGTATCGCCCCCATCGGTCGACCGGCGAACGTCGCCCCTGATGCAAGCGGCGTAGATGGTTGATGAATTCGCCGGATCGTAGACCGCCCATCCGCCGTCGCCGCAGGTGACCCACTCCGTAACCGCGGAGCCGTTGTAGCGCTCCATGCCGTTGTCCTGCGTGCCTCCAATGGCCTGATTGATGTTGGTGGGATGAATCGCCAGGCCCGGATAGTACTGCGTCAGCGTCAGGTTGCCATTGAGATTCGTGAAGTTGATCACCGGCTGCGAGGCGCTGCTGGTGCTGTAGACTCCGCCATCGTTGCCAAAATAAAAAGTTGCGCCGTTGGGTGTCCAAACCATCGCCTGTTGATCGACATGGGTATCCACGCCGTTGGCACCCAGATTCTCGTTGATCGCGTCGGTCCAGGTCGTGCCGCCATCGATGCTGCGATACAATCCGATGCCTCCCGCAAAAACGATGTTGGGATTGGTGGGATGCACGCTGAGATAGTGGCTGTACCCGCATTGCGGATTGCAATAATCGAGGACGCGCCCGAGTTGATTCCACGTTTGTCCGCCGTCGACTGTCTTATAGAGTCCCAGCAGTCCCCCGGTGCTGTTTTCAAACCCCAGGTAAACGGTGTTCAAATCCGAAGGCGCCACCGCCATGCGCGCCCAGACCATCGATGACGGCGCCGGCAGAGCGGTTGCGCCCGTGCCCAATGCGGCGCTCCACGTCGCGCCGCCGTCTGCGGATTTGTACAGTCCGCCAGTTTTGAATCCATAACCCGGCGCGACGGCGGCGTAGGCTACCGTCCCTCCCTGGCCAAAGTAAACCGCATCGGCCGAAGCTGCGAGCGCCACCGTCCAGGTCTGACCGGCATCCGCGGATCGGTAGATTCCTCCCTGGACCGAGGAGGCGAGAATAATTTTCGTATTGGCCGGATTGATCGCCAGCCCTGTGATTTGCTGATCGTTGAACGGTCCAACGATACTGGTCCAGGTTTGCCCGCCATCGGTGGATTTCAAGATCCCCACACCGGGGTAAAGATTGTGATCGCCGGTTCCCGCATAGACCGTGGTGGGCGTGGAGGGATCAACCGCCAGCGCACCGATGGAGAGCGATGGCTGGTTATCGGCGACCGGAGTCCAAGTCGCGCCGGAATCCGTGGTCTTCCAAATCCCGCCGTCCGAACCGCCGACATACACGATGTCGTGACCGTCCCCGACACTGCGGGGATCGATGGCCATCGCGCCGACGCGTCCATTGGAGAAAAGCACGCCCTCCTCGTTGACCCCGCGCGGGCCGATATTGGTCCACTGCGTTGCCGAGAGCGCGTGAGGATGTTGCAGGTCCAGCGCTCGGAGATGCTCAAGCTGCCGAAGCGCGTTGAGACGCGCGCCCGGCGGGATCTGCGTGCCGGGATAGACTCGCTGATGCAGGAACCACTCGGCGCGTTCGCGTTGCGTGCCGCCGTCGTCGGATTCTTTTTCACGTCCATGCTGACTAAAAAGCGGTGCGGAGGAAACAAGACAAATCCCGACGGCCAAGGCGAACAATCCAGCGAGCTTTCTCATGATGCGCACCAGAATACCGCAGTGGCATCGCCGGTGTGCGCGAAAAAACTACGCGAGCTCGTTGGAGTTGTAACGCGAAAGTACTGGCTGCGAAGCCGCGTCAAGAATCGTGCGCAAACCTTCCACCGCCGTTTTCTCAGAGCCGGTCACGGGAGGATCGGGCATCAGACGCAAGGCCAGCGCCGCCGCTTCACGAGCTTTTTCTTGTTCGCCTTCGGCCAGAAAAATCGCGGCCTCGGCGGCAGGCCGCAGGTACTCGGGCTCGCCCGGCACGGCGGTCGCGGTGTACCACAGCGCTCGCGCGATATCCAGATTGCGGCGATGCGTGGCTTCAAAGGCCGCGGCGGAAAGCAAAGTCACCGTCTTGAGCAACGGCGGCATGGGCTCGGAGCCGTTGACGATGGCCATCGCTCGATCGATGTAATCGGAAGCCTGCGGCACTTCCTTGCGACCCGCCGCGTGACTGTATGCCAGCAGCGCGGCAGCGGCGGAATCCGAGGATCGATCGGGCGAGCGAACCAATAGTTGCACAAAAGCCGGGTCCCAATCCCGCGGCCGGACGCCTTGTTGATCCGATGAAACGATCGCCACCGTCGCGCACCAACGCACGCCGCGTTCGTCGTTGCGCAGAAGCATGCGCAAACGGCCGCCATCGGTGAACATTCCTTTCCCCTGCGAGACGACGAGCTCGGAGATCCCAAGCAGGTAACTCAAAAACACAAAGGCGGCGATCACCGGCGCGATCCATCCGCTCAATTTTCCTTGCCAGAGAAGCACCGCGCCGATTGTGGCGCTGAGGAGTGTCGTCAACGGACCGGCGGCAATGATCGCGATCATCTTCTCTCGCAAGCGATCCGGCGATTTCGGCACCACGCCCGCGAATCCCCCGCTGCGATTGCCGCTGCTCGCGACCAACTTCCAGCCACGACCCGCGCGCCGCAACGTCAGCGGGCCAATCGCCAGCATGGTAATGTGCGCACCGCAAAACCAACCGGCGGCGAGGTGCCCCAGTTCGTGAAGCGCCACCATCGGAAAGTGCACGGCGAAAACCGCGACTGCGAAAATGAGCGCGGCGCCGGGACTCACCGGAGGAAGAGAATAATGGGGAAACCGGCCGGTATTATCGGTGAGCGCGGCGTACCCGACGCCGATGATGAGGCCGAAGAGACCTCCCAAAACCGACGCGACTTTCACCTTACTCACCGGCCGCATCGAGACATTTGAACATAGCCGCCACAGTGTAGGCAAAAAAAAGGCGGCGCCGAAGCGCCGCCCTGTTTTTCGGGATGCAGGACGCTTACTGAAGTTCTTCCATCACCGTATCGAGCACTTCCTTCGGCGGACGCGTCACCGACAACGGCAAGTTCCACAGCGGTTGATCGACCAAGTTCAGCATGTCGACCAGCGTGGGCTTGGTCTCGTCAACGTAAAGCACGCCGGTAAGCACCTTCTGGTCGCCGGCCGACTCGTGCAGCGCCTTCATCGACGCAATGCGGTCGGTGGGATTCCAATCGCGCGAGAGTTTCTTCAGGCGCAAGGTCGATCCGTCGAACATTTTCACGTCGGTCTCGGTGCCTTCGTCGTACTCGATGGCGATGTCCTCGAAGAACGGCACGAATTCCACGCCGTGGATCGGCTCTTCGTGATCCTTCATGTAGCCGTAGCTCTTGGTGGATCCCACGTGGTCGTTGAACGTGGTGCACGGCGAGATGATGTCGAGCATCGCCAGACCCTTGTGGGCAATCGCGGCCTTCAGGATCGCGTGGAGCTGGGCCTTGTCGCCGGAGAACGAGCGCGCCACAAACGTCGCGCCGAGTTCGATGGCCAACGCGCACGTGTCGATGGGCGGAAGATCGTTGATCACGCCGGTCTTCAACTTCGATCCCACGTCGGCGGTGGCGGAAAACTGTCCCTTGGTGAGTCCATAGACGCCGTTGTTCTCGATGATGTAGATCATCGGCAGGTTGCGCCGCATCAAGTGAATGAAATGGCCCATGCCGATCGACGCGGTGTCGCCGTCGCCCGAGATGCCGATGGCGATCAGGTCGCGATTCGCGAGGACCGCGCCCGTGGCCACCGGAGGCATACGGCCGTGGCAACCGTTGAATCCATGCGACTGCCCTAGGAAATACGCCGGCGCCTTCGACGAGCAGCCGATGCCGCTGAGCTTCGCGACATTGTACTGGTCGACGTTCATTTCAAAGAACGCGTCAATGATGCGTTCGGTAATCGCGTTGTGGCCGCATCCGGCGCACAACGTGGTCTTCGAGCCGCGATACACGGGCAATTCAAGACCCAAGCGGTTTACTTTTTTTCCGGACGGCGGAGGTGCTGCGACTGTCGTACTCATTTTTTGTCCTTTTCGATCGCTTCGCGTGCCCCGCTGCGCTGCGCCAACGCGCCGCGCTCGGGCCGCGGCGCTCTTATGATTTCTTTTCCTGTTCCAGAATCTGATCTACCACCGACGACGCCGGAATCGGCATTCCGTCGTAGTGGCGCACCGTGCGCAGGCGATAGCATTCCTGCGCGGCAATATCCATGCGAATCACCTCGTAGAGCTGGCCGTCGCGATTCTGGTCCACGATGTAAACGCGCTTGTACTGGTTGATGAATCCCTTGGCCACCGGACCAAGCGGCAGGAACTTCAGCCGCAAGTAGGATGTCTTCACGCCCTTCGCCGCCAGTATGTCGCGCGCTTCGGTGACGGCCCAGTGGCTCGTTCCGCAAGCGATGATGCCGATTTCCGCGCCGGGCGCTTCGAACACTTCCGGCTTGGGACCGCGCGTGCGAACCGTCTCGTACTTCCTGGCGAGACGATCCATGTTGTTCTTGTAATCGCCGGGCTTCTCCGAATACAGCGCCTTCTCGTTGTGTCCCGAGCCGCGTGTGAAATACGGCGCCAGGTGATGATGCGTGCCCGGGACGGTGCGATAGGGAATGCCGTCGCCATCCACGTCGGTGTAGCGGCCAAACTTGCCGGCTTTCTCCAATTCCTCGGCGTTCAAAACCTTGCCGCGGGTAATTCCCTTCTCCGGATACCCGAACTTCTCGGACATCCAATAGTTCATGCCCAAGTCGAGATCGAGCATCAGAAAGACGATGGTCTGAAATTCTTCCGCCATGTCGAAGGAGGTCTGCGCCATTTCATACGCTTCCTTCACCGAACTGGGGAAGAGCAGGATGTGTTTGGAATCGCCGTGCGAAAGGAACAGGTTCTTCAGCACGTCGCCCTGCGCGGTGCGCGTGGGCAATCCCGTGGAGGGTCCGACGCGTTGCACGTCGACCACCACGCCGGGGACTTCCGAGTAATACGCCAAGCCGATCAGCTCGGACATCAGGGAAACGCCGGGACCCGAAGTCGAGGTCATGGAGCGCGCGCCCGCCCATCCCGCGCCGATCACCATGCCGATGGAGGCGATTTCGTCTTCCGCCTGAACCACGGCGAACGACGCCTTGCCGGTTTCTTTGTCCACGCGGAAACGCTTCAAGTATTCGATCAACGTTTCCACCAGCGACGAACTCGGCGTGATGGGATACCACGCCACCACCGTCACGCCGGCCATCAAGCAGCCCAGCGCGGCGGCGGAGTTGCCGTCGATGATGACCATGTTTTGCGTCTTGTTCATGTGCTCCACTTTCATGGAGGCCAGCGGCTTAAAGTGCTCGGCGGCGAAATCGAAGCCCGCTTTGCACGCGCCCCAGTTCAAATCGGCGGCCTTAGCCTTGCGCTTGCCGAACTGCTTGCGCAACGCCTTCTCGATCTCCGCCATGTCGATGCCCAACAAAAGCGCCGCGACGCCCGTATACAACATGTTCTTCACGAGCTTGCGCAATTTCGCTTCAGGACACACCGGAACCACGAGTTTGTCGAACGGTACGGCGAAATATTGCAAATCGTCGCGCACCAAATTGAGCTTGAGCGGCTCGTCGTAGATGACCGGCGTGCCGGGTGCGAGATTGGCGATATCTTCGCGCGCCGTCTCGGGGTTCATGCAGATCATGAAATCGATTTCTTCGCGCCGCGCGATGTAGCCGTCTTTGTTCACGCGAATGGTGAACCACGTGGGAAGGCCCTGAATGTTCGAGGGAAACAGGTTTTTGCCGGAAACCGGCACGCCCATCTGAAAAATCGAGCGCAACAGCACCATATTGGAGGTCTGGCTGCCGCTACCGTTGGCGGTCGCCACTTGGATGCTGAAATCGTTGACCACTTGCCGCTTCTCGACCACAGACTGTGGTTCGTCGAGAACGGCTTCCATTGTAGACATTTCGTTTTCTCCGCTTAGGATGACGCTGGGATTCGAACTGCCTTTATATTGTAACAAAATCCGAGCCGTCTGGGACGGGCGAGCGCGTGGAATAGCGTCAAAGTGGGCAACGCCGTGATTACTTCTTTTTGGTATCTGCCTTCGGCTGAAGAAGCTGCGGTATGCGCAAACGGCTACGTCCGCGCCGTCATGAATTGATCCTGATTCGGCGATGCCAGCGCGCCGATCTGGCGCAACAAGCCTAGTTGGTCCCAACTGTTCCACGCTTCGACAATGCGGCCCTCGCCGATGCGCAACCAAATAATTCCGGCGACCCGGACCTTTCGCCGGCTGGCCGGCACACCGAGCGTGTCGCCGGAATGCACGCCTTCGAGAACGATCCGGCCAATCACGTGATCGTCTTCGGCAACCACATCGTCAACGGTCATACGAAGATCGGACAGCGCGCCGCGAAGATTGCGCCAGAATACTTTGAATCCTGCGGGACCATGAAGCACAGGATCGACGTCGCCGAGGCCGTATCCCACGACATCCGGCGCACACAGTTCGTCGATGGTCGCCTCGCGGCCTTCGTTCCACACGTCTTGCATCCAACGTTGGAAAAGTTTCTTGTTTGCTTCGCTCATTTGTCACCTCGGCGGGGCCAATGTATCACAAACTTGTCGCGTGATAACGTAGACACCGTGAGAATCTACTTCGGATTCACGGTGGCCGGCGGAAGCGGAAGAGATTATTTGTCAGAGCGCGACACCATCAAATTGAGGCCTACGCTACTTGGTCCCCGCAATTTTGTCGAGGCGCTGGAGAGTATCGGGATAGCGCCGAACCAGCAAGACTAACGCGGCCGCCTGCGGGTTGGGTTTCGCGCGCCCTTGTTCCCACTTCTCCAGCGTCCTCTCGTTGATATGCAGTCTCCGCGCGAACACCGCCCTCGAACAATGCAGCTTCTTTCGCGTATCCAAGATCAGCCGCGACTCGACGCGAGGAAGCTGCTTCTTCTCGACCTTGTGTGTCCGCAGAGTGATCTTGCCTTCGCGATGAGCCTTCATCTCGGCGACACCTGACATCAGTTCGTCAAAGATACTTCGCTTTGCCATGGTTTTTCTCCTTGCGGATTCGCAATTCCAATTCCAGCGCGGCCTTCAGGGCTTTTTTCTCGCTCGGGCTCAGGTCCGCAGCCTCGTCCTTGTCGTAGAGAGTCATTAACCAAATCACCTGCGCGGTCGAGAAATGGAAATAAATGACTCGGAGTCCGCCGCGGCGGCCTTTTCCTCGCCTCGGATCGGCCCATCGCAGCTTACGAAAACCGCCGGTTCCGGGCATCACCGCGCCAGCCTCCGGATTCGCAACCAGCCGCTGCTGAAGGGAGCGATAACCATCGTCGTCCATGTAGGTCCGGAGATGACGGGTGAAAACGCTCGCCTCGACGAATTCCATCTGGTGGCTATTGTACGCTAATGGCGTATAGACGTCAACGTGATCCGCCGGGTGTTCAGGAAACATTTCTATCGGCGGCAGGACCACGAGGTCCACAGGGCCCAACGAGAGATCGCACTGCGTTTTTTTTGGTCCATGGAATCAGCCGGTTAGGTCTCGCGGCGCCCTGACATGATACGGCGATGTGTCACAATGGTTTTGATGCGCGAGGCCATTAAGGACAAAACATTCGACGCGTGAATATCAAAATTACAAAACGAACCTACCGAAGGGTTAAACGGAATGGGTACAATGCGTTACGACCACAAATGGGTGATAACGTAACAACGTGAAAATCTACTTTGGATTTACAGTGGCCGGCGACCGCTCCACCGTCGACACGGCGCGCCAAATCGTGGCAATCCTCGAGGCAATGGGACACGTTGTGCTCACGCGCCATTTGGTCGAGGACTCCGCGCGGGAAGCCGATCGCCAACTTGGGCCGCAAGCGGTTTACCGTCGCGACATGGCATGGCTTGCGGAGTGCGACGTGTTTGTCGCCGAAGTCTCCGGATCGTCGTTCGGAATGGGCTTTGAAACCGGTTACCTGCTCGGCGCAACGTCGAAGAAAGTGATCCTTCTCTATCGCCGCGACCTGGAGAAAAAAGTTTCGCTGCTCATCACCGGCAACACTCATCCAAATTGCACAGTCGCGCCATATTCCTCGCCGGCGGAAGCGGAAGAGATCATCCGACAAAACGCGACGCTTTCGAACTGACCACAGGCTATTTGCTAGTCGCTATACTTTCGAGCCGTTGCGGAGTATCGGGATAACGTGGAGCGGCGTCGCGGCATGACTATTTGCCCGCGATTTCCGCGCGGCGCTTCCGAATACGCGCGAGAATCGACTCCCACGGATCACCTTGGTCGTTGCGGTAGGTGGAAAACGTGCTCTGGGCCGCCGCCAGCATTTGGTCGCTCGAAGACGACTCGAGCGCTGCCATGGCGTGTCGCGCGAACTCGCTGTTCGCGTCGGCGGGATCAAACACTGGCTTTCCGGAATCGTCCCTCGCCGTGAGACCCATCAGCGCCTTCGCGTAAAGCGCTCCCAATTCTCTGGCGAACATCCCGTTGGCTCCGTTCGAAAAGGCCTCACGGAACTGAGGCGGCAAACCTGGGGGGATATTCACCGTCATTCGATGCTTATCCAGTTCCAACAGGATACGTTCGGCTTCCGGCTTATCCTGCCAAGACAAAAAATGAACCGCGTTACTCCATGCCGCCTTCTCAGGGGACTTTACTTCGGCGCACTTGAGCCACAGAGACTTCAAATGCCGATAACCCTCCGGATCCGCCAGGGAATTCCCGAGCGGGAACAGAATGGCGTGGTCCGTCATCAGCGCTACTGACGAAGGATCGTGAGAGACAAACCAAGCCAGCATTTTGCGACGCTCGGGAATCTTCCTTTTCACCGTGTAGTACCCGAGCAGCTTCGCGCGCACGGATTTGTTGTTTGCGTCACGAGTAAGACTCTGCTCCAGAGCCTGGGCTTCTTCGGAATCAAGCTCTTCGCCTTGCGTCACGAGATGATCGGGACGATTCGGACCGTCATCGCCTTGATCGAAGCTGAACAAAACGGTGACGGGCAACGACTCTTCTTTTCCCGTGGAGACGAATACCCATTGTTTCGTCGCGCTGAGCGCGGCTTCTACCAGATGCGGCTCGCCAGAGACCTTTTCGGCTCGCAGGAAGCGGCCGTCGGCTCCGATGATCACCGACATGCGCACCACGCCTTGCACGCGCATCTCAAGCGCGGACCTGGGATACGTGGGATCGACGCGCTTAACAAATTGTGGCGGGTTGCCGGCGACATCCACGCGCACACTTTGTGCTTGTGCCGCCGCAGCGAGGACCATGACTGCACCGATGACCAAGAAAACTCGATTCACTTGAGGACCTCAGGGCTTTGCACGACGTTTGCACGGCGTTAGTTGCCCGTCAAGTTTACCGTGAAATCCGCGGTCGCGATTGCTTTGATGTTTTTCAGAAACGTGTCGATCGTTCCTTCGTTCACCAGTCCCATGTTGTTGCCCGAGGGACCTTCCGCGCTGGTGGTCCGCGCCAGAAAGCGAATGAACACCGGCGGGAACTGCTCGTAATTGATTTGTGCGTGGACCTTCAACGGTCCTTGGATCTGCACGCCCGGTTCGTCAAGCTCCCCTTCGACAGCAGCGTAATGTTGTAGCGGAACGCGCGCGGTACGAGCGGCATCAGCGACCTGTAGTTGTCCACCGTGTTCTTGTTCGCGCCGAACGTTTCCTCGTAATGCGGCGCCATCGCGATAATCGGATTGCCGTTCGCGTCGCTGCGGCCGATCGTAAACACGACCGTCGGGGCCGTCCGGCTGTCCCGCATTTCCCAGCCCCATCAGGGCCGGGAGTTTCCGGCCCCTGCTTTTCGACGGGCCTGCAGAGTCCGGAACATCTCGGGCGCAACCTTCGGAAACACCCAATAGCCGGCGAAAGATGAGGCGGCCACAACCGGCGCAAACAACGCGATCCGAGAAGCTTCGAGAAAAGTCTCGAAACCGAGGCGCCAGGAAAAGTACACGAACTGAACAAAGCCCAGCGTAAAATATCCGGCGAATACTAGAGAGAACGTGCCGACGTACCCGCGAAGAAGCCGCTGGCGGCCCCATTGGATGATGGGAAGAGACAGGAAAGTAGTCGTCGCGAAAACAGCATAGGGAAACGCAAGGGCTCGCCACGGAACGCGAAACCCTGCATGGACGACCAGCACGATCCAGCAAGATGCGTTGGCCATCGCAAAGTTCAGTAGTGATTGCCGAAGCCCTGGAATCAGGCGGAAATTGGGATCGGGTTCCGGGATCGTCGAAAAGGGGCTTGTCATCGGACGCGCCTTCCTAACGCTACTCGGAAACGACAATCGGCGCGGACCATGGATCGGAACTGGGGAGTTCCGCCGGCACCGGCGCCGGTTCAGCGACGGGCGCTGGTGCAACTTGCACGGCGGCGTGCGCTTCCATGTCGGCCCGCTCGATCAGCGGCGGCGCGATCTCGCGTGGATCCACGGGAACAAATTGCGGATGCTCCGCCGCCCAGCGCGCCGCCAATCCATTCAAGGGACTCTTCGTGTTGTACTCCTGATACGCAATCATCCGGCCGATGCGGATGATTAGGTCGTCCAATTGTTCCGACGCCGCCCAAAAATCGCCGGTACACACGGTGACGTCGTCGAAATTTGGGTGAAAAATCGGGGTGATCATCCGGCATTGCGGCGCGCGTTTCGGATATCCCAGGCTTAAATTGATTTCCAACACGTGTTCTTCGCGCGCCAGAATCTGTCCCGTGGGGTCGACGTATAATCCGCGCAACGCGTACGTCACGCGATAAACTTCCGGCGGCAACCCGGCGGTTCCGGTGATGCGGATCGGCGGCCAATCGGCAAAGCGTACTTGTAGGCGCTGATAGTCTTGAGCCAAGCGCCGGACTCGCGGTGACATCATCGGGTTAGCGTAACATCCTTGCGACGTGCGCGTCGAGATTGCGTGCGGCGGCGAACAACATGGCCGCCGTCAAGGCCCACCGGATCGCCAGGGGAGACACGCGGGGCGCTGCCAGGAAAGCCGGCCAGCGATTCCAGCGGACCGCAAAGCACAGCGGGAACACGGCGAACACCGCCGACAGTGTCACGAGCGCGTTGTCGCGCCACGCTTCCCGCCAATCGCCCACGGCCAGCGCGGCGAGTGCGTGCGTTCCACCGCATCCGGGACACAAAACGCCGAACCATTCGTGAATCGGACACCGCGGATAAAACGAATACATCGAGGGCGGAAAAACGCGCAAGATCACCGCCGCGAATGCCGCGGCCGACAACGCGATCAGCGCCTGAACCCTCGGTGATTCCAGTGGCGTCATCATCTCTGCGGAACTCCTATTGCGGTTCCAGCAATCCTGTCGTTTTCCAGGTGCGAATGCGCATGAAGTGATACTGAAAGTACAGGAAGCTGAAAAAGAACACCATCACACCGCTCAATTGCAGGTTGATATTCTCGGGGCCGTTGTAATGTTCCTCCAGCGCGTTCTTCATGCTGAAGTGGGCCACGACCATCACCACCGCGCCGGCCAGTTCGATCAGGCTAAACAGACCGTCTGCCGCGTTTGCTTGTATGCCGTTCGCCGCGCCCCGAGCAAAACTGGCCACAAACACTAAGGGAATCCCGATGGCGTAGAACATCATCGGCTTGCTGCTGGTTCGCAGTTTTTGGACGAACCCGGCTTCAATGAAGAGCCAGACAAAACTGAACAGTCCGCACGTTAAGAACGTGAATAGCAACACCAGCCCCCAGTGGAGTCCCGGAGGAGTGGGATACGCGGAGGCTGCGGCTTGCGGGCCGCCGGGAACGGCGTAGCTGGGCACGCTCCCGTAACTGGTGGGCGGAGGCGACGCCGGAATGTTGCCGATGATCTGCTCCACCGTCACCCATTGGTCGAGTCCTTCGCTGCGCGCCATTTCGCTGGGTTTGATGTTGCCGCTCGCCACATACTTCTGGAGATCGGCTAACGTATACGGTCCAAATTCCTGTTCGCCGCGCTTCACAAAATAATTCACGAAGGCCTCCTAATCCATCAGGACATTGTTGGCGTCGCGATCGACCATGCAAACTTCCACGAGCGCCCAAATCCATGCAACCACCGACCCCAGAAAAAAACTGCAAATCGTAATGCACAGTTGGCTCAGCGCGCGCCCTTTGTATCCGGCGTAGAAGTTGTGGGCGCCGAAATATCCCAAGAATACACCCAGCAAAACATAAGTCACGCGGTTTTTCGGCGGCGTAAAGGAAACCGAAATCATGGCCGGCATCGGCAAGGGAACGGGTCGAAAAATGGGCGGCGGCGCGGGCGGATTGTATCCGCCGAATGAAAAATGGGTCACGCGCTCGGCGTCGGGCGGCGGAGGAGGCGGCGTGCCGCTGAGCTCGCTTCCTGGCATCGGCGGCGGCGCCACCGCCGGCTGCGGCTCGGCCGCGGGCGCGAAGCGCGTTGACGACAGAGGTGACGACAGCGGCAAAGCGGCTAAATCGGACGCGGCCACCGTGACCGCGGGAGAATCTCCCGGCGCGGACGCGCATCCAAACACCGTGCATCCGCCGTTTTCCTCCCAGCACTCGGCGTGATGCGCCACGCCGCAGGTGGGACAATCGTGGCGCGCGTCTTCCGCGTTGATCGCCGCCGTGCAGTAGGGACAAGCCGTCATCTGCGGGACCGCTCCCGATCCCGATACACAAACTGGTATCGCCCGATTTGCATGGAGTTGCCGGACTCCAGATAATCCATGCGCGTGCCGCTTGAAATGGGGCGGCCTTGCACCGCCACCGGGCCCGACGCGTGCACCAACACGCGCGATCCGCGCAGTTCAATCACGGCGTGACGCGGCTGAATGCTGGGGTCTTTGAACAAATAGATATCGCACGATTGATCGCTGCCGATGGTGGTGAGCTGTTTGTACAAAATGAATTGCTTTCCGGCCAGCGGCCCGCCGGCCACGTAAATCCAGCGATCTTTCAACGCGCTTTCCACTAAGCCGATGGCCACACCGGTGGCGAGACCAAACAGGCCGAGTCCCACCGCACGGCTGAGCGCCGCACCGCCCGTGAAAATCGCGATGGGATCGAAGCAAAGTCCACCGAGACCTGCGCCCAACATGCCGCCGGCGATGCCAAACAGGCAGCGCTTTCCCGATTGCCCCACAAGTCCGTACACCACGCCGCCCGAAATTCCGAAAACCACCCAGGCGATCGATCGGATGAACCATAGGCCGGCGTTGTGCTGGTCCACCACCGAGCCGGCCTGGAACAACACGGAGAGTCCGATCGTGAAAATGATGTTGGCGACGAAGTCGAAGAAGAAACCAAGCACGGTGCCGATGGCCAGCGCCATCGCGCCGCGAATCGCGGCCTTGCGCGGCGAGCGTTCGGCGATGCTCTCGGCCACGCCGAAGCCAACGCACGACAGCACAACCATCAGCGGAATCAAGATGACGTTAGCCCACGTGGGACGTCCGGCGTCGCGGAAACGCGGCTCGCAAATCGCCCACGCCACCAGCGATCCGCCGAGTCCCGCGAGTCCCAGGTAACACCACGACTTCAGGAAAATGCTGCCCTTCGATGGATCGGCGGCCACTTCCGGCAGCGGAGATTCACCGACGGTGCCGTACCCTTGGGAAGAAACTTCGGGCGTCGCGACATTGTTCAGGTCGTCGAGCGTGATGCGGATTCGATTGCCGGCGTCGGGGTACTTCGTCTCCGCCGAGGGGACGCCGCCTTCGGGAGTTTGCGGATCGTCACTCATGCCGTACTCCCTTCAGTTGAAGTGACGGCCGGAGCCCTGGGCGTCGCTTGGGGCGCCGGCAGCCGCGGCGCCTGGGAATGCGGCGGTTGATACGCGCGCGGCGCCAGCAGAACTTGCGTGATCAGCAACCAGCACAGAATAAAGCCGAGCACAATCGCCGCGAGATGCGAGAGCGTCAAGCCAATCACGCGCGCGGCGCGCGATCCGCTTCGCGGCGGCTCATCCGGCCAAGGACTTTTTTCATCGTGCGCCTCGGCGGTCTCGGCGGCGCGCTCTTTTTTCTTCGATTCTTTCTTCGACGATTCCTTCTTGGGAGATCCGATGTCCGCGCCCGGATCGTCGCGCAAGACAATCTCCGGCACGCGCACGATTTCCCCGCTCTTCCAAGCGAAACATCCTTCTTCGTCGCTGTGCGGATCGTAGACCCATGCCACTTGGCTCGGGTCGGAGAAGAAATTCTTGTGGATGAACGTATCGTGCTCCGAGAGAAAAATGCCGAAGCCGGGATGCGAGTGATACCAGCCGACAATGCGATCGTCGGGATACTTTTTATCTTTGATGTTGTAGATGTGGGTCCAAGTGTCTTGCGTGAACGTCACGTGACTACCGCCCTGCGCGGCGTTCTCGCCGGCGATGCACGCTTCAATCACCGTGGTCTTGCCGTCTACTTTGCCGATCAGCACGCCGCAGATTTCCGCGCTCATCGAGGACTGCGCGTGTCTGCGGATTTCGCGCACAATGTGCAGGCCGATCTCGATGCGCGAATCGATTTTCACCGGGTTTCCGTTTTTCGGCCGCTTCATTGCGGCCTCCCGAGCACGCGCGCTTCGTCGCCGTCCATCACAAAGGCGATTTCTTCGGTCGCCGAGCGCGCGGTGAACATGTCCCAGAGCGGCAATCCAAGATCGCTCAGTTTGCGATGGCCGAACGTTTCGGCGCCGGAAAAGCTATGAATCGCCGTGACGCCGCGCGGGCCTCCGCATTTCGGGCAGCGGGCCCGTTCCGCGCCGACGGTCCCAACCGGCGCGAACAGTTCTTCTTCCGCGCCGCACGGCGGGCAAACCAACTTGTGCACGATGTCGCGGCTGAACTCCAAAACCACTTCGTTCGAACGCAATTCGTGGCGCGCCGCGGCGTGCAATCCCGCGAGCGTCATCTCCCACGAAGGAACTTTTATCGGCACGACGCGCGCGCACACTTCATGACTCATGCACTCGCTGTTTTCGGTGTACTCCACCACGTACGAGGTATGCTCGACGCCGTCGAAGACGTATCCCTTGCTCTGCAGCACCGGCAATCCGTGGATCAGCTTCAATCCTTCCTGCACTTCGATGCCGGCGATCACCGCGGCGGTGGTCGGCGTGGTGGGCACCTTGCCGGATTGCATTTCCTCGCGCGTGAGCAAACTGCACGAGAGTCGACGGTTGAGGATTTGCCAATCCACTTCGCTCAGCGTGCATTCGTAGCACGGCGGACGCCCGGGAAGAAAGACGCGCGCCACGCCGCGCAGTCCTTCGATCGCTCCGTCGATCCACGGACGATCCGTTTTCCACGCGCATCGATTGATCCACCAGCGCGCCTCGCGATTGTCGAGTCCCGCGATGATCAAGTCGGCCCAGCGGAATAAACCCAGTCCCACTTCGTACAAAATGTTTTTCGGCAGCGCCACCGGAGTCGCGCGGTCATAAAGCACGCGATAGGCGTCCGCCGCGGCTTCCGCCTTGAAGCGGCCGACATCGTGATCGCGATACAACACGGCGCGCGACAAATTCGATTCCTCGATGCGATCGATATCCACGATGACCACGCGTTCAAATCCCAGCAGCGCGAGGTTCTTGAGAATTTCGTTGCCCAGCGCGCCCGCGCCCACCACCACAACTTTGGCGGCGCGGATTCGTTCCTGATCCCACCACGAGATCAGGCGAAAGCGGCTGAAACGGTCTTCTGCCAACTCGCTTTCCAGCACTTGGAGCGGGCCGCCGCCCATCTTTAGTTCTCCCTCGCGGCGCCGGCAGTGATTTCAGGTTGCAACCGGAGAATATCGCCTTCTTTCACGCCGGACGCATTCAGTGTTTGTGAATCCTGAATCTGCCGGCCGGAATTCTTGTGATGAAACTTGTAGCTGAGCGGCGCGCCATCGGGACCGGTCTTGGGGAGTTGGAGTTTGTCGATAAGAACGGCGATGATGCGATTCGCCGGCGCGTCGTCGGGCAGTTCCACCGGGACGCGCTTATTTTCCGTGGAGTCGTAAACGGTAACGTTGATCGAAGCCATGAGGGAGTTCCTAGTCCTGCGATGAAAGCTTAATTTGCTTGAATGAATCTCTTCAAAATCATTTTCCCGTCGTCCCGGAAAGTCCATCCATCTTCCGACAAAAAAGCGTCGGCGCGCGTGGCAAAATTCAAATTCTCCGCGTTGGGCGTGATTTCTTTATCCACTGTAAACGTCACAACGCCGACCAGATTACCCAAGCTATCATACGCCGGTCCTCCGCTGTTGCCGGGGCTGATCGGCGCGGAAAGCTGCACCGTATTATCTCCGCCCAAGCGCGACACCAGCCCGCTGCTCAGCGTGAAGAAAAGGCGCTGCGGATGGCCGATCACAAACACCGGACTGCCCACGGCGATCTTCGAGTATCGCGTAATCGGTTGACGGAAACGCGCGCTGCCGCCGTGACGCGGCACCCACAATAACGCGAGATCCATGTTTTGATGGCGCGCCACGATCTCGGCAAACGCCGTGCTGCCTTGGCTGGAAATCACCAGCAAGCGATCTTTATTTCCGATGAATCCGAAGCCCGGCACTTCGGCGACGTGGCGATTGGTCGCCAGCAAATATCCTTGATCGTCGGCCATCAACATGACGGCGGCTCCCAGCGGTCCCGTGGCCAGATACGCTTCGTTCAGCAGCACGCCGCCGGGATCGGGCATGGCGATAAAAATCAGCGGCTTCATGCGCGCCACGAGGTCCTGCGGCGTCATCGGTTGCGCCACGGGCAATTCCGGAAACGAATCGCTCCAATCGTGGGACAACAGTCCCAGCACGACCGGCGTATTCACCTGACGACGCGCGGTGCGCAACACGAAAACGTAACCGGCGCCGAGCGAGGTCGCCAGTCCGCTGGCGATCAGCAGCGTACCCAGCAACGCGTTCCATCGGGCGCGAAGCAGAGCGCTACGCTGCCGCATCGCGATGCGCATTGCCAAGGCAAACAGGCACAACAGGGGAAGACAAATCGCCAGCACCGAAGCGATGGTCGCGGCCCACCAAGGAATACGCGCCGGAGGTGGCGGCGCGGGCACGGACGGCGGAGCGTCAGCCGCAGGCGCCGACGCGACGTCGCTCGAGGTGATCACAACGCGGTCGGTGAGTTCGGTGTCGTCGGGCATGGCCGTCCTAGGAGGGTCAAGTGTATCGTAGCGCCCCAGGCATCACAAGAAGGTGGTCCAGTTGGTAGTGTCATCAGTTTGAATTCCGATCACAGGACTTGCGGAAATCGAACCTTTGCGGGTAGTTATGCTTTGTATCAGGGCACGGCTTCAGCCGTGCCGCCGGCAGGCCTTGTTCTTCGGGCTTTGGCCCCTGCGGCTTTCCACTTGGCAAGATTGAGGATCAGCCGTTGTTTGCCGGGGGCTAAAGCCCACTATTTCCAAGCGTCTGGGTCGGCACGGCTGAAGCCGTGCCCTGATACAAAAAGGAGATACAAAGCGACTGCGCAGACGATTGGCTCACAGTTCCACAGGGACCGAATTCAAATTGAGCCACGACCGCCCAGTTTCGCAAAATGTCGCTCTCATCCGTAGGGCTTTCCTGCCGATCCTCTGATAAGGAAATGAATCGCTCCGCTCATCTTTGGAAACCGTTGGGGATATTGCTGGCGACGTGTCTCTTGCCCCTGACAGTCGTGGCTCAAAAAGATACAGGATGGCGATTCTGGGACGCCACCGATGGCATGGCGGAGTCTTATACGCTGGCTCTCGGCAAGGGACCGGATGGAACGTTGTGGGTGCGCCACGGCGACATTCGCTCCATGAGCGTGCTCGACGGATACAGCGTGCGAACCATCCCCGAGCCTCGGGCGCACTCGATGGAAGGATTCCGAACCTATCGGACGGTGAGGCGCGTTTACGGCGGCGCCGGCTTGCGAGCCTGGACCGTGGACGGCGATCTCAAGGAATGGAACGGCCAGGATTGGATTGTCCGCCTCAGGGCTGAGCCGGACGGAGAAATGCTGGGCGCGGCGCCGATTGGGAACAAAGTCTTCGTGCTGTACGCGGATCGCTTGACCGAGTTCACGCCGGAAACAGGCCAACAGCGTATCGTGCAAGTGAGCACGGCCGCGACGATCGGCGGTTTTCGCGAGATCGTGCCGGGCCTGGCCGACGACTTGTTCGTCGCGGGAGAGTACGGCGTCGCGCATTGGCAGAAACCGGACGCTTCCCTGTCGCCGGCGGAATGCGGCGTTCGCGCCACAGGATTGCGGAGCATCGAACGTCTGGTGCCTGGAGACGACGGCGAAGTATTCTTCAGCGGCAAACTGCGCGACGGCAGCAACGCCGCGGCGGTCTGCTTCGCCACGGACCAAAGCACCGCAGCAAATGGCGGCGGCGCGCGGATCCTGGTGCGCGATGCACATGAAAAAGTCCAAATGTGGCGCGGCGCGGATCATTCGTTCTGGCTGATACGGGGCAGCGCCCTCTTCTGGCTGGCGGATGGAAAGCAGCAACGCGTGGAGCGCAACGGGCCGCTGGCCGGAGTATTTGCCGACGTGCTACCGGAACCAAACGGCAGTTTTTGGATCGCCGGTTCCGACGGCATCGCGCACTATACGCCGCCGCAATGGCGCAAACCGGCGGCGGTCGCGGATCTCGATGAAATGGTCGGCAAGATCATCGAGGATTCCACCGGCCGAATCTGGTTTGCATCCTTGCGTCATCTCATCGAACTGAACGGCGACCGTTGGACCGTGCATCCGTTGCCCGCGAACTTGCGGGACAACACGAATCAAGTCGCCAGCATCTGTGAAATGGCCGATGGACAGCTCGCGTTCATCACGCAAGATGAACATGACGACCGTATGGTCCTGTTCGATCCCCGGAGCGGAGACTTTCGTCTCATGGTTCATCCGGAAGGCCGGAGCATCTCGTCGCTCACTTGCCGGGGCGGCGGAAAAATGTGGGTCGGCACGACGCCGGGCCTGCGCCTGGACGAATTCGACGGACGCGACTTCCATCCGTTCCTGGACTTGAGCCGCGACTGGCGCGGTGGCGCCGAACGAGCCGTTAAGCAGCTCCCTTCCGGCGACATTTTCGTGGCCGGAGTCGCCGGCATCGGGATGGTCCACGACGGGCATTTGCGAATGTTCGGACCGGCCGACGGATTTCCGGAGAGCGGAGCGCTGGGCATGGCGTTCATCGGCGGTCGATTGTTCGCGGGCGCTCGCCGCGATTGGTACGCCTACGATGGAAAACGCTGGCACACCGAGGCGTCCGCCTTGAGCGGCCGGACCGCAATTACAGCGCGCGACGGCAGCGTATGGGTGGCCTCATTCACCGGAGTTCATCACGTGCGCGACGGCATTTGGATCGGCAACACGGTGGAAGACGGCTTGCCTTCCGATCGCGTGCGCAACGTTTTTCAAGATAGCCATGGGCGCATTTGGGCGGGCACCAGCAGCGGTCTGAGCCTCTATCACGGCGACGCCGATGGCGAACCGCCGCGCACGATTCTGGCGCTGAATCACAACACCCGGGAGTTCGCACCCGGCGGCAACGTGCATTTCCAGTTTGCCGGCGTGGATCGCTGGAAACAAACCGGCCCGCAACGCCTGCTGTACTCCTGCCGCTTGGATCACGGCCCCTGGACGCCGTTCACCGCGGCCAGTTCGGTATCCTTTCAAGATCTCGTGGCCGGCGGGCATCGCTTGGAAGTCCGCGCCATGGACCGCAGTGGAAATGCGGAACGCGCGGGCGACGTTTTCGATTTCCAGGTGATCCGGCCTTGGTATCAGACTCCCGGTTTTCTCGCGCTCACCGCAATGGGAATTCTGTCGATCGGCGCGCTTCTCACGCTGGCCGCCGCCAATTATCGCCAGCGCGGCCGCTTGGTTGTGGAATTGGATCAGGCGCGGATCACGGCCGAACGCGCCAATCAATGTAAGAGCGCATTCTTGGCCAACATGAGTCACGAAATTCGCACGCCGATGAACGGCGTCATCGGGATGACCGAACTGGCGATCGAAAGCGAATCGCGCGAAGAGCAAGTCCAATATTTGCGTTTGGTACAAGGCTCGGGCGAGGCCCTGCTCTCCGTCATCAACGACATCTTGGACTTCTCGAAGATCGAAGCGGGCAAACTCGATCTCGATCCCGTTCCGTTCGCATTGCGCGAAATCATCGCCGGTGCGATGGCCCCTCTGACGGTTCGCGCGAATCAAAAGGGACTGGAGATGACGCATGCCGTCGCGCCGGAAGTACCCGACGAGTTGGTCGGCGATGCCGGCCGGTTGCGCCAGATTCTAATGAACCTCCTCGGGAATTCCGTAAAGTTCACCGAGCGCGGCGCGGTGTCGGTGCGCGTAACGGCAGACGGCGCAAAGGCCGGGACTGTGCGCTTGCATTTTGCGATCGTCGATAGCGGCGTGGGAATCCCCCAGGAAAAGCAAAGCGCGATTTTCGAGCCGTTCTCGCAAGCCGACACCTCCACCACTCGCCGCTACGGCGGCACAGGCCTGGGATTATCGATTTGCCGGCAACTGGTGCTCATGATGGGCGGACGAATCTGGGTAGAAAGCGAAGTGGGACGCGGCACGACGATTCATTTCACAGCAGCTTTCGAAAGACAAACGGCGCCTATGGCCGCGGCCGAATCGCGCTCCGGAGACGCCGGCGACGAAAACATTTTGTCGCGCGAGCCACGTTTGCAGGTCCTGGTGGCCGAAGATCATCCCGTAAATCAAACGCTCTGTCGCCGCATTCTGGAGAAACGCGGACACATCGTCACGACAGCGGGCAACGGCCGCGCCGCCGTAGACGCGTTTGAGCGCCAGACGTTCGACCTGATCCTGATGGACATGCAAATGCCCGAGATGGACGGTTTGGCGGCGACACGCGCCATCCGCTTCCTCGAAGCAGAACGCCAACTCCGGCCGACGCCGATCGTCGCGGTCACGGCCAACGCGATGTCGAGCGATCGCGACCAGTGCTTGGCCGCGGGAATGGACGCCTATGTGTCCAAGCCGATCCGCGCTCAGCAATTGTGGACCGTAATAGCGGAGCTTTGCGCCCCCGTTCAAGTGGGAAGCTAAACGAAACGCCCGCGCACCTATTCCCGTTTCCGCTGCGAAGCTGCCAAGCCCAGAAACACCAGCGTCGCCCGATTCAAGCGAACGATGTCCGCGTCGCCGAGGCGGCCTACGCGCCTTCCCGCTTTCGACTTCGGCACCGTCGCGATTTTATCCACCATTAGATGGCAGACCGATCTGAGGCCGTTGTCCTCGCTCGGCTCGATCGGCAATCGGAACAGGGGCGCAGACGTGGGATCGGTTGTGAAAGGACACACGGTAATGGATTCGGTCGCGTCGAAGCGGTCATCTTGCAGCATGACTACTGGTCGTGGCTTGCCCGCGTAGTCCTTGCCTCCGGAAACAGTCCAGATTTCGCCGCGTTTCATTCATTGTCCCAATCGGAGATGGCATCCACGAAATCCTGATCCGCGCGGGCGTACCGGCTGCGCGAAACAGCCTGCGACTGGCGGTGCGCTTCCGATTGAAACGTCCGCGAATGAACGTCGGGCACCCAGATTTGAATCGGCCGCAGACCCTGCCGGCGTAGCCGCTTGCGATGAGCCGCTACTTTGATCCGCGAGGACGTGGCGCGGGGACGCTTGGTATGGGAAGGGAGAGACATTCAAGGCACCTCCGTTGGTTACATGTAACGTATCACGCTCGCCAAGCGAGGGTCAACGGACCAACTACACGGAAGTGTTTCGGTTTGAATTCTCGATACTTTGGAGTCCGTGTGAAAACTCAGCTCCGAAGGAGCGCGCTATGACAGCCCAGGTCGAAGCCGGAGCGTCTTTTGCTCCGGCGTAGGCCTGGGTCGCGTTGGATTATGAATTGGAGTCCTGAAAGGACGACCCAAACCTCATTCGCCTGCGTCGCTCTGGTTTTTTGAATCGCGCTCTCAGCGCTCCGTTCTACCGCACGGTTACCCAGGCTTACGCCGGAGCAAAAAACGCTCCGGCCTTAGCGAAGCGACGCCTGGTCGCAGCCAAAAGACATTCGAGCTCTGAAAAGAGCGACCTAAACATTGAGCGCTACGCGTGCGCTTTGGCCGTCACCGCCGCTTCGATTTTCTGCATCGCTTTCCCGATGTTTTCAATCGAGTTCGCGTAGGAAAACCGCAGGTATCCTTCACCGTACTTTCCGAACGCCGCGCCGCTCAGACCCGCGACGCCGGCGTCTTCCAGTAGAAAATCCGCCATCTGTTGCGACGTCCGCCCCGTACCTTTGATGCTCGGGAAAACGTAGAACGCGCCTTCCGGCTCGTGACACGTGAATCCCGGAATGCGATTCAGCGCCGCGACGATGAAGTCGCGGCGACGGCGGAATTCCGCGATCATGCGCTCGGCGTCGGTTTGTGGTCCACGGAGCGCTTCGACAGCGGCCACTTGCGTGAACGCCGCCGTGCAGGAGTGATTGTTGATACCCAGGCGCGTGACGGCCAGCGCGAGTTCGCGCGGCATCACGCCGTAGCCCAAACGCCAGCCGGTCATCGCGTACGTTTTCGAAAATCCGTCGAGGATGATGGTGCGTTCCTGCATGCCGGGCTGCGCGGCGATGCTCGAGTGCTTGCCCTTATAAAGGATGCGGTGGTAAATCTCGTCAGAAAGTACGGTGATATCGCGATTGCCGATCAATTTCGCGACCGTCGCGACGTCCTCAGGCGGCATCGCCGATCCCGTGGGATTGTGCGGCGAGTTCAACACCAGCATGCGCGTGCGATCGGTGATGAGATCGGCTAGTCGATTCATGTCCAGGCGGAATCCCGTTGGCGTGTCGAGGAACGGCAGCGGCACGGGCTTCGCGCCGAGAAAATTCACCACCGATTCGTAGATCGGAAATCCGGGATTCGGATAAATTACTTCGTCGCCCGGCTCGACGAGCGCGAACATGGCGTAAAAAATAATCGGCTTCGCGCCCGGCTCGACCACCACCTCTTCCGGCGCAACCTTGATGCCGCGCGACGTCGCGACTTCATGCGCGATGGCCTCGCGAAATTGCGGGAGTCCTTGAGGAGGATTGTAGTGCGTCCAGCCGTCGTCCATGGCTTTCTTGGCGGCGGCGATCACGTGTGCGGGTGTCGCGAAATCGGGCTCGCCCAACTCTAAGTGGACGATATCGCGACCTTCGGCTTCCAGTTTCTTGGCCCGGTTGAAAACTTCAAACGCATTCTCGGTCCCCAAACGCGACATTCTCTCAGCGAGTCTCATAACGATCAGTGTACACCCGCGAGCGCGAGAAGGCGGCAACGTCGCGGCGGTCAGAACCATTCGTGGTAGCGAATGGGCTCGCTCGCTTGTCCGCTCGCGGAGCCGCTTGGGACGAACGCTAACAGGTGAAGTACTGTCTTCCGAGTCGTGCTAATTTCCGCTTGTCAGAAACGTGCACGGCATGGATAGGCCAGCGAGCCCATTCGCTACCGCGAATGGTTCTGACAACGGAAAACCAACACCCGTAGTGGGTCGCCAAGAACGCTCACCGACAAGGTTACCAACTGGTATCGGAGGGCCTCCGAAACTATTGCAAGGAATCGGTTTGACCCCTCGGTAGGTTCGTTTTGTAATTTTACTGTTCGCGCGTCCATGCGTCGGTTCAAGTGCGCGCGAAGCAATCGCGCGCATTGATCCATTGTGACACACCGCTCCATCGTCTGGGCGCGCCGCGAGTTCTAACCGCGTGATTCGATGGATAAAAAAAACCGCAGTGTCAAAATCCGCAGCATGCGGATTTTGGCTATGCCGTTGGAAACCAATGTCTGAAAATTGACGATCGACCTTCGCGCCGGCAAAATCCGCGCTTGTTCAATCGAGTCGGTTGTGGCAATATCCCAAGTCAGTATGAGGGTTGCTCGAAGTAAAACGCCTTGGATTTTCGCCGCCGTAATCTCGCTTCCACTTCTTGGATTTTCGCAGCAACAAACCACACCTCCGGCCAATCCGGCCGCGACCGCGGATCAATCCAAGGAAGCGAAACCGAAGCCGCCCGAGGAAGACGGCATTCCCGTCACCAGCGACGTCGTGCGCCAAGCGTGCGGATCGTGTCACAAGAGCGACGAGAAAAAACGCATGACGCGCATCTCCGCGCGGCGCACTACGCCCGAAGGCTGGCAGGAAACCATTCGCCGCATGGTCTCGCTCAACGGCGTGCAACTCGATCCGGAGACAGCTCGGCAGGTTCTACGATACCTCGCCAACAATCATGGACTCGCGCCGGAAGAAGCGCTCCCCGCGGCGTTCGAAGTAGAAAAGCAATCCATCGACTATCACTACTCGGATAAAGATACCGAGAACACTTGCCACTCGTGCCACTCGATGGGCCGCGTGATTTCGCAGCGACGCACGAAATCGGATTGGGAATTGCTTGTGGCCATGCATCGCGGCTACTATCCGCTGTCCGATTTCCAGGCGTTCCGCCGTTTTGGTCCGCCGCAAACCACGCCGGGACCCGACGGCCGTCCGCCCGACAATCGCCACCCAATGGACAAAGCGATCGCCAACTTGAGCGGCGCGTTTCCGCTGATCACGCCGGAGTGGTCGGCGTGGTCGGCGAACATGCGGCCGGCGCGGATCACGGGAACGTGGGCGATCGCAGGAACCCAGCCGGGCAAGGGCGCAATCTTCGGCACCATGACGATTCGCGCGAAAGACGGCGCCGACGACGAGTTCATAACTTCAACTAAGCTAACTTCGGCGCGCAGCGGCGAAACTGCATCGCGCGAAGGGAAAGTGATCGTGTACACGGGATTCCAGTGGCGCGGACGCTCCACGCGCGCTGCTTCAAATCAAGCAAGCCCCGATCAAGAAGGTTTGCGCGAAGTAATGTTCATCGATCGCAACATGCAATCGATCAAGGGACGTTGGTACACGGGCGCGTACGACGAGATGGGTCTGGAAGTGGAGATGACGCGCATCGGCGCGGGACCCGTCGTGCTGGGCATGGATCATCCGACGCTCGCGACGGGCGGCAGCGGCACGTACACAATCTTTGGAGCAAACTTGCCTGCCAACGTCGCGGCGGGCGATATCGATTTCGGCGCGGGCGTAAAAGTGGCGCGCTTGGTGTCCGCGACGCCAAGCGAAATTAAAGTCGAGTTGAACATCGCCGGCGACGCCAAGATCGGCTACCGCGACTTGTTCGTCTCGGGCGTGGTGAAGGAACGCGGCGCGGTGGTTTTCGATAAGGTCGACGAAATCCGCGTGAAGCCGCAGGCGGGCATGGCGCGCCTGGGCGGTGCGAATTTCCCGAAGCAATTTCAGCAATTCGAAGTGATTGCCTACAACTATGGTCCCGACGGCAAGCCCGACACGAAAGACGATCTCGAACTCGGGCCGATGACGAAAGTCACGTGGAGCGTGGAGGAATACGCGGCCACCTACGGCGACGACGACATTAAATATGTCGGCACGATCGATCAAAACGGATTGTTCACGCCCAACGTCGATGGACCAAACCCACAGCGTCCGCGCAACGCCAACAATGTCGGCGACGTGTGGGTGGTGGCGGTGCTCACTCGTACCGGCAAGGACAAAGACGGCAAAGATCTGCCGCCGCTGCGCGCCCGCGCGCATTTGCTGGTAACGGTGCCGCTCTACATGCGTTGGGATACACCGGAAGTGGAGGGTGGAAAGTGAACACGCAGCTCTCGCTCGGCGAATTCCACCGCTTCGCGGCGGCCCACGAGGATTTTTTGTACCTGGCGCCGTCGGCGGCTGTTTTTCGCTTGGACGGCGCGGCGTCGGCGGTGATCACGGAGTTGGAACGCGGTCCATTGCCGGGCGAAGAGTTGGTGCGCCGGCTCGCGGCACAATTCCCCGCTGAAGAATTAGCGGAGACCATCGCGGAACTACGGCGCGTCCGGGCCATCGCGACGCCGGCTCCCGCCGCAACGTCCGGGCGGCCGGCCATCCCGAAAGTTCCGCTCACCACGCTCGTGCTGAACGTGACGAATCAGTGCAATTTGAGTTGCACGTACTGCTACGAATACGGCGAGGACAAAATCGTCAACACGGAAAACGGCCGCCAGCCGAAATTCATGAGCGAGCAGACGGCGCGCGAGTCCGTAGACTTCCTGCTCGACGCCTCGGCGGGAATCGCGCTGCCGCATCTCACGTTTTTCGGCGGCGAAACGTTGCTGAACTTTCCCGTGGTGCAATCGACCGTTGCGTACGCGCGCCGCCGCGCCGCGGAACTCGGAAAAGACATCGACTTCAGCCTCACGACCAACGCCACGCTGCTCCGCCCCGAGGTCATCGAGTTTCTCGTCGACAATCGCATCGGCGTGACCATTTCGATGGATGGTCCGCGTGAGTTGCAAGACCGTTTCCGCGTTTTCGCGAACGGCGCGGGCAGCTACGACACGGTGATTCCGAAAATCCGCGAGTTGCTGCGGCGGCACACCAGCCGGCCCATCGGCGCGCGCGTTACGCTGACCTCGCAGACGCTCGACATCCGCAAGATTTACCGGCATCTCCACGACGAAATCGGATTCTGGGAAGTGGGCTTCGCGCCCGTCACCACGTCGCCGGGACGCGAGTACGCGATCTCGGGCGACGGCTTCGACTCGATGTTGGGACAATTCCGCGATCTGGCCGCCGATTTTCTTGAAGCAGCGCTGGCGAATCGCCATCATGGATTTTCCAACGTGAAGGACACGATCGAGGAAATCCACAAAGGCATGAGCAAGGCGTATCCGTGCGGCGCGGGCTTGGGATTGCTCGGCGTCGCCACCGACGGCGATCTCGGCCTGTGCCATCGCTTCGCGGGATCGGACGCGCACAAACTCGGCGACGTGCGCAATGGCATCGATTCGCTCGTGCAGATCGGATTGCTGGAAAAGCACCACATCGATCACAAGACCGACTGCCGCGAGTGTTGGGCGCGTCCGCTGTGCGCCGGCGGATGCTATCACGAGGCACACACGCGCTACGGCGACACGTCGCACGCGAATCTTCATTACTGTGAATGGATCCGCGGCTGGACCGCTACGTGTTTGGAGATTTACGGTGAGATCGCGGTGAAGAATCCCGAGTACCTGCAGCAGTTCGCATGAGGATCTTATGAAACATTTGAAGCCCATCAACTCGAAAGCTCGCAAAATCGCCCCGCCGGATGACGTGGTTGCGTTGTCGCAAGGCCCCGCGCCGCAGTCGGGTCCGCACATTCCGTTGGGTTGCACTTTCATTTTCTCGCCGGGATGGGAAACCGATTCGAGCGGCGGCACCGCGGGCCTGTGCACGCCGGTGGAACGCGATTTGTTCGATTGTCACAACGGCTGCTTCTGGCCCGCGCAAGTGCCCGACCAGTTGAATCACGCGCCCGACTGGACCGGCAAATGCGCTTCCGCACAAAAAGATTGGCGCAAGATTGATTTGATTTTCCCGTAAATAGAAAACGTCATGAAACGTTTGCTCATCGCACTTTCCGCCATCGCCCTGGCGTGTTTGGCACTGGGGGCCGCACCGGCCGAACCGCTCAGCGGTGGAAACGCCATCATGTTCCTCGGCGCGCGTCCCAATCGCGTGCTGGTGATCGATGAAGCCACTGAAAAAGTGATCGGCTTCATTCCCACCAAGACCGGCTATCCCGAAAGCATGACGCTCTCGAAGGACAAAACGCGCATCTACGTGCAATCGAGCAGCTATCAAGATGTGGAAGTCATCGACGTGGCCAAGCGCGAGGTAGTCGACACGATTTCCTTCGCCGAGCCCGGCAAGCGCGTGATGATCCGTCAATTTGAAGCCGATCCGCAGCATCGTTTCGCGATCGTGATGACGCACGCGATGAAGAAACTGGAAGACCGTTGGGAAATCGGCGGCGTTTCGTTTTTCCAATACGATTTGAAGGAGCACAAAGTGATGCGCACCGTCCCGTGGCCGAAGGGCGAAGAGCGCGAGGGCGGGGTCGGCTTGCAATTTTCACCTGACGGCAAGTATCTTTACGTGTTCTCCGAGGACATTTACGTCTACGACACCACCGACTTCAAGGAAGTCGACAAGTGGGAGTTGTCGCGTCCGCTGGAAGACGGATTCGGGCGCATCAACTTCAACTCCACCGACGACGATTACGAAGAACCGGGATATTTTACCGGCATCTTCACCGTGTCGGACGCGGTGGAGAATCGCCGCATCATGGGAATCGCGCGGATCAACTTGGCGAAGAAGAGCGTCGACTTTTACGCGCTCGGCCCGGCGACAGGATTGCGTTTCGCGCTCGCACCCGGGCGGAAGTTGGCGTACGGCCTGCATCAAGAAATCGGGAAGTATGAATTTTGGGGCTTCGACCTGGTGAATCACAAGATTTTGAATCGCGTGGAATTCCCGGGGCGCCCGCGCATGAGCATGAAGACCAGCTCGAACGGAAAGCTTCTCTACATCTTCGTCGCCGGTAACACGATTGATATTTACGAAGCGGCCACGTACAAGTACCTGCGCACGATCACGCTGGATTCGGACATGACCACCGGTCTCGCGATCGTTTCAGGGAATCGCTAGCGCGGGCGACCTAAACCCGCGCTTCACGTACCACAGGCGGCCTTCCCGTCCGGTTCACGCTGATCCTGACTTCGACCCGCGAGCCAAGGCGGTTCAGCATCGACATCAATCGATCCGCCGTAAACCTGGCAAGATCCGCGTTTCGGACACGCGAAAAATCGGCGGCGGCGAAACCGGTCCGCGCGTGGGCGGCCCGGACGGTCAATTCGTCACGATCGAGCGCCTTGATGATCTCGGCGGCTAGGAGCGCCTTTAACTGCTTTACGTCGGCATCGGCGCGTCCGAGATCGCGGAACACATTGCCGCTGCCGCGTACGATATCCAGCTTTTCGCGCTTCATCGATGATCCTCCTTCAATCTCTTCAAACGTTCCTTTACCAAGTCGATGTCGCGCTTGGACGTCTTGATGCCCTGCGTCGATTTCTTCTGGAACGCATGTATCACCAACACATCATCCGCAAGCTGCAAGGCGTAAACCACGCGAAAAGCATCGCCACGGAACGGAACTGCGATCTCAAAGACCCCAGAGCCGAGACCGTGCATTGGCTTGGCAATGTCCGGCGTGCCGCCTTCCGCCACGACCGTCAGCGCGGTCAGGACGATTGACTGCGCCTCCGCGGGAAAGTCTTCAAAGTCCCGGAGCGCCGGCCGAACCCAAGAAATCGGGCGGGTTTTCCGGGCGTCAGCCATTCATCCTCTCAAGAATGTTGTCATATATGACAACACGTGTCAATACCATCAATCAATGAATCGACTTCTCAAACGCCTCAAAACGATCCTCAAGATCCGCTTGGAGCCGCGCTTTTTCGTTCTTTTCGAGATACTCCTTGCATGGCGCGCTCTGCCGCGCGGCGCATGCCTTCACGGGAGCCTGATACTTCGCGCTCTCCCAAAAGCTCGCGCCCGGCGCGAAGGAAAACTCCAGGCTGTTGCGCGCCAGATCCTTTAGTTCCGCGTAGCCCACGTGATACGTCGACACCGCGCGCTCGTATTCGCGCGTGAGATCGGCGCGCGACACGCCTTCATCGTCGGTAGAAAGCAGCACCGGCACGCCGGCCTTCCGATACAACGGAAAGGGATGGTCCGCGCCTGCGATGCCGAGAATCACGTCGTTACTCGTGAGGTTGATCTCCACCGCAACCTTGCGGTCGCGCATCGCCTTGAGCAGCGCCTCGGGATTCGTTTCGTACGTCACGTCGACGCCGTGGCCGATGCGCTCGGCGTGGGCGATCTCGACGGCTTCGCGAATGTGAAAGGTCAGTCCGTCGGGCGGCACCAGTCCCAGGGCCAACTCGCCGGCGTGCAGAGTGAGATGCACCTTAGGATAAATCTTGCGTGCGTACCCGACCATCTGCATTTGCAAATGGTAGTCGCGCATCGACGTGACGCCGTCTTCCGGCTGCACGAAATTCACGCCGACGATGCGCGGATCGGCGGCGGCGGCAGCGAATCCGCACATCACTTGCGCGAAAACGCCGGCCTTGGGAAACTCGCGCAGGACTTGATAAACGTAGTGAACTTGCAAGCGGCAGGCCGGCGAGTTCGGTGCGGAATCGCAGCGCAGCGCCGCACGGCGCATCTGCTCCATGTCGTCGACGCGCGTGCTCAATCCTTTGACCAGGCTTGCGAAATTCGGCGATTGCTCGAGCTTGCGATATGTCACTGCAAAATCGGTGTCGAGTCCCGTGGACACACCGAGCGCGTTGATCGCGCCGCCGCCTGATAGCGACATCAGTTCCACGTACGATTCGTTTTGATCGGCGGCCCGCTGCGCGATTTCCGACACAAAGTCGTTGCTGTTCACGGCACCAAATTTCGCGAACGTGGCGAAGAAATGGTCGTGGCCCGATTCCCTACCGGGCACGAAATTGCGCATCGACAGAGCGTCGATCATGGCATTCCGCAGATCGTTGTCGGTCTGCGCCTGCTTGGCATCCACCGATCCACCGCTGCACGGCGCAGGGACGATCGCCAGCGCCTTGGTGTCGAGGCACAACCCTTTGTCGGCGGCCGCTTTCAAGAATGTCTCGGCGTAGATCGCGCCGGAAAGGTGATTGTGCAGGTCGCCGCCCTTCGGCATGCGATAGAGAAACGCGTGAAGTTCGAGCGGATTCTTGCGAATCTCCGCAAAACGGCGCTCCACGACATTCGAACTCGGCGCCTGGGCGGCGGCGGATAAGACAACCAACAGGGCGAGAATCTTTTTCATAGCGCCGTCCATCATAGCGTAATTGCTGTCCCTTGACGTCAGCTCCCGGCGCTATCGTGGTAGAATCCCGGAAAAAGGGGGGACGCGATGAGAGGACCAATCTTAGCCGCGTGCGTGATTGCTGTCGCACCCGCGGCGCTCGCCCAGCAAATGTCGGCCGACGCGCAGGATCACATGGAACGCGCGCGCCAGGCGCTGAGCCGTAACCAATTTCAAGAGGCAATCGGCGAGTTTCGCCGGGTGTTGAAAACCGAGAAGGCCTGCGCGGAATGCTATTTCCAACTCGCTCACGCCTACCAGAAGATCGGCGCGCATAAAGACGCGTTGGAATCCGCGCGCAAGGCGCTCGAGATTTCCCCCGACGATGCGTGGCGCGCCGTGGCGCACAATATGATCGGCGTGGAACTCTCCGCGATGATGCCCGACGGAAAAATCCATGGCCAGGAAGCGGAGATGGAATTTCGCGCCGCGATGCAATTGAATCCCAACAATGCCAACACGTATTACAACCTGGGCGGCGAGTTGATGAAGGAAGTCCGCGACGCCGAGGGCGCCGCCGTGTTGATGGAGTATTTGAAGCGCGCGCCGGACACGCCGGAAGCGAAGACGGCACGCGCGCTCATCGACAACCCGCGGCGCGCGCGGCAGAGTTTCGCGCCCGCCGATTTCTCGCTGGTCACTAAAGACGGCGAGTACGTCACGCTGGACGAAGTGAAAGGCAAAGTGGTGCTGCTCGATTTCTGGGCTACGTGGTGCCAGCCGTGCAAAGACTCGCTGCCGACGATCCGCTCGCTGGCCAAGCGCTACGCGCGCGATCAATTCGTGCTGATCAGCATCAGTGTGGATTCCAACCCGCAGGATTGGAATCGATTCATCGCCGAGCATCACATGGATTGGCCGCAAGCGCACGATCAAGACGGCCGCTTGCGCCGCATGTTCAACGTACAGCCGATTCCCACCTACATCTTGATGGATACCGAAGGCGTGATGCGCAGCTTGGTGATTGGATCGAGCTTGGATTCGGTGTCGCACTTGGGCGACGCCGCCGCGAAATTAGTGAAAGATGTTCGCCGAGTGGAGAAAGCGTCCGGTGGAACGGCAAATCCCGCGCCGGTAGTCGCCGCTGCGAACACTACGGGAACAATGGAAAAGGCTCCGGCTGCCATGCCGCCGCGCTCGGCGCCAACCCAAGTGGAAGCCGCCTCTGCTCCGCCGCGGGTGGAACGTCTGCAGCCGCCGGCGCCGCGACAGGCACCGGCTCCGGTGAGCAATGACACTCCGCTCGGGGACAAGGAAGCCTTGCAGATCACCTCGACGCCCGATGGCGCCGACATTTACCTGGATCAAAATTTCATCGGCAATGCTCCGGCCACCGTGCGGATTCTGCCCGGCAAGCACATGCTGAGGATCACCAGCAGCGGTTTTCGCACCTGGAATCGCGAAATCACCGCCCAAGCAGGATCGGAAGCGCGCATCACCGCAACGCTCACCAAGTTCACGCCCGGCGTCGTCGAGGGGCGCGTGCTGTGGAACGAACAGCCGGTGGCCGGCGTGCGTGTCTTCGCCAAGGATTGCAACACACCCGAAAAAGTCGGGCCCGGCGTCACCGATTCCAATGGACATTTTTCCATCGACGGCGCGCCCGACGGAACCGGCTGCATTTTGATGGAGCCGCTGGACCCCAAACAGTTCATGATCGGCCTTTACGTGAACTACAATATGCCGCCCGGCGGGCACGCCACGGCTCCCGACTCGTTTCTCTGCAAAGTTTTCGAGCCGGTGTCGCCGCGCCCCGAGCAACTGGTTTTCGAGCGCCGTCCCACGCTGAAGTGGAATCCGTTTCCGGACGCGGCCGGTTACAACGTGCAAGTCTGGCACATCGCGCCGGGTTACAAGGCCGATTTCCGCCAGGGAGACAACGACAAGATCAAGGCGAATAGCATTCAAGTGGATGTCGATTTAAGTCCTGGCGACTACTATTGGCGCGTGAACGCTTTTAACCGCCTGGGCCACCCAATCGGATGCAATGTACCAATTAAGTTCAAAATCGGAGGCGGCTCGACGACGGGCCAATGATAGAATTCGGAAGAAATGCGGCGTTGTCCGAAATGCAAGAGCTCCCAAGTTAGCCTCAGTCATCGTCGCGGCGTGATCGAAAGCATCCTGTTACGTTTTGTATTTCTCCATCCGGTGCGCTGCAAACACTGCATGCGGCGGTATTATCTCTTTGGATTGAGCGCGGCACAGGCGATGGGAAGACTTTCCCGCCACTAGCGCGCGCTTTTCACTTATGCTGCGCCGCGCGCTTCGATACGTCGTTCCCTACGGGCCGCGGCTCGCCGCCGTGTCCGCACTGAGTCTGTGCGGAACACTGTTGTCGCTGGTGCTGCCTTATCTCAGCAAATTCCTGCTGGATGCTTTGCTGGCGCGCGATTCGGCGCGGCTCACACAAGTACTCCTGATTTTTGCCGGCGCCACCGCGGCGAGTTTTCTTTTGAACACGGCGGCGGGATTGATTTACACACGCGCGTCGGCGGAAATCTTGTTCGACATGCGGCTGGATTTGTACCGCCACTTGTTGCGGCTGTCGCCGCGCTTTTACGCGCGGACGCGCCTGGGAGAAATCGTCAGCCGGTTGAACAACGATATCGGCGAAATCCAGCGCGTGGCCTCCGATACGGTTCTGGCGTGGACGGGCAACGTGCTCTTTCTCGCGGGAACCATCGGCTTCATGATTTGGCTGAATGCCCGGTTGTTCCTGCTGAGCGCGGCGCTGATCCCGGCGAGCGTGTGGGCGCTGGTGCATTTCCGCCAACGCCTGGAGACTCGCGTCGCCACGATGCGCCAACGCAGCGCCGACATCGGCAGCTTTCTGATTGAAACATTGCGCGGCGCGAAGCTGGCGGCTGTGTCGCGCGCCGAGTCGCGCGAGTCGGAACGTTTTCGCGAAAAAAACGGGGCGTTCATCGCCGCGCTGATGGACATGCAGCGCCTCACCTATCTCTCCGGCGGCCTGCCGGGCCTGATTCTCACGGCCAGCACGATTCTGGTTTTTCTTTACGGCGGACACTTGGTGGTGACCGGCACGTTGGCGCTCAGCTCGTTCGTCGCATTTCTGGCGTATCAAATGCGATTGCTCCAGCCGGTGCAGTCGATGATGGGACTCTACGCGGGACTCGCGACGGCGCGCGTGTCGCTGGCCCGTGTCGAAGAATTGTTCGCCACCGTACCCGAAGTGACCGAAAAGCCCGGCGCCGCGGCGATTCCCCGCCCGGTGCACGGCCGCGTGAAGGGTCGCGTGGAGTTCGATCACGTGACATTTCACTTCGACCGCGACGCGCCGGTGCTCGACGGCGCGACGTTCACGGTGGAAGCGGGCGAAACGGCCGCGCTGGTTGGTCCCAGTGGCAGCGGAAAATCGACGGTGGCGGATTTGCTCGTGCGCCTGCTTGATCCCGACTCCGGCGTGATTCGCCTCGACGGGTGCGACCTCCGTGATTTGCGCCTTGACGACGTGCGGTCGAGCGTCGGTCTCGTGGAGCAGGAGCCGTTTCTGTTTCACGACACGGTGGCGAACAATCTACGCTACGGACGTCCCGACGCCACCAACGAAGAGTTGCAAGAGGCCGCGCGCGCCGCCGGTATTCACGATTTTCTTGCGGCGCTTCCGTCGGGATACGATACCGTAGTGGGCGAGCGCGGCTTGGCGCTCTCGGCCGGAGAACGGCAGCGGGTAGCGATTGCGCGAGCCCTGGTGGCGCGTCCGGCCGTGCTGATTCTCGACGAACCGACGGCCGCGCTCGATCCGGCGGCCGAAGATCGCGTCGCGGGAGGGCTCGAGATGCGCCGCGGGCTTACGACGATCGTCATCACGCATCGCGCCGAGTTGGCCGCGCGGGCCGATCGCGTAATTCGTTTGGCGGATGGAAACTTTCGGACGGCAAATCCAGTGGTGAACAGATAAGATGCGCATTGCCATTGTCGATAGCGGCGTGAACGAACGTCATCCCCACGTGCAGGGCGTGGCCGGTGGAGTGGGTCTGTCCGAGGACGGGGAAAGCACCGAATACGTCGATCGCTTGGGCCACGGCACGGCGGTCACCGCGGTGATTCGCGCGCTGGCGCCCGAAGCCGAGTTGTTCGCCGTGAAAGTTTTTCACGACAAGCTGGCGACGAACGTCGAAACGCTGGTGCGCGCCATCGACTGGTCCGCCGCCAACGGCATGCAAATCGTGAACCTCAGCCTCGGCACGCCGAACACCGATCACCAGGATTTGCTCTGCGAGGCGATCGAACGCGCGGCGGCGCGCGGCACGCGGATTGTCGCGGCGAAGGAAGATCGCGGCGTGCGCTGGCTGCCCGGCAGTTTGCCGGGCGTGGTGCCGGTGATGCTCGATTGGGATTGTCCGTGGGATCAGTGCCACCAACGCGACGGCGTTTACTACGCTTGCGGACATCCGCGCCCGATTGAAGGCGTCCCGGTGGAAAGAAATTTGCGCGGCGTCAGCTTTGCGGTGGCGCACGTCACCGGCGTGATGGCCGCGTTGTGGCGCGCGACTTACTCGATCCAACCGCCGCCGATCACCAAATCTGCGTCATAAAAAACGGCGGCTTGGCCCGGCGTGATCGCGCGCTGCGGTTCGTCGAAAATCACTTCCGCGCGACCATCGGCCAGCGCCGTGATCGTCGCCGGAGCCGGCGTGTGACGATAGCGAATGCGCACTTCGGCGCGCACCGGCGCGCCGGGCGTATCGAAAGCGATCCAGTTCATGTCGCGTACCTGCGCCTTCGTTCCCCATAATTCCGATTCCGCGCCCACGGTCACGCGATTTTCCACGGCGTCCATTTTCAAAACGTACAGCGGATTCGGCGACGACACACCAAGTCCCTTGCGCTGGCCCACGGTGAAATTGTGAATGCCGGAATGATGCGCGAGGACGTTCCCGTGCGTGTCGACCAGCTCGCCGTCGCGTTCCGGCAGCGGCGCTCCTTGATCCTTTTGGTAGGCGTTTAGAAATGCCTTGTAATCGTCGCCGGGAACGAAGCAGATTTCCTGGCTGTCGGGCTTTTCCGCCACGGGCAAATCGAATTGACGCGCGAGTTCGCGAACCTCCGGCTTGGTCATACCGCCGAGCGGAAAAATACTGCGGCTCAACTGATCCTGCGTGAGTCCAAAAAGAAAATACGTTTGATCTTTTGACGGGTCGGCAGCGCGGCGCAACAGGAATCGGCCGTTTTCGCCTTGCTCGATGCGCGCGTAGTGGCCGGTAGCGACTTTCTCCGCGCCGATCTGACGCGCGGTGGAGATCAGCTCGCCGAATTTCACGGCGTTGTTACAAACCGCGCACGGGATCGGCGTGCGCCCGGCCAGATAGTCGCGCACAAACGGCTGGATCACGTCGCGTTCGAAGCCGCGCTCGTAATTCACCACGTAAAACGGGATTTGCAAGCGCTCGGCGACGCGACGCGCGTCGTGCACGTCGTCGATGGAACAGCAGCGCCCCTCCACGGATTCCGGCATGCCCGGTTGACCCGCAAGCCGCCGCTGATTCCACAACTGCATCGTGAGGCCAACCACTTTCTCGCGGCGAGAAAGCAACGCCGCCACGGTGGAGCTATCAACTCCGCCGGACATCGCTACGGCAATCTTTGGTGTTTCGCTCATGACGCCGCTTTCTGATATACAGGCGAAATCGCGCGAAGACGCGCGACGACTCCGGGTAGTATCTCCAACACGCGCGCAATGTCAGCTTCGGTCGTCTGTTTGCCGAGACTGACGCGAAGAGTCGCGCGCGCATCTTCCGGCTTCAGTCCCATTGCCGTGAGCACGTGCGACGGCTCGATGGCGCCGCTCGAGCACGCTGCGCCAGTGGAACACGAAATGCCCTGCAAGTCGAGCGCGATCACCAGCGCTTCGCCCTCGATGCCCTCGAACGTAAGATTCGTGGTGTTCGGCACGCGCCGCGCGGGATCGCCGTTTACGGTAACGTGCGGCACGCGCTCGATCACGCCACGCTCCAAGCAATCGCGCAACGCGGCGATGCGCGCGGGTTCGGTCGCCAGTTCCCGGCGCGCCAGATCGGCGGCTTCGCCCATCGCCACGATGCCCGGGACATTTTCCGTACCGGCGCGGCGTTCCCGCTCGTGGCGTCCGCCAAAAATCTGCGGGCGCACGCGGACTCCCTTGCGGACCCATAGCGCGCCCACGCCTTTCGGCGCGTAAATCTTGTGTCCGCTGATCGAGAGCAAATCGACGCCGAGCGCGCGCACGTCGATGGGGATTTTTCCGGCGGCCTGCACGGCGTCGGTGTGCATGAGCACGCCTCGACCATGCGCGAGCCTTGCGATTTCGCACACCGGCTCAATCGTGCCTGTCTCGTTGTTCGCCAGCATCACGCTTACCAGCGCGGTATCGTCTCGCATGGCCGTTGCAACATCGCACGGATCGACCACGCCGGAGCGCCCGACTCGCACGAACGTCACCGCCGTGCCCTGGCGTTCCAGCGCCTCCACCGCGTTGAGCACGGCGTGATGCTCGATCGCCGTCGTGACAACCTGAGCGCCATCGGAGACCGCGCCGAAGATCGCAAGATTGTCCGACTCCGTGCCGCCGCTGGTGAAGACGATTTCGGACGGCCGTCCTCCAACCAGTTCCGCCACTTTCGCGCGCGCGTCTTCCACGGCCGCGCGAGCCCGTTGTCCCCAGCGATGAATGCTCGAAGCGTTGCCGAATTCCTCGCACAAAAACGGCATCATCGCCGCGGCGGCTTCTGGGCGCACGGGCGTGGTGGCGTTGTAGTCGAGGTAGATCGGGCTCATCCTTATAGTTTATCAGGCGTACCAGTTTCCCAGCCGTCTCTGCTATAGTCTTTCCCATGGCGCGGAAGATCGTCACACTGACCACCGATTTTGGACACAACGACCACTTTGTAGGCGTGTTGAAGGGCGTGATTTTGAAACTGGCGCCGGAAACCGACATCGTCGACATCAGCCACGAAGTTCGACCCTACGATATTCTCGACGGCGCGTACACGATCGCACAAGCGTACAAGTATTTTCCCAATTGGACGATCCATCTGGTCATCGTCGATCCCGGCGTGGGCACGGCGCGCCGCCCGATTCTGGCGAACAGCGAGCACCATTGGTTTGTGGCGCCCGATAACGGCGTGCTTTCGTTCATGTACGCGCAGGAACCGGAGCACCGCGTGCGCCACATCACGTCGGAACACTATTTCCTGACTCCCGTGAGCCAAACATTTCAGGGCCGCGACGTTTTCGCGCCGATCGTCGGATGGATGGCGCGAGGCGTGGAATCGGAAAAATTCGGCGACCTCGTCACCGACTACGTGAAATTCGCGCCGCCCAAACCAAAGCCCGCCGGTGAGAACGCGTTGCAAGGCGTGGTCATCAAGGTGGATCGCTTCGGCAATCTCATCACCAACATCACGCCGCAAGACGTGCCGCGGTTGTTCTCGGAAAATGCGCCGGCCTTCAAGATCGCCGTGGGCAAGGGCGAAGTCACCAAGCTGAATTTGAATTACGCGCAGAGCGCCGCGAATGAGGTTTTCGTCATCGTCGGCAGCAGCGGATATCTGGAGCTGTCCAGCAATCGCGGATCGGCGGCGCGACTTCTGCAAGCCGATCGCGGCGCAGCCGTGGGGGTCACGTTTGCATAACAAGAACGCCCGCCTGTTTGTTTGCGCCGCGCTTCTGGTGGCATCGCAGGCCTTCGCGTGGGGCGAAAAAGGCCACGAGATCAGCGCGCGCGCGGCGGTCAACGCGCTGCCTAAGGATTTTCCGGCGTTCTTTCTCGCCGCCAAGGAACGATTGGTCTATCTCTGTCCCGAGCCGGACCGCTGGCGCGGCGGGACGACGTCGGCGCTCGGTCAACTGAATCCAGCGGACCATTATTTCGATCTCGAATACTGGGGCCCGGACAAAATCCCCGACACGCGCTACGCGCTGCTGTTCGCGGCGTACAAACGCGGTCTGGTGGGCGACAAACCGGTCTCCGATCTCGGCACGGCGCCGGTAGCGATTGCCGAATACGCCGAGAAACTCACTACCAATTTTCGCGAATGGCGCGACACGCGCGAAGACTCCGAGCCCGATCGTTTGATCCGCCATCAAATTGAAGAGAGCATCATCTACTTAGCCGGCGTGATGGCACATTTCGTCACCGACCTCGGCCAGCCGCTGCATTGCACGGTTCATTTCAATGGATGGGCGAAGGATTATCCGAATCCAAAAGGTTTTCCCGTTGGCCGCGATTCCAATGGAATCCACTCCCGTTTCGAGAGCCAGTTCGTGGATCGCGCGGTGAACGAAAAAGATTTGCCGGCGCTGTTGCCGGCGCGGCATCGCGCGGGGCCATGGGTCGCGGAGATGGAAACATTTGTGCGCCGCAACAATGGATTCGTCGAGCAACTCTACGAAATCGATCGAAAGGGCGCGTTCGCCTCGGGAAAAGAAACGCCCGAAGCGCTGCCGTTCACGCTGCAACGCCTGGCCGACTCCGCCGGCATGCTGCGCGACGTGTGGACCACCGCGTGGCTCAACTCCGGCGACGAATGGCTGAATGAAACGGTCACGGTTTATGGGCGCGGTGGAAAAACGCTGCTCGAGCTGCTGCGCGAACGCCATCATGTGGAGACCAAGACGTATCCCAACGGCGATCTCGTGACGGCGATCGGAAATCGCGTCAACGGATTGAACAATCGCTACTGGATGTATTACGTCAACGGACAGCACGGCAATCAATCGGCCGACAAATTCGTTCCGCCCGACAATCAACGCGTGGAATGGCGTTTCGAGGCGGGCGGCAAGCAGTAGGCGATGGGACGAAACATGCAGCGATACTCCGGCGCCGGCCTGGTGGAAACCGATCGTCAAGCGCAGCTTCGCAATGCGCTCCTCACCATCGCCTTCGGCGTTCCGCTCCTGTGGGCGTTCCTGTACGCGCTGAATTTTTATCCGGTCACGTTTTGGGGATTCGCGGCCGAGCCGCGCGCGCTCGGCTCGGGCCCGGTGCGCTATTACGTGCTAGCCGGTGAAACGCGCGGCCGCCGAATTGTGGAAATGCCGTCGTCGACGATCACCAACGCGCTGGGCAATCGCAATGCGACGCTGGCGCGCGCCATCCAGATGAACACGCAATTCCTGATTCGGTCGCCGCATCCGCGCAACGCGCAATTGTGGGCTCGTTGGCGCATGCTGCCGCCCGACGCGAGCCTCGGCGAACTCCTCGCCGGATGGGGCGACGCATACAATTTGCGCCGCGGCGACAACGCGCCCGATCCGCTGGTAGCCGTCCGCCTCGACGAGTTCCAGTGGCCGTACGTTCACTTCGGAGATTTCGAGCAACACAAGGCCTCATGGCGAGTGCAACTGACTCCTTAGAGAAAACTCCCGCGGCGGAATTGGCTGCCATCCGAGTGGTCGCGCACGCGGTGTGGCTCGTGGTTGTGTTTCACGCGTCGTTCTCCGCGCTGCGCGAGCTTCCTTCTACGCTGCTGCGTCCCGTAGGAGTGATGCAGTATCTTTCGTGGCGCTTCTTTGACCGCCTTCTCACCACGGAAGGCATGGTGCTGTTCAAACTGGCGCTGCTGATTTCACTTTTCATGGGCATGACCGGCTGGTGGACGCGTGTCACCGTGAAAACGTCGGCGCTGCTGGTGATTCTTTACGAAGGATTGCTCAGTGCGCTCGGCGGATACAGCCAAAGCGACATGGCCGCGTTGACCGTGCTCGTCTTGCTGGCGTTTCTCCCGTGCGGCGATCGTTTTTCCATCGACGCGCTGGCCGGCGCGCCGGTAGCGCGTCCACGCAGCGCGTATCGCTATCCCGTGGCCTTGATCCGCGTGCTCGTCGCGTGGACCTACGTGTCGAACGGACTGTTGATTCTGCGCTTCAGCGGCTGGCGATTCCTGGACGCCGACAATGTGCCGGCGCAATTCGTCGCCGCGTCGCTGGGAAATTTGAACAGCACGCATTTCACCGCGGCGATGTGGCTGATTCCCTATCGGCGCTACGTGGGTCCGTTGCTGGCGATCGTTTTGTTGTGGGCGATTCTTTTCCCTCTCGGATACTTCTGGAAAAAATCGCGTCCCTGGTTTTTAGCGATGGGGTTCGCGGTCCACGTCGGCGCGCTGGTGTTCATGAACCAAGTGCTTTTCACGTCGGCGGCGATGCTGCTGGTGTTTTTCGATTGGGTGGCGATCGGCGCGCGCGTGCGGCGGCTCGCCGGAATCTCGCGCTTGATGGATTGGTGGGAAAACTTCAGCGCGCCGCCCGAGTTCTTTCCCGGCGTCGTGCTCGCCGCGCCGCCCAACGACGGTGGACTCCTTCTCTGGGACGGCGACTGCGGATTCTGCCGGCGCATGGTCGAATGGCTCCGCGCATTTTCGCTGCGTCCCGTGGCGATGCGTCCGTATCAGGAGATTCCGCGGATTCCGCCGGAGGTTCTTCCGTGGGTCGACCGGCAAATGCATTGGGTGCGCGCCGACGGATCGATCTGCGGCGGCAGCCAGGCGTTGATTGAAACTCTGGAAGCCGGATACCACAACTTGATCGCCGGCGCGCTGGAATCGCCGCCGCTGCGTCCCTTCACGTGGCTCGCGTATCGACTGGTGGCGGGCCATCGCGGAGTGGCGGGCAAATTTGTCGGCGCGGCGTGCGAGCTTCCGAAGTGAACGCGCGCGCGGTTCTCTATTGGATCGCGGCAGGCGCGGTGATCGCCTACGCGTTCATAGCCGGCGTTCATCCCTTGGACGACACCGACGTTTGGTGGCAACTGGCCTCCGGCCGATACCTGTTCTCGACCGGCCACATCGCGCGCACCGAAGTTTTTTCCTATACCGCGCCGGGCGCGCCGTGGATTTATCCCGCCGGCAACGGCGTGATTTTCTATTTGCTCTACCTCGCCGGCGGATTCACGCTTCTCTCGCTCCTCTCAGCGGCCGCGGGCGCCGCGATCGCGGCGGTCACAATGGCGCGCGGAGGATTCCTGCGCTGTTGGCTCGCCGCGCTGGCCGTGCCATCGGTCGCGATTACCACCGAAGTCCGCGCCAACATGTTCACCACTGTGCTGGCGGCGTGTTTTCTCGAAATTTTATGGTCGGCGGAAAACGACCCTAGCGAACAGCGCGAACGGCGATTGTGGATGCTGCCCGCGCTCATGCTGCTGTGGGTGAATCTCCATCCCGGATTCGTCTATGGGCTCGCGATGGTCGCGGCGTTCGCCGGATGGCGCGTCATCTCGCATTTCATCGCATCGCATTTCATCGCATCGCATTTCACCGCACCCCGGCGCGATGTTCGCACGCTGCTGCCCGTGACCTTGGCGACATTCGCGGCGGCGCTCGTGAATCCTTGGGGTTGGCGCGTCTACGAAGAAATCGCGGCGCAAGGTGAAGCGATGCCGGTGCATCGCGGATTCATCGCCGAGTGGGGACGCATGCCGCTCTCGATGCCGGTGTTGCACGACCTGTGGCATGGTCGCGATCCACGCCCGGAGTTTTGGTGCATCATGGCGTTGTGCGCCGCGGCGATGCTCGCGGGGCTAGCGCGCCGAAAAATTCTGGGAACGCTTGCTTTGGCGGGGCTGGTTGCGGTGGCCCTCGAGTTTTTCCGTTTCCAAGGACTTTTCGCGGCCGGAGCGGTGATCATAGCGCCTGATTTGCTGAGCGGCTTCGATTTGGAAAAGTTCCGGCTGCCGCGTGCGATCGCGGCGACTTCATGCGCCTTGCTCGTCGCGTTCGTGAGCTGGCGAGTCATCCCAATTGTGGGCGGCGATTTTTATCTCACGAAGCCGGGCGAACAGGCCTTCGCAACCGGCGAGGCGGCCTGGGCGCCGGAGCGCGCCGCAAAATTCATCGAAGATCATCATTTGCCGCGCGAGATTTATCATTCCTACTCGCTCGGTGGTTTTGTCATGTGGCGGCTCGCCCCACGCTATCCCGTTTTCATCGACGGCCGCGCCCTGCCCTACGGCGACGATCTTTTTTTGTCGCAGCAATACCTGATGACCACGGCCCCCGACTCTGAGGAGTGGACGGCGGCGTTCGATCACTGGAAGATTCGCACGATCCTTGTGTCACTCGACCGCGGCGTTGGATACACCACGCTCCCCATCCCGATGGCGTGTCCGTCGCCGGTGGTGCGCCTTGTTTATCTCGACGCGACGGCGGCGGTTTTTGTGAAAGCGGACGCACTCACGCCGGAGATGAACGCGCCGCCGCTCGAGTGCGCAAGCGCGCCGATCCCGCCGCTGCCGGCAGACGCGTCGCGCGCCGCGAGATATTACTATTGGGCAAACTTGGCGCATCTTTATGTCGTCCTCAATCGCCCTGCCGACGCGGAACACGCCATCGCCGAAGGACGCGCGATCTTCGACAACGACGCCAGTCTGCACTTCGACCTGGCACAGTTGCGCATGATGCAGAGCCGCATGAAAGACGCGGAGAACGAATTTCGCAAGGCGGTGGACATCAATCCAACATCGGGCTACTGGCAATCTCTCGGCGATTTCTATGCGAGTCAGGAACGCTACAACGAGGCGCGCCAGTGTTATTGGGAAGTGGTGGCCCATACGCCCCGGCCGTACGAGGGATACGCGGTACTCGCGCCCACGGCACTGCTGGCCGGACGGCCAAAAGAAGCGCTCATGGCCGCCGATCGTGCGCTGAAATTGAGTCCATTCCATGGATCGGCGGAAGCGCTGGGACGCCCCTTGACCGCGCGCATGATGGGCGTGCGCGGCGACGTGCTGCTGGCGCAATTCGATACGCGCGGTGCCATCGAGGCATTTTCGCAAGGCGTGAAAATCGCTCCGGAGAAAACCTCGCTGCAGGAGAAAATGTATTTGCGCTTGGCCGACGCCTACTATCAGAGCCACAATGAAGCGGCGGCGCGCGCGGCGCTCGATCGCGCGAATTCCATGGCCCACGCCGGCAACGACGAAATCCGGAAACGCGTGATGTTTCACCTCAGCCTGAAATGATGACGCCGCTCGAAAAACTGACCCGCGGCGTTTTGGCGGCGGCCCTCGCTGCCGTCGTGGTGTATGGCACGCTGGCCGGTTATCGCAGCATGGACGATCCCGACATGTGGTGGCAAATGGCGTCGGGACGATACATGCTGGAATCGGGTCACGTGATGCGCACGGAGGTTTTTTCGTACACGGCCAAAGGCCAGCCGTGGACGTATCCAGTGGGCGCGTGCTTGCTCTTCTACAAGCTGTGGACCCTTGGCGGCGCGACGTTGTTGTCGTTGCTGTCGCCCGCGGTGTGCGGCGCGATCGCGCTTTTACTCGTTTGGCGTGGCGGCATCACGCGAGGAGTGATGGCGGCGCTCGCTGTGCCGTCGGTGGCGTTCTCCACTCTGGTGCGCGCCAACATGTTCTCGACCCTCCTGGCCGCGATCTATCTGAAAATCCTGTGGGACGTTTTGCGCCGGCGCGCAGAAGAAAAGACGCCGCGTACTATTTGGATTTTGCCGGCGCTGATGCTGGTGTGGGTGAATCTGCATCCCGGATTCATCTATGGTCTGGCGCTGGTCTTCGGATTCGCGATGGTGCGCCCGCATCGCCTGCTTCCGTGTGCGTCGCTCACGCTCCTCGCGACGCTCGTGAATCCCTGGACGTGGCAAATCTACGGGGCGATCCTGGCGCAAGGCGGCGTGATGTCGGCGCATTCGCAATTCATCAATGAATGGAAACGCACCGCGGTGTCGTGGGCCGTAGCGCGCGACTGGCTGAATCTCGCCGAAGCCGACAATCATTTGTGGTGGCTCATGGCTCTGGCGCTCGCCGGCGCCGTGGTAGGATTTTTCCGCCGGCGGCGCTTCTCGGCCGGAGTGTGGGGAGGACTGCTGCTGATCGGCTCGGCGGCGGGCGCGATTCTCTACACGCGATTCTATGGAATCAGTGCGATTGCCGCGGCGATCGTGGGGCCCGAGTTGCTGGATTTCGGCGATCATCAGCGCGCCGTGCCAAAGACGAAGAACTACGCCACACTCGCGGCCTCCGCGCTCCTCATCGCTGCCGTCGCCTGGCAATCGAGCGCTTACATCACCGATCGCTACAATCACACGCATTTGACGCTGGCGCATTTCGGCGCCGGCGAATCGTACTGGTTGCCGGAACGCGCGGCTGCGTTCATCGAAGCGAATCATTTGCCGCGCGAAATCTACGCCGACTACGCGCTTGGCGGATTCTTGCTGTGGCGTCTCGGTCCGCGCGCAGACGGCCGCGCGGGACGCTATCCCGTTTTCATCGACGGCCGCGCGATTCCTTACGGCTTGGATCTTTTTTTCCAGCAAATGAACATGACCGCCGAAACGCTCGATCGTCCCGACTGGCAAATGGCGATCGACGGCTGGAACGTTCGCACGGTGGTGATGTCGGTCGACCGATTCGTCGGCTATCGTGGCACGCGCTTCGACAAAATGTGCGATTCGCCGCTCTTCAAAATGGTGTATCTCGACGACAAGGCCGCGGTCTTCGTAAAATCCACCGACGTGACCACGCCGGCGCTGAATTGCTCCACGGTGAAACTCGCGCCGCCGCCCTGCTCCACATCCAAAACCCAGCGCTATCATTTTTGGATGAGCGCCGGAACGTTGTATCTGAGTTTGAAGCGCGGCCCCGAGGCCATCGACGCGCTCGACCACGCACGTGTGCTGTTCGACGGCGATCCCACCTGGTATCAGGCGTACGCCGCGGCGCTGGGATCGCAAGCCAAGTTCGCCGACGCCGAAACGTACGCGCGCAAGGCGATCGCCATGCGCCCCGCGCCGATCACCTACGACACGCTCGCCGGAATCTTGAAAGCGCAGCAGCGCTACGACGAAGCGATGGAAGCGTACGCGCAGGGCGCCGCGCGTTCCGGCTCCGACGCCTGGGACGAATGGATCCCCTACGCCGACACGGCGCTGTTGGCGGGGCGTCCGCAGGCGGCGTACGATGCCGCCGATCGCATCTTGGCGGAGAGTCCTTTTCACGGCGAAGCGGAAACCATGGGACGCGGCCTGGTGGCTCGCTGCCTCACGCTCCAAGGTATGGCGCTGGTACAAATGCTGCGGCCGAACGACGCGATTGCAGTGCTGGGACAGGCGATGCACATTGCCGACACCGATCCCAAGGTCCAAGGACCGCTGTTGGTCGCGACCGCCGACGCCAACTGGCAGATTGGCAATCGCGAAGCGGCGCTGGCGGCGTTTCGCCAAGCGCAAGTGTTCGGCATGGAGGAAGGCGCGGCGGCGCGGACCATGGTGCGACTGAAGCAGCAAATGGCGGCGTTTGGCGTGAAGTGATCGTGCTATCCTCGCGACAAGAGGGTTCCGATGCCAACTCGTCTCGCCGGCATTTTGATTGTTCTGGGCAGCATGGTATTGCCCGCGCAAAAGATAGTCGGACGCGTGGAAGGCGTGGTCATCGACGTCTACACCAATCAGCTGATCGCAAAGGCGCGAGTCAAACTCACTCCCGATAATCTCGACCCGCTCTATACATTCTCCGACGAGCAGGGCCATTTTTTGTTCGCAACTCTTCCAGCTCTCGGCGGCTTTCGACTGCAAGCAGAGCGCCCGGGATATTCAACCGTCTGGGAAAACGCGCGTCCGGTGGTCGTGACAGGACGCGATCCCACGAAGGAAGACGCGACGAAGCCGCCGAACGTGATTCGCCTTTTCGCCTACGCGGCGATTAGCGGCAGGATCACCGACGCGACGGGCGCACCCGTGGCGCAAGCGAGCGTCAGGGTATTTCGGCGACGTCCGGGATCGACCGAGCGTGCCGTGCCCGAGCCTAACACCGGCGGGAGCGAACCGGCCAACGATTTGGGTGAATATCGCATCGCGTTCCTGATCCCGGGAACGTATTACATTCAAGCGTTCCCGCGAGCGCAGAATAGCGTGGACCACGCCACCTATTTCCCGGCCACGCTCGACGAGTCCGACGCGCAAGGCTTGCAGGTCTCCGAAGGACAACAGGCCAGCGCCGACATTCAGATCCTCCGCTTGAAGGGCGTTCGCGTAACGGGTATCGTCACTGCGCCGGCGACGCCGCTCGAGGCGGGCCGGAAGCGCGAACACTGGGTCACGCTGCGTCGCGTCGCCGACCGGGAGTATCCGCAGAACGACAGGTTAAGCTCCCATGTCATGCAGTCCGGCTTCGCATTCGAGAACGTTCTGCCTGGGCGTTACATCATGACGGCAGTGACCGAGGAGGGCCCCGAAACTTCGCGTTCGCAGGAAGACCGGAGACCGGTGTTCGGCACGCGAACCGAGATCACGATTCCCAGCCACGACGTCGCTGGATTGCAAGTGGAGGTGCAACCGCTGCCGGAGATCGCGGGAAAACTTGTTTCCGGCGAAGGCTGCTCGCCGTCCGCCAAGATTTACGCCGAGAACACAACCATGTGGACCTCGGCCGATAACGCCAGTGACGGTTCGTTCGCGCTGAGCAAGATCTATCCCGGCCGGGTAACGTTGACGGTCCATGCAATCAAAGCTCCAGGCTTCGACGTGGGAACAATGCGCTTGAACAATGTCGAATTGAAGGATGGGACGTTCGACTATCCCGTGCCGCCGGGATCGAAGCTCGAAATCGAAGTGACGTGCCGGCCGAGGAACCAATAATGACCGCGCTCATATTCTTTCTTGCGTTCCTGCAACCGGTCCCGCAGCCGCGCACCGTGTTTTCCGGAACGCTAGTCGATCAAGATGGATTCCCAATCTATCGCGCCTTCATCGCTCTGGAACCAGCGGACGAAGCCACGGCGGCCATACCCACTGGGTGGCAGGGAGGAATGACCGACGATCGCGGCGCATTTCGCATCACCGGCCACCACGCCGGCCGGTACTATGTGCGTCTGGTCACGAGCAACGTGCCCGACATCGATCGTCGATACATGGCGCAATACTACGCCGGCGACCCTTCGGGCGGCGTGCTGGAACGCGCACGGTCGCAGGTGATCACGCTCGTCGACGGTGTGGAGCAAACGATCGAGTTTCACGCCGCGATGTATCAGGGAGTCGCGTTCAGCGGACGCGTAATCATGCCCGATGGGCGCACGCCGATGGCGGCCGGGCTCCGCGGCGCTGGCATTCGCATCACCCCGTTCGAGTATGGCTGGACGCTGTGGGGAGACGCCGCGCCCAACGGGCAATTTCGATTTCCGCACGTGCCGCCGGGAAAATACGTGATCACGGCGGAAAACCATTCTGACACTAAGACCGGCGACTTCCAGGGTCAAACGGTGGTCGTATCGGAGTCGGGCGAGGCGCGCGATGTAACCTTGAAAATGCTGGAAGTCAAGCCGATGGAAGTGTCCGGCATGGTCGTGGTGGAGGATGGCAGCAAGCCCGCACCGTTGACCGTGACACTGTACTCGGGCCATGGGCGCGAGTTTTCCGTCGTCACTGCCGACAATGGCTCGTTCGTGATCAAAGGAGTGCTTCCCGAGTTCCAGTATTTCGTCATGATCGGTCCACTGCGCCGCGCGGATGGCAACCGCGCACCGTTGACCGTGAAACCGTCGCCAGTCAGCGTAACTTGGAATGGCCGTGAGTATTCGCGCGGGTTCGGTTTCGAGATCGCCCAAACCGACGCGCCGCAACTGAGAATCGTTTTGGCTCGCAACACGCCCTGATCTTCGCCAAAGTTTCGATTTTTAGCAGGTTTTTTCCCAGCCGGGAGGCCGCTGCCCCGAAAAGCAGCAAACCCTTGCAAACACACTGCAAAAACGTTATCATGCAAAAGTGTAGTGGGGGCCGGGCATGGCGAACACGCAATTCACGCGCGCGATCTTTCCGGGTACCTTCGACCCCATCACCAACGGTCACCTGGACTTAATCGAGCGCGGCGCGCGGATCTTCGACGAATTGGTGGTCGCCGTCCTTCGGAATCCCGACAAAAACCCGCTGTTCAGCTTGAAGGAACGCCTGGAGATGTTGCGTGAAGTCACTGCGCAGCATCCGAATGTTTCGGTCGAAGCTTTCGACGGGCTGCTCGTGGATTTCGCCAAGCAAACCGGCTCGACGGCGATTTTGCGCGGCATTCGCGCCATCTCCGATTACGAGTACGAGATGCAGATGGCCATGATGAATCGCCGGTTGGCGCCCGATGTGGAGACCGTGTTTCTGTTGCCGGCGCTCAACTACACGTTTGTGAGTTCACGTTTGCTAAAGGAGATTTACCTTTTAGGCGGCAAGATCGAAGACTTGGTGCCCGCGGCCGTTTTCGATCGTTTGCAAGCGAAAGTTCCGGTTCCATGAATACATTTTCCGACCGCGTCAGCCGCATCCGCGTTTCTTCCACTATCGCCGTAACCATCGAGGCCGATCGCCTGCGTTCGGAAGGCGTCGATCTCATCGATTTCGGCGCCGGCGAGCCCGATTTCCCCACTCCCGAGCACATCAAGCAGGCGGGCGTGGCGGCCATCGGCGCGAACTTCACGCGCTATACTCCGGCCGGCGGCACGACGGAGTTGAAGAAAGCGATTTGTGCGTGGCACACGCGCGAACTGGAAAGCGCGTACACGCCCGCCGAGACGATCGTGACGGTCGGCGGCAAGCACGCGATTTTCAACACGGTGTCGGCATTGCTGAATGCGGGCGACGAAACGATCATTCCCGTTCCCTATTGGGTGAGCTTCCGCGACATGGTGGAATACTGCGGCGGCACGTGCGTCTTCGTGCCCACGCGGGAAGAAGACGGATACGAGCTCACCGTGCCGGCGGTGGAGAAAGCAATCACGCCGAAGACGCGGTTGATGATCCTGAATTCGCCGAACAATCCGTCGGGCGCGGTGGTGCGTCCCGAGGTGATGGAAGAAATTGCACACCTGGTGACCGGCCGCGGCATTTGGCTGATGACCGACGAGTGCTACTGCCATTTGGTCTACGGCAGCAAGCCGTTTTCACTCGGAAAACTAGCCGCCGCCGATCCCAAAGTGCGCGCGCGCCTGGTGGTGGCGGGATCGCTCTCCAAAACTTTCGCCATGACCGGCTGGCGATTGGGCTACGCGCTTGCGCCGAAGGAACTGATCGGCGAAATGCTGAAGCTGCAAAGCCACTCGACGTCGAATCCCACGTCGATTGTGCAGAAAGCGGCCATGGCTGCGCTGGCAGGTCCGATGGATTCGGTCGACGCGATGCGCCGCGAGTACGAGAAGCGCCGCAACTTTATCGTCGAAGGATTGCGCTCCATCCACGGCCTCGCGTGCCCGATGCCCTCGGGCGCGTTCTACGCTTATCCGAACATCGGAAAATATCTGCGGATGAACGGAACGAAAACCGCCAGCGATCTTTGCTCGCGCATGCTGCGAGAAGCCGGTGTGGCCGTGGTTCCCGGCGAAGCGTTCGGAACCAACGAGCATTTCCGGCTGTCGTACGCGACGTCGATGGAGGATTTGTCGAAAGGCTTGGACCGCATGCGAAAGTTTTTTGCGGCGTTCTGAAATGCCGGTCCGTCTGGAAGCCAAACCGCGTGACATGGTCTGGGGCGTTTTGCAGACCGAAGGCGTCTACGCAGGTTTGCGGATCGGGGAAATTTGGTTCGATGCGGGGCCGTTGTTGATCAAGTTCATCACCACGGCCGATAAACTTTCGGTCCAAGTGCATCCGGACGACGCTTACGCCGGAAAGCACGAAGCTCACCGCGGGGGTCGCGGAAAGACCGAAATTTGGCACGTGATGGACGCGACGCACGGGGCGCGCGTGGCCATCGGGTTTGCAGCAGGAGCGGGAGCGGTTTCGCGGGAAAGTGTCGAGCGCGCCGCGAGGAACGGCATGCTGGAACGCGATTTGGATTGGCTCGACGTGCACGCCGGCCAAACCATTTTCGTACCCGCCGGAACCGTACACGCGATGGGGGCGGGGTTGACGATCTGCGAGATTCAACAGACTTGCGACATTACGTATCGCCTGTACGACTACAACCGCTTGGATCGCGGAAAGCCGCGCGAACTGCATCTCGATCGCGCGCTCGAAGTGATGGCGGAACGCGGACTGGCGCCGGGCGCGGGATTGGTGAATCTTCCGTTTCGAGGCCGTTATTTTGGCGTGGAGAGTTTTGCGGCGCCGCCGGGAGAGCCGCGGGAAATTCCCGCGGGACATTGGATTGTTTTGAACGGAGCGGGAACCATCGGCGGCCAGCGATACGCGCCGCGAGAAGTCTGGCGGATTTCCTCGCCGACGTCGTTTCATGCGACCGAGGAAACGAAATCGCTTTTGGTGAATCCCTGTTAGGACAAAGCTTGAACGACCAGGAGAAATCGTGAACGAAGCTTTCCATCCCGAGGCTCATTCGCCCGCGTTCCACGCCGTGATTCTGGCGGGCGGCCGTGGCACGCGATTCTGGCCGCGCAGCCGGCGGCGGCGCTCCAAACAAGTGCTGGCCGTGCTCGGTCCGCACACGTTGATTCAACAAACCATCGCGCGCTTGCGTCCCATGGTCCCGCCGGAACGGATTTGGGTGATCACCAATGGCCATCTTCGCAACGAAATCGTCAAACAATTGCCGGGCGTTCCACCGGCACAGATTATCGCCGAGCCGGTTCAACGCAATACCGCGCCGGCCATCGGTTACGCCGCGCACATGGTGCGCCGGCGTCATCCTGACGCGGTAATGGGCGTTTTCCCCGCGGATCATTTGATCTCGCGCGAAGACAAATTCCTGAAAGTTTTACAGACCGCCATTTCCGGCGCGGTGCAAGGGTCGATCGTGGTGTTAGGCATCAAACCGCGCTGGCCGGAAACCGGATACGGCTATGTTCAGTTTGAAAAACGCGTTTCGGCGACTGGAAATCCCAAGTTGTATCGTGTGGGACGCTTCCGCGAAAAGCCCGACCTGGCCATGGCCAAGCGCTTCGTGAAAAGCGGACTGCACTACTGGAACAGCGGCATGTTCGTGTGGCGCGCGCAGACCATTTTGGAAGCGCTCGACCGCCACCTGCCGAAGACCGCCGAGATCTTGCAGGAAATCGCCAGCGGCGAATCGGTGGAAAAGCTCTATCCGCTTTGCGAAAACATCTCCATCGACTACGCGGTGCTGGAGCACGCCCGCAACGTCGCCGGCATTCCTTGCGACATTGGATGGAACGACGTGGGAAGCTGGAACGCGGTGTACGAATTGGTGCAGCGCGACAGCGCCGGCAATGCGCTGCGCGGCCAGGGCTACCTGGTGGAATCGAAGCGCAACTACGTCGACGCGCCGGGGAAAATGGTCGCGACGATCGGCGTGGAAGACTTGATCATTGTCGACACGCCGGACGCGTTGCTTGTCGCGCGCCGCGATCGCTCACAGGATGTGTCGAAGGTTGTGAAGTGGCTGGAAGAGCATCGCCGCGAGGATCTTCTCTAATTCTCAAAGACTCGCGAAAGGCAGCGAGCTAGCCCCGGGAGCGAGGGGCAAGCGAACGTTTCCCGGGTGAACCACCAAGCCCGCGGCCGCCTTTTTGCCCATCGCCGATTGAAACGCGCGGATGGCATTGGCCATCGCGGGGCGCGGCGTCGACGAGAGCTTCGCCTCAAGCGGGACCAGCAGGCCGCCGGTCTCCACCAGAAAGTCGATTTCTTCGCCGATCGAGGTGCGCCAGAAATAGATGCGCGGTTCTTCTCCGCGGTTGATCAACGCTTTGACAATTTCAAGCAACACGACGTTTTCGAAAATCGCGCCACCCATGGGACCCGCCGCGGCGTGGCTCGGATCCCTCAAACCCGCGAGGTAACACAGCGTACCGACGTCCGTGAAATAGACCTTGGGAGTTTTCACGAGGCGCTTTCCGACGTTTGCGTGATACGGACGGAGCACGATCACTTGGAACGTCGCCTCGAGAACGGAAAGCCACGCCTTGGCCGTGTTCACCGCAATTCCCAGGTCCCGAGCTACGTCGGAGAGGTTTAGCAATTGTCCCGTGCGCGCGGCGAGCGTCCGCAAAAAACTCTGAAACGATACCAGGTCGCCCACATGGCGCAACGATCGAACATCGCGCTCAAGGTAAGTTTGGACGTAGCTCGAGTGCCAGAGGTACAGATCGCGGCGCGGTCCGGCTACCAGCTCCGGAAACCCTCCACGCAAAAAACTCTTCCAAAGGGACGCGGTTGTGGCGCCTCGGACCCTGCCCGGCGCGTTCTTGCCCCTTTCCCAAGGCAATGGATCGCCGGCCTGTCCGAATTCCTCTCGCCGCGAAACAGGCAACAGACGCAGCAACGCGGCGCGACCCGCCAACGATTCGCTGACGTTTTCCGACAGTTGAAGATTTTGCGAGCCCGTAAGAAAGAATTGTCCCGAACGGTTGCGGTGTTCGTCGATGCTCTCTTTGATGTAAGGCAACAATTCCGGCGCGTACTGAACCTCGTCGAAAATGACGGGGGCCGCGTGCATCGCCAGGAATCCACGCGGATCGGCCAATGCGGCGGCGCGAACGTCCGGGGCCTCGAGCGAAACGTACCGGCACGCTGGACCATAGACGTGCCTCAACAATGTGGTCTTGCCCGACTGCCGAGGTCCGGTGAGAACGACGGCGGGGAATTCGCGCCCGGCCTTCACGAGGACTTTCTCCAAGGCGCGCGGGATGTAGCGGCGAGACATGCTCTTACAATTATGCATTTGGAATGCATAATTGCACAATCTATTTTCGGACCTCGACGCCCTGCTCCGCGAGATATTCCTTCAACACCGGCACCGCCATCTCGCCATAGTGAAAAATGGACGCCGCGAGTGCGGCGTCGGCGCGGCCTTCGGTCAGGACGTCGCGAAAATGTTCGGGCGTTCCGCCGCCGCCCGAGGCGATCACCGGAATTCCCACGCTCGTGGAAATCGCTTGTGTCAGGGCGATCGCAAAGCCGGTCTTGCGGCCGTCATGATTCATCGAGGTCAGTAAGATTTCGCCAGCACCCAAGCGTTCGCCTTCGCGCGACCACTCGACCGCATCCAGTGACGTCTCACGGCGTCCGCCGTACGTGAAAACCGTGCGTTCGCGGGCGTCGATGGCCAACACAACCGCTTGCGCGCCGAATTCCTCCGACAACTCCGTGATCAACGCAGGACGCTCCACCGCCGCCGTGTTCACGCTGACTTTATCCGCGCCGGCTCGAAGCAAGCGACGCGCGTCCGCAACCGATCGTACGCCGCCGCCAACCGTCAGCGGGATGAACACCCGTTTCGCGGTACGCGCGACCACGTCGACCATCGCATCGCGATGATCCGACGACGCCGTGATGTCCAGGAAAACCACTTCGTCGATGCCGGCTTCCGAGTACACCGCGGCCAACTCCGCCGGGTCGCCGGCGTCGCGCAGCGCGACGAACTCGACACCCTTCACGACGCGTCCATCTTTCACGTCGAGACACGCGATTATCCGCTTGGCTGGCACGACGTCACCCACTCCTTTAGCAGCGCGATGCCGGCGGCGCCCGATTTTTCCGGATGAAACTGGGTGCCGAAGAGATTTCCTCGCCTCACCATGGCTGCGAAATCAATTCCGTGCCGGGCCGTCGCCGAGGAACCTTCGGCGTCCGCCGGCACATAGTAGGAATGCGCGAAGTAATAGCTGCGCCCGGAAACTTCCGTCCAACCCATGTGCGGGATTTTTTCTCCTGCCGGGAAGCGGAGAACTTTTCCCTTGAGAATTCCGAGGCCCGCGACGCCCGGCGCTTCTTCGCTCGACTCGTAGAGCGCCTGCATCCCGAGACAAATTCCCATGTACGGCGTATGCGCCGCCAGCTTCTCGCGCAAACGTTCAATTATGCCGAGACGCGCCAGCGCGTCCATCATTTGTCCAAAATGCCCGACGCCGGGAAGTAGAATCGCCGACGATTCCGCGAGGTCGCCGGGGGTTTTAGCGAGCCGGTACGCTGTTCCAAAGAGGTCGAGCGCGTTCGTGACGGAGTACAAATTGCCCGCGCCGTAATCGATCACCGCGATCATAACAATGCTTTCGTACTGGGAAGTTCCCGGGCCATGCGGCGGTCGCGCGAACACGCCGTGCGCATCGCGCGCGCCCACGCCTTGAAGATCGCTTCGATCTTGTGGTGCGACGACCGGCCGTAGAGCGCCTTCAAATGCACGTTGGCGCGCGCTTGCACCGCAAAGCCTTGGAAGAAATCCTCGAGCAATTCCACTTGCAGATCGCCGACCAGACGATGACGCACTTTCGTAGCGAGCACCAAATACGGACGCCCGCCCAAATCAACGGCTGCGAGGCCCAGCGCCTCGTCCATGGTCATCAGAAAATATCCGGCCCGGTTGATTCCCCGGCGGTCGCCGAGCGCGCGATCGAACGCCTGGCCGAGCACGATCCCCGCGTCTTCCACCGTGTGATGCTGATCGACATCCAGGTCGCCGTCGGCATGCAACTCGAGATCGAATCCGCCATGCTTGGTGAACAATTCGAGCATGTGGTCGAGAAAACGCACGCCTGTGCGGACCTTGTACCGCCCGCGGCCTTCGATCACCAGGCGGGCGCGAATGCGCGTTTCCGCCGTGTTGCGTTCCACCGTCGCGCTGCGCTTCTTCATAAGACTTCTTCCAAAGAGTTGATGTCGGGAATCACCGCCGCCGCGCCGAGTTCGCGAAATTGCTTCAGCAACACGTCGCGATCGGGCAAATCGGGCGCGGCGATTCCGATGAATCGCACGCCCGCGCCATTCGCGGCGCGCAAGTCGTCGGCGGTGTCGCCGACGTAAGTGAAATCGCGTTCGCCGGTCTGCTCCATGATCTTCAGCAGTCCCTCGGGACTCGGTTTCTCTTGCTGTACATCATCCATGCCGACGAGTGGATCGAACGCATGGGGGCAACCGAAGTGCTTCAGCGCCCAACGCGCCTCTTCACGCAAGCGGCCGGTGAAAAGCGCGAAGCGATGTTTTTCCGCGAGCCGTTCCAACAATCCGTTCGCCGGAAACCAGCGCTCGCGTAGCATCAATCCGTCTTCGTTCGCACCGCGATAGATCGACTGAAACGCGTCGATCACGGTTTGATACGGCACCTCGATTCCGTTTTCCTTCAGCAGTGTCCAGCTCAGCAGCCAATCGTTGTTGAATCCGCCGCGACTCTTGTGAAATTGAATGTCGCGCTGATCGAGTGCCGGTCCGCCGAATTGCGCAACGGTCGCGATGATGGCCTCTCGATAAGACGCGCGCACTTCCACCAGCACGCCGTCCATGTCGAAAACCAGCAGCTTTTTCACAGTCGCTCCAGTTCGCGAACGAGACGTTTCATTTGCGGCATCGTTCCCACCGTCACGCGGACCCATCCCGGAGCCTCGTAGCTGCGATCGCGGACCAGGATGCCGCGGCTGCGCAGCGCGTCGCGCATTTCAATGGCGCGCTCGCCGAATTGCGCCAGCACGAAGTTCGCAGCGCTCGGGATGTAATCGATTTTCAGGCGGCGAAGTTCCCTCTCGAGATATTTGCGCGCCGCGACAATCGCTTTCGCATACCGGCGCGGGTATTGGCGATCCCGTAGCGCGGCGAGTCCCGCGACCACCGCGAGTCCGTTCACGTTGTACGGTGAATGAGCTTTGCGAAGATGCGCCGCCGTTTCCGTTGACGCGAAGATCAGGCCGAGCCGGATGCCCGCGAGTCCTTGGGCCTTGGAAAACGTGCGCGTGATCACCAGATTCGTGTACTTGTGACGGAGCGGCAGAGCGGTCTTGCCGTAAAAGTCGTAATACGCTTCATCCACCACCACCAGCGTCTGAGGGAACTCGCGAGCCAAGCTCTCGATGTATTCGGGAGTCACGACCGTGCCCGTGGGATTGTTCGGATTGTCGATGAACACCGCGCGTGCGCCGCGGCGCAATTCTTCGCGGACGCCGTCCTCGGGAAATTCGAAGCGTTTCCCGCGATGCACTCCAATAACCTCCGCGCCCATCAGCGACGCGTAAAAGCGATACATCGCAAAACACGGTTCCGCGACCACGATACGGTGCGAGGGCTCGACAAATGTGTTCATCAGCAGGAGCAGTGCATCGTCGGTGCCATTGGTCAAGAGAATGTCGTCGCCCGAAGATCCGAAAGCCGCAGCCATCTCCGCGCGGCACGATTCGTACTCGGGATACACCGTCAACATCTCGCGATTCAGCGCGCGCATGAGCGCACGGACCACACGCGGCGAACAGCCCACCGTATTCTCGTTGAAGTCGAGGCGCAGAAAGCCGTCGCGGCCCGAGGACGGCGGCTTGTAGGGATCCATCTGTAGAACAGCGGTATTCGGCTTCATTTGAAACGTGCCTCGATGGACCGCGCGTGATGCTCCAAACCTTCGGCGCGCGCGAGCTCCACGACCGTCGCCGCAAGGCGAGCCAGCCCTCGCGGCGTCAGTTGCTGTACCGTGACCACTTTCAGAAAATCGTTCACCGACAATCCTCCGCGGAGGCGCGCCGCGCCCGCCGTGGGCAGCGTGTGGTTGGGACCACTGGCGTAATCGCCGGCCGCCACCGGGCTGTGATCGCCCAGGAATATGCTGCCCGCGTTGGTTACGCGCGGCAACAAACGCGGATCGGCGAGCCACAAGTGTTCGGGCGCGATGCGGTTCGACACCTCCATGGCTTCATCGAGCGATCGCGTGAGGACCGCCGCACAATTCGTCCACTGCGGGCCGATTTGCGCAGCGACGGCGCGAGCCAGCGCGCGCGACGGCGTTAGCAGAATCGCCACGGCCGCGGGATCGTGCTCGGCCTGCGCCATCATGTCCGCGGCGATATGTCCGGCATTGCCCTTCTCTGCGACCAGCACAATCTCCGTTGGTCCCGCGATGAAGTCGATGCCCGTTTCCGCTGCGACAATCTTCTTGGCCGCCGTGACATAAATATTTCCGGGACCGACGATGCGCTCGGCGCGCGCAATTTTCCGCGTACCGTAAGCCATCGCAGCGATCGCTTGCACACCGCCGACGGGATAGAGCGATTCAGCACGCGCGGCATGCGCGGCGGCCAGCACGATCAACGGTCCGCGCGGACACGCCACCGCCACACGCTCGACTCCAGCGACACGCGCGGGAATCGCCGTCATCAGCACCGTCGACGGCAGCGGAAAACGTCCGCCCGGCGCGTAGCATCCGGCGCTCGCCAGCGGCACTACGATTTGCCCGGCACGAACCCCCGGCGACACCGCACGCATCCACGACTTCGGCCGCTGCCAGCGCGCGAATTTCTCGATATTCCTGGCCGACTCGCGGAGGGCCCGTCGCAGCGACGCATCGACGGCCTGCCAAGCTCGCCGCATTTCCACTGGACCCAAGCGCAGCGGGCCATCATAGTTGTCGAACTTGTGCGCGTACTCCTCCACGGCGCGATCGCCGCGCTTCCGCACGTCATCGATGATCGGGCGCGCCACGGCTTCGGCGCGGTCCAGCGCCACGCGCCGCCGCCGCAAGAACGCATCGAGTTGTTTCAGTTCCAGAATGCGCATGTTTGAATCACGCGTTACATCACAATCTTGTTCAGCGGGTATTCGACAATTCCCTGCCCGCCCGCTTTTTTCAGCAACGGAATAATGTCGCGCACCGTGCGCTCGTCGAGAATGGTGTGCACCGCCACCCAACCGCGCTCGCTCAAATTGGAGATTGTGGGACGTTTCAGCGCCGGCAATACTTTCAACACCGCCGGCAGGTTTTTCTTGTTTACGTTCAGCAGCAATCCCACTTTGCCGAAGGCCGCCATCGCGCCTTCTAAAAGCATCTTGAGATTTTCGAGTTTCTGGCGCTTCGCGGAATCTTTCCACGATTTTTTGTTGGCGATGAACTTGGTGTTCGACTCCATCACCGTGTCGACGATGCGCAGTTTGTTGGCGCGCAACGACGATCCGGTTTCAGTAACCTCGACAATCGCGTCAGCCAGTTCCGGCGGCTTCACTTCCGTCGCGCCCCAGGAAAACTCCACTTTCGCCTTCACGCCGTGCGACTCGAGATAGCGTTTCGTCGCGCCGACCAATTCCGTCGCCACAATCTTCCCCTGCAAGTCGCGGGGCCCCATAATCGGCGACGCTTCCGGGACCGCGAGCACCCAGCGAACTTTGCCGAAGCTTTGCTTGGCGTATACGAGGTCCGCAACTTCCACCACGTCCGATTGATTTTCGCGAATCCAGTCGAGGCCGGTGAGTCCCGCGTCGAGAATGCCGTCGTCCACGTAGCGCGACATTTCCTGCGCGCGGATCAGCATGCATTCCAGTTCCGGATCGTCGACGGTGGGAAAGTAGGAGCGCTCACTCACGTGAATGTGGAATCCGGCGCGGCGAAAAAGATCGACGGTGGCGTCTTGCAAACTTCCCTTCGGAATGCCGAGTTTCAGTTTCATGACGTTTTTTCCAGAACAATCACGGGATCCCCATTCTCCAAGCGGCGGAAGAAGCAAGTGCGATAGCCTTCGTGACACGTGGCCGCGCCTTCCTGCTCCGCGAGCACCACCAGCGAATCATTATCGCAATCGACCAGGACCTCGCGCACACGCAGGCGATGGCCGCTGGTTTCGCCCTTCATCCACAGTTGATTGCGCGTGCGGCTGAAGAACGTGGCGAATCCACTCGCCAGCGTTTTTTCAAACGCTTCTTCATTCATAAATCCCAGCATCAGGACTTCGCGCGTCGCCGCATCTTGAATGACGGCGGGAACGAGTCCGCCCAATTTCGAATAGTCGAGTTGCATAAACAAAAAAGCCCGGCTCATTCAGCCGGGCCTCGTGTCCTTTCGATTCATGCGTGTTTCAGCAAGGACAAACCCGGCGCGCGGCCGCGTGATGGCCGTGATGATGCTGAGTTTGAATCGGCTGAATCATGAAGGATCAGAATAGCACATTCGCGCAGCGATTGGCCGGGCTTAAGGCGCGAGTTCGGGCTTGCTGGCCTGCAAATCTTCCCGCCATGATTCCAATTGCGCGATCAGTTTCTTGAAGGTCTCGACCACATATGCGCGATCCTTATAGCGACCTTGCAAAAACGCGAGGCTCGTTTTCACCGTCGCATAGGCGCGCGCCTCCGCGAGCAACGGACTAAAAGGCTGCTGCCCCTTGGCCCAATCGGAGCGCTCCAAAATCACTTGGTCCATTTGATCCATGATGCCCTTCACGTCAATCTTGGGCTGTTCGATGGCCGCTTTCAAAATGTCCAGCACGCGCGGAATATCTTCGCGCAGCAGTTGCCGCCGCTTGTCCAGGAAGCGGCGAATGCACAAATCGTCTCCGGTGGTGCGGCCATCGGCAAAAATCGTGCACACCACGCGCGCGGAGTTCGCGCCGCTCGATTTCGCAGGACCTTTATTCGCCGTGTAGATGCGCGATTGTCCCGGCTCCAGCGGCGTTCCGCCGCGCGGCACCGCTTGAATCGGCCAGGAGTTGATCACGGTGACGCTCTCGCCGTCGACGTGCTCGAATTGCATGATGTACGCGGTGGCGGGCGACGTGTAGGCGTTGGTCAATTCAACGGACGGCAAACCTTGTCCGCTGGTGTCGCCGAGCCATTTCAATTCGAGTCCCTTTGGCTCGGGCCCGGGCTCGCGACGCGATCCGGGAAGCGGCGGGAATTGCGCGGACGCGAGGCACACCAGTGTCGCGAGCGCGAGCGCTAAAAGTCCTGAAATCCGCATTGGCCTCATTTCTTTCAATTTTACGCCTGTCACAGGTCCATGCCAAGTTCCGACGTGTCCGGCGTCACCATCACCGGCTCGCGACTCTCGTGTCCGGCGTCCGCAAAAACCCAACGGCCGACGATCGCCGCGCCCGCCAGCGAGCACGCCGCCATCCCGAACGCCGCGGAATATCCATAAAGTTGCGCCACGCGTCCCGCGGTAAACGCGCTCGATCCCACGGCGATGTCGTAAAACGCGCTGAGCATGCTGACCGCCGAGCCGCGCTCGCTGCCCGGCGTGCGGCGAAGCACGACCGAACCGATCGCCGACCACGGAAACGAAAATCCCAAGCCGAGCAGCGCCGCCGAGAAAATGCCGAAAATGGGTCCCGGAAAAAACGCCAGGAACAGCAAACCCGCGCACATCGCCGAGATGCCGCAGTAAAACGTGATCGCGGGATGAATGCGGTCCGGCAAACCGCCCAGAAAGAATCGCGACGTCAGCACCATCAGCGCGAACGCGGTGAATGCCGCGGGTCCACCGCCGCCGTGTTGCGCGAGATGCAACACCAGAAATCCGGTCATCACCGGATACTGCACGTTCACGAACGCCACCGCCAATCCCGGAATGACGATGCTGCGATTGAACCAGGGACGCCTCTTGCCATGCGGCGACGGTTTGTAGTCCTCGGGAATTTGCAAGAGCACGGCAATCGAGACCACCGCGGCGATCACTTGCATCACCGCGGCGCGTTCGAACGATCCGAGCCACTGACCCACCACGGGTCCCGCAGAAATGCCGCCCCAAATTCCGCTCGATACGTAACCGAGCGTCTGCGCGCTGCGGTCGATGCCGCCCAACTCGACAGCCCAGGCGGCCGCGCCCGTATACAAACACGCTTCGCCGAAACCTTGCAGCACGCGGCCCAGATATGCGCCGGCCATCCCCGGCAGCGCCAAGTAGGCAATGCCGGCGCACAAGCAACTCGAGAGTCCCGTAAGAAACGCGGTCTTGCGTCCGCGGCGATCGGCGAGAGGTCCCGAGATCAAACGTCCCGCCAGGGCGACGTAGGAAAAAATACCGATGACCAAGCCCACCGCTTGATCCGAACCGCCGAGATCGCGGCGGACGTGTGGGCCCATCAACGGAAGGACCGTGCCGAAGCCGAGGAAGCCGAGAAACGTGGCGCCGATCAGCATCCAGAAACGCGGCCCGAATCCACCGGGACGATTGAACGCACGCGCGGGGGCCATCCAGCCGGATTTCGGCTCTCGATTCGGCGTCAAGAGCTGGCCCGATCCAGCGCGGCGACGTCCTGCGCGTCGAGTTTCAACGAAACGGAGGCGATCAAGTCTTGGAGATGCGCCAAGCTCGTAGCGCTAGCGATCGGCGCGGTGATTCCCGGGCGCGCCATCAACCACGCCAGCGACACTTGCGCCGGGGTCGCGTGGAGGCGCGCGGAAATTTCGTCGAGCGCGCGAAGGATCGCGAATCCACGATCGTTCAAATATTTTTTCACGCCGGCCCCCCGGGGGCTCTTCGCGAGGTCGGCCTCGGAGCGATATTTTCCAGTGAGAAAACCCGCCGCCAGCGAAAAATACGGAATCACGGCGATGCCCGCGCGCCGGCATACGGGATCGAGATCGCGCTCGTAGCCGCGTTCGCACAGATTGTAGTGCGGCTGCAAGCATTCGTAGCGCGGCCATTTGTGCGCGGCGCTCACGCCGAGCGCCTCTTCCAAACGAGGCGCCGAGTAATTCGATGCGCCGATCGCACGGACCTTTCCTTGTTTGATCAATTGCGCGAATGCTTCGAGCGTTTCTTCGAGCGGCGTGTCGGGATCGTCGGCGTGCGATTGATAGAGGTCGATGCAATCGGTGCGCAGGCGTTGAAGCGACGCTTCCACGGCGCGGATCATGTAGCCGCGCGACAGTCCTTTCTTGTCGCCGCCCATTTCCTTGCCAAGTTTGGTGGCCAGCACAACTTTGTCGCGCTTGCCGCTGTGCGCGAACCACGCGCCGATCACGGTTTCCGATTCTCCGCCCTTGTGTCCCGGCGCCCAGGCGGAATAAACGTCAGCCGTATCGACGAAATTCAAACCGGCGTCGACGAAGGCGTCAAGAATCGCGAAGGACGTGGATTCGTCGGCGGTCCAACCGAAGACATTTCCACCCAGGCATAAGGTTGAGACCTGGATGCCGGTGGAACCAAGCTGCTTGGTGGGCATTGATCCATTATAAACGGAGCGGAAAAAACGGAACCGCAGATGAACGCAGATTAACGCAGAT
>JAJPHL010000060.1 GCA_021325275.1 Terriglobia bacterium | reverse complement strand
CGCGGGACCGACTCCAACAGTCGCAGGTTGCTCTCGCGCAGCGCCCGAAAGACGCCTGCCGAAAGGCTCGCATCTTGCTGCGCGTAACCCAAGCGCTCCGCCCATGCGTCCTGATCCCACCACGTTAAGGCCACGCCCGGATTCGCCAACATGTTTCGCAATCGCCACCCCATCGCCAGCTCCGCGTCCGCCAAGTGCGCTACGATCTCGGTGATGGACCACTTTTCAGGGGCAGGACGCCGGATCAATTCCTCGGTCGCGACATCGCGCAGACACCGATCGAGCCGCGATGGGGTGGCGTGTTGGACACCGATGGGCTCCTCATCGCCAAGATAGCTTAGGACTCGAGTTCGGTATGCTTCGAACGTCTCTGTCATTGGTCCTCTCCCAGGCGCAGTTCGCGCGATGAACGCGTTTCAGAGTACCGCTGAGTGGTTTTTTGTCACATCGTTATTCGATTCGCAAGGCCGTAATGGGGTCCACGCGTCCCGCGCGACGGGCCGGCAGATAGTTGGCCAGAATGCCGATCGCCGCGAGCGTGACTCCCGCCGTCGTGAAGACGCTCGCGTCTGTGGAGCGCACCTCAAACAGCAGCGCGGCGAGCAGTTGGCCGGAAAGCGCGGCTCCGGCCGCTCCCGCCGCCAGCCCCACCAGAATCGGAACCATGCCCTCGCGCAAAACCATTTGCACCAATTGGCCGGGCGTCGCTCCCAGGGCGGATCGAATGCCGATTTCTTTTTCGCGGCGCACGATCGCGTACGACGCGACGCCGTACACTCCGATGCTCATCAGCAATAGCGCCACCACGGCGAAGCACGCCAGCAACGAGGCCGCGAAGCGGCGATCGCCCACGCCGTCGCGCATGAGTTCGGTCATTTCGACGATCGGCGATAACGGCAGGTTAGGATCCACCGACTGAATTTCGTGCGGCACGGCCCGGCTGAGCATAGCGCGATCTCCGGTGGCGCGAACTAACACGCCGAGGCGCCGTCCAGAGGTTTGGTACAAGCTGGTATAAACGTGCGGCACGTCCTTTTCATCCAGGCTGGCCAACTTCACGTTACCGACCACGCCCACCACCGTAAACCAAGGCGTCGGCTGCTCGATGCCTCTGCGGACGGTGCGCGTGGCGCGAAGCCGCTTTCCAATGGGATCCTGTGCGCCCCAAAAATGACGCGCCGCAGCCTCATCGACCAGCACGACTAAGGGCGCTTTCTGGTCATCGGTATCCTGAATCACGCGTCCGCTAACCAGCGGCGCGCCGATGGTCTGAAAGAACTCCGGCGTCACGGATACCGGGATCGCTGTGGGAGCGTCGCCGTTCTCGGGAGCGCCTTCCACGCGGTATCCGTTTTGGAGGAGCACGCCCTGCAGAGGAACCACGCTGGAGAATGCCGCGTTCTCCACGCCGGGCACCGCGCGAAGGCGCCGCACCGACTCGCGGATGAGTGCGGTGCGCGCTTCAAGCTTGGCGTAAATGTCGGCCTTGGGATCATTGGGGTTCGGCAACCAGACGCTTCCCGCGACCAAATGCTGCGCGTTGAATCCTGGATTCACTTGCAGAAGATTCCAGAACGTCCGCAATAACACTCCCGCGCCGACCAAAAGCATCAACGACAACGCGACTTCCGCGCCAATCAGCACCTGGCGGACCTTGCTGTCCTGGCGCGATCCGGAACTGCCGCGCTCGCGTAATCCGGAAATCGATGGTTCCACTTTTCCGGCTTGAAACGCCAACACCAGTCCGAAGAGCACGGTGGTGAGCAAGGAAAGCGTGAGAGAAAAGGCTAGCACGCGCGCATCGACATGAATGTCGTTGAGGCGCGGCAGTTGCGATGGCAACAAGGCGATCAGCGACCGCAAGCCGAGCGTCGCCACGCCGACGCCAACCGCGGCCGACAATAGACTCAGAACCGCCGATTCCGTCAGCAGTTGCCGGACAATTCTCGCGCGGCTTGCGCCCAACGCCAGGCGCACCGCGATCTCCCGTTGCCGCGCCGACGCGCTGGCCAACAGAAGATTCGCGACATTCACACAGGCGATCAACAGAATGAACGCGACCGCCAGCAGGAGCGAAATCAACAGCGTCCGCGTGTTGCCCACCACGACTTCCTTCAACGGAGTCATGGACAGCGTCCAGCCCGCGCCGGCCGGATAGTCGCCGCCATAGTCGCGGCGCAGCGAATCACTGAAGGTGTCCAACTGTGCTTGTGCCTGGGCCAGCGTCATCCCCGGTTTCAACCGGCCGATGATGCCCGGTAGAAATCGCGCGCTACGCTGTGCCGGCGGAAATGGATCGGCGCGAAAGCCCGCGGTAATGTACATGTCCACCGGACCGGCTCCGGCCGACGAGGGACTCCGAAAGTCCGGCGGAAGCACGCCCACGATGGTGTACAAATCGGTGTCGAGCCGCATCTGATGGCCGAGGATCGAGCGTTCTCCTCCGAACTCGCGGTGCCACAGGCCATCGGTGATCACCACGACATCGGCGAATCCGGGCGCGGTGTCGCCCGCGTCGAACAGGCGGCCGAGTTGCGGGCGCGCTCCGAGAATACCGAAATAATTGGGACTGACGGCCAGAAACTCCAATCGCTCGGGATGCTCGCCTCCGGTCAAGTTGGCCGGTCCTTGCCAGATCACCGAGACGGCCGAGAAAACGCCGGCGCGATCCCGCAGGTCGTCGAACTCCGGAGCGGAAAAGCCGACGCTCTTCGCGCCCAACCCTCGCAGGTCGGCGTGCAACGTGACCAATTGCTCGGGATCATGAAACGGGAGCGGCCGCAAAAGTGCCGCGTTCACGACGCTGAAGATCGCCGTATTGGCGCCGATCCCTAGCGCCAAGGTGAGCAACACGGTCGCCGTGATGCGCGGCGACTTCCACATGGTTCTCAAAGCGAAGCGGAAGTCCTTTCTAAGTGCATCGATCCAACCAGCCGTCTCCATAGCGATCTCCTTTCAAACTTCGTAGTGAAAGCGATGCTACGCTGGAATCGTTTTAGAGTACAGATGCAGAATTGCGATCGAATGACCAGTACAGATGAGGCTTCGTGTCTAGGAGTAGTACGCCTTACAAAGTGTGCTGGTTAAGATTGATGTAATCTGACTCTGTACAGATCCGACCAGTTGCGCGAACCTGATATTTTGAAGATTCGCTGGACAGAAAAACACGAGAGGATTTTCGCTATGAGAACGATTCGAATTGCATGTGTGGTGTCCGCGCTCGCCCTTATCACCGCGGTGAGTGCTACTCCGTCGCAAGCTCAACCTGCGGCACCGTCGGTGCAGGCGGCCCTTTCCCAAGAAGCCGGGACGCTCTCCGACAAATTCACTGGACTGGCGCGAGTGATGGCGGGGAAATATGATTGGAAGCCCGGTCAGGGAGTGCGTTCCGTGGGTGACGTATTCAATCTCATTGTGATGGAGAACGGCTATCTCGCCAGAACGCTGACAGGCGCAACGGGCGAACGGCCCGCGCCGATTACCGACCCTGAGAAACTGCAAGAGGCGTTAAAGACCTCCTACGCCAACCTGCAGAAGACGATCGCCGGACTCTCGGACGCCGATCTGAAGGCGCCGGTCAAGGTGTTTGGCAAGGACATGACAAAAGAAGGCGCGATTCGATACCTCTTCGGAGACCAGCATGAGCACCTCGGGCAGTCGATCGCGTACGCACGCTCGAACGGCGTCGTGCCGCCATGGTCGAAGTAGACGGCGTGTCAGTACAGGTTAAGAATTTCGATTGAAGGCCAAAACAGATGAGCTTGTGACTAGTGCTGCCTCTCGCAAAGGCGGCCCAGCGTCAGCAGAGCTTGGTCGTGCGTCTTGGTCCAGACGTGGCCGCAATTGATTCGAATGCAGTTTTTGTACCGGCCTGTCGCGGAGAACAGCACTCACGGCGAAATGCTGATGCGTTCGAACAATGCGGCTCGATGCAGCTTCAGACCATCGACTTCGGGCGGCAATTCGATCCATAGCATGTGGCCGCCCGCCGGCCTGCTGATGCGCGTGCCCGGCGGAAAATACTTGGCGACGGCTTGACGCACGTTCTCCACCTGACAGGCAAAAGTTGCGCGCAGGCGGCGGACGTGACGGTCATAGCTGCCCGACTCCAGAAACTCCGCAATAACGAACTGCGGCAACGAAGGCGCCCCGACGTTCGTCGCGAGCTTCAGCCGTTCGACCTCGGCCTGAAACCGTCCCGGCAGAACCCAGCCGACGCGGTATCCAGGCGACAGAGTCTTCGAAAAAGACGAGCAGAGCAGCACGAGACCCTTGCGGTCGAACGATTTTGCCGTCAACGGGCGCGGCGCATCGAAAGTGAGATCGCCGTATAGATCGTCCTCGATCACTGCCACGTTGGCCCGGCTCGTCAAATCCACTAACGCTCGCTTACACTCATCCGGTAAGACGTATCCGAGCGGATTGTGGCCGTTGCTCACGGTGATACAGGCTTTGATGTGGTGTTTGCGGATGGCTCGTTCCAAATGCTCCAGATCCATTCCTCGCTGAGGATGCGTAGGAATTTCGATGGTCTTCATGTTGAGAGACGCGACGTTATTCAAAATGCCGAAGTACAGCGGACTCTCCACCGCGATGACGTCGCCGGGCTTGGCAACCGCGCGAAGACTCAAGTGAATCGACTCCAGAGCTCCCCCGGTGACGACGATGTCACTGGGCGAAACTTCACAGCGCATCGCCAAGGCCCGTCTGGCGATTTGCCGGCGGAATGCCTCGATGCCCGGCGGAAAGGTGTAATAGCCGCTATGCATGGCCTTGCGGCGCAGAATTCGCCGCATGATCAAGTTCAGTTTGCGATGCGGAAATAGTTCCGCACTCGCGCATCCCGCGCCAAAGGGAATGTATGCGGGATCGTTGGCGCTGCGAATGACCTCTTCCAGCACGGCGTTGAATCCCATCGCCGTTGGCTGGCTTTGGCCGATCTCGACTTGCGGTTCGGGAATCAGTTTCGCGTACGGCGTGCGAATGTAAAAGCCCGATTGAGGACGCGCTTCCAGATAACCGCGATTCTCCAGCCACAAATACGCCTGGAGCGCCGTCGAAAGACTCACGCCTTGTTCATCGCTGAGCTTTCGCAGCGACGGCACACGGTCTCCGGGTCTGAGAACGCCGTTGGCTACGTGCCGCGTGAAAGTTTCGGCGATCCTGACGTAGAGCGGGGCGCTGCTTCGCGCGGCATGGCTTGGCGCATTCATGGGCATACGCATACCATAACAGATTATTGCGGTGAAACTGTTATGGTCATAATCTTCATGTTCTGTTGCTGTACTCCAACGCAAGCGCGACCTATCCTATGACTGAAAGTGAATGGAAGGACTCCAGCAAATGAAACACAAACTGGCATTCGCGATCGTCGTTGGCATCGGCGCCGGCATCTCGATCGGCGCCGCGGGCGGCGTCGTGATCCACGCGCAGCAGCCCAAAACGCCGCCGCCCGCCTACCTGATTGCGGAAGTCGAGGTAACGGACCGTGTCGCGTTTCAGGAATACGCAGATAAGGTTGCGGAAACGATGGCTCCGTTCGAAGGGCATTATCACTATGTCGTTCGTACCGCCACGGCGCAGGCTCTCGAAGGCGACCCGCCCAAGAGAATTGTCGTGATCGCGTTCGACAGCGCGGAGAAGGCTCTTGGCTGGTATCGTTCACCGGCCTATCAAAAAATCAAACCGATCCGCCTTGGCGCATCCGTGAGCCGCCTTTATCTGGCGGAAGGATTGCCGCTTCCCTAAGCTGGCGGTCGCCCATAGAAAAAACATTCCGGAAGGAGAGACGCGTGTCTATATACGAAAAAATCGCAGCGCTGGGGATTGTGCTGCCCGAAGTTACGCCGCCGGTGGCAGTCTTCGTCCCCTTTGTCCGTAGCGGCAATCTGATCTTCGTGTCAGGGCATATTGCCAAGGAGAACGGAAAACCGTGGGTCGGACAGCTCGGCCTTAATGTCACGACCGAGCAGGGAATCAAAGCCTCGCGAGGGGTCGCCATCGATTTATTGGCGACACTAAACCTAGCCGTCGGCGATCTGAACAAGATCAAGCGGATCGTCAAGTTGATGTTCCTGGTAAATAGCGCGCCGACATTTACCGAACAGCACCTAGTGGCCAATGGTGCGTCGGAACTGATGGTCCAGGTGTTCGGCGAGAACGGCATGCACGCCCGAAGCGCGTTTGGCGCAGCTCAAGTGCCGTTCGGGTCCTGTGTGGAAATCGACTTGATCGCGGAGGTCGAGGAGTGATGTTTCGAACACGATCCTACCCCTACACGGTCGTCGACGTCTTCACGACGGAGGCATTGACCGGAAACTCGCTGGCGGTGTTCCCGGACGCGTCGCAGTTTGACGAGGACACCATGCAGAAGATCGCCGCCGAACTGCGCTTGACGGAAACCGCGTTCGCGCTTCCCGCAACCAGAGGAGACTGCGCGGCTCGCCTGCGCATATTTACGCCGGCCAAGGAGTTGCCCTTTGCCGGACACCCCACGGTTGGCGCTGCGTTTGTGTTGTTGAAAGAGGAAATTGTCGCGCGTGGCACGGCTGGATTTTTGCTCGAAGAACAGATCGGCCCGGTCGCGCTTCGAATCGAGCGCGGCGAGCAGCCGCTGATCTGGCTGCAGACGCCTCCGATTCATGAAGGGCGCTATCTTGACGGCTCGCTCTGTGCGAGAGCGCTGGGACTCGAGCCACACGATCTCCTGGAGGTCTCGCCGCAACTGCTGAGCGCCGGCAATCCAACGGTGATCGTCGCCGTGAAGGATCGACCGGCGGTCGATCGCGCACGCCTTGATTTAGCGGGCTTACGGAGTTTGAAAGATACGGAGGACGAGTCCTTCTGCGTCTTCGTATTTACGCCGACGTCCGAGGGCGCCTACTCGCGAATGTTCGCACCCGAGTACGGCGTGCCGGAAGACCCCGCAACGGGGAGCTCGACGGGGCCGCTCGCTACCTTCATGATGCGTCACGGCCTGGTATCGAAGGCGGCCGGCACGAGGTTTGTCAATGAGCAAGGAACGAAAATGGGGCGTCGCAGCCTGCTGCACGTGGAGATCCACGGCAAATCTGGTGTTGCGGGAATCCATGTAGGTGGCCACGTCACGCCGATCATCGAGGCGGTCATGACGTTGGACGTTTCGTAACTCAGCTTGCTAGTCACCGCAGGGACCACCCTTACCCGGGTGCTTCGGAGATCAGGACCAAACCGGGGACGTCTTCAAAGTGTCTCCGGTTGTTAGATAGCAGTGGAATGGAATACCGGATGGCCGTGGCGGCGATCCAAAGATCGTTGTCGGCCATGACCCGACCGGAAGATAGAATTCCTACTTTCACCCTGGCGTAGTCTTCGCAGACCTCGGAGTCGAACGGCAGAATGACAACGCCGCGCAATTTTCTCCGCAGATCAGCAAGCCGCGCGGCGTTCCAGTTCCGCCAAGCCGCGCCGAACAGAAGCTCTCCCAATGTGATTTGGGAGATTGCATTCATTCGCCGGGCCACATGGCTGCGGTAGGGATCGCCGCGCGGGTCGCCCGGCTTCATGAGATAGGAAAAAACGTCGGTATCGAGAAGGATCGGATCCGCAAGGTTCTGAGTCTCGTTCACCGGCGGTTACGGTAGATCACTTCCAGGAACGCGTCAATATCTTCGTCCGCGGGGAATCCGCCTTCCAGGGATCTGGGGTCCAACAGCGGCTTCACGCCCTGCCGCCGGGCGTGCTCTTCCAGCAGCTTCCAGACCGCCGGACGCTTGGCCTTCTGTACCGGAATCTTAGCTTGTCTACGCATGCTGGATGCTTGAGTCTTCAAGGTGTCCCCAGGATAACATGAGCGCCGGGATTGGAGCTAGTTTCGGAATGCTCCGAAATGTAAGGGAAATGCCAGGGAATGCAGAGTCTCAATACGCACGCAATCCGACCGGAGAAGTAACCTGCCGAATCTCTGTCGCACTACGCTAGTTAGAAGCTCATCTGTACTGGTCATTCGATCGCACTTCTGCATCTGTCCTCCTTGACGGATTCCAAAGTAGCATCTCCTTTGTACGAAGTTTAAAGATCGCTATGAACAACGTCGGCTGGATCGATGCACTTGGGAAAGACTTCTGGTCCGGCGGTTGGAGGTTGCGGCGCGAACGCAACTTGCAATAACCCTCAGGATGGTTGCGCCTGGGAGGGCCCAATGAATCTATGGCAGGACGTCCGCTTCGCTTTGAGAACCATGTGGAAGTCACCGCGCATCACCGCGACCGTGTTGCTGACCTTGGCGCTGGGGATCGGCGCCAATACGGCGATCTTCAGCGTCGTGAACGCGGCCCTTTTGCGACCGCTCCCGTTTCATGATGCCGAGCAATTGGTCACGCTAAGCGCCGACCTGCGAGGGTTGGGCGCAAAGAGCGTCGGCTTCTCCGTTCCGGAGTTCGACGACCTGCAGGATCGCGCCGGCGTTTTCTCGGGGGTCTCGGTTGTATATCAAGGGCCGGGCAACTTGACCGGTGGCGAGCATCCCGAACGACTGGAGAGCGGGGTAGTCAGTCCGAATTATTTCAGCATTCTCGGGACGCGCCCGCAACTCGGCCGCCTGTTCGATCCCGGCGACAACGCGCCAGGATTCGCCGATGCCATGGTGATCACCGATGGCCTGTGGCGCCGCGAGTTCGGAGGAGAACGCTCCGTCATCGGCCATCAAATCCGGGTCGATGACGATTTGTACACGATTGTCGGCGTGCTTCCGCCGGACTTTCACAATCCCTCATCGGCTGGCGCTGCTTCGGTGGAGGTATACGTCACGGCGGGCTTTCGCGGCGATCCGTTTCCGCCGCCACAGCGGAGCGCGCGATTGTTGCCGGGCCTCATCGGCCGGTTGAAGCCGGGGATGACGCTCGCCCAGGCCCAGGCCAAGCTGGCCGCCTTCAGTGATTCGCTGCGCCGTGACTATGGCAGCGACTATCCGGCTGGCGCGGGCTGGACACTTTCAATCACTCCGTTGAAGGACGTCGTGGTCGGCAACACGCGGACGCTGCTGATTTCGCTCTTGCTGGCCGTGGGGTTCATTTTGTTGATCGCCTGCGTGAATGTCGCGAATCTTCTGTTGACCAGCGCGTCCGCGCGGCAACGGGAGATCGCCGTGCGCCTGGCGTTGGGCGCGAGCCGCGCGAGAATTGTCCGGCAACTGCTCACCGAGTCGGCCGTCTTGAGTCTCTTTGCGGCGGCGGCCGGCGTCGCCGTTGCGACGCTCGGTTTGCAGTCGCTGATTGCCACGTTGCCGTCGCAACTTCCGCGTCTCAACGACATTCATGTCGATGCGCGCGTGCTGGCGTTTTCTCTCACGCTTTCCTTGGTCACCACCGTGCTGTTCGGACTCGTGCTGGCGTTCCAAGCCGGCAAAGTGGAAGCATCCGTTTCCGGATTACGCGAGCGCGGCAGTTCCGGATCGCGGCACGATAGCAGAGTCCGCCAGGTGCTGATCGGCGCGGAAGTCGCGTTGTCGCTGATGCTCCTGGTGGGCGCGGGCGTGTTGCTGCGGACGTTCTGGAATCTTCTGCAAGTGAATCCAGGATTCAACGCGCAGCATTTGGTCGCGGGAAGCGTAGCGTTGCCGGTGCCCAATGATCCCAAGGCCGACACTTACGGCAAGCTCGAAACCCGCACGGCTCTTGCGCGCGAAACGGTGCGACGGCTGCGCGCGGTGCCCGGCGTGGAGAACGCGGCGTTCTCCACCGTGGTTCCTCTGCAGGGCGTGGTCCGGCAAAGTGGATACCGTGTGGAAGGCGCATCCGAGAGCGGCGATGCACCCACGGCGATATCCCCTTCCGTGACGCCAGAATTCTTTCGGACCATCGGCGCGCCGCTGCTTCGGGGACGGATGATTCAAGAAACGGACGACACGCAATCACCCTTAGTTGTGCTGGTCGATGAAGCCGCCGCGCGCCACTTCTGGGGCGCGCAGGATCCACTGGGAAAACGGATTCGTTCCACGCGCGCCGTCCGCAGGGGCACTGCGCAGGCGACGCCTTGGTTTACGGTAGTGGGCGTGGTCGGCAACGTGAAGTTGGCCAGCTTGGATGAAAAAGACGTTCCGCACGTTTACACCAGCTTCTACCAAGCGTCTGGATACCAGGCGCCCGGAAGGCTGATGGGCGTGCTGGTTCGCGGCACGGGAGACCGCGCCCAGCTCAGCCGCGCCGTGACGCGCGAGATTCAATCGGTGGATCCTAACTTGCCGGTATCGCCGATGGTAGAAATGACCGAACTGATGCGCGACGGCGTGGGCGATCGCCGCTTCGCGGCGTCGCTGCTGGCCTGTTTCGCCGTGGTGGCGCTATTGCTGATGAGTGTCGGAGTGTACGGCGTCGCGTCGTATGCGATTGTGCGCCGCGAAAAAGAAATCGGCATTCGATCCGCGCTGGGAGCGGCCCCCGGCCAATTGGTGCAAATGGTTTTGCGCGAGGGCATGGTTCCGATTCTGTTTGGGTTGGCGGTGGGAGCGGTCGGCGCCGTGCTCTCCGGCCGCTTGCTCGCCGCGCTGCTGTTCGAAGTGGGCTCCACCGACGCGAGCGTCTTCACGGCGGCGGGAGTCACGGTGGTGGCGACCGGCATTATGGCCAACTATCTGCCGGCCCGTCGCGCGGGACGCGTGGACCCCATTACGGCCTTGCGAACCGAATGACGATGTGAATCCGCTGGAGAGACCACCGTGGTGATTCTGGCCGATACCGGCGAAAGATACATCCGACAAGCTTGTTTTCCAGGAGGCGGGCAAGAAACCCACTTGTGATCTTGGCTGAACGATCCTTCTTATATGAGCGAAATTTTTCTTTCCGAAACCATCGCAATTCTCACGCGCACGCCAAAGGTTTTGGACGATTTGCTCAGAGACCTGCCGGAGCCATGGGTTCACAGCAAGGACGATCCTGAGCACTGGAGTCCGTTCGATGTTGTCGGACACCTCAACCACGGCGAAAAGACCGATTGGATGCCGCGCGCGAACATCATTCTCAAGCACGGCCCTTCAGTCCCGTTCACACCCTTTGACCGCTTTGCGCAGCTCCGAGACAGTCAAGGGAAGACGATCATCTACTTGCTGGATGAATTCGCGGACCTGCGCGCAAAAAGCGTCGAAGATCTGCGACGCCTGCGGGTAACTGCTTCTCAATTGGATCTCACCGGCACGCATCCCGCTCTCGGTGTCGTGACCTTGCGTCAACTCCTTGCGACGTGGGCCGTGCATGATCTGAACCATCTGAACCAGATCAATCGCATGATGGCGATACGCTATGTGGACCAAGTCGGTCCCTGGGCGGCGTACCTTTCGGTCCTTCGACGTTGAGTCGGCGACGCGCTACTCCCAAGTTGCTATTGCGCCAGCTTGCGAATGGTGCCCATCGCCTGCATCAGTTCGACGCGGGCTTCGTTCCACGCGTACAACGCCACGTTTTTGGCATCGGTTGCCTGAGCCAGACTGGTCTGAGCGTCCAACACGTCGAGTTGACCTCCCACGCCTTGGTCGTGACGACGAGTGCGGTGGTCCAACTCCTGACGCGCGACTTCGATTTGCTGATCGGCGATCTCGATCTGGCCGCGCGACATCTCGAGCTTGATCAGCGTCTGGCGGATCTCTAACGTCACTCGTTGCTCGAGTTGTTTGGCGCGAAGTTCTTCCGTGCGGATGGCGGACTGTGTCTCCTCGCGGCGGGAATCGCGGCGTCCGCCGTCGAAGACCGGGATTCGCAAAGAAACTCCCACATCATACGTGCCGATGGAATTGTCGACGGTGGTTCCCAATGTTCCAACGTTGGCGTAGCCAACCACCGAGGGAATGCGCTCGGAATGAATCGCGGAATCCTGGAGGCGAGTCTCCTCGATTTTCCGGCGTTGCGCGGCGATGTCGCTGCGGGACTGCAACGCCGTGGCTAACGCCTGTTCCGGCTTTAGGGGCTCCTCAGCGGTAAAGGTCAGCGAGTCCGTCAGTTGCAGCGGCGTGTCGAGATCGCGGTTCAGGGCGCTCAGCAGTTCCATGTAGGCGCGCGTTTTTTCCATGCGGGCTTCGAGGAGATGCTGCTTCTCGACGGACAAATGCACGCGGGCGTGCGCAATATCGATGCCCAACGCTTCGCCGGCCTCGCCACGGTTGGCGATTTCCTTCAATGTAGAATCCGTCGACGCCACTAACGCTTCCAGCGGACGGACGGCGTCGGCGGCCCGCTGCGCCGCTAGATACAGCTTGGCAACTTGCGACGCCACGCGATCCCGCGCATCGTCGGTTTCGCTCTTGGCCGTCTGAATGGCGATCTTGTCGGCGCGGTCGCGGCTCATCGACGCCCAATCGAAGAAGTTTTGGTGAATGTGTACTCGGGCGTCGATGGTATCGAACGGTCCCACGCTCTTGGGAAATCCAAAACCACCTGGGAACTGGATCGAACCAAATCCGCCCGCTTGGAGGTTGAGAATCTGGTTCTGCGCGCCGACCGTCGTATCGACCTGGGGCAGCATCGCCGAGCGAGCCTCACGCCGCTTCGCTTCGGCGGCTTTCACCGACTCCGCGGCGATGCCGACCGTCGGATTTCCCTGGGCCGACAGGGCCATGAGGATGGCATCCTTCATGCTCAGCGTCAGCGGTGCTGGCGCCGGCTTGTCCTGCGCGTAGAGGGGCCCGAGGGTTAAGGTCGATACTGCGAGAAGCCCAACAATCAGGTGAAGACGGAGACGGAGGGGATTGGTATTCATTAGTATCTCTCAAAAAATTGGGTGAGTGGAGCCACGGATTTCACAGCGAATTCAGAGGAGTTCTCACATCGTCCTCAGCGTTTCGCCGGCGTGCCGCAACACCAGGCGCGAAACGTCCAGCAGGATGCGCGTTTGCCGGGGCGAAAGCCCGCCATCACGCCACCCTTTCGAAATTCGAATGCCGAACCCGCAGAGGATCACATGCGCCAGTTCGGCGAGAAGCACATGGAGACGGGCATCGGCGGTCGAAACCAACGCCATGGATTTCTCACAGCGCGCACTGCCGAGATTCCAGTATTCGCACAAACCATCGCGCACCAGCCTCGATTCCGGAGTGTGGCCGCAGAAAACCTCGTACAAAACGCGCGCGGCGACCATTCGAGTGCGCTGCGGACCGAGGCGACGGCTCGCGTACAGCGGCAAGGCTCGCGCGATGTCGCCATTGCTATCGGCGAGCGCGTCGCGCAGGCGCAGAGAATCGCTCGCGCACACCGTGAGACCCGTGGCGGTCACCGGATGGCAGCACCCGGCGGCATCGCCGACCAACACCAGGCGTCCACGGGTGATCTCGTTGCGCGTGGACGTATAGCTGGCTCCCGCGACCACGATCGCCGAGTCGAGACTGCGTTCCACTTCGCTGCGAAACGGCTCCGGCAGCGCGTGCAAGCTCGCGCGGCAATCCGCAGCAGACTGCGGGCCCGCCGCGGTATCCGGCAGATCGAACATCACGCGCACCGCGTGCGGCGAAACCGGATACGCGAGCACCGGTCCCGATCCGCCGAGAAAGATGTGACCAAACCCAGGATCGGGCAGCGCGACCGACTCGAGGAGAAAACCGAAGAGCGTGGAGAGGCGGCGGCGCGTTTGAGCGATTCCCGCCAGGCGACTGACAGGAGACGAAGAGCCGTCGGCGCCGACGAGCAGTCGCGGGCGCATGACCGTGGTGCCCGCGCTCGAAGACACGCGCACTTCGGCATGGTCCGGATGGCCGAGATCGACCGCGGTGATCCGCGAATGCTCGAGGACGTGCACGCCGGGCAAGCGTCCCGCGGCGGCGAGCACGCGTTCGCGGATTCGCGTGTGTTCGATGGCGAATGCCGGGCTCGCGGCTTCCGACGAACCATAAGGCAGATGGACGACCTTGCTGTCGGCGGAGCCGCCGAAACGCACGGAGAATCCGGTGACGGGAGTGGCGTCGCCGTCATACACGGCGCGCAACAATCCCAGTTCTTCCAGCGCCGCAGCGCCGGGCTGGTGAATCAGTTCGCCGGACAGGCGGCGGGAATCGTCGAGTCCCGGCTCAATGATAGCGACCTGCATGCCGAGCTGGCTTAAGGCAGCCGCTGCAGCGGCTCCGGCGACTCCGCCTCCGGCGATCACGGCATCGAACCTGCCTTGATCAAATCGTGGGTCGCCTGTTCCCCTGGAAATCGTACCGTTCATTTGCGATCCATGCGTTTGCTCTCAAGCGTCCGCGCATATCGGGCCAGCGCCCACGCCGGAAAGTACGCCCGGTAGAGCTCGTAGTCGAGCATCGCTGATCCGAAGAATACACCGTTCACAGCCTCGCGTGGCCAGATTCCGTCATTGGACTGCCGCGCCATCAGCCAGGCGATGCCGCGTTCCACGGCGCTCGACTCCGGGCCGCCGATCTCGATCAGCGCCAGCAGCGCCCACGCCGTCATCACCGCTTGGCTTTGCGAATGCTCGCGGTACACTCCGTCCAAACAGCTCGTGTAGTGCTCGCCCCATCCGCCATCCTCGCGTTGATGCGCGATGAGCCACTCCGCGATCCGCCGCAGCGTTCCATCGCCGGCGAGACGTGATTCGCTCAACGCTTCAGTGACGAAGAGACTCGCGTACGTGAAATTGATTCCCCAGAAGCCGGGATACGATCCGTCGCTGCGCTGGCGGGATCGCAGAAACGCGCAGGCGCGGGCCACGGCCGAGGCCGTCGCGATTCGCCCGGGAAAAGCGCGCGCGAATCTCGACAAGGCTTTTACCGCGGAGGAAGTACATTCAATGTAGGAACCTTCCGTCATGCATTGGCCGAACATTTCGGATGGATTGATCTGCTCCAAGAATCGCGCGCCGCGCCGGCGTTCGTAGGTGCCGAATCCGCCATCCGGATTCTGCCGCGCCAAAATGAACTCGGCCGCGGATTGCAGGCGATCGTCGGAAATTCTCTGGTTGGCGGGAATCAATCCGGGCGAATCGTGCGCCGCGAGAATGGCGCACAATGCTTCCGCCGTACAATCGCTGACCGGCCAGCGATGTTGACCGTCGCTAAAGCACCATCCGCCGCGAATGGGATCGCGCGCCTGCGCGCGGAGATCGGGCAATTCCTCGATCATCTGAGTGTCGCGGAGAAATCCGTAACCGCGGCGCAGGAACTCGCGCGCTTGCGCGCCGGCAGGTGTGTATTCAACAAGCGCCTGCATGGTAAACGCCGTATCCCATGCGTTCGACCGCGCCCCCGCGAAGCGCACGCCTTCACGATCATCCTGCCAACGCCAGCGCTCGAGGCCCTCGACGCTGGTTGCTAGTTCGGAATGCCGCATGTCGAACATCGCGATCGTGTTCAGAATGCCGTTGACTGGCGAAAGGCCCTGATAGCGGCTGGCGCGCTGCTCATATTCGATTCTCGAAGCGCAATGCGCCAGCGCGCGACGTTTGAGTGGCGCAGGCGAGAGGCGCGCGGCCCAGCGCAGAAGACCAAACACGCGCCGCAGCAGCGGTGACGGTTCCACGTACACATCGGACGGCGAAACACGATTGCGGAACGATGCGAACTCTATCCGTGCATAGGGATCGGCGTAGAGTTCACGGCGCAGTTCGGAAGTTTCCGGCAGTTCAACGCGGAATTCACGACCCGCGAGATACGCGATTCCCAGATAGATGTAGCGGGTGTGGCAATAGAGTTTGTCGGGATGCACGGGCAGCCATCGCGGAAGCAGAAAGAGTTCCGGCGGAATCCGACTCATTCCGCGATACTCGTAGAGTCCGATGAGCGCCAGCCAAAATTTGCCCCACGTGGGAATGGCGGCGACACCGCCCGGTTGTGCCAGCAGCCATTCGCGCGCCGGCTGCGTCAGCGGATGCTCGGGCGGCACGCCCAACAAACGCAGCGCGACGTAAACGAGCGTCGTCACGAACACGTATGGTTGGGATTCCGGATGCAATCCCCAACCCGCGCCGTTCACGCGCGTGGTCTCGAAGTAGCGGATGATTCCGTCGCGCGTCGAGTCATCGAATCCGAGATTGAGGATTCGGCGGGCGATGACGTACTGTGCCGTGATCATGGGGCACCAGATCACCTCGCCTTCCCAACAGCCGTTGGCAGACTGCCGTGCGCCGATCCACTCCCACGCCCGCTCGAGAGCAGTGGAGACGCCGTTTTCCGTGCCGTCGATTGCCGTGGGTTCGGTCATGAGGCTTTCGCGATTGCATCTGCTCGACGGCGCCTGCGATATCGCAGCATGCAGGGACGGCGCGGTCCCACCACCCACGTCGAGTAGTCAGGGACGTATTCTCCCGGCGCGAGTTGCAAATCGAAACGGCGGAGAAGCACCGTCCAGATCGTTTTAATCTGCTGATACGCGAATCCCGAACCGACGCAGCGGTGTTTGCCGCCGCCGAAACCGATCAACGAAAACTGCGTGCGGCGATCTTCCTCGCGGCCCGGTCCGAAACGATCGGGATCGTAACGATCCGGATCGCGGAAGACATCGGGAAGCCGATGCGTCACAGCCGGCGCGACCATCACCAAGTCTCCCGCGGGCATCACGTGACCTTCGTACGTAAAATCGCGCTGGATCATGCGCATCAGCATGACGATTGGAGGGAACATGCGTTCCGCTTCCTTGATGCATTGCTCGAGTACGACGAGCGATCGCAAAGACGCGAGTGTCAGCGGTTGGCCGGCAGGAAGCAGCGATTGCTCGGCGCGCACGCGCTCGAGATACTGCGGGTGTTGCAGGAGTAAAATGCCGGTCCAGGCGGACATCACGGCGCTGGTGTGCTGGCCGGCAAAGATCGAGACCACCAGCATTCCGGCGATCTCGTCGTCGGAGAGAGCGCGGCCGTCCGCGTAGCGGGCCGCCATCAGCGTATCGACGAAATCCTCGTCGGCCGCGGGTTTCTGCCGCCGTTCTTTCAGGACTCGAGAAATCAGACGGACGATGTTGGCGCGTCCCCGATCGCGGCGGAGATTCTTAGGAACTGGAATCCGCGGATTGAAGAACGCCACCAAGTTCACGCCGCATTCCAGATCATGATAGCTGCGCGCAAATTCGGCGGAGGTCCGGCGGCGGAATTCCCGCCCGATCAAGCAGCGGCAGGCGTTGAAGACCGTCAACTCGTTCATGAATTCCGCCAACTCGATTTCGCCTTCGTCGCCCCATTCCGCGCAACGCTCTTCGGTTTCTTCTTCGATCGATTGCGCGTACGTCTGCATGCGAGCGTCGCGTAGCGCCGGCAAGAGAAAGCCAATCTGCTCGTCCAAAGTTTCCGGTGGCACATCGTAGACGACGCCTTTGCCGAACATCGGCACGGTGAACTGGTAGGCTTCGCGGGAACTCAATTGATCGTCGGGCGCACGGAAGAAGGCCGCATTCCCGCGCGGTTCGGTGAGCACGTTGACGCGCTGGCCGGCCAGGGGAAACGAAAAGATTTCGCCGTAGCGTTCTCGTCCGCGGCTCAGGAAGTCCACCGGATTGCGGTGGAATTCCAGCGCGTGGCCCAGCCACGGCAGCCCGCCGGAAAGTTTTGGAATACTCATGACGATCCCGAATCCTGATCCGACAGTATCACGGCGGCCATTCGGTTGGACCGTACTACGGAGTTAGCCGTTTCAGGTATACTCAACGGAAATGCAACCATTGATTGCCGCGCAACAGGTCAGCCATTACTACGGCAAAGGAGCGCTTCGCAAACGCGTTTTGTTCGACGTCAGCGCGGAGATCATGCCCGGAGAAATCGTTCTTCTCACGGGACCCTCGGGATCCGGTAAGACCACGCTGCTCACGTTGGCGGGCGCGCTGCGTTCGGTTCAGGAAGGCAGCATGACGGTGCTGGACCGCGAGTTGAACGGCGCCAGCCCCGAAGACCTGATGGAGATTCGCGAAAACATTGGCTTCATTTTTCAACAGCACAACCTTCTCAACGCACTCACCGCGTGCGAGAACGTCGAGATGTCAATGGGGCTGGAACGATCGTTGTCAGCCAAGGAGTCCCGCCGGCGCGCCGTGGAACTGCTCTCGCTGGTGGGACTGGACGAGCGCGTCGATTATCGGCCGGACCAGCTTTCCGGCGGTCAACGGCAGCGCGTGGCGATTGCGCGCGCGCTCGTCCGCCGCCCCAAAATTATCCTGGCCGACGAGCCGACCGCTTCGCTCGATCGCAAGAGCGGACGCGAGGTGGTGGAGATTCTGCAGGACCTGGCGCGGAAGCAAGGTTGCGCGATTCTGCTGGTGACGCACGACAACCGCATTCTCGATATCGCGGATCGAATTTTGACCCTGGAAGACGGCTCGATCCGCTCGTTTGCGGAAGGGTTGGCCGCCAACACCGGCCATCTCCTGGGAGCGTTCGCGCAACTTCACCAACGCGGCGATCTGGTGAAACACGTTTCGGAGCTCTCCAACAAGCAGTTCGTCGAAATGCTGGAGCAGATGACTTCGGAGTTCGAAGGCTTCTTGAAAGCCAGCGAACTCGGCAACCGGGACGCCGTGGAAGCGCTGTTCGACCAAGTCTTGGCCGCGGTGGGCGAAAAGGTGCGTCTGCTGCTTAACGCGGATCGCTGCACCATTTTCGCGGTGGATCATGAGCACGGAAAACTGCGCTCCAAGATCGCCACCGACGAACTCGGCAAGCCCATGACGATCGAGATTCCCATCGATGCGGGCATCGCCGGCATGGTGGCTCGCACCGGAGAAGTGGCCAACATTCCCGATCCGTATGGCCACCCGCAGTTCAATATGCAAGTCGACATCGATACCGGCTACCGTACGCGCGGCATCTTGTGCATGCCGATTCTCGATCGCAAGAAGAAAATCTTCGCGGTGGCGCAGGTCATCAACCGGCTGGACTGGAAACCCTTCGACGCGCAGGACGAAAAAACCTTTGCGGAGTTCGCCGAGCTTTTCTCGCTCGTGGTGGAGAGCTGCCAGAAAATGCAGGGCCACAACACCCACTTGGCTGCCTGAAATTCGATTTAGAAAATTTCCGCGGGGTCGGCTTCGTACACTCGTCTCACGGCTAAGGCGCCCGAGGCCACGCACATCACGGCGGTAAGGACATAGACGATCACCACCCGGCTGATCGGCATTCGTAAGAGGAGCATGGTCGCGTCTCCCGCGATTTTATACACCAAAACCGATAGACCGACGCCCGGCACAAATCCAAACAGCGACAGGATAATCGATTCCTGGATGACCACCCAGAGCAGGTAGCGGTTGGGATATCCCATGGCTTTCAGCGTGGCGTACTCGCCGAGGTGATCGTTCACGTCGGTGTAGAGAATCTGGTAGACAATGATGCATCCTACGAACATGCCCATCACCACGCCGATGTTGAAGACAAATCCAATCGGCGTGGCCCTCAGCCAATACGATTGTTCGACATCGATCAGGCCGTCCCGCGTGTACACCCGAACATCGCGAGGGAGCGCCGCTTCCACCCGCGCTCGGACCTGCTCCCGATCGAAGCCGGGCTTCAGTTTGATCAATCCGAAATCCACCAAGTCGAGATTGCGGTACGGAAGGCTGCGAAGAAACGTGCGATCGCTCATCAGCAGCGTTCCGTTCGCGCCGAACGATGTGCCCAGACTGAACGTGCCGATCACATCTACGTGGTGTCCGGCAATCTCCACCGGAATGGGGCGTCCCTTGGCGAGTTCGGCAACCACCGGTCCAAATTCCGATCGCGAGCGAGAGTCAAAGAGAGTCGTTGGACCTTCTCGCAATTTGGGCAGGTAACGATCCACTTCCGGCAAATCGAAAAATCCGGGCCGGGGATCAAATCCAATCGCAAAGATGCTGTGTTCGGTCCGGTCCCAGTTGTCTTTCCACGGAACTTCGGCGACATACAGAGGATTGACGGAAGCCACTCCTTCTACTTCCAGGCATTGATAGAGGCGACGCTTCGGGAAGTGGCCGGGGGCCACCAGAAACTCGTAAAGCGGACTCACGATCGCCAGATCGCACGCCATGTGCGAGATGTGCAACCCGGCGCTGTTGACCAAGGCGTCTTTGAAACCCAACTGCACCAGCATCAGCACCACGGCAAACGTGATGCCCGCAATGGCGGCGCACAGCCGCAAGCGTTGGTGCATCAATTGCCGCCACGCCAGGGGGATGCGGCGGCTCACGGGTGGATCACCACCATCACTTTGCCGTCGATCAAGTTGGCGACGCGATCTCCCTGGTCGAGGAGGATTTTGCATTCGACAATGCGATTGTCGTTGAACGTCGTCGGATCATTCGGCCCCACCGAAGGCGCCACGACGTGCGTTCCCACGCGCTCCACCGTACCGGTCAATTCCTGACCCACGAGGTCGCCTGAAATGGTGGCGTGCTGTCCTTTGTGAACGCGTGAGATATCGGTCTCGTAGACTTCGGCGACAACGTACATCTTGTTGGTTCGTCCCATCTCGATCAGTCCACGCGGTCCGACTTCTTCTCCCGGGTGGGCGAGAATCTTCAGCACCTGTCCATCCGATGGCGCGGAGATGGCGGTGAGCTCGTATTCGCGTTGCGCGTGCTCCGCGTCCACGACGGCGGCCTGGAGTTGCGCTTCGGCGACCTTAATATCGGCGTCGCGCACGGGCTCGTTGAGGCTGGCCAGCCGCTGGCGTGCTTCGTCGATGGCATGTTGCGAGGTGAGAACCGCGGTGCGTCGCGCGTCGAGTTCGGACGGCGTGACGTCGTCGGTCTTGCGCAGATTCTCGTAGCGCTGCAATTCGGCTTGCTGGTTCTTGAGAGTTGCTTCGAGTCTCGAGATTTCCGCCTGCTGCGCCGCGAGATCCGGTTTCCTCACGGTGCTGGTTTTGACCTGATCCAGACGCCGGCGCGCGACTTCGATCTGTTCCTTCGCCGATTCGACAGCCGCTGCCTGCTGCGCTCGTCCGGACAAAGTCGCGAGCAGCGTTCCGGTCTTCACCTGCTGGCCTTCCTGAACATGCAACGTCTCCACCACCGGCGGGCGGCCGGAAATATATCGTCCCGCGATATGCAGGACGCCGCCCTCAGGTTCGACCCGGCCGAGGCACGAGACGCCATTGGCGGTCTGCGCAGATTGCTGCGGTGCTGCCGTCGGAGGCGCTTGCTGTGCGCGGACATAATGAACGATCGGCAACGCCGAGGCGACGACCAACAAAATGACGAGGAGCCACAACCATTTTGCAGACCGGCGGGGCTTGGCGATCGAGGGAGTTTCTGGTGAATCCATAGCGGACTCAATTCTACAGCAGAAGTTTCTACAGCGGAAATCGTACATTTTTCAGAACCACGCTTTTACGGAGCAACACTTTGGAGTGCGGCGACTTGTCGCCGCTTTCGTCCTTCAGCTTTACGCCAACGCATTGAGAAAGCGGCGACAAGTCGCCGCACTCCAAATGGTCCCGCCGCGAATAAGGACTGCTGATTGACGCGTGAGCAACGCTCTGATAGCATCGGCGGAGATATGCGCTATTCTGGGGTTCAAAGCCGCCGCAAGATACTCTGCGTTTTTGCCCGATACGTTCCCGCGTTCGCCAACTTTTATCACGCGTATCAGTTCTTTCCCGATACCGACGCCTTCATGACGCCGCAGGGCATCCTGACCATCGCCGCGTATCTTCCGGAAGAGTGGGAAGTGCGCGTCGTGGATGAGAACATTCGTCCCACCGAGGACGCCGATTTCGCATGGGCCGACGCGGTCTTTGTTTCGGGCATGCACGTCCAGAAAAAGCGCATGGCCTTCCTCGCGGAGCGCGCTCACGCGTTCGGAAAAGTCGCGATCGCCGGAGGACCGTCGGTAAGCTCACGAGCGTCTTACCACCCCGGCTTCGATATTCTCCAAGTCGGAGAACTCGGCGACTCGACGGACGAATTGATCCGGTTGCTCGACGAATCCGTGGAGCGGCCGGCCGAACAGATCGTGCTGACCACACAGCACAGATTGCCGATCAACGATTTCCCCATTCCCGCGTACCACTTGGTGCCCATGCACAAGTACATGCTCTTGAGTATCCAGTGGTCGTCGGGCTGCCCCTACACTTGCGATTTCTGCGACATCCCGGCGCTCTACGGACACGAGCCGCGCGTGAAATCGCCCGAACGCTTAGTGGCCGAGCTGGACGCCATCATCTCGCACAATCCCCTCACCACGATTTTTTGGGTGGATGACAATCTGATCGGCAACAAGAAGGCCGCCAAGGAGCTGCTCCCGCACGTGATCGAGTGGCAGAAGCGCACCAACTATCGCCTGCGCATGAGCGGGCAGTGTACGCTCAACCTGGCGCAAGACCGTGAACTGCTCGCACTGCTCCAGGAGGCGTACTTCGTCGGCATGTACTTCGGCATCGAAAGCCCGAACACCGCCACGCTCAAAAACATCGACAAACACCAGAACATTCGCATGCCGATTCTGGAAGCAGTGAAAATCTTCAACTCCTTCGGCATCGAACTGAGCGCAGGCTTTATTTTTGGCATGGACGCGGACGGCCCGGACGCTGCGGAGCATGTCATTCAGATGGTCCGCGACGCGGAGATTCCGTTGGTGTTACTCAACGTGCTCTTCGCCCTTCCCAAGTCGCCGCTGTGGGACAAACTGGAAACCGAAAACCGGATCATCGCGGAAGATGAATGGGTGGATTCGAACGTGGTGTTCAAGCTGCCGCACGATGTGGTGATCAATCAGTGGAAGCAAGCGATTGCGGCGAGCTACGAACCCAAAGGGTTATATGACCGCTTCCGCTACAACATCAAGAACACGTTTCCGAATCAGAAGAAGCTGGCGATGGCACGCTACGGATTTTCCTGGCGGATCGTGCGGATTGGTGTCTTCGCGCTGGCGACGATCTTCTGGAACATCGGCGTTCGGTCGAACTACAAACGTGAGTTCTGGCGCCTGGCATGGGAACTGCTGCGCGAAGGACACGTGGATTACCTAATCCATATCGCCACCGTTAGCCATCACTTGATCCGCTTCGGCGAAGACGTGCGGGACGGCAAAGCGGCGGCTTCTATTTATACGCCGGAACCGGCGCTGCAGCCTTCCGCTACCGGGCTGGTGACGATCCAGTAGGCTTACGCGCGTGTAGAAAGTAGAGCGGCGTAAAGATTCCGATCCGTCCACCTTGGACCAGCGAATCGGCCGCGGTGCAAAGCAACTCGTTCACGGCGGCGGTGCCCGCCGGCGCCACGCGGACAGATTCCATCAACTTCAGCACGGCCGTGGTGATCACGCGACCGATCGTTGTGCATTGTAGTTGCGCCATCGACCAGCGTTTCGAGAGCGGAAGATGCCACGGCGTCTCCGGCGATCCCGAGGACGCCAGGTCCACGTGCAGCACAATCTCAAATCCGGCGCTGCGGAGCGCTGTGAGCACGACTTCAATGCTCTCGATGTCGGGTAATCCGTTGCCGACCTCGATGTCGCGCTTGATGCGCCGGTGTTCGGCGTTGGCAGGGTCGTACGCAGGCGTCAAACACCATTCGTCACCGACGAAAGAAGCGCCGGGCTTCAGGATGCGAAAGATTTCGCTGTACACCGCACGGCGGTCCGACGCGTGGCACGTGGCCTGAAATTCGTAAGCGCCGTCATAGGAATTGTCGGCGAGCGGCAAATTGGCAAAGTCGGCGCGAACAAAACGACAGAGATGTTCGAGTCCCTGTTTGCGATTGTGCGTGCACCCACGGCCGATCTGATACGCATTGATGTTGATGCCCGTGACGGTGGCGACGAAATCCCGCGCCATGGTGCGCATCGGACCTCCCACGCCGCATCCTAAATCGATCAACTTGTCCCCCGCGCGACAGCCCAGCGCTTCCGCCACGCGGTGTTCGTAACGAAGAATGGATGCGCGCAGCGTTTCGCCCTTCTCGCGCGGTGCGAAGTGGAACGATTGTCCCCAGCCGAACTCGTAGAAATCCGTGGCCAGGTCGTAGAATTGCCGCGCAATCGCGGCGTATCGCGCACGCCGCTCCTCGATGGAGATGTCCTGGAGTGAAGCGTAGTCCCGCAGGCCATCGACGGTGGGTTTCATCGTTGTATTATAGCCTTTGGAGTGCGGCGACTTGTCGCCGCTTTCCCTTAGCGTTGGTCGTAAAGCCAAAGGACGAAAGCGGCGACAAGTCGCCGCACTCCAAAGTGTCGTGATATATCTTGATCGTGATGAACGAGCGAACGTACGATGTTTGCATTGCCGGCGCTGGACCCGCAGGATCGACCTGCGCGTTTTATCTGGCCAAGCAAGGCGTGCGCGTGCTGCTGCTCGAACGTCAGCGCTTTCCGCGCGACAAGATTTGCGGCGACGCCGTTTGCTCTCCGGCGCATGAGCATCTGCGGCGCATGGGAGTGTTGCAGGAGATCGAAGCCGAAGACCTGGGCAAGTGGGCCGCCGTCGGCGGTTTTTATAGTCCTAAGGGCATTGGGTTCGTCGGCAGTTCGGTCGACGCCACCAAGCCGCCGCTGGTGATCGCCATCCGGCGCATCATCCTCGACGAAAAAATGGCGCGTGCTGCACAGAAAGCCGGCGCGAATCTAGTGGAAGAGTATCCCGCCGGGGCGCTCGAGTTTTCGAAGAGCGAAGGACTGTGGACGATTCATCACGCACGCGGCGCCGCGGCTCCCTTTCGCGCGCGTGTGCTCGTGGCAGCGGACGGATCGCCGTCGAGAATCGCCCGGTCGCTGGGGATTGTGACCACGCGATCGCAGGCCGTGTGCAGTCGCGCGTATATCGAGGCCGACTCCACGGATTTCGATGCCGATGGCGTGGTCTATTATCCGCCGGACTTGCTGCCCGGCTACTGCGCGCTATTCCGCGAAGCCCAAGGACTGCTGAATTTCTGCGCCTACATTCTCCCCGGCGGAAAATGCGCCAACACCGATCTGAAAAGCATTCACGATCGCGTGCTGCGCGACGATCCGAACTTGCGCCAGGCCCTCGGTCCCCGCGCGCGCTTCCGCAAAATGCAAGGCGCGGAATTGCGCCTCGGCGGAATCGCGCGATCGGCCGCCGACCACTTGTTGATTGTCGGCGATGCCGCGGGACAAATCGATCCGCTGACGGGCGAAGGAATTCATCATGCGATTGACGCGGCATCGATCGCCGCGGAAGTGATCGGCGAAGGTTTACGCGCCAACGATCTCAGCGAGGCGTTTCTCAGCCGCTATCACAAGCGCTGGATGAAAACATTCGGAAGCGACTTCAAGTGGTCGGAGCGGATGGCGCGGATGTGCGCGCGGTATCCGTGGCTGCTCGACGCGTCGGCATCGATGGTGCAACGGCGCGGCGCCGATTTTCTTCGCGAATGGGGAGAAGTCATGACCGGCGCCAAGCCGAAGTCCGGTTATCTGCGGCCGAGCATTGCCTTCCCGATGATGTTGGAGTTGGCGAGACAACTGGTCGCATGAGACTGATCGCATGAGAACTTATCCGATTCCTCCTTATCCCAACGGCTGGTTTCGCGTGGCCTTCAGCGATGAAGTGCCGGTGAACGGCGTCAAGCCGGTGAAGTATTTTGGCCGCGACTTGGTGATCTTCCGCGGCGAGGATCGGCAAGCGCGAGTGATGGACGCGCATTGTCCGCACTTGGGCGCGCACGTCGGCATGGGCGGCAAAGTGGTGGATAACACGATCAAGTGTCCGTATCACGGCTGGCGTTTCGACGGCTCCGGTACGTGTGTGGAAGTTCCGTTCTCCTCGAAGATCCCGCCGCAGGCCAAATTGAACGCGTGGCCGATCGTCGAGCGCAACGGCGTGATCTTTGCGCATTACCACGCCGAAGGTTTCGCGCCGGATTTCGAAATCCCCGACATTCCCGAGTACAACTCCGGACAATTTGCGCACGGACGCACCGGCCGCATGATCCGCGCGCACATCCAGGAAACTCAGGAAAACATGATCGACACAGGACACTTCAATTTCATCCATCACGGTTTCCGCGAGTGTCCGAAGGTCGTCGAGTGGCAGGAAGACGGACGTCATTTCCGTGTGGCCCTCAAAGCCCTGTCGGAGTATGGTCCGTTCGTCTCGCCGGCTACTTTTTCCTTCGATGTCTACGGCGTGGGACTCCAGGTGGTCCACGTAGAAGCGAAGATGAGCTTCGTGATCGTGTTTGTGATCACGCCGATCGACGAAGAGTCGATGGATTTCCGTTTCATGGTGTTGTTCAAGAAGTCGCGGTTCCGGATTTTTTCGGCGATCATGCAACGCGTGTTGATGAATCGCGTGATGGCGGAGATCAGCGAGGATATTCCGGTTTGGGAGAACAAGACGTTTCCCTCCCGGCCGGTGCTGGCGGAGCAGGATCGCGATTTGATTCGCTTTCGCAAGTGGAATCATCAGTTCTACAGCTTTCCTAAACCCCGCGCGGAACAGGCCGCGAGCGTTCCGTCAGAGCGAGCATGAGTTTCAGCCTGTACCGGCTCTCGACCGCCGCGCGATCGTTCCGGGCCCTCTACACTTTGCCGCAAACCACCGTGGATTCGTTCCTGGCGTCGTACGACATCTTCGATCACGACTGGGCGAACGAAGACGAACTGCGCCGCCAAATGGGCAGCGATTATTATCGCGAGGTAAAGCGCAAAATCGTCGACTACTATGCGGTGCTGAATCACCTTTGCACGCTCGGCGAGATCGAAAAGATGTACATTCCGCCGGCGATGGACCTTACCAAGAGTATCCCGGAGAATCAAACGCTTTTCGAGCAGCAAATGGCCCGCGATCTGGAACTGAACAACGCCAGCCGCGTGCTCGACATCGGATGCGGACGCGGAAGAATTGCCTGTGGGATGGCGACGTATTCAGGCGCGAGCGTGACAGGCATCAACCTCGACCCTGGACAGGTAGCCAGCGGCAACGAGTATGCTCGCCGGCAAGGACTCGCTGGACATGGACTCGCAAAGACTTGTCAGTTTCAAATCCACGACATGAACGACCTGCCGTTTCCCTTTGCCGACGCCAGTTTCGACGCGGTGTACCACGTTCAAGCCTTCAGCTACGCGAAGGATTTCGAGAAACTCTTCCGCGAAATCTTCCGATTGCTGAAACCCGGCGCGAAATTCGCGTGCCTCGACTGGGTGACTCTGGACAACTACGATCCCGCCAATCCTCACCACCTGGAATTGATGCGCCGCATCAAGCCGCTGATCGGCGCGATCGGCACTCCCACTGTGGATCAGTACGTTTCGCCCATGAGACAAGCCGGATTCGAAATCCACGAGAGCAAAAACGCCAGCATCAACGGTCTTCAGGCGCCGCTGATCGAAACCGCCGAGCGATTTTACAAGCGCGCATCGAAGCTGATCGAACTCTCGGTGAAATGCAAGGTCCTGCCGCGCCACTTCAAGGCGTTGTTCGACCGCCTCACGAAAGATGGCGACGCGCTGATCGAAGCGGATCGTGCGGGACTATCGACTACCAGCTACTACATCGTTGCGCGGAAGCCGTCTGACTGAACCCGAGACCCCTATCACGCGCTATTTAGGGCGCTTTCATCTGCTACGATTCCTTGCGGATGCTTCGATTGAGTGTTAAGATCATCCACAGGAGAATCGTTCATGCACCATGCCTCGCCGCCGACATCCCTGCCATCCCAAACAGAGGCCGTCGTGGCCAAAGAAACGAGGCGGGCGCTTGCGTCCCGGTTGCGCAAGGATCGGCCCGCGCAAGTTCGGATCGTGGGTGATCCGTCACGCGAAACGATGACCCTGCCCGCGCCGGCGGTGCGCCTTCTCCTTCGTGGCCTTGAAGAATTGGCCTTGGGAAATGCAGTGACGCTCATTCCGGTGCGCGCGGAGTTGACGACGCAGGAGGCGGCGGACATGCTGGATATCTCGCGTCCTTCCCTCATCCAACTGCTGGATGAACGCAAGATCGAGTATCGGCGCGTCGGTACTCACCGCCGCGTCCGATTCGATTCGCTGATGAAGCATAAACGCGAAGCGGATGCCGCCCGGCGTGCCGCCCTAGCCGAGCTAGCGGCCTACGACCAGGAACTTGGCATTTAGGTCACCCTGTTGTCCATATTGACGGCATTCTACGACGCGAGTGTCCTCGTTCCTTCCGAGTTGCGAAATCTTCTAATGCATTTAGCGTTGACGGGTCTGTTTCGCGCCAGATGGTCGGCGGCCGTGCATGAAGAATGGATTCGCGCGGTGTTGCGCCGGCGTCCGGATTTATCGCGCGAGAAACTTGAGCGAACCAGAATGCTCATGGACAAACATGCGAGCGGCGCACTGGTCACAGGCTATGAGGACTTGATCGAGGGCTTACACTTGCCCGATCCCGACGACCGTCACGTTCTTGCGGCAGCTATTCGCGGACGCGCCGATGTAATCGTCACCATGAATCTCAAGGACTTCCCCGCGAAGGTTCTAAAGCCACGCGGAATCGTGGCGCAACATCCCGATGAGTTCGTCGTCAGCTTGTTGGGTGTCGCGCCGACCGCCGTCGCAGATGCTGCGAGCGATCATCGCGAGAGCCTGAAGAATCCGCCGATGAGCGTTGCTGACTATCTCGCGGCGTTGGAAACACGCGGACTGGCGCAGACAGCCTCTGCGCTTCGGGATTTGATGCGATAGCCAACGCGGAAGCCGTTAATAAATGCCCGGGATAATCCGCCAGCGGACCTTCGCGCAGTAGCGATCCCAGTCGGCGCCGTACTTGGTGCGGCAAAAATTATTGTCGCGCCGTTCCCGATGCACCAGCAGAATCGTGAAATACACGATGTAGAAATAGGTCAGCGGATGATCGAAGAGAGTCGGCAGGCACCAGGCCAGGCCCATCATGAGGTCGCCGAAATAATTCAGGTGACGCGCGATTCCCCACCAGCCGGACGTGAGCAGCAGCGAGCCGGTGGTCGTGGTGAGATACTCCGGCTTCTTCCCCCAAACCAGACGCGTGGGATCGTTGCGGAATCGGTGCTTCTGAATATTCGTCAGACGGAAAATGGCGTAACCGGTCATGTTCAGCGCTACGATTCCGGCGATTCCCCACCCCGGCAATTCGTGCGTGTGATTCACCAGGTACAACGCCTGGATCGTATAGGTGAACGGCACCCACACCAAGTCTCCCCAGCACAACATCCAGCCGAAGTTTTCGTATTTGATGTCCCAGGTGGTCAGGACGGCGTCTTCGTTGAAGTAATAGTCCGCCACGTAGAGGAAATGGAAGGCGCACACCAGGATCATGGGGACGGTCACGGTGTGGTGCAGTTGGTATTGCTTGGCGGCCATCGAAAAATTGATCAGCACCCAGCCGATCAGTCCCGGCCGCGCTTCGCAAAACAACTTCAGGTCGAATGATCCGATGCGCGGATTCAGCGCCATTCCCATGAAGTAGTCGTAGATCACGTTTCTGGTGGTGCGCTCGGGCGTAGGCGAGGTCTTACCCAGCCAATACAAGTAGAAGGAAAATACGAATGTGAAAATGTTGACGGTGGTGAGCAGCGGACCGAATTGATCGTAGAGAACGCCGGGGCTGAGAAATCCGAAGTAGACCACTCCAACGGCGACGGCGATCGAGAACCAGAAAGAAAACAGGCCGTTCATTTTGTAAGCCAGCCGTCCGCCGTCGGGGAGGGGAAGACCGTATGCGGTTTTTCCGGGCGCGGCGATTTGCAGGATGACATGCAAGAAGAACCAGCCGAAGAAAATCTCCACCGAAGTCAGCGTCGGCGCCGGGATTTTGGCGAACAATCCTACCGGCGAGACGAGCGCGCCGCCGGACTCGACGATGCAGTTCCACATGTAGTAACAGAATGGCGGCAGTGCCACCATCATCAGAACGGCGCCGGTAAAATTCACGACCCACAGCCATTTCGGGAGCTCGGGATGGGCCGCGGCGCTAGGTTTTTCCATGCAGAAGCTCCTTGATCACAAGCCGGCCGTAATTGCGGATCGTTTTCCAGAGAATCCCGCCATCCAAGTTCAATATCGCGCCGCTCAGTCCCATGGGCAGGCACGTCACAACCGGACCGCGGCCATATTCGAGCACCCAGGTGTCCTCCATCATCTGAAATCCCTTCACGCGGCCCCGTCGCAGGTGGGCGAGGTCGCCGGCTCCGAAGACTTTCCGTTCCAGCGGGTGATCCTCGTCATAAACCCAGAATTCGCCGGCGATCGCCACATCATAAATGTCCAGATGATAGCGTCCGGAGAATCCCTCCGTTCCCACCGGCGTTCCGAACCAGATGAGGTATTCCGAGAGCGACCCGTGCAGCACGGTCATGATGCCGGTGGCCCCTCCGGCGATATTGAAGAACCAGTCCTCGCGAGTTTCGATATGGCCGGGGTACATGCGAGCCAACTCTTGAGTGATTTCGGAAATCGCTTCGCGCAACGGCAGACCGAGCCGGCCGGCGCAGACGTTCTGCAAAACTTGCGGATCAAAAATGTAGCCCATGTTGGAAGAGTGGCGGTCGAGACTGCACCATATGATCGCGCAATCCGCCGCGAAACGCTAGCGAGATGTTGTAGCGATTCCTCCTGCTGGCAGCTGATCTTACGTAAGTCAGCGTTCTTCGCTCGTTGACCAGTGAGAGCCTTGCCATTTACTTCCGGCCTTTACAGTTAAGAGAGAACTGTAAGCCTCTGTGGGCAAAGGAATCGTTTCCCATCCCGTAAATTCACTTGCCACGATTGGCGGGCTCGCCTAGGATCAATCCGATTCATGCGAAACTTAGCGAGTTCTACCCGTACACCCCGATACCTCGTCGTGCTCCTGCTTTCTATGGTTTTCCTGCACGGACAAAAGAAGCCCGGCACCGACACCAGCAATCCGGCTTATTCCGCCGTGACCGTGACGCTCACCGCCGACCCCAGCGGGAAGCCCGCTAAATCCGCCGGATTCGTTCATCCAGGCGTGTTGGTGAATCGCGCCCAGTTGGACGAGATCAAGAAGCGGGTTGCGGCTGGCACCGAGCCGCAAAAGACGGCTTTTGATGCCCTGAAGAACAGCAACTTGGGTGCGCTCGACTATACGCCCACACCGCGTGACACCGTGGAGTGCGGGTCTAATTCGCGGCCCGATCTAGGATGCAAGAACGAGCAGGCCGACAGCGAAGCCGCTTATGCGCAGGCGCTGCTTTGGTACCTCACCGGCAACAAGACGTATGCGGCCAACGCCATCAAAATCATGAACGCATGGTCGGCCCAGTTGACCGGTGGACACACCAACAACAACGGACCTGTGCAGGCGTCCTGGACCGGCGACGTTTGGCCGCGCGCCGCCGAGATCATCCGGTACAGCAACGCTGGATGGTCCGATGCAGACATCGCCAAGTTCCAGAACATGCTGCGCACGCAATATTTGTCGTCGTTGATTCACGGCACGTGCGAGAACGGCAACAAAGAATTGACCATGAGCGAAGCACTGATCAATATCGGCGTTTTCCTGGACGATCGCGCGGTGTACAACCTGGGAGTCAAAATGTGGCGCGGCCGCGCGCCGGCGTATATCTACTTGAAATCGGATGGCGCCGCGCCGGTCGAGCCGCCCGGATGCGGACCCGCGATTTGGGGGAATAAGGGAGTCACGCCGGTGTTTGTGGAGGGCCTGCTGCAGGAAAGTTATCGCGACTCCCAACATGCGGCGCTGGCTTTTGCCGGCTTGGTGGATGCCGCCGAAACCGCGCGCCAGCAGGGACTCGATTTGTATGGAGAGCAAGCGAAACGCATTGTGGCGGCCATGGAGTTTCAAGCACAGTATCTGCCGCCGAACAGCGCCCCGCCGCCGGCTAGTCTCGAATTCAACCTGCACCCTACTTGGGAGATTGCCTATAACCACTTTCACGACCGCCTCGGAATGACGCTGCCGAAAATGGGTGCGGTCATTCCGGGGAACCGCCCCACGGGAGTCAACCATCACATGAATTGGGAGACTTTGACTCATGCGGGCATCGGATCGCTGGGCCTGCCGCCTGTGAAGAAGGAGATAGAATGACCACACGAAGAAGTTTTCTCGCTACGGCGGGGGTGCTGCCGTTTTCCGGCGCCTTCCTCGGCAGTGCGGCAAAGCCCGATCGTCTCAAGGTCTCGCTCAACGCCTATTCGTTCAATAAACTGCTCAACGATGCCGGCAAGAAGCGAGGTCCCGGCGTCACCCTGATGGAATTGGTCGACTTCTGCGTCAAATGCAAGTTCGATGCGTTCGATCCCACGGCTTATTTCTTTCCCGGCTATCCGGCCGTGCCCAGCAACGATTACATCGACGGCCTAAAGAAGAAATGCGCCGACAACGGAATCGCGATCAGCGGCACCGGCGTGCGCAACAACTTCACCACGTCGGACGAAGCCGTGCGCAAGCAGGGCGTGGAGCACATCAAGCAATTTGTGGAAGTGGCGGCTCGCTTGGGCGCACCGGTGATCCGCGTTTTCGCCGACACGCAAATGCGCGCGCAAACCTGGGAGAGCGTTTCCGGGGGCGCGACGCGCGCGCAGGTCCAAGCCTGGATTGCCGGGCACCTCAAGGAATGCGCCGAGCACGGCAAGAAATTCGGCGTGAAAATCGGAGTCCAGAATCACGGGGATTTTCTGAAGACGGCCAAGGAGTTGCTCGACCTCATCAGCGCGGTCAATTCGCCCTTCTGTGGACCGATCGTCGACACCGGCTATTTCAAGACGCAAGATCCGTACGTCGACATGGCGTTGGTCGCGCCGCAAGCGGTCAACTGGCAGATTAAGCAGAGCCCGCTTGGGGAAGATAGCGAGGTGCCCACGGATCTGGTGAAGTTGCTGAAGATTATTCGCAAGTCGGGGTTCACCGGCTATCTGCCGATTGAAACGCTCTCGCCGCGCGGAAAGCCTTACGATCCTTTTACGGTGGTGCCGGATTTCTTGCAACAACTGCGCAATGCCATCGCCCAGACAGCCTAATGACAAGGACCAACATGAAAAAAACGATCGCCGTTCTCACCGTCGCTTGCGCGCTTCTCGGCGCTACATTGGCGTTTGCCAAGCAGGCGCAATCGGCTACTTCGCGCCGGGTCAGCCAACTGGATCTGAGCGCCGATCAGAAAACCAAGGTCGATCCGATCGTGGCGGAAGACGCCAAGAAACTCCGCGCCCTTCGCGAAGACGCGACCTTAAGCGCGGACGACAAGAAGGCCAAGGAGTCGGATGTGCGCAAGGACACCGACGCGAAGTTGAAAGCCGTGCTGACCGACGATCAATGGAAGAAGTATCAGGAATTGAAGTCGGAAAAGAAAGCCGGCTCGAAGAAGAAAAATCCTTAGTGCGTCAGACGACGCGCCAGGAGAATCTCTTGGTCTTTGGGAAGCGAACTGCGGCTCCTGAAACGCAGGAGCCCTTCAAAATCCGGGAATTCTCCGGCTTTTCCCGTGGGAATCATCGACCGCAAACGGGCCATGGACGGCTCATCCATCAGGAAGTCGGCGCCGGCATTGATCGCGCTGCCGCCGGTCGCCGCGAGAATGAGTACTTTGCCCGATCCTCCCTGGTTCGGCAACAACGCGACCATGAAATATCCTTCGCGCTCGGCCGGATCGGCGGCAATTTTGTAGCGTCCGGCATCGCCGGACGCGAGTTTGTCCTCCGGCGTATAGATACCCAAGGCGTCTTGAAACGTCCAGCGGATGCCGAGCCGATTGTCGAGCGATTCGATCCAAGGGTTCGAGCGATTGTTGCCGAGCAGGATCACGTTATCGTTTTTGATGCCGCGGAAACCGTAGTCGCGCGCGAAGTACACCGTACTTTGACTCTGCAATGGGCCGGCGGCCTGGAACAAACGCCACAATAAATGACTGCTGGCATAGCTGGAATAACGGCGCAGCACCAGTGCGTTGACTTGCTTGGAATCGAATTTAGAGCCGGCCGCCAGATCGTCCAGTTTGCGCAGATAGCTGCGATCGAAATAATCGGCGATCCCCATCGGCTTGCCCGTAAATTCCTGAAACAATCCGAAAGTTGCGTCGTCCAGCACGATGTCGGTGGGTTGGCCGGACCGGAACACCTGAGACCAAAACAGACCGACCGTGGGTTTGTCGGATGCCCGCGCCACGGTCGATGCCGAGGAAGCTGCCCGCCACTTGGCGAATAGCACGGCCGTAGAGGCGGCGAACAAGACCACCAACGCCGCGAGTATCCAAGTTAATGTCCAGGTGGATCGGGCACTTCCGCCAGCGACCTCGGCCAACGGCATTTCCGCCTCCGCCAATATTGGGTCGGCGGAAATGGGCGCGGCGGTACGCTCGAGGAAAACAGGAGCATAGTTGCCCTTGGGGATTTCGATGATCCAGGCTTCGCCGGCGCCGTCGCTGGAAAAATACTGCGCTAGACGTTTGCGCAGCTGCGACGCATGAACGCGGACGATGTTGTCGATGGTGGTGTCGTAATCGCGCGGTCTCCCAAAGACGCTGTGACCCACCTCTTGTTCGTGGATCCCCACCGCGTTGTCGTCCAGCACGCGGTTGCACAGGTAGATCAACAAGTCGCGCAATCGCGCGGATTTGCCAATGAACCGGCTGGCGGCAACGCGCTCCACCAGCGATTTGTAGTCTTCCTGTACCCCCGGACGTTCGACCGCCTTCAGCATGACTCCCTCACGAGCTTCCCCGATTGTACACCTCGGGCGTGTTTTACGCGACTCTTTACGCGGGACGCCCAACATCGCCAGAAGCATGATAGCGCGGCAGTTAGGATGGCCATTACAGTGAATTAACTTGCGGGCGTTTCGCCGCGGAGTCAAGCTGCGTTGTGCGTTAAAGGAGAGAGTGTGCGATTTTTGGCCTGTTTGTTGGCGGCGTCTTCGTTCGGCGTGTCCCTGCAGATCCCGCGTCCCCGAATCACGGGCGATGCCCACATGGCGATTTACGTAAGCGACCTTGCCAAGGCCCGCGTGTTCTACAAGGATTTTTTAGGCTACGCCGAGCCCTACCATCTCAACGCTAAAGACAGCGATCGCGAACGGATCGCCTTCATCAAGATCAACGAAGACCAGTATCTGGAGCTTTTCGCTGAAAAGCCGCGCCAGGAGGGCTGGCAACTGAACCACATCTCGTTCGCCACCGACGATGCCGAGACCATGCGCAAATACCTGGCGTCGCGCGGCGTAAAGGTCCCGGAGAAGGTCGGCAAGGGACAAATCGGTAATTCGAATTTCAATATTACCGATCCCGACGGCAACATCGTGGAGATTGTCCAATACGAAAAGGACGGCTGGACCCGTCAGGCGACCGGAAAGTTTTTGCCGGAGTCGCGCATTTCCACGCACATGCCGCATTTCGGCGTGATCATCGGATCGCTCGCCGAGGCCACGAAATTCTACGGCGACATTCTCGGTTTTCAGGACATTTGGCGCGGGCCGCCGAACGGCAAAGTGCTGAGCTGGGTGAACATGAAAGTTCCCGACGGCCCGGATTATCTGGAGTTGATGCTATACAGTGCCGACAAGCCCGCCGACACACAAGCGAAGAAAGGCACCAAGAATCACATCTGCCTGGTGGTGCCCGATATCGACAAGGCGGTCGCGATCCTGGAAACACGCCGTGCGGCGACCGGCTACAGCAAACCGATCGAGATCAAAGTCGGACAGAACGGCAAACGCCAGGCGAATTTGTACGATCCCGACGAAACGCGCGTAGAGCTGATGGAGCCGAACACGTTCGACGGCAAACCGGTGCCCTCTTCGAAGGCGCCGGCGCCGATGCCGTGACGATTTGAAACAGAGATTCCTTGCGAGGGGAATCTTTGTTAGTGAACCCGGGAAAAATGCCCGGGCTGGGCGTCACTGGGAAGCTTGGGAAACGGTTGGGGAGGATACATGCGATTCAGAATTCTTGGAATAATTGCGGCCCTCACCTTGTTGGTGACTTACGCCGTAGCGCAAGGGCCCACGGCAACTTTAGTGGGCCGTGTCGTCGACTCGTCTCACGGCGCGGTGCCGGGAGCATCCATCAAGATTCGCTCTCTAGACACTAATCAGACTCGCACGGCGATGAGCCAAGCCAACGGGGAGTACACTGTTTCGGCGCTGCAGCCGGGTCCATACCAGATCACGATTACTAAGGAAGGCTTCAAGTCGGTCACCCAAAGCAGAGTGGTTCTGGAGGCCGATCAGTCCGCTCGTTTCGATGTGGAACTAAGCGTGGGCACGATCTCCGAGACGGTCTCTGTACAGGGGGGTGTCACCGCACTGAACACGGAAAATGCCACGCTGGGAGACGTGATAACTCCCGTACAGATCGCGGAGATCCCGCTGTTCGGCCGCGACTTCAACGACCTGGCATTCCTGGTCGCCGGGGCCCAACCCTCGGAGCAGAGCGGCAAAGGCGCGCCCTACATTACCAACGGACAACGTGCCGACTCCACCGGCGTGTTGATCGATGGCCTGAACGACGAAAGTCCTCGGGACGCCGGCGCGCAAGCGCGTCCCCCCCTGGATTCACTCCAGGAGTTCAAGTACGAGACCGCCAACTATTCTGCCGAATATGGGCGCTTGGGCGGAGGTCAGATCAACATGGTCCTGAAGAGTGGCGCGAATCAGGTTCACGGTTCGCTTTTCGAATACTGGGCCAACGACGATTTGGATGCGCGCAACTTCTTCGACACGTCGGCTAAGAGCGAACTGCGACGCAACCAGTTCGGCGGGAGTCTGGGCGGTCCGATCACGATTCCCAAGCTTTACAACGGAAAGGATCGCACTTTTTTCTTCATCAGTTGGGAAAGCTATCGCGCGCGGGCGGGCAGCAACAGCATCGGCGTGGTGCCCAGCACATTGGAGCGACAAGGGAATTTCTCGCAAGACTTCAACGCCACCGGGCAACTGATCTACATCAAGGATCCGCTACTCTCGGGAACGTGCAGTAGCTCCAAGCAAACGGCCTGCTTTCCAGGCAACATCATTCCGTCGCAGAGATTCAATGTGGTGGGACAGAACGTCGCCGGTTTTTATCCGGCGCCCGACGCGGCGGGAGTCAACAATTTCCAAATCAATCTTGCAGCGCCGGATAGCTGGGACAATTTCCTTTTCAAAGTCGACCAGCGATTGGGCAACCGAGATAACCTGTCGGTGCGCGTGATGCAGCGCTGGGAGGAATCCAGCAATCCTTTCTCGGGCGGCGTGCTGGGTTTCGGCGCCACCACCAACACGGCGCAGGAACTCTACGGCGTCTCGGAAACGCGCCTGCTGAGTCCGACGCTGGTCAACGAATTCCGCGGCGGACTGACGCGCACCACCGATTCCGAGCTGAGCGCCCACGCCGGCGTCAACTGGGCCCAGCAACTCGGCATCAGCGGCACGACCACCACTCCAGCCCTCGAGGGCTTTCCTTCATTCAAAATCACCGGTTATGAAACCTTGGGCGACAGCACGTCCAATCCCATCCGTTATTGGGTCAACAATTTCGACTACAACGATGTGCTGACGTGGAGCAAAGGCAAACACACTTTCAAGTTCGGCGCGGATTTCGTGCGCGTGCAGCTCTACCAGCCGACCAATTCCAATTTCAACGGAACGTTCACATCCAACGGCAAGGCCAGCAATGACGGCTTCGCCGATTTGCTGTTGGGCTACGAAAGCAGCACGTCGGTGAAGACCGGAACGGTTACGAATCACATTTTCCAATCGTTGCTGGGCGCTTTTGTGCAAGACGACTACAAGATTCTTCCCAACCTGACGTTGAATCTAGGAATTCGCTATGAAATTCAATTTGCTCCCTACGAACAGGAAGGACTGTTCACCAACTACGTCCCCGGGCTGGGACAGGCCATCATCGGGAGCGCGCAAACGCTGCCGAACCTCAGCGCCACTCTGGCGACGGCCGGCGTGACGGGTCTGGTGGGAGTGGCGGGCATGGGCAATAACGTTCCGTTCTCGACCGTGAATACCAACTACGACAGTTTTGCCCCGCGCGTGGGCCTGGCTTGGCGACCCTTTGGCAACAACAATACGGTTGTCCGCAGCGGCTACGGCGTTTTCTACACCGGCCAGCGGCTCAGCGCCATCCGCACCGACATCGCCAGCGGCTTTCCTTTTTCCATCAGCGAAAGCTTTACCGCGCCGAGCACGAACCCCGCCGCATTGACGCTCTCCAACCCTTTTCCATCCGCGCTGCTAAAATTCTCCGGCGTCACCACGACCAGTGGATATGAGTTGAGTCCCCCGTCGCCGTATGTGCAGAGTTGGAACCTCGGCATCGAGCACCAGCTCGGCAAGGGCGTGGTCCTCAGCGCCACCTACACCGGCTCGAAAGGCACGCATCTCGGACGGAAATACGATCTCAACCAGGAAATCCGGCTGCCGAACAATATATTGCCGAACGGACAGTATCCGCGGCCTTATCCCGGCTTCGGCGACATCGAGTACTACTCGTTCGGATTCAACTCGGCCTACGAGGCGGGAATCCTGACGGTCAAGAAGCGCTTCTCCTCCGGCCTGGCGTTCACCGCCAACTACACTTACGGCAAGTCGATTGATGAAAACTCCGGATTCAACTACGCGGGAGCGGGCGACTTCAACGGCGCGCAGAACTCGCTCGACACCATGGCCGAGCGCGGTCTCTCGGACTTCGATATTCGCCACAGCTTCAACATGAATTTCGTTTATCAGTTGCCGTTCCACAACAACTTCTTGACCAAGGGCTGGCAACTCGCGGGCACTGGAGTGGCCTACAGCGGACAGCCGTTCACGCCGTACGTTTCGGGCGCCAGTATCGACACGGCCCAAGCGAGCCGTCCGAATCGGTTAGCCAACGGTTCGCTGGCCAATCCTACGGTCGCGGATTGGTTCAACTTGAACGCGTTTGCCATTGTGCCCGATAGCGCATTCGCATTCGGCAATTCCGGCCGCGACATTCTGCAGGGTCCCGGAACGCTGGCGTTGAACCTGGCGCTGACTCGCGTCTTTGCGTTCAACGAGCGCACCAACCTCGGCCTGCGGTTTGAGGCGTTCAACTTCACCAATCACGCAAACTTCCAGCTTCCCGGCGATGCCCTGGATAAGAGCAACGCGGGAACGATCACTTCCACCAAGGCCCAAGGCGACTTGGGCGGCCAGCGCACCCTGCAGATCAGCCTGCGCCTGCGATTTTAGTTCATAGGAGAGATATGAAACCGATTCACTGCTCATTTGCGATCATCGCCGCCCTTCTTGCCGCGATCAGCGTTGTGGGGCAAGAGGCCGCACCGGCCAAATGTGAAGGCCTGCCCCCCGGACGTCACGCCAATCTCGAGCGCATGACCGCGGGAATGAATTTAACTTGTGAGCAGCAACTGAAGATCGAGCCGCTGCTGCACGAAGAAGAATCGGTGAGCAAGCCGCTGCAGAAATTCTCGTCTTTCTCGGCGGACGAGCGCGGCGGGGTGATGGATCAAGTCAAGATCGCCGCGCGCCGTCAGATCCGCGAGCAGCTCAAACCCGAACAGCAAAAGTGGATGGACAACGATATCGAGAGCGTCAAAGCAGGCGGCAAGAAAGGCGGCGGAAAGAAAACCGCGGATATCAAGACCGCGCCTGCCGGCGGCGATCCGCTGGCCGACGAACAGGCCTTGAGCCAAGCGGTGATGGCGTACTCCGCTTTCACGGCCGCGGAAAAGAAGTCGATTGTCCTGCAAGTGAAAAAGGCCGCGCGCAACGACAGCAGCTTGTCCCTGACAACGGAACAACAGAAGAAGTTGGATGCCGAGATTGAAGGGTTATCCAAATAGCGTCGGGCATCGATGCTGCGCCGCTCACAAGCGGCTCGGTGGCCTATTGCTCTTGCTCGCCGCGACGCTGGCGGGCCAGGCAACTCCGTCTTGGCCGCAGTTTCGTGGACCATTTGGTTCGGGCATTGCCGCGGAGCCAAGCAATCCGCCGACGGAGTTTGGTCCCGGCCAGCGGCTTCTTTGGAAAACTGCAATTCCCTCCGGTCACGCCTCGCCGAGCATCTGGGGCGGCCGTATTTTTCTCGCCGCTTTCGACAAGCCGGCACACAAACTGGAAGTTTTGGCACTCGATCGCGGTGATGGAAAAATTCAGTGGCGGCGCACCGTGGAGGCCAAAGAATTTGAAGAAGTTCATTCGTTGAATAGCTTGGCCACCGCGACGATCGCGACAGACGGCGAACGCATCTACGCGTATTTCGGCTCGGCCGGAATTTTTGCCTTCGATCTGGACGGGCATCCGCAATGGAGCATCCCGCTGCCGGTGGCACACATTGTTCCGCACGGCAGCGGCGCCTCGTTGGTTGTGGCGGCGGGGAAAGTCTTGCTGAATCGCGACGAAGTTCCTAACACGTATCTGCTCGGCGTCGACGCACGCACCGGAAAAATCGTTTGGAAGCAGCCTCAGAACATGGGACCCGACGAAAAGCGCAACGGCAGCAAGGCCACGCCCGTCATCTGGCGCAATGAGATTATCCTGCATCGCCGCGGCGAGATTGTGGGCTACGACCTCGACACCGGCGCGAGGAAATGGTGGGTCCACGCGCAAACGCAAGGCGCGGGAACGCCGGTCGCCGGGCCGGACGCGATTTATGTCGGCACCTGGGTCAACACCGGGGAGCCCGATTTGATGGTGCCGCTTCCCGATTTCGATTCCCTGCTGAAGGAGTACGACAAAGACGGCGACGGAGCACTCACCATGCAGGAGTTTCCCGATAAATTGCTCATCGCGCATCGTATCGGGCTGGACGGCGTGGAAGGCGCCGACAATTCGCGCCCCAGCCGCAGCATCTTTCAAGCCGCCGACACGAACCGCAACGGAAAACTCGAACGCGCCGAGTGGGAAGCCTACGTGAAAAGCTTGGCCGCGCCGGCTGCCGCGGAACAGCACGGCCTGCTGGCGATCCGTCCCGGCGGCACAGGCGACGTCACCAACTCGCGCGTGCTTTGGAAGGAGCCGCGCGGAGTACCCGAAGTGCCAACGCCTCTGTATTACAACGGCCGCGTCTACATGGTGGCGGGCGGCGGGATCGTGACGTGTCTCGATGCGCAATCCGGCAAGTTGATTTACCGGGGCCGTCTCGGCGCGGACGGCGCTTATTTTTCTTCGCCGGTGGAAGCCTCGGGACGAATCTATTTTGCATCCGACAGCGGCATGGTGACGGTGATCCGCGCCGGCGCCGACAAACTTGAAATTCTGGCGCGCAACGATTTGGGCGATCCCATCTTCGCCACGCCCGCGGTGATCGGCAATGTCATCTACTATCGCACCGCACAGTTCCTCTACGCCTTTGGAAACTGACCGTGGCGGTCGCGCGTCCGGCTGGTCCGCCGCGGCCGGCCATTTCCGCTGGGTGATTTGCGCGCTGCTGTTTTTCGGAACCACCAAGAATTACATGGATCGTCAGATTTTGGGATTGCTGAAGCACACGCTGCAATCCGAATTTCACTGGACCGAAGTTGACTACAGCAACTTGGTGGTGGCGTTTCAACTCGCGTATGCATGCGGCATGGTTGTGGTGGGACGCGTCATCGATCGCCTGGGAACGCGCCTAGGATACGCGATCACCATGGTCTTCTGGAGCATTGCATCGATGAGCCATGCGTTCGCGGGCAGCCTGACGGGCTTCCTGGCCGCTCGCGCAGCCCTGGGTTTTGGAGAATCCGGCGTGATTCCGGCGGGCGTGAAATCCGTGGCGGAGTGGTTTCCGAAAAAAGAGCGGGCCCTCGCCACGGGAATTTTCAATTCCGGTACAAACATTGGTGCGGTGCTGGCGCCGCTCATCATTCCATGGATCACAATCCACCTCGGATGGCGCTGGTCCTTCATCCTTGTCGGGGCGATTGGCTTTTTGTGGCTGGCGTTTTGGCTGCTGATCTATCGTTCCCCGGAGGCACATCCAGGGGTTTCGGCTCGGGAACTTGCGTATATTCGGAGCGACCCCGGCGATTTTTCCCCGCCGATCCCTTGGAAAACGCTCCTGCGGTATCGCCAAACGTGGTCTTTCATCGCCGGCAAGACGCTCAGCGATCCGGTCTGGTGGTTCTATTTGTTTTGGGCGCCGGATTTTCTACAGCGGAAATTCGCTCTGAGCCTCGGTCAAATCGCGGCGCCGCTGATGACGATTTATATCTTGGCAGACATTGGCAGTATCGGCGGGGGCTGGTTGCCATCGTTGCTGATTCGGCGCGGCGCTACGGTGAACGCCGCGCGCAAGCGGGCGATGCTGGCGTGCGCGTTTTGTGTGATCCCGGTAGCCTTTGCGAACCACGTCTCGGGACTTTGGAGCGCGGTGTTGATCATCAGTCTGGCGGCCTCGGCGCACCAAGGATTCTCGGCAAACCTGTTGACGCTGCCCTCGGACATGTTTCCCGCCGCCTCGGTGGCATCAGTCGCGGGACTGGGCGGCATGGCCGGCGCAATGAGCGGTATGTTCGCCGCCAAGATCATCGGCTACGCCCTGCAGTGGACGGGCAGCTACCAAATCCCATTTCTCATCGCCGGCGCGGCGTATTTTGTGGCCCTCGGCGCAATCCAACTGATCGTCCCGAAGCTGGAGCCGATCTCAGTGACTTGATTGCTGGCCGCGTCGTAGGTGTACACCGTGACTTGATTCAGCGCGTTGCTGACACTGGTCCGCCGGCCGGCGTTGTCGTAGCCGTATTGCGTGACGTTGCCGCCCGCGTCGGTGGTGGACGTGACTTGACTCGCGGCGTCGTAACCGGTGCTGGTGGTGGCGGCATTCGGCGTGGTCGGAGCGGCGGTGGTTGAAGTCGAACGATCGACCACATCGCAGGCAAACGACGTCACGATGCCGCGATTCGTCGTCTGCGTACGATTTGGCGGAGATGCCGAGACGCCTGACGCAATCGTGCCGGCCGCCAGCGCCGTTGCGTCAAAGATAATTCGTCAAGTTCAGTCTGACCCGGCCCTCCCCTGACCCGGCCCTCCCCCGCACAATGTCGCCGCCAACAGTTGCCGCAGCGCTGCGAAATCTCGCTGTCTTCTCTGCCTGCGTCCGGCTAGCACGCTTGTCGGTTTCGTTGGGGTAGACTGTAAGACATGGAACATGGGCTAAGCGTGCTCGGACGCTTGTGCCATGCGCGAACGGACTATTTCGACTGCCGTCGTGAACCCTCGCTGGTCTTCTTCGAGACGCAAGTGCTTGAGAAGTTCCTCTGGATCGTATTCATCCTTGGCTAACCAGTAATGAGCAGCGTCATCAATGACGCCCTCAACGAGCTGGCTAGCCGAAATCGCAAGCGATGCCGCCAATACGTCCGATGCCGCGCTTCTGCCATCGGCCCCGCACGACAAGAGCAGACGCTCCCCGCTTCCTTGTACCGGGGAGTCGAAGACCAGAAAGCTCGCCATTGACCGTTCAATCCCAACAAGGCGCACGTATGCACCAGGGAAGTCCCTGTCAATCAGTTTTCCATCGAGCGTTGAACCCATCCGCGCCGGTGGCAGTTCCGCCTCTAATCTTGGCACTGCGTTGAGGTTTAGCAACTCTGACAGGACGGACGACGTTTGACTCAAGACGGCCGCAAATGACGGCTTCCTCTTAGCGCGAACTATGAGTGACCAAGGCATATCCTGCCCTTTCCTTACGGAACGAAACGTATCCACCCATTCGGCGTCAAAATGTTAATCGCGGAGATCACTCCCTGTCGAGGAATGTTCGAGATCTCCGCCTGATCCCGGGATTGCTCAGTAATTCTCTGATTAGGTTCCTATCGCGCATTGTAAGGCGAGGACATACGATTTTCCATCTCGACGATGTGCATGTCAGTTTCGAGTCGGACGCGTCTTTCGGTTTATGGCCTGCGGTTAGTGTCTCTCAGTTGCTCCAAAAAATCGCGACCGGCTTCCTGAACATGCGGATTCGACGATTGGATGGCACGCTTGGCAAGCTGTTCCACCAACCTCATATCGCCTAGATCGACGTACAGGGCATGCAGGCACCAGTATTGTTCATCGTAGGCATTCTGTAGAATTGGCTCCGTCTCTCGCTCGATCCTTTCCAAGATCCATTCTTTCGGTATTCGCATGAGCAAACGCCGAGCTTCCCCTGTACCCGGGCCGTACTCGGAAGATGCCTTGAGCAGCGTGGGAAAGATTTCCTTCAGCTCATCGACATTCAGATGCTCCGCCATTTCGACCGCGAGCGGCCCCTCAGAACTGTTGCCGAGCGATCTCGCGACTAGCTCCGCTAGCGCCGGTCTGCAATGCTTCAGCAACTCGGAGAGAGCAAGGTGGTAATCGTTCTTGGTAACGAGCACACGCTTCCACAGCGTCTCACAAGCATCGTCGATCATGAAGCTGAAGGCCTCACTTTCGTATTTTTCCTCCCGTTCTGCGCCGCCAGGAACTCGCGAAGCGACACTGGAGCCTGTGCTAGGTACTTGGCTATGTCTTCCTCGCCGACGGTCCTTAGGAGCACTTTGTCGCACTCGTCATGCGGCCTTGCCTGCGGCTCGTGATGCCGCATCCCCGTATTCAAAGCTCCAAGTCACGGCGGCCTTCCTAACAAAACCGGCCAGGTCGTAGGGGAGGCCGAAGTCCCCTGTGCTTTCCTCGGCGATCTCGATAATCATCCGTCCTCGGGAATAACAGCGGTAACCAGGGGATTTGACAAAAGCCTTTGACGCAGCGCTCCGATGCGCTTTGCCATCTCAGACGGCACAGAGCCAATGCTCTCATATTGCCCCTCCAATGAATAGCGCCTGTACCAGTGCTCGTAACGCGTTCTCTCCTTGTCTTCCCGATTGCCCCACAGGTTGGCAGCCACGGAAGCTGCTCCCCGCTGCGTGACACTATAGAGCACGGAGGTCGGTGAGTCTTCCAGACACGCGCCGGCTAGCTGGATCTTGTGCGTGTGCAACAGCACCATCCAATCGAAGAGTTCCTGCGCATCCGTAAAGTCGGCGACGTGGCCGCGTATCATTTCCTCGTGAATGGATTTTATCGATAGTCTCCCCATCAGAATGTCTCCACCTGATAGCTAATTAGCTGTACGGAACTTGATTAGGTTCCTATCGCGCAGTGGAAGGCGAGGACATCCTGATCTGCGGCGCCATTTTCTCGGGCATTTTGCGCAACCTCCAGGAAGTCTTACCTTCGTGTCTGCCCATTCGCCGGCCAGCGAAGGAGAATCACGCTCTCGATTCTGATGATCGCACGAAATTCGGGAAAATAGGTTGCGCAGGTCACCGCCCCGTCCGCCTCTCCAGGAGTGAGCTAAAGAATCGGAGAGGGTCATCGCTCTTTTCCGACGCAGAACCGTCGATGAACCCGATGAATTGCGTCCTGAAAATCCTTTGGTGCCTCTGTCAGTCGCAGTCGCTCGACCAGTTCGTCCGCGCTGTACTGATCTTTCGGAAGCCAATGATGCCCAGGATCGCCCAGTTGTGCGTTCAAGACCTTCGCGCCTGCGGCGGCGAGTGCAGCAACAAGCACTTCCGACACGGGGTTCGGACCGTCCGTATCGAAGGAGAGCAGCGCGCCGTCGCGATTGTCCTGACTGTCGAGGACAAAGAGGCTTGTCCGTGATCCCTCGACACCAATGAGGCTTATGTCGACGCGCGGCAACGCATCGTCAAGCAGGCAATCCTCGAAACTCATCTCTCGCTTCCTGCCCGAGACTCGCACTGCGAACTCGGGTGGTTCTTCTAAGTGTAGGATTTGCGTCAGGACGTCCGTCGCCTTATCCAGCAAGTCTTTGAGCTTCACGTTGTTCACTCTCGAGAGAACGAGCAACGAGAATGATCTGCGACCTCTTGGCGCAAATGCAGCACGCAAGAACATCATCGCTAGACCGAGGCCTACGAGGACTGCGCCTAGCGTGGCAAACGCTTGCGTGAACACGAACGCCAAGACAAACCCTACTAAGCCTAAGACGAGTAGGCCCTTAGAGACAGGATCCATGAAGGCCGTTCGTTCGTAGAAGCTAGTGTTGACTGCCATTTGTGCTTATCGTTTGCGCGATTAGACTCGCGCCCGCTGCCATCGTGCTTCCGCTCGTGAAGTAGCCATTCTCCGCAAGGGAAAGCACCGAACGGAGAGGACTAATCGTGTCGCCGACCAAATTCTGAAACCCAGTGTTCGAAACGGGATAGAACTTGCTGGAGTAGAAGGCATATGTTCCGAAGGAGTTGCTACGCAGGCCGAGCGTCGCGAATGTTGGTCCCGAACTCGAGAAGCCAAAGCCGACGATCATCTTCGAGAGGCTTACGTTGCGAGCATTCTTCGCTAGCTGCGACATCGCGCCCCAGGCCGCGTTCTTGTCGAAGAGAGCGCCGCTTAGAAGGCCCACAATGCTTGCCGGATAGACCGCAGATACCGATGCGCCCGACATTTGCTGTGGGTCGGACATATTGAACACGGGACCGATCGTGACAGAGAATCCGGCACCCCTGCCTGTCTTGAAGTTTCCAAGCGGATTTGTACCCGCTCCAGCAGTCAACGAATAGAACCACGACTGGGTGCTGAACTGATACAGCAGGTCAATTCCACCTTCCACCGTGTACCCTCGTCCACTCACGTTCCCATGAACGCTGATTACGGCGGCATCGAAGGACGGGTTCGTGCCAGTCGCACCGAGGACTATTCCCGTTACGGCCACCACATTTACGATGCTGTAAGGAATTGGGATGCGCGTGAGGATGCGCGTGACATCCACAGGCAAGACCGAGACGGTATCCAAGAACTTCCAGCCAAGTATTGGCGCTCGTATGCTCAAGTTAATCGCCGATCATTGAGGCGACCAAAGCCGCAATCACCGCTTCAACGTCCACTTAATGCAATTCGTGCCGGCAACCACGTTTACGATGCAGTAGGGGGATCAAAGGGGGTCCCCACGCGTTGCCGCCGGTATGTGCCGTCCGTCTCGGCCGTAAGTGTCCACTGCGTCCAGATGAACAGGGCAATGGCGCTGGGCACGGGAACAAGCAGCATAATCGGGTCTAGCCTATCTCGAAAGAGTAGCATCCACCAGCCAAACCATAGGAGAAGCATCCCGTACCACGCAAGTCGTCCAGGCCGCGGCGCACTGCGAGGAAACAGGGACAGGCACCAAACCAATGCAACGGTGAACAACAAGCCGAGAAGGGCGAGCAAATCGAGGCTCGCTGAAATCGCCCAGCACATCATTGGAGCAACGGCCGGTATCAATCCCCGAATCAAACCAGGCACGCGCCGGCGCACCTCTGGCCTTCTCGCGCGGAAGAGCGCGATAATCGGCAGGGTCAGCACGAGGGTCACTGAAGCAAATACGATACGATGAACCACCATGCTCGGCCACAACCGGCCCAACGCAGGCACGTGCCTCTCTGGCCAAAAAAGCCAGTCACCGAGAGAGCCACGCAAAGGAATCACGTTCTGGTACAGGGCGCTCGCGATCAGCGCACCTAGTGCCATGGAGGCAGCCATCTCCCAACCCATCGCCATCCGCCGATTGCGCGCATTTCCAGCATCCGCCATTGTTTCTCCGCCTTAGTTAAGGAGCGAGCCTAATTCCTTAAGGGACCGATCCGACCACCGGAGTTGTCCTCCAGGTATGTAAAACAGCGGGTCACTCTGATCATGGTTGTCGTAATATCCGGGAGTGTCTTTGTCGGCATTCACCGTGCTGAGTCCGAGTTGATGGCCGATCTCGTGGGCGGCGGTAGTGCCGATACCCCAACCGATCTCCGGAAGGTTCCTCCTCTTATTCGCGATGCCGTTGGTGAATTCCGCCTGATTGAGGATGCAAGAGTAATTGATGAAGCTGTAGTTTGACGGCGATATCCTCGTACCACCGCAAGAAGTTCGTGGGTAGTCTGAGTCAATCTCGACTATGTGATCGCCACTACCGCCTTCGCTAACCCGAACTCTGGGAAATCCGTAGAACGCACGGCTCAATGCCTGAACAGCGCTCTGCTTGACCAGCGTTATCTCTGCGTCCGACAACGACTGCCGTTGCGGATTGCGCGGGTGAAGGTCATCTTGCCAGAAGAAGTCGTTCTTGAACTTCAACACCATGTCGATGTGGTGCAGGAAGTGGTATGCAATCGCGGCGGTTACGGCAAGGGTGCCAATAGTTACGGCAACGGCGACGGCGGTACTGACTTCGTCAATTTCATGTCCGCTTGGATCCGTCTGGTTAGCGGGGTCCGCACCAGCGTACAAGTACTTATGGAGCGAGATCGGCTCTGTCGAAGAACCCTCATACGTATCCATCGTCCAGAGGCGACCGGTGGCCGTGTTCAGGTAGCGGGCCCGGTTGTAGTAGAGGCCGAGGTCGGAGTCGAATTGCTCGCCGGCAAACAAGAACTCATTCGGCGTAACGCCCGTTGAGCTGACGATATTGCCGAAGGCGTCGTAATCGTAGCTGTCGGTCACCGTGCCTATGGAGTCGGTCAGTAGGCGGACCGAGCCGCGGCCGTCGTCGGCGTAGTAGCGGATCTCCGTGCTCCTACGCTGGCTCAGCCGCTGCGTGCCGTAGGCGAACTGGCGCGTCTCGCCGCTGCCGATGGTTTCAACTACGACTTGTGCGTATCCGGTCGGGTTGAGATCGTCGACGAGATATTTCGTGGTTACTCCATTGACCGTCTTCGACACCCGATTGCCGTCGCCGTCGTAGAGCATCGAGATCGTACCGGTCGAGAGCAAGTGATTCTCGAAGTCGTACGTGTATGTGGCGCCAGATGACTGAGTCGTGTTGCCGTTCGGGTCGTAGCCGTCGGTCGAGAGGCGATCATCGTTATCGAAGTTCGACGTTGCGGATTGAATCGGAGCGAGCGTCGACGTAAGCGTCTTGCGATTACCGACCGCGTCGTAGGTGTAGGAAACCGCACCCGACGCCGCGACGCCCGACACCGTTTCGCTCATCAAGCGATAGATATTGTCGTAGGCATAATTCACCGTGCGGCCGCTCAGTTCCGTCACCGACGTGCGATGACCCGCGGCGTCGAGCGTGTACCCGTAGCTGGCCAACGGTGTGGTGTTGGTCCCTACGGCGAGATTGGTCAGACGATTGCGGCTGTCGTACGTGTAGGCGTGCGACACTCCGTTCGGCGTGGTGAACGATCCCAGGTTACCGACCGCGTCGTACGAGTACGACGTGGTCCCTGTGTTCGGTTCCGCGACCGTGGCCAAGCGGTTCAGCACGTCGTAAGTGTAGTTGACCGCCAGTCCTGCTGTCGATAGGACTGTCAGGTTAGAGGCAAGGTCATAGGTGTAGTTCAGCGTGCCCTCGGGCGTGGCCTTCGACGTGAGACGGTCGCGATTGTCGTAGCCGTAGGTCGTCGTGCCGCTCGGATCGGCCATCGTTTGGCGTTTTCCGGTATTCGTGTACGTGAACGTCACCGGCGACGCGCTGAAACTGGCGTCGGGAGTCTTCGACAACAAGCGATTCAGCGTGTCGTAGCCGTACGTTGTCGTCTTGCCGTTGAAGTCCGTGCGAGTGTGTAAATTCCCACCAAGATCGTACGCGTAACTTTCCGACTGGCTTCCCGGCAACGTGCGGCCAATGCGCCGTCCACGCTGATCGTACTGATAGTTCGTGGTGTGCAGATTCGCGTCGGTCTGCGTGATGCGGTTGCCCACTTCGTCGTAACCGTAGCTCGTGACTTGATTCAGCGCATCGGTCACCGACGTGAGCCGGCCCAGGGCGTCGTAGCCGTATTGCGTGGTGTTGCCGTTGGCATCGGTGCGCGATTGCACGCGACCCACGGCATCGTACGCGGTGCTGTCGAACTTGCCATCGGGATACGTTGTTTTCACCAGACGATTGTCGGCGTCGTAGGTGCTGGTGGTGACGTTGTTG
>JAJPHL010000045.1 GCA_021325275.1 Terriglobia bacterium | reverse complement strand
TTGGCCACCGCGCCGTTCACCGGCGCCGATTGCGCGTCGCCGGACGTTTTGGCGATGTTCGCCGCGTTGCCCGCCGTGACGGTTTCAGCGAACGTCACGGAAGGCATGGAGTTTTGCGTAGTGATCTGCGCCGTAACGGTGATCGCTTGCGCCTTGCTGCCCGCCGAAAGCGTGGTACACGCTTGGCCGTTCGATCCCGTCGTCTGCGATGTGGGACTCACCGAACTTGCCAACGTACCCGTGGTCGGCGAAACGGAGAAACTCACGGTGGCGCCTTGCACCGCGCCGCCGTTGTTCACCACCGCGCAAACCTGGGAGCCGAACGTCGTGCGCGCTTGCGCCGATTGCGCCGCGCCCGAGGCTTGCATGATCGTCGTCGTGTTGGGCAACTGCACCGTAACGTTGAAGGTCAATGGCGAATTCGTGAGACCCGTCGATGCGGCCGTCACCGATTGCCCGGTGATGGTTCCACCGAGTGTCCAGTTGGCCGACGCGACGCCGCTTGAGTTCGTGTTCACCATGGCTGTACCGCTGCCATTTACCGTGCCGCCGCCGTTGGCGGTAAATGTCACCGTCGTTCCCGAAACCAAGTTTCCATCGCCATCCGTCACCGTGACTTGCAGCGGATTCGGCACGGCGCCGTTTACCGGCGCTGCTTGGGCGTCGCCGCCCGACTTCGTGATCGTCGCAGCGGTGCCCGCCGTCACGGTTTCGGCAAACGCCGCCGAAGGCGTGGCGCTCTGGGTAGTGATCTGCGCGGTTACAGTGATCGCTTGCGCCTTACTGCCGGCGCTGACCGTGGTGCAGGCTTGGCCGTTCGATCCCGTGGTCGGCGCGGTGGGACTCACCGAACTCGCCAGCGTTCCGAAAACGCCCGTCGTCGGCGCGACGGAGAAATTCACCGTGGCGCCTTGCACCGGGCCGCCGTTATTGACCGTCGCGCAAACTTGGCTGCCGAAATTCGTGCGCGCGGCAGCCGATTGTCCCGATCCCGAGGCCTGTGTGATCGTGGTCGTGTTGGGCAACTGCACCGTAACGTTGAAGGTCAATGGAGAATTCGTGAGACCCGTCGATGCCGCCGTCACCGTTTGCCCGGTGAGCGTTCCGCCGAGTGTCCAAGTCACCGACGCGACACCGCTCGAATTCGTGTTCACCGTTTCGGCCATGGCCGTGGCCGCGCCGGCCGTCACCGACCCGCCGCCGTTCGCCGTGAACGTCACCGCTGTTCCCGAAACTAGATTTCCGTCGCCATCCGTCACAGTTACTTGCAACGGACTCGACACCGTGCCGTTCACCGGCGCCGATTGGGCGTCGCCACCGGATTTCGTGATGGTCGCGGCGTTGCCCGCCGTTACGGTTTCGGCAAATGTCACTGAAGGCGTAGCGCTCTGCGTGGAAATTTGCGCCGTCACCGTCAACGCTTGCGCTTTGCTGCCCGCCGATAGCGTGGTGCACGCTTGGCCGTTCGATCCCGTGGTCGGCGCGGTGGGACTCACCGAACTCGCCAGGGTTCCGAAGCTGCCGGATGTCGGCGCGACCGAAAAGTTCACGGTGGCGCCTTGCACCGCGCCGCCGTTGCTAACCATCGCGCAGACCGTGCTTCCAAAAGTTGAACGCGCTTGCGCCGATTGTCCCGCTCCCGACGCCTGCGTGATGGTCGCGGAGTTCGGCAACAACGGCGTGGCGGTAAAAGTGGTCGAAAGCGCGTTGAAGCTCGCTTGCACCGATTGACTGGCGAGCGATCCGCCCAACGTCCACGTGACTGAAGTTTGCCCCGCGCCGTTGGTCGCGGCAGGCGTGGAGACGGACCCGCTCGAAGGCGTAAAGGTGACCGTTTGTCCGCTCACGGGATTGCTGTTCGTATCGGTCAGGACCACCACCAGCGGCGACCCGAGCTGCGTGTTCACCGGCGCCGACTGACCATTGCCCGACACAATATTCAAATGCGCCGCGGGACCCGCCACACTCGACGCCGTGAACGTCAGCGTGGATTGTCCCGACGCCGCGGCGCTCGCGGTATTGTTGCTCGCGCCGGCGACGGTGCCGAGCGTCAGCGTGGCGCTCGAGTTTCCGTTACGATCCGTTGTAACCTGCGTGGAATTCGATCCGCCGAACTTGCCGCCGCCCGCGGTCACCGTGAACGTCACCGAAATTCCCGGCACGCCGACGCCATTGGAATCCGCCGCCGTCACTGTAAAAGGATTCGTCAGCGCCGATCCCGCCGTTCCCGTTTGGCTGTCGCCGGACGCTTTCGTAAATGTCGAGACGGTTTGCGTCACACTGATGGACTGATTCGATCCCGCGGCCATGGGCACGTCGGTGCCGCCCGAGCCTTGCGTGGAATTCGCGGCGTCGGCCGAAGCGATTGACAACGTGTACGTGTCGCCGTTGCGCGAGCTCGTGGGAATCGGAATTTGGATCGTACCTAAGGTGATCGTGCCCGACGCGGGATGCCCCAGGTGCGTGATGCTCAGCGCGATCGTGGAACTGGTGGTCGTGGAGTTCGAGCCCCACGGCGAGGCGTTCACGAAGTTCGCATTGTCCATGTCGATGGCCGGCGCCTGCCCGTTGGCGGTCAACTGCACCGATACGGTGAACGCGTCCGCGGAGATGCCGTTGTTAAGCGTCGCCGAAAGCGTGATGTTCGCTGTGGAGGGATTCGCGTTGGTTCCCGGCGTGACGGTCGCACCGGTAATGTTGAAAGTCCCTTGCGCCTGAGCCACAGCCGACAGCGAGCACGCGAGGCTCAACAACATAACGGCGCCGGCAATCTTGATCGTTCTCATGGTACGAAACTCCCTTTTGTTTGCAATGCAAACGACCCGTGATAGTAGTTTTTCGATACTACATACTCGAACATCATTTTTCAACATCTCAAAAAAGCGGACGAATTGGGCAACAATCGAACGGCTCCGACTTCCGGCAGATACCGCTGCAACACCGGCGCACACGTCCAAGGCGCTTCGATCGAACGGCCGCCGGCTCGCCGTCCTGAACGTTGAGCCGACGCCTGGGCAACGCAGACCAGTGGCCACGACACAACGATACAAAGTGGTCTGGCTGACTGACTGGGATGAACTTCCATTTCCGCCCACCCGGCGAAGGTCCGGCCGTTCGCCGGCTCCCCGCTGCTCTCACCCATCATCTCGCGCGCCCATGCCTTCCAACGCGCGCGGCAACCTCAAGCTACAGAACTTCGACACTACCACATGATCAACCATTTCAGGTAACAGGGATTTTTTAGGCACGATGAATTCTTTAGACACGATGAAAAGAATGGACTGGATCAGACGAGTTCTTCATCCTTCTAAACGCTATTCATCCATGTTTCGATGATGAAGCTTCAATAAATAGATCGAGTTCTATCGGAGGCCCGCCTTGACGCGCTCAACGAAAGATAGTAGTTTCCTTTGGTGCGAAGACTGACTTGGTGCTTTGTCTTTCAATTGTTCTTGGGCGGACTCAGTGTGGTCGCCCAAACACCGGTCATTTTCACAAATGGCGTGGTGAACGCGGCGACATATTCGGCCTTCTTCGGCGTCGCTCCAGGCTCCGCGGCCTCTATACTTGGAACAAACTTGTCGGCTTCCACTGCATCGGCTTCTTCTCTTCCCTTGGCCACAAGTCTGGCGGGGACTTCTGTCACAGTGAATGGCATTAACGCGCCGCTGTTTTACGTGTCTCCCACTCAGATCAATTTCCAGGTACCTTGGGAGCTCACAGCTTCTACGAATCAACTCGTTGTTACCACCGCAAGCGGAAGCAGTGCGCCGTATACGTTGAGCACGCCCCAAATCATGCCGGGGATTGTTACGGCCTCTGGCGCTGGCGCAACGGTACAGATTCTGCATTCCGATTATTCTCTCGTTACCAACAGCAGTCCGGCGCTGGGCGGAGAGACAGTGATGGTACTCGCCACCGGGCTTGGCCCGGTCACGCCGACCGTGGCCGACGGTGCAGCCGCACCGTCTTCGCCCCCCGCGCTGCTCAATTCGACAGTCACCGCTACGGTGGGCGGCTTAGCGAGCAGCGTGGTGTTTGCAGGGCTAGCCCCGGGTTCAGTTGGCTATGATCGGGTGGACGTGGTTGTTCCCTCTGGCTTGGCGGCGGGATCAAACTCTCTCTCGCTCGAAATAGCTAACTCGGTAATTAAGTACGTTACCGGCGCGTCATTTTACGTCGCAGCAGGCACCAGTTTGCCCGTTCTCTCCGTCGGTGGGACGGTCAACGGCGCCAGTTTCGCGTTCTCAAACGCCTCCAATGGTCCGATTGCTCCGGGCGCCATCGTGTCGATCTTCGGTTCGAACTTGGCGCCCTCGGTGGCCAGCTATCTCTCGGCGCCGCTATCTACGTCACTGAACGGCGTCAGTGTCAGCATCAATGGCCTGGCAGCGCCATTGTTCTATACATCGCCTGCACAGCTCAACGCGCAGGTTCCCTATTCCGTCGTCACCGGATCGGGAACGGTTACTGTCAGCCGGGGCGGAAATACCTCCGTCGCCCGCACTGTCAACGTGGGTTCCGTGTCACCCGGTTTGTTTTCCGTCGGGCAGAACGGCTCTGGCGCGGCGATCGCCTTTCACGCCGATGGCCGATTGATTACCGGGACCGCTCCCGCATTTCCCGGCGAATCCATCATGACCTTCGGGAATGGTTTCGGTCCGTTGTCTTCCTCCGTGCCGGAAGGAACGAAGTCGCCGAGTCAGACGGTGACCACCGTAAATACACCGTTGGTAGACGTCGGCGGAATTCCCGCCGTCGTGACTTTTTCCGGACTGGCTCCCGGGTTTATCGGCGTGAACCAGATGAACCTGAATGTACCCGAAGGGTTGCCGACCAGTTCAGGCACCTCGCTGCAAGTTGTCAACCTCAACGGAATCGCCAGCAATATCGTGACGCTGGCCGTACTGGCGAATGGCGGAACCATTACAGCCTCGTCGCTGAACGGATCACCAGGCTCAAGCGCCGCCGTGCCCGTTACGCTCGTGCTCGGCACCGGAGTGACCGCCGACAACGTGTCGTTCACGTTGACCGTCGCGCCGAACGCCGGTGCGCCGGCGATTTCTGGATCCTTTTCATTCCAGCCGAGCGGGTCGATCACGTCCTTCTCGTCCTCGGGAGTAACGAACGGCCTCGCCGTCTCCTCCTTGATGGCCTCGTCTCCACTCAGCGGAACGGTATCGCTGGGTACCGTCCTGGTTCCGGTTCCTTCCGGCACAGCAGGCACAAGTTATTCTCTGCAGGTGTCGGCGGCCAGCGCCAGCCGCGCTTCGGCATCCCTGAATGTGTTGCCGGGCGCAAACGGCACGCTCACGATCAAAGGCGGGAGCGTGAATTTCGGCGCCGCGGAAGCATCGCCGGGCGCAACGGTCAGCATCCCAGTGAATCTAGTACTCCCGGCTGGCACGACAGTCGACAGTGTAAGTTTCGGAATGCAACTCAATCCCGTCGCGGGTGCACCCGCGATCGCCGGCCCGATGACATTTGTGCATGATTCCGGCATTCCGGCGACGCCCTTCGAGGACAGTCCGGCGTCCAATTCAATCGCTGTTGCTTTCTTGAGTCTGCCTGCAGCGTTGTCGGGAACGGTCCATCTTGGCAATATCCAAACGGTGATTCCCGCCGGCGCTGCCATTGGTCAGACCTACACAGGTAATTTGACCACCGCGAGCGCAAGCCTCGGGAATTCGCCTGTGGCGCTGGTCGTGGGACCGTCGTTGACCATACCGGTTCTGACCACCTACTTAGTCGGCGACGTCCACCCTTATACGTCAAACGTCGCCGGCAACTTTGGCGACGGCCTGTTGAATACGCTGGATCTGATCGACACTCTGCGAGCCGTCACAGCGATTCCCGGATTCGTGCCGGCCAGTTGCACGGATCGGTTCGACGCCATGGACGCTGCTCCGGTAGACACCGCGACGGTACGCGGCGGCGACGGCGTTTTGAATACATTGGATCTCGTGGAAATACTGAAGCGAGTCACGGGTCTCGATACCACCGCGCGCACACGAGCAGCGCGTGGGTCCTGCTCGTCGGTTCCGGCCGCCGATGCGTTCCGGCGTGGTCCGGCGGTCGGCTCGATATGGGTCGACGAAGCTCAGTTGCTTGGAGATGGCCGCGCGCGCGTGCCTGTGTATTTGCGGGCCGGAGAGAATCTCGATTTGGCGGGCTTGAGCTTCGCGGTCGGAGTCGATGGTCAAGTTAACTCCGTGCAGTTTGTGCCCGCCGAAGTTGGTCCGCCTTCGCTCACCGACAACGGTGTGCCAGGAACGTTGGCACTCGCCTGGCTAAACGGCTTGCAGTTACCCGCGCGCACACTCCTGATCGGCTACATCGAAGTCAGCGGCGTGAGCTCGGCAACCAACTTCTCAGTGAGGTTCTATGGGGTTGACGCCGGGCTGCGGGAGACGGGACGTTCCGTCCAATTCGAGACACGACGCCGATAAATCATTTGCCTGCCATCAGCGGACGCTTCCCGTAGCTCATGCTAAGATCGGCTGCATGAAGGAAGTGACCATGCTACGCGCCGCGATCGCTATCGCCTTCGGCTTGCCACTGTTGGCGTTCCGGCAATCCCCGGACACGATGCCGGTGATTCGCTCCACCACGCGCATGGTTGAGATCGATGTGCTGGTAGCGGACCGGCAGGGCGCGGTCGGCGCTCTAACCGCCGACGACTTCGTGGTGACCGATCAAGGCAAGCGGCAAGTTGTGAAGCTGTTGGAATTGCGGCGGGCGCCGGGAAATCCTGAGGGAAATCCTGAAAAGTCGCCGGCGGTTTCTGGAAACACTTTCTCAAATCGTCCTTCGACAGCAGCGGAAGCTGCGGCTCCAACCGTCACGATTTTGCTGCTCGATGGTCTCAACACGCGCTTCGAAGACCAGAATCGCGCCCGAGAGCAAGCGATTCGCGCACTGGGAAGCATTCGCCTGGGAGAAAAGGATCGCCTCGCGATCTACGTCCTCGGGAAATCGTTGCGTGTGCTCTCCGACTTTGTCGATCCACAGCAGACCCGGGCGGTGTTGGCCAAATATGGCGGAAGACTGAACACCGAAATGAGCGACTCCGCGCCATTGACATGGACCGTGGGAGATCCGCTCATCGACGGATTCCTCGAGTTCACCGATGGACTCACCGCGCAGGCAGTCAACATGGATCGCGCCAGTCTCACGTTGAGCGCGCTATCGGCGATTGCGAATCACGCGGCATCCATCCCGGGCCGCAAGAATCTGATTTGGGTCACCGGCGGCTTGCCGCTGCCCGCGGATGCCATCGCCCGTTTTCTGAATGCCGCCAATATCGCGGTCTATCCTCTCGACGCCCGCGGGCTGATTGGCCTTCCACCGCAGTGGACCGCCGCCGCTCCGTCGGGGTTCAAGAAAGGCAGCGGTCCAAGCGGCTCGCTAGCGCCTTCCGGATTGGGTACGTTCGAGGACCTTGCCGCCGCCACTGGCGGGCACGCCTGGATCAACGGCAACAATCTCGGGCTGGCGGTCCAGAACGCGCTGCAAGATTCGGCGGCAACGTATGCGCTTGGTTTTCAGCCGGACCCTACGTCGCTCGATGGAAAGTATCACGAGGTCCGCGTGAACTTGCGTGCGAAGCATCCCGGTGTTGAGTTGCGTTACCGTCAAGGCTACGTCGCCACCAAGGACACCGATACCTCCACGGACTCGGCGGCGGTCGCGCGTTTGCAATCTGCGTTGTGGAGCCCGCTCGAGGCATCGGGCTTGGCGTTGTCAGCGAAGTTTGCAAACGGTGACGCTTCACATTCGGGGAGCGTGAAACTTACCTGCACGTTGGACGCGCGTGAAATCGGTTTCGATTCCACGGGCGGCCGCTGGACGGGAGCCTTGGACGTCATCATTGCCCAACAAGACGCCTCATCGAAACTGATGGATTCCTCGACCGGTCAAGTGGACCTGCAATTCAATCGCGCCGAATACGAACAACACTTGGCGGCCGGCGTGACGTTCTTTCGAAACATCCAACTTCAACCGGGATTGGTCACGTTGCGCGTCTTGGTTCAGGACCGCAACAGTGGATTGATCGGCAGTTTGATCGTACCCGCTTCCAGAATTCCCGCTCAACAGCAGCGATAGCGGAGGTTTGGACGAAAATGAATACTCTACTTGCCGATCCCGTGGAAATGATCGCCCATGGCGCTCCCCGGGTCATCCACAACGACGCGGAGTTAGAAATGTATTCCGAGGCGCTCTTCCAGTTGACGTCTCAAAAGCGGCCGAACCGCGCGCAGCGAGAGGCGATTGAACTCCTAACTCTGCTGGTGGAGCGCTATGAAGCGGGACGGTACGCGATTCCTCCCGCCGAACCGATCGAGGTGGTGCGCTTCTTGATGGAGCGTCAAGGATTGAAACAGCGCGATCTGATTCCTCAATTTGGATCGGAGAGCGCGGTTTCGATGTTTTTGGCCGGACAACGAAAGCTGACGCTCGATCAAATTCGCCGGCTTTGCACACGCTTCAAACTCCCAGCCCAGCTGTTCATAGGGACGGAATGAAACTGACGGAGAACAGACCGCCGCTGACCGCTGGAAAAATCGAAATCTCCGCCGACCCAGGCACGCGCGTGTCGAGACCACCTGTGTACCGGCATTTTGTCGCTGCCGGATTTCCCCCGGTGTGTGAGATACTGAATCGAGGTTCCGCCGCGCCGCCTCATTAAGGAGCAATACCATGAGGCCCTTTTCTGCTTTCCTCTTTGTTGTCGCGGCTACATTGTCCGCCTCCGCTCAAACGTCGGTCACGCTCAATCCCGCAGTGATCACGCAGTGCGATATCTACGGACTCCATGGCAAAACAAGCGTGACTTGGACGAATGCTCCGGATGGATCGCAAGTCCGTTTGTCCGATCCCTCCGGCAAACCCTTCACAGGCCCGCTGACCGGAAATGGCGCCGCCGACACCGGTGTTTGGGTCGCCGACGGCTTGGTCTTCATCCTTGCCGACTCGGGCATGCATGAGTTGGCGCGCGCAACCGCAACCGTGATTTGCCTGCCGCCGGTGGAAACCAACGCCGCGCTGGCAGCTAGCTCTTACTTCCCGCTCCAAGTGGGCAACGAATGGGTCTACACGACCCTATCGCGGTTCGGAGGTCCTTTTTACTCCACGCAACGGGTCTCGCGCGTCGAGGTCATCTCGGGAGTCCCGTGGTTCGTCGTCTCGATCCTAGAAGGATCCGGTGTGGAGTCGAGATATCGCGTCGACAACCAAGGACGCGTCCACTTGTTGAACAACGGCGTCGACGAAGTCTACTTGGATCCGAGCGGCGGCTCGGCCGATCTCAAGATTCTTGGCCGCGGACCTTTGAACACTCTGGTCGGCCAATTCCCGGACAGCTTGTCGTACCAGGTATTCCAAGGCGGATTGCAGCTCACCAACGGAACTTTCGTGCGCGGCCTTGGACCAGTCAGTTCCTCGAGCAGCCTCGAGACGGGCTCGTCCGGCGGCTTTACCCAAAGCTTGAATCTGATTTATGCGCGCATCGGCAAGCTGGTGTTTTCCACCGGCCAACCAAGCTTGGAACTCTCGCCCGTGAGCACGGACCTCGACGTGACCGGCAAGAACGTCGACAATTGCGCCCTGCCGTGTTATTTCGTTGCGTGCGGCATCGCATTTCCGAACCCCGATCCTCCGGGAACATACAAACCATGCTTCCGGGCGAGCGTGCGAGTCGCGGGCGGCTTCACCAACTCGATGACTCCGGCGACCAGCGTGGTAATCGCACTACTGGATGCGTCCGGAAACCCCGTGGACAGCGCGATGTTGACGCTGCCCAGTTCCTCGGACACCGACGAAGCAGCGTTGAGTCAACAACTCAAGCTCTACACCGCGCCAAACGTACCGGTTCCCACCGGCGCATATTCTCTGAAGGCGACACTGAAGCGCGGCGACACCGAGATCGGCAGCAGCACGATCAGCGTGAACGTCCGGTGAGTCGATCGGCCGTGGCACGCTCGACGTCCCAGTCTACTTGCGTTTGTTTCGGCGTGGCTCGCCGGCCCGCCACTGGCACGAGAATCGTTGCGCCGCCGGCCACTTTGCCCTTGCTCAATTGAAGTATGTCCACGCGATAGACCTCTCCGGCGCGGCGAGGCCCAGGGAAGCGCAACGTGAGCTCCGCTGCGAAATTGCTTTGTGGTTTCACCTTCACGCGCTGCGCTTCCACGATTCCGCCGCCTGCCGACGCGTGCACCGTCGCCCGCAACGCCAATTTGCCGATTGCGCTTCTCGCCGGTTTACGCTTGGCGCGCTTTCTGCCGGATTTTTGCGGCGTGGGCCGGACACGCAACGGACGCGCGCCCTTGATGGCGCGCGGAGTCGCGTTCTTGGTCAACCGAAATTCGAAAGACGCCGTCTTGGGAATCGCCGCAAGATTGAAACGCACCGTGTATTCCGCGAGCTTGTTGCCCGGATTGTGGAATTCAATCGGCAGGATCACGATTTCTCCAACCGGACCGAAAGGTCCGGATGGCAGTGGCGAGTCGGGACCCGGAGGGAGCGGCGCGCCGACAAACACGTTGCGTTGCGCGATTTGCGGCCGCGCGGGAACGACATCGTCGACCACTTGGTTCAACCCCGTGGTGTCGAGCAGCGCAGCGCCCGGACCGTGAACGAATGCGACGATGCAGCGATGGTCGCCTTGCGATCCCGTGGGCATCTGAAATCCCGCGATGCCTGGTTCTTCGGCGCGCGCGGTCACGGTTTGCACGCCAAGTGATGTCCACGCGCCAGTGAACGAAGAGGTGTCGATGCTTCCATTGCTCTGGAAACGCGGCCAAAAGCCTGAAGGCAGCGCGGGAAGTCCGCCGGAGTACGGCGCGGTAATCACCCAAACGTTGACCAGCCCCGAGGCATTCACCGAACGATTGTTGACGCGCACCCAAATTCGCGCGGTCTGCCCCGCTGCCGCGCCCTGACTGCGATCCTTGAACCACGCGTAATCGCCGGCCGTGGGTGTGGGCGCCTGCGGATCGTTTTGGTAGTAGAGATTGCTGTTTTTGTCTTCCAATGGCGTGTCTACGAGGATGTCCGGCGACTGCCAGTGCCAGCACGTTTCCGTAGAGTTCAGCGGGCTGACGATTCCATCCACCGACGGCCCGAGCCAACCTGGGTCGAATGCGTGGTCACGAAAATAAAGCTGAGGATCGGTAGCCGCCGGTCCGCCCAATTCAATCTCCCACAGTCCGCGCACGGCGGTCAGCGCGCGCAATACCGTTCGTGTCGCCGCGCCCACGGGTGCGATATTGCCGAACCACAAATCGTGGATCTCCTGGCCCGGCAAATTGTCCGTCAGGTCGGTCCACGTCCATCCCGATGCGCTCTTATCGAGTTGGAAGATACGCGCATTCCTCGAGACGTATAAACGGCCGGCGACACCGGGGTCCGCGATCAACTTGCCGAGGGCGACGCCGACCGGAATCGCGGCGTTGGCGGGCTGCGTGCAATTCTCTGCGGTCCATGCGCCGGCTTGAATGCTGAAGAGCGGCGTATTCGTCGCCGGATCTGGTGCGGAGAGCATTACGTAAAACGTCCCGCCCGCGTCCGCGGCGATTCCGGCGATCAGCGGCTTGTTGCCCAGTTGAACTTGCACGCCCGATTCAAATTCACCGGCCTCGATTCCGTCGTTGGGATCGTCCACGGTGGCGCCATTGAGCACGGTGGGAGTGTTGGCGACCTGCGTCCATACCGTGGACGGACCGGCAGCGGATGCTCCCGCCACGCTCCACAATTTCTGATCGGCGCTCGCGGCGAGCAAATTGTCGCCGCTTTGCGCCAAACGGTACATGCGCTTGCCTTGCGGAAGGAACGCTTGACTGATCGGCGCCGCGGAATCATCGGTGACCCGACCGACCCAAGTCCGCACGACACGGACGGCCGTCCCGATGGGATAGTTCGGACCAGATTGCGGCGGAAAGATCGTCGCGACGAAGTTGTCTGCGTTCACCTGCGTAATCGGCTGATAGACATCCAGGGCTGGATCTCCCAGGCAAACTCGCGCTCCCAGTACGAAGTCGGGGGTCATCGTGACCGGGTAGATCGTTACGGCGCTTCCGGGATTGACCACTTGCGCCAATGTCGTGACTTGCTCCAGCGCCAAAATTCCGGCGTAAAAATTGGCCGGCGACGGGGCCGGAACAGGATTGCTGGTGAGTTCGCAACTCGGCGCACCGGGAGTCGCAACGTGCGCAAAGCTGGAGCCGCCCTCGAACGGATCCTGATCGACGTAGCTGATCAGGTTCCAAACCGGCCAGATGATGTCGGCGCTGTCATTCGACCAAACTTGAATGCCGTTTCCGGTAGGGGCGACAAAGATGAGACCGCTGTCGCCGCCAGCCACGTCCGCCCACGCCGGAGAGCCGACGCGCCGCGACGTACCTGTATCGAGCGCCGTGCAATAGCCGGCCAAACTCATTGGGCCGCCGCTCATCGGCGCGGGGTTACTTGCAAATTGATAGGCCGCCACGGCCGCGAGTCCGTGATTGAGGCTTTGCACCAGACCTTCTGTGGGATCGTAGGCCGATCCCGCATTGAAGTCGATATCGGAAGGCGCATCGAACGAGAACGACGGCTCGGAGTATCCGATGCTGGCTGCCAGGCCGCCATCGCATCCCACATAGACCCGGCTTTGCGGACTTAACGTGCCGGAGGCCAGCGTGTCGGGGTAAAAAGCAGTTTTGGGCGGATACTGCGCCAGTGATCGGGTGTCCGAATGAAGAAGTTGCTGTTGGTCGCCCAGGTCCCACGAGAGTCCCACGTTGGTGGAGCGTTGCAGGAAAACTCCCGCGCTCGCGAACAACACGTCCGCCGCGGATGCAGTTCCATTGGCCGGTGAAACGGCCATGAAAGAAACTCCTTCCAAGTTGCTATCCACTGGCGGCTGCGTGCCCGCAGCTTGCGTCCAGGAGCCGCTGGGAGGCGCACTGGAACTGACGTAGAGCTGCGAGCTCTCCCAGTTCGCATGGTCGCTGTACAGCTGAGCAATGAATGCATAGACGACGGTGGGCTGCCTCGGACTGTAGTCCACGTAGACTGTGAAGTTCGCCGCTAAGCTGGAAGGGGCGGGAAGTCCCGGGGCGTTTCCGAGCAGGTTCTGCCAGGTAGCGCCGCCGGCGGGGAACAGACTCGCGCCGAACGTGCCGTCGTAATAGAACAAACCTGCGCCGTAAACACCGGCGTAAAACTGACGATCGCCGCTGAGAGGCATGTACACGGCCAGCGAAGTGACCTCACCGTTCGCGCCTGCCATCGACCATGACGCTCCGCCGTCGCTGGACCATGCCACTCCTGAATTTGTCGCTGCATAGACGAACGCTTGCGAGGCATCCGCGGGGTCGCTCGAGCGATCCACGACCAGTTTCGTGACTTGGCCGCCTGGATCGGCCTGCAAGGGCCACGTTTGTCCGCCATCATTGGAGACGAAAACTTGCTGACCGGCGCGCGCGCCCAGGAAAATCACGTTCGGCAACGTAGGATGGAACGCGGCGCTCGAAATATCGAGTTGCGGATTGGCCTGCGTCAGAACGTCGGAGATGGGAGTCCACGAATGGCCGTCGTCGGTGCTGTGGAACGCCGACGTTCCACCGACGCGGCGCACCACCGCGACGATATTGGTCTGGTCGAGTGGATGGATGGCGATGTCGAGAATGGCGGCTTGGCAGCCAACCTCGTTCTCACGCGCCATTCTTGTGTACGAAAGATTCTTCGCTGAAATGACGATGGTAGGGCCGAGCGGCGACCAAGACATAAGCGTCTACCTCCAACGCGCCAACGCACGAGCGATTCGAGTGCGGAACCGGAATGCCGCAAACCTTCGCCGAGTATAACCTATCGGACGATCCTATAAAGGCTTGCGCATCGGAGCGCGAGTTTTGCACGCTTCCTAAGATTTTTCTTCTGTTTTGACACAAAACGTTACCCGGCGAGTCTTAGAAACATCCAATCGCTGTGATCAAGGCCTTATTCTTCAACCTGTTGTCAATTTGGAACCAATGTTGCTTCTAAGAGCGCGAGAAGACTATGCCCGTGCCCGCTTCCCCCGTTCGCTTTTCCGAGCAAGGCCGATCCGGATCCCGGATGCTGGCGGCCGTTCCGGTCGTCATCACCGGCAAGATCGACGGCAAACCGTTTGAGGAAAAAACGCGCACCGTGGTGGTCAGCGGATCGGGATGCAAGCTGGTTTCCGAGCAACTGCTTTCGATCGGCGATCAAATGAACGTCGCGATGGCCAGCGGCAAACGCTCGGTCTTCGCAACTGTCGCATGGATCGGGGAACGCAAAGGCAAACTGCTCGACGTGGGCCTCGATTTCAATTCTCCTGAGCCGACTTTCTGGGGCGTGATGTTCCCTGAAGAGGCGAACTCGAAGCAGGAAGCGAAATCAGAAGCTAAATCGGAAGCCAAACCGGAAGCCAAGCCTGTCGCGAAGGTCGAAGCAAAGACCGAAACAAAAGCCGCCAAGCCGGAACCGAAGTCGGAAGCAAAGCCCGAAGCAAAGACTGAAAACAAGCCCGCGCCTGCCGCGAAACCAGCGCCACTCGCGCAAGCGGCGAAATCGGCCGTGCGTCCATCGACATCCGTGCCGCCCGCGACTCCCGCGATGCCTGTGCAGTCCGCACCGGCTCCGTCTGCGGCCACACCTGCGCGTGTCGCACCCGCGCCTGCTGCGGCGCCTTCACCCGTCGCTCCAGCCGCACAAGCCGCCGCGCCGGAAACCAAGATCACGCAAGTTCCCCCTGCAATTACCCCTGTAGTCTCTGCCTTGTCACCTGCCATGATCCCACCCCCCGATCCCCTTGTGGCATCGGGACCTGCTCCAGCGCCGTTGTCTCAATCAACGCTGGGTCCGGTTCCGGTTCCGCAAGGGGACCTCGCCTTAACACCGGACCAGGTTGGGGATCCGAAAGTCATCGCAATTCGGCGTCCAAACATTTCGATCTCGGACGATGGGCTCAAGAGCTTGGGCGGCGATCTACTGCTGGGAATGGTTCAGCATCTGGTACGCGAGGCGTTCCAAGAAGTGCTGACGGGAGTATTGGAAGATTTCGACCGCTATTGCACCGCCACGATCGACCGCGCCAAGAACGCGGCGCTCGCGGAAATGCAGCAGCGCATCACCTCAGCCGTGAATTCGGCGCTCGCACCGGCGCTCGAAGCCGGCGTGCAAGGCGCCAAAGCGCATCTCGACAACGCCGCGATTCAGATTTCGATGCACCACGCCCAGAAACTGGAAGCCTCCATGCAGCAGGCGCTCGAGAACACCGAGAGAGCGCTCGAGTCGCGCGTCACCGATTACGATGAGCGTCTCGCGACCACCAGCGATCAGTTCTGTAAGGAATTGGCGCAGCGGTTACAGCAAGCGTCCGCGGCTTAAAGACAAGTTCCGACCGGCCCTTTGTTCTTACTCGGAACTCGGGCCTCGGAACTCGGAACTTGTCTTTACGCGTTCGTCCACACCTTTTCGATCGGCAAACCCTTTTTGCACAGATCGCACGTCGCCGTGCCGGCGTAGTACTGCACCTGCACTTCGGCCAGATAGTAAATCGGCAGCGGACTAAAGTCGATCAACTCGGCGTTCGGCTGCTTGGCGATCACGCCCAAGCCCAGGACACGCGCGCCCGCTTCCTTGAAGAGCCGCAGCATGTCGCTCAGCATTTTTCCGGAACGCAGAATATCGTCGACCAGGATGATTTTTTCGTCGCGGTGCGGCTCGATGAACTGGCGGAATTGCATGGCGCCGTCCGGTTGGCGCTCCGCCCAGTAAATTTGCTGCGCGCGCAGCGCCTCACCCACTCCGTACGCCACCGGCAGCCCGCCGGTGGCGGGACACACAATGCTTACGGTGGGTAAATGCTTGGCGACTTCCACGTCGGCGCGCAGGCGGCGGCTCAAAGCCACACTTAGCATTTTGGCTTCGTCGTAGTGGCGCATCGCCAGCGGCATTTGCAAATAGCGGTCCGTGTGGCGCCCGTTCGCGAGTTCGAAGTGCCCCGCCCGCAACGCGCCGGTGCGCTCCAGGATTCCGATTACTTCATCTTGATTCGGGATGATGTCCATAAAAAGAAAACGGCAAGGGCCCCATCATACAACGAAGCCCTTGCCGTTTGAAATTGCGGTTTCAGCGAACTTACTTCTTGCGCTCGCCCTTCATCTCGACCGCGTTGCCGCCCATCTGGGTGGACAGCGTGATCGTGTCGCCGCTGATCTTGCCCGTGTACTTGACGGTCATCGTCTGGCCGTCGCGTCCCGGACGTTCCACCGAGAACGAGAAATTGTCGCCATCGACCGTGCCATCCTTGATGGCGATATCCGCACCTTGGCGGCCAGGGGCCGTGCCGGTGAGGGTCTTGCCGTCAACTTTGAAGGTGTAGTTCACGTCGCGAGTGCTGCCATCGCGGCCCGGTTGCTTCACAACCCAGGTGCCAGTCAAATCGGCTGCAAACGCAACCACTGTCATCAACGCGCAGAGCGCCACTGCCAATGCGATTCGGTTCAGTTTCATATTCTCTCCTTGATTTGCGCGTCTCATGGACGCGGTTACGCCTCCCTTGTCGCGGGTCAATCCTTGGACTCTGCCCGTACTTGGGGGATCTCTCCTCTAGAAAACCCTACGAATCCTTTATAACCCAGAAAACTGGAAATATCTTGAGACCAATGTAAAGTTACGTAGAGCGGACAGGCGGCCGTGCGGATTCGGACACTGCTGCCCGATTCCAAACCAGCCGGCCGAGCCGAGCCATTGGCCATCACCCTAGGGAATCAAGCAGTTGCCCTCTGGCAGACCGCTTGCACAATATGCCTTCCATGGAGCGATTCTTCAACGACGTTCGCTACGCATTCAGGAGCATTTCCAAGGCTCCCGGCTTCTTCTCGCTGGTCATCGCGATCCTGGCGTTGGGGATCGCCGCCAGCGTGTCGGTGTTCAGCTTGGCTGATGGCGTGCTTCTTCGGCCCCTGCCCTATCGCGACTCCGAACGCATCGTCGCGCTTGAAGCGCTGAACACCAAGCCGCCGTTTGATTCTCCCGGGTCGCTCTCCTACGCCGACTACGAGCAGATCAAGACCGAAGCGCGCTCGTTTGATGACATCGCCGCGACGTACCGGCCGGGATGGTCGCAAGTTTCGCTGAAAACCGTCGATGGGCTGGAACGAATCCGCGGATCGTTCTGCACGGCAAACCTTTTCGCGTTGTTCGGACGCCCCACCATCGCCGGCCGCGTCTTCACCGCGGACGAAGATCGCGGGCGCGAGCATGTCGTCGTTGTCAGCCAAGGATTCGCCGAGGAAAAATTTGGATCGCCGCGGCACGCCTTGGGCCAATCGCTCGAGTTCAGCGGAGGATCGTGGAGAATCATCGGCGTGATGCCCGCCGATTTCCGCGCGCCTTTCCTCGACGTGAAGATTTGGGCGCCGGTTCACGCCCATCCCGATTGGAATGAAAAAGGCGAGCCGTATCCGCAACAGCGCACGCGTTGGGATTTGATCGCGCGCCTCCGTCCCGGCGTCCCCCTGCAATCGGCGCAAGCGGAAATCGACGCCATCGAAGGCCGGCTGGCCGCCGCGGCGCCGGACTTTCATGAGCGCATCGACACGGTCCACCTCACCCCGTTGCGCGAGTACTTCACGGGACGCATGCGCGGCGCTTTTGCGATTCTCTGCGGCGCGGTCGGCTGCCTGATGTTGATCGTATGCACGAACGTCGGCGCGATGCTCCTGGCGCGATCGATAACGCGCGACCGCGAGTTGGCGATTCGCGCGTCGTTGGGAGCGGCGCGTGGCCGCTTGGTCGCGCAGGTGTTGACCGAAAACGTGGTGATGAGCGTGATCGCCGGCGTGATCGGAGCGCTCGTTTCGCCGCCGTTGGTCGCGGCGTTAAAATCCGCGGCGCCCAGCGGGATTCCGCGATTGGATCAAGTTTCCGTCGACCTACGAGTGCTGGCGTTCGCGATGGCGCTCAGCGTCACCGTGGGAATCGTGCTGGGAGTCGCCGCCGCGTGGCGAATCACTCGCCGCGATCCCGGCGAGTTGCTCGGGGGTTCGGGACGAAGCGCCGGCGAGAGCCGCAAACAAGGCCGGTCCAAGAATGTCTTGATGGCCACGGAGCTGGCGTTGGCCATGGTCTTGGTCACTGGAACTACGCTGCTGGTGCGCAGCTTTGTCGCCGTGATGCGCGTCGATCCGGGATTCCGTCCGGAGCATGTTCTCGACGTGAAAGTCGCGCTGGAAGGGGAACCCACGATCGAGCGAGTCACCGGCGCCACGACGGCGATCATGCGCCGGATCGCCGCGGCGCCCGGCGTGCAAGCCGTCGGCAACATCAGCAATCTGTTTTTCCTCGACAACAAGCGGACGCATTCCCTGCGGCAAGTGGAGGGACGCCCACCGGAACCGACGGCGTCGTGGCGGCCGCTCGTGTGGGCGCAAATCAACGGCGATTATTTTCAAGCCATGGGAATTCCGCTCGTCGCCGGACGATATTTCACCGATGGCGATCGCGTGAATGCCCCGGTCGTGGTGATCGTCAACGAAACGCTGGCGCGACGCTACTGGCCGGGAGAGAATCCCATCGGCAAGCGGCTGAAAGGCTGGGATCCGCGCGGCAAGAACGATGAATGGCTGACCGTCGTCGGCGAGGTGAAAGACACGCGCAGCGGCGGCCTCGAACGCGCGCCCTTCTCGCAGATTTACGAAGCGCAGGCGCAGAACGGCGACCTCATCGGCGACATCGTGATCCGCACGGCCGAAAATCCCGCACCGCTTTCGAGTGTCGCGCGTGCGGCGGTGCGAGAGGCCGATCCCGGCGCCACCGTGTCGTCGATCACAACGCTCGAAGATTTACTCGCGTATCAAACCGAGACTCGGCGCTTTCAAACATGGCTGGTTGGCGTGTTCGCCACAATCTCGCTGGCGCTGGCCGCGCTGGGCGTATTTGCGATGATGCATTACACGGTCGCCGCCAAGCAGCGCGAGATCGGGATTCGCATCGCGATCGGCGCGCAGTCGCGCGACATCGTGGGAATGGTGCTGAAGTTGGGCGTCACCGTGGCCGCCGCGGGCATCGCGGCCGGCGCGCTGGGCGGCGTGTGGGCGGCGGCGAGCATCTCGAACCTCTTGTACGGCATCGCGCCGGCGGACCCCGCGAGTTTCGCCGTTGCGGCGGCGATCATGCTGCTGGTCACGATGGCCGCGTGTTTCTTGCCGGCGGTGCGCGCCAGTCGCGTGGATCCGCTGGTGTCCTTGCGACAAGAGTAAGCTCCTTTCGGTGCGGGGACTTGCTGCCGCGCTCCAATAACGGGCCTGCTCTGCTAACATGAGCAGGTATGTACTTCCAGCAGTTCTACCTGACCTGTTTAGCGCAAGCATCTTACATGATCGGCTCGCAAGGCGAAGCCGTGGTCGTCGATCCGCAGCGCGACGTCGACTTGTACCTCGACGAAGCGAAAGCCCAAGGACTGGCGATCAAGCACGTGATCGAAACGCACTTGCACGCCGACTTTGTCTCCGGCCATCGCGAAATCGCCGAGCGTGTCGGCGCGAAGATTTATTTAGGCGCGGCGGCCGGAGCGAAATTCCCGCACGTCGCGGTGCATGACGGCGACGAGATCGCCGTCGGTAAATTGCGCCTCCGCTTTCTCGACACGCCCGGACACACGCCCGAGAGCATGTGTATCCTGATCACCGACACCGAGACGTCCGATCGTCCCACGAAGCTTCTGAGCGGCGACACGCTTTTCATCGGCGACGTCGGCCGTCCCGACCTCTCGCCGTCGCACACACCGCGCCAACTTGCGGGACTGCTTTACGACAGCCTGCGCACAAAAATCATGACCTTGCCCGACGACGTGGAAGTGTATCCGGCGCACGGCGCGGGATCGCTGTGCGGAAAAAACTTGAGTCCCGAGCGCTGGTCGACCATCGGGAAACAGAAACAATTTAACTACGCGTTGCAGCCGATGTCGCGCGACGCATTCGTCGACATGCTTACGGCGGAGCTCCCTGATCGTCCGGAATACTTCGCGGAAGATGCGGCGATCAATCGCGACGGCCCGGCGTTGCTGACGGCAATCGCAGCGGCCCCGCTCGATCCTGCCGCGGCGCAAGAGAAAATCACGGCGGGCGCGGTGGCGCTCGACACGCGGCCGGCGTCGGTGTTCGGCGCGGGTCACTTGCCGGGATCGATCAACATTGGACTCGGCGGTCAATACGCGTCATGGGCCGCAACCGTCATCGGCTTGCACAAACCGCTCGTGATTGTCGCCGAGGACGACGAAAAAGTAGAAGAGTCGGTGATGCGCTTGGCGCGCGTGGGTATCGAGAACGTAGTGGGATACTTGCGCGGCGGCGTGGAGGCCTGGGAACGTGCCGGGTATCCGCTTCAAACCGTCCCGCAAATTTCCGTGCATCAACTTCAGGAGCATCGCCGCCCGAATCCGGAAGAGTGGCAAGTGCTCGACGTACGGCGTCTTGGCGAATATCGCGCCACCCACATGACCGGCGCGATCCATCAGCCGCTCGACACGCTGGCCAAGGCGCTCGAAGCAGGACCGCTTCCCGGCGTCGATCCCGCCAAACCTGTCGCCGTGCACTGCAAGGGCGGCTATCGCTCCAGCGCCGCGTGTGGATTGCTGCAAGCGCACGGCTATCGCGAGGTCTACAACGTAACTGGCGGATTGGATGCGTGGGTCGCGAGCGGATTGCCGGTGGACGCCGCGCCCACAGCGTGCGCGCAAAGCCAGAAAACTTAACCACAGAGAAAACTTAACCACAGAGCACACTGAGCACACAGAGGACACAGAGAACGTCCACCTTAGGTCGAACATCTCTGTGTCCTCTAGTTTTTCTCTGTGTTCTCGGTGGCAAAATTGCCAGGCTACCGGTAGCCATCGAGGTCCAAGTCGAGTATCATCTGTGGTCATGCGCGCTCGCCTCTTACTTCTTTCACTCTTACCGCTGGCGACTCTCGCCGCGGCGCAAAATGTTCCCACGCCTGAATCCGTACTCGGCCACAAGCCCGGCGACGATTTTTATCTCGCCACCTACGACGAATCGCGGGCGTACTTCCAGAAACTCGCGGCCGCTTCCAATCGCGTGAAGCTGATCAACGTGGGAAAAACCACGCGCGGCCTCGACTGGGAAATCGCGATCATCTCGTCGCCGGAAAATCTTGCCAAGCTCGATCACTACAAAGATATTTCGCGGCGGCTCGCGCTAGCTCGCGGGCTCTCTGACGATGAAGCGCACGCGCTCGCGAAAGAAGGCAAGGCCATCGTACATCTCGACGGCGGCTTGCACGCCAGCGAAGTGGCCGGCGCGCAGCACACGATCCTGCTGGCGTACAAACTCGCTACCGCGCGCAACGACCCCGAGGTCGACGCGATTCTAAACAACGTGATCCTGATGCTGTGGCCGACGTTGAATCCCGACGGACAGAATCAAGTGGCCACGTGGTATCGGGGGAATGTCGGCACGCCGTATGAAGTGAGTCCCCTGCCCGACTTGTGGCAAGAGTACGTTGGTCACGACAACAATCGCGACGGATACATGAACAACATGATCGAGTCTCAGGACGTGACGCGCACCGAACTCGAGTGGGATCCCGTGGTTTTCTACTGCCACCATCAGACGGCGCCGTTTCCCACGCGCATTTTCATTCCGCCGTTCACCGAGCCGATCTCCTCGAACATTCATCCGCTGATGGCGCGCTGGCTGAATTTCTACGGCATCGGCATGGCCGCCTATCTCGACGAACACGGCATGCCGGGCGCCGTGCATCGGGTGGGCTTCGACAATTGGTACGCGGGATTTCTCGATTTCACGCATATTTTCCGCAACAGCATTTCGTTCTTCACCGAAACGGCGCTCTATCGTTACGCGACACCGCACTTCTACACCACGCAGGATTTTCCGCGCGATAAGCAAGACTTGCAGGCCGGCGTTTTCTACTCCAGCCCCTGGACCGGCGGTTGGTGGCGCCTGGCCGACGCCGTGCATTACATGATGGGCGCATCCATGTCGGTACTCGACATGTCGGCGAAGTATCGCGAGGAATTGCTCTTCAATCGCTATCAAGCGGGCCGCGACACGATCGAGAAATTCAAGAAATCGCCGCCGTACGCTTACGTGATTCCGCAAGAACAAGCCGACGCGCCAACGGCCGCGGTGCTGATGGAGAAAATGCTGATCAACGGCCTCGAGGTGCATCAAGCGACGCAAACGTTTCACGCCAACGGCCGCGACTACAAAGCGGGCACGTGGGTCATCTTGATGGATCAACCGTTCGCATCCCTGGCAAAAGAGTTGTTCGAGCCGCAGAAATATCCCGATCTGCGCGAATCGCCGAATGGCCCGCCGATCTTGCCGTACGACGTCGCCGGGTGGACGCTGCCGATGCAGATGGGCGTGGAGACCGCGGCGATTATTGAACCGCTAACGGCCGCGCAAAGAAACGCCCTGAAGCGCATCGAGAAAATCGCGCCGCTCGCTGGTGGTGTGCAAGGCAGTGGCGGCGTGTTTGTGTTTAGTCACCGCCAGAACGCCAGCATTCAAGCGATGAACGACGCGTTCGCGGCGGGCGCGACGGTGGGATTTGCGAAATCGCCCGAGGCCGGCGCGATTGTCGTCTCGGGACTCGCGGAGAATCGCGTCGCCGAGATCGCCGCCAAGCGTGGCCTGAACGCGCGCGCGATGAACGCCGCGCCCGAAGGCACGATGGCCACGAAGAAAGTGCGCGTTGGTTTGTATCGCTCCTGGAACGCGTCGATCGACGAAGGATGGACGCGCTGGATTCTGGAAAACTACGGTTTCGCACCTGTCACGCTGCGCAACGGAGACATCCAAGCGGGACATTTGCGCGAACGTCTCGACACCATCGTGATGGCCGACGCCTCGGCGCGATCGATCATGGACGGCTTCGCGCCCGGCTCGGTGCCGGGTCAATACGCGGGCGGCCTGGGCGAATCGGGCGCCGACGCATTGCGTGCATTCGTGCGCGGCGGCGGAACGCTCGTGGCGTTCAACAACGCGTCTTCATTCGCCATCGAACAGTTGAATCTGCCCGTGACCAACGTGCTGGCGGGATTGAGGAACGAACAGTTTTTCTGCCGAGGGTCTCTCTTGCGTGTGGAACTGCGCGATCCTGCGTCGCCGGGAAATTGGGGATTGGCGCGCGAGCCGATCGTGATGTTCGAAAGCGGTCCCGCGTTTGAAACAAAAGCGGGATTCAAAGGCACGGTGCTGGCGACATACTCGCGCGACCGCAATCCGCTGGCCAGCGGCTACTTGCTGCATCCGGAACGGATTCAAGGAAAAATCGCGGCACTCGAAGTGGATTTAGGCGAGGGTCGCGTGTACCTGTTGGGATTCCGCCCACAATGGCGCGGCCAATCGCACGGGACTTACAAGTTTGTATTCAACGCGATTTACGACGGCCCGAACATGACACGTCCCGCGGCGGCGTCCGCGCCGGCCCGTGGCGGCGAACGCAGTGGCGACCGTAGCGAAGGCTTCGCGCCGGCCGCACGCGTCCACGCCGACCTGGCGGCGCTGGTGAAACAGAACCGCGCCTTTTTTGGCGCGCGCGGTCCCGCGGCAATTGAGGAGCGCGCAAAACTCGACGCGGCACTCGAACGCTTCGAGAAGGAGCGCATCCCCGAAGTGCAAGACGCAGTGTCGGCGCTCGAAGGCACAGCCAAGCAGCGCGGCGCGGAATACGTCAGCGCGTTGCGCCGCGCCGCCTCGGACCTGAAGTCGAAGGAAGTAGAAGCGTCCGTCGACGACGAAGGGTTTCTGGAGCGATATCGCTTGCCAGCGTTGGAGCAGGACATCGCGGCAAAGCCGAAGACGTGAACGACATGAGCTTCCAACTCGACTACGACCAACTGATTTTGCTGGATGCAGAAGACTTGGCCGAGGGCGGCATTCGGACGGCATACCTTGAACTGGTCCCGGCACTGGAAGGCTACGTGACGTCACCGGCGGTTGTGGACGAAACGAATGACACTAGTATCGGCCGCTATGTCGTTCGATGTGGTGACTTCGAGTTCGTTATCTATGAGCCCGGAATGGAGGAAAACTCATGGGGGCGAGCCACCTTTGCATTTTTCAAGATCGTCAATGATCAAATGATGGGCTCCGAATATCGCTTCTATGCGATCAACGGAGGAAATGATTTGGGAGGGATGTTCTTGAAACCGGCTGACGTCGAAGCCGCTCGCCTTGCCCTCCCTCGGAAAAACGACTGGCCCTACATCCCAACGCCTGATCCACCAGAGTACGGCTGGCCTGGCTAAGGCGCGACATTTTTTATACACGCGACCACCCTTGATCACAAACGCGGCGCGCTGCACCGCAGCAAGAGCCGGCGTAGCCGGCGGCATATTGTAGCCCACAGCGTAAGCTGTGGGTTACAACGTCACGGCAATCAAGCTCGCGAAGCGAGCGACATAAAAGCAAACCGTCTGAAGAATCCTAATTCCAGATGTAGCGTTCGTCGAATTCAACCTCATGCCGCCGCAGGAAATTGAGAAACTCCTCCTGGAATGTGGTCTTGCGGTGATGCTCCTTCTGATTTTCGATGTATTTCAAGACCTGCGGAACGCTCGATTTACTGACGCTGAACGCGCCAAAGCCGAGCTGCCAGGCGAAGGTCGGACGTTCGGGCCATCTTTCGTGGACCCATTTCGAGGAATTAGCCTTGATGAGCCTCATCGCTTCTGAAAGGGCGACCGCTGGCGGCAACGAGAACAGCATATGAACATGATCGGGCATGCTATTCACACCGAGCGCCGTTCCACCGATCTCCCGAACAATGCCACCGAGATAGGCATGCAGTTCCACTCGCATCGAGGGATCGATCAGAGCTTCCCGCCCTTTTGTCGAAAATATGCAATGTGTCAACAGATTGGTGAATGTTCTCGGCATGGCCCTCTGGACCCTGAGATTTATGTCGCCCGCGTTCGCGGGCTTGTTTTCCTCGATCCGCGCACCCACAGCTCACGCTGTGGGCTACATTATTTCGCCGGCTAGGCCGGCTTCTGGAAACGCAATGCCCCGCAGATTGCCCCTACCGGCTAGATCTAGTCCCGTTTTCATCGCGCGACGTTCTTGTACACGCGACCGCCCTTCATCACAAACGCGGCACGCTTCACTGCCGTGATGTCGCGCAGTGGGTCGCCGTCGATCGCGATGATGTCCGCTTGCATCCCAGGCGCGATTGAGCCAATCTGATCGCCCAGGCCCATCGCCTCCGCGCTACGCGATTGCGCCGACACCAGCGCGTCCATCGGCGCGACGCCGCAGTCGCGCACGCGCATCACAAACTCCTCGGCGTTGTTTCCATGCACGCCCGCCGCCGCGTCGGTGCCGAAGACAATCTTCAGCCCCGCGATCTTCGACGCGCGCCGCAGCAAATCGCGATGCTTTTCGAGCAGCGGAACAAACACGGCGAACCCGGCGTCGTCTTTCGGATAATACGGCGTGCCCATATAACGGGCTTTCTCGCGAATGTACGTGTCGAGCAACAGGCCGCCTTGCGGATCGAGAATCGTTCCCTTCTCGGCCATCAATTTCAGATCTTCATCGCTTGCGCCGAGACCATGTTCCACTTGCGTGCATCCCGCGACCGTCGCCATGCGCACGGCGTCGCGATACGCATGCACCAGCGTGCGTAATCCCACCTTGCGCGCTTCATCGCAGATCGCGTCAAGCTGCGCCTGCGACAACGTCGCCGTGCCCTGCGACATTCCACCCGACGCGTAAATCTTGATCAAGTCCGCGCCCGCTTCCTTCTGCCTCCGCACGTGCGCGCGTGATTCTTCCGGCGTTCCCGTTTTCTCTCCCTGGCCGCTAATCGGCTCCATCGCCGTCAGAATCCGTGGACCAGGCAGCGCACCGCGCGCAATTGCCTCGCGCAGCGGGACATCGAGCGGATTGCCGACGCTTTGCACGGTAGTGAATCCGGCCATCAGCGTCGCGTAGGCGTTGGCTGCGCTGTCGTAGGCGGCCTCTTGCGTGGCGCGAGTCATTCCCGCGTTCTTTCCGTCCGCGCCAAAACTCCAAGTGATGTGTACATGCTCGTCGATCCACCCGGGCATCACGGTGAGAGTGTGCAGATCGTAGTCGACAGGCCCGGCTTGCGGATCGATCGCTACAATTTTCGATCCTTCCACGACGATTCGCGTGTTGTGCAACACGCCGCCCTTGCCGTCGAAGAGCGTCCCCGCGGCGATCACAATGCGTTTCGACTGCGCCGGCAGAAACGCGCTCGCGGCGACTAGCGCCATTGTGAACAACATCACCTTCAGCATGTGCACGCCTCCACATCCTTTATACTCTTAGAATGGCCGTGCTCGTGGGACTCATCATGGGATCGAAGTCCGATTGGGACACGCTCGCGCACACCGCTGAGACGCTCGAGGAACTCGGCATTCCCTACGAAGCGCGCGTGGTCTCGGCGCATCGCACGCCCGACTTGCTCTTCGAATACGCCGGCATGGCGGAGAAGCGCGGCATTGAAGTGATCATCGCGGGCGCGGGCGGCGCGGCGCACTTACCTGGCATGACTGCGGCGAAAACCGCGATCCCGGTGCTCGGCGTGCCGGTGGAATCGAAAGCGTTGCACGGCGTCGATTCGCTGCTCTCGATCGTGCAGATGCCCGCGGGAATTCCCGTGGCGACGCTGGCGATCGGCAAGGCCGGCGCGATCAACGCCGCACTGCTGGCCGCGGCGATTCTCGGCGCGAAGCATCCGCAATTTCGCGAGCGGTTGAAGCGTTATCGCGCGGCGCAAACGCGCAAGGTGATGGAACAGCCCGATCCTCGCAAGGGAAAACCCGCGAAACAAGAGAGCGACCGTTCGTGAGCGCGACCACCTGTGGATGTTTGGGCGGCGGGCAACTCGGGCGCATGCTCGCGCTCGCCGGTCACACGCTGGGTTTGCGTTTCGTCTTCTGGGACAACAATCCCGAAGCGCCCGCCGGTGAATTGGGCAAATTGCTCGTCGGCCATTACAGCGATCCCGACATTTTGCAGCGATTCGCGGCGTCGATCGACTTCGCGACGTATGAATTCGAGAACGTCCCCGTGGACACGGCGCAATTTCTCGCGCAGCGCGTTCCCGTGATGCCGCCGCCGGCGGCACTGGAAGTGTCGCAAGAGCGCCTGCACGAAAAAGCGCTCTTCCGCAAGCTCGACATCCCTACGCCGGCGCACGCCGCCATCGAAACGCGCCGCGATCTGACGCGCGCGGCCGATCGCGTTGGGCTCCCCGCGGTTTTAAAAACACGCCGGTTCGGTTACGACGGCAAGGGGCAAATCGTCCTCAAAAAACGCAGCGATCTGCGCGGCGCGTGGGACGCGCTGGGCGGCGTCCCGCTGATTCTTGAGAAACACGTGCCGTTCGATCGCGAAGTCAGCGTGCTCGCCGTGCGCGACCGCCGCGGCCGTCGCGCGTTTTATCCGCTGATCGAAAATCATCATCGCGATGGAATCTTGCGACTCTCGCTGGCGCCCGCGCCGGCACTCTCGCCGCGTCTGCAAACGATGGCCGAAGACTACGCCACTCGCGTGCTCGACGCACTGGAGTACACCGGCGTCCTGGCGATCGAGTTTTTCGAGTACAAAGGGAAATTGCTGGCCAACGAAATGGCGCCGCGCGTTCACAACTCGGGCCATTGGACCATCGAGGGCGCCGAGACCAGCCAGTTCGAAAACCACATGCGCGCGATCGCCGGGCTGCCGCTCGGATCGACGTCGGCGCTAGGCCATTCCGCGATGCTCAACTTGATCGGCACGTTGCCCGAGACCGCCGAAATTCTCGCCGTGCCCGGTGCGCACTTGCACCTCTACGGCAAACGCCCAGGACCGAAACGCAAACTCGGCCACATCACTGTAACCGCCGCCACGTCGCAGGAGCGCGACAAGACGGTCGCGGTGCTGCGCGCCGTCCTCTCCACCAATAAGGATAAGTTGTAGCGCGTTTCGCTGTGCGATAGACTTGTCATAGCCCTCATGAGACCTACCACTGTATTCTGTCTCTCCCTTTTGTTGACGTTTTCCGCCAGCGCGCAGCAAGCCAAAGGCAAGCCGGCAACCGCCGCGCCCGCTGTATCGACGAAGCCAGCGTCGAGCGCCGTGCTGATGGACGCCGTCGAGAAAGAACTGAAGCGCGCCATGGAAGATTTGTCGAAGCGCGACCCGGCGCCGTACTACATCAGCTATTCGGTCACCGACGAATGGAACTGGTTCCTTTCGGCGATGCAAGGCGCGATGCTGAACGACGTTCAGGCGCACGTGCGCAGCGTCGATATTTCCGTACGCATCGCGTCGCCCGATCTCGACAACACGCACAACGAAGGCCGGCAGTCCGGCGTGCACAGTGTGTTGCTTCCCCTCGAGGACGATCCCGACGCCATCGCGCGCGTGCTGTGGGAAGCCACGGATCAGGAATACAAAGTGGCGTCGCGCACGTATCTGCAAATGAAGACCAACACGGCGGTGCGCGCCAAGGAAGAGGACACCTCCGCCGACTTCAGCAAGGAAGAGCCGCAAGTTCGCGTCGAGAACCCGGCGCCTGTGGTCGCGCCCGACATCGCGGCGTGGCAGAAGAAGGTCAAGCAATACTCCGCGGTGCTCGGCAAGTTTCCGAATATTTACAACGCCGGCGTGCTTTTCACGGCCAGCAACGAGACGCGTTTCTTCGTTTCGACCGAAGGCACACGCGAAGTCTTCCAACATCCATTGATCCAAGTGGTCGCCTCCGCCGACACGCGCGCCGACGACGGCATGGATTTGATCCGCGCCGAAGTTTTCGCGGCACACGACACGGCGCATCTGCCGACGGACGCCGAAGTGCTGCCGCGCCTGGAAAAACTTGGCCAAGACGTGGAGAAGCTGCGCACCGCGCCGGTCGTTGAGCCGTACAGCGGACCTGCGCTGCTTTCGGGACGCGCCGCCGCCGTCTTCTTCCATGAAGTACTCGGCCATCGCGTCGAGGGACAACGCCAGCGCGGCGTGGAAGAAGGCCAGACGTTCACGAAGAAAATGAATCAGCTGGTGCTGCCGGAGTTCTTGAGTGTCACCGACGACCCCACGTTGAAGGAATTGAACGGCGTGCAGTTGAACGGCACGTATGAATTCGACGACGAAGGCATCGCCGCGCGACGAGTACCGGTGATTGAAAACGGCGTGCTGAAACATTTCCTGATGTCACGCCATCCGGTGACGGGATTCGATCATTCCAACGGCCACGGACGCGGACAACTGGGCGCGATGCCCGTCGGCCGCCAAGGAAACTTGATCGTGTCGACCACCAAGCCGCAACCGGAGTCGCAACTGCGCAAAATGCTGATTGAAGAAGTGAAGAAGCAGAACAAACCCTACGGACTCTACTTCGAAGACATTGCCGGCGGATTCACGCTGACCACACGCAATCTGCCGCAAGCATTTCAAGTGCTGCCGTTGATGGTGTGGCGCGTCTACGCCGACGGGCGTCCTGACGAATTGGTGCGCGGCGTCGATATCGTCGGCACGCCGTTGACGGCGATGACGCAAATCATCGGGGCCGGCGACAAGACCGAAGTGTTCAACGGAATCTGCGGCGCGGAATCGGGACAGGTTCCTGTGTCGGCCGCATCGCCGGCGCTGTTGTTCTCGGCGATCGAAGTGCAAAAGCGGCGGCTATCGCAAGCGAGGCCGCCGATCTTAGCTGCACCGGATGCCAAGGGAGGTGCGCAATGAGACATTTCCCAACAATTCGGCGCGCACTTCCCTTCCTTGTTCTCGCGCTCGCGCTGCCCCTCGCGGCGCAAGACGATCCCGTGTTGCAAGCGATGAAAGCGGAGCTTCAGCGTTCCAAAGAAAAACTGCAATTGGAACAAATGCAGCGTCCGTTCTTCATCGAGTATCGCATTGCCGACGACGATAGTTTCAGCTCCGAGGCCGTCTTCGGCGCGTTGCGTCTGGAGCAACGGGCGCGCGCGCGGTTGCTGCGCGTGACGGTCCGCGTGGGCGATTACAAGCAGGATAGCTCTGCGGGCGCGGGCGACGGAGTGCTCGACCTAGCGCCGGAAGAAAACGACGTGATGGCGATTCGCCATCGCATCTGGCTGGCCACCGATCAGGCCTACAAGAACGCCATTGAGGCACTGTCGCGCAAGCAAGCCGCGCTGAAGCAATTCGAAAACGAAGCGATGCCCGACGATTTTTCACACGAAAAACCGGTGGAGTCGATCCAACCGCTGGCGAAACTCGAAGTGGACGCGCCACGCTGGCAGGCGGCGCTGAAATCGGCCACGTCGCTCTATCGCTCGGACGCCGCGCTCGAAATGCTCGACGCACGGACGTCGTTCCGCGCGCAGAATCGTTATCTCGTAAATTCCGAAGGCACGGTGCTGCGTCAATCTGAGGTGATCTATTCGGTCAGCGTGAATGCCGTGGCGCAGTGTCCCGACGGAATGCGTGTTCAAAAAGGATATGCACGCACGGTGCTCAAGCCGTCCGATCTTCCCAGCGCCGACGAGATGCGCGCGTCCACGCAAAAGGTCATCGACCTTCTCGCGGAGCTGCGCAAAGCCCCGCTGATGGAAGACGAATATCGCGGACCCGTGCTGCTGGCGCCCGACGCCGCCGACGCCGTTGTCGCGCGGTTGATCGGCTCGCCCGTGCTCGGCCGCCGTCCGCGTCCGGGCGTCACCACGCGCACCACCGGCGATTTCGCGAGCAGTTGGAAGCAGCACGTGTTGCCCGATTTCATCGACGTGACCGACGATCCCACGGTGGAAACGGCGGCCGGTCGAGCGCTGCTCGGCTATTATCACCACGACGATGATGGCGTTCCGGCGAGCGCCGTGAAGGTGATCACGCACGGAACGCTGACGAATTACTTGATGGGCCGGCAGCCGATCCGCGATTTCCCGGCGTCCAACGGCCACGGACGCGGCTTGGCGTCGAGCGGAACGGGACCGACCGTCGGAAATCTGTTCGTGAAGTCGACGGCGCCGATGACCTTCGACGAACTCAAGAAAAAGCTCATCGACATGTGCAAGGATCGGGGCCAGCCCTACGGATACCTGGCGCAATCGGCCAGCGGCATGCGCCCCGAGCCGCTGTATCGCGTCTACGTTGACGGTCACCAGGAATTGGTGCGCGGCGCGGAGTTTTATCAGCTTGATTCGCGTGCCATGCGCAGCGCGTTGATCGCCGCGGGATCGGACGAAGTGGCATCGAACCATCTCGACGGGGCACCGCACTCCATCATCGTGGGATCGCTGTTGTTCGACGAATTGGAAATTCACAAGACGCCCGTGGGCCGCGAGAAATTGCCGGATTATCCAGCGCCGCCGATAAAGGGTAATTGATCAGGGCTTCACGGGCCGCCCGAGAATTTCCTTCATCCCCGAAGGATCGATTCCCAGCAAGCTGAGAATCGTCGGCGCGACATCGCGCTGATGAATTTCCGGAACGTCGTGCATTTCCCCCGCCGCCCGCGTATCGGGACCCGCCATCGCCATCCAGACATTCGCGGCGTCCGGGATTTTCTTCCCGTGGCCAGACCACGTGTCGAGCTTGTCACCGCGCCCGTGATCCGTGGTGACGATCACCGACGTGGAGCCTTTGTATTCCGGCATCGAATCGATCGCCCCGAAAAGCTCCCGCAGGCATTGGTCGAAGTAATGAATGCTGTCGAGCACGCGATCGTAGCGTTTGTCGTGCGCCCAATCGTCGGTTTCATCGAGCGTGATGAAGAGGACGCGCGGCTTGGCGGTTCGCAAGTACTCCATGGCCATTTCGAACGTGAAGTAGTCGTGGCGCGCATCGTCCCAGGGCGGAAGCGCCATCATTTGCGCGCGGCTCAGGTCGCGCATGCGCGCGTTGCCGCCTTCCCACGCTTCATAGCCCGCGTTGATCGTGATCGTTCCCGGCTTCGACTCGCCGATCCATTTGAAGGAATCCCACGAACCGAACAACGCGACCTTCGAGCGGTCAAGAGCCAGTTTTTCCCGCGCGATTTCCAATACCGTGCGGCTGGGATTCTGGAAATTGACGTTGCCATCGATCACCGCGTCGTTCGAATGCCCCGTGAGTATTTCGCTGTAGCCGGGATACGAAACGCGCAGCGTGTTGGTCACGGTCATCGGACTGTTCTTCGTCACGTTGCCATAGATCGCCGCGCGCTTCACAAGGTCCTTCCAGAAAAACGGCATCAGTTGCTCGCGCCGCGCCTCGGGCGTGTCGCGCCAGTAACGCGCGCGGCGGTCCGCGGCGTCTTTCATCCCTGCGTCCTTCTCATCCTTCAGCATGGGATCCATGCCGGTGAACAAGTCTTGCCAGCGGACTCCATCGGCGGTGATCAGGATCACGTTCTTCGTGCGAGGCGTTTGGCCGGCGAGGGACAGCGATAGAACCAAAACGACAAAAAGTTTTTTCAACATGGACATACGGGATAGAGAGGATTCTATCCTTTTTACATGAGGCTGAGCGGATCCACGTCGAACGTGATCGCTGCCGGCGTGAATCCCTGTTCCCGCGCGCACGCCCGCAAATCGCGCAGCAGCGAATTCAACACGTCGCGCCGCTGCGATTTAATCAGAAACTGGTAGCGGAATTCGTTTTTCAGCCGTTGCAGGGGCGCCGCCGCGGGACCGAGCACGCGCACGCCTTCCCACTTGCGATCGGTGATCCGTTGACCGAGCACCGCGCCGATTTTCAGCGCTTCCTCAATGTGTTGATGGCGGATCAGCACCGACGCCAGCGCGGTGAACGGCGGATAGTGCATCACGCGGCGAAAGCGCAATTCTTTTTCGTAGAACGATTCGTAATCCTGTGCCGCGGCCTTTTGGATCGCGTAGTGCTCCGGCGAATACGTTTGCAGGATCACGCGACCGGGGCGCTGCCCGCGTCCGGCGCGTCCGGCCACTTGCGTGAGCAACTGAAACGTCCGCTCGGCGGCGCGGAAATCCGGCAGCCCCAGCGCGGTATCGGCGGAGATCACCCCCACCAGCGTCACGTTGTGGATGTCGTGGCCCTTCGCGATCATCTGCGTGCCGACGAGAATGTCGAAGCGGTGTTCGCGAAATTCGCGCAGGATGCTTTCGAACTGATCGCGGCCGCGCACGGTGTCGCGATCCAGGCGGCCGATGCGCGCGTCGGGAAAATGGCGCGCCAGCAAGTCCTCGATGCGCTCGGTGCCTTCACCCATGAAGTAAATGTGCTCGCTCTCGCATTTCGGGCAAACCTTCGGGACCGGCCGCCAATAGTCGCAGTAATGGCACAGCAGAATGTTTTTCGCGCGATGATGCGTCAACGCGATGCTACAGTTTTCGCACTGCACGCTTTCTCCGCACGAGCGGCATAGTACGAACGACGAGAATCCCCGGCGATTCAACAAAATCATCGCCTGCTCGCGCGCCGCCAGCGTTTCTCCCAGTTGCGTGATCAACAACCGCGAGAACGTCGCTTGCTTCTTGCTCTCCAAGTACTCGCGACGCATATCGACCACCGTGACGTCGGCCATCGGCCGATTCTCCACGCGATCGGCCAGCAGCAGTCTCGTGTACTTGCCGCGTTCCGTGTTGTAGCGAGATTCGAGGCTCGGCGTGGCCGATCCCAGCACGATCACCGCGTTGGCGTTCCGGGCGCGAACCACCGCGACGTCGCGGCCGTTGTAGCGCGGCGTCTCTTCCTGTTTGTAGCTCGCGTCGTGCTCCTCGTCGACGATCACCAGGTCGACGCGCGCAAGCGGCGCGAAGACGCCCGACCGTGTCCCAACGACGATGCGCGCTTCCTCGCTCTGTACGCGCCGCCACTGGCGGCTGCGCTCACGCCCTGCGAATCCCGAATGCAGGATCGCCACGGCGTCGCCGAAACGCGCGCGAAATTGCTCGCTGACCGCCGGCGTCAACGCGATTTCCGGCACCAGCATCAGCGCCGTGCCGCCCGCCGCGAGTACTTCTTCCATCGCGCGCATGTATACTTCCGTTTTTCCGCTGCCGGTGACGCCTTGCAACAGGAACGCCGCGAATTTTCGCGCGCCGAGCGCCGTGCGAATTTCCGTGAGGGCCGTTTCCTGGTGCGCGTTTAAGGTGTGCCGCGGACGTTCCACGGCCGCGTGCGGCGCGGGAACGTCGAGCGTGATGCGCAGGAGTCCGCGATGCGCCATGTCGCGCAAGAGCGCAGCGGGAGCTTTCGCCGCGGCGGCTAACTCGGGTCCAGGGCGAGGTCCCGGCGACGAAATCAGCAATTGGATCACGCGCTGCTCGCGTTTCCGCGGCAAATCTTCCATCGCCGACTCCGCACCGGGCGCCAGCTCCACGTGATACTCGCGACGTTCTTGCGTGGCGCGCGCTTCATTGACGCGCTCGACGATGCCTTCGCGTTCCAACCGCCGCAATTCCACCGGCGGGAGCGAGAATCGTTTCAGCAGCGTTTTCTCGGGTAGCGGGCGTTTCTTCAGCGCGTCGGTGATCGGCGACAAGAACCTTTCACCCGCCAGTGTAAGGCGCACAATGCGCCGCGTTTCCACTTCCACGCCGAGCGGCAACATCCCGCGATACACTTCGCCGATCGGCGCGTGATAATACTCGGAAATCCAGCGGCCCAGGTGCAACAATCCTTCGTCGAGCACCGGCTCCGGATCGACCACTTGTTTGATCGCCTTCAACTCCGCCGTCGTGTCCGGCTCGGCGCGCAATTCGGTGATGACGCCGGTGAGTAATCGCCCGGCGAACGGCACGGCCACGCGCACGCCGACCTGCGCGTGTTCCTTCATGCGCGCGGGTATTACGTAGGAGAACGTGCCGTCGACCGGCGCGGGTACGGCCACTTGGCAATAGCTCACTGCCGAGTCATCGAGGTGGAAGAGAGTTTTCAAGATGCTTCACTATCGTATCAAGTGAACGCGCGCTACAATGGGACCCCATGGACCAGACGAAACTGCGCGCGTGGTGGTCGTATCGCCAAGGATTGGATGGACGCCTCGTCGGCAAGTCGCCGGCGGCGACCCTCGAAGCGACGGGATGGATGCGTTCGGTCGGCGGAGCGGGTCCGTACGTCGGATTGTTCGCGCGATGCGGTGCGAGTCGCGAGGAGATTGATCGCGCCGTAGCCGCGCTCGAGATCCACGAGCTTCCCGCGGCGCGCAATTGCACTTACGTGTTGCCGAAGCGCGATTTCGCGCTGGGACTGAAAGCCGGACAGCCGTTCGCGGGGAGCGATCTAAACGCCGCCCGCAAACTGGGCGTCACCGACAAGGAAATCGACAAACTTTGCGCGGGTGTGCTCGAAGCTTTGAAGCGCGGTCCGCTCGATCCGGACGGAATCCGCGCGGCCACCGGTTCGTTGTCACGAAGTCTTGGGGAAGCAGGAAAGAAAAAGGGTGTGACCACGACGCTTCCGCTGGCGTTCGAACGGTTGCAACCGTCGGGTGACATTCGCCGTGTGCCCGTCAACGGACGCCTCGATCAGCAGCGCTACAAATACACGCTGTGGCAGCCGAATCCGCTGAAGGGCTTCACGCTTTCTCCCGAGCAAGTGCAAACGGAACTGGCTCGACTCTATTTTTCGTGGGCCGGTCCCGCGACGATTGCCGACTTCCAGGGATTCTCCGCGCTGAGCGGAAAAGCCGCGAAGGCGGCGATCGAGCCGCTGAAACTGGTGCCGCTCGAAGCAGGCAGCGATCGCTTGATGCTGCCCGCCCATCTCGATGAGCTCGCCGATTTCAGAACGCCGAAGGACGAGCAATACGCTCTCGTGGGACCGATCGACGGCATCGCGATTCTGCGCCGTGATCTGATGGAATTGGTCGATCCCTCCGACACGAAACGCCAATGGCCCGGCGACAAACGCGGCATGGCCGCGCCGGGAACGGTGAAAGATTTGCCGTGTCACGCAATTGTCGATCGGGGGCGCATTGTGGGATTGTGGGAATTCGATCCTGAGAAACAAGAAATTGTGTGGGCGCCGTTTATCAAGCCGAACGCGGACTTGAAAGCCGCGGTCAAAAAGGCGGAAGCCTTCGTGCGCGACGAACTCGGCGACGCGCGGTCGTTCAGCTTGGATAGTCCCAAGAGCCGCGCGCCGCGAATCGCGCAGTTACGTAAGATGAGCGCGTAGGTCGTGCATATTTAGCACAGAGATCACAGAGCAAATAGAGGACACAGAGAAAAGCAACACCTCTTTATTCTTCCTTCGTTTTTCTCTGTGTTCGCTGTGTTCTCGGTGATCTCTGTGTCAAAATGCCCGTAGCATGCTAATTCAGGCCAGACAATCCGAGCCCTCGGTGGATCTGAAGCGCGTCTACGACGCGGTGATCGTCGGCTCGGGCGCGGCGGGCGGCATGGCCGCGTATGTGCTGACGTCACACGGCATGAACGTACTGCTGCTTGAAGCGGGCAAAAAGCTCAACATCGAGAGCGAACTGAAGTCCATGGAATGGCCGTACGAGCATCCGCGACGCGGCGATATGCCGCCGGGATATCACGGACTCTCGTCACGCGAGTACGCGATCCGCCAGCCGCCGTACGCCGCCGAGAGTCCGTACAAATTTGTCGGTTCGTATGTGCAAACGTGGGGCGGCAACGACTACAGCAAGAATATTGTCGTCAACGAAAAGGACCATCCTTATACCGGCACGCCGTACGCGTGGGTGCGCGCACGCTGCCTCGGCGGAAAAACCAATATTTGGGGACGGCTCGCGCTGCGCCTCTCCGATTTCGATTTCAAAGCGAGGTCGCACGACGGCTACGGCGACGATTGGCCGATTTCCTACGCCGATGTCGCACCGTACTACGACAAAGTGGATCGCCTGCTGGGAATCTCCGGACAGAAGGAAAATCTTCCGCACCTGCCCGACAGCTTGTTTCAGTCGCCGATCAAACTAAACTACGCGGAAGTGAAATTGCGTCACGCCCTCGCCAAGATGGAGCGCGTGTTGACGCCGTATCGCGCGGGGGTAACCACCGACGGCGTGAACAACAAGTATCGCCAGCGCTGCTACCGGCGCGGCGCATGCAATCGACGTCCGGGCGGCTGCGACATTCACGCGGCCTTCGATTCACCAACGGGTTTAATCTATCCGGCGCGCGACACCGGACATCTGACGCTGCGCACTCATTCGATTGCGCGTGAAGTGACGGTGGACGCCGACACCGGGCGCGCGTCGGGCGTTGCTTTCATTGATGCGGTGACGGGACAAATCTACGAAGCGAAAGCGCGCGTTGTTATTCTCGCAGCCTCGACTCTCGAATCGGCGCGCTTGATGCTGCTTTCCAAGTCGTCGCAGTATCCCAACGGCATCGGCAATTCGAGCGGACACGTGGGCCACAATTTTTGCGAGCACGTGATGGGACCGAACGTCACGGGATTTTGCAAGGAGCTTGCCGGCAAGCCGCGCTCGCTCGATGACGGGCGTCCTGGCGGCTTTTATGTGCCGCGTTTCCGGAATCTTGCCGACCGCCATCCTGATTTTCTGCGTGGCTACGGGTTCGAAGGCGATTCCGGCACAACGATGTTTCCCGACAACGCCAATTCCGCGCCCGGCTTCGGCGCGGAGTTCAAGAAGCGTGTGCGACAAGAAGCGGGCGCATTCATCAGCATGGGCGGGTTCGGCGAAGTCTTGGCGCGCTATGAGAACTACGTGGACGTCGATCCCGACGTCAAAGATCGGTGGGGAATTCCGGTGCTGCGGTTCCACTATCGCTTTTCCGATAACGAAAAAAAGATGGCGGCCGACATGGCGGCGGCCGCGGGCGAAATGATGGAAGCGGCCGGCATCGAGGTGGTCGATTCCGATCGAAAAGTGCTCACCGAAGGATGGTCGATTCATGAGTTGGGCACGGCGCGCATGGGCGCGGACCCGAAGGCGTCGGTGCTGAATCAATTTCAACGCTCGCACGACGTGCCAAATCTGCTGGTGGTCGACGGCAGTAGTCATGTGAGCGCATCATGCCAGAATCCCACGTGGACGATCATGGCGCTGGCGTGGCGGTCGTGCGATCACTTGGCGGATGAGATGAAGCGAGGGAACGTATGAAACGGACGCGTCGCGATGCGTTGAAGATGGCGGCCTCTGCTCCGCTGGCTGCGGCGCAAGCCAAGCGTGTGCCGCTGCCGAAAGTGGTCTTCGCGCACGCGCCGAAGTTCTTCACGCCCGCTGAGTTCGCGCTCGTCGACGAATTGACCGAGATGATTATTCCCACGGACGCGCATTCTCCCGGTGCGCGCGCCGCGAAAGTCGCGGCGTACATTGATACATGGTTGGCAGACGTGTGGGAGCCGGAGCCGCGGCAAATATGGCGCGACGGATTGCGCCTCATCGACAACCTCTGCGACAGCCGATACAACGTGTCGTTCATCGAGGCGACTCCCAAGACTCGCATTGAACTGCTCGAAAGCATCTCGCCGGATGATGACGAACCCAAAACGATGGAAGGAGAGTTCTTTGTCGAACTGAAGAAGCAAACAGTGCACGCGTACTACACATCGGATATCGGGATCCATCGCGACATGGAGTACAAGGGCAATACGTATCTCGACGCGTTTGTCGGTTACGATCCGAAATAGCCGTGCTCCAATGCTACGTGGCTTACGCTGCCCACGAGAGCTATGTGCTTTCCGAGCGAGCAGGCGGTTCGATTGGAATCACCAGAGACGATATCCTTTGAAGAGCCAGGCGTACTCTTGGAGTCTTTTCCCCTTCGACGGTGGTATGAGACCGGTTGGCGTCGATAGGCGAATGCTGTACGGACTGATTAGGTACCTGACGAACTTGCCCTGCGACAAGCCTAATAATGGCGTTGTCACTGGGATTCTTGGCCCGATTCCTCGATTCCTCAGCAGATGAGTAGGCAGCCCAGTCAACTGACATTCCACTCTCACCTTTCGAGTTTTGAAACGCACCCGTAGTGACTTCGTCGCCCCGCAAGAGAGAGCGATGAACGCGCCGAAAGAGACTCGCTGAATCTGGAATCAGTTCCGTCTGCCAATCCATCCATTACTCAGTCAGCCACATTAGTAGCCAGTGATTCGCCGCCGTTGTATCCAGGTCTCCTTCGACGACTTGGCGCCCATTCTGGTCGTCGCCATAATATTTAGCCCGATCATTTGGGCATCGAGGAATGTTCACAAGCAATTCCCGCCTGATCGTTTTCCAATGGATGTCAAGCGAACCGTCTGGAACAGGTAGGATTCGCGGTGCATAGACCTGAACACCGTGCGCGGCCCATAATGCCTCAGCGTTCCTCGACAAAAACTCGGTCGCCCGCCGCCATGTCTCGACAGCAATCGGAGTCGCCCCCTCACCGTCCCAATCGCGACTTAACGCAAGGACATAGCGAGAAGCCTCGATACTATCTCGAACGCGTTTCAAGCTCCTCTCCGCGCCTGCTCCGAAACACCTGGAGGTCCACATTTTTGTATTGCCCGTTGCCACCGGCCTGCGAGAGATGGTCCTATGAGCGTATAGTTGCTCCAGCATCTGCTGGCGCGCAGCGATTACTGGTTCCGAAATGGGCCATGCCATTTGAGGTGCTACCATGGACCCTCCTGTGGTTCAATTTTGAGAATAGGCATGTTCGCGGAGTCAGCGAGCGATCGGAGCGTTTGGGATTTTTCTTCGGCTCGCTCGAGAATTCGCCTGAGCCTCAACACGTCGTGGTCGTCAAGAGCAACAAAGAAGCGACGATTGTGACCTTCGTGATGAAACGTTATCCTCAGTGTATGAATAATTGCAAATGAAAAAGGCCGTTCCGTTGCATCTTGCCTAAAAACCGGCCTTAGATCCGTTAGAATTCGCGCGTCCTGAAAGATGCTGCGAAGATCTGCTACGACGCTCAAGGCTTTCGAGGCAGCGGCGAGGGCCCCTTCGTGACTGAGCAAGATTCCTAACGTTCGTTGAAAACGATCCCAAGTCGCGTCATCTTGAGGTTTGAGGCCCTGCTGCTCTAGAGCGGCGCAAAAAACCCCGAGAAATGCTTCCAACGGCACATGCGTCGAATCCCACACGGATCGGACAGATGTTAATGCGTCCGTCAATCGCGAGACCAATACGGGATCTAACTGAGAACGTTCAGCAACCTGCGCGGCCAGGCCGGTGCTAAGAAAGGCAGGCTTCTCTTCGGTTAGCGCGGCCACTAAACGCTCCGAGTCACTCTCGGATAACGCCATTAGCTGCTTCAAGGCTGGGTGAAGGTATTCGGGTATGTGCAGTTGCAAGTTAGACATTGCCTTATCTGGCTATTGCTGCTCAACGCTATCTTACCTCATTGCAGTCGACTGAACGACTTTTCTCATTGCATATCAGTCTCGTTGCATACCTGTTGTTCCCTGTTGGCCCGGGGCGGCTGGATTATCCACCGAAGCAGTAAAGCTTTCCGTCCTGATCGCCGACCACGAGGCGGCCGCCTCCGATGGCGGGCGACGCCGAAATCGGAGCGCCGGCGGTAAACTCCCAGAGCTTCTTTCCGGTCGCGAGATCGAGCACATATAGAATGCCGTCGTTCGAGCCCACGTAAATTCGCGATCCCGCAATGGCGGGCGACGATTCCACGCGCGCTTTCGTCGCGAAGGTCCACGCAGCTTTGCCTTTCACCGTGCCGGGCTTCGGCACGAGTGCGTGAACAGATTTGTCGCGGCCACCGACAATCACGAGCGACGGCGTGATCGCCGCCGAGGCGTAGAACGGAAAGTGACGCGTGGGATTTTCGTAGCGCCACATGATTCGCTTGGTGACGAGGTTTACGCCGACCACGTCGTTGTTGAATGTACCGAAAAACGCCATCTGCGACTGCGGTCCCGCGAGCAACAACGCGGGCGACGCGCCCGTATAAGCGCCCGACGCAATGTGCTGCACTTCTTTTCCGTCGGTCAGGCGAATGCCGTAAAAGACTTCGTCGCATCCGGTGAGATACGCGACGCCGTTGTTGATCGAAGGCGTCGCGTGCACGGGACCGTTGATGGAAAACTTCCAGAGGACCGCACCTGTCTTGGCGTTCAAGCAATAAAGCGACTGGTCGTAGGAGCCGATCAGCACTTTCTCCACGCCGCCCTCAGTGAATACCACAGGCGACGATTTGATTTCCCCGCCCGTCTTGAAGGTCCACTTCGCTTTTCCGGTTACCGCGTCGACGGCATGGAAAACGCCTGAGAGATCGCCCACATAAACCGTGCCGCTCGCCACCGCCGGCGACGATTCTTCGATCTGTTGCGCGGCTTTGTATTTCCACTTTTCTTTTCCTGTCGCGAGATCGATCGCCAGCAAGTATCCGCTCATCGATCCGACGTAGACCACGCCGCCCACAATCGCCGCGGATGACTCGATCGACGCGTCCATCTTGTCTTTTTCGTTTTCGGCGGCATCGTAGGTCCAGAGCAATTTCAGTGTGTCGGGTAACGACGATGTCGCGACGCCGGTGAGTGTCGGGTTGCCGCGAAACTGGGGCCAATCCTGTGCTTGGATAAACGAACAGGAAAAGCAAAACAGAAAAGCAACCGCCGACGAACGCAGATAAACGCCGATGGAGTCCGCTGCTCGAATCGGCGTGCATCGGCGTTCATCGGCGGTTGCTTTTTTTAGTATGCCCATTGGTAAATCTCCAGCGCGCCGGCCGCATCGAACGGCCGTGGGTTGAACGTTCCGGTCCACTGTTGCGCGGCTTCGGACGCGAGCTTGGGAAGATCGCTCTCGACAATGTTGCGATCGCGGAGACGGCGAGGCAATCCCGCGGCGTGCGCCAATTCGTCGAGACGCAGCGGCAAGTTCGCATGAAGCTCGGCATATCTTGCGTCGGCATTCCATCGAACCACTTTCTCCAAAAGCATGGCGATCGCCACGCCGTGCGCGGTGCCGTAGTTCGCACTCAAGGGATTCGCGCAGGCGTGCGTCGCGCCGAGCATGGAGTGTTCGATGGCGAGTCCTGCGAGAAACGCGCCGGTCTGCATGCCCTCCTGCGCGACCGCATCGGCCGGATCGCGCAGGACACGCAAGTAATTGGCGTCGAGCAATCGCCAGGCTTCGCGCGAAAAGCTTTGTGACAACGGTGTGCGGCGTCGCGTGACAAAGCTTTCCACCGCATGAGAAATCGCATCGTAGCCCGCTTGCGCGATGACGTTGCGCGGCGCGGAAATCAGCAGCAAAGGATCGAGAATGGCCGCGCGAAACGCCGCGCCGGGCGCACCGCACGCCATCTTCACGTGCGTGTCGGCATCTGAAATCACGCAATACGATTGCGCTTCGCTTCCCGTGCCGGCCGTTGTGGGAACGCCGATCATCGGCAGCATTTCGCCGGAGATTTTTCCGTAGCCGCGATAGTCGCGCATGTGCCCGCCGCCGGTCAGCAGAAAATTTGCGGCTTTCGCGGTGTCGAGCGAGCTACCGCCGCCTAGTCCTACGATCGAGTCGGCTCGAATCGACGCGGCCGCATCGCGCGCGACCTCCGCCGCTGAGCTATCGGGACTCTCGGGAAAATCGTGGAAGGAAAATACTTCGATGCCTCGCGCACGCATCGACTCCGCGGCACGAGCCGCGTATCCCGCGGCTTCCATGCCGCGATCCGCGACCAAGAACGCGCGCCGAAAGCGCAACTCCGAGGCGATTTCGCCGAGGCGGGAGAAACTTCCCGCTCCGGCAATCACGCGCGTGGGCAGTTTCAATTGAAATTCCACTATTTCTTGTCGGTGAGCGCGAAGAGCTGATTGCGATTCGTCAGGAAGAGCACGCCGTGTGCCACCACTGCCGATGAGTACACGGAACTGCCCATATTCACTTCGGAGACTTTCTTCATCTCCTTGCCTTCCGCGAATACGCGCACATCCCCGTCTTCGTCGCCGAGATAAACCTTGCCGTCCACCACGTACGGCGACGCCCAGACGGCCGAAAGCATATCGTAGGTCCAATACGGCTTGCCGGTTTTGGCGTCGAGGCAGTGCAGGAATCCGCTGAAGTCCGCTTCATACACCAGACCGTTGTGAACGGCAGCGGTGGAGATCGACCGGCGAATCTTGTCGTAGTGCCAGATGCGTCCAGACTGCGTGATATCTCCCCGTTTTGTCCCGTCGATCGCGTACATGTGCCCGACACCTTCACCGTGCTCGGGGTCTTGACCGTTGGCCAGGTACACAACGTTATCGACAATCACCGGCGTGGAAATCACTTCATTGCGCGTCTTGTTCCACACCGAGTCCTTGGGGTTCATGTCAAATTCCCAAAGTTTCTTTCCGTTGGTCACGTCGTAGCCGCGCACCCAACCGTCGCCCTGCCCGCTGACCAACTGCGTGACGTCACCAATCTTTCCAACCGCCGGCGTCGACCACTGTCCGTGCAGGATTCGCTCGCCCACGTCGTTGATCTCGTAGACTTCCTTGCCCGTGTTCTTATCGAGCGCGACTACGCTCGGCGCTTTCGGCGAAGGAATGTGATTGTGGGTTTCGTCCTGTCCGTTGCCAGTGGAGAGAATCAGGAGGTTGTTCCAAATCAGCGGCGACGAGTTCGACAAATTGTGCGGATAGTTGCCGAGCTCTTCCATCATGTCGAACTTCCAGATCACGTCGGCGTCGGTGATGCTGATGCGCGTGGGATCTTTGACGTTGTTAACGCCGTCCTTGAACCCATCGGTGTGCAGGCACATCACCACGCTGCGATTCGTCGTGTAATACAGGCGTTTGCCTTCGACGATCGGCGAGGACGCCACGCCTTGATACGGCCAGTCGTTGGCGCGCCCCTGCGACAGCTTGTCGTTCACTTGCTGCCACAGGAATTTGCCGTCCGATTCGTTGAAAGCCATCAGGACGCCCTTGTCGCCGGTGAACTTCTTGTCGCGATTGCCCTCGTTGTTGGTGCCGACGAAGACTTTGCCGTCGGCCACCGTGGGATTGCCGTAGTTTTGCGAGCCGAGTTCCGAAACCCACTTCACGTTCTTCTTGCTGTTGACGTCCCACGTGGTCACGATGCCCTTGGCATCGGATACCATGTTGCGGTCCGGCGTGCCGCCCCACATCGGCCAATCGCCGGAACCAGGTTCGGAAGCCAGAATGCCGGAAACCGCCCAGACCATCACGGCGACAATCGCCAGTGCCACGAGTGCAAACTTACGAACGAAAGAATTTTTCATGATTGCTCCGAATTACATGCCCTTCTTCGCAGGCGCCTTCGCCGCAGGATGCGCGGCCGGATGGACCATCGCTTGCGGTGCGTTCGGCGTCACCTTCAAATTGTCGAAATAGACTTCGGCTAGCGCATTGCCATAGATTCCCGCCGCGCCACGGCGTTCACCCACCGGATCGGTGCGTTCCACCGTCCATTTGGCCGGCTCGGGATCACCTTTCGGCCAAACTTTTCCGTGAACCAACACTTTGCCGCCGGGCAGATTCCTGGCCTCGAGCTTCATGTGATACCAAGTGTCTTGCTTCCACGGAAAATCAACCTTCACCGAGCGCTGACCTTCATAGCTCCACGATTCCAGTTCGACGCGCTGTGAATTGCCGACCAGGATCATCGTGTAATTCTGGCAGATCAAACCGGCGTCGCCCATTTGGCGGCGTTTGTACTCCGAGCGAACGTCGGCTTCCATCGTGTAGTCGTGCCAATCGGGCATGCCGAAGAAAGTGCGCGCGCGTTCGCGGAACGGCAACTCGATTCGCAATTTCACCAGAACCTTTTGACCGTCCACTTCGCGGATTTCGTATTTGCCCAGACCGTTCACCCACGCGTTGGGAACGCCCGCCTGACCGAGCGCCAGAGAATCGAAATTCTCGCTGTACGGCATGGGAGGAATCACGCGCAAGCGCGACACTGCTTTCAACGATCCGACGGTCGCTTGGATTTCGCCGGCGGACAGTTTGGCATCCGCGGGGACCGTGTATTTCCCATCGGTCACCGCGCCCGGAAGATTGCTGATCAACGGCGGTGTGTTCGGCAGCGTCCGCTGCGGCGGATTCACGAGCCATTCAGCCTTTTCCTCGCGAAGAAACGCGCCGTCTTTGTCGAAAAGCTTGGCGTGAAGCTGAACGCTCTCGCCCGGTTTTACCATGACTTCCGTCGGAGCAACGATCATGTACGCGGGATCGCCGTGACCCATCGCGGGCGGCGGTACGGTGACGATCTTTGTCGTGTCGGGCTTGGGAGTTTTGCCGATCGCGTAGATCGCGTCGGTGGAAACTACGAAAACGCGGCCACCTGAAATCGCGGCCGACGCCAGCACCTGCTCGTCGGGCGTGCCCGACGCTGGGTCTTCGCTCTCAGCGTCTGCGCGCGGTTTCGCCGACGGAGCGGCGGCGCCGTCCTTGCGGCGCGCCACCGCCAACGTGACTTCACTCAGGGTCTCGCATTTTTCGCGGCTCGGCCGCAGAATCCAGAACTTTCCGCTCTCGGTGCCGACGTACAATTTGCCGTCGCCGTACACGAGCGACGCTTTTTGCACGGTGCCCAAGTTTTCCTTCCACAATTGCTTACCGGTATTGGCGTCGAGCGCGTAGAGTTGCGCGCCGTTGTCCACCTGATAGTAGATGTCGCCGACGACTACCGCCGACGAATAACCCATTTGCAGACCCTTGTCGGCCCACACGGGTTTTTGGATATTGCCCTTCTGCGTGGCGTCCACCGCGACCACCAAGCCTTCCTCCGACGAGTCGAAATTCTCCTCGGAATGGCTGCCGTAGACGAGATTGTCCTTGACGACGAAGTCGGTGTTGATGCCACGCTTCGCCATCGGGAAGCTCCAGATCCACTCGCCATCCTGCGGCTTCAGCGCGTGACCGCCGCCGTCGGAGCCGCCGATGATGAATTCGCGGAGTCCATTGAAGATGCCGACGATCGGCGAGGAATACACGGTGTCGGTGGGGCGTCCGCCGGGTTGGGCTACCCATTCGATGTTTCCGTTCGTCTTATCGAAAGCGAGAATACGATAGGCGCCACCGGAATGCACACCCCACGCGAAGCTGACGAAACCCACGATCACCAAGTTGCCGTCGATGATCGGTGTGACCGTGCGTCCGCCGTGCGTGGTAATCGCGCCCATCTCCTCGGTCATGTAGCGGGTCCAAATCAGTTTGCCGGTTGTGCCGTTCAGCGCCAGCATTTGGCCGTCGCCCCCCTGCACGTAGACGTTGCCGGTCGCTTCATCGATCACCGGCGACGCCCAAGCGATGCGATGCGTGGGAACGTCGGTGGAAAAGACGTTGAACTTATATTCCCACAAGACTTTTCCGGTGGCCGCGCTCAAGCACAACACGCGCTCCATCTCGTCTTTGCCCTTGCCGAAGGCGTTCTGCACGTACACGCGATCGCCTTTCACGACGGGCGCGGAGCGTCCGCCGAACGGCGCCTTCCAGGCGAGATTCTCGCCGGCCAAGGTCCATTTTTCCGGCAAGTTCTGCTCCAGCGATTTGCCGTCGCGCATGGGACCGCGCCAATCCGGCCAATCAGCCGCCCATCCCGGCGCGGCTCCCACAAAAGTCAGTGCAAAAGTCGAAACGACGAACGGAACGGCAGCGAAGAGGCGATGGGGTCTCATAAGCAAGATGACAATTGTTGAAACACTCGGATGGTATACTCCGTACATATTCTAACAAAAGCGTTTTCACGGAGGAGTGAAAATATGTTTCCAGTTTCCGTCCGCCGCGCCGCGCCGCTGGCGGCGATGCTGCTTTTGGCCGCGAGCACACACGCCGGAATTATATCGCAAGACGATACAACGGAACAACTCTTCGCCGCCGCCCGCAAGGGCGACGCCGGTGCCGTCGAAGCGCTGTTGAAGAAAGGCGTCGACGCCAACGCCAAGTGGCGCTACGACCAAACGGCGCTCTTCCCGGCGTGCGACAAGGGCCATACCGAGGTGGTCAAGGTGCTGCTCGAACACGGCGCCAAGGTCAACGTGCAGGACACGTTTTATCACCAGACGCCGATGGGCTGGGCGCTCGACCACGGACACTCCGACGTCGTGAAGATGCTGGTGGAACACGGCGGGTCGCGCGACGAGGCGCTCGTAGGCGCGGTCGGAAACAAGGACGCCGCGCTGGTGAAGTGGGTGCTGGCCTCGGGCGAAGTCAAGCCGGCGTCGCTGACGCGCGCGTTAACCTCGGCGACCAAGGCCAAGCAGGACGAAATCGCCGACATGCTGAAGAAAGCCGGCGCGGTCCCCGCGGAGTCGCCGAGTTTCAAAGTGGATGACGACACGCTGAAGAGCTACGCGGGCAGCTACAAGCCAAAGAATCCGGGTCCGCCGGATTTCGATTTTACGTTCAAGGACGGCAAGCTGATGCTGCAGCCGTCAGGACAACCCACGCTGACCATGGCGGCGTTCAACAAAGAGAAATTCACCACCGTGGAGTTCGATCAAATCACGATCACGTTCAAGTCCGAAGACGGCAAAGTGACGGGGCTGGCGCTTCAACAAGGCGGTATGACGTTCGAGTACAAGAAAGTGGAGGCAAAGTGAAACGCGCAATCATTCTATTGACGCTGGCCGGGGCGTGTGCGGCGCAAAACTGGCCGCAATTCCGCGGAACGGGCGCGTCGGGCGTCGCCGACGGCAAGACGCTGGCGTCCACGTTTAACGCCGAGAAGAACGAAAACATTTTGTGGAAGACGCCGATTCCCGGACTCGCGCACTCCAGTCCCATTGTGTGGGGCGATCGCATTTACGTGACCACGGCGATCAGTTCGGATCCGAATTCCGAATTTCGTCATGGACTTTTTGGCGACGTCGAGCCGGCCAAGGATCAATCGAAACATCAGTTCAAGGTTTACGCGATCGACAAGAAATCCGGCAAGATCGTTTGGGAGCGCTTGGCGTACGAAGGCGTGCCGCGCACGAAGCGCCATCCGAAATCAAGCTATGCGTCCTCGACGCCCGCGACCGACGGCAAACACGTCGTGGCGATTTTCGGTGCGGAAGGCATGTATTGCTACGACCCCGACGGAAAACTCCTGTGGAAAGACGATCTGGGCGTGCTCGACGCCGGATGGTTCTACGATCCCGACTATCAGTGGTCGTACGGAAGTTCGCCGATCATCTACAAGGACATGGTGATCGTGCAAGCGGACATTCAGAAAGGCTCGTTCGTCGCGGCGTATAGCCTGAAAGACGGCAAGCAGGTTTGGAAAACGATGCGCGACGAACTACCGGGTTGGTCGACGCCGGCGATTTACGAGGGCGCGCCGCGCAATGAGTTAATCCTGCAAGCGACGAAGTTCACGCGCGGCTACGATCCCGCCACGGGGAAAGAATTGTGGAAGCTCGGGCCGAATTCCGAAATCACCACGCCCACGCCGATCGTGGCGCAAGGAATTGTGTTCGCGACCAACGGCTACGCGCCGCGCCAGCCGATCTACGCGATTCGTCCCGGCGGCACGGGCGACTTGACGTTGCCCGACGACAAGGACTCGAGCGAATTTATCGCTTGGCGCAAGAAATCGGGCGGCCCCTACATGCCGACGCCCGTGGCGTACGGCGACTACTTTTACACTGTGAACAATCAAGGCGTGCTGGCGGCGTACAAAATCAAGACCGGCGAGCGCGTCTTCCAGCAGCGTTTGCCGAACTCAGGCGGTGGCTACACGTCGTCACCGGTAGCGGGCGACGGAAAGCTGTACATTCCGAATGAAGACGGCGAAATCAAAGTCGCCAAGGCCGGCGAAGCGTATGAATTCATCGCCAGCAATCCGTTAGGCGAGCCGATGATGTCGTCGCCGGCGATCTCCGATGGCGTGCTGTTTTTCCGCGCGCAGCATACTTTGTTTGCGGTGGGCGAGAAAAAGCAACCGTAGAGTAGACCTTCCCATAAATATGGGACAACGAGTTCAGCGGGGCGCCTTCGGCCATTGCTGAGAGGGCGTTCGTGTCAGTAATCACTTCCACATCTCCGGATCAATCTGCTCGAATTCCACCTCGATGATCCGATCGAACTCCTCGAGTTCTTTCTTGAGATGTTTTAGTTTGCCGATGTGCTTCATCCACGGCGGCTCGCCGTTCGCCCGCGACGCGCTTGTTTCAAGCTCGCGCTCCACCGCTTTGGTCACGAACTCGCAGAGCGGAATGCCTTGCTGTGCCGCGCGAGCCTTGGCTTTGCGAAACGTCTTATCTGGAATCTCAAGCGTCGTCTTCATGAAGTTGTTTCCGTAGTAGAGCGTGTCCATTCCAACCATCATGCCATGGGATCGGCGAAATCGTAGGCCGTGCGCTCCTTCGGTATCTCGATAGGCAACCGCAAGTCGCTTCAAGGCGAGTCAACTCGCGATCCCAACCGGCAGAGAACAACCGCCGCTTGCTGGAATACGCCCCGCCCACGCACATGACGCCTTTGCCGCCAGCCGGCAAGCCTCGGTTCCAGCCATCGATCACGCCTGCCAAGCTTGGCGCACGGCGCGCCGCACAAACACACGCGCGATGTGGCGGCGATAATCCGGCGTCGAGGCCGACGTGCTGAGCGGTTTGATGGCGCGATTCGTAAGTTCGGCGAGCCGGTCGAGCAGATCGTCGCTTAAGCGCGATCCGCGAAGGGCCGCCTCAGCGCCTGGAATCAACTGCGGCTTCGGATTGAGCGCGGTCACTGCCAGCGCGCCGCGCCGGCACGTCCCGTCCGGCGCCAAATCGAGCGCCACCGCGACGCCGGCGAGCGGATAGTCGATCGATCCACGCAAACGATACTTGAAATACGCTCCGCGCAGGCCCGCCGACGACTCCGGCAGGTGTACGCGGGTGAGAATTTCGTCCCCGGCGAGTTTGATGCGCGCCATCCCGTCGCCGGTGTAGAAGTCGGCGAGAGGAAGGCGGCGCGACGCGCGGGGAGAGGCGATTTCAATTTCCGCGCCCAGCGCCAGCAAGGCCGGGGCGGTATCGCCGGAAAAAACGGCCCAGCATTTCTCGCCGCCGGGTGCGACGTGACAAACCTTTCCATCTTTCTTTAAACAGAATCCGCAAGAAGCCCGCCAGAATGGAGATTGGTTGTACCAAAGACAGCGGGTATCGAGACACAGATTACCGCCCAGCGTTCCGGTGGTGCGCAGCACAGGACTGGCGATGGCCGCTGCCGCCGCTGCCAGCACCGGGAATTTTTCGGCCACCAGCGGAGAGTCGGCGATCGCGCCGACGGTGGTCATCGCGCCAATCGTCAGCCCGTGCCCGTTGCGAATGCCGCGCAGATCGCGGATCGGTTTCAGGTCGAGCAAATAGCGCGGCGCGAACAAGCGCTGCTTGAGACTCGGCACCAAGTCCGTGCCTCCGGCGATGACTTGAATGTCGCCGCGATGCCGGTCGAGCGAATCGATCGCTTCCGGCAAGTTTCGCGGACGCAGCAGCGTGAACTCCGGTAGGGTCATGCCGCCGCCTTCTTCTTTTGCTTGAGCGCCCGCAGGATTTTTTCCGGCGTCAACGGCAGTTCCATGATTCGCACACCCACGGCGTCGTAAATTGCGTTGGCGACGGCGGGAATCGAAGCGGCCAGCGATCCTTCGCTCGCTTCTTTCGCCCCAAACGGCCCTTCCGGATCGATGCTCTCCACGATGAACGACTCGATGTCGGGCGAGGCCGCGTCGCACGACGCCGGCGAACGATATTCCAGCAGACCGGGATTCATCAAAAATCCGTTCCGCCAAATCATTTCTTCTTGCAGCGCCTGCCCCAATCCCATGGAGACGGATCCGATCACCTGACCTTCGACGGCCACGGGATTGAGCGCGCGTCCACAATCGTGCGCGGCCCAAATTTTCTCGATTCGCACTTCGCCGGTTTCCTCATCGACCACAACTTCGGCCACCTGCGCGCTGTAGCTGTACGACGGTGACGGGCCCACGCCCGCGCCCTTGAAGTGCCCTCCGCGCGCCGCCTCGGGCGGCGCATAGTGTCCATGCGCGACGATGACGCCGCTCGCTTCCAACGCAAGTCGCAGCGCTTCATCGAAGTTTTGTGGGATTGGTTTTCCGGAAGCTTTCTGCGCTTCCGCGGAAACCCTGTAGATTTCTTTCTTCAACTCTTCCGCGGCGCGCTTGGCGGCGTTGCCGCACATGAACGTAACGCGACTGGAGTAGCTGCCCAAGTCCACAGGCGTCGTCCCGGTGTCGGCCGCAACCAGCCGCACGCGCGACGGATCGACGCCCAGCACCTCGGCTACGATCATCACTTGCATCACGTCGCAGCCTTGCCCGATGTCGGATGCGCCGGAATAAATCGTGAAGGCTCCATCGCGATCGGCCTTCAGCGTGACGGAAGAATGCGGCATGTCCGAACGATTGATGGGATTCGCCGCACCGGTGACGTAATGACTACCCGCCACTCCCAATCCCCGGCCTCGCGGCATTTTGCCTTTGCGCTCGCGCCATCCCGACGCCTCGACAACGCGATCGATGCATTCTGGAAAACCGTAGCTGGTCACGCGCAGATTGTTCACAGTGAAGCAGGGCGGCTTCAGCAGATTGCGGCGGCGCATTTCCACCGGATCGATTCCAAGCTGCGAAGCGATCATGTCGAGTTGCGACTCGAAGGCAAAACGCATGTTGACGGTCCCGTGCCCGCGCATCGCGCCGCAGGAAGGCTTGTTCGTCAGGACGCGAAATCCGTCGTAGCGGAGGTTTTCGATCTGGTAAATCCCGGCCAGCAAGTTTCCGGAGTACAGCACCGTGACCGGGCCGTAGCCGCAGAACGCGCCGCCATCCTGAATCGTGGCCGCGGCCACGGCGAGGATTTTTCCGTCGCGGTCGACGCCCGTTTTCAGGTCGACGATCTGCGACGGCCGGCCGCGATGCGTGAAGAATACTTCCTCGCGCGAATACGTGATGCGCACGGGCCGGCCGCACTTCTTGGAGAGCATCGCGGCGATTACTTCGAGCGGACACACTTCGCTCTTCCCGCCGAATCCGCCGCCCACCGCCGGTTTGATCACGCGCACGGCGCTTTCCGGCATTTCCAAAACGTTCGCGATGGTGCGCTGCAAGTAATACGGAACCTGCGTCGACGACCAGACCGTGATTCCACCGTCGATCTGCATGGCGGCGAGCGTGGCGTGCGGCTCCATCGCCGCGTGCGTCACCGCGGGACAGCGGAAGCGATCTTCGCGAACCAGATGGGCGCGCGCGAACGCGGTGTCGACATCGCCAAAGTTGTGGCTGTAGTGCTTCTCAATGTTGTGGGGACGATCGTCGTGAATCAGGTCTCGCTCGGCCCGCATGGATTCCTCGGCATCGAACCAGGCGCGCAGCGGCGCGTATTCCACTTGCACCAGACGCAGCGCCTCATCGGCGATCGCCTCGGTGTCCGCGGCAACGGCGGCCACGTTGTCGCCGATGTAACGCACTTTGTCGACGGCGATCGCGGCTTCGTCGTGACCAATCGGCAAGATTCCGTAGCGGTTCGGAAATTCGTTTCCCACCACGACCGCGTGCACGCCCGGCAGCGCGCCGGCGCGCGAGGTGTCGATGCGAACGATGCGCGCATGGGGAACAGTGGAATGCAGGACCTTGCCGTAGAGCATGCCGGGCAGGGTCATGTCGGCGGTGTAGACGGCGAGGCCGGAAACGCGAGCCTTGCCATCGAGCATGGGAGCGGATTTGCCGATCACCGCAAAGCCAGGCGCCGTTTCAGGCATGCAGCCGCTCTTTCTCGCGAATTTCCTCCTCGCGAATTTCCGCGACGGCGTGGCGGACCGCGCGGCAAATCTGCATGTAGCCCGTGCAGCGGCAAATATTCCCGGAAATCGCGGCGCGTACTTCTTCCTCCGTGGGATCGGCGGTGGATTCGAGCAGGGTGTGCAGCGACATCACCATGCCGGGCGTGCAGAATCCGCACTGCGATCCGCCTTCCTGCACGAAGCCGCGCTGCAAGGCGCCGAGTTCGCCCTGTGTCGCCAAACTTTCGATGGTTTGAATTTGGGAATCCTGATAGCTGACGGCGAGCAGGAGGCACGAGAGCATCGGCTGACCGTCGACGACCACCGTGCAGGCGCCGCAACTGGAATCGTCGCAGCCGCATTTTGTGCCGGTCAGGCGGAGGTCCTCGCGCAGGACGTCGAGCAGCGTTCGATTCGGCTCAACCGCTAGTTCATGGCGGCGTCCGTTGATGCTGAGGTCGACTAGTTCCTTCCGCAAGAATGAACCTCGTGCCAGTGCGCTGGCCCTTCCTCAGAATAGCACTGAACTTTTGGAAAGTCCCGAGCGGCCGAAGGACCCGCCTCTTGAATTTCGCCATACCTTGTGTGAACATTCTGGTATGGCGGCGTTGCAAATCCCCGAGCCTATCCTGAGCCGAGCGGAAGCACTCGCGATGGAGCGCGGGATCTCCGTGTCCGAACTTGTCACGGAACTTGTCGAAAAAGAGATTCGGGCGCACCCAACAGCAGAGGAACAGGCCGCCAACATGGAAGCAATACTGAAACTGTCTGGCGCCCTCAGCCACCTGAACGACGAAACCCCGCGCATCAACGCAATCATCGAAGAAGAGTTCGAACAAATCGAACCGGAGCTGTGGCGTTGATCCTCGACACAAACGGCATTTCCGATCTCGCCGATGGACACGCTGAACTAACAACGATCATTGTGAAGGCTGGAACGGTGGAGATCCCGAGCGTTGTCCTTGGGGAATATAGATTTGGGCTGGCATGGTCCCGCGATCGGAATGCGAGGGAGCACTGGTTGAAGCAACTGCTGGATCGCTTTTCGGTTCTGGATATCACCAACGAAACATCAACCTGGTACGCAGACATTCGCAGCGAATTGCGGCGGGCCGGCCAGCCGGTCCCCACCAACGATGTCTGGATCGCCGCACTCTGCCGCCAGCACAATCTTCCCCTTCTTTCACGCGACAAGCATTTCGACTACATTCCCGGGCTGCAGCGGATCACTTGGTGATCGGCATTCGCGAAACATCGATGATCTGCAAGTTTTTCGAAGCGAAATTCGTGACCAGCAAGGTCCGGCCGTCGGCGGTGAGACGCATTTCGCGCGGAAACGCGCCGGCCGGGATCGTGCCCAACACGGTGAGACTCGCGGCATCGATCACCGAGAGCGTTGAGTGGTCGTTGGCGCCGCCGGCGAAGCGGTTGGAGTTCGCGACCACTATCTTCTTGCCGTCGTCGACCACGGCCACGCCCACAGGCGAGCTGCCCACCGGCACTCTTCCGATCAGCGCGTGCTCGGGATCGCCGAGTAATTTCGCGGTGTCGAACGCCAGCATCGCATTGGCATTGCGCGCCGTCACATACGCGCGATCGCCGCCTGGAGAAAGCGCCAAACGCACCGCGCTGCATCCGGCAGGCATTTTCGCGATCACGGCGTGGGCCGGATCGGTTCGCGCGCGCGCCACGTCGATTACGAGCAGGGCGCCTTCCGGAAAATGTTCCTGCGACTTGGCGCCTTCCGCCACGCAAACTTTGGGCCATCCCCAATCGCCGGCCGCTTCGCTTGTGGTGTAGAGATAGTGCTCGTCAGGGGAAAACGTGAGGGCGATAGGAAGAAAGCCCGTGGGAATCGTGCCGATAACCGCCGAATCGTGGAACTTCGACGTCCGCGCCTTCGCAAAATCGATCACCGTGATTCGCTGCGCGTATTCATCGCTGATGAACAGCGTGCGATCGTCCGCCGTGATGTTCACATAGACGGACCCAATGCGCGCCCCCGACGGTGGCGCCTTGATGTGCCCCACAAAGGAGCCGCGCGTCGTGTCCAAAACGACGGCTCCGTCCTGGGCCGCCGCGATCAGCAGCGCGCCGTCGTGCGTGAGCACCGCGCCGGTGGGACCCTCGTGCACATCGATGGTCCGCTCGAGTCTCACAACGCCGCCGGTGCGACTCATCACGGCGACGGACTTACTTTGCGGCATGGTCACGAAAATCGTGCAACCGTCGAGCGAAGGAATCGCGGCGAATGGTTGGCTCGGAACCGACACGGCAACCACGGGCTCCGCCGCCGGCTGATTGCATTTGTCTGCGGCTCCGGCCAACGCAGGCAGCATCGAGGCGATCAGCAGAATTACCAATTTCCGCATAATGCCCACATGATAGCATCCGCGCGTGGACGTACTTGTGATTGGCGGCGGACCAGCCGGCGCGACGGCAGCGCGACTACTCGCGCAGCGTGGCTTCTCCGTCGTGCTCCAACACAAGCCGGCGCCCGCCCGCCACTCGCTCGCGGAAACCTTGCCGCCCAGCATTCGCAACGTCTTTCATCTCCTCAAGATTCAAAAACAAATCGACGCCGCGGGATTCTATCGCACCACCGGCAACACGTCGTGGTGGGAATCGTCGCGGAAACGCGAGGAAGAGTATCGCGACGCATCCGGCTATCAAGTTTTGCGCGTGGATTTCGACGCGCTACTCCTGAGACTCGCCGCGGAAGCCGGCGTTCGCATCACCACGGGCGTTGCTGCCGGCACGCCGCGATTCACACTCGATTGCTCGGGACGCGCGGGCGTCGTGGCGCGCGGATTTCGCGTGCCGCAAGCGGGATTTCGCACGCTCGCGCTCTCTGCCGTTTGGCGCGGACGCACGCGCGACGTCGATCCCACGCACACCCTCGTGGAGGCGTATCGCAACGGCTGGATTTGGTCGATCCCGCTGGCGCTCGATCGCCGCTACGTAACGGTGATGACCGAACGGGGACGCCGCTATGACGAGGAGTTACGGCAGTCGCGGGCCATACGCAAACTGCTCGCGAAATGCGAGCGCGAGGGGCAGCCCTGGGGATGCGACGCATCGCTCTATTCGTCGCGTCAATACACGCACGAGAACACATTGTTTGTGGGCGACGCGGCATCGTTCGCCGATCCCATTTCATCGTTCGGCGTGAAGAAGGCGCTCACGTCCGCGTGGATCGCCGCGGCGGTCGTCGACACGAACTTGCGGTATCCCGAACGCCGCGCGCAAGCCATGGAATACTTCGAAGCGCACGAAAAGCAAGCCTACGCGAACCATCTGCGACAAGCCGCCGCGCACTACGCAAGGTGTGCCCGGCGATTCCCTGCTCCGTTTTGGAAAACTCGCGCCGCATATCATGACGGCGCGCCAAAAATGCGCGCGGCTCTGGCGCGATTGCGGAAGGAACCAGAGCTGCGATTGCAACGGGCGAATGGCGCGCCGGATAATGCCGGCGAGTTTTATTACGGCGTGAATCTTGCAACGCTCGCGGAAATGACCTCGCGGCATCGCGACGTACCATCGCTGTACGAAAGCTATACGCGACGCGAGCAGCCGGTCACGCTCGCCGCGTTTCTCTCCGCGCTGTCGTTTCTTGTCTCCCAGGACATACTAGTTTGGAAACCGCGTTAGTTTGGCCGATGCAGGCGCATTGAGCGCGGCCAGCGCGCGCTCCACGCGCTCCGGTTCCTTCGCGTAGAGCGGCGTCATCACGCCGTCCTTCTCCATCTGCCGCCAACCGGCCAAGCTTTTTTCGTACCACTGGCGCGCGTGATCCTTGCGTCCGATCGCATCGTTGTCCTTGGCCATCGCCGAATAGTAAAGATAGGCGCGGCCCGGAGATTTCGGGTGACCCTTCAGCCACTGGCCGGTCAATACCGTCAAGCGCATTTCGGAGCGATCGAATTCCACTAAACGCATGTGTCGCGTTTCCATGTCCAACCGCAAACCTTCAATCTCCAGATAAGTCATTTCCGACTCGCTTTCGTACGGATCGCGGTCGAGGACCACTTGCGCCAATGCTTCGGCGCGATCGAAATACCGTTCGGCATCGTCGAATTGCCCGTTCAGCCCCGCGGACTCTCCGAGGCGTTCCTGAAATGTCGCGCCCAGCACCAAGTAGCGTTTGTGCGTAGGATCGGTTTTCAGCAATCGCTGGACTTCCTCCCAACCGATCTGCATTTGCGGCGCCGCCTCGGCACGATCGCCGGCGGCAATGGCGGTCAGGGAAAACCTTTTGCGCGCCATCGCCAGATCGTAGAGCGCGTTCGCGTCACTGGGCAGCCCGCTCGACTGCGCCTCCGCCATCGAGAGGACTTTGCGCATATAAACCATCGCGCCCTTGTGATCGCCGGCGTTGCGCAGCACCGGATAACCCAGGTAGTCGCCGACGCGCGCGTACGCGATCATCAGGTTGCGCCGCGCTTCGGGATTGTTCGGCGCCTCCTCCGCGAGTTGTTCGCGAAGGCGCAGATTCTCTTTCGCTTCCTCGATGGCCTTGCCGATATCGCCGAAATTGAGTTCGTTATTCGACCTCGCCGCATGGCAATTCGCCGCGCCGTTGCGATAATCCCAATTCTGTGGCTCGCGTTCCAAAAGAGTTTGGAAAACTTGACAGGAACGGTCGAGCATCTCCTTCGCTTCCGCACGACGCGATTCGGTGGAATAAAAGCGGGTCAAGGCATCGAACAACTGTCCGGCGTCGTCGTAGAGCCCGTTATCTGTAGGTGCAAGTTGCAGCGCTCTTTCGGCTATTTCCACAGCCGGCCGCATGGTTTGGATGCCGGCGCTCGCGCCGCGCGCGTGTCCCATCAGCACGCCCAGACGTTCGTACAAGCGAACTTGCTGGTGCAGCACCGCCACGTTATCGGGAGTCGCTTTCGCCAAGCGTTCCAGGACTAAGAGACCCTCGTGATAGCTCGTCGCCGCTCCACCGGAATCACCCATACTGCTGGCCATCGGATGACCCTGCAGGTCCCCGATGCGCTCGTATGCCTTGGCGCGCTGCAAGTCCAGTCCGGGATCACCGCGGCGTTCGCCGGCCAAGCGATTCAAACTTTCGAGCGCCAGTTTCACGACTTCGGTGCGTTCTTCCAGCGTGAGCCCGGAGGTTTGTTCCGGCGCGTCCACCAACAGCGCCGCGGCGAGATTGCGCTCACGCTTTTCGTGCTCGCGCGTGCTGCGTGACTCGCGCACGATCATGAACGTTCCACTCAGCCACGACACGATCAACAGCGCCGCGCCAGCGAACGCCAAGCGGTGCCGCTTCCAAAGCTTGCCCCAGCGATAGAGCACGCCGCCCGCGTTCGCGCGCACCGGAAATCCCTGGCGGCAGCGCCGCAAATCTTCCGAGAGCGCTTGCGCCGATCCGTAACGGCGGTCGGGCTCCTTGGCCATGGCCATCGCGACAATCTTGTCGAGATCGCCGCGCAGTTCGCGCCACACCTTGGTGGCGGGTTCGGTGCGGCGTCCGCCTTCACGTAGTGCGGCGTGGCTCAGCGGCAGCGGGTCGTCCTGACAAATCGCCAGTTCCATCTCCGCCGGCGATTTTCCCTGGAGATCATAGGGGCGATGGCCGCTCAAGATTTCGTACAACACGGCGCCCAGCGAGTACACATCGCTGGCCGTCGAAACAGAACGTCCGAGAAACTGCTCGGGACTCGCGTAGCCCGGCGTCATCGCCTCGGGCTCGGTCGCGTCATTGGGCGCGGTCTCGTCGATCAACTTGGCGATGCCGAAATCGAAAACTTTCGCCATCGGCACGGGACCGCTGGCCGTCTCCGTCGTCACGATCAGAATGTTCGACGGCTTGAGGTCGCGGTGGATCACCAACTTTTGATGCGCGTAGTGAACCGCGCCGCAAACTTGATCAAAGATCTCCAGGCGCGCGGCGGTGGACGATTTTTGCCGCGCGAAGTACGACGTGATGGACTCTCCTTCGAGATACTCCATCACGAAATAGGGCTGGCCCTGCTCGGTCTCGCCGCCATCGAGCAATCGCGCGATGTGCGGATGATCGAGATTCGCCAGCAACTGACGCTCGTTCAAAAACCGTTCGCGTCCGGCGCGCGAACAAAATCCATTGATCACTTTCAACGCGACTTTCTGCTTGAACTGGCCGTCGGCGCGCTCGGCCAGGTAGACCGTGCCCATGCCGCCGCAACCGATCTCCCGCAAAATCACGTAAGGACCCACGCGCATTCCGGCCCACGCCACGCCGTCGGTGAGTTCGTGCGCCGCGCGGCTCACGAGTCCCGCGAACGGCGCGCCGGTGGAATCTTCGTTGACCTGATCGAAAGCCAGCAGCGACTCGACGTCGAGTTGGAGTTGCGAATCGCCCGCGCACATCAATGCGAGATACGGGCCGCGCTCGCGTTCCGGAACGGCCGCGGCGGCATGGAACAATTCTTCTACGAGCCGCCAACGGCGGGCCGCATCGGTGATGGCGTCGGCGGGATCTTCCCCGGAATCCGCGGAAGGCCGGGCGGCGAATTCGGCGAGACCTGATTCAGGGGATTCCGACATAAGCAATCTCACGCCATATAATGCGAAAAAACGGGGCCAAATCTGTCAGTTGGGCGGGCATCCTTGCCTGTCCAACGCAACTTTTTTCGATACTAAGCGGTTACGCCGAACGCTATGCTCCGGCACCACCGGCGCCGGCGGCATACTTCAGAGCTTCGGGACGGTTGGCGCCCAATTCCCGGCACAGCCACGCTTCCGCCATGCGCAATTCGCGATGGATGGTGGCCGGCGAAACTTCCAGGACTTGCGCCGCTTCGTCCGCCGTGAATCCGGCAAAATAGCGCAACTCGATCACGCGAGCCTTGCGCGCGTCGGTCTGCTCGAGCCGCTGGAGCGCCTGGTCGAGATCGACGAGATCGGCCTCGGGAGGTATACCCTGCGGTTTGGCCTCGTCGAGTGGCACGTCCTCGCGACCGCCCCCGCGTTTGTTGGCGCGCCGATGGCGTGCGAAGTCGACGAGAATTTGCCGCATCAAGTGCGCCACCACTCCGACGAAGTGCTGGCGATTCTGCCAGTCGGGCAGTTTTTGTCCGAGCAGTCGCAAGTACGCTTCGTTGATGAGCGCGGTAGGCGTTAAGGTGTGGTCGGGACGTTCACCGCTGAGATAGCGTCGCGCGAGGCGGCGGAGTTCGTTGTACAAGTAGGGGGTCAATTGCTCCAGGGCGGCGGCGTCACCGGAGCGCCATGCCTGGAGTTGTTCCGTGATCTGGTCGCAGTCAGACATCGCTAACCTCCCGCTGCAAGGACCCCGTTTGACCAAAGGCGACAAAATCCTGTCGCTCGTATGACAGATTTTGGCAATCGCTATCGGGTCCGAAGTGTGCCTTGCAGTGACATCATGTTGAAACTGGAGACCTAACCTGGGGGGAGCGACTGTGATAGGAGCAATTCGCGTGCCAAGCAGTCATTGGGATTAGCGGAAGGATTCTTTAGACCGGGACAGTAGATCGATGCGGATACCGCCTAAGAAGGTCCGATTGCTTTTCGCAAGGCCGTAGCGTATTCTGAAAAGAACGCAAGGCGCTATCGTCTAACGGTTAGGACGGGGCCCTCTCAAGGCCCAAATAAGGGTTCGATTCCCTTTAGCGCTACCAAGTTTCTCACCCACGCACCTCGACATCCACACAAAAGGTGTGTATGCTTTGGCAATGAGCAAACGCCTCAACATCGTGCTGCCGGAAAAGACGATCGCTGTTCTAGATCGGGTGGCACCCAAGGGCAGACGAAGCTCGTTCATCTCCCAAGCGGTTCTAAGTTTTGTTGAGAGCCAAGGACGCCAGCGTCTGCACCAACAACTGAAGGCAGGCTATCAGGCCAGGGCCGAAGACAGCTTGCGGATCGCAGCCGAGTGGTTTCCGTTGGAGGAAGAGGCGTGGCAAAAACGTCGCGGCACCAGCACCAAGAGAAAATAGCCAACATCTGGCGCGGCGAGATCTATTTGGTCTCCTTCGATCCGACCGTAGGCCATGAAATCCAGAAGACGCGTCCCGCGTTGGTGATTCAGAACGATGTCGGCAATGGCTACAGTCCCTTGACGATCGTCGCCGCGATCACCTCGAAGATTTCGCCTGATCCCTTTCCTGTAGAGGTCCCCGTAGAACCGACCAAAGGCAACGGGCTGCACGTCCGATCGTCCATTCAGTTGGATCAAATCAGGACCGTCGACCTCCAGCGTCTCGTCAAGCGACTCGGCGTAGTTGATTCGTCGACGCTCGAGCAAGTTGATCAAGCCATCAAAATCAGCTTAGGCCTCGTGAAGATGTAAGATCGCAGCTTGACGAAGTGTTCCCCATCAAGGTACAAAGGCACTTCGGAACAAATTCATGAAAAAACAAACCAATCGACGCAATTTCCTTCGCATGATTCCTTTGGCCGGCGCAGCCGCGGCGGCAAGCAAGCTACCCGCGCAACCTCCTGCCGGCGCGACGGGCGGCACCGGCGCTGGACGCCAAGGTCGCGGCGGCAACAATGCACCTGTGCGCGTGAAAAAAGATTCGATGCACGCCGCCGAGGAGTTGATGGGTCTCGAACTCACCGACGCGCAGGAAGAAATGGCGCTGCGCGGCGTCGACGGCAATCTGTCGAGCTACGAGAATCTGCGAAAAATCGATATCCCGCTGGATACCGATCCGGCGATGTGGTTCCATCCCGCGTACGGCGGACGCAAGCTGCCGAAGACCACGCCGGCCTTCGTGCCGACCGTCGCGAAGCTACCTCCGTTCAAGCAGCCCGAGGATCTGGCCTTCGCCACGGCGCTCGAATTGGGCGCGCTGATTCGCGCCAAGAAGATCACCTCGACCGCGATCACGAAAATGTATCTCGATCGCCTGAAGCGCTACGGCCCGAACCTCTTGTGCGTGGTGACGCTCACCGAGGAGCTCGCGCTCGAACAAGCCGCCAAGGCCGACAAAGAAGTCGCCGCCGGAAAAATTCGCGGACCGTTGCATGGCGTTCCGTGGGGCGCCAAGGATTTGTTCGCCACCAAGGGCATCAAGACCACGTGGGGCGCCGAGCCGTATCGAGATCAAATGATTCCCTACGACGCACACGTGGTCGATCGCCTCCGTGAAGGCGGGGCCGTGCTCGTCGCAAAACTTTCGATGGGCGCGCTGGCGCAAGGCGGCCGCTGGTTCGGCGGCATGACGCGCGATCCGTGGGAGCCGGATGAAACGCAGCAAGGATCTTCGGGATCGTCGGCGGGATCGGCCGCCGCAACGTCGGCGGGTCTCGTCGGATTTGCGCTCGGCACCGAGACGCTTGGTTCGATCGTGTCGCCGTCTTCGCGATGCGGCGTCAGCGGTCTGCGCCCGACGTATGGCCGCGTAAGCCGCTACGGCGCGATGGGTCTGAGCTGGAGCATGGACAAAATCGGACCGATCGCGCGCGGCGTGGAAGATTGCGCCGCGGTGTTGAACGCGATCTATGGTCCCGACGGCCGCGATCTCACGGTGACGACGGTGGGATTCAACTGGAATCCCGCGGCGATGCCGCTGGCGAAAATGCGCATCGGCTACATCAAATCGGAATTCGAGGGCGGACAGGGCGGCGGGCGCGGCGGAAATAACCCGCAATTCGCGGCGTTGGTGGCGGAGCGTCGCAAGATGTACGAGGATGCGCTCGACCAACTGCGCAAACTCGGCGCGAATCTTCAGGAGATGAAGCTGCCGGAGTTCGATTCGGGATCGCTGCGAATCATCTTGAACGCCGAAGCGGCAGCGGCCTTCGATGATTTGACGCGCTCGGGCGGAGTGAATCAGCTTTCCGGACAAGGCCGCGGCGATTGGCCGAACGCGTTCCGCACGGCGCGCTTCATTCCGGCGGTGGAGTACATCCGCGCGCAGCGCGCCCGCACGCTCTTGATGCGTCAAATGGACGAGCTGATGAGCAAGTGGGACGTTTTCGTGACGCCGACCGGCAGCGCGAGTCTCACGGTGACGAATCTCACGGGACATCCGGCGTGCGTGGTGCCGTGCGGATTCATTAAGAACGCGGCGGGCGTCACGCTGCCGCAAAACATCATGTTCACAGGCGGGCTTTACGACGAAGCGGCCCCGTTGCGTGTGGCGATGGCGTATCAGCGCGCAACGGACTGGAACACGAAGCATCCGACCCTGCGCGAGGGTCCGGCAAGCCCGGAGAAGTCTGCTTAGGTCAATAGGACGAATTCACAGGATGGACAGGATAAGAACGAGTTCTGATCCTGTATATCCTGTCCATCCTGTTAAGCAATTCGCCTGAAGAAGCTCAACGCGCTGTCTCCCTGTTTGAGCAGCCTCACGCGTTCCAGCGCCCATGGCGCGGCGATCTCGGTGCGCGAGGCGTGTTCTGCAACGATCAGCGCAGTAAAATCATGCAGCGCCTCAAGAGACGCCGCGTACTCCTCGGCCGCAGCGTACGGCGGATCGAGGAAAACAATGTCGGTGGCCGCTGGATCCATCCGTCGTAACGCGCGATCCACGGGACTTTCGATCACGGTCGTGCGCGCGCCCACGCCGAGCGCGCGGATGTTCTCGTGCAACACGCGCAGCGCGGCTTTCGATTGCTCGACAAACACCGCCGACGCCGCACCGCGGCTGAGCGCTTCAAGTCCCACTGCGCCGCTGCCCGCATAGCAATCGACAAAGCGCGCGCCGCGAACGGAGTCGCCGAGAACGTTGAAGAGCGTTTCCCGCAGACGACCGCTTGTGGGACGCAGCAACATCCCTGGAAGGGTCTTCAGGCGTCGGCTGCGAAATTCTCCGGCAATAATTCGCATGGGCTGGCGGCTATTCTATCGCGCGCGTATAAAATGGCCATCATGACCTTTCAGGACAAGCTCGACGAGCTGAATCGCCGCCACGCCCTGGCCGAAGCAGGCGGCGGCGCGGAACGCGTCGCACGCCAGCACAAGGAAGGCAAACTTTCCGCGCGCGAGCGCATCGATCTGCTCTTCGACGACGGCACGTTCGAGGAAATGGACAAACTCCTCGCGCACCGCTGCCACGATTTCGGCATGGAGACGCAAACCACGCCCGGCGACGGCGTGGTCGCGGGCTACGGCCGCGTGGAAGGCCGTCTGGTTTTCGCGTTCGCGCAGGATTTCACCGTTTTCGGCGGATCCCTTTCCGAAGCGAACGCCGGAAAAGTTTGCAAACTCATGGACACCGCAATGAAAGCGGGCGCGCCGGTGGTTGGTCTCAACGATTCCGGCGGTGCACGCATTCAGGAGGGCGTGGCATCGCTCGCCGGATACGCGGACATTTTCCTGCGTAACACGCTGGCCTCAGGCGTCGTGCCGCAAATCTCCGCCGTGCTGGGACCATGCGCGGGCGGCGCGGTTTACTCGCCGGCGATCACCGATTTCATTTTCATGGCGAAGAATTCCTACATGTTCGTCACCGGTCCCGACGTGATCCGCACCGTGACGCACGAGGAAGTCACCAAGGAAGAACTCGGCGGGCCGATGACGCACAATGCGACGAGCGGCGTAGCGCATTTCATCTCTCGCGACGACGCCGATTGCATTGCGATGATCCGCGAGTTACTGGGATTTCTGCCATCGAATAACTTGGAAGATCCGCCACGGCGCGCCTCGACCGATCCCGCCGATCGTGGCGATCCGGAACTCGATTCCGCCGTGCCCGTCGAATCGAATCAGCCATACGACATCAAGGACATCATTCATCGCGTGGTCGACGATGGCGATTTTTTCGAAGTGCAAGAACACTACGCCGGCAACATCGTGGTGGGATTCGCCAGATTCGACGGACGGCCTGTGGGAATTGTCGCGAATCAACCGGCGGTGCTCGCCGGCGTGCTGGACATCAATTCGTCAACGAAAGGCGCGCGCTTCGTGCGCTTCTGCGATGCGTTCAACATTCCCATCGTGACGTTTGAAGACGTGCCGGGATTTTTGCCGGGAACGCAGCAGGAATACGGCGGCATCATTCGCCACGGCGCCAAACTGTTGTTCGCGTACTGCGAAGCGACCGTGCCGAAGATCACCATCATCACGCGCAAAGCATACGGCGGGGCTTACTGTGTGATGGGATCGAAGCAAGTACGCACGGACGTGAACTACGCATATCCCACGGCGGAAGTCGCGGTGATGGGACCGGAAGGCGCGATCAACATTGTGTATCGCCGCGAACTCGCGGCGGCCGGCGACGTGCCGGCCTTGCGCGCGGAAAAAATAGAAGAGTTTCGCGCGCGCTTTGCGAATCCCTACACCGTGGCGGAGCGCGGCTACGTGGACGCCGTGATTCAGCCGCGTGAAACGCGGCCGCGCATCATTCGCGCGCTGGCCATGCTCGAAAACAAGCGCGAATCAATGCCGCGCAAAAAGCACGGCAACATTCCCCTGTAGCAAAGCGAGCGAAAACGAATGGGCGCGCATCTCGGACAGCATTTTCTCGCTTCTGAAGGATATCGAAAGCGGATTCTCGACGCCTTGCGCCTGACCGGCCGCGAGACGGTTCTCGAAATCGGCCCGGGGCGCGGCGAATTGACGGCATTGATTGCGGAAAGAGCCGGCCGGCTCATCGCCGTCGAGATCGATCCGGTGCTGGCCGCGCGATTGAGAGAACAGTTCGTGGAAAACCCGCGCGTGGAGATCGTTCAGGCCGACATTCTTCGTGTGCCACTGGATGCCTGGCCCGCGCCGGTCCGCGCGTTCGGAAATCTGCCGTACTACATTACGTCGCCGATCCTGTTGCGGCTCTTTGAAAACGCGCGACGCTTCGATCGCATCGTGGTGATGGTGCAGCAGGAGGTGGCCGAGCGGCTGAGCGCCCAGCCCGGCACGCGCGACTACGGACTTCTCACCGTGACCGCAAACTTCTATACGTCGGTGAGGATGCTTTTCACGATTCCGCCGGGAGCGTTTCAACCGCGGCCGAAGATTTTTTCCGCGGTCGTGGAAATGAAAATCGCGCCGAAAGAACTGGCCGGCGAAAAGGCGTTTTTCCGCATGGCCAAGGAGGCGTTTGCGCAAAAGCGAAAGACGCTAATGAACAACCTGAAGCAATCGTACGGAACGGATCGCGTGAAAGCGGCGCTGGGGGCCGTGGCGCTGAAGGAAACGGCGCGTGCCGAAGAGTTGTCGGTGGAAAAAATGATCGAGCTATTTCTTGCGCTTGGCCTTCCCTGACGTCTTGCTGGACGCCCAGGGTGCGGTCGCGGCGGCCGCCGCGGCGTCCTGGGCCCGAATGAAGGCCAGAAACTCCACGTACTTTTCCTTGAGCGAATCTTCCAACACACCGCCGGAAAGCGGCTGGCGTTGTCCGGCGGCAAACCCGGCCGCAAGGATCGCGGCGGCGATCTTTTCGTTGTCCATGGTGGTCAAGTATAACCGATTGTGTCCTCGCGACACGGCGGCGTGTCATCGCGACACACCGGACGACACACCGGCGTGCCGCGCACTTGCATGTGCTGCAACCAACTGCCTGATTCTGCTACACCGTGCTCGCCCCGCCGTTTGGCTATCCACTTGCCTTTTACCAAGGCGGTAGACAAGGATTCCCGACCTCCCGGTTGGGGCCGGCAAGGACCAAAGATGCTGGCGCGGCTCGGCGGAAAACCCGCTGGCTTCAATCGGGGGATCGGGAAACAACTCCGCATCGCAGTTCCCCACAAAATTCCCAACACAGCGTAAGTACACCGACCAACCTCATTCGGGCCCAAGATTTCGTTCGATTTCTTATTGAAGAAACTAAACAAGGGTGCCATCATTGCTCTTGGTTTGGACTGGATGGACGCGTCGAGTGTCTGGAGGGGCTCGGTGGATTTTCGCTGGAACGAATGGAACGTCGAGCACATCGCCGGCCATGGCGTCACCCCGGAGGAAGCTGAAGAAGTCGTGGAGTCGGCGAGTGGTCCATTTCCGAGATTGATCGGCGACGACAAACTCTTGGTTTGGGGCCCCGGTTCCGGCGGAAAGCTGCTGCAAGTGATATTCGTCCTGGACGACGACGGTACGGCCTTTGTGATTCATGCTCGACCGCTAACGAATCGGGAAAAGAGATCGCATCGAAGAAGGAGACGGTGATGCACGGTAAGAAAGTAGTGGCAAAGTACGAGAAGATGAGCGCCCGCGAGCTGCATACGGCAAGCGCAGCCTTCGACAAGGATATGATCGTGGACCAGTCCCGGCCGCTTACAGCGGAAGAGCTCGCGTGGTGGAAGCGAGTGCGTCGCCAGCCCGGACGTCCGAGGCGTGGACGCGGGAGCAAAGTGATCTCCGTCAGTGTGGAGCAGGACTTGCTTGCTCAAACCGACGTGCTGGCGCGAAGCCTGGGCATATCAAGAGCGTTGTTGGTTCAACGCGGACTGAAGGCGGTGTTGGCTGCCGAGGGGCGCTTATAAGGGAATACCCTACCAACGTTTGTAATCGTTTGTTTCCGCCACGGAATCCACTTTCTTCAACGTGCTATACTGCACTTAGAACGACCCTTCAAGGAGTTGCGATGAGCAAATCGAAGCTTGGCGTGGTCTTAGCATCAAGCATCCTGGCGGTATTCCTCGTTGTCGGCAGCGGAATCTCCAAGAGCAGCGCACCGAACGGCGACGGCGCCTATCGGCAACTGAAGGTCTACGAGGAAGTACTGGCGCGCGTGCGCAGCGACTACGTGGAAGAGCCCGACATCAAGGAAGCCACCAACGGCGCGCTTCATGGATTGCTGGAATCGCTCGATTCCTTTAGCAGCTACTTGACGCCGGAAGAGTATCAAGCGTACCAAAAGAAATCCGTGCAGAAGGGCGAAGTAGGTTTGGTTGTCGCCAAAAAATTTGGATACGTTTCGGTCATCACATCGCTCCCCGGAAGCTCGGCGGCAAAGGCCGGCATCTATTCCGGCGACATCATCGAATCGATCGACGACGCCTCGACGCGCGAAATGTCTCTCGAGAAAGTGGATTCATCGCTGAACGGCAAACCCGGCAGCTCCGTGACGCTTTCGGTGATCCGCGCGAGCCGCGCGGAGCCCCAGAAAATCACGTTGAAGCGCGACTCGTTGCCCACGCCCGCGGTGTTTGCGAAAATCTCGGAGCCGGGCGTCGGCTACATTCGCATCGAAGCGTTTCCCAAGGGACGTGCCACCGAAGTCGTGCAGCACATGCAAAAACTCGTGTCGCAAGGGGCCAAGAGCCTGGTGCTCGACGTGCGCAACTGCGCCGAGGGCGAGGAATCCGAAGCCGTGGATCTGGCCGACGTCTTCCTCGATCATGGCTTGATCGGTTATCTGCAAGGACAAAAAGTCGCGCGCCAGAATTTCGACGCCAAGCCCGGGAAGAACAAGTACACGATTCCGCTCGTGGTCCTGGTGAATCGCGGCACCGCGGGTCCCGCTGAACTACTGGCAGCCGCCCTTAAGGAGAATGGCCGCGCCGAAACCATCGGCGAACGCACCTACGGCGTCGGCAGCATGCAGAAGATCATCGCACTCGACGATGGCTCGGCGCTGCTGCTTTCGGTCGCGAAATATTACACGCCCGGCGGTAAAGCGATTCAGGAAAACGGAATCACGCCCGGTGTGCAAGTGGCCGAATCGCGCCAGCCGCGCGAAGCCGTCTCCGACGAAGACAATCCGTTGCCGCCGGCGCCCGAAGAAAAAGAACCGAAGGAAGACTTGATTCTCAGGAAGGCGCTCGACATTCTTCGCGGGATCAAGAGCTAAAGATTGAACTCCGCTTACCTCAAGTGGGGATTCGTAGGCGCGGTGCTCGTGGTGATGCTGCCCTGGTGGGCCGTGGTCCACACGCGCGAGCGCGTAGCGCGCGAGGCCATCGAACTCTACACCCCGTTTGCCCAACCGACCATGAAGTTGCAATTCCGCAAAGACATCCGCTGGGATCCGCAGGGATTTTTAGGACGCGGCAGGGACGTCGGCTTCTGGGATTGGTCGGAGAAGGGCGTGGTTCTCACGCCGAAAGGCCAAAACATTTTCGGCGACAACGGCAAGGAAATCGCCGGCGATTTGATTGTGGGCAAGCGGCAAGTTTCCGCGATCAAGAGCGTACAACCGGTGGGCGACAAACGAGAAGTCGTGTTCTTCTATACGTGGTCCGAGTTCACCGACGCGTCGCAGCTGTTCAGCAAGCCTCCCAAGAAGGACCAGGAATACGAGGCCACCGCGACGCTGACCGAAAAAGACGGCGGGTGGGAAGTGACCTCACTCACGACGCCCGAGTATCAGCGCGTGATGGATATTCTCGCGGCGGAAACAAAGCACCCGTAAAACCAGTGCTGAGTGCTGAGTGCTGAGTGCTGAGTCGCGCCGACTCAGGACTCAGCACTGTTTTTCTACTTCACAAAAATGCTCACCGGATTTGCGAGTTGACCGCCTACGGTCATCGCTACCTGGGTTTGCCCCGCGGCGATCGATGCGGGCACCTGCGCGTTGACCTGCCATAGTCCTACGAAACCAGGCGCCGGCCCGCAATACTGGATCGTTGCGGGCTGGGCGCCAATCGTCACCTGTGGTGTGGTCGCGCAAAGAACGCTGGAAGAGATTGGCGCGCCCGAGAAAAAATTCTGACTGTTGATGAGTTTCAAGTCGAGACCCGTGGCGAAGAATGCGATGACGCCGCCGCGAGCAATGGGATTGGACGCCGAATTCGCCGAGAAGTCGGGATTCAACGCCGCAGCAGCGCCGGTTCCATTCGCGGCAGCGGTGAAAATCCCCGGCGCGATACTTTGGACCGGCACCTGCAACGGCGCGGACGCGACGCCCGCACGCAGGACTTGAACGCGGACCGTCTGGAGTCCCGAAGTTGCGAACGGCACTTGCACATTGATCTGTGTGGGACTCACGTAGAAGAGCGGTCCCGGAATGCCGTTGAAAGTTACGGCGGTGCCGTCGAGTGCGCCGATGAGCGTCTGACTCACAAAATAGCTCGCGCTGACGCCTGAGGGCGGAGCATTGCTCAGGTTTGTACCGAAGACAGACACAATGGAGCCCGGAGAAATCGCCGCAGGCGAGAAAGTGTAACCGGCAGCGTTCACCACGCCGCCCGAGTTCAGCGAAGGCGTGGTTGTGCCGGCGGGCGCAGTCGCCGTGAAGATTGCGACCACGGTTCCGCCGCTCGCTGAGGTTCCGTAGGCCGCTACGGTTTGCGTTCCCACGGCCGGTCCGAGCAGCCAATTCGCGGAGTATTGTCCCGTCGTTGCGGAATTCGACAGCCCGATCCAACCTCCGCCGGATGTGACGACCCACGTGGGCGACGCGGCCACCAGTTGGCCGGAGTTATCGGTGACGGTATACGAAAGCGGAACGGGCAACGCGGTATCGGGCGCGCCCGTCTGTGCATTTCCCGATTGCGTCACGGTCAGCGTATTGGGCGGTACGTAGGTGGTCGCCGGTGTACCTCCTGGCGCGATCTTGGCGATAAAAATCGATCCCGGATTCTGCGATGGATACGGCTGGAGTTGCGTTCCTACTCGAGGGAAAAACGACGCGGCGCCAAATGTGTTCGTTCCCGTCACGTAAACATTGCCGGACGCATCAGCGGCCAGGCCTCCCGCCGCGCCTTGACCATGGTCGCCGAGTTCGGTGGAGTATACGAGTGCTTGGCCGGTGGAATTGAGCGCCGTCACAAAATCAACAACGCGACAACTGAGGAATTTCTGCGCGCACGGAGCATCGAGAATCACTTGGAGCGGCGAGAGCAAGGGGAAGTCCCAAGAAGACGTCGTGCCAAATACGTAAGCATTGCCGCTCGAGTCGAGTGAAATCGCGGAGGGTTGCGCACAACTCGACCCCAAATACGTTGAGTAGACCAAAGCCGATCCGGTGGCGTTGATTTTGCTGACGAAGGCCGGACCGCCGATGGTGAAAAAAATGCAGGGCGCCGGCTCGGACGTCATGCCGCTCTGAAACGCGCCGGCTGTTGTGGGAAAATCAAGCGACGAGGTCGCGCCGGCGACGTAGGCGTTGCCGCTCGAGTCGATGGCCACGGCATCGGCGCCGTCGCAATTCGATCCGCCGAGGTATGTCGCATAGGTTAGCGACGCGCCGAGCGGCGCGAGTTTCGCGGCGAAGCCATGACCTTGTTGACACGCCGTGACGCCTGGGTATTGCGATTGCAACGCGCCCGGCGTTACCGGAAAGTCCGAGGACGCCGTCGATCCGACAACGTAGATGTTTCCCGAAGCGTCCAATTTGATTCCGTTGGCGACATCGAATCCCGCGCCGCCGAGATAGGTGGAGAAAACCAAATTGGCGCCTTGCGAGTCCAAAACCGACACGAAGACATCCGTACACGGCGAGTTCGGATAGCCCGTGACATTGCAGGCGCCGCCGCGCGCCGTGCTTTGGATCGCATTTTTCACCGGAAAATCGAGTGACGTGGTGGTTCCCGCCACATAGGCGCGACCATTGGAATCGACAGCGATGCCGCCCGCAGCATCGCATCCGCTGCCGCCAAGATACGTAGAGTACACCAGGCCCGATCCCATGGGATTGAGTTTGGTCACGAACGCGTCGCCGGCGTTGACGATGCACGTCGCGTTGTTGGTAGGAACGTTGGGAGCTCCCGCAAAGTTGGGCTGAAAGGATCCGGCTGTCGTCGCGAGTCCCGAGGAAACGCTGCCGGTTAAGTACGCGTTTCCGCCGGCGTCGACGGCGATCGACATTCCGACGAAAACTCCACTGAGGTACGTCGTATAGAGCACCGTGCTGCCGGTGGGATCGAGCTTCATCACGAAATGGCCGTCGGTGGTAGAGGGCGGCGCGGGGAGCGTGAGAAATCCGCGAGAGGTTCGTCCGACGACGTAGCTATTTCCGGAACTATCGATGGCAATTGCTTCGCCCGAATCGAATTGAAAGTTCGACGGATTCGCAAAGCCGACAACTTGCGAGTACACAAGCGTCGGATCGATCACCAGCGGCTGACTACGATCGTAGGCGCCCGTCCGGAATCGGACAGAGTCGCGCCGGGCGTGATATGCCGCGCGAATCGGGCGGCGAACACCGTCGATATCCTGATACGCTACCGGACGCCGATGCGTGAGGGCCGCGGTGACAAGATCGCCCGCTGAATTCACGCGCGGCTTGACGTCGCGCTCGAACGCCAAACGAATCGCGGCGGGATCGGCGCCGGGCTGCACGATGAAGTCGTATTCCAATTTTCCTTCACGGCCGAAGTAGACAACGTCGATGCCCGGATAAATGTTGTGAAAGCGAATCCTCGCGTAATTCGCGACGCCGGTGCGCCAGCGTTGCGGATCGCTGCCAAACAAATAGTTGGTCTGGCCCGGCAGAAGATCCAAAGGCGTGGCGAGAGCGTTCGCGATAGCGCCGGCGAAGTGCATCGTGACGCCGTCGATGGTCACCGCGGCCGGCGACAGTCGAACGGAGTAGCCGGAGCCATGGGCGATGAATTCGGAGGGCCGATCACCCGCCGGCTCGAAACTCAATGGGAAGTGTCCGAAAAGCCTTTCGGCAGGCTTCTCAGCGAAAAGGGAAAAACAGGTCAGGAGCAGAGCGGCAAGCAACGAGAAGACTCTCTTCACAAACACCTCCTCGCAGTGCAACTAGACTTGCTTCATTATCTCATGGGCCGCCACCAGCAGCGCTTCCCACACCGGCGCGACGGCGGGATGATAACTCAAGTCCAATTGCGAAAGCTCCTCGACGGTCATGCGCGCGGTGATCGCCGTCGCGGCCACGTCGATGCGCTTGCCTGCGCCGGGTCCGGCCATCTGCGCGCCGAGCAAACGGCCGCTGCCGCGCTCGGCGGTCAGCTTCGCGAAGACCTTGCCTGCTCCTAAATAACTGGCGTGCGTGTATTGCTCGATTCCCACGGATCGAGTGCGCAGCGAGAAGGCTTCGGCTTCGCGCTCCGAGAGTCCTGTGCGCGCGCACTCGAGTCCGCAGATTTCGGTGACCATGGTTCCGGCGACGCCGGGAAATCGCGCGTGGCCGGAGAGCCCGGCGGCGTTTTCGCCCGCGACACGGCCTTGTTTGTTCGCGGTGGTGCCGAGCGGCAGCCACACGGCGCGGCCCGTCACCAAGTGGCGCGACTCCGCGCAATCGCCCGCGGCAAAAATTGACGGCTCGCTTGTGCGCATGCGGTCGTCGACCGCGATCGCACCGGTGGGTCCAAGAGTCAGGCTGGCGGTCTCAGCGAGATCGGTGTCGGGCCGCATCCCCGTGGCGACGACGACAAGCTGCGCGGGATGGCGTCCGGCGTCCGACACGACTTCCGAATCGTTCACCGCGACGGCGGCCGATCCTTTGCGCAGGCTGATTCCGCGCGCAGTCATGGTGTGCTCGACACGCGACGTAATCTCGTCGTCGAAGGGGCGCAAGATGCGCTCGGCGCGTTGCAGCACCGTCACCGAGAGTCCGCGCGTGCGCAAGGCGTCGGCGGTTTCGAGCCCGATGTACCCGCCGCCCAAAACGACGGCCTGCCGCGCGTTCGTTTGACGGATGCATACATCGAGCGCGCCCACAGACGCCAGTGTGTTCGCAGAAAACATATGAGGTAGCCGCTCAATCGTGGGCCATGCGACGCGCGCACCCGTCGCGATCACCAGGCGATCGAAGTGAAAAGTCTGTTCCCTGCCGGTTTCCGTCTCAACGCCGCGGACGAGCCTCCGGCCGAGCTCGATTTCGCGAGCCTCCACGCCGGTGCGTACGTCGATCTCGCGTTTCTGGCGGAAAAAATCGGCGTCGTGGACAACGAGATCGCGCGCCGCCAGTTTTCCCGCCGCGAGCCATGGCAATCCACACGCCGAGTAGCTGACGTCGCGACTTTTTTCGAGCACGGTGATCGACAAACGCGGGTCGGCGCGGCGGGCGCGGCTCGCCGCCGACATTCCCGCGGCCACGCCGCCGATCACCAGAAGCTCGGATCTGTTCATTTAACGAAAATGGATTTCGGCATCATCATATGGATGCCGCGCACGCCGTCGACCACTTGCGTCACGTGCATGTCGATGGCGACGCTCGTCAGCATGTAGGCGTCCTCGCGGCTCAGGCCTTTGGTGGTCACCAGATAGTCGATCATCTCGCGCGTCGCGCGGCGTGCCGCTTCGTCGAGATTCTCGTGGAATCCCATGGCGATGATGTGGGTGGGCGTTTCGGCGCGCGGGTAAAGCAAATGCATGTCTTTGCGAACCGTCAAGCGAAGCACGCCGGTGAGCGACGATTCCACCGCCGTCACGTCGACTTCGCCGTCGCCCATCGCGAGATGTCCGTCGCCGATGTTCAGCAATGCCAGCGGACGCTGAACGGGAATGTAGAGCGTCGTGCCGGCGACCAATTCCTTGTTGTCCATGTTGCCGGCGTAGTATCCCGGCGGCGCGCTGTTGATGCGGCCATTCACCGGCGCGACGCCCATGCTGCCGAAAAACGGATGCGCGGGAAAATGAATGCCCGGCGCGAACTCGCATGTCATCGTGGCCATGTCGAGCTTGATGATTTTTTGCTTGGAATACGGAAATTCGTCGTTCAAGATGCCGGATGCCGGGCCAAAACCGTTGTAGCCGTACGGCACGCGCGGAATGATTTGCAGAATGTCGATCTGCAAGACGTCGCCGGGCTCCGCGCCCTCGACGCCAATCGGTCCCGTGAGCAAATGCCCGCCGGGTCCGCGGTCTTTCGTATCGGCGTAGACGGTCTTCAGTTCCTTCATCACGTCGTCATCGGGCGCGCCGCTCGAGATCAGACGATTCGGATTGCCGCTGACCGTTTCCACGCGGATCGTTTCACCGGACTTCACAACAATGGCCGGCTTCATGTCGGCGTCGTAATGTCCCCACTGGATATTCTGGGGCGTGGCCTTCAGCACTTTCTCGGCGCCTTGCGCCGTGACCAGCGGAGAAATGGCGACTGCTGCGAAAGCGAGCAGAAGAATGCGATAGGATTGACGTGCGTGTAGGGTCATGGCTTTCTAGTGTAATGCTTTCCGGGGCTAAACAGGGCAAGACCTAACCTATAGTACTGCCCCAGGTTAATACCACCGTCCCATTGAACTATTGGGGGGTTTTGACCGATTCTATAGGTGACCGGACCTGTGCCCATATGAGCCTTCTCGAATTGGCAATCGAATACGCTTCGCACCGCGCGCTGTCGTGGGGCCGCATGTTGATCTGCGGACGCAATGACGCAAGTTATGGCTACCGCATCATCGTCGGCAAGCGTGAACCGGTACCGATCGTCATGGTGCCCAACAGCCCCGTGGACGGCGAGAGCCTGGCGCTGGTAGCGTGGTTGTTCGGACGGCACTCCATGTACATGGACGGCGGACTGCCCGGAGGGTCGACCGAAGCATGGCACGAGGCTGAGGCGATCTACACGGATCTTTGCCTGCTTGCCGGAATCAAACCGGACGCGGATGCGTTCGTGCGACAGCGGCAATCGCTGACCCTGGCGTCCTAAGAAAAAGCAACCGCCTATAAACGCAGATAAACGCCGATAAGCTTGATCCTGATCGGCGTTTATCTGCGTTCATCGGCGGTTGCTTTTCTATTTCCCTTTGGATTCCGTGATCAACTGCGCGACTTTCGAGCCTTCCGACACCGGCTCCACCAAAACCAAGTGACGCGTGTTGATGATCATGCGATCGGGACCGTGCCATTCCTTGCCCCGCTTCACGAGAATGTTGCTGGTCTGCTTAGTTTCTTGGTTGGTCACGCTCTGCACGTAGTAAACGTCGGTGAGCGTGATGTAGGGCGCCCACGGCGCGCCCAGGCTGTCGAGTTTGCCGAAGTATGCTTGGCCGCTATCGAGGAAAACGGCGTAATACGTGGCCGTCAGGCGCACGCGTCCCAGAAACATGTACGCCGCTAGAGCGACGATCAGAAGAACCACGACTGTCACGATCAATGACAGGTTCCCCATTCCGCGTTGTTTAGCGTTCATGAGCGGTACTGTACTATACCTTTCCGCAATCTGCGTTTAGAAATGGTGCGCGACGTTCAGGAGTGATTACTGCTGACGGACCGGTTGCCGGAAAACCTGTCTCGGCCGGCGACCGCTACTTCCGCTTCCGGCGCGCCGCCAGCAGGCTGGCAATGCCCGTGCCCAGCAGCAACATCGTTCCCGGCTCCGGTGTCGAGTTGTTTTCCTGGCTCGCAACCAAGAAGAGCTCGCCGCCACCGTTCGTGCTGACCCAATCCAGGCTCCAAGTCAAGCCGTCGCCGAAGTTGGGATCGACAATCGTGAGGTTTTCGTCGCCGGTGGCGCCGGACCACTCGAGAATCAGGTATTGCTCGCCGCCCGTCGGCACAAAAGTGCCGAGCAAATTGACGTTGAGCAATCCATCGATATTGACGCTGCCGTTCACGTCGATATTGTCGAAGTTGCCGGTATTCGGCTCATCGGCGATGTTCTCGAGGAATGTGCCGTCCATCGTGAGACCGCCGAAGATCGTCATATCGGCAGGATCGCCGGCGATCATCGCGCCAGGAGAAATCGTGCCGTTGGAATCGATCTGCACGTTGGCGTCGATCAAGCCGTCGCCGCCCAGAATTCCGCCGGCAATCTCCACCAAGTTGGCTCCAAGAACACCGTTCACCAGCGTGCCGCCGGAATATTGCGTGTAGTTGCCGGTTTCATTGAAATCCACGCCGTCCACCGACAGATAAGCCTGGGCGAAGTCCTGCGCCGATTGATACGCCGAAGGGGAATCGCCGGGACCGCCGGTGCCGTTGATGATAACCGTACCGTAATTGTTGAACGTGCCGCTGTACAGTTCCGCTCCGGATGCACCGGAGTTGAAGTCGCCGCCGTTTAATGTCAGCAACCCGTAATTGTTGAACGTTTGAAGCGCCGTCAGTTCGCCGCCGCCGTAGACATTCGACAAATTGCCCGGACCGAAAAAGTTATCGAAGCTGCCGTTCGTTCCACCTTGCAGCGTCATTTGGCCCAGATTGTTGACGTTGCCCGCGAGTACTTGCGCGCCATAACTGCCGCTGTCACCGCCACCGACGGTCATCGTCCCGCCCTGGACGTTGGTCAGCGTGCCACCCACTTGAAGGCCGCCGCCCACCGCGTTGGAACCGTCGCTCGCGCCGTTCATGACGACCGAGCCGTAATTCGTGAAGTTGCCTTGAGGCGTGGAGATGAGTCCGCCGAAGCCGTTGTTGGTGCCGCCCTGGAGCGTGAGTTTGCCGGTGGAGTCATTCTGCATGTCGCCATTGAAAACCACCAGCGATCCAAAAGTGCCGGCTTGCTGGTTGAGCGCGTTGGCCGAGCCGCCGCCGCCGATGGTCAGGGTGCCGGCGTTCTCGGCGAAGCCCGGTCCGCCGCTTCCCACTTCCACCGCAGCGCCGGCTCCGCCGTTCACGCCACCGCCGATGGTTACGGTACCGCCCAATGAGTTCGTGAACGTCGTGTCAGCCACCAGTACATTCACGCCGTAGCTGACATGGCCGTCGGTGCCGTTCAGGGCCAGCGTTCCGTTGTTGGTGAACCCGCCGGTGGTCTCCAGATAGTTGCTGGGTGCGACAAGGTTGTTGTGCGTGATCGCAGAGTAGTAACCGTAGGGACCGTAAGTGCCGGAGTCCGAGGTCATCGTCAAGGTGCCGTTGTTGACGAAATTGCCGTTGTTCACGAAAATCGCGCTGCCCGAGTCGATCGTCACGGCGTTGTTGTTGGTAAAATCGCCGGCCTGAACGCTGGAGAGCGTCAGAAGCCCTCCTTGCGAAACCGTCACGTTACCCGTGGCCGTATTCGTCAATCCGCCGGCTACATCCAACTCGGTGCTCACCAGCCCGCAATCATTGCCGCCGCAGAAAACCGAACCCGTCACCGTGAGCGAACCGGAATTGGTGAAAAGTCCGTTATTGTTGGGATCTCCGCTCACTCCCAAAAGCGCTTCATTGTTGAGTGTCAGCGTGCCCGCGTTGCTCGAGAGCGTGCTCAAAGCGTTGGTTTCGCCCGTAGCGGTGATGAACCCACTTCCGCTCAGGGTCAAGTTCGTGCCCGTGTCGATGCCCGTGATGCCCTGTCCCTGGGTCCCGAGATTGTCCGAGCCATACATGAGCGTGCCGCCGACGATATAAGTGCCACCGCTCAGCAATCCCGCCGAGTTTGCGCTGAGATTCGTCCAGGAGCCGCCAATGTTGAGGGAACTGTTGGCGTCGATTTGCAGCGTTCCGTTATTCGTGAAGTTAGTCTGGGAAGTGGCCAAGCCCGCGCCGCCGGTAAGCACAAACGTGCCGTTGTTCACGCTGAGATTCACGAGCGCATCGTTTTGGGCTAGGCCGTCCATCGTAATAGACGCGCCCGAGCCGTTGAGTGTCAGGCTGGTGCCGGAGGCGATCGTATTGATCGTCGTGCCGGTATTGCCATCGGCGTCGCCCGCGTATTGCAACGTTCCGCCAATGTTGTAAGTCCCGCCGCTGAGCACCCCAGCTTGGCCCGATGAGGCGCCGCTCACATTGCCCCAGTTGCCGGTGATCGTGAGGGCGCTGCTCCCCGTATTATCGATTGTCAGGCTTCCTTGGTTGCCCACCGTGAGATTGCCGGAGAGTGTTTCCTGCGCGCCATTGAGTAAGGACAGCGAACCGTTCAACTGGCTCAGCGTGGCCATCGCATCGATCGGGTTGTTGTTCTGGTCGAGGCCAGGCGTGATCAGAGCACTCCCGCCGTTGAGCGTTACGCTGGTGCCGGTGTCAATCGTGTTGATCGTCTGGAGTGGCGTCCCATCGGCCGCGCCCGAGTATTGCAACGTTCCACCGATGTTGTAGCTGCCGCCGCTCAACAGTCCTGGAGTCTGCGACGTTGCGCCGCTCAGATTGCCCCAGTTGTTCATCGTGAGTGTGCTTGACGGATCGACCTGCAGGCTGGCCTGGCTTCCCAGCGTCAAGCCGCTCGAAGTCAGCGTCTCATTGGCGCCCTGGGTATAGGCCAGCGATCCGTTTAGGTTGGTTAGCGTGGCGAGCGCGTCGTGCGTGCCGTCCGATGTGAAAAAGCCCGATCCCACCATCGTCACGCTTGTTCCGGCGGTGATCGCGCCGATCGTAACCCTGGGATCGCCAAATCCGATCGCCGGGCCGCCGGTTTGGAACGTTCCGCCGACGATATACGTTCCGCCGGTGAGCGTGGCAGAGGTGATCAGGCCGCCGTTCCCATATACGGGGACCAGATTCGTCATACCTCGCGACGATTGATACGTTGTGCCGGCATCGATTTCCAGCGTGCCGCTCGAACCGACCGTAAGCGGCTGAGGAGCGTCGGGCGTGAATGTGGCGCCATTGTCGAGCCGCAACGTGCCATCGACAACAAACGGGGAGAAGGTCGAGAGGACGCCATTATCGGTGATCAGGCCGCCAGGAAGCAGGGACACGGTGGTGTTCTGGCCGATAGTATTGATAACCGACGCAGCGTAGCTGCCATCTCCGTGATAGGTCAGCGTTCCAGAAATCGCGTAATTGCCGCCGTAGAGTGTAGCTCCCGGAATCGCGTTGCCGGAAAAAATAACGTCCGGTACCACGTTGCCCCAGGTGCTCGCCGTCAGCGTAGAGCCGGAGTCTACTTGCAGCAGGCCGTTCTCGCTATGACCAAACGGGGTCAGGCCCACGACCAAGCTGTCCACCTGGGCACTCCCGCCGCCAGTAACTTGGAACGTCCCGGCAGGAATGGTCAGGGATCCGCCGATGTACTGCCCACCGCCCGAAACAACAACTGATCCGCCGCTATTGGTGAAGGTACCGTCGACTTCAAGGGTGCTGCTGTTCGACACGCTGACACTGCCGGCGCCCGGTGTGCTGATCAGACTCGAACCGGGGGTGCCGCTATAGGACAGAGAGCCGGCGCTGGAGTAGGTGGGATTCGTAAAATTGCCGCTCACTAGCATCGAGGAGCTTTGGTCGAGAGTCAAAGATCCCCCGCCAACGATCGCGCCGCCGGTGATGTTCTTGAAATTGCCACCCACGCTGATGTAGCCCGACGACGCGTTGAGAGCGGACCCGTTAACCAGATCGCCTGTCGTGCCTAACGTCGAGCCTCCATTTACATTCACTGACGCGGTCGCCACGCCGGTAGCGGAATCAACACCGACGTTTACGAGTTTGCCGGCTGTGAGCGACGAGGAGTTGGCGCTGATGTCCTGCTGCAACGTGAGGGTTCCTTGATTGAGGAACGTCCCGCCTGCGGTCATCGTGGCCCCTTGCAGCGTGATGGCGTTGTTGATCGCCCCTGGGTAACTGGAGCTGCCGTTGTCCGGGTACAAATTGACGCCGTTCGTGACATTCAACGAGGTTCCCGACCCAAGCGTCAGCGTCGTGTTTCCGGTCTGGAAGGTCAGCGAGTTGATCGTGGAAGACGGGAACGCTCCCGCAGGGTTTCCGGCGGAGGTCAGATCATAGACTAAGTTGCTGTTCGCTAGCGTCAGGAAGGCGTCGTCGCCCTGGCCGGGACCAGTGCCGGTATTGCTGAAAATGTCAGACCAATTATTACCGTCGCTCCAGTTGGAACTGCTGGTTTGGCTCCAGAAGAAGGAGGCCCCTTGGGCCTGCTGTTGTGTAAGGGCTAAAAAAGCAACAATAACAAATACGGCGCGCAAGGCGCTCGGTCGACCCAGCATAGACGCACCCCCAGAACAGAATGGGACCTAACGTAAAACGATGCGTTTCTCACCAATGCACCTGGAGTGCCAACCTAGGAATTGTCTTAAGTGGCTTAGTATCAAAGACCTATTCTAGATGTACTAGAGCCGCCTGTGCAACAGATTGCACATTTTTGCCGTCTCTATGGAAACTAATGAACCGATTGACCGTCCGGTTCTACCTCTTGGGGTTAGCTCTAGGTGGGTTTTTAGAAAACAAACCTACGGCGCGCCACGGCGCATTTGATCCTCGACGATCGACCACACCATGGAGTCGGGAATGAAGCCGGGCTTTTCGACGATACACAAGCGTAGCGTTTCGGACACCTCAGTGTAATCGACGCTGAGTTTCACGCCACTCCGCTCGATCGTGTAGGAGTCGCCGGGCGGCAGCGGTTGTCCCGCTTTTTCCACTTGCTCGCGGAATTTGTTGACGGCGTCGCGCGAGATTCCGGTGAACTCGCGGCAGTTGACGGGAGTGCCGGCAGGCGTGTCGGGCATTTCGGGATGATATAACCGGCAACCGGCGACTGGCAACCGGCTTTTACCCGTGCGCCGCGGCGGCCACCGGACGCGCGGGCGGTTCCGGCGCGACGCGTCCATCGATGATCGCGTGCCACGCCTCCGCCGGCATTTTCATCGTGCTGTGCAATCCCAGCTCGCGATAGCTCTCAAATTGCGACTCGTTGAACCACTGATCGTTGGTCGATTGCTGCGGAAAATCGGGATTGGCTGTGGCGTAGTTGAAAACGTCGGCCGGCTCGTCGTTTTCGGCGAGCACCGGTTTCGCCAAAACCAGCACGCCGTCGGAAACGTCCTCGCCGTCCACCGCCGAGTACTTGATTCGCCCTTCGACAAAGTGCGTTTTCCGCTCGCGGATCGGCCGGAAATCGATTTCGATGGGCACGCCCAAATCCACGCGGATTTTTCGAATGGCGTTGCCTAAATCCTCGAAGGAGTATTCATCGGCGCTGCAATTGTCCTTGCCGTTGTCGAGCACCATGATGAAGTGGCAGCGCCGCAAGACCATTTCGTAAAGCGCGAGATTCTCGAAGTGTCCGCCATCCGATAGATTCACGTAAGGACTGGTGTCGCCGGTGAGTGAAAATGCTTCCGCCAGCAACGCGAACAGCGAGAATCGCGGCGCGGTCAGCATCCAGGGCGGCTTGAAGCGTACGAAGCGCCCCAAGCGCCCTTGCTGGAACGCCGGATTGCCGAGCCACGCGCCCAGGCGGGCGTTGAACAACGTCATGAGAAACGCCACGATGGTCGACGAGTTGTAACCCATGTTGGGATTCGCCGCCGCACCCGAAATCGCCACCGCCGTTCCCAGCGTGATTCCATGTTGGTCGACGTGCTGCGACGGAAGGCTGGCATATTCGCGCGCCCGGCGATACGCGCCGTACAGCGGAGACGGTACGCACGGCGTCTTTAGCGCCAGACTCCCTACGTGCAGCGGCGAAACCGTGAACGATTGTCCCATGCGCTGCTGCCACGCCAGATTCCGGCTCGCCGACAAATTCAAATTCAGATTCAAGACGTGGAACGGCTTTTGATAGCGGCTCAACTGATGCATGGCGATGTTGTCGTCCTGATCGAAGCCGGTAAACGGATCGGGCGATCGCTCCGCCGCCGAGCGTGACGCGCCCAGATAGGCGCGGATCAGGCGGTTGCGATACATGAAGTGCAGCGAAAACTTATTCATGTTGATCAGCCAGCCGGCCAGCATGCTCAACCCCACCAAACCAGCGGTGATTCCCAGCAACACGCGCGGATCGCTGCCGACCAAGACCTTCACATGGGCGGCGGAAGTAACGCCCTTAAATGCGAAGTCTTTGAGACGAACATTGTCGGGATCGAATTCGGGCTGCTGTTCTTGCGCTTGATCGTGCGCCGTGTTCGAGGGTTCCATGATCGTAGTGAACTTGGCCAGCGACCACGTGGTCCCGAACGAAAGCGACGCGAGCAAGAGTACGACGAAAACCGGCGCCGCCAGCCGCGGCGCGAAATCGTAGATCACCCGAGCCCAGGCCGGCCGCGAGTTCTCCGTCCCCGGCTTCGACGCCGACTGCCGGCCGAGCCACACGGCGATAATTCCGCTGCCGCCTCCCACGCCGAGCGCCAGCGCCTTGGCCTTCAGCAACAGGGGCACGCCGTAAATCACGATCACGTTGAGGCCGGTGATCACGGCCAGGACCATCAGAATCCAGCCGCCGGTGCGCGCGTGCCACTCGCGATCCTCATCGGTGGTGTACATGCTGGCGATTCCCAGGTAGAGGGTCAACGACAACCAAAACGTGAGCAGAATGGTGGGCGTGGCCCAGCATGCGTACGCGGAAATGTACGGGTACGGCTCGGCGAATGTTTTGATCTTGCCCGCCAGTGCAACGATAAGGATCCACTGGGCGGCGTTGACAATGAGCATCGCGAAAAAATCCGCGATGCGGCGCCCGGAAAGAAACGCCGAGAGAACGTCTTCGCGAATCCGGTTCCACGGCACGGCGAGCCAACCGAGAAACGTAAAGGCCAGCAGCGCCAAGATCGCCAGGATGAGGACTTCGGCTCCAGGGTGCAGGCTATTGGCCCGGTAGAGGAATTCGGCCGGCAGCCAGTCGGACTCGCGCCACCAACTCCACAACGCGGAGGCGATCCAGGAGAATCCCAGCAAGCCGAGAAAAATGCCGCGGACAAACTGGTTTTCGGTCAGCGGCTTGCCGCCCGTGCTTGGCAACGCCAGGCGCAGACGGAAGTAGGATGCCCCATAGAGAATCGCGGCGCAGGCGAACATGATCGTAACCAACCGCATCCCCCACTCGTTGTCCGACGCGAACGGCGACGGCGGGTACGGCAACACGGAGAACGATAAGTGCAAACGCGGGATCATCAGGATCGCCGCGAGCGCCGGAAGCAAAACGATCCAGTTCAGCAGCAAATTGCGAATCACCGTGGCGCCCAGAGTCCAAGTATCGGCGGAGAGCAGGCCGACGCGCGGATCGAGGTAGTTGCTGTTCTGGCGCAGCCGCCGAATCGGCTCCGCTTCGGGATCGAGTTTATCTCCGTGGCCGGCCGACGTGCCTAGTCCCGAGAACACCGCGCGCCGCGAAATTTGATACGCGGCGTCGCGCACCGGATGGGAGAGCGATTGCACGCCAACTTCCCGCGCTGGATGCATGTGAAAACCGAGAAAGTTCACGTGCCGCCATTTCCACCAGCAGCGCGCCCAGAAACCGCGCGACTCGTGCATCTCGATGAACTTGTCGCGATCGTCGCCGTCGCGCCGGCACAACAAGTCTTGCGCGATAAGCGCATGTAGCGCCTCTCGCGTGACCTCCTCGGCGGCGTTCGGTTGCCTCAAAACCGCGACGACGTCGGGGCCCGAGCGCAATGACGCGCGCCGCACTTGCGACGCGAGTCGATTCACCGCGTCGAGCGCGGCGTCCGAGGCGGCGCGCCATTTCTCCACGCATTCGGCGTGATTGCCCAGCGCGTCGAGCGCCCCGGCGGAGGCCGGCGTGTCCGGTGTGCCGCGAACGGCGTCGTCGATTTCGCGCAATTTGTAGTAGCAAAGCTCCGCCGACGCGCGAATTTGGCCGACGCGCGGTTCGGCCTGCGGGTGTTCGCGGCATCGTTCGCGCAATCGCAGAAGCCAACGGCACGCCGATTCAAACGGCGGCTGGATTTCGGCGGTCGCCGAGCTATCCGCCGCGGGATCGGGCCAAATCTCCAGCCCTCGGCTGGCGTGATATATCGCCAGCGAGCTCAGCTTCTCCAACGAAAGCATGGCGGCCGCGCGCGACTGTCGCAACGCTTTCCCGAGTGCCGCGTGCGCTGCTTCCGCGCTCAGATTCCAGCCGTCGAGAGCAGCGCCGGCGTGCTCGGCGGCGCAAACGTCTTTCTTCGCCGCGTCCAGCGCGTGTTGCAACACGGCGTTGGTGTGATGATGCATCCACGCGGTGAGCCATCCGCCGACGTAGCCGCCGCCGGAAACCGTGGAGAGATAATCGAATTGCGCGAGAAGCCCGTTGCGCGCCAATCCTTGCAGCGCGCCGAGTCCCGAAGTGGCGCTGCGAATGCCGCCGCCGGAGATGCACAATGCCGACTGCTTGCGGTGCAGCGCGTGAATGCGCGCGCGCAAATCTTCCAGGCGCCGCTGTTCTTCCTCGGCGCTAGCGGGCGCGCGGTAGGGATCGAGTCCGTGCGCGGAGTCGCTGTGCAATCCGGCAAATTCTTCTTCGAGAACCTGACAAAGGGAGATCGGCTGGTCCATCAGCACGCATCATTATGCGCTTGCCGCGTGTCGAGAGAACCAGAATCTTTTTTGGAGTGCGGCGGTTTGAGCCACCATCACCGGGCGAGGCTTGACTCGCCCGGCGTTGAGGACCGCGCGGGCGCTAACGCCCTACTACGATGATCTGGAAGCTATCGGGCACCGGCTGCGGGCGGCCTTTGGCGTCCTTCTGATCGCCGAGTTCCGCCACCGGCAAATAGAGTTTGTGCGCTTTCTGATCCGCCGCGATGGTGCGCGCGAGTTTCATCGTTTGGATCGTCGCTACCGGTTCGAATTTCCCCGGCGATGTTTCGCCGACCATCGTGATCGTGCCATCACCGCCATTGGCGCTAAACGCGTAGCCGTCGTCGAACGCCACGCCGTCCATGCCGGGGCCCGCCGCTGGCGAGGCCAGCACTTTGCCCGTCGCTGGATCGCTCACCACCATCATTTTGTTGCTGCACACCGAGTAGAGCCGCAGTTTCTTGGGATCCATCGCCAATCCGCTTGGACCGTCGCAGGGCGCGATGGAGTAACGCTTGGCCACCACGTTGTTCTTGGCGTCGACCTCGATGATCTCGTTCTTGTCCTCGATGTTCGCGTAGATGTGACCCTTGCCGTCGACTTGCGCGAACTCAGGCTTCCCACCCACCGGAATCGACGCGGCGAGAACGTCGCCGGTCTTCGCGTCGATTGCGGTGGCATCGCTGGAGCGTCCGTTGAAGGTGAAGACGCGATGCGTGACCGGCTCGTAGATGATGGCGTCGGGATTTTGGCCTGTCTTGATTTTGCCCAACACCTTAAGCGTCTTGATGTCGAACATGGTGACGTCGTTATCCTGGCCGTCGCTCGTGAAACCTTTGCCCAAGTCGTTGGCAATCGCGATGCCGTGCACGCCCTTCGTATCCGGGATCGTGCCGACGAGTTTGTCCGTCGTGGTATCGATCACTTCGGTTTGCGTGCCGTGCGAAACATAGAGGCGATGATTGTCGCTGTCAAGATAACCGTAATCCCAGCGAGTGGCCCCGCCAATCTTGATCTTCGTGACAACCTTATAAGTGGGCGGCGCGGCGAACGCCAAGCCCGTGACAACGAGAAGAGCTAGAATCGTTTTTTTCATGCCGCCAGCGTAACCGCGTAAGCTGAAAGTTATCTGAAGAAGCCGCCGCGGCCGACGCTTAAGCGTTTCTTAAGGAACACATGGTCCAATGGAACACAATGATTCACCGTCTAGCTTGGATCTTCGTGTGCGCGGGCCTCGCCGCCCAAACGCCCAACATCACGTTGAAGGACGCGCTTGAACGGGCCCGGAAATACGCCGGACAAATCCAAAGCGCCAACCTCAACGTGCTCCTGGCAAAAGAAGACACGTTTCAAGCCAAGGCCGCCAAGTTGCCCACGGTGAATGCCCTCAATCAATTTATCTACACGCAACCCAACGGCTCGTCGTCCGGGGTTTTCATTTCCAACGACGGCGTTCACGTCTACAACGAACAAGCGCAGGTCCACGAGGAGTTGCTCGACGCTATCCGACAAGGCGAAGTGCGCCGCGCCATGGCCGCCGAAGCGGTAACACGCGCGAAAGCCGAGGTCGCGTCGCGCGGATTGAACAACACCGTCGTGCAGGACTATTACGCGATCATCGGCGCCGAGCGGCACGCCGCGAATCAAACCACCAGTGTCGAGGAAGCGGCTCATTTCCTCGACATCACGCAGAAGCAAGAAAAGGGCGGCGAGGCCGCGCACTCCGACGTGATCAAGGCGCAAATCGATTTGCAGCAGCGCCAGCGCGATGTCGTGGACGCGAATCTCGCGGTGCAGAAAGCCAAAATGGCGCTGGGCGTTTTGATTTTTCCGGATTTCAACGCCGACTACAACGTCGAGGACGATTTGCAGCAATCGCCCGCGCTTCCCGCGAAGCCCGAGGCTGCCGCGCAGGCGTCGGCAACGAATCCCGACCTGCAAGCGGCCGAAGCGGAGTTGAAAGAAGCGGGCCTGGAAATTGTCGTGGCCAGGTACCAGTATCTGCCATCGTTCGGCCTGGACTTTTTCTACGGACTGAACTCCACCCAGTTCGCGCTCCACATCACCGTCCCCGGAGACGTGCCGGGCGAAGAGGTTCGCCGCCTCAATGTGGGATACGCCGCGCAAGCCACGCTAAACATTCCCGTGTGGAATTGGGGATCGACGCGCAGCAAAGTGAAACAAGCCGAGTACAAGCGCGACCAAGCGGCCATCGACCTCGCGACGGCGCGACGCACGGTGCAAAGCAACATCGCGCAGGCGCACGCCGAAGCCGATACGTCGCAAAAGCAAGTCGAATCGCTGCGCTCGTCGCTCGACTTGGCTAAGGAAAACCTCCGTCTCACGCTGTTGCGCTATCAAGCCGGTGAATCGACGGCGTTCGAAGTGGTGGACGCGCAAAATACCGTCACGGCCGCGCGCAATGCCGCCGACGACGGCTTGGTGCGCTATCGCGTGGCCGTCGCTAACTTGCAAATTCTCATGGGGACTTTTTGATCATGCCCATCCATCGCAAGACTTTCTTCCTTGGCAAGACCTTGGTACCGGTCTTGCTCGCCGCGTCATTGTTTGTGGCCGCCGGCTGTAAGAAAGACGCCGACGAAAAGAAGGAAGCTGAAGCGCCCACGCCAGTGACGGTGGAAGCCGCGTCGCGCGGCGCCATCGATCACGTGATCAGCGCCGACGCCGTGTTGTATCCAATCAACCAGGCGAATGTGACGTCGAAGATGAGCGCGCCGGTGAAAAAGGTGCTCGTGAATCGCGGCGATCATGTCACGGCCGGCAAGTTGCTCCTGACACTGGAAGGCACCGACCTCACCGCCGCGGCCGAGGAAAGCAAACAGCAATACGACGCCGCGCAAGCCGCGTATCAAACGCTGACCGGCGCCACGGTGGAAGAAGACAAGACGAAAGCGGAATCCGATGTGAAAGCGGACGAGCAAGCCCTCGAAGCCGCCAAACGCGTTTACGAGAATCGCGTGAAGCTTCAGCAGGAAGGCGCGCTCGCCGCAAAACTGGTGGACGACGCGCGCGTGGCCATGGTGCAGGCGCAGAGCCAATACGACACCGCGAAGCGGCACCTCGAGGGATTCACAAACGTGTCGCGGCGGGAGTCGATCCGCACCGCGCAAGCGCAGATGAGCGCCGCCAAAGCGCATTACGAAACGGCCGCCGCGCAAGTGCAGTACGCGGAAATTCACAGCCCGATCGCGGGAATTGTCGCCGACCGTCCGCTTTATCCGGGAGAAATGCCGGCGAACGGCGCGCCGCTCATCACGATCGTCGACATTCATGAAATCGTCGCGCGCGCCAATGTTCCGGTGAAAGACGCGGCGGCGATCAAAGTCGGCCGGCCCGCGCGACTGACCGGACCGGACGGCGACATCCCCGGAAAAGTCACGGTAGTGAGTCCCGCGGTGGATCCGAACACGACAACCGTGGAAGTTTGGGTGCAGGCGGAAAATAAGGAAGAGAAATTGAAGCCCGGGGGAACGGTGCGCGTCGCGATCGTTGCGGAAACGATCCAGAACACCATCGTCGTGCCGGCGACCGCGTTGCTGAACGCCGACGACGGCGGACAAAAAGTGATGGTCGTCACCTCCGACAACAAAGCCCACGAGCGCCGCATCAATGTGGGCGTGCGTCAAGGCGCGCGCGTCCAAATCATCAGTGGATTGCAGGAAGGCGAGCAAGTGGTGACGAGCGGCGGCTTGGGTCTGGAGGACAAAGCCAAGGTCACGGTGCAAGCGCCGAAGCAGGAAGAAGACGAGGACGAGAACGCCGACGAAGAGAAACCGGAAGACGGTGCGAAGGGCGCCACCGGCAAAGCGTCTTCAACCGGGGCGAAGAAACCATGAGCGAGCGGCCCGATCAGATCGAGAGCGGTGCGGAGCACTGGACCGCGCGCTTCTCGAAACCCGTGATCTTCGTCATCGTCACGTTCGTGGCGGTGGGCGCGTATCTGGCGTTTTCGATTCCGGTATCGGTCTTCCCGTCCACCGATTTCCCGCGCGTCGTGGTGGGCGTCGATAACGGCGTTTCCCCCATCAATCAAACGCAAGTCACGGTCACGCGACCGATCGAAGAAGCGATGAACAGCGTGCCGGGTCTGGAAATGGTCCGCTCCATCACGGCCCGCGGCGATGCGGAAGTGGATTTGTTCTTCAACTGGAACGTGGACATGTTCCAGACGCTGCAATACGTAAATGCGGCGCTGGCGCGCGCCCAAGCGAACTTGCCGCCCACCGCAAAAGTCACATCGAATCGCCTGACGTTTGCGGCGTTCCCGATTCTCGCCTACAGTCTCACGTCGCAGAGTATGACGCAAAGCGATTTGTGGGAGCTGGCCACCTACACGCTGAAGCCACGCTTGAATCGCGTGATCGGCGTGTCGATGGTGGTGGTCCAGGGCGGAAAAGTTCCGGAGTTTCAGATCGAGCCCGATCCCGCGAAGCTCTTGCAGGCGCAAGTTTCGGTGCCGGCGATTCTCGACGCCGTCGCCAAGACCAACATGATCGATTCGCCCGGCTTGATCGAGAACAATCACGAGCTCTCGCTCGCGCTCGTCACCGGGCAAACCAAGGATCCCTCGCAAATCGCCGACATCGTGATCCGCACGACGCCGAACGGCGTGCCGGTGCGCGTGCGCGACGTGGCGACCGTGCATACGTCGGTGATGCCGGTCTATACGATGGTCACGGCGAACGGCAAGCCCGCGGTGCTCGTGAATATTTTTCGCCAACCAAACTCCAACACCGTCGCCGTGCGCGATCTGGCGGAACAAGAACTCAGCGACATCAAGAAAACGCTGCCGAGCGGCGTGCAAGTGCAAACGTACTACGACCAATCGGAGCTGGTGCGCGACTCCATCGCCAGCGTGCGTGACGCGATCATCATTGGATTGATTCTCGCCGCCGTCATCCTGGTGCTTTTCCTGCGCGATTGGGGCAGTTCGCTCGTCGCGGGTCTGGTGATTCCCGCTACCATCGCGATCACGCTGATTGTGCTGCGTGCGATCGGCCAGAGCTTAAACTTGATGACGCTCGGCGGACTCGCCGCCGCCGTGGGTCTGGTGATCGACGACGCCATCGTGGTTGTCGAAAACATCGTGCTACACCGCGACTCCGGACAATCGCGCGCCGACGCCATCCGCAGCGCGCTGCGCGAGATTCGCGTGCCCCTGGTCGGGTCGACGATCACGCCGATCGTGGTCTTCCTGCCGCTGATTTCGATTGCCGGAGTCACGGGCACGTTTTTCCGCGCCCTGGCGGTCACGGTGGGCGCGGCGCTGCTCACCTCGCTGGCGCTGGCGGTCACTTGGACGCCGACGCTCAGCCACTATTTGCTGCGCGGCGAGCGCAAACACGAGGAACACGAGGGTGGCCATGAACACACAAGCGGCTTCATGGGCCGCTTGACCGCGATCTATGATCGCGCGTTGAAGTTGGTTCTCGATTATCCTTGGGCGCTCGGGTTGGGATCGATCGTGCTCGTCGCTGGGTCGTATTTCTGTTTTCAGGCGCTCGATTCCGATCTGCTGCCGGCGATGGACGAAGGCGGATTTATTCTCGATTACTTGATGCCGGCAGGGTCTTCCCTGGAGGACACGAACAAAGTATTGCTGGGCGTGGAAAAAATCCTGCAAGCGACGCCGGAAGTCGCGGGAACGTCGCGCCGCACGGGACTGGAGCTGGGATTGGCCGCCGTCACCGAAGCGCACCGAGGCGATTTCTCCGTGCGCCTGAAGCCCACGCCGCGGCGCAGCGTCGACGCCGTGATCGCCGACATCAGCAAGAAAGTTCAAGCACAGTATCCGCAGCTCGACGTGGAATTCCCGCAATTGCTGCAAGACATGATCGGTGATCTCACCGGCTCGCCCGAGCCGATGGAGATCAAGCTGTTCTCGCAAGATCCCGCGCTGCTGAAAGTTTGGGGACCGAAAGTCGCCAACAAAGTGAAAAAGATTGAAGGCGTCGACGAGGTCAAAGATGGAATCGAAAGCACCATCAGCGGACCGGCGCTGGTAATGACCGTGGACGCCGGCGTAGCGGCGCGCGCAGGATTCACGGCGCAGGAAATCGAGACCGACGTCAGCGCGCTCCTGCAAGGCGAAGAAGCGGCCACGCCCGTGGTGGTGAACGATCGCGCGTACACCATTCGCGTGCGCTTCCCGCAAGGCAAGAAAATGTCGCTCGACCGCATCCGCGACACCATCATCACCAGTAACGCCACGGGAAAAACGGCCACACTCGGCGCGCTGGCCACGATCACCACGGAAGTGGGACAGACTGAGGTGCGCCGCGAAAACTTGCAGCGATATATCGCGGTCACGGGACGATTCCGCGGCGGACTCAGCTTGGGCAAAGGAATGGCGATCGTGCAGAAAGCCGTCGCCGAATTGCAAGTTCCGCCGGAAATCCGCGTGATTTATGGCGGGGTCTACGAGGAGCAGCAGAAAGCATACAAGGACTTGGCGTTCGTTCTCGTTTTGGCCGTGGTGCTCGTCTTCATGGTGCTGCTCTTCGAGTTCCGCGATTTCGCCGCGCCCACCGCGATCGTTACCTCCGCCCTGCTCTCGACATCCGGCGTTTTCTTCGCGTTGTTAGTCACACGGACGTCGTTCAACATCTCGTCGTTCATGGGACTGATCATGGTTGTGGGTATCGTGGCGAAGAACGGAATCCTGCTGCTCGATGCGGACCAAAAATTCCGCGCGCAAGGCGCGTCGCCGAGGGAAGCGATGCTGGAAGCGGGCGAGCGCCGCTTGCGTCCCATCCTGATGACCGCGCTGGCGACCGTCGCCGGCATGATTCCGCTGTCGCTGGCGGTGGGCGCGGGGTCGCAAATGCTGCAACCGCTGGCGATCGCCGTGATCGGCGGATTGCTGGCGTCGATGGTGTTGTCGCTGCTCGTGACCCCGGTGGTCCACTATGTGCTGAGCGGACGTGATCACCACGCGGCAGCGGAGAAACAAGCTTAGGACGTAACGCCGTACTCCTTCAGCTTTCGATACACCGTGGTCTTGCCGATTCCCAGGCGGCGCGCGGCGAGCACTTTGTCGCCGCGGCTCACCAGGATCGCGCGCAGGATCGCCTGCTTTTCCACTTCCGCCAAAGGAATCGTCTCAGTCGCGCTGAGGCCGGCGTCAACGAGCGGCGCGACTTCCTGGGCGCGAGCCGGCAGCGAATTTCCGGCCATCAAGTCCCCGGCCAGATCGGCGCATCGCAACACCGGCCCGGCGCCCGAGGCCAACGCGCGGCGAATGCATTTCTCCAATTGACGCACGTTGCCCGGCCAGTTATGACTCTGCAACAAACGCATCGCCTCGTCGGAAATGCTGGGCTGCGGCCGTCCAGCCACGCGATACTTTTGCAGAAAATGATTCACCAACACCGGAATGTCGCTCTTGTGCTCTCGCAGCGACGGCACGCGCAGTGTGACCAGCGTCAAGCGATGGTAAAGGTCGCGGCGAAATGTACCCGCGCGAACGGCGGAGTCCACCGAGCGGCTGGCACCCGCCAGAATCCGCGCGGCAAGTTTCACTGGACGCGCGCCGCCGACCGCTTGAAACTCCCGCTCTTGCAATGTCTGCAGGAGTTTCCCTTGCACGTCGAGCGGCATCTCGTCGACATCGTCCAAGAACAGCGTGCCGCCGCGCGCCGTCTCCAGCAGTCCCGGACTGGTCGAGATCGCACGGGGAAACGCGCCGCGAGCATATCCGAATAAGTCGCTCTCCTGATCCGTCATAGTGTGCGATCGGCAAGTGTAAACGAGAAACGGACGCGATGCGCGCGGTCCCAGCGTGTGAATGGCGCGCGCCGCCAGCTCCTTGCCGGAGCCGCGCTCGCCGGCGATCAGAACAGTGTGGTTGTGCCGTGAGAAACGGCGGATGCTTTCGGAAAGTTCCCGCATGGCGGGAGAGGTACCGAGAAAACCGGGGCAATCGGTTGGGTATTGCCATCGAGGATCGTCTTGAGCCGCGAAAAATTGCAAAGCTCACCTCCTGAATTTGCGTTTCGACTCATCACACAGAACTCCCGGGCGTTGGAATAGCCATATTGTACGCTCGTCACTGCCCGCCGCTGACGCTCATCGTGTCGCAAAAATGCTACAATACCCGCATGATGTTCTGGATGCTTGTCGCAGTGTTGGCGCAAGATCCGCCCAAGCCCGTCCCTGCTCCTCCGCCGGATAAGCCGCAGGCGCGGATGCTGCGCGACGAAGATGCCGACATCGCCGGCGACGTGAAGGAATACACGCTCGATCCAAAGAAGTCGGCGGATGAAATGAAGATCGGCGATTTCTACATGAAGAAAGGCAGTTTCAATGCAGCCGCGAATCGCTATACGGAAGCCACGCGCTGGCAGCCGAAAAACGCGCTCGCCTACTTGAAACTCGGCGAGGCGCTCGAGAGAAAAGACGATCCGGCGCGCGCGGTTCAGGCCTATCGCAAGTTCGTGGAGCTGGCGCCCGGAGACAAGCAAGCGAAGGAAATCAAGAAGAAGATCGAAAAGCTGGAAAAAGACGCAGAGAAATAGTCGCGCTGCCGAATCCCCTTCGAGGAGAAAACATGGCCGACCAAGCCCCCCAGAATTTCTCGAATCACACCAAGCTCGTGCCGTTATTCCATTTCGTCTTGTTGCCGCTGTTGTTCGTCAACCTGCTTTGGCGCGGCTATCGCGTGTATCTCGTCATCAACGATTCGCATGGACGCGCGCAGCCGCTGCTCGATTTGCTGGTGGCGTTCATTCTGATCGGCTTGGCGCTGGCGGCGCGCATCTTCGCATTGCAGGCGCAGGATCGCGTGATTCGCCTGGAAGAAAAACTGCGCTGGAAAGAAGTGCTCTCGCCGGATCTCGCCAAGCGATTCTCCGAAGTGGGCCGGAGCCAAATCATCGCGCTGCGTTTTGCGCCCGACGACGAATTGCCGGGACTCGCTGCACGGGTGCTCGCCGGCGAATTGAGCGAGCCGAAAGCCATCAAGCAAGCGATCAAGAACTGGCGGCCGGATTATCACCGCGTCTAGGCTCTTGTCCACGAACGACACTCGCCTTCCCTATCGCGCCACCACACGCGCGGCCGCGTACGAAGCGATCCGCACACTGCCGGCATGCGTCTTGCTGGAAAACGTCCGCAGCCTGTACAACGTCGGAGCGTTTTTTCGCACCGCCGATTCGGTCGCGCTGCAAAAGTTGTATCTCACGGGCATCACCGGATATCCACCCAAGCCCATGATTTCGAAAACCGCGCTGGGCGCAGAGGAATCGGTCGCCTGGGAACACTTGCGCGAAACGATGCCTGTGATCGCACGATTGCGAGACGCGGGTTACGAAATCGCGGCCGTGGAGACATCGCCACAAGCGGTCGATTTGTTCGATTGGTCGCCGCGATTTCCGGTGTGCGTACTTTTCGGTCACGAGACGGACGGCCTCACGGCGGAGGTTTCCGCGGCGTGCGACACGCACGTGCGAATCCCCATGCTCGGTCGCAAGCATTCGTTGAATGTGGCATCCGCGGGAGCGGTGGTGATGTACGAGCTATTGCGAAAGTATCGCGCGCTGTCGTCCGGTTATTGCCAGCCGCCGCCGAGCGACTGATAGAGCTGCACCAGCGACAGCAATTCGTTCAAGCGCGCCTGCGCCAAGCCCAAGTCGGCGGCCAGGGCGTTGGTTTCGTTGGTCAGCACTTCCAAGTAATCCGTTTCGCCCGCGTTGTAGCGCAAATTCGAGAGGCGCGCGGCGTCTTTCGCGGCGTCGGCGAGCTTGGCTTGTTCGGTGCGGAACTCGCGGCTCTTGCGATACGCGACCAGCGAATCCGAGACGCTTTGCAGCGCGTTCAAGATCGTCTTGCGATACACAAGAACCAATTCTTGCTGCTGCGCTTCGGCCAAGCGCACTTGTGCCTTCAGTTTCCCGGCGTTGAAAATCGGCCGGGTCAGTTGCGCGGCCAGATTCACGATCACCGCGTTGGGATCGAGGATGGAGTTGAGCGCCGAACTTTGCAAGCCGGTGCTGCCGGTCAGTGAAAATGAAGGCAACAGCGCGGCGCGCGCGACATTCAACTCGGCGCCCGCGGCCACCAGTTGCGCTTCCACTTCTCTCACGTCGGGACGCCGCTCCAGCAGAGATGAAGGGAGTCCCGCGGGAACTTCAGGAAGTTGCGGTTGCTCCTCTAACTTGATGCCGCGCACAATCGCGCGAGGATTCTCGCCCAGCAGCGTGCTGAGCGCGTTTTCCTGCTGCTGGATGCGGCGGTCGAGATCGGGGATTTGCGTGGCGGCCGCTTGCACCAATTGCTCGGCTTGCCGGACATCAAGAAGCGAAGCCAAACCGTGCGACTCGCGCGTGCGCGTTAATTCGAGCGATTCTTGCCGCGATTTCACGGCGGCGCCGGAAATCTCGCGTTCCAAGTCGAGCTCGCGCAAATCGAAGTACCCCGAGGCGACGCTGGCCACGAGCGTCCGCGCCACTTCCTGTTTCGCCCACCCGGCGGCCAGCAAATTCGCGCGCGCTGCTTCTGTGGCGGATTTATATCGTCCCCAAAAATCGGGATTCCACGCGCCGTTGACCGTCAACAATCCCGCCGCGAACGAGTACGCGGGCACGACACCCGCGCGCGCGGCGCGCTGCGCCGTGCCGCCAAGACCGCCCGTGACTGTGGGAAAGCGATCGGCCCGCGCGATCGTCACTTGCTGCTCCGCTTCGAGCACGCGCGTGGCAGCGATGCGAACGTCGTAGTTATTCTCGGCCGCCTTCTTGATCAACGATTGCAGTTCAGAGTCTTGGAAAACTTCGGTCCATTTCTGATCGCCAATCGAAGTGTTCGCCGGCGCCGGTGTTTCCGGCGCGCCGCGGAATGCCGGCGGCAGATCGACGGCCGGGCGCTGATAGGCCACCGGATGCGCGCAGCCCGTTAAGCACGCCGTCAACGCCGCCGCGATGAAAATGCGCCGCATCTAGTGCTCCTTCACCGCCAGCGGCGCGGCTCCGCTCATGGCGCTCGGCAACTTCGAGTGCGCGGAGTGAAAGAAGGAAGTGCGGTCGAGCACTTTTTCCTGAAAATCTTCAAGGTAGAGGTAAATCACCGGCGTGACGTACAGCGTGATGAACTGCGACACCACGAGTCCGCCGATAATGACCAAACCCAGCGGACGCCGCGACGCGCCGTCCGCGCCGTATCCCGCCGCAATCGGCAGCGCGCCGATCACCGCCGCCAGCGTGGTCATCAGAATCGGACGGAAGCGATCGAGACTCGCGTCATGAATCGATTGCAGCGCCGTTTCGCCTTGCTCCACCCGTTGAATCGCGAAATCGACGATGAGGATTCCGTTCTTCTTCACAATTCCCATCAGCATAAACATTCCGACGAACGCGTACAGCGACGCTTGCTCGTGCGCCAGATACAGCGTGAGCAATCCGCCGACCAGCGCGGTGGGCAGCGTGGAAAGCACCGTGATGGGATGCAAGTAGCTTTCGTACAAGATCGCCAGAATCACGTACATCACGAAGACCGCGAGTCCCATGAGAATCGTGAGTTGCTGCACGGTCGAGCTGAACGTCAGGGCCTCGCCTTGTAATCCGGCGCGCACGGTGAGCGGCACGACTTCGCCGGCGACCTTGGCGATGTAGTCCGTAACGTCGCCCAGCGCCACGCCCGGCTTTACGTTGAAGAACAGGGTGACGCTGGTGAACTGATTCAAGTGATTCACGCTCTGAAGTCCGAGGGTCGGCCTCCATTCCACCAGTTCACGCAATGGAATCATGCTGCGCCCGTCGTCGCTCTTGATGTAGAGCAGCGACAGGTCGCCGGGCTCCGAGCGCTCGTTGTCTTTTACTTCGAGAATCACTTGGTACTGATCGGTCGGACGCTTGATCAAGTACAAATAGTTTTGGGAATACGCATTGCGCAGCAGCGTTAAGATGCGCGCCTCGGAAACGCCGCGCGTGCGCGCTTGCTCGCGGCGGATGTCGATCTCGAGTCCCGGCGTGTTTGCGAAATAATCCGACGTCAGCGTGGCGATGCCCGGATAGTCGCGCAGCTTGGCCATCATCTTCACGGCGGTGGCGCGCACTTCCACGGGATCGACGCCCGAGAGCGCGTAAGCGTATTGCCCCTGCGTCTGCTGCGTGGCGCCCGTGGAGATTTGCAGCACCGGATTCGGCTGGAAGAACGCGAAGATGCCGGGAATCTGATTCACCTTTTGCATGAACTCGGCGCCGACCGCTTGAATCGGCTTGCGTTCGTTCACCGGCTTCAGGAAGAGTCCCACGAATCCTTGATTCGACGATGTGAACCCGGCGTTGCCGGTCATCGAAAAGTTGCTCAACACGTTGGGATCGGCGCGAATGATTTCCGCCACTTGATCCTGAATCGCGTGCATCTGCTCCGGCGACGTTCCTTCTCGCGCAAGGTAAATTCCGCGGAGAAATCCGCTGTCGCCGACCGGGAGGAAGGCTTTTGGTACAGCGCGAAAGAGCCAAATTGTCCCGCCCAAACAAATCAACCAAATGATCGCGGAAACAAAACGCCACTTCAAAAACCAATGCAGGGATTTTCCATACACGTTGAGGACGCCGCGCTCGATCGCGCCGATGACCCGCTCCATCCACGTTTTCTTCGTGCCCTCGCCGCGATCCTTCAGTAGCCGTGCGCACATGAGTGGCGTCAGCGTGAGGGAAACGATGCCGGATGCGAAAATCGATACGACGATGGTGATGGCGAACTCGCGGAAAATGCGCCCCACAAGTCCCGGCATGAAGACGAGCGGAAGAAACACCGCCGCCAGCGAAACCGTCATCGAAACAATCGTGAAACTGATTTCCCGCGCGCTGTTCAAAGCGGCGTCGAGCGCTTTTTCGCCGCGCTCCATACGGCGGACCGTGTTTTCCAAAAACACGATCGCGTCGTCCACCAGGAATCCGATCGCCAGCGTCAGCGCCATCAACGAGAGATTGTCCAGGCTGTAGCCGAGAATCTTCATGACGACGAACGTCAGCAGCAAGGAGAGCGGCAGCGCCACCGCGGGGATCAACGTGTCCGTGGCGCGGCCGAGGAACACGTAAATCACGATGACGACCAGCACGAACGCGATGAGCAGCGTTTGCTGCACTTCGTCGATGGAGTTGACGATGGTCTTCGAGCGGTCGTAGGACGGCGTGATGGTCACCGACGCGGGAATTTCACGCGCGACAATCGGAAGAATGGCTCGCACTCGTTGCGCCACTTCCACGGCGTTCGCGCCGGCGCGGCGAAAAACGCCGAGCGTTGTGGTGGCGGTGGGCACCGGATAGCCGCGCAACCAGAATTGCATGCGGATGCGCTCGTCTTGCAGCGAATCCACGGCGCGTGCGACATCGTGCAGGAAAACCGGCGCGCCGTTCTGCGCTCCCACGATCAAATCGTTGTAGGACGCCGCGGTGTCCAACTGACCGCGCGGCCGCAACAAGTACGTTCCACTCGATCCGTCAAATTGTCCCGCGCCGGCGTAGCTGGTTCCATTGCGAATGGCGGCCGAGAGATCGTCAATGGAAATTCCCCGCGCCCACATCTTGGAAGGATCGGCCTTGATGCGCACCGCGGCCTTCGCGCCGAACACGTTCACGCGGCTCACGCCTTCGAGAATGCTGATGCGCTGCCCGATTTGCGTGGCGGCGTAGTCGTAAAGTTGCCCTTGCGTGACCGAATCGCTGGTGAGCGAGATGTACAACACCGGCTGATCGTTGGGATTCGTCTTCGTGTAGCTGGGCGGCGCGGGCATGTCGAGCGGCAACTGTCCGGTGGCCTGCGTGATCGCCGTTTGCACGTCGGTGGCCGCGGCGTCGATGCTTTTTTCCAGCGCGAATTGCAGCGTGAAATTGGTTTGACCCTGCACGCTCGTCGATGTGACCAGGTCCAGGCCGTTGATCTGCATGAACTGGCGCTCGAGCGGCGTGGCGACGTTGTTCGCCATCGTCTCGGGATTCGCGCCCGGATACGACGCCGAAACGCTGATCACCGGATAGTCGACGGCCGGAAGATCGTTCACCGGAAGCTGCAAGTAGGCGAGCACTCCGAAGAGAATCACCGAGAGCGTCAGCACCGCCGTCATCACGGGCCGGCGAATAAATGGTTCGGAGAGATTCACTTGCTCGCTCCCGTGGTAGCCGCGGCGCCGCTGCTTCCCGTGGCCCCAGGGGCCGGCACAACTTTCACTTTCGCGTTCGGCGCCACGCCCAACTGACCATTCACAACCACGCGTTCACCGGCCGCGAGTCCCGATTCCACCACGAGCAAATCGCCTTGGCGCTGTCCCGTGGTGATGAGTCGAAGCTCCGCCGTGGAATCGTCGTGAATCACGTAGACAAACGGCCCGCGCGCCGACATTTGCGGCGCGGCTGCGGGGATCAACACGGCGCCCGGCTTGTTGCTGAGGATCAAGCGGATTTTGACGAAGCGTCCCGGCCACAAGCGATGCGCGCCATTGGGAATTGTCGCGCGCAACGTGACCGTGCCGGTGCCTTCCTGCACCGCGTTGTCGACAAACGTCACGTCGCCGGTGAGCGGCGGCCCGGAATCGTCGGGCAGCGATACGTTCACCTTGAGTCCGCCTTGCGACATGCTGTGCTGCACGTTGCCCAAATCGTTTTCGGCCACGGTGAAGTCGGTGTAGATGGGATCGAGCCGCTGAATGCTGAGGAGCGATCCTTGATTCGCGGTGACGATGTTGCCTAGATCGACCAAGCGCCGTCCGGCGCGTCCATCGATGGGTGAGCGAATCGACGTGTAGTCGAGATTCAGGCGCGCCGTCTCCAGCGCGGCTTCGGCTTGCGCCACTTGCGCTTCGTCGACGGCCACGGTGTTCTTGCGGGTATCGTAATCCTGCTTGGCGATGGCGCGGGAATCCACAAGATCGGCGACGCGCGCGTACTGCGTCTTGGCGAGATCGAGCGCGGCTTTCGCTTGCGCGACGTTCGCTTCCGCCAGATGCAACGCCGCCTGGAACGGCCGCGGATCGATGGTGAAAAGCGGATCGCCTTTCTTCAGGTCTGCGCCGTCGGCGAACAGAATATCGGTGATGCGGCCGGAAACCTGCGGCTGCACCGACACCACTTCGCGCGCCACGCAGCGACCTACTTCGTCGAGATAAATGGGAACGTTGTGCGCCTGCGCTTCCGCCACGTTCACCGGCGCGGGCGGGCGCTCCGGCGCCGCGAGCGGCTGGCGATTTTCACATGCGGACAGGAGGAAAAGCAGAAGTACGGCGAGCCCGTCTCGTGCACGAACCATAAACTTCTATCGTATCATTCGCCGCGCGGCGTCCCCTAAATCAGGCGGCAAGCTTCGTCGAACGAGAGCCTCGGCTGGCGCGGATGAAGCTTCGACGCGTCGCCGTAACCCAAATTACAGAGGAAATTCGAGCGCCATTTTCCTTCCGTCGTTCCTTCCCGAAAAAACTCGGCGTCGACTTTCGCTTTGTCGAATCCCGACATCGGACCACAATCGAGTCCCAGGGCGCGTGCGGCCAGCATCAAATAAGCACCTTGCAGCGTGCCGTTGCGCATGGCGGTTTCTTCGATCAACGGCTGATTGCCCACGAACCACGATCGCGCATCCATTCCCGGACAAAGTTCCGGAAGTTTCTCGTAGAATTCCATGTCGTTGGCGATGATCGCGGTGACCGGCGCCGCTTTTACTTTGTCGGTATTCGTTCCCGCGAGCGTGGGAAGCAATCGCGCGCGGGCTTCGTCGCTCTTCACAAAGATCACTCGGGCCGGAGAACAGTTCGCGCTGGTCGGCCCCAACTTGAAGAGATCGTAAAGCTCGTGCAAGAGATCGTCGGAAACCGGTTTATCGAGCCACGCGCGATGCGTGCGCGCGTCGCGGAACAGGGTGTTCAGTGCGTCGGCCAAAAGTGGGGTGTGCATAACAATACGATGGCGCGAAGGGCAGGCGGGTTGCAGAAGAAATCAAAAATCAAGAACAGAAGGAAACCGGCAACCGGCACAAGCAACCGGCAACCGGTCAATGATATGATTTTGGTTCCCAAAGAGGAGGCGCGCATGAAGAAATTGACTCTCTGTCTGGTGCTGGCTGCCAGCTTGGCTTTGGCCGCGGTTCCCGCCGGAAAAGATCTCACCGGCAAGTGGACTTTCAACGTGGAAACGTCGGCGGGGTCCGGCACTCCCACGTTCACGCTGAAGCAAGACGGCGAAAAAGTCACGGGAGATTATCAAGGTCAACTCGGTTCGAACAAAGTCGCAGGCACGAACAAAGACGGCAAGTTCGAGATCAAGTTCACCATCGACCAGGTCGGCGAGGTGGTGTATTCCGGCGAATTCACCGACGACAATTCCGTGAAGGGCAAAGTGAAACTCGGTGAGATGGGCGAAGGAACGTTCACCGGCAAGCGAGCGGACAAATAATGCCCCAATTCCGCGTGAAAGAAAAACTGCGCGCCGGAGAGCGGATCTTCGGAACGATGTTGACGGAGTGTCTCTCGCCGGAACTCGTGCCGATGATGGCCGTGGCGGGCCTGGACTTCTTTATTATCGACACCGAGCATTCGCCGGCCGGATATCTCGAGATCGAAGCGCTGTGCCGCGCGGGCCGCGGCGCGAATCTCGCGCCGTTGGTGCGCGTGACTCAGAACGAGTATTACCTGATCGCGCGCGCGCTCGATTGCGGCGCGGCGGGCATCGTTGCCCCGCGCGTTCACTCGGCCGCGGAAGCGCGGCGCGTGGTGGACGCGGTAAAATATCCGCCCGCGGGACAGCGCGGCTTTGGCATTCGCGGAATCCTCACCGATTTCCAAACGCTTTCGCCGCCCGAAGCGATGGCGCGCATCGACGCGGAGTCCATTGTCATTGTGCAAGTGGAAAGCGGCGCGGCCATCGACGATTTGCCGAACACGGTGCGCGTGCCCGGCATCGACGCGACCATGGTTGGCCCCAACGACCTCTCGATTTCGCTAGGACTAGCAGGAGAATTCGGGAGTCCGAAATTCCGCGAAGCGCTGGAGCGAATCGCCCAGGCGTGTGCGGGAAGTCCGGTAGCCGCGGGCATTCACTTGGGCGACGAAAAACGCCTGCTGGAATGCGCGGCGATGGGCTACCGCCTGCTGAATTTTTCCTCGGACATGGCCATGCTGAGCCGGCAACTGAAAGATAGTTTGAAGGTCCTACGCGGTGGCGCCGGGTCGGATGCTGCCAAGGCTTTATATTGATGGGCCTTATGCCAATGAATCCTGCCGGCAGTCTCGTACGTCAAATTGAGTAGTGGGCTCAGGATGAGAATCATAGTCGTACCAAGCAAAGGGATTTCGGGAACCGAGTTGGTGGCCAGCATCAATCGCTGGGCGCTCCGTGGTGCCTTGTCGCTGTGGGGAGTGTGCGCCTATTTGCTGGCCTGCGACACCGATCTCACCCCGCGACGCTTTTCGGTAAGCGGATTGCTCCCCGATCCCTGGGGACACTGGCAAATCTGGCTGCTCGCCGGAATCGTCGCGCTGGCGGTGCGCGAATTGTTCAGCGAATTGCGCTGCAATGTCTGTGCGTCGCGGGAAAACCTGCTGATCGGGCGTTGGCTGTTGACGCACCGTCTGATTTGTCACGAATGCCGCGAGTTGGAAATGGCTCTCGAGCCACCGGTCGCGAAGAAAGACGAATCCGTCCCGGCGGAGTATGCCGATTTATTCGAAGCCCTGAAGTAGTTCCCCTCACCGTCGCTCCCTGCTCCGAATGATATGATGGACTTTTCCACCGCTCCCATCTATGAGCGACGAAACGCCTCTCCCAGAAAACACTCCGGAGCACGCCGACACGCCCGCGGACATCACGCCGTCGCCCGAACCGGCGCCGCTGCCGCTGCAACTGCCGGCCGGTTGCCGCACACTGCGTGAAATCATCGCGGGCTCCGGCATCAGCGCCACGCAATTCCGCCGCATCGCCATCGACCTTGCGACGTCGCTCGCCGAGCACCACGAGCAAGGACTCACGCATGGATCGCTGACGCCCGATAGCATCGTAATCACGCCACAAGGCGAAGCGCTGATTGTAGGATTCGCGCAGGAGCCGTCGGAAACATTCGATCCGCAAGCCGACCTCGCGGCCGTTGGCCGCATCCTGTACGAACTCGCCACAGGACACGCCGCGCCCGTCGCGCCGTCGCCCGCCGACACCGCAGCCGAGGGCGCCGACATTTCGCGCTTGCCCGAGGAGCTGCGCCCGGTGGTTTCGCGAGCACTCGCCGGCAGTTACCAATCGGCGCGCGAGCTTTCCGCGGACTTGTACGCAATCGGCGCGCACGCTCCGGTCGCTGTACATCCGCCGCCTGAACATCGCAACTACTTGCTGGTGGTCGCAGCGATTCTCTTGATCGCCGCCGTCGCCGCGTGGTGGAGTCGCGCGCGATCGGGAGGCGCGCGAGCGTCGCGGCACGCCGTAACGGTGGTGTGGATCAACAATCTTTCGCAAGATCGTTCGCTTGGATGGCTATCCCGCGGGTTGCCTGACATTATTACCACCGGGTTAGAACAGGTCCAAGGCGTCGAAGTGATTTCGCTCGAACGCCAAGTGGAAGCGCTGATCCATAACAACCAAAAACTCGGGCAACTCGCGAATTACCACGTCGCGCTGGATATCGCGCGAGAGTCAGGCGCCGATCTCGCGGTAACCGGCGCGTTGCTGCGCGACGGTCCCTCGCGCCTGAGGTTGGATTTGCGCGTTCAAGACACCGCGGGCGGCCGCACGCGCTCTGAGTTCAAACTGTACGCGGAGAACGCCAACGACATCGCACGACTCGCGGACGCGGCGGTGAAAGAAGTGGCCGGGTCGATTCTCGGGTCGCGCGCGCCCTCGCAATGGCCCGTTACGTCGCAATTCGCCACTTCAAATCCCGAAGCGCTGCATCATTACTTGGTCGCGGAGGAAGCGATCTACGGCGCGGTGCAACCGGCGGTGAAGGAATACGAGCAAGCGGCGATTCTCGATCCATCGTTCGCACTGGCGAAATTCCGTTTGGCCGAGTTGTACTGCCGCGCCGGTGGACCACGCCAGTGTTACGAGTACCTGACAATCACCGCCAAACTGCAAGATCATCTGCCGCGCCGCGAACGCTTGCGCCTGCCGCTGGATTTCGCCGCGCTCGGCGGCGATCCCGTGGCACGCCGCCATGCGCTCGAAAATTTGCTGGCCGCATTTCCGCGCGACACCGAGGCGCGCAACGAGTTGTCGCTGTTGCTCTCGCTGTCGAACAATCCATCGGACGCCGTGAAACTCGTCCAGCAAGGCTTGGAACTCGATCCCGACGATTTTTCGCTGTTGAATCAAATGGTCTACGCCACCGCGATGGCCGGCGACGAGGCGGCCTGTAAGAACGCCAGCGATCGCTACATCAAACTTCAGCCGGGCGATACCAACGCGTTCGACACGCGCGGGGAAACGCTTTTCATCCTGGGCCGCAACGAAGAAGCGCTGACGGTGTTCCGCAAACTTCTCGAGGAAAAACCCGATTTCGGCGGCTATTCTTCGTATCAAAAGATCGCGCTGATTCTCGCCGATCAAGGATCGTACGAAGACGCGGCCGCCGCGCTCAACGAGTACGAGGCGCATGCTTCCGCCGAGGAACAGCGCGTCGCGCCGCTCTATCAAGCGCGTTTGGCCGAAGCGATGGGCAACGCCCCCGCGGCCATGGAAGGATATTTGCGCGGCGCGAACGCCTTGGGCTTGGGCGGAAACACGATCGCCGCGGGCGGCATGTTGATGAGTCTGGCGAACGTGGCGATTTTGAGCGCGATCGACAATAAGAGCGACGGCGCGGGCAACGTCGCGCGGGCGCTGGCGATGGTGAAGACGCAAAAACTTCTCGGCGACGAATTGCCCGCGCAGGCGTGGCTGCAAGGCGCGCTGCACGACGATGCGGGCGCGAGAGAGAGCTTGCGGCAGTATTTCGCCTTGCGTCCCTGGATCAGCCAACCGCGGCGCGATCTGCTCACCGGCATGGTTCGCGTCTACTCGGCGCTGCTGCGCCACGACAATGCCGCCGCCAACGAAGCGCTGAAGAACATGCCGAGCGAAGCTGCGCCGTGGTTGCTGTATGCGCGCGGTCTCGCCGGCGATAGTCCGGCCCTGCGGCGCGCGCTGATCACGGGACGCGCGTTGTTCCTTCCTCCGCCGCTCGATTGGCCGTCGCCGTTCCGCCAGCGTTTGATCCGCGAGAAGCTGGGCATGGCCGAACCCACCGCGAAGCCCAGCAAGTCCGGAACCGTTCACCTATGAGAATCGCCGACTACGTCGCGCAAACCGTGGAGCAAACCGGCGCGGAATGCTACTTCATGCTTTCCGGCGGAATGATGATGCATCTGATGGACGCCTTCGGCCGTCTGCCGCGCATGCGCTATTACTGCAATCATCACGAGCAGGCGTGCGCGATGGGCGCCGACGGATACGCGCGCCGCAGTGAAAAACTTGGCGTGTGCCTCGCGACAAGCGGCCCCGGCTCAACGAATCTCGTCACGGGACTGGCCGGCGCGTATCAGGATTCCGTACCGATTCTTTTCATCACGGGCCAATGCAAGCGCGAAGACACCGCGCGCGCTAGCGGCATCGAAGGATTGCGGCAAAACGGATTTCTCGAAGTGGACATCGTGCCGATTGTTGAATCGGTCACCAAGTATGCCGCGTTTGTCGAGAGTCCGGAACGCATGCGTTTTCACCTCGAGAAGGCCTTGTACCTGGCGCGCGAAGGACGTCCCGGTCCCGTGCTGCTCGACATTCCGCTCGACGTGCAAGGCGCGGCCTATCCCGAGGACAGCGAGGCGTTCGTTCCGCCCGCGCCGTCGGCGAAACGCGCGGACGAAGAGGAATTGGCAGCGCTGCTCAATCGCATTGGACGCGCGGAACGTCCACTGATTCTCGCCGGTCATGGCGTGCGTTGCGCGTCGCAGACACCGGCGTTCTTGAAATTTGTCGAGACCCTCGGAATTCCCGTGCTGACGTCTTTAATGGCGAAAGACCTGATGCCGTTCGATCATCCCTTGTGGGTCGGCCATCCGGGACCGCGGGCACATCGGGCCGCAAACTTCGCCGTCCAGACTGCGGACTTGATTGTCACGATGGGATGCAGCTTGCACGTGCAAACCGTGGGGTACGAAGGCGACATGTTCGCGCCGCGCGCCGAAAAAATCCAAATCGATTTGGAGCGCCCGCTGTTGCAGCGCGAAAAAATCGGTGTGCATTTCAAACATGCTTGGGACATCCACGATTACCTGCCGCGCCTCGCTTCGATGTGCGCAAGCTACGCGGGCGCGGTGCCCGAATCGTGGCGCAACCTCTGCCGCCAGTGGAAAATCGAATACAACGTGATGAAGGACGGCCATCTTTTTGGCGAACCGGGCGACCGCGTCAACTTGTACGAATTCATCGACGTAATGTCCGACGTTCTATCGGGTGGCGAAACGATTCTCACCGACGCCGGACAGCCGCACCCGATCTTGGGCCAGGCGTTTCGCGTGAAGGGCACGCAGCGCTACTTGAATCCCGGATCGTTCGCGGAAATGGGCTGGGCATTGCCGGCGTCGTTCGGCGTGGCGGCGGCCCATCCCGAAACAAATGTGATCGCCGTGATCGGCGACGGCTCACTGCAAACCAATATTCAAGAATTGCAGACGCTGGCGCATCATCAGTTCAACGTGAAGCTGTTTGTGATCAACAACGACGGCTACGGGTCGATCAGACGCACACAGGAGACTTTCTTCAAGGGATTCTACGTCGGCTCGACGCCGGGATCGGGTGTCACCCTGCCGGAAACCGAAAAAATCGCCGCGGCTTATGGATTGCGCTTCGCGCGCGTGGAAAATCGTGGCGTCGCCAAGCAGCGGATTCAGGAGATTCTGGCGATCAAGGGACCGGTGGTCTGCGAAGTGATGGGCCAGATCGACCAGCGCATCTTGCCCGTCGTCGCGTCGCGACTTTTGCCCGATGGCAAGATGCGTTCGAATTCACTCGAAGAAATGAATCCGCCGATTGCTGCGAGCTTCGAAGAAATCCGCAAACAAGCCGGAGCATAACCGGGCGTTCGGGCGTCGTTCTCGCTTTTCTAAATCAAATAAAAATGCCTCCTTTTCAGGAGGCATTTCGTGCGGTCGCTCATTGAGCGTTGCCTTACGACGAAAGCTTACTGAGATTAGCCGAGCAATCGCCGCTCATGTACACGCTGCTCACTCTAGCGAAACGCCACCAACGTGTCAACAAGAAATCGCTGGCGAAGGTCTGGGAAATTTGCACCGAACGCTTCACGTCAATGTGCCATAATATGCGGCATTCCAACGCCGACGAGGAGCAAATGATCGACACGAAAGATTATGTTTTGGGACTCGATATCGGCTCTGCCTCGATTGGCTGGGCTTTGATTCAGCATGTCGACGGTGGACCGCATGGAATTTTGTCGGCCGGCGTTCGCGTTTTCGATCCCGGCGTAGACGGCAAAATGGATCGCGGCCAGGAGGAATCTCGAAACAAGGTTCGGCGAGAGGCGCGCTTGCAGCGTCGCCAAGCCCGCCGGCGCGCGGCGCGGCGACGCGACCTTTTTTCCCTCCTACAGTCGCATGGACTATTGCCACCGACGCCCGGCTCGCAGCCCGTAAATAAGAGCGTCGCCATTCATGAAACCATCAACCAACTGGACCGAGAGCTTTGGGCTGAATGGCAAAAGACGATGGCTGCGGACCCGGCCGTTCTGGCCAAAGAACATGTTCTGGTCTATTTCCTCCGCCGCAGGTGCCTGGACACGGCGGTCGACCCTCGCGAACTCGGTCGAGTAATCTTTCATCTCTGTCAAAGGCGCGGCTTCAAGAGCAATCGAAAGGCGGCGCCAAAGAAGGATGAGGACGAAGGCACTGTCAAGCAAGGAATCGCCGAACTGCAACAAGCGATCGCCGAGGGAGGCGCTCGCAGTTTGGGTGAGTACTTTTCGCGCCTCAATCCCAACGTACGCCGTATCCGCGGGCGCTGGACGGATCGCCGCATGTTTACGGCCGAATTTTCCGCGATTTGGGAGAAGCAAGCGGCAAACCGGCCTGACCTGCTCACCGCCGAACTTCGGACGCGTATCGAAACATTGCTGTTCGACCAGCGCCCCATTCAGGACGGCGAAAAAATGGTCGGTTTGTGCGAACTTGAACCCTCCCAGAAGCGAGCGCCCTGGGCCACGCTTGCGGCTCAGCGATTTCGCGTCTTGGACCGCGTGAACAACATGAGGCTGGGGGACCTCTCGGGCTTTGAGCGTCCATTGTCGGCGGAGGAGCGCGCTCAAATCCTAGCCAAACTGGAAACCGATGGAGATCAGAAGTTCTCGGCGCTCAGAAAACTCATTGGAGCGAAGGAAAAAGGCGTGGCGTTTAATCTCGAGCGCGGCGGCGAAAAGAACTGCCGCGGAAACCGCACCGCTTCGCACATGCGCGCGGCCTTCAGTGACCGTTGGGAAGGCGTGTCACCCACCGCGCAAGTCGAAGCAGTCGAGGATTGGCGCCGCGAAGAGGACCGGGAGAACGCTTTTCGACAGGCGCGGGAAAAGTGGGGCATGGATGAAGATCACGCCCGCGCCTGGAGCGAATCGACGGCGGAGCCGGGATACTGTGCGTTCTCTTTGCGAGCCCTGGCGAGATTACTTCCGTTATTGGAGGAAGGGCTTTCCCTGACCGAGGCAATCCAACTGGCGTATCCGAAACAGAAAGAGGCGCCCAAAGATCGCTTGCCGCCGTGTGGAAGCGTGCGCAATCCCGCCGTACAAAGGGCCATGAGCGAACTGCGAAAAGTGGTCAACGCAATCGTGCGCGCGTACGGCAAACCGGATTCCGTTCGGATCGAGCTGGCCCGCGACCTGAAGAAGAATCGGAAACAGCGGCAAGATATCTGGGTTCGGAATCGGAAACTCGAACAGCGGCGCCAAGCCGCGGCGATAGCGCTGCGAAAGGAAACCAACGATCCCCATCCCAGCCGAGCGGATATCGAGAAGATCATGCTGGCAGACGAATGTCGCTGGATTTGCCCTTATACCGGAAAGCCCATCAGCCACAAGACACTCTTTGAGGCGCCGGAGTTTCAGGTCGAACACATTCTGCCGCTCGGCCGCTTTCCCGACGATTCCTTCAATAACAAGACGCTTTGTCACTATGAAGCGAACGCCCGAAAGCACAATCAGACGCCGTATGAGGCGTTTTACGATCCAGGTGAGGAACGGTGGACGGAAATCGTAACGCGTGTGCGCTCGTTCAACAATCCGGAAAAACTGCGTCGTTTCCTGCTGACACCGGAAGAAACATTGGCCGACAAGCTCCTCGGCGAATTCACCGCCCGCCAGTTAAACGATACGCGCTGTACCAGTAAGATTGCCGGCGACTACTTGGCGCAGCTTTACGGCGGACGGGTCGTCAACGGAAGACAGCGCGTGTTCGCGAGCAGTGGATCGGTCACCGCCACGCTGCGCAAGGTTTGGGGTCTCGAAGCGATTCTTGGTCATGGCGAAGGAAAGGGCCGCGACGATCATCGTCACCACTCCGTGGACGCGGTGGTGGTCGGTCTTACGTCGAACTCCGTGATCAAGGCAATGAGCGACGCGGCCGCTCGCTTGAAGGTTCCGCCCGACGGCAGGCCGTATCGCCCTTTCAAGGGATTGCCAGGGCCGTGGAGCGATTTTATCGATTCCGTTCGCCCGCACATTGAAAACCTCAACGTCTCCCACCGTCCCAGCCATAAACTGAGCGGGCCCCTCCATGAAGAGACGCTCTACAGCAAGCCTTATAAATATGGCCTCGGCAACAAAGACTACGTGAGCATCCGGAAGCCGCTCGGCAAGTTGAGCGCCAAGGACATTCCCGCCATTGTCGATCCCGCGGTCCGCGCGGCTGTGGAGAAAAAGCTTGCGGAACTGGGCGGGGATCTGGGCCAATTGAACGCCCTTTCCTCGCTTCCGGCGGAAGATTGGGAACGTTTGCCCCACTTGCTCGCGCGCGACGGACGAAAGATCCCCATTCGCAAGGTGCGCGTACGCAAACCGATGAAACCGGTATCGGTGGGACAGGGGCCCAGGGAGCGATACGTTCAGCCCGGCAACAATCATCATGTGGAGATTTTCGCGAGGTTAGACGGCCAGGGCCGGGAGGTCGCATGGGAAGGCCTTCCTGTTTCGCTGCTGGATGCGATCCAGCGGCGCCGCCAAAAGCAACCAGTCGTTTGCCGCCGATATGGAGAAGATGGCCAGCATCAATTCAAGTTTTCGCTGATGGGCGGCGATATAGTGGAAATTTCCGGTGGGGATCGGCCGGGACTGTATCGCGTCCGGACGATCGCCAGCAACGAGCAGATTGCTCTGGTAAGGATCAACGACGCTCGCATCGTCAAGGAGATGGGCGACGATTTCTGGCGGCCCCGTCCAAATGTACTTCGGCAATTGGGTTGCCGGAAGGTATCGGTCGATCCGCTGGGGCGGGTTCATCCCGCGTCCGATTGAGGAACTTCGATGTCTCACCGCATCGTTGAATTTGCCGAGGGCCCGGCGCTCCTTCACGTCAGGAACAACCAGTTAGCGGTCGACCGCGAGGGATTGGACACTTTCACGACGCCTCTCTCCGAGATCGCGGTGCTGGTGCTAACGCACCCCCGAGTACAACTCACTCAATCGGTCATCGCCGGACTCTCCGCCTGTGGCGGAACAGTCGTGGTGTGCGATCACAAATATCTGCCCGCCGCTATGCTGCTCCCCTTGCAGGCCAACTTTGTACAAACTGAGCGTTATGCGAAGCAGGCGCAAGTAACCGAGCCACTGCGAAAACGCCTGTGGCAACAACTTGTTCAAGCAAAGATTCGAGCGCAGGCGCGCGCGTTGGAGGCGGTCGCGGGCAGCGATGGCGGCCTCAAACCGATGGCTGAACGAGTCCGCTCCGGCGATGTGGACAACCTCGAAGCGCAGGCCGCCCGGCGATACTGGCCGCTCCTTTTCAACGATCCTCACTTTCGCCGCGGGAATGAAGGCCCCAACCAAAACAATCACCTCAATTACGGTTATGCCATCCTTCGCGGCGTGATGGCACGCGCGACGTGCGCGGCAGGCTTGCACCCGTCGTTTGGACTCAATCACCACAACCGTTACAATCCATTTTGTCTCGCCGACGACCTCATGGAGCCTTTCCGTCCCATCGTCGATCTCGCCGTCGCGCAATGGGTCGAAAAAAACGACCCCTCCGAACCGCTGGATGGTGAGACGAAGCGTTGGATACTCGAGCGGCTCGTTTGCAGATTCGAGGTCGATGGCGAGGAACGGACTCTCTTCGACTGCGCCGGGCAACTGGCCGCGAGCGTTATGCGAGCGATCATGTCGGGTGCGAAGGAACTAGAGGTGCCGGAACCGGGGAACCATTTGTGAAGCCGGCTCCGCTGTCGGCGTATCGATCCATGTGGATGCTCGCAATGTTCGATTTGCCCGTCGAGACCGCCGAAAACCGTCGCAACTATACGCGATTTCGCAAGGCTCTCTTGAAGGATGGATTCATGATGCTACAATACTCTGTCTATGCGCGATTCATACCCAGCGAAGAAGCCGCCGCTACGCATAGGAGAGTGGTGCGAGCTGTGATTCCACCGCTTGGGCAGGTGCGAATCGTTGCGCTGACGGATCATCAGTTCGGGAAAATGGAAGTCTTTTATGGCCGAAAACCGCGCCCGGCGGAAGATCCGCCGATGCAATTACTGCTCTTTTAGAGAACGCGCCGCGCGCAAAGCTCGAAACTACCGAGCTTTGCGCGCGGCCTAGTGTACATGAGCGGTGATTCTCGGCCAACCCCAGCCAAGCGTACGGAGCTTCCCGCATCGCAGGCAGTGTACATGAGCGGTGATTCTCGGCCAACCCCAGCCTTGTCGATGCAGACCACGATCTCCTGTGTAGTGTACATGAGCGGTGATTCTCGGCCAACCCCAGCGCACGGTGACGGGAGGGAATGACGGGATCGAGTGTACATGAGCGGTGATTCTCGGCCAACCCCAGCCGCAACCAGTCTGTATTGAACTGCTCTTCGAGTGTACATGAGCGGTGATTCTCGGCCAACCCCAGCCGGCCGCGGTCAACATCGGAATCGACATCGAGTGTACATGAGCGGTGATTCTCGGCCAACCCCAGCCGCCGCGAGAACGGCGGCCGTGTCGCCGTTAGTGTACATGAGCGGTGATTCTCGGCCAACCCCAGCGTCGGGCGGGATAGCCAATTTCATCGAGGGAGTGTACATGAGCGGTGATTCTCGGCCAACCCCAGCGCGGCGTGCATCCGGCCAGCCAAACGTAAGAGTGTACATGAGCGGTGATTCTCGGCCAACCCCAGCGGGATTTATGTCGGTAACAACGGGAATTGTAGTGTACATGAGCGGTGATTCTCGGCCAACCCCAGCGCGTTTGGCTCAAGGGCAGCGAAGGCGCGGAGTGTACATGAGCGGTGATTCTCGGCCAACCCCAGCATGCCTATACGAACTATCTGAGCATCTAAAGTGTACATGAGCGGTGATTCTCGGCCAACCCCAGCGCTTGCGTGTGTCACCGGACAGATCAAAACAGTGTACATGAGCGGTGATTCTCGGCCAACCCCAGCGGCGGATCTCCGCGCCCGTCGACGGCCTGCAGTGTACATGAGCGGTGATTCTCGGCCAACCCCAGCGCGAAGCGTAGCCGCCACCGTTGCGGATTTAGCGCAGGACCTGATTCTCGGCCTACCCCAGAGCGGGATTTAAAGTGGTATGATCACGGAAAGGTGTCGCGCCCGCCTGGAAAGGTTTGTCTCATGCTCCGGATCCGGCTTGCGCTTCTCTGCCTCTTCGTAGCTCCTCTGCTTTTTTCGCAAGGAACCATTTCCACAATTGCCGGCGGCGCGCGCATCACGTATCCGCCGAGCGGCTCGCCTGCAACCGGCTTTCCCCTCGGCAACATCCTCATGTTGGCGTCGGACGCGGCGGGCAACGTCTACGCTTCCGATACCTCGAACGAAGCCGTGTACAAAATCACACCCAGCGGAGCGATCTCGACCGTCTGGGAAGGCGGAAGCGGCTGTCCTTACTCGGTAGTGTCGGTTGCCGAACTCTTTTGTGGGGTCGTCGGTGGTTCAATCGCCGCCGATCCCGCGGGGAACGTTTACATATTCTACGAAATCGATACTGGCTTGATCGGCGTTTTCGATTTCCTCGTCAAGATATCGCCTTCCGGCACGTCATCGTCCGTGCCCGTGCAACTGGGTTGCTGCTCAACTCCCACCGGTTTCACCACCGACGCCGCCAACAATTTTTATTTCATCAACAACTCGGGGAGAGTGGTGCAAGTCGCGCCCGGCGGAACCCAAACGGTGCTCGCGGCGGCGCTGGGTACTTACGGTAACGCGTTCGTGAACGGTATGGCGCGCGACAACGCGGGAAATTTCTATTTTTCGCAAGGTGGTCAAGTCCCCAACACCAACACGCAAGTGGCCGGACGAATTCTGAAAGCGACGACAAGCGGCGCGATCTCGGTGATCGCCGGCAATGGAGTCAACGGATTCTCCGGCGACGGCGGACCCGCCGCGCAAGCGAGCCTGAACAATCCGACCCAGTTGGCTTTCGACGCCGCGGGCAATCTTTACGTCGCGGACACCGGCAACAATCGCATTCGCGCGATCAGTCCGGCGGGAATCATCACAACGTTCGCGGGAACTTCCACTGCGGGACTCTCCGGCGACGGCGGTCCGGCGTCGGGCGCGCAGTTTTCCTCGCCCCAAGGACTGGCGGTCGATGCGTCCGGCAATGTGTACGTCGGCGACAGCAACAATTGGCGCATCCGCAAGATCAACACGTCGGGCGTGATTTCGGAATTCGCAGGCAATGGATTGTGGGCCGTTTCCGGCGACGGCGGTCCCGCGCTCCAGGCGACGGTATGGTTTCCGTTGGGCGTGTTGGAAGATTCCAACGGAAATATCTTCACCACCGAGGCCATTGGCCGCATCCGAAAGATTTCTTCGAGCGGCCAGATTTCGATTTTCGGCGGCAGCACGCCGGGATTTTCCGGCGACGGTGGCCCCGCGACGCAAGCGCAGTTCGGCGGGAACCTCTGGGGAATCGCCATGGATTCCGCCGGCAATCTCTATGTGGCCGATGCCAGGAATAATCGCGTGCGCCGCATCGATACAAAAGGAATGGTCACGACCGTGGCGGGCGGCGGGAGCGGTACAGGTTGCGACAATTGTCCGGCGACGAGCGCGGTGATCGCGGCGCCCACCGGCGTGGCCGTCGATTCCAACGGCAGTTTGTACATTACCGATCGGACGAATTTTTCCGTGCGCAAGGTAGACGCGAGCGGGAACATCACGACGTATGTGAGTTTCACCGGCACGCCACAGATTCCGGGCGGGCGCGGGCCCGTCGCGGTGGCGATCGACGGCACGAACAACTTGTACGTGAGTTGGGGCGGCAGCGGGCCCAGCGCGTATGCAGGAATCGCGCGCGTGACACCGGGCGGCGCGGTTACGTTGCTGGCCCAAGGCCTGAACGCGACCACTCTTGCCGCCGATGCGAGCGGTACGGTCTACGCGTGGGATGCAACGCTGGGCGAAATCTTCCGCGTGAACGCGGACGGCTCCGTCGTACACGTCGCGGGTTCAAACGCGTACGGATTTTCAGGCGACGGCGGTCCCGCGTTGTCCGCGGAGTTGGCGGGCCCGAGCGGGCTCTTTGTGGATTCGAACGGATTTCTCCTGATCGCCGACACAGGGAATCTGCGCATTCGCCGCGTGGTTGGTCCGAGTTGCACCGGCGCGGCCGAACCGGTGGTGACACTGCCGCTCAACGCGGGATTCTACATCGCCGAGGTGCAGAATCCTTCGGGGTCGCGCAACGGATATTGGGGATTGCAAGCCATCGTGCCGCTGGGAAATATCGCGGGAGGCTTCAACGTGGGTGGGGCGATTTTGGGCAATGACAATTTCCCCGGCTACACGGCGTTCTCCATTCCCGTCGCGCAAAACGTGACAGTGAGCGTGGCGGCGCAAGCACTCGCGGGCGGAGCGCCGTCGATTTACGCGCGATTGCTGGACGCGAATCGCCAACTTGTCGGCGCGGAAGTGTCGGGTTCCGGCTCGCTGACGGTCACGAACTCGCTTCCGGCGGGATTCTACATCCTGGAAGTTCACACCGCCGCGAACTCACCCGCCGTCGCGTTTCAAGCGAGCGTGATTACTCCCAGCGTCGACGGCGGCGTGAACGCGGGCGGCTATGTGGAGCAAGGCACGCTCGGCTACGGCGCATTCTTTGTGCCGCAATCGCAAAACGTCACGCTGCAACTGACGGGTCCCACCAACGGTGGCGCGGGCGCGGGATGTTTGGCGCTGACGCTGCTCGACATCAATCGCAATGTGATCAGGACGGCGCCCTAGCGCGCTTCCGACAAGCGCTTGATGTGCTCGAATACGCGCGCGTGGATCGTGTGAATGATCGCGTCCGACCAAAAGCGCCAATACAGTGCCGGCCAAATGTTGTCGCGATAGTAGCTCGTTCCGTCCAACCGTGTCCGGCCGCCCGGCAACGGCGTCAGTTCGAAGATCGCGTGACGCGGATGCAAGTAACCGTCGAGGTGCGGCGGATGAATGGCGGGGTACGGCGTCATCTCGGTCATTGGGTCGGCGCCGGCGACGATGGAAAACTCCATGCGGCGTCCCGGCTCCCAGACGTCGATGGTTTCGATGAACGATCCCGTAGAAAAATCGCACGACCGCATCGCGCCCACGCCCGATCCGTGTAGGGCAGCGCGAATCGGATAGGCGATGCCGGCACGAAACGCCAGTTCGTGCGGCGGCGGCGCGGCGGGAAATTCGATCACGTGTTTCCACACTTCTTCCGGCGGCGCGTCGATCTCGATGGTCGAGTAGACGATCCATTCCGGCGGCGCGAGATGCGCGGCGGATTCCGCGCCCATCGTCATGGGCACGATGAACAGAAAAAGAAGCAGCGTTGTGGCTGGATCAGGTGTTTTGACGCCTCGCTGGACAAAATAGCCGACAGTCCCGCCAAGAATGGCAAGCGGATAAGCGATCGGTGCGGCCATCGCCAAGCAAATCGCGCCTTCCACCGCAGCCAGCAACAGCACAACGCCTGTAATGGTCAGGGAAAGACAGGCCACGCCTATCGATTGACTCCACCGGCGGCTTTCCTCGTGCCCGTAAATACCGGCAGAGGCCATTCCAAGCAAAAACGGGAGACCGACAAACAATGCCCATCCATATTGCACTCCCAGCCAAATGGCCACTGCGCACAGGACGGCGCCCGGAATCGAAATCAAGACTGCGGCCATCACCGCGCTGTTGAACATGTCCGACGTCGTCGACGCGTCCAGAAATTCTTCGCCGCGCGCCGGTACCAGCATCAAGATGACGATCAACGGCAAACTGAACCACGGCACGGCGTAGAGAATCGCCAGCGAAATCGGCCAGCCGAGATCGCGGAGGCGCCGTGCGGTGAGCCAGATTCCAACAAGCAAGAAGGGCGCCGTCACCAGCCAACTCATCCACGACAACAGGACGAGATCTCCCGGCGCCATCATTTGGAACGGCACGCCCCAGCCATCCAAGCGCGGAAAGCCCTTCGCCAAACGAAAGACCGTATAAGCGACCGCCATGACCGCGATCACGGCGGATGCATATTGCGGGCGCTTCATACATGGACCTCTTTCATCGCCGCGGGCGCCGGCTCCAGCAGATTCCGCAGTGCGCCTTCGAGCACCGGATACTTGAAGCGATATCCGGTGGCGATCAGGCGGATCGGTTCCACGCGCGTCGAGGCGAGCAATAGTTCCTTGCCCATTTCGCCGAAGGCAAGATAAGCCATGAACCTCGGCATGCGGAACGGCGCCTTGCGATCGAGCACGCGCGCGAGCACGTGCGTGAATTCCTCGTTGGTCACCGGATACGGTGCGACTGCGTTTACGGGACCCACCATGGTTTTCGTCACGATTGCGCGCATGATGATCCCGACGGCGTCGGCCAGCGCGATCCAGCTCATGTATTGATGGCCGCCGCCGAGCGGACCACCGAGTCCCGCACAAAACGCCGGCAACATCTTTGCCAATGCCCCGCCCGCCGTGCTCAGCACGACGCCGAATCGCAAATGCACCACGCGGACGTGCGCGCGCTCGGCCGGGCGCGTCGCATTTTCCCAGGACTCGCAGACGTTCGCCAGAAACCCGGTGCCGGGGCCATGCTCTTCGATCATCGTTTCCGAGCCGCGATCTCCGTAGTAGCCGATCGCCGACGCGCTCACCAAAACTCGCGGAGGATTTTCCAGCGCGGCGATGGCCTTGGCCAGCGACCTGGTGCCTAACACGCGGCTTTCGCGAATCGCGGTCTTGCGCGTTTCGGTCCACCGTCCGCCGATGTTTTCGCCTGCCAGATGCACCACCGCGTCCGCGCCCGCGATCATTTCCGGCGTGTAGGGCCAGCGCCCCAGACGAACGAGATCGTGCCCCGCGCCCTCCAGCAGCGGAACCAGCGCGCTGCCGATCAATCCGTGAGAACCCGTGATGGCGATTTTCATATTCGTTTCCTCCATTCTGTTACGTCGGTTATTTCTGTCATAACTGAAATCATGGATCAAAAAAAGGGACGGCCTATCTCCGCCCTAGCAAACGCGTCAATTTCCCTTGCATGCCGGCGAGCCGGCGAATCGTTCCGGACGAGAGCGCGCCCGCTTCCTTGTACAGCGCAGTCATGCGCTCCATGAACTCGAGCATTTCCTTGATGCGCTCGCGCGAATACGCCTCCGCGGCGCCGGCTTTCTCGAGATCCGCCAGGCAGCCGCGCAAGAGGTCGAGCGTGGGATCGATCTCGCGGCGCTTGCGCTCCTCGATGATCACGCGGAACATCTCCCACACGTCTTTCATCGACTCGAAGTGATCGCGGCGATCGCCGAGTTGGTGCGTGACGCGCACAATGCCCCATCCCTGCAACTCGCGCAGGCTGGAGCTGACGTTGGAGCGCGCCACCGACAGCGTTTGCGCGATCTCCTCAGCGTGCAGCGGCCGTGGGGAGAGATAAAGCAGGGCGTGGATCTGCGCCACGGTGCGGTTGATCCCCCAGCGGGCGCCCATTTCGCCCCAGTGGAGGATGAACTTCTTCGAGGTGGCGGTTAGTTCCATACAGTTCTTTCTGTCAAGACAGAAATATCAGAAATGGAGAGCGCTTGTCAAGTGGTTTTTGCAAGTCGCGGTGGTAAGATCGTCCCATGGCAACAACGGCGCTGGTATTCCGAATCCTGGGCAGCCCGATTGATCCGCTGAAGCTCGAACTGCCCGAGCCGCGTCCGCGCAACGGCTCCGACTGGTTTTTCGACTTCTGCCAGATGAATCGCGACATACGGCTCGAGCGCACCGCCGAAGGAGAGATTCTGGTTATGGCTCCAGCGGGAACAGAGAGTGGCTATCGCGAATTAAAGACGTCCACGCAACTCGATGTATGGGCGGAACGAGACGGCAGAGGACGCGCGTTTGGTTCCAATGCCGGATTCATTCTGCCGAACGGCGCGACGCGCTCGCCCGACGCCGCATGGGTAAAATTGCCGCGGCTCGCCGCGCTGTCCGCCGACAAGAAGCGAAAATTCGCGCCCCTCTGCCCGGACTTCGTGATTGAAGTGCGTTCGCATTCCGACCGCCTGCCGCAGTTGCAGAAGAAAATGGAAGAATACCGCGAAAACGGCGCCGCGCTCGGATGGCTGATCGATCCTGCGACGCGCAAGGTTCACATCTATCGCCCTGGCCGGCGCGTCGAAATCCTGAAACATCCCAAACGCGTCAAAGGCGATCCAGAATTGCCCGGCTTCGTCCTCGATCTCGCGCGCATCTGGAAGCCGGACTTCTAACGATTCGCCCGCGCGGTGATGACACTCTCGCAAACTTCAAACGTTTCGCGCCCCACATCGTCCCACGTGCGGCCGTAGTGGGTCGCGATTGCCGGGGCATCCCACCCACGCGCCAACGCATCAGAGAGCCCGCGCGCCAGCGCGGCGGAATCGCGCGGTGGAACCAGGATCGCGCAGTTCTCGTCGACAAGTTCCGGAATTCCGCCGACATTCGAAGCAACGACCGGACGTCCACAGAAGAGCGCTTCGAGCAAGACATTCGGGCAGCCTTCCGAGTAGCTCGGCAGACACAGCACATCGCATGCCGCCATCCAGCGCGCGATTTCCTCGGGCGTCTTGCGTCCGGCAAAGTCGATCAGCGCAGGATTCGTGATTTTCGCGCGAAGTTCCGCCTCCATCACGCCTTCCCCGATGCAAACGACGCGCAATTTCGGATGCGAAGGTGCAAGCTGCCCGGCCGCGGCGATCAACTCGCCAATGCCTTTCACATCGGCCAGACGTCCGACGAACAAGACAAGCTGGGCATCGGCCGCAACACCCAACTCGGCGCGCGCCGCCGCTCGATCGGACAAATAGAAGACGCTCGGGTCGCAACCGTTGTGGATGGTCCGCGTACACTCCCGCGACGCGCCCATGCGCACGGCCAAATCCCGCAGGTCGTTGCTAACCGCGAGCACAAAATCGGCGGCGCGCACAGTTCGCGCGGCGAGTCGCGAGGAAATTGCGTCGGGCAGCGTGCGCAAGTCCGAGCCCATCGTCTGCACGACTACCGGAATGTCGAGCTTCTTTCCGCCGATCACCGCCGCGAGACCATCGGGGAAAATCCAATACGCCACGATCGCGTCGGGGCGAAACTCGCGGAGCGCCGGCAACAAATGCCGCGCGCAGGTCCATGCGTTCAAGGGACGCGTGACGCCGGGAATTGCGGGATAGGCGATGTAATGCGCCATCATGCCGGGCGTCGTGTACGCCGGATCGACTTCCGAGTACATGCGCACGCGCGGCTTCAGCCATTTCGGATACGTCGAAACCGTGCAAAATACTTCGACCTCCGCGTGGCGCGCCAACGCCCGCGCGCGGCGATAGTTGAAGATTCCGCGATACGGCTCGGCGCTGTTCGGATACGACGGCGTGACGACCGCGATGCGCATAGGAGGTTACGCGGGCAAACCGATGGTCACGCGGCGCTTGCCGGAAGCCAGACGCGGAATCTCGCTCACGCGGCGGATTTCCAGGTGCGTGCCGGAGCCAAAGGCCTTGTGAATTTCCGAATCGAGAATCTTGCGCGACTTTTCCGAAAGCTCGGTGGAAAGTACCGCTTCCATCTCCAGGCGCTCCAGTGACGTTTGCGTCACGCGATACTCGAGCACCTCGGGAATATCTTTCATCACGTGCGGAATCAACTCGCCCGGCACGACGCGGCCGCTGGCGGATCGCAAGACGTCGAGCACACGGCCTTCGATCGAGACAATGCGCGGAAGTCCACGGCCGCACGCGCATGGGGAATCGTCGAGCACGCCGACGTCGCCAATCGCGTAGCGCAAGAACGGCATGCCGTAGTTGTGCAGATCGGTAACCAGGATGTCGCTCGCGCCCGCCGGCGCCGGCAGCGCGGTTTCCAGCAGAATGTTTTCCGAATTCACGTGCATGCCGGAGTGGTTCTCGCACTCACCGGCAATCGACATGAATTCGCGCGAGCCGTAGGTATTGAACAACGGCGCGCCGAAGGCCTTTTCCACCAGCGCTCGCGTCGGCGGAAACAATGGCTCGGCGGCAGCGATCACCGCGCGAACGCCGGGCAGCTTGTGCTTGCTGTCTGCTAAGAACCGCGCGAATCCTTCGAGACTCGAAATGTAACCCACCACGAGTTTCGGTTTGTAGCGCACGGCGCGCGTGAGAATCTCGCGCCATTTCTCTTCACTTTGGGAGAACGTATTGATGACCAGCTGGCGACGAAACGTTTCGAACGCTTTCACCTTCCATTTTTTCCACTCGGGCAATTTGCCAACGGGCGCACCCCAGAGAAACAGCGTACGCTCGCCCAAACGACAACCGGTGTACGCATAGACGCGCTCGGTGCACGCGGTGCGCCAGTCGTAGCTTTCGATGGTGATGTAGAAACGCGTCGGCACGCCGGACGATCCGCCAGTGGCGTGCGAAATCAATTTGCCGCGATACGCCGTCGAGCGCAGTTCGGCGCGATGGGCGTTGACGTCCTCGCGGCGCAGCACAGGAAGGCGGGCGTAATCCTCGGGCGTGCGAATATCTTCGAGGCGAATCCCGGCATACTTTTTTTGATAGTAAGGAACGGTGCGAAACGCGTGTTCGACGAGCGCGCGAGTTTCCTTCCAGCGAAACTCACGCAGTTTTTCCGGCGGCCACCATTGGCTCGTCTCCAAGAACTTGCGATGACGCACGAAGTCGCGGCCACGCGCCACGTTGTGCGCGGGCAACAGCAAGTTTTCAAGAGCTCGACTGTAGAGGCTAGGCATACGTCACGCCCGTAGCGCCGACTCGATCGCGCCATACATTTCCCACGCGGTGGCGAAACGCAATTCCATTTTTTGGCGCGCGCACTCCTCTATGATGCCACAGCAAAGTTTGTCCAAGTCTTCACCTAGGAGACAACTCGCGTTCTTTTCCGGCGCGCCGTGCGTGTAGAGTTTTAGAAAAGCGTCGCCGCCGATGCGCGGCGCGGCGTCGATCCACAACGCGAAACGCTCCGGACGCACGCGATCGTTGGCGGCGAGCTCGCCGGTTTCGATACGCGGCTTCCACCAGGGACGACCGCGCCAGTTCAAATGCAGCGGACCCGGCACCATCAGCAAATCGCCGCGAAAATTGTCGCCGCGCCGCACGGGACGCCCCGATTCGTACGATCGCGGACCCGCGGGATCGTCGGTGGCCCCGTAAATTTCGTTCACCGGACCACCTTGCGACGGTTCGGGCACCGCGGGCATCGTGAAGTCGGCGTAGCAGCCGAGGTCACGCAGCAGCGTGATTTCGTTGTTCAGTCCGCAGTATCGGCCGTCGGGACGTGAATTATCGAGCGCCCAATTGCCGTGAATGAATCCGAAGCGCAGGCCTGTTTCGTCTCGATGTAGGAGTCCGTGGCGCGTTGCCAGCACGTCGATGAATCCGCCCATGCGATCAAGAAAATCCTGCTGTCCCTCGCCGTCGTGATGAATGTGCACTTCCACATCGGCGATTCCCTGCGCGGCCATTTCCGCCAGTGGATCGAGAGCAGCGGCCGTGTATTGTTCCTGCGGATAGAAAAACGTGTAGCGCGGCTTGTTGCCCACGGTATCCCGGTGACGCGACGCGATTTGCGGCCAGCGTTCCCGCCACACGGCAACTCGGGCGCGCGCGGTTGCTTCGTCGGCGCGATGCCAGTACGGTTCGAAGTGATCGGCGAGGGCGATCCACAAGCGCGCTGGAGGCGTGGCGGGCCGGGACCGGCGCCAGCGCCAGTACGCGGGGAACCACAAGTGCGCGTTACGGGGGATCCCGATCAAGAGGGCGAGCGTTACGCGGGATTCGGCTCAGCCGGCGACGAATCGATGCCGACGGCGATTGCTTCGGCGGCAGACGCACCGACGCTGGGGGTTTCTTGCGCCGCTTCGGGCTCGCGCGCGAACAGCCACTGTTCGTCTTTTTGCAGAACCTGCGCGATGCGCGTGCGCTGTTCCGGCGTCGGCTCGCGAAAGCCGTTGATGATGCGGCTCAGCAGCGCTTCATCCATGTTGAGCGTTTGCGCCAAGCGGTTCTGCCGCAGGCCCGTTTGCCAAATCGCGACTTTTAGGTTGAGGTACATGGCCGTTCAATACCGTTAGCCTGCGTATCCACTGAACTTTGACTTCTTACCGCGTTTCATCTTTTTCTTCTGCGGCGCGCTCGGCTCAGCGTTATTTCCAGGACCGTAGCCGTAGCCGTATCCATACGCGCTGCCGTAACGTTCGAAGTGCTTCGATCCGTTCACGACGCAGCCCAAAACTTTGCGGCCGCGCAACGCTTCCGTGGTCAGGCGCAACAAGTCGCGCTGCGTGTAGAAAGGACGCACCACCAGCACGACGCCGTCGCAGATCGGCGTGAGCAATTCATAGTCGGCGACCGGATTCGTCGGCGGGCCATCGAGCACAATCCAGTTGAAGTGCGAGCGCAACACTTCCATCATGCTGCCCAGGCGCGGACTATGCAGCAAATCCGCGGGCGTCTGTGATTGCTTGCCGCTATCCAGCAGGTGGAAGTTCGGAATGCTGGTGGGACGCACCACTTGTTCCAGACTCGCTTCGCCGGCGAGATAATCCGCCAATCCCGGGCCGGGATCCATCGCCACCAGCGCGCCTACCGACGGTTTGCGCAAGTCGGCTTCGATCAATAGCACGCGCGTGTCGGGCTTCTGGCAAAAACTGAGCGCCAGATTCATGGTGGTCAAGGTTTTTCCATCGCCGGGGCCGGGGCTGGTGATCAAGATCACTTTCAACGCCTGCGTCTGGCTCAGCTTGATGATGTTGGTGCGCAAGACGCGATACTGTTCCGCGGCGAGCGACGTGGGATTCTGCGCCACCACAACTTTGGAACGCGGCGCGAAGCGCACAATCGAGGGCGGCTCCCAAACGGCGGGCGCCACCTCGCCTTGCTGCGGCATCGGAAGACTCGGTGCGGGAATCGGCGAGCCATATCCGGAAAGCTCCGCGTCGTGCATAGGCGCATCGTACGCCGGAGTCACAGCAGTAAATGCCGGCGGAGCGGGAGCCGCGTACGACGGCGCCGGCGGAGCCGCAAACGCCGAAGGTCCCGGAAATCCGGCCGGCGGGTAAGCGGATTGAAACGGCGGAGCCGCATAGGGCGCGCTCCCAAACGCCGGTGGAGGCGGCAACGGCGTGCCAGGAAAAGGAGACGGCGGCAACGGCGCGGAATACGGCGCCGACGACGGAAACGGCGGCACGGCGCTGGGGAATGCGGATACGCCGGGAGAAGAGAATAGCGCGTCGGTGGGGGCCGGCGCGGGAGGCGGCGGAATCGCCGGAGCGTCGGAGTAAAACAATCCTTGCGGAGCCGCGGGAATCGACGGCGTCGGCTGCCAGAGCGGAGCCGGCGGGTCCGAATCAACCGCGGACGGCGTCAAAGATGCTTCCGCGGGAGTCTCCAGCGCGACGCCTTTGGCGGCCCCTGGATTCACTTCGGGACTCAACTGCTGTTGCGCACGTTGTAGGGCTTCAAATATTTTGCTCATGCTAGAAAGTCTTGCTCTCCATTCTTCTTATCTTCTCTTACCGGCGAAAACGATTCGCCCACTTGCTCAACAAGCTCATCGTTCCCTTGCGCTCAGCATAGGAATCGAAAACGTGCAGCGACGAACCGGCCCGGTGCGCTTCTTGAACCGCGGCCAGTTCCGCTTCCTCCTCGGCGAGTCTCTTTGATTCCTCGCTCGCCGCGGGCAGTACGGCGACCGGACCGTTGGACGTGCTCGCGCCGCGCGCGTGCACGGCGGCCACCGGCTCGAAAGCGTCGCCCAAGTCCAAATCCGCGCAAACTTCGCGCAACATCGGCACGGTAACGCACTCGGCTTGCTGGGCGAACGCCAGCAACAAGGCGTTGTCGCATATCGAATTGACCAAACGTGGAATGCCGCGAGACATCTTATAAATGAGCGGCAAAGTCTCCGGCGGAAACAATTCGTTAGCCTTGCGTCCCACGGTTCCCAGGCGATGCGTTATGTACTCTGAAGTCTGTTGCAGCGTGAACGGCAGCAGCCGCGTGCGGATGCTGATGCGCTGCTTCAACTGCCGCAGATTCTCCTGGCGCAGCAGATCGTCCAATTCACTCTGTCCGGCCAGCACGATTTGCAGCAATTTATCGGTGGACGTTTCGAGATTCGAGAACAGGCGAATCTCCTCGAGCAACGACTGCGACAACCTGTGGGCTTCGTCGACAATTAGTGCGGTCGTCGATCCGCCTTCGTGGCGCTTCAGCAAGAACAAGTGCAGGGCGCGCAGCATGTCGCCCTTCTTGCGCGAAGGCGGCGGAATTCCCAGGTCGAGCAGCACGTGTTCGAGAAAATCCTCGGGCTCGAGCAAAGGATGGAAGATGAACGCGCAATCCACTTTGCGTTCGGTGAGCATTCCCAACACCGCATGGATCAGCGTGGTCTTGCCGGTGCCGGCGTCGCCCGACACCACCAGGAATCCCTTGCGGGCCATCACACCGTAGACGAGCGCCGAGAGCGACTCGCGATGTTTCGGCGTGATGTAAAGGAAGCGCGGATCCGGTGTGAGCCGGAAGGGCGTCTCCGAAAGATGGAAATACTCTTCGTACATGGTTTTTCCCGCCGGCAGGTGCGCCCGGTTAGACCAAGAACATCCTTCGCGTGACGAAGTACGCCACGATCCCGAATACGCCGAGCGTGGTGAGCGTGGCGGCGGTGCCAAGCGCCCAGTTGCGCATGATGCGCCGGCGCTTCATCTGCCCTTCCTCGGAGGTCACCACCATGGGGATGCGGCCCAAAATGCGCAGGCCGATACGGATCAGTTCGTCTTCCTTCTTCACGCTCTTGTCGCGAAGTTCGGTGACGATGATCATGAACAATCCCAGGCCGAGTCCCGCGGCGAACGCGCCGCCCAACAACTGGCCGCGCTTGGGACGGAACGGACGCTCGGGAATGCGCGCCGGATCGAGAATCGTGAAACGTTCGCTCTTTTGGCGCTTTTCCAAGTCGGCGGCCATGTCGGCGGACATTTTCTTCTCGAGCAGCGAACTGTAGTCGGTGCGCAACAAGCCGACGTCGCGATCGGTTTGGGCCATTTCCTGCTCGCGCATCGGCATGCTTTCGATGCGCTCCTGCAGGATTTTCACTTGGCCCTCCAGCGTCTTCTCGTTCTTCTGGCGCTGTTCGATTTCCGCGTCGATCACCTTCAACGAATTGCGGTACACCGCCACCGGATCTTTGGTATTGGCGGCTTCGGCTTCCCCGCCCTTGCCGGTCACGTCCGCACTGGTGATCATCGGCGGAGGAGGCGCGGCAGCGAGTTTCTTTTCTTCCGCCTCGATCTCTTTATCGATTTGCGAGATCAACGCCTTGGCTTTCTGCACGTCGGGATGTTGCGGCGTGTAGCGGAGTTGCGCTTGTTCGAGCGATGTTTGCGTATCCGCGCGGCGCGCCTTCAGGCGCGTCAGGGTTTCTGACGAAGGCGCGGGTGGACCCGCCAGTCCCGCAGGGCCTTCGCCCAACGTTACCGGTGTCGCGGTGGCGCTCAATTCCCGCATCTGCTGCATGCTGCTGATCTGCGCCGTAATGAAGGTCTGCTGCTGGCGCAAGTGATTGACGGTCTCGGTTTCCGAGCGCAACTGCTGTTCCAGGCCGTTCAACTGCGCGATGTTCTGCTGCGCCTGCTCAGGAAGCTGGCCCATGTTCTTCATCTTGAAGTCGCGGAGGCGCGTTTCTTCTTCATCCAGTTTCTTTTTGGCCAAGTCGAGGCGCGTATCGATGAATTCAGACGTGCCTTGCGCTTGCTGTTCGCGGACCTTCAAGTTTTCTTCAATGAATAGCGACGCGAGCTGATTGCAAACCTGCGCCACCAGCGCCGCTTGACGCCCGACGTAGGTGATGCGGAACGCCCCGAGGCTGTTGCGATTGCCGCCTTCAAAGTTGCGGACCACCTTCACGTCGATATCGCTGCGCATCTGCTCGATGATTTCTTCCTGCGTGCGGTGTCCCTTCAAGGGCTTATAGAGATCGTAGGTGTCGATGATGCGTTGCAGGCGTGTGCTGCTCATCAACTGTTGGTTGATGGTGCTCAAGCGTCCGCTCACGTCCATGCTGACCGTGGTGTTGACGTAGCGCTCGGGAACTTTCTGCGGGTCGACGAGAATCAGCGTGTCGGCGATGAATTCGTCCGGCCACTGGAGCGCCACGACACAAGCGACGCCAAAAATAACCGTCGTGGTGATCAGCAGCCAGTAAAACCGGCGCGCCAGCATCGACAATATGTCGTAAGGGCTAAATAATTCCTGCTCGTCGGCTGGGTCCGAGCCCATCCGTTCCATTGCTTGTCTATGGTCGTCCATTAACAGATTCTCCTAGTACTATCGGCAATCCAAGCTCTATAGTGCAATCCATTGACCAAAAGCAGGGCACCCCACGGCCCCTCCAACTCGTTGACAAGTCGCGGTTTTTCACGAATGAAAAACCTGTCGTACCAAGAGCTTGCCCCATGATGCGCAAACAAATGCAATCATATCCCCAAACGGCTAGGAATGTTCCAACAATTTGTTGCGAGAAGTTATGGTACAAAAGGGCAAGCGGGACTGCCAAGTAAAGTGTTACCTCTTGGGCTAAATCGCTGCCATGGGCCGCGACAATAAAAGGTTCCGCTGCTCCATTACTGACGCGGCTTATCCTTCAATGGTCCGCAAGAAGGCCGTGTACCGGACATGCGCACCCGAATCGATAGCGATCAAACTGAGCCGCACCTGCGCGCCCGGCTGTCCGAATCGCAACGACGGAAAGTCCGCGCTACGGGCGATGAACTTGCGCGGCGCGCTGGTCTTGACCTCGCCCGAAGGATTGAACGCCGGCCCCGGCAAGGAGGTCGCGAATCCGTCGACGCTCTCTTGAATCTGAAACAACGCGCGCTGCCGTTCGGAGAGAAACAAGATGTGCAGCGCGATTTCCCAGTTGGCCCCGAGATTCGAAATGTCCACCGGCTCGCCGGTCACCGGCGCCGTGGCATTCACCACGTCGCCCGCTTCGTGCCCCTTGCTTAAGCTGAGAACCACGAGATCTCCCCTTCCCCTCGGCTCGCGTTTAAATGGACCGCCGATGCGTTCAAAGAGTCTATCGCAACATGCATGCTCAAGAAAGCCGCAAAATTGCTGGTAGAAGCGAACCAACCCGACCCGCTACTCATTGCCTAGATTGGGCCATTACGCGCGATCTATGGACCAAATCGCGAGGACATGCATAATAATTGAGAGGTACGTTGCCTAGGAGTTCCGTTTGCGACTGAGTCTTCCGCGGATTGCCGCCTTATTGTGTATTATTTTGCCTGCTTGCTTGGCATCCGGCCAAGCCTCGTCCGGCGTCTCGCCTTCCTCGATCAATCTGCTCGGCATCGTCGGCGGAGGAAACACGGGCGGCCAAGCACTCACCATTACCACCGCTGGTTTCAATGCCGGCGCGTCGTGGACGGCCATACCAAGCACTCAGAGTGGCGGAAACTGGCTCGGAGTCCAACCGCAGACGGGGATCGGCACGAGCAGCGTAGTGGTTTACGCAAACGCCGGCAATCTGCCGGTGGGAACGTATCAAGGTCACGTGACGGTGACGATCGGCACCGACAGCCCGATCATCGTTCCGGTGACGTTTAACGTCGCGGCCTCGATCATGACGTTTCAAACCGGAGCGGGTGGAACGAATCCCGCGCCGCAAACATTGCAACTCACGCTCGCCAACACAGGATCGGTGAAAGCCAGTTGGACCGCCTCGGTTTTCACATACGATGGCGCAAATTGGCTCAGCGTTTCTCCCACATCAGGCTCGGGCACGTCGCTCTCAGTGTCGGTGAACGCCACAGGACTGGCTGTCGGCACGTATTTTGGATATGTCACGGTGAACGGTGCGAATCCGCCGCAGACTCCGGTGCAATTCAACGTCACCGCGCCGGGACCAAGCGTGTCGCCGGCATCGCTGGCGTTTTCCTCGACGCTTGGCGTGAGTCCGGCAGCGCAAACACTTACGTTGACAATCCCGTCAGGATCGGCGGCCACGAGTTGGACCGTCGCTTCGACCACGACAACGGGCGGAAGTTGGCTTTCAGCGACACCCACGTCGGGATCGGCTGGCGGCACGATCACCGTAACCGCTAACGCCACTGGTCTCGCGGCAGGAAATTACGCCGGAACCGTGACGATCACGTTTCCGGGCGCTTCCGGCACGAGCAGCGCCGCGCCGGCGATCACCGTGCCGGTAACGTTGACGCTCACGAATCCGTCGCAGCCCACGCTCGCGCCATCGCAATTGGCCTTCACCGCGCCGGGCACCGCGGCGCCTGCGTCACAAACTTTGCAGCTCACGATTCCCTCCGCGGCATCGATCACCGGTTGGACCGCCACCGCCGCCACCACAGGCGGCGGCAACTGGCTCACCGTGACACCGACATCGGGAACAGCCACGGGCACGATCACAGTTTCCGCGTCACCAACTGGGTTACCTGCGGGACTCTACAACGGAACGATCACGGTGAGTTTCACGGGCGGATCGCCGACGCCGACTTCCGTGCAAACAATCGTTTCGTTCAGCGTGGGCACTATCACGGTGCCGAGCGTTTCGCCCACGCAACTGACGTTCACCGCCGCCGCCAACGCGACATCGAATCCGCCGACGCAGACCGTGCAGCTCACGATTCCCGCGTCGCTCGGAAATCTGAACTGGAGTCTGACGGCCGCCACCGCCGGCGGTGGACAATGGATCGCGGTCACCCCGGGATCGGGCACCGGAAACGGAACGATCACGGTGGGCGTATCGATCGGCGGACTCCCCACCGGCAGCTACGCGGGCGCGGTCTTTATCGGATTTTCCGGCGCGCCCTCCGGCTCGACCGTCACACCGATCTCGATTCCTGTGTTCCTGAACATCGGCACGACGGCCACCGCCACCGCGGCCCCCTCGCAACTCAATTTCTCCGCACCCGGCACGTCGAATCCCGCGGCGCAGACCTTCGCGCTGACCTTGCCTTCGTCGGCCGCTAACGCTGTGTATGTCGTCTCCACTCTCACGCTGAACGGCGCCTTTAACTGGCTCAGCTCGTCGCCCAACACAGGAAACGGCGACGGCACGATCACGATTGGGGTCAACGTGGCGGGACTCACGCCGGGCGTTTACAACGGCCAAGTCATCATCACGTTTCCAAACGCGCCCATCGCGTCGGTCATTGTGCCGGTGACGCTCACGGCCACGCTGCAAACGCTCTCGGTGTCGCCCACGTCACTCGCGTTCACCGCGACGGCCACGATGGCGAATCCCGCCACGCAGATCGTCAACGTCACGGTGGATCCGTCGCTGCCGAATTGGACCGCGGCCGCCGTAACGACGTCGGGAGGAAATTGGCTCACCATCACGCCGTCGACGGGTGTCGGCAACGGAACGATTGTGGTTTCCGCGAACGTCGGCACGCTGGTGGGACAGTACGTGGGACAAGTGCTGGTGACCGCGGGCGCGGAAAGCGCCTCGTTCACCGTGACCTTCAACGTCGCGACCACGGGAATTTCCGTCATGCCTACTGCGCTCGCATTCACCGCGAACGCCGGGGCTCCTGCCGCGACGCAAGTGTTGACGTTGAGCTCGTCGATTGCGCCAGGCACCACCTGGCAAGCGTCGGCCAGCACCACGACGGGAGGAAATTGGCTCAGCGTGGCGCCTTCGGCAGGTCAACTGCCGGCCGCGTTCTTTGCGAACGCGAACACCTCGGGGCTGGCGCCGGGATCGTACATGGGCGCCATCACCATCGCCGATGCGCAAGCGAATCCGCCCTTACTCACCGTGCCGGTGACGCTCACCGTAAATCCCGTGGCTAACGGAACGCTTTCGGTGACGCCGCTATCGCTCAATTTGCAAGGCGTGGTGGGCGTAAATCCCACGGCGACTCCGTCGATCACGATCTCCAGCACCGCGAGCACGGCACAAACCTGGAGCGCGGCCATCACAACAAGCAACGGCGGCAACTGGCTGGGGCTGACCGCGTCGAGCGGTAACGTCAGCCTGACATCGCCGGCCGTCCCGCAATTGTTGATCACCAGCGGTAGCTTGACGGCGGGCGTGTACGCGGGACAAATCGCCGTGCAGTTCGGCGCATCGTCCTCGCAAGCGCCGCAAGTGATAAACGTGCAGTTGACCATGACGCCCGCGGGTCCTGTGCTCGCGTTGGGTCAATCGGCCGTGCAGCTTTCCGCCTTCGCAGGATCGAATAGTTTCGTGACGCAAGGCGTTCCCGTGGCCAATACCGGAACTGGCACGCTCAACTGGACGGCCAACGTGGTTCAACCGCTTCCGCAAGTGTCGACTGGTCCGAATTGGTTGTTGGTCGCGGCAGCCGGCGGCGCAACCGGATTCACCGCAATCGGCACCGCCACCGCCACAGCGCCGGGAACGATGGTGGTCGTGGTGAACGCCGGATCGCTCGCGGCGGGCACGTACTACGGATTGGTTGGCGTAACGCAGCAGAACACGACCCAAGCGATGCAATACTTAACCGTTGTGTTAACTGTTCTGCCGAGTGGTCCGCCGCTGAATGCGATCTATCCGCTGAGCTTGATGTTCGTGGAAGGCGGACCGAGTCCCGCGCAGACCGTGAGCGTACTGGTCGGCAATTCCACGGTGTCCGAATCTGTCACCGTGGGCGTGAACACGCCGTGGCTCACGGCGCAGCCGACAAGTTTTTCGGCCCTCACCGGCAACGTCACCATCGGCCTCACTAACGCGTCGCTCACTCTCGCCGCGGGCGTCTATCACAGCGTTGTGACCATCGCGCCGCAAGGATACTCCTCGCTCGCGCAAGACGTGCAGATCACCTACATTGTGCCGCCGACGACGGGCGTGCTGGTTTCCACATGCACCGCAACGAGTTTGGTGATGGGCATGCGCCAGCTTCCCGCGAATTTCAATTACGTCACCGGGCAACCCGCAGGTCTGGAAGTGCAACTGCTCGACAATTGCGGAAAGGCCGCCACGAACGCCACGGTCACGGCTACTTTCTCGAACGGCGATCCGGGATTGACGCTCACAAATCTCGGCAATGGCATTTACTCGGCGACATGGAATCCGGTAACCGCCAACGCCGCAACCGCCGTCACGATTCAAGCCGTACAATCGCCGCTGACCAGCGCCAATACCACCGTCAACGGCGTGGTCACCGCGAATTCCGCCACCACTCCGCCGCCCTTCATCGGCGTAGGCGGCGCAGTGAACGGTGCGAGCTTCGCGCCGCTTCAGGACGTCGCGCCGGGAAGCATCATTTCCGTTTTCGGCGGCAATCTCGCGACGTCGAACGGCAATCTGGCGAGTTTCCCGCTGCCGACGGTGCTCGGCGGCATCAAACTTTCGATGGGCGGCGAGGACCTGCCGCTGTTCTACTCGGGCACAGGCCAAGTGAACGCGCAAGTTCCGTTCGATCTCCCGGTGAACGAGCGCGCGTCGCTGGTGGCGCGCGCGGTTAACAGCACGTCGGAGCTCGATTCGGCGCCGATCGGCGTAACGCTCGGCGCCGCGCAGCCGGGAATCTTCCTGACCGGTACCGCATCGCAAGGAGCGATCCTCAACGCGAAGAACGTACTCGTGGATTCCAACGCGCCCGCCACCGCCGGCGACGTGATCGTGATTTTCTGCACCGGCTTGGGACCCACGGCGCCCACCGTGACCACGGGACAGCCGTCGCCGGCCAAAGCGATCGTGACCACGCCGGCGACCGTGATGGTAGGAGGCATGAACGCCACCGTGCAGTTCGCGGGACTCGCGCCGGGATTTGTGGGCCTGTATCAAGTGAACGCAGTCGTGCCCACGGGCGTCCCGGCGGGGCCAGCGGTCGCGGTGGTGATCACGCAGAACGGCATTTCGAGCAACTCGGCGACAATCGCAGTCCACTGATTTTCAGAAAAGCAATCCACAGATTACACAGATTACACAGATTAAGAGCCTGAGGATGGCCTGCACGGTAGCCATCGCGCAAACCCAATCTGTGTCATCTGTGCAATCTGTGGAAAGTTTTTCTGTGGACTGGATCAACGCTGGACACGGCTCTATACGTCTCTTCTTCTATGAGCCTTCGCGCGTTGCCACTGGTCGTGTGTCTGGCGTGCGCGGGGCTTTGTTTCGCCCAACCGCCGGGACTCGGTCACGACCTCCCCGCCCCCAACGCCCGCGCCGCGCGCGCCGCCTTCAGAGCGGCCGAAAAAGCCGAGCGCAAGAACGATCTCGCCGCCGCGTTCGCCGGCTATCAAACCGCCGCCGCGAAAGACCCCAGCAACTCTCACTACATCGTGCGCCGCGAGCTGGCGCGACAAGCCTACGCCGCGCAGTTGATTCGCGAGGGCAAGTACACCGAGGCGTATCAGGTCGATCCCAGCAATGAATTCGCGCGCCAGCAGCAAGCGCGCAAGGAAAATCCCGTGGCGCCGGCCGAACCTTTGCCCCTGAGCTCGCGGTCGCGCCCGCCGAGCGAGGACACTACGCCGCCTTTGGTGTTGGTGCCTCGCAGGGCGCGCCGGTCGTGGGATTTGCGCGGCGATACCAAAGCGGTATACCTCGCGATCGGCACGTTCTACGGCATCCACTTCGATTTCGAGGACGAGTTGCAGCCGCAGCGGATCCATCTCGAAATCGGCGACAGCGATTTCGCCGACGCCGTGCGCGCCGCCGGCATTCTCACCAAAACTTTTGCCGCGCCGCTTACCTCGACCGTCGCGCTGGTCGCGGCCGACACTAGTGTGAAGCACCAGCAATACGAGCGGCAATGCGTACGCGTCTTCGACGCCACCGAAATGGGCGCGGACGCGGCGATCAACGACGTCGCCAACGTGCTGCGCAATCTGCTGGAGATGAAATGGGTGCAGGTAAATTTGGCGCGCAAGGAAATTTTGGTACGCGACGAAATCGCGCGGGTCAACGAAGCGTCTGAAATCATGCGCTGGCTCTCGCTCGGTCAGGCACAAACCGTTGTCGAGTTCCAACTGATCCAAGTTTCGAGAGCGCGAATGCGTCAATTGGGCATTCTTCCCACGCAAACGTACAGCGTGACGCCGCTTGGCACGAAACTCGGGCCATTCAGGCTGGTATCGGCGACCAACAACACGACAACGGGCACGGCCACAAACACGACTCCCACGGCCGCGGCTACCTTTGGCGGTGGCGGCACGCTGATGGCGCTGACCATTCCGAGCGCCTCGGCCGAAGCCGTGTTCTCCGACGGCAAGACGCGATCGCTCGATTCGATTTTGGCGCGCGCCTCCGACGGTCAAACCGCGAAGTACAACATCGGCCAGCGCTATCCGATCGTGACGGCGGTGGTGACCTACGCCGCGGCCAGCGCGGGTTCGGCGACCAGCGGCGGCATTCCCGCGAATTCTGTGCCCAGCTTCAACTACGCCGATATCGGACTGAAGGTGGAAGTCACGCCGCACGTGCACCCGGACGGCGAAATCACGCTGGCGTTGAAATCCACGAGCACGGCGCTCGGCGCGACGAGCGTAAACGGCAATCCCACCATCGAGAATCGCGAATTCGAAACGCAAATGCGCATCGCCGATGGTGAATCCGTGGTGATCTCCGGAATGCGCCAGCAATCGAACAGCGTGACGACCTCGGGCCTTCCGGGACTCGCGAACATTCCAGCGCTAGGACTGCTCTTCGGCCAGCGAGTGAACACCGACTCGGACGACGATCTGCTGATGGTCGTGACGCCGCACATCGTACGCTGGGGCGCGGGGCAAACTTCCACGTCGAACACCATTTTCGCGCCCGAGCACACCATTCCTGTTCTGAAGTAACAACACCCAAGGCCACGCACCACACGGAGTGCGGTGGCTGGCCGCCGCCTTGGATGTGCGAGGCTTGCCTGGCACGCTTCTGGAAATCCCGCGATACACTGTTACGGAATGATTTCCGTCCTCGTGCTGTGGCATCAGCATCAGCCCTTCTACAAAGATTTGATCACCGGCGAATATCGCCTGCCGTGGACGCGCATGCACGGCCTGAAGGACTACTACGGCATGGCCGCGATGCTCGAAGAAGTGCCGGAAGCGCGCGTCACGATCAACTTGGTGCCGTCGCTGGTGAAGCAGATTCTCGAGTACGCCTCGGGTGAGGCGCGCGATCCGGTGATGCAAGTAGCGTTCAAGACCGCCGACGCGCTCACGCGCGACGAGCGCATTTTCGCGCTCACCTGGCTTTTCCAAGCGAACTACGAACATTTGATCGCGCGCTATCCGCGCTACAAGCAACTACACGGCATCTTCGCGGGTGCGGGCGCGCAACCGGAGCGCGCCCTGGCGCTCTTCACGACGCAAGACATCGCCGATTTGCAAGTCCTCTCACAACTGGCGTGGGTCGATGAGATCTATCAACAAAACGATCCGGTGATTCGCGCGCTGGCGGCAAAAGAACGCGGCTTCACGCGCGACGATCAGGTGTCGCTGTGGAACAAGCAGCAGGAATTGCTGGGGAAAATCCTCAAGGCGCATCGCGAAGCGCAAGATCGCGGCCAGGCGGAACTGACCACCTCGCCGTTTTATCATCCGATCTTGCCGCTCATCTGCGACACCGATTCCAACAGTGAATCGCATCCCGGCGCGTCGCTGCCGCGCCGCTTTCATCATCCCGATGACGCGCGAATGCATCTCGATCGCGCGGTGAAACTGCACGAGGAAGTCTTCGGTGTGCGTCCCCTGGGATTGTGGCCGTCGGAAGGTTCCGTGTCCGATCAAGCGTTGGCGCTCGCCGCCGAAGCGGGATTCCGGTGGGCCGCCACCGACGAAGGCGTGCTCGGCCGCAGCCTGCGCCTGGGTTTTGCGCGCGATTCGCACGGCGTGCCGGAAGATGCGTCGCGCTTGTACGCCGGCTATGATCTCGCGACGGCCGGCGGGCCGATGCGCTTGTTTTTCCGCGACCACCAGTTCTCCGATCTCGTCGGTTTCGTCTATTCGAAAATGGATCCGCACGACGCCGCGCGCGATATCGTCGCACGCATCGAGCGCGCCGCCGCAAGTGGCGGCGAAGATGCCTTGGTACCGGTGATTCTGGACGGCGAAAACGCCTGGGAATACTATTCGGAGAGCGGCCGCGAATTTCTGCGATCGTTCTATCGCGCCGTGACACGCCATCCGCGCATGCAAATGGTCACAGGCAGCGGGGCCGCCGCCCTGCCGGCGCGCGGCACGCTGACGCACATTGTGCCGGGGTCGTGGATCAACGCGAACTTCGACATTTGGATTGGCTCGCCCGACGATCACCGCGCATGGAACTTGCTGAGCGACGCGCGCGACTTCTACGAATCGCGCATCAGCGAGGAGCGCGAGGGCCGTCGCGAGTTCAGCGATACGCAACGAGAGTTGGCAATGGAGGAATTGCTGATCGCCGAGGGTAGCGATTGGTGCTGGTGGTATGGTCCTGAGCATCATTCGCACAACGACGCGGATTTCGATCGCTTGTATCGCTCGCATCTCTCGAACGTCTACCGCGCGCTCGGCGAACCCGCGCCGCTTGAGCTGGCCGCGCCGCTGACCAGACAAGCGGAACGCGTTTTTCATGCGCCGCCGCGCGCTTTCGTCTCGCCGGTGATTGACGGGCGTGTCACAACGTATTTCGAATGGCTCGGCGCGGGACTCTATTCTCCGGATCACACCACTTCGTCGATGCACGGCCGCCGTTTCTACATCGACCAGCTTCATTACGGCGCGGACGACGACAATTTTTACCTGCGACTCGATTTTCTTCCCGGCGTGCTCGACTCGCTCGGCAAAACAAACAGCGAGATTCACGTGCGAATCGGCGGGGGCAACGCCGAGCCGGTGGAGTTAGTGGCGCACCTTCAGCAAGGCGCGCGGAAGCACGGCACCGTGGACGTTTGCGTGGGCCGCATTTTCGAAATGCGTGTCTCGTTTGCGTCGGTCGGATTGCGCGGCGCGTTCTGTGTGACGTTTCAAGTCGTGCTGGTGGAAGACGGCCTGCCGGTGGACATGGCGCCGACCGAAGGCTGGCTGACGATGTCGCCCGCCGTATCCCAGTGATTTCGAGTTATCATGGAAAGAGTTGTTTCCCTCATGGCGGCATAGCTCAGGGGTAGAGCAGGGGTCTCATAATCCCCGTGCGGTGGTTCGATTCCACCTGCCGCCACCAACTAATCTGGCACCTAGGGGGTTTTGCGATGGAGTCTAGAATCACGACGGACCCGGCGATCATGGGCGGGAAACCGTGCATCCGCGGAACTCGCCTGAGCGTAGAATTCATCCTCGAACTGCTAGCCAGTGGTGCAACCACGCAGAGTATCGCCGCGACCTATCCGCAGGTTTCCCAAGACGACGTGTCCGCTGCTGTCCAGTACGCTGCCCGCTACCTTCACGGCTCTTCGCAACTCGAGGTTGAGATTACTCATTGAAGCTCTCGCAATTCGCGTTTCTCGCGGACGAGAACATCCACCCGGAGGTTGTTACCTTCTTACGGCTGCGAGCACTGGATGTCGTGTCGGCGAGCGCGATGGGCTTGGCTGGCACTGCAGACACCGAGATTCTGAGGGTGGCGTTCGAAGCCGCCCGAGTTGTTCTGACTCATGATTCGGATTGCGGCACGCTCGCCATGGCGGGCGGTCAACCTATTCACGGAATCGTCTACCTTCGTCCCGGCCATATTGAGGCTCAGTTCACGATCGCGTCGCTGAAAGCCATTTTGTCAGCCGAACTCGACCTGACGACTCCGTTCCTGCTCGTAGCGGTGCGGCGCGGCCATGTAGTTACGATCCGCGTGCGACACCTTTGATTGTTCACCGATCCGGCAAACTGAGAAACGGATCAGCCATCGAAAACTTCATCCTACGGGAACGCTCTGCAATCTCTCGGTGTCTGATTCTGCATGCGGAGATATCCGCTCGTCGCCGCGTTTTGCTGGACGCTGTTCCTGATCGCAGTGGTGTACGTGCGCGCACTCGATCAGCCACCGCCATCGGTAGGCTTGCGGGTCAAGATCGCGCGCGCCGCGACCGGCGTTGCATGCGACGGTGACGCAAGGTTGGTTGTGGTTCGGGTCATGTCCGGCGGTCTCGCCCAGCTCAATTCCACGACACTGACGCTCAACGAACTCGATCGGCAACTAGAACAGATCATGAGCACGCGCGCGGAGCGAGTCGTGTTCGTATCAAGCAACGATAATCTTGAATCAGGCGAAGTCATCGCCGTGATTGACATAGCCACGAAGCACGCCGACTACGTGTCGCTGATCACGCCAGACGTGGAGAGCGGGGCATCAGCCCCCGGAGGCTGCCTTGACGCAAACCTCAACTTGCCTCCGATCCTCCTGTGACGGTGGGTTTTTTCAAAACTCAACACTTGATACGGAAACGCAAACTTCGAGGAGCACGGTGAATCCCACGCGCGCGTCGGTAATAACCTGATACATTCCGTAGTCGAAGGACAGCGGTAGCGCCCAGAGCACCACATCGCCGGGCGCGTTACCGATGTAGGTGGAGATCCACCCAGTCGCGAGGAGCGAGAATTGCCGGATGTCCCGGCGTCCTAGCGTTTCTTCTTCAGCGCGCGAAAAACGTAGGGGAGAGCCAGCAAGGTAAGGCCGATCGTTCCCGGCTCGGGCGCCGTGGACTGCTGCGTCGGAGCCACCAGGATGTTATCGACGCCGAAATCGTTGCCGGTGCCGCTGCCGAAGCCGTCGACGCCGGTGAACAAGTCCTGAAGGCCGAGAGACGCCGTGGTGTTCACTCCGGAATTCCAGGAAAACGTAAACTGCTGCCATGGCTCGGGAAGCTGGGCCGGCGTGTCGTTGTCCGCCGACACCGCCGACGCAACATCCACACCATTGATCAAAAGCTGAATCTGTGCCGAGCAGTTGGCGAAACCGTAGGGTTCCTGATTGCAGCTTGTCGCGTTCACGAGCTCGAACGTGATGGTGTAGTCCGTATTGGGGGTCACCGCAAACGACGAGCTGTCAAACAAGTTCCTGCTGGAAGAATCGGCGGCGGTGCCCTCAAATAGGAAGTACCCGCTGCCGCTGGCATCAGCAGCGATGGCGTTGCCGAAACTGCCAACGCTATTGGTGCTCTGGACAACGTTACCGTTTTGGTCGGTGACAGTGCTGGTCCAGTAGGAATCAATCGACGCAAAGTTGACGAGAGAGTCCGTGTTTAGGGATTTTCCGCTATCGAACGTTTCACAATAGGTATAGCTAGCGCAGTTAATCGCGTCGGCGCGGGAAGGTGTTGCGAAAAACGCGACGGATGCGAGTACAGACAACATCAGAGAGCGACAAACACGTGTAATCAGCATACCAACGGCCTCCTAAGGTTTAATCGACCGTTGTATGCTCCCACGGGCTGCCCAGAACGACCAGTGCATGAATATGCGCCCCGGCGAACGCCGCCGTTACTGCCCTTCCAACTCCGCCGAAAGCGATTCCCACTCCGCGACGAGTTTCTCTAAGTCCCTGCGACTCTGCGCCAGCAGACGCGAGACGCGCTCGGTTTCCGCCGCGTTCACAAATCGTGTCAGTTCGGTTTCGTGGACGGCGATCTGCGCTTCGTGGCAGGCGATTTCCTTCTCCAACTCTTTCACACGGTCGCGCATCTTTTGCAGCTTGATCGGATTGATCCGCTTGCCCGGCGGCTTGGGCTCGGCTGGCGGAGGCGGAAGCGCCGGCGCGGCTATGGGCTTAGCGGCTGCTCGCTCTTCCGACAAACGTTTGGCCTCGGTGGCTTCGTGCAACGCTTGCGCGCCGCCCGACTTGCGCCACAAATAATCCTCGTAGTTGCCGGGATAAACTTCCACCCGGCCGTCGCCGATCTCGAAGACGCGCGTGGCAAGCTTGTCGATGAAGTAGCGATCGTGCGACACGAAGACCACGGTGCCGTTGTAGTCTTGCAACGCGGTGAGCAGCACGTCTTTGGCCCGAAGGTCCAAGTGATTCGTCGGTTCGTCGAGCAGCAGAAAGTTCGACGGCGACATCATCAGGCGCGCCAGGGCGTAGCGATTGCGTTCACCGCCGCTCAGCACGCCGAGCCGTTTGAAAACGTCGTCGTCGGAGAACAGAAAACATCCCAGCAAGCCGCGCAATTCGGTTTCGGTGCCGCGCGGCCAGGCATCATGGAGGTCGTCAAGAAGCCGCGCGTTGGGATCGAGTTCCTTGTATTGATCCTGCGCGTAGTACGCCGGCTCCGCGTTGTACCCGAGTTCATATTTTCCTTCGGTGGTCGGCTCGATGCCGCCCAGCAGCTTGATCAGCGTGGATTTTCCCGCGCCGTTCACGCCCACCAGCGCCACCCGGTCGCCACGCTCGATGACGAAGCGCACGCCCGAGAAGACGCGCTTCGGTCCATAGCTCTTGGCGACATTCTGAAACTCCGCGACGTTACGGCCGCTCGGTTTCGGCTGCGGAAAATGGAAGTGGATGGTCTTCTCTTCCTCGGGCACTTCGATCCGTTCGATCTTCTCCAGTTCCTTGATGCGGCTCTGCACCTGCCGCGCCTTGGTCGCTTGATAGCGAAAGCGATTGATGAATGCTTCCAGTTGATCGATGCGCGCTTTCTGATTGCGATACGCTGCTTCGATTTGCTCGCGCTGCTCACCCTTGGTCTTCAGGTACTTTTCGTAATTTCCCGAGTAGAAATGGACCTTCTTGTTCCAGATTTCCACGGTACGATTCACGGTGACGTCGAGAAAGTAACGATCGTGCGAAATCACCAGGAAGGCGTGCGGATAGTCGTGGAGATACTCCTCGAGCCAGTTGCGCGTTTCCAGATCCAAATGGTTCGTCGGCTCGTCGAGCAGCAACAAGTTGGGTTGCTGCAAGAGAAGTTTGGCCAGCGAGATGCGCATTTGCCAGCCGCCCGAGAATTCTTCCGTACGCCGCTGCCAATCTTCTTTGGAGAATCCCAAGCCCGCGAGCACCGTGGAGACCTTCGCGTCGAGCGAATAACCGTCGCGCGTGGTGAATTCGCTTTGCAGGTGATGATAGCGGTCCGCGATTTCGGCGAACTCGGCGCTCTCGTGATCCGCCTCGGCCATCTTGTGCGTGAGCGCTTCCATTTCGCGCTCCATCTCAACGAGCCCGGAGAAAACGGTCATGCACTCTTCGTGGACAGTGCGTCCGGAAAGTTCCAATCCGTCTTGCGGAAGATATCCGAAGGTGATTCCCTTGGCGGCGCTCAACGATCCGTAGTCGAGCGACTCGATGCCGCCGAGAATCTTCAGCAGGGTGGACTTGCCGGTGCCGTTGGCGCCGACAATGCCGACACGTTCGCGCGGACCGATCGTCCAATCAAGGTTTTCAAACAGCAGCTTGGGGCCAAAGCGTTTGCCTCCGCCCGAAATCTGGATCATGGGTACAGAGAGATTATATCCGAGGAGGGGAATTAGCCACCGAGGCACCGAGAACACCGAGAACAAAAACCCAATTCTTGTCTTTCTCGGTGTTCTCGGTGTCTCGGTGGCTAAAGAATCTTACTTGGACAGGATTTCCTGGAAAAACGCTACCGCCCGCGGATCCTTCGACTGCCCGAGCCAGAACATCGCTTCCTTACGAACCACGGCGTTGGAGTTCGTGCGCGCCACTGAAATCAACTTCGGCACGCCGTCGTCCTTGGGAAGCTGACTCAGCGCGAAGACCGCTTTCTTCTTCACCTGCGTGTCGGGATCGTTGGCGATGGAATTGTCGATCGCCGCAATCGCGCGGTTGCCGGCTTTTTGCGCCAGCCAGAAGAGCGCTTGACCGCGCACGCGCGTGCTCGTGTCGCTCTGGGCCATCTTCAGCAGCGTGTCGATCGCTCCGGGTTCTTTGCTCTGCGCGAGTCCGGAGGCGACTTGATAGCGTACGTTGTCGTTGGTTTCCTGCTCGGCCATGCGCTTCAAGAATTGGTAGCCGCGCGCACCGCGCGTCTGCCCCATCCAGAAGACGGCCTTGTCGCGAACCGCTTCGGATTGCGAGGGCGATGCGAAGTTCTCGAGCGCCTGATCGGCCGCCGGGCCCGGCGTCATGCCGATCGCGTCGATGGCGCGTTGCATACGATTGCGTTGCTCGCGCTCGCTCGGCGACGTGACAAACGTGGAGAGCAGCGCCACGCTTTCGTCGGGCGTCGCGCCCTCGAAAAGCGTCAAGTGCAATCCGCCGGCGTCGATCGGGCAATCTTCGGTGAACGTGCGAATGTTGTCCACGCCGCGCAGACTCACCCGGAACAGCACCAGTAACTCGCGCGCGCCTTCCAGTTTCACCGGATCGGCGCCACCGCTGACACCGAAGGATCCATCGCGATTGCCTTCCAGCGTGCATCCCGAGCAGCAATTGCCGTTGTTGCAATTCCAGCAGCACATGTTGTGCTGGCCGGGCACGATCGCCACGCGATAACCAACCCACGCCGCGTCGTTCTGATTCGCTACGAACGATTGAAAGCTCCGCACCAGGGATCCACCGGCTGGGCGCGTGTCAATCTGCGCGTTGGTGATCCTGCTATTCACTCCAGTGCCGGGCGTGGGGGTTTGGGTCCACGCCGCGGCGGCCAGAGTGCTCAGGAAGAGAACGAAGATTCTCGTTGAGGTTTTCATGGGCGTACTCGCCTACTTGCTCAGGAGTTCCACCATGTAGTCGGTGGCTTCCTTTTGCTTCATCGTCGAAAGCACGCTGACGAGTAGACGTTTCAGTTCCGGATTCGTTTCCTTGCGCGCGATGGCGACCAGCGCCGCCGCGTCGTTGCGGCTGCGTAGCGCGTTGATGATCTCGCGCTTGTTCTGATCGTCCTTCTCACCGTCGTAGAGGCCCGCGAGTTGGTCGGTGGTATTACGGAAGTGGCTGAGCGTGCGGATCGCCGTGCGGCGCACTTCAGGATCCTTCTCGGTGCGCGCGATCTCCGCAACCTTGGGGCTGAAGCCTTCGCTGTACAAGCCGGCGATGATTTGCTTCCGCACCGTGGGATTGCTTTCCGAGCCGTAGAGCGCCCACACTTCGTCGCGGGCGTTCATGTTCGACAGCTCGCGGATCGCTTCCTGACGGAAATCGACGTTCTGGTCGCCCTTGGCGATCGCCAGCAAGTGGTCCTTGTCGCCGCATTCCATCATCGCTTGCAGTACGCGGCGCTTCAGCGCTTCGTCTTGCGAGGAATTGTAGACTTCACCCAGCAGCGGCCGCGCGTCGGGACCGGTGTGCGCGTAGTAGCTGATCGCTTTCATCTGCAAGTCGGGATTCGACGCGCCGCGGGCGATTTGCGCCAGCACTTCGCGCGCCTTGGTGCCGTTGGCTTGCGTGGAGAGCACGAAGAGCGCGCGTTCCTTCAACCGCGGACCGCCGGAGCCCTTCAGGATTCTGTCGAGCGCCGGCAACGCGGCGTCCGGATTGCTGTGCATCAGGCCTTGCAGTGCCAGCAGCTTGATTTCCTCGTCGTCGCCCGAGCCAGGAGCCACGGCTTGGCCGTTGCTCTGCTTCACTTCCACGGCCAGCGCCTTGGCGTCATTGATCCAACGGCTCTTCGGGAAGTTCGTCTCGAGCGCGTTCAGGGTGGTGAGCGACGGATCCTTCTGCCCTTCCTTGTACAACGCCCACGCTTTCCAATAGGTGGCGCCGTCGGCACGCGTGCCGTTCTTTTGGATCACGGCATCGAATGCTTCCACGGCCTTAGACCACTGCGAATCGTCGAGCAGCGACGTGCCACGATGATAGAGCGTCTCTTCGTTGCCGCTCCTCAGGAAGCGCTCACCGGCGCGCTCTTGCGCACGCTGGGCGTTCTCCTGCGCGCGCTCTTGCGCCCGCTGCGCCATTTCCTGCTGGCGTTGCGACATCTCTTGCGCGCGGCGCGCCATCTCGGCGGAGCGATCGGGATCCTGCATGATGCCGCCCCAAACACCAGCTTCAATGCCGCCGGCGATACCGCCCAAAATGCCACCTTCGATGCCGGCGTCGATTCCGGCGAGCTTGGCGAGCGGCGCGGCCATGGCCATGTCGATCTTGTCATCGATCGTGCCCATCTTGAGGGTCGCCTTGTCCATGGCGTCCTGAATCTTGTCGAGCGTGAACTTGTCGAACTTCGCCATCTTGGTGTCGATCTTGCCGTCAATCGCGGCCTTGATTTCGGCGTTGATCTTTCCAGTGATCTTGTCGCCGAAGTCGAAACCGAACTTGTCGCCAAAGTCAAAGCCGAACGCGTCGTCCCAGGCGACCGACGGCGCGACAGGCGCAATGGCCGGAATCGCCGGCATCGGCGCGGGAGCCACAGGAGCCACTAAGGGCCGTGCCTGATACGCGGGCACTGCCGGAGCCGCTTGATAGGCGGGCGCTTTCGGAGCCGCGGCGTAAACAGGAGCCGCCGCGTAAACAGGAGCCGCCGCGTAAACAGGAGCCACCGGCGCGACGGCCGGAACCGCAGGTACGGGAGCCGGTGCGGGTGTTTGTGCGGCGACCGTCATGACCGCCGCCAAGATTGCCATTCCCCAAATCGTAGTTGTTTTCATTTCAGTTTGTCCTTTGAGCCCTTAGAGTTTTCCCCGACCCGACGCCGAGCGCGATGCGCCACCGCCCGAAATAGCGGGCAGCGACGATTGTTCCTTGTCGCGCACAGCCGAACCGATCACCCGAACTTTGAATAAAATCCCTTTGTCCTCGATGCGTTTCTGTAGACTCTCCAGCTCCTTCTCGTCGAGTTTCGAGGGGCTGTTGGCGATCTCCATCAGGATGCGCTCGAGATCTTCGAGCACACCCGCGGTGCTGGCGTCGCCTTCTTGCGCGGCCACCGTGCGATAGAGCCGGTTGTCCGCGATCAGATCTTCCGCGTACTGCTGTTGCGTCGAGATGTCCGCCGAATTCACGCGACCCTCGGGGATTGCTTGCGCGTGCTGCATTTCAAGCAGCACCAACTCCGAGCGATCCAAGTGGTCGCCGAGCGCGACCAGCAGCACGCTTTGCTGGATCGGCGCTTGATTTTTCCCTAGGTCGCCGCCCGTTGGCGGTGATCCGCCGCGCGGCAACATGCGTCCGGCCATGAACGCGACGACCAGCAACGCCGCCATCGCCGTGGCGCCGGTCCAGCTCCAGCCGCGCACGAAATTCTTCCACGCGTCCAGCACGCTCCAACTGTGCTCGACTTCCTCGGCCGCGTTTTCTTCGAGCATCGGCAGCAAGCGGACGTAAACTTCGCGTCCGTACTCGGGACCGCGCTCGGGAACCGGCGCTTCCTTCACCATCTCGAGCATGGCGCGCAGTTGACGGTAGTCGTCGCCGCACGCCTTGCAGGAATCGAGATGCGCCGTTGCTTCCCGGCCTTCGGCGAGATCGCCGTAGTAAAGCTCCACTAGTTGTTCTTCACTCAGATGCCGCTGCATAAACTTCAAGTTCTCCTCGTAACTTTTGTACCGCACGGAAAATCGTGTTCTTGGCCGCTCCGGGCCGCAATCCCAGCGTGGCGGCGATGGTCTCAATGCCCTGCCCTTCGAAATGCCGCAGCACGAACGCGGCTCGCTCGGCGGGACTCAGGCGTCCCAGCGCCGCCGCCACGCGCTCGCGCAACTCGGCGGAGAGCGTCAAGCGATCCGGCGACGGCGCTTCGCTCGAGAGCTTGTCGACGGCCGCCATACCTTGCTCGTCCTCGGGCTCGCGATTTTGCAAATGACGCTTGCGGCCGCGGATCAGGTCAAGCGCGCAGTTCGTCGCGATTCGATACAGCCAGGTGCCCAGCGCCGAGCGATCTTCGAACTTCTCGAAATTGCGATGTAGTTTCAAAAAAGTGTCCTGAACCACGTCTTCGGCGTCCTGTTCGTTGCCTGTAATACGGAACGCCAGACGGAACACGCCACGGCTGTGGCGTTCCACCAGTTGCCGGAATGCCATCGGGTCACCGGCCCTGGCTTGGGCCACCGCAACCGCGTAACTCTGCTCCATCTGTCTACTTAGACTGCCTCAAGTGGCAGCGGTTAGGTCGAAAAAGGCAGACGCGACCCATGAAGATTCCGGGAACGCCAACCCGTTCCAAGCGTCTGTACTTGCATGCATTCCATTTGGCAGGACTTCCGATACGGTCTGCGCGGTCTGCGGAATCAACCCCTGTTTACCGGCTTGGCCCTGCTGGCCCTGGGCCTGGGCATTGGCGCAGCCACCACGATCTTCAGCGTGATCCAGAATGTCCTGCTGGACCCCTTCCCGTATTCCGGTGCGGATCGTGTGGTGGCGTTCTACATCCACGACACTACCAGCAGCCGTCCCGGCGGGCGCGGCGCGTTTCAGGTGGCCGAATTCCTCGACTACAAGGAACAGTCGACGGTGTTTGAAGACGTCATCGGCGGAGGAGGCGAAGACGCGCTGATTTCTACCGCCGAAGGCACGGAGCAGTATCAAGGCGGCTACACTTCCGAAAATATGTTTCGATTTCTGGGCGTCCCGGCCCTGATCGGGCGAGTCCTAATGCCGGAAGACGCCAAGCCCGGCGCGCCACCCGTGTTTGTGATGCATTACAAGATGTGGACCAAGTACTACAATCAGGACCCCAAGATTCTGGGGCGCACGTTCATCATCAACGGCACGCCCACCACGCTCGTGGGAATCATGCCGGCGCGATTCAACAAACTGGGCGCCGACCTCTATCGGCCCGCGCGACTCGACCGCGCCGATCCCGACTGGAACAAGCATTACTTCCAGTTTCAGGCGAAACTGAAACCGGGCGTCACGATGCAACGAGCACAGGTGGAACTAAACGCCATCGCGCATCGCTTGGCCGTGGCGTATCCGAAGAATTATCCGAAGAATTTCACCGTGGAAGTCCAAAGCTGGGTGGATAGCATTGTGGGTCCGTTCAAGAAAACGCTTTTCACCTTGGCGGCAGCGGTGGGCTTGCTGCTGCTGATCGCTTGCGCGAACGTCGCGAACCTGCTGCTGGCGCGCGCGTCGGTGCGCGAACGAGAAATGGCGATCCGCTCGGCGCTGGGAGCGAACCGCAACAGGCTGATTCGCCAATTGCTGATCGAGAGCCTGGCGCTGGCGTTCGGCGGTATGGCGATCGGCGTGTTGTTTTCATTTTTCGGCATGCGCGCGATCGTCACCATGATGCCCGACGGTTTGATTCCCGGCGAAGCGCGGATTCACATGAACATTCCCGTGCTGTTGTTCAGCATCGGCTTGGCGGCGCTGACCTCAGTGATCTTTGGACTCGTGCCGGCGCTGCAAACCACCAAGCAGGAACTCGTGGAACCGCTCAAGGATTCCGGCAAAGGCTCGGGCACGGGCTCGCGGCAAGGCCGTTTGCGCAGCACGCTGGTGGTGGTGGAGGTAGCTATGTCGCTGGTGCTCTTGTCGGGCGCGGGCCTGGTGATGCGCAGCTTCTTCAAGATGATCTACAAAGATTTGGGAATCGAAGTGGATCATGTTCTTTCGGCGCGACTGCCCTTGCCGCGAGGCCAATACAAAACGGCGCAAGAGAAACAAAGTTTCTTTCGCGTGCTCTTGCCGAAGCTCTACGCGCTGCCCGGCGTGGTCGCCGCGACGGAAACGAGCACCTTGCCCCCTTACGGCGGAATTCGCAGCGACATTCAAATCGCCGGGAAGACGCACAGCGAGACTTGGAACTCGATTTTCCAACTCGTCAGCGAAGGATATTTTCCCACGCTCGGTTTGAAACTGGTGCGCGGGCGCGTATTCACGGCAGCGGAAGTGAACGATGCGCGCAAAGTCGCGGTGGTGAATCAAACTTTGGTGGCCAGGTATTTCGCCAACGAAGATCCCATCGGCCGAACGATCAAGTTCGAGTTGCTCGAGACCATGCCGGACAGCAAGGTCGACAACCCGGTCTTCGAAATCGTCGGCGTGGTCGGCGATGTGGCGAATCAAGGCATCGAGGAGCCGACGATGCCTGAAGCGTTCTTGCCCTATACGATCACGGGAGCATTCGAGCGCGGCATTCTGGTGCGCACCTCGGGCGATCCGGTGCCGTTGCTGAACAGCGTGCGCGGCGAAATCTGGGGCGTGGACCGGAATGTCGCACTAACCCTTACCGACACTCTGAAGAATTGGATCAAGCGATTTTCCTACGCCGAACCTCGCTTGGGCGTGATGCTCTTCGGGATTTTCGCGGGCGTCGGTCTGACGCTGGTGGCTTTAGGCGTGTACAGCGTGATCGCCTACAACGTAGCGCGGCAAACGCGCGAAATCGGCATCCGTATGGCGCTCGGCGCAACGTCGTGGGACGTGCTGGGAATGGTGATGATGCGCGGCGGCGTGCTGATCGGCATAGGCGTGGCCGTGGGCCTCGCCGCGAGCCTCGCGGCAACGCGGGTACTGGCGAGTATGCTGCGCGATGTGTCCACACACGATCCGCTCACGCTGGCCGCGGTCGTCGCGCTATTGGGAGTCACGGGATTGGCAGCGTGCTATTTCCCGGCGCGAAAAGCCACGCGTATCGAACCGACCACGGCGTTGCGCTATGAATAACCCGCGCCCCCCCATGGAGGGCTTAACCGTGACGTTGGCATTGAAGAGACAGCGAAGGAAGAAAGAACGAACAATGAGGGACCGGGAGCGGAAACTACGAGAATTACAAAACGAAGCAACCGACGTTGTTGAAAAGAATGGACCGGCCTCCGCAAGCCCAATCGCTTCCGTGCCGTCCGTGCAGTGCGCGCCGACCCCCGGCCCCGCTCCGAACAGGCCGAAAGCGCACGTCATGAGTGCTTATCGAGCGAGTCACGCGAAATACGCCAGCGTCTACAAGAAATTTGCTGAATGACGGAGCGGAGGCTTTCCTCTGCGCCTCCGCGTCTCTGCGTTGAAAGAACCGCCAGTTTTCAACACAGAGGCGCGGAGAGCCGTTTCCCGCTAGAACGACAAACGCAACGACACCTGCAACTGGCGAGCACCCGACAGGTTGCTCGAGGTCGACGTCGGCGTCAGGAAGCCGGTGGGCGAAATGTTCTGCACCAAGCAATTGTTGGTGTGTCCCAAAACCGCCGTGCAATTCCCCGAACCGAGCGCCGTGTAGTTGTACTGCGTCGAGTTGAAGCTGTAGAAGTTGGTGAAGTTGAACAGATTGAACGCTTCGCCCAACAGCGTGAAGTTAAGTTTCTCCTTGATCGTGATCGTGCGCGCGAGACGCAAATCGACGTCGCCGAGGCCCGGTCCCAGGAAACTGTTGCGAGCTTCCCCGTAAGGACGCGCGCCGTTCAGCGCCGTGCCGGAGTTGTTGTTCGATCCGCCGGTCAAACCGCCGTCAACACCGCCCGCCACCGGATTCGCACCGTTGATGGTCGGCGAAAGCGGCTGCCCGGTGTTGATCGTCCAAATCGTCGAGGTGGTCCATCCGCTGAAAATCCATTTCAGGTCCGGATTGTCGAAGTGCTTGCCGAAGTCCGGCCGCCAGATCAAGGAATTGCTGAAGCGCTGGCGCTGATCGAGGTCTGAGGCCGCCTTTTCCAATCGGCGATTGTACGGGTCGACGGGGAAATTGCTGCCGCCGCCGTTGAAGGTTCCGAATTGGCCCTGGATTTCGCCGCCGTCCACCGCCTTGCTGAGCGTGTAGTTGGTAACGAATTCCAATCCATGGTGGAAGGGATGACGGAACGTCAGCACAAACGAGTTGTACCAGGAATTCACGTCGCTGAACCCAACGAGAATTGGGCCCGTGGCGGTTTGCAGGCGTGAAGTGTAGAACGGCACATTGGCGATGGTGGTCAGCGTGGCGCCGCCCGTCGACAGGACGTCGTAACTCTTCGTCGTGGTCGACGGCGCGATGTTCTGATCGATGAACGCCGGCAGGTGCTGGGCGCGGCTGAACACATAGCTGGCCGTCACGCTCGAACCTTGACCGATCTGATGTTCGAACGTCACATCGCCTTCATGCACGCGCGGATTCACGAAGTCGGGCACTTGACCGCGCGTGGTTTGGGTCAGCGCGGGCGGCGAGAACGTCGTCACTTTCGGCGTCAACGCACCGGCAAACGGCGCAACCGGCGTGCCGCCCGGAGGCGTGAAGATCACGTTGGGGAATGTCAGCGCCGGGCAAGTCGTTGGGTTGCAGTTGAACGTCTGCTGGATCACGCCGTTTTCCACGCGCGTGGCGTAATACTGGCTGTTCGACGTCTTGGTGAAGAACAAACCGTAGCCGACGCGGAGCACGTTGCCGTGTCCCAAGTTCCACGCCGCACCTACGCGCGGCCCGAACTGATCCTTGGGAATGTTGATCGTCGACGTGTAGAGCGTGGTCAACGACGTGAGCGTATTGGGAAGCGGCGGCTGCGGAATCGTGGAAACGTCATAGCGCAAGCCGTAGTTGATGGTCAGGTTCGGCTTGACCTTCCAAGTATCCTCGGCGAAAAACGCGTAGTCGTTGTTATAGAAATCGTCCCTGCCGACGTGCGTGACAGGATCGTTGACTTGCACGAACGTCGCCCAGTGGCGGCCCGTGAGGCCGTCGCCCAAGCTCGTGCCCGTCACGTCGGCCACCCACTGGTTCCACGCGTTCGCTCCGGCATACGTGTACACGCCGCCGCCCTGAAACAGGTTGATGAGCAGCTCGTGGATAATGTTGAAGTCGTATCCAACCTTGATCGTATGGGTGCCCTTCACTTTTTCCAGCACATCGGTGAACTGGAGACGATGCTCGTCGGGGAACGCGGGACGCGGCAGCGCGTTGGGCAAGCCGTACGCCGTGAAGTTGGTCACGGTGACACTGGGCGCGGTGTAGTTGGCGGCGATGATCTCCAAATCGCGCGACCACTGTGCGCGCAGGTTATTGACTAACGAAGAAGTCAGGATCGAACTCCAGTTCGCCACGAAGTTACGCTCATGCGTGACGGCCTTGCCGTTGGTGCTCACCGAACTGTTGTTCACGGTTGTGGCTGTGGTGTAGGAATTCGGCCCGCGGAAATTATCGAAGTTGAACGACGCATTGATGCGGTTGTTCGAGTTGAACACGTAATCGAGCTTGCCGAAGGCGATGTCCTGATTCTGCGTGCGCGGGAACCCGCCGAGCAGGCTGGACACGAAACTGTTCGCCGACGCGCAAACGGTGGATGAGATCGGCGCGGCGCAAGCCTGCGGATACGTGGCGCTGCTCGTGTACAGAACCGGGTCGACTTTCCGGGATCCGTCATACGTGAGGAAGTAGAAGAGTCTGTCTCTCACGATCGCGCCGCCGACACTGCCGCCGAATTGCTGTTGCTGGTGAATCGGCTGGGTCAAGATGGGAGGCGTGCGCGACTTCCCGTAAGGATCGAGCGCGTTCCACGTAGGATAGCGCAAGTAATAGAACAAATCGCCGTGGACCGTGTTGCTGCCCGATTTCGTAACGGCGTTGATCACCGCGCCCGCCGCTTGTCCCATTTCCACCGAATAGTTGCTGGTGGCGACCTGATATTCCTGGATCGAGTCCATGGAATACACATAGGGCAGCGTGGTGCGGCCCTTCATCTCCGAGAAGAACGCCTGATTGTTGTTCGCGCCGTCGACATTGGCTTGGTTATAGAGTCCGGAAATTCCGCGCGCCGAATAGAGGCCTGTGGATCCGTCGTTGGTGACGTTGGGTGTGGTGAAAACAAACTGCGCCCAATTGCGTCCGGCCATCGGCAGGTTGTCCTTGGCCGTCTGGCTGACCACTTGGGAGACATCGGTCTTCTCGGTATCCACAACCGGAGCCTCGCCCGTGACCGTCACTTCGGTCTGCGTCGATTTCACACTCAAGCTCAGATCAATGGTGAGCGTTTGGCCGACTTGCAACGAGAGCTCCTTACGCACCAAGTTGGCGAATCCCGTCTTGCTCACCGCGATTTCGTACGGACCAGGCGGCAAGAAGAACGCTTGGTAGATACCGGCGTCGTTCGTCACGAGCGGCGTTTCAACATGCGTGTCGGTGCCGCGCACCGTGACGGCCGCGCCCGCGACCGGCAATCCTTGTGGGTCCAAAATGCGGCCCGTAATCGTGCCCGATCCAGTCGCCTGCGCGGCAGCCCCCGCGGCCGCGATGGCGATCATGATTGCGCACAGCAGAGTTGCGCGAAAAGTCCTACGGACGGAATCCTTCATGGGTTGACTCCTTAGAATTGTGTGCCTCGCTACCTGAAATCAAAAGCCCACTTCCGGTAAGCCCTAACCCGGAAGGGACATCCACCATTTTGCTTAAGAGGTTCACGGTACAACGAGTTGCGCGCCACGGTCAATGAGTTCCGGTTATGCTTGCGATAAAATTCAGCAAAAAAATTTCGCTACAGTTTGCAGCACAACACAACTACCGCTAAAATGGCAGCGCGGAAAAGTGGGAGGCGATCTAAGTGAAACTCGATCTCTACAAAACTTGTAAGGCGGAGTACGTTACGCCGCGTAAGCCGGCGTTCGTGAAAACGAAGCCGGCGCAATACTTGGCGATCTCCGGCACGGGCCTGCCGGGCGGTCCGGAATTCCAAGACGCGATCGGCGCACTCTACAACATGGCGTTCACGATCAAGATGGCGCGCAAATTCGCCGGCAAAGATTACACCGTGTGCAAACTCGAATGCCGCTGGGAAAATCTGCGCGCGCCGCGCGATCAATGGCGATACGAACTGATGATCCGCACGCCTGATTTCATCACCGCGAAGGATTTGAAAGCGGCGGTCGCGGCGAAGCTTGAGTCCAAGGGTCCGCTGATCAAGCAAGTGAAGCTTGTAAGACTGAACGAGCGCGGATGCGTGCAGATGTTGCACGTGGGTCCTTACGACAAGATGGGTGAAACGCAAATGCAGCTCGAGGCATTCGCGACGGCGAACGGAAAAAAAGGAGCGGGACGCCCGCACGAGATTTACCTAAGCGATCCGCGGCGCGTGGCGCCGGCGAAATTGCGAACGATCCTGCGCTGGCCGGTGAAGTAGCGAGAGATCGACATGATCGGCCGAGCCTGCGGCAGAAGGCGACAGCGTTTAGCCCAGGAGGCTGCCGGAGACAGATTCCCGCGAACCATGAATCAAGGCGAACTTTCGCACTGCGGTTTTTTTCGTTAGTTGAATCAGGCGGTTAGGCCTCGCGGTGCCCGAACACGATACAGCACTGTGTCACAATAGTTTTGATGCGCGGCACCGTTAGTGGAGAATCAAACCGCGCCGAAATTACTAAAATTACAAAACGAACCTACCGAGGACCTAACTGGAATCGGTACAATGAGTTAGGGGGAAAGCGGAGGCCAGTCAGTCCAACTTCGTGGAGGTAGCGAGGGAGATTGAGTCAGTTATGGGCTCGAAACGACGTGGAATGCTGGACCGGCGGTGAAGACAGGGAAAACGGACGGACAAAAACAGCGATTTCCCGAGAATCTTCTCAGCGCACGCGAATTAACCACGCTTCGGCGACTTGATTGCCGCGTCCGTTGCCGCCCTGCCCCGCTTCGCGACGCCAAGTTAGCAGCAACTCGCCGTTCTTGATCGCTGCCGCAGGGATATCGAACTCAAGCGGCTTCATCGGACTTGGCTTGTCGATGAACGGATGTACTTCGATTTCGGAATCGCCGGCGGAAAGCTTCATTTTCACGCGCGGACTGTCGCCCGCGTACACCACGCGCAAGCGATAATGCGCTTCCCCATCGAGTCCCGTGTAGCGCATGCGCAGCGGCGCGTCGTACAGTGCCGCCGCGTGATTCCACCAGGCGCGCGGCCACTCGGCGTTGTAGGCAAAACCGATGTACGTTCCGGGATCGTTCACCAAATGCGGTTGGCGATCGGAGACGCCGAGATCGTCGTAGAATCCGCCGGAGCCGGGGTCGGTGCGATGCACCAATGCGTCGAGGGCGGCTTGATCGTTGGCCTCAGCGATTCGTTTCTTCAGCCACAAGCGATCGTTCAGCGGCACGTCGATCGTGTCGAGGTTCGCGCCGCGATCGACGGCGATCGCTTGATACAGCTTCACGCTGAGTTGCATCTTGATGCTTTTGAACAGCGCTTCGGCCAACTCGAAAACGCGCGTTCGATACTCCTGCGCGACGGGATCGGTCACCGCGCGGTCGAGGGTTTGGATCGCGCGGTCTTTGTCGCCGTAGCGCAATGCGTCGAACGCCTGGCTCTCCAGCAGATTCTCGTAATTCAGCCGGTCGCGAGTGTAGGCGTCGTAATACGCGCGGTACAGCCCCTGCTGAAACCGCCAATTCGCGAGATCGCGCGGAGTCGCGCGTTTTTCGAGTTCGCGAAACGTGTCGAGCGTCGCGTTGACGCCGGCGTTTTGCGCCAGAGGTCCGCGCCAGTTTTGTTCCAGGTCGAAAATTCCGTCGGCAAAGAGCGGTCCAAGCGATTCCCCGATGAAATATCGTGCGTATTGCTGAACGATCTGGCGCACGTTCGCTTCCGGGTCCCAACCGAGCGAGCTCCAAATGATTTTATTTACGTCGTCGTTGCAACCTTCCGAATACGTAATGAATCCGTTTGTGCCTGGCTGCGTGCGGCGGAAAATTGCGGCTTCGTCATACGGCCGCGGATTGATTCCCTCGCGTCCTTCGGTGATGGCGTACGCCGTATCCCAGTTCTGCGCCGGATACTGCGACTGCTTGCTGTGCGTGATGTCGGGATAATGGCGCAGCGCGTAGCGCTTGGGAACGGCGGCGCGCAATTCCTGAATCGTGCCGCGAACCTGTGGACCGTAAACGATGCCCGTCAGCCAAGCGGGCTGCTGTTTGTTCAGGATCGCCAGGAATTGCTTCATCCACTCGTCGTTGAATCCTTGCGGCGACACCCACATTTGCGCGTGCGGATGATATTTCCGCAGCGACGCGGCTTGCTGCTCGAGCAACGCCATCAAAACTTTCGGCTCGGTGTGTCCCGGATCGCCTCCCGGAACGAAAACGGCGTCGACGCGCGGCAGCTTGCGGAAAACGTCGGCCCATTCTTCGACGGCGGCGCGAACCTGCTCCGGTTTCGTGTAGTCGGGATCCATGGCCGGATACCAAATCCACACGTCGAGTCCGTAATCGTCCAGAAGTTTAGACATGCCGATCATCATGTCCATCGGCGGCAGCGGAAACAGCGGACTGGTCGGCGCGTCGTCGGACCGCGGCGGGATCAACTCCACGGCATTCGTGCCGAAAACTGCCAGGTCACGAATGTATTGCTCCCAAACCGGCAGCGACCAGCCGTCGTAGGAATTGGTCTTCGGCCGGTATCCGAGTTGATGTCCGCGCAGCGGATATGCGGGCGCGGTGACCACGGTGAAATCGCTATCGATGTTGGCGTGACCCGGAGTGAGTCGCATTTCGCGCAGCAGCCGTCCGATGCCGAACAGAATGCCGCGCGCATCGTTACCCGCGACGACCACGTGCTCGCCCTCGACGGAAATGCGATAGCCCTCCGCGGGCCCCGCGGTGCGCGTGATGATGATGTCGACGCCGGGCGCGGGCGTATTCGCGAGGGTCCAGCGAATGCCGGTGCGCTTCTCCGCTTCCTCGAGGAGCATGGTCGCGGCTTTCGAAGGCGTCGCGACAACGGTGGCGTGGGAAAGATCGAGTGCGCGAAGGGACGCACAAGGGAGAAAAAGAAGGAGGAGAACAGCGCGCAAGCGGTGAAGCGTCACAAAGAAGAGCGTAGCACAACGCCTTGCCGCGCTGGTTTTCTCTGCGTCTCTGCGTTCTCTGCGTTTAAAAAAACCGTCGGCCCTATCACAAAAGGTTTTTTAAACGCAGAGAACGCAGAGGCGCAGAGAAACCTACTTCGTCCAGATGATCATTTTCTCGCGGACCGAAACGCCGTGGACGATCAAACCGATCATGGTGTACGGCGACGCGACGTTGGAGGGCAGATCGATCTTCGCGAGCCACACGCCGCTGATTTGTCCCGTGTCGGCGGTGATCGAAATGTTCGCGGAAACATTGCGCCCATCCGACGTACTCGCTGAGGCAATGAAGTCCGTGGGCAGCGGCGTCGCCGCGCGGGCGAGCAGACCGGTCACCGGAGTGCCGCCGGCCAAACCCAGGCCGTCCAACAACAGATAGATTGAGCTGCCGCGCACCGCCGCGTTCGCGCAACTGTTCACCGTAAAGTCGCCGTTGATCGCGAGCGGCAGCACGCCGCTTGTCTCGGTGCTCCCGCATGTGGCGAAAGCCGGCGTTGAAACGAAAACGCTCGGCTGGCTGGTCATCGTTGTGAAGGCTAGCGTGCCGGAACCGTTGACTGTGTAGTTGATCTGCATCGTCACGCTCGACTGGCCCGCAACTTCATACGGCACCTGCACATTCACTTGTCCCGATGCGGCGTAAAGAATCGGCGCGGCCGTTCCATTGAAAGTCACCGAGACACCGCCAAGCGCCACGGGCACCGAATCGGCCGTCGACGGAGGGGCCGCAGGCACCTCTGGACCGATTCCTTCACCGAAGAGCGACAAGAGTTGTCCTGGCGCGATGGTGGTCAGCGGCGCGTAATCGCCGGCGTCGGTCGCGCAAACAAGCGGTGCCGGCGCCGCCAGCAAATCCATCGCGGCAACGTTGCCGGAAACCACGGCGCTCGCTTTTCCCGCGCCATCGAGCGCGATTTGTGCCAGAGGTCCGGGAGACACGGGCGGCGTGTAGCTGAGGGAAGCCAAGCGATTCGCAAGCTGCGTCACCGAGAGCGCGCTTCCATCCGCGCTGAGGCGAGTGGCGTACGCTGTGGGATAGACGAAACTGGGACGGCACGCTGCCGGCACTACGTCCAATCCCGGAAAATCCGGTGACGTCGTCGCGCCGCCCAAGTAAATGTTGCCGGACGCGTCGGTCGCAAGCGTGCCAATCGTGTCAGATCCCGAGCCGCCCAAAAAAGTCGAGAACAGGAGCGCGGTTCCCGTCGCGTTGAGCTTCGTAACATATCCAGTCACCGGGAATTCGATGGGAAGGCCGCCGAATACCGATGTTTTGTCGTAGGGCGTGAGGTTCGAGTAATTCGTTTGCTGATACGCTCCGGGCGTCACCGGATAATCCGCCGAAAACGTGGTTCCGGCGACGATCACATTTCCTGCGCCGTCCACGGCCATGCTGGTTGGCGTCGCTCCAAACCTTCCGGAGAGCCACGTCGCGTAGATCACATGGCTGGCGGTCGCATCCAACTTGACGACGTATTGATACGCGCAAGCGAAACCGACAAAGGCATTACCGGTGCACGAGTAGGCATTCACCTGGGTTTGAAACGCTCCGGAAGTCAGCGGCGGCGGTTGATCGGGCGTCGCGCTTCCGGCGACGTAAATCGATCCGGATGCGTCGAGCGCAATTGCGCCACCGATAAGTCCAGTGCCGAAAACAAGCTTGCCGCTCGTATCGATCTTTGCCATCCAGCGATTACTCGTCGATCCAGACGGCAACGCGCCGGGCGTGGATGTGAAATTCCCCGAGCCGGACACGTACGCGTTGCCGGCGGGGTCGAGGACCAAGAAGGCCGGCGATAATCCTTGCGAGCCGGAATTCAGATAGCTCGCGTACTTGATGTTGCCGTTCGCGTCGAGGCGCACGAAAAACCCTGTGCCAGGACCAAGCGTTGTGCCGGCGAGTTGCGTCTGCGCGGCGTCTGGGGTGATGGGAAAGTTGGCAGAACTGGTCGTGCCGACGACTACAATCGATCCATCGGGCGCAAGCGCGATTGCCGTAGCATCCGTTAGACCTTGCAGGCCGCCGAAAACGGTTGTGAAAACCACTTTGCCATCCGGCGACAACTTGCTGACCACCGCCTGATCAGGTAGAGGCATCGTCGACGGAAGGATCACGTAAGCGCCGGCGAGGTACACATTGCCGGCAGCATCTTGAAGCATTTGCCGAACGTTGACGAACTGGGGCGCCCGGAAGATCGCGGTGACGCGTCCCGCAGACGCAGAGAAATGGAAAAGTAAAAGGAATGCTAGCGAATAAATCGGCGGCCGCCGGAGACGCATGCGTCCTCCACCCAACTTGGCATTACACTGGTGGAATTATACCGCTGAAAAACCGCGACACGCACGGCTTAATCGCGACGACCTTGTTCTTCTCTGCGCCTCTGCGTTCTCTGCGTTGAAAAAACCGTCGGCCCTATCGCGAACGTTTTTCTTAACGCATAGAACGCAGAGACGCAGAGAAACCCTACTCGGCTTCCTTGACCACCTGGACCGTCACCTGCGCGGTGACATCCTTGTGCAACTTCGCCGCGACGTGGAATTCGCCCAACTGTTTGATCGGATCCTCCAGTTGGATCTTGCGGCGGTCCACTTGATAGCCCTTGGCCGCGAGCGCATCGGCGACATCAATGGCGGTAACCGAACCAAAAAGTTGATCGCCCTCGCCCGCCTTGCGCGACACCGTCACCGTGATGCCGGTAAGCATTTGCGCGAGCTTCTCGGCGTCGCCGCGTTCCACGGCTTCACGGCGCACCGCGGCGGCCTTCTCCTGCTCGACCACCTTGCGATTGCCTTCAGTCGCCGCCACCGCGAGCTTGCGCGGCAACAGAAAGTTGCGCGCAAAACCATCGGCTACCTTCACCAAATCGCCGCGATGGCCGACATTGTGTACATCTTGACGCAGTAAAACTTCCATTGCAGATCTCCTGTTTCTGATGTCGGAAAGTTATTCGATCGAGAACGGCAGCAACGCAATGTTCCGCGCCTTTTTGATAGCGTCGCAAATGCGGCGTTGATGCGGCGCGCACACGCCGGTAATCCGGCGCGGCATGATGCGCCCGCGCTCGGCGATGAACGACGAAACAAGTTTCACGTCCTTGTAATTCACGTCGTCGATCTTCTCGATACAGAACTTGCAAACTTTCTTGCGGCGGAAATATTGCTTCTTGCCGCCAGGACCGCCCGGGCCGCCGGGACCACCAGGGCCTCCGGGACCACGCCGTCCGCGATCGCCGCCACGGTCTCCTCCGCGGTCACCGCCGCGATCGCCACCACGATATCCGCCACCACCACCGCCAAAATTTCCTTCAGGCATATGTTCTCCTTATTCCTTTGCCATCGCTTCCGCGGGTAAACTGGGCGCTGCCGCAGGCGCCGGAGCTGCGGCGGCCGGTTTGCGGCGCCGCGCGGCGCGTGCTTCGCGCTTCTTTTTGATCTTCGCCAGACGCTTCAATTCCTCGTCCACGCGAACGGTCAGGAATTTCACCACCGAATCGACCACCTTCAAACGGCGCTCGAATTCGCGCACCGTCGCCGGATCGCACTCAATGGTGAAGAGAACGTATTGACCTTCGCGGCAGCGCTTGACCTCATACGCCAACCGTCGACGGCCCCACTTTTCGGCCTTTTGAACTTTGCCGCCCGTCGACGTCACAATGCCGTCGAACTGGGCGATCAGTTTGTCCAGATCTTCTTCCACTACGTCTGGACGAACGATGAACATGATCTCGTAAATCCGCATCTGCTCCCTTTCGCTTTTCTCCGGACCCCGATTCCCCGCAGGGATCGAGATGGATTCTCGGGACAATCCCGAGGTAGTCCGGAAATTCTATTTTTCGGCAGCCTCTCTGCGATTAAATTCATTCATCGCCTTGGCCACGCCGTCCCGCAACAACATGCGCACTGCATCCGCCCCGCGATCCACCAGTTCTTCCACCAGCGGCTTCGCCGCCTTCGGAAACGCCTTCAGCACGAATGCCGCTTTGTGCTCCGGCGCCACCGGATGGTCGGGCGCGATTCCTAACCGGATTCGGGTGAACTCCTGCGATTCCACGCCGTCGATCACCGAATCCACGCCGTTGTGTCCTCCCGCGCTTCCGCGCTCGCGGATGCGGATGGACCCGAACGGCAAACTCAACTCATCGAACACCAGCAACAACGCTTCGCGACCCGCTTCGTACTTCTTAAGCAACTCGCGCACCGCGCCGCCGCTCAAATTCATGTACGTGAGCGGCGTGGCCAGCACCACTTTGCGGCCTTCGATCTCTCCCACGCCCACGAGCGACTTCGCTTCCGGACGATTCACGCGAATCCCCGCCGACTCGCCCAGTTTCGCAATCACGCGAAAGCCCAGGTTGTGCGGCGTTTCCGCGTACTGCTCGCCGGGATTGCCCAGCCCCACCACAATCCACAATGGCGGCGGAGCCACCACGCGCTCTTGCGGCGGAGAAGACGTATCGGGAGCCGACATGGCGCTCCGTTACTTCTTCTTCTCGCCCTTGCCGCCTTCGGGCTTGGCAGGCGCAGCAGCTTCCTCGCCTTCCTCTTCCTTCTTGCCCTTCTTGATGACTTCGGGCTCGGCCGGCGTGGCAGCCGCGGCAGCCGCTTCTTCCGGCGCCTTGACTTCCTCTTCCTTGATGGTGATTACGTGCGCCACAACCTGGTCGGGATTGCCGACCAGCTTCAGCTTCGAGTCCACCACGAGATCGCGCACGCGAAGCGCCTTGCCGACTACGAGTTCGGTGACATCCGCGGCGATGAATTCAGGAATGTCGAGCGGCAAGCATTCCACTTCCACTTCGCGCTGCACAAACTCGAGGATTCCGCCTTGCACCTTCACGCCCTTGGATTCACCCACGGCATGGACGGCGATGCGGACGCGCAATTTCTTCGCCAGATCGATGCGGCGCAGATCGACATGCAGCAATTTGTCGCTGACCGGATCGACTTGCCAATCCTGCACCACGCACGAAGCGGTTTCGCCGCCCTTCACCGCCAAATTCAAAATGCGGTTGTGGCCCGATTCCGAATGTACCACCACCAACAACGGCTTGGGATCGCACGCCAGAGAAATCGGCGTCTTCTCGAATCCATACAACACCGCGGGCACGTGCCCGGCGGCGCGCACGCGGCGCGCATCGTTCTTGGTGCCGGGGGTGCGCGTTTCGGCGGTCAAATTGATCGTAGCTTGCGACATAAAATGCCTCTCCTTCGTTCTTCTTTTCTACTGCTCCTGCCGTCGCAGGGGCGCCGTCTACAGGAACAGCCTGCTGACGGAAGTTTCCTCATGAATCGATTGGATCGCCCGAGCCATCAGCTCCGCGATCGACAAGGCCTTGATCTTTTTGCACTGCCGGGCCTCTGGCGACAGCAAAATCGAATTCGTTACCACCAACTCTTCCAACTTCGACTCCGTCACGCGCTGCACCGACGGCCCGGAAAGCACCGCGTGCGACGCCGTAGCCCAAACTTTCTTCGCGCCGCGATGCAACAACGCTTCGGCGTTCTTCACCAGCGTTCCGGCGGTGTCGACAATATCGTCGACAATCAAAACCGTACGGCCGGACACGTCGCCGATCACGTGCATCACTTCCGCAACGTTCACTTCCTCGCGCCGCTTATCGACAATCGCGAGAGGCGCCGCGAGATTCTTGGCGAAGAATCGCGCTCTCTCCACGCCGCCCGCGTCGGGCGATACGACCGTCAAATCCGGCAGCGCCAGCCGCTGGAAATACTCGACGAGCACCGGCGTCGCGAACAAATGATCCACCGGGATATTGAAAAACCCCTGGATCTGCGGCGCGTGCAAGTCCATCGTCAACGCGCGGTTCGCACCGGCCGCGGTCAACAAATCCGCCACCAGCTTCGAGGAAATCGGAACGCGCGGCTTATCCTTGCGGTCTTGCCGGGCGTAACCGTAATACGGCATCACCGCCGTGATTCGCTCCGCCGAGGCGCGTTTCAACGCGTCGACCATCAACAGCAACTCCATCAAGTGGCGGTCGCCGGGGTTTGAAGTCGGCTGCACCACGAAAACGTCCGCGCCGCGCACATTCTCCAGAATCTGGAGATAAACTTCACCGTCGCTGAAGCGCTTCACCAAGCATTGCCCCAGCGGGACGTTCAAGTGCGCGCAAATCTCCTCGGCCAAAGGCCGGTTGGCGTTGCCGGTGAAGATTTTCAGCCGATCGGTTTGCATGCTCACTCGCCCTGCATCCTCAAGCTTTCACTCGCCCCCACCGTTCGCACCACCCAAACGCCGTACTCCGGAAATCGCGCCCGCAACCCCCGAGCGATCTTTTCCGCTCTCTGCCTGCTGTCACACAACCCGTAGACCGCCGAACCGCTGCCGCTCAGCAGAGCCGGGGTAGCGCCCAACCGCATGAGTTGCTTTTTGAGCCGCGCGATTTGCGGATATGTCGCAAATACAACCGGTTCGAAGTCGTTCACCAACTCAGATCCGGTCAATCCAG